>NZ_WXVV01000011.1 GCF_013433315.1 Pseudomonas crudilactis | reverse complement strand
CCTCGTCGCCGAAAGCAGCGAAAGCGAATACCGCAGCTACGTCTACGAACCCGGCACCTTCCGCCCGCTGGCATTGCTCGACGGCAAAGGCCCGAAAAAAGCCTGCCCGTTTTATTACCAACTCGACCACCTCGGCACCCCGCAGGAACTCACCGACTACAGCGGCGACATCGTCTGGTCCGCGCAATACGACGCCTACGGCAAAGTCGCCGCACTGACCCTGGCCGGCGAGGACTACCTGAACCAGCCGCTGCGCTTTCAGGGGCAGTACTTCGATGCGGAAAGCGGCCTGCATTACAACCGGCACCGGTACTACGACCCGCGGCTGGGCCGGTATCTGACACCGGATCCCATCAAGTTGGCCGGTGGGCTGAATCAGTACCAGTACGTGCCGAATCCGACGGGGTGGGTGGATCCGTTGGGATTGGCTTGCACTCCGTGCCCGGGAGCGATACAGGCAGATGGGCCGTATAGTGAAATTGTTCCAGGCGGGGGATTAGCTGCCCATGAAGCCCAAGGTGGGCATCTGATTATCAAGCATGTTGGAAGAACTGATATCCAACTGGCTCAAAGACTACATGCAGAGCCCAACATTCCTGCAGCTTCTACTTTCATGAATCGCGCCGAAGCTGAAGCTGCAGTATCTGAAGCATTAAGCTCGAATTCGCAAAAAGTGATTCAATTCTTGAACAGCAACAAAGGAAAAACGAGTTTTTCGCATGATCTCGGCCGACCAGTGGGTGTGAGTATGCCCAATGGCCTTACGCACTCTCAATCAGCATCAAAATTGCTATTGGTCTTGAAAAAAGACCCTGCGCTGCCTTTGGGATATTTTTTACTAACGGGATTTCCAGAGCTATGAAAAATGACTTTCCAGAAGCTCAAGATTTTTTTGGCGCCTATTTCCATCAAGATTGGCTGGTGGAACATGACACAGCGGATCAAGTCATTGACGACTTTTTGAAAAATTCAGATAAAGAAGTGCTGATTTTAGTCCGTAGCGAACTGCGAGCCCTGCTCAGCAAAAAGCTAAAAGAAACAGACCTGCGGGCGTTCCTCTTAAAAGAAATGCATTGTTACTATTGTTACTGGAACAAATGGGCTTCCGGCGAAGTATGGCTACGCCATATCGAAAGGAAGTTGAACGAAAACCTGGCTGACTAGTACGCGTACTTACAGGGGCCTCAAATTTCAGGTCCAGTTTTTCTGCTTCGGTTTAATCAGAGCAGCCCCGTCACCTACTTAAAGCAACAACCGCTAAAAAAAGAAAAGCCCGGCAGCGCTACCGGGCTTCTTTATTTGCAGCTAACGAGCGACTTGCGACTGTATGTCACCGACACCCTGCTCGACTGAACGAGCCCCGTGAATCAACGGCCCATAACGCCGACTGAATTCCCAGTTGTACGGCACGCCATCCTTGCTGGTGCCGTTGTCCCAATTCACCGACCAGGTCATCAAGCCTTTGATCGGCAGCCCCTTGATCGCTAGACTCTTGAGGACATTCCCGACCACGGTTTTGTCGATCACATAACCGGTGGCCGCCGCATCGTTGTTGGCCGGCAGGCCGATGACGAACTTGTCTGCGGGGATCCGCGTGAAGCCGCGAGTGCCGGTCACCAGACTTTCGGTCAGGTAGAAGAGGAAATCCTCTTTCAGCGCATCGTTGTTCTGCGCAATCCACGCACCTGCGCCGTTGTTGGCTTCCGGCACCCAGACCCCGTCGCCGCCCTGGTTGTAGAACTGCGGGGCGATGAAGTCGTAGTAGCCTTCCAGTGCCTGCAAATAGCTGATGTATTTGCCGGTGCTGGTCAGGTACGGGAACTCCGGGGCCATGCTGATGATGAAGTGCTTGCCCTGGCCTGCGTAGTGATCCTTGACCAGTTTCAGTGCGGCCGGCAGGACTGTCTTATTGGCAGCGAAATCAATCGCGCTCTGTTCAAGATCGATGTCCAGCCCGTCGAAGCCGTAGGTTTCCACCAGACGGATAATTTCTTTAGCCAGCGGTTGTTCCTGCCCGCTGCGTAACTCGATATGCGCATCGGCGCCACCGAGGGAAATCAGCACGGCCCGTCCCTGGCTGTTGAGCACGCCAACCTGACGGCGGAACTCAGCGTCGGAAACGTTGAAGGGTTTGAAAGTAGGAATACCGCTACCCTTCATAAACGCCACCGCGACCACGTTGTACTCCTTGGGCACGTCCTCCAGCGATAGGCCGGCGAAGCGGCCTTGGCGGTAACCATCGCTCGGACCCGCAGGCCAGTTGTGCCAGAAGCCCATGAGGATCTTTTTACCGGCAATGCTCGGCATCAGCGAAGCGGCATCGCTCGCCGCGCTTTGCACTAAAGAGAAATCGATTTTTGACATGTTCTAATCCTTCAGAACGTGTGGGTTTGGCGACACAGCGCCGTTATTTGAAGTCGACGTCGAAAGCCTGATAGAAGGCGTTACCGGTGTTGGCAACGATCCACATCAGCACGATCACGTGATGGCCCTTCTTGTTGGCCGGTAGTTTCACCGCGTGATTGACCTTGGCCTTCAGCTCATTCGGATAGCTGTAATAAGGCACCTGAGTGTAGAAGTCCTCGAAGAACGGTTGCGCTTCCAGTTGCGCGCGGCTGATGCGTTGTTTCGGGTCCCAGCCATCCTTGGTGATCAGCCAGCGGTAGCCGCGGGTGGTGTGCGGCGCGGTGTATTCCCATTTGATTTCGAGGGTCTGCCCCGGGGCGACATTGAGCAGCGGCCAGGTGAACGGACGAGCGAGTTTCTTGCTCATTTCATCATTGGTGAAGTTCACGCAATCGCGGGCATCGCTCTTGCCACCGCTGAGAATGTAGCCATCGGCCGGTGGCGTGACACTGTCCGAGTCGCTCTGGTAAGGCGCCGGGAACGGCCCCGCTGCCAGTGCCGGGAAATTCTTCCCGCCTTCCATTTCATTGACCTGCCAGGCACCGAGCAATCCTTGCTCAATGGCAACCGCACCACGGCTTGCAGGGGAAATGACACGACCGTGTCGCAGTTGGGTTTGTGGTTGATTCATGATTTTTCACTCCGTTGATTTAAGAACTCTCCTTTCCGAGGAGAGGCCTTCAAGCTAACGGAGAGGGATTTTTTGTCCATCGGCGGTTTTGTCGCAGTCAGCAGCTTTGAACCGTAAAAACATCGCAAATACTGGATGCATATACAGTCTTCTGCGACAACGCCCACCTAATATGTGGTCAAAAGATTACACGGCAATACTGCAAAAGCTGCCATTCAGTACTCATGGCAACTGTGCGTTGAACTCCTTTTCGTACTGCCCGGCGAGTTGTTCTTTCTGTTTTTCGTTGAGCAACTTGCCGGCCATCTGGAAGAACTTCTGCTCTTCTTCCTTGAGATGGTGATGAACCTTGTCAGAAAGCTTTTTCGCGATGGCCAGCCAGGCCGGGCTGGACATCTCGGTCTCATCGAGCTCTTCCATCATCTCGTCCATTTCATGGTGTTCGGCGATGGCATGGCGGCTCAGATCGACACCGTCATCAAGCTCCATCAACGGAATGTAGAAATGGCGCTCTTCCGCTGTTTCATGGGCCTGGAGTTCTGCCTTGAGCTGTTTGTAGGCTTCAACCCGCTCCGGCGTGTCGCCACTGGTTTCGATCAAGGTCTTGGCGTAGCTGCGCTGGCGATCATGGCTTTCGCGAAGGGCTTCGAAAATATTCATAGGGGATCCTCATCAACCGCGTGCTGGAGTGACGCTGTAAAGGCTAGACCCCGAGGCGAGAGCGGCAGTTCCACCGGGTTGAAGAAGGGCTTGGAAGATGGCCGCGGGGCAGGATAGGCTGCGAATTCAAACAACAAGGAAGTCATGCATGAACTTACGCATTGAGCTGTCGCAGCATTCCACCGAAGAAGAACGCCAGGCCATTTTGGCCCCCCTGCACGCCTATAACGTGGCCAAGGCCGGAATTGCCGTCTCTGAGCCACTCACCTTGCTGGTGCGTGACGATCAGGATCAGATTTTGGGCGGACTCTATGGCCGACTGGTCTGCCAGTGGCTGTTCATCGATTTGCTGTCAGTGCCTGAAGCAGGCCGGGGCCAGGGAATTGGCTCGAAGCTGATGCGCATGGCCGAAGAGCTGGCGCGGGAGAAAGGCTGCATCGGCGCATGGCTCGACACGTTCGACTTTCAGGCACCTGAGTTCTACAAGAAACTGGGGTATAGCCAGTTTGGGGAAATCGTCGATTATCCGCCGGGGCACAAACGGCATTTTTTCCAGAAGCGACTTGTAGGTTGAATGTACCGCCCTCTTCGCGAGCAGGCTCGCTCCCACATTGGAATGTATTCCAATGTGGGAGCGAGCCTGCTACGGGCGGCGTTCCGACGATGGCGGGAGCCACCTCAATGCATGATCAGAGGCAAGTCGCCAACGCCGCCAACCGGCGCTTGGCGACAAAATCATCCTTCTGCGCGTAGTAATTCAACGTCGTGCCCGATGCCTCGGTGATCACGTCGACAAACGACTCCGCCGAACGGGTGTACACCGTCGTACCACCCGCTTTGCGTGGTTCCAGATACGCCGCCGCATCGACACCAAATACCGCTTCGTCCTGCCAACCAAACTGCACACACCGCGCCACGTCTTTTTCGGCTTTGTTCGACGTCAACACCTTGTACGGGGTTTTCGTGCGAGCATCGTCCATCACCGAGCCTGCGCAACCGGCCAGCAGCGTCGCCGCCAGCGCTACCATCAGCATTCGCATTGCATTCGCTCATTCAGAAAAAAGCGGACTGTATCACCGCAGCAGCAGAAATCGTTCTGCTTTACTGCATTTATAGCGCGACACGCGCGGGCCGCTGCGGCAACCTAAGGTCATCAGCCTCACAAGGAAAACACATGGCGCCTACCGACCAGCGACATGAACATGCCCTGAAAGTATTTCTCGACGCGCGTCCCGAACTGCGCGAAACCCTCGACCACCTCAATCCGCTGCTGGCTCAGGCCAAAGGCGAAACTCAAGCGCAGTATCGCGAGGAACGACTGCATGAGGCGTTTGAAGCCGAAGCGGAAAGCCTCGGGTTATTTGCTTGGGAGTTGACCTTGCAACTGACGGCCGACTCGCCTGAGGAATATCAGGCGCAGCGCCTGGAAGTACATCGTGAAGTCGCGGAAATGGCCGGGATGGATTGGCTGGAATATTGCGATTTGTATGGCATAGAACCGTAACCGCCGCCGAAGGACACCGCCAGCAATGTTGCCATCCGCCTCGACTCATCGCGCCAGCCCTGGCCACTTGCATACGCAAAAATGGCGCGGACGAGTGGGTCTGGCGCTGGTGGCCAGCCTCTCGGTGCTGGCCGGAATGACCGACGCCATCGGCTTTATGGCCAGCGGCGATTTCGTCTCGTTCATGAGCGGCAACACCACTCGACTCGCCGTGGCGATCAGCGATGGCGATGTCGGGTTGATCGTGCGTCTGGTGATCCTCGTCGCGACATTTATTGTCGGGAATGCCTTGGGGGTTGTCGTCGCACGTTTCGGTGGACGCCGGGCGCTGCCGCTGCTGCTGTGTATCGCCACCCTGCTGTGCGCGGCGGCGCTCTGGCCATTCGAAACCCAACTGCCTGCGCTGCTGGCGGCGATCATTGCGATGGGCATGCTCAACGCGGCGGTTGAAGAAGTGAATGGCTTGCCGGTCGGGCTGACTTACGTGACTGGCGCGTTGTCGCGGTTCGGCCGTGGATTGGGCCGCTGGATGCTTGGCGAACGGCGCAGTGGCTGGCGGGTGCAACTGGTGCCATGGAGCGGGATGTTTATCGGCGCGATTCTGGGGGCTGTGCTGGAACATCACTTGGGACTGAAGGCGATGTTTGTCAGCGGTGTGCTGGCGGCGATGATCGGGCTGCTCTCGCTGAAAATCCCGCGGCGCTGGCAACTGGGCTATATGCCGCGCTAACCGAGGACAACAAAAATCTCTGAGCGAGCCTGCTCGCGAAGACGCCGGCACATTCTTCATCTTCACCAGCTGACAGACCGCTATCGCGAGCAGGCGAAGGCCTACAAGGTTTCGCGGCGGCTTCGATAAAGCTTTATCATGGCCGCAGTTTTGCTGATCGAGTCCGTCATGAAGTTCGCCATCGTGCTGTTTTCCGCCGCCCATGCGCCCTCCTCGCGCCGCGCCCTGCTGTTTGCACAGGCTGCGCTGGCCGGTGGGCATGAGATTGTCCGGCTGTTTTTCTATCAGGACGGCGTTTATAACGCTTCGGATGCGGTGGTTACCCCGCAGGACGAACTCGACCTTCCCAAACAATGGCGCGCGTTCATCACCGAGCAGCAACTGGACGGCGTCGTGTGCATCGCCGCCGCCCTGCGCCGTGGAGCGCTGAATGCTGAAGAAGCCAAGCGCTACCAGCGTGACGCGATTTCGGTCAGCGCACCGTGGGAATTGTCCGGTCTCGGTCAGTTGCATGACGCGGTGCAAGACGCTGACCGCCTGATCTGCTTCGGAGGTGCGTGAGATGGCCAAATCCCTGTTGATCGTCAGCCGCCAATCACCGTGGTCTGGCCCCGGCGCTCGCGAAGCGCTGGATATCGTGCTGGCCGGTGGCGCCTTTGATCTGCCGATCGGTTTGCTGTTTCTCGATGACGGTGTGTTGCAACTGGCCGCCGGGCAGAACGCCAAGGCCCTGCAACAGAAAGACCTCAGCGCCAACCTGCAAGCGCTGCCGATGTTTGGCGTTGAAGAGCTGTTCTATTGCTCCGACAGCGCCAGCACTCGCGGACTGAACAATCTGTCGCTGGACGAAGCGCAGCCGCTGGCCGCCGAGCAGATCACCGCCCTTATTGACCGTTACGACCAGGTGATCACCCTCTGATGTCGACTTTGCATGTGTTGTCTCATTCCCCGTTTGGCGACGATCGCCTGACCAGTTGCCTGCGCCTGATCGGCAGCGCTGATGCTTTGCTGCTCTCCGGCGATGCGGTGTATGCGTTGCAACCAGGCACCGCGCCGTTCACTGCACTGGAACAACGCCAAATCAAATTATTCGTCCTTGCCGAAGATGCACAGGCTCGCGCCATCGAAGTCCCGGACTGGGCCGACGCCATCGATTATCCGGCCTTTGTCGAATTGTCGATCCACCACGACAAGGTCAACAGTTGGCTATGAATTCCATGACCGTCGGCGCCCGCGCCATCGAACTGGACAAGGACGGTTTTCTCGTCGACCTGAGTGACTGGTCCGCCGACGTTGCCAGCGCCCTTGCGGCCGCCGAAGACATCGAGTTGACCGCCGAACATTGGGAAGTCCTCGAATTGCTGCGCAACTTCTACGCCGAATTCCAGCTGTCCCCGGCCACCCGACCGCTGATCAAGTACACCGCGTTGAAACTCGGCCCGGACAAAGGCAACAGCCTGCACCTGAACCGACTGTTCAAAGGCACCCCCGCCAAACTCGCCGCAAAACTGGCGGGCCTGCCCAAACCGACGAATTGCTTATGATCGATTTTCCAGCACTGACCCTCGAAACCCCTGCCGAACACCCGTTCGCCCAATTCGTGCGCATTCTCGGCAAGGGCAAACGCGGCGCCCGCGATCTGACTCGTGAAGAAGCCCGCGAAGCCATGGGCATGGTGCTCGACGACAAGGTTGAAGACACCCAGCTCGGCGCGTTCCTGATGTTGCTGCGGCACAAGGAAGAAAGCGCCGAGGAAATGGCCGGCTTCACCGAAGCATTGCGCGAGCGCTTGCAGGCGCCGAAGCTGAACGTTGATCTGGACTGGCCGACCTATGCCGGCAAGAAGCGCCATCTACCGTGGTATCTGCTGGCGGCAAAATGCCTGGCGCAAAACGGCGTGCGCATTTTCATGCACGGCGGCGGCGCACACACGGCCGGGCGGCTGTACAGCGAGCAACTGCTCGGTGAGTTGAACATTCCGTTGTGCCGCACCTGGCAGCAGGTCGGCACAGCGCTGGACAACTGCGGCCTGGCCTTCATGCCGCTGGTGGACTGGGCGCCGCAGTTGCAGAAGATGATCGACCTGCGCAACACCTTGGGTCTGCGCTCACCGATTCATTCCCTGGCGCGGATTCTCAATCCGCTGGGCGCGCGTTGCGGCCTGCAAAGCATTTTCCACCCCGGCTACCAAGCCGTGCATCGCGATGCCAGCGGCCTGCTCGGCGACACGGCGATTGTGGTCAAGGGCGATGGCGGCGAAATCGAGATCAACCCGGATGCCGACAGCCACCTCTACGGCACCACCGGCGGCGAGAGCTGGGATGAGGAATGGCCGCAATTGTCGGCGCAACGCCACGTCAAACCGGCGACCCTCGACGTTGAACATTTGAAAGCCGTATGGCGCGGCGACGTGGTCGACAGCTACCCGCAAATGGCCCTGATTGCGACCATGGCTCTGGCCTTGCGCGGTCTCGGTCAAAGCCGTGAGCAAGCCTTCGCAACCGCCGAGCACTACTGGGCCGCGCGGAACAAATCGATTTAACCGATCATTCGCGCCTGATCTTTGCGCTTTTTGTTCGAACTCATCGGAATAGACTCGACTCCAACGATTATTGGTTTACGGAGTCTTGATCATGGGTTTACTCGTCGATGGCCACTGGCAGGACAAGTGGTACGAAAGCAGCAAGGACGGCGCGTTCCAGCGTGAACAGGCAAAACGCCGCAACTGGGTCACCGCCGATGGCCAGCCGGGCCCGAGCGGTGAAGGCGGGTTTGCCGCGGAAGCCGGACGCTATCACCTCTACGTTTCTCTCGCCTGTCCATGGGCGCATCGCACGCTGATCCTGCGCAAGCTCAAAGGTCTGGAAAATCTGATCGACGTTTCGGTGGTCAGTTGGTTGATGCTGGAGAACGGCTGGACCTTCGACCAAGCACTCGGCTCGACCGGCGACAAGCTTGATGGCTTTGAATTCATGCATCAGCGCTACACCGCCGACACTGCCGATTACACCGGCCGCGTCACCGTGCCGGTGCTGTGGGACAAGAAGCTCAAGCGCATCGTCAGCAATGAATCGGCAGAGATCATCCGCATGTTCAACAGCGCGTTTGATGGTTTGACCGGCAATGATCTGGATTTCTACCCAGCGCCATTACGCGTCGAGATTGATGCGCTGAACGAGCGAATCTATCCGGCGGTGAATAACGGCGTGTATCGCGCAGGCTTTGCGACGTCGCAACAGGCTTATGAAGAAGCGTTCGATGAGGTGTTTGCCGAGCTCGATCACCTTGAGCGCGTTTTGGGCGCCAACCGTTATCTGAGCGGGGAATACCTGACTGAAGCGGACGTCCGCCTGTTCACCACGATGATTCGTTTCGACGCGGTTTATCACGGGCACTTCAAGTGCAACCTGCGGCGGATTGCCGATTACCCGAATCTGTCGAACTGGTTGCGTGAGGTGTATCAGCTGCCGGGAATTGCCGAGACGGTGGATTTCCAGCACATCAAGAATCACTACTACGGCAGTCACAAAACGATCAACCCGACAGGGGTTGTGCCGAAGGGGCCGGCGCAGGATTTCACTGTGGCCCATGATCGGGCGCGGTTGAGCGGCAAAGGGGTTTGGCGAAAAGGTTGAGAGTTATAGGGTCTTGAAAGGCCTCTTCGCGAGCAAGCTCGCTCCCACACGGGATATGTGTCGTTCACAAATCCCCTGTGGGAGCGAGCTTGCTCGCGAATGGGGCGACTCGGTATTTCTAGACCTGCGCCTGAGCCCCTTCGAACCACGCCAGCTTCTCGCGCAGTTGCACTACTTCACCAACGATTACCAGTGTCGGCGCATGCACTTCATGCTCCGCCACCATTTGCGGCAGATCAGCCAGCGTGCCGGTGAAGACGCGCTGATTGACCGTGGTGCCCTGTTGAATCAATGCCGCCGGGGTATCGGCTGAACGACCATGCTTGATCAGTTGTTCGCAGATCACCGGCAACCCCACCAGCCCCATGTAGAACACCAGCGTCTGCGCCGGCGCGACAAGGTCGGCCCATGGCAGATCGGTGGAACCGTCCTTCAAATGCCCGGTGACAAAGCGCACCGACTGCGCATGATCGCGATGGGTCAGCGGAATCCCGGCATACGCCGCGCAACCGCTGGCCGCCGTAATTCCCGGCACCACCTGAAACGGAATGCCGTGGGCGGCCAGTTCTTCGATCTCTTCGCCGCCACGGCCGAAGATAAACGGATCACCACCCTTCAACCGCACCACACGCTTGCCGGCCTTGGCCAGATCGACCAGTTGCTGGTTGATCTGATCCTGCGGCACGGCGTGATCAGACCGACGCTTGCCGACGTAAACTCGCTCGGCATCGCGACGGCACAATTCTAGAATCGCTGGCGCGACCAAGCGGTCGTACAGCACCACATCGGCTTGCTGCATCAGACGCAAAGCCTTGAAGGTCAGCAGATCCGGATCGCCCGGGCCAGCGCCGACCAGATACACCTCGCCGGTGGTGACCATGGCCTCGCCATCGATCTTGGCTTGCAGCAGACGCTCGGCCTCGGCGCCCTGCCCGGCCAGTTGCCGATCGGCAATCGGCCCCTGAAACACGTCTTCCCAGAAGCCACGACGCTGCTGCACATCCGGAAACAGGCTTTTCACCTGATTGCGGAAACGCGCGGCGAGCCCGGCCAATTGACCGTAAGTCGAGGGAATCCAGGTTTCAATCTTGGCGCGAATCAGTCGCGCCAGCACCGGAGCGTCGCCGCCGCTGGACACCGCGATGATCAGCGGTGAGCGATCGACGATCGCCGGGAAGATCACGCTGCACAAGGCCGGCGCATCGACCACGTTGACCGGCACGCAGCGCTTATGAGCATCGGTGGAAACTTGTGCGTTCAGCGTCTCATCGTCGGTGGCGGCGATAATCAGCCCGCAACCGTCCAGATCGGCCTCGACGTAACCGCGCAACAGGCATTCACCGCCAGAGGCAGTGACCAGTTCGCGCAGTTGCGTTTCGATTTCAGGTGCGACCACCCGCAGCAGCGCACCGGCATCGGCCAGCAGGCGGGATTTGCGCAAGGCAATTTCCCCCCCACCGACGACCAACACACGACTGCCGCGCAGGTTGTGAAACAGCGGCAGATATTTCATTTAGCCGATGACCTCAAGGCCACCCATGTACGGCTTCAGTACGTCCGGCACACGAATCGAGCCGTCGGCCTGCTGGTAGTTTTCCAGCACGGCAACCAGCGTACGACCAACCGCCAGACCCGAACCGTTGAGGGTGTGCACCAGCTCCGGCTTGCCGGTTTCCGGGTTGCGGAAACGCGCTTGCATACGACGGGCCTGGAAGTCGCCGCAGTTCGAGCACGACGAAATCTCGCGGTACTTGTCCTGGCTCGGGATCCACACTTCGAGGTCATAAGTCTTGACCGCGCTGAAGCCCATGTCGCCGGTGCACAGCGCGAGGGTGCGATAAGGCAGACCGAGCAGTTGCAGGACTTTTTCGGCGTTGGCGGTCAGGCCTTCCAGCGCTTCCATCGATTGCGATGGCTCAACGATCTGGACCATCTCGACTTTGTCGAACTGGTGCTGACGGATCATGCCACGCGTGTCGCGGCCCGATGCGCCGGCTTCGCTGCGGAAGCACGGGGTGTGCGCCACGAACTTGATCGGCAGCAGTTTCGAGTCGACGATTTCGCCGGCAACGATGTTGGTCAGCGACACTTCGGCGGTCGGGATCAGGTACAGATCGGCTTCGCCTTCGCGGGCGATCTTGAACAGGTCTTCTTCGAACTTCGGCAGTTGACCGGTGCCTTGCAGCGCCGGGGCCTGGACCAGATAAGGCGTGTAAGCCTCCTCGTAACCGTGCTCGTTGACGTGCAGGTTGATCATGAACTGCGCCAGGGCGCGGTGCAGACGGGCGATCGGGCCGCGCAGCAGAGCGAAACGCGCGCCGGACAGTTTGGCGGCGGTTTCAAAGTCCAGCCAGCCGAACTTCTCGCCAAGGGCAACGTGGTCTTTCACTTCAAAATCAAAGGCAGTCGGGGTGCCCCAGCGGCGCACTTCAACGTTGTCGTCTTCGTCTTTACCGACCGGCACGGATTCGTGCGGCAGGTTGGGAATGCCCAGTACGATCGAGTCCAGTTCGGTCTGGATCGCGTCCAGTTCGACTTTACCGGCGCTCAATTCGCCCGCCATGCGCTCGACGTCCGCCATCAACGGCGCGATGTCTTCGCCGCGCTGCTTGGCCTGACCAATGGATTTGGAACGCGCGTTACGCTCAGCCTGCAGTGCTTCGGTGCGGGTCTGGACGGTCTTGCGCTGTTCTTCCAGCGCTTCGATGCGCGCGGTATCCAGGGCAAAGCCACGGGAAGCCAGGCGGTCCGCTACGTCCTGAAGGTTGCTACGTAACAGTTTGGAATCGAGCATGTCGGTTTCTCGTTATCAAAGTTTGGTCAAGGACAGGCCAGCCCACGTCGCGAGCAGCCCGCCGAATACGCTGAGTGCCGCATAGCCCAAGGCCAGCGGCACTTGCCCGCTTTCCAGCAAGCGCACCGTATCCAGTGAAAAGGATGAAAAAGTCGTCAGCCCCCCGAGGAAGCCGACCATCAACCCGGCACGTACCTCGATCGGCACCTCCGGGCGTATCAAAAACAGGCCGTACAACACGCCAATCAACAGACAGCCCACGATATTAACGGCCAGCGTCGCGGTATAGAAGTGCCGCGGCCAATTGGCGCTGATCCAATTGCCGGTGGCGAAGCGCAACAAGGTGCCGGCCATGCCGCCAACGGAGACCGCAATGATCAGTGGGAGCACTATTTTCTCCGCTGCCGAGGGCTTAAACGGTCGAGTTGGGCGAGATGGTTGAGCTTCTCGCCGATCTTCAACTCCAGGCCGCGCGGCACCGGTTGGTAGAACGGAATGGGATCGAGCTCTTCCGGGAAATAGTCTTCGCCGGCGGCATACGCGTCCGGTTCATCGTGGGCGTAACGGTATTCGTCGCCGTAACCCAATTGTTTCATCAGTTTGGTTGGTGCATTGCGCAGGTGCAGCGGCACTTCCAGCGAGCCATTTTCGGCCGCAGCGCGCAGGGCGGTTTTGAAGCCCATGTACACCGCATTGCTCTTCGGCGCGCAGGCCAGATAAGTGATGGCCTGGGCCACGGCCAACTCGCCTTCAGGGCTGCCGAGGCGCTCCTGCACTTCCCACGCCGCCAGGCACAGGCTGAGGGCGCGCGGGTCGGCGTTGCCGATGTCTTCGCTGGCCATGCGCACCACGCGTCGGGCCAGGTATAGCGGATCGCAACCGCCGTCGATCATCCGCGCAAACCAGTACAGCGCGCCGTCAGGGTTGGAGCCACGCACCGATTTGTGCAGTGCCGAGATCTGGTCGTAAAACGCTTCGCCACCCTTGTCGAAACGTCGACGGGTATCGCCGAGCAGACTTTGCAGCAACTCGGTGCCGATTTCGCTGTTGTCTTCAGCCAGATCCGAGGCGTTTTCCAGCAGATTGAGCAGACGCCGGCCATCGCCATCGGCGGCGGACAGCAGCATCTGGAAACCTTCGTCGTTGAGCGTCAGGTTGCGCTTGCCCAAACCACGTTCTTCGGTGAGCGCACGGTGCACCAGCTTACGCAGCGCCGCTTCGTCGAGGCTTTTCAGCACGTAGACGCGGGCACGCGACAACAAGGCGTTGTTGAGTTCGAACGAAGGATTTTCGGTGGTGGCGCCGATGAAGATCAGCGTGCCATCTTCAACGTACGGCAGAAAAGCATCCTGCTGCGATTTGTTGAAGCGGTGCACTTCATCGACGAACAGAATCGTGCGCTTGCCGTACTGGCCGGCCTGCTGCTTGGCGATTTCAACGGCCTGACGGATCTCTTTCACCCCGGCGAGCACCGCCGAGACTGTTTCGAAGTGCGCATCGGAGACTTCCGCGAGCAACCGCGCCAACGTGGTTTTACCCACGCCCGGCGGGCCCCAGAAGATCATCGAATGCAGGGCACCCTGCTCCAGCGCCTCACGCAGAGGCTTGCCGCGAGCGAGCACGTGCTCCTGACCGACGTACTCATCCAGATTGGTCGCACGCAAACGCGCGGCCAGTGGCTGAGCAATCGGTGCACTGCGAAACAGATCCATCACGTAGCGTTGAAACCTCTATTTTGCCGATCATTGACCCTGTAGGAGTGAGCCTGCTCGCGATAGCGGTGGGTCAGACGATGAAGATGTGACTGACAAATCGAATCGCGAGCAGGCTCACTCCTACAAAGGGTTTTGTGTTTATTCCTGGATTACATCGGCACCCTTGGGGATGTCGAACTTGAACTTGGAGGCTGGCACCGGCTCGTTGGCCTTGACCCCGGTAAACAGGATATTGGTGCGCTGGCCGACGCTGTCGATCAGTTGCATATCGTTAAGCAGACCGTTGCGGAACGACAAGCGCAGGTTGTCGAACAGGGTGTCCTTGGTTTTCGGCTTGAGGGTGAAGTCGATCACACCGCCCGCCTCTTTCGCGGAAATATCAAAGCTCTGACTGATCTTCGACACATCACCGGACAGCAGCAACGCCGGGGTCTGGGTCAGACGCTCGTCGAGCTTCTTGATGGTCGCCTGTTCCAGATCCGGGTCCCACAGGGTGACTTTTTTGCCATCGGAAACCATGGTCTGCTCGGCCGGCGCGTTGGTGTGCCAGTAGAACAGGCCAGGACGCTGCAGGGTCATGTTGCCAGTGGTTTCCTGCAACTGCGTGCCGCTGCCGTCGAGGGTCAGCTGCGAGAAGTTCGCGCTCAGGGTCTTGGATGTTTCCAGCAATTGGGTCAGACGCGCCACGTCCTTGTCATCGGCGTGGGCCGTGAGAGTGGTCAGCGCCAGTACTGGCAGCAGCATGCGGATAAGACGCATGGGAGTCCTCTTGAATACTCGTTGGGAGAGCGGCGGCACATCATTGTCCCGCCTCTTGCGTTTGCAATCAGTCGCGTACCGGGCCTGGAGCCAGGACTTCACGGGAACCGTTGGTGTTCATCGAGGTGACGACGCCGGCCATTTCCATGGCTTCGATCATCCGTGCGGCGCGGTTGTAGCCGATCTTCAGCTTGCGCTGTACCGCAGAAATCGAGGCACGACGGCTTTCCAGCACGAACTGTACAGCTTCGTCGTAAAGCGCGTCGGCTTCCGGATCATCACCGTCACCGCCACCGCTGCTGCCTTCAAAACCGCTGCCGGCTTCTTCGACACCGTTGAGGATGTCGTCGTTGTATTCCGGCGCGCCGCGCAGTTTCCACGCTTCGACCACACGGTGTACTTCATCGTCGGAAACGAACGCACCGTGAACCCGGATCGGCAGGCTGGTGCCCGGCGGCATATAGAGCATGTCACCGTGACCGAGCAGTTGTTCGGCGCCACCCTGATCGATAATGGTGCGGGAGTCGATCTTGCTCGACACCTGGAACGCCATACGCGTTGGAATGTTGGCCTTGATCAGACCGGTGATCACGTCCACCGATGGCCGCTGGGTCGCGAGAATCAAGTGAATACCCGCCGCACGCGCTTTCTGGGCAATACGGGCGATCAGTTCTTCCACCTTCTTGCCGACGATCATCATCATGTCGGCGAACTCGTCGACCACCACAACGATGGTCGGCAATTTCTGCAGCAGCGGCGCTTCGTCGTGAATGCTTTCGCGCTTGTACAGTGGATCGCTCAACGGCTCGCCAGCGTCCTGGGCCTCCTTGACCTTGGCGTTGAAGCCAGACAGGTTGCGCACGCCCATTTTCGCCATCAGCTTGTAGCGGCGCTCCATCTCGGCAACGCTCCAGCGCAGGGCGTTGGCGGCGTCTTTCATGTCGGTGACGACCGGGCACAGCAAGTGCGGAATGCCTTCGTAGATCGACAGTTCCAACATTTTCGGGTCGATCATGATCAGCTTGGCGTCTTCCGGGCCGGACTTGAACAGGATCGACAGGATCATCGCGTTCACACCCACCGACTTACCGGAACCGGTGGTACCGGCCACCAGCAAGTGCGGCATCTTCGCCAGGTCAGTGATCACCGGTTTGCCGCCGATGTCATGACCGAGTGCCAGGGTGACCGGCGATTTGAAGTTGTCGTACTCAGGCGTCGACAGCACTTCGGAGAAGCGCACGATCTGCCGGTCTTCGTTGGGAATCTCGATACCGACGGTGGTCTTGCCGGGAATCACCTCGACCACACGTACGCTGGTCACGGCCAGCGAACGCGCAAGGTCTTTCGCCAGGTTGGCGATGCGGCTGACTTTGACGCCGGCGGCAGGCTGAATTTCGTAACGGGTAATCACCGGCCCCGGGTGAATCGAATCCACCGTGACTTCGACACCGAACTCCTTGAGCTTGATCTCCAGCAAATGGCCGACCGCCGCCAGGGATTCCGGTGAGTAATTGAGTTGTTTCTTTTCTGCCGGATCGAGAATCGAGATCGGCGGCAAGGTGCCTTCCACGGCGCTGTCGACGAACAACGGCACCTGTTTCTCTTTCTGCACGCGCTTGCTTGGCTCGGGCGCTTTGGCCGGGGCCGGGGCGATAACCGGCGGCACTTGTTTCTCGCGATCGGACATGTGCTTGCTCAGGGCTTGCTCACGTTCGATCAGGCGTTCTTTGACTTTGGCCTGCTCACGTTTGTCGGTGACCGTCGGCGCGACCACATCGTGAACGCGGTCATCGACTTCACGCAGTTGCGCGACCAGTTGTTTGCGCTCGGTACGCGCCGACCACCAGCGATTCAGCGCGCCTTGGAACAGTTCAAACAGGTCGAGGGTGATCTTGCCGGTGATGTCCATCACCTTGAACCACGACAGGTCGGTAAATACCGTAAGGCCAAACAGGAACAGCGCGATGAACAGCAACGTGCTGCCCTGAATGTTCAGCGCGTTTTTCGCCAGATCGCCGAGACTTTCGCCCAAAGCGCCACCAGCGCCCGCCGGCAGACCGGTCGCGGCATGGAAATGGATATGCGCCAGAGCTGCGCCGGACAAGACCAGAAACACCAGACCAATCAGGCGCCAGGAGAATAGCCAGCCGCTCCACTGCCACGGTTCGTGGCGCTGCCGGAAGATCTGCCAGGCTTTGACCGCCAGCAGCAACGGGAAGATATAGGCGAAGTAACCGAGCACCATAAACAGGATGTCGGCGCTGTAGGAGCCCGCCGGGCCACCGAAATTCTGCACGTCGTCGATCTTGCTGTTGTGACTCCAGCCCGGATCGTCCTTGCCGTAGGTCAGCAAAGCCATCATCAGGAACAGGCACAAGGCGCCGATGGCGATCAATGCACCTTCCTTGAGCCGGTAGTGCAACTGTTGGCGCCAGAGCGGAACGACTGTTTTTGGTGCTTCGGTGGATTTCTTCAAAACGCTTCTTTTCCTGCGCCCGAGGCGCGTCCATCTATTGAATGACGATAAAAAACTGCCCAATCCAGGCAGGTAAAAAAGTTGACGGGCACAACTGAGACTACTTTTAACACTGCGCTGCTGCTTTTATAAACACAGGTATCAAAACAGTGCCCGGCGAATATTCTGTAACAGCCCGGCATTGTACGGGTTTGTGCGTCGGATGCCATGCTTCAAACCCCAGCGTTGAGCATAGCCAAGCGCATAAAACCTGCGCTTCAATTTGAGCATGCATTGTCTTTTGTGACAAAGGCTTATGAGGTGTATTTGATGAACGTAGCGAAGCATTGCCATCCAGACCTTCTGAACTGTCACTGACCGCTCGCCATGCCGGCCAGGTGCCGGGCCACAGCGCTCGGTTACGACCGCGCCCGACTCGCCAAGTTGCAATGCGGCGAACGTCGCGCAGGATCGAGACGACATTCGCAACGTTTAGCGGCACACTTTACCGCGTACCCAACAACTCGCCCCGCCCACCCCTACTGCAAGCCCGGATACCATGCTGACTTGGTTACAACGTAACTCCCTGACTTTTCCGCCTCTGGAAAAGGCCATGCGCGACCCCAACGGATTGCTCGCCGCGGGCGGCGATCTGTCTGCCGATCGTTTAATCGCGGCTTATCGTCATGGCTGTTTTCCGTGGTTTTCCGAGGGCCAGCCGATTCTCTGGTGGTCGCCGGATCCGCGCACGGTGCTGTTTCCCGACGAACTGCATGTCTCGCGCAGCCTCGGCAAACTGCTGCGCCAGGCACGCTATCAAGTGACCTTCGATCAGGACTTCGACGCCGTGATCCGCGCCTGCGCCGCGCCACGGGATTACGCCGACGGCACCTGGATCACCGAAGCCATGCAGGATGCCTACATTGAATTGCATCGCCGCGGCTTCGCTCATTCGGTCGAAGTGTGGGATCAAGGCGAACTGGTCGGCGGCCTGTACGGACTGGCTATGGGCCAACTGTTTTTTGGCGAATCGATGTTCAGCCGCGCTGACAACGCCTCGAAATTCGGCTTTGCTACCCTGGTGCGCCACCTGAAAGACTCAGGATTCGTGCTGATCGACTGCCAGATGCCGACCGATCATCTGCACAGCCTCGGCGCGCGGGCGATTCCTCGTCAGCAATTCGCCGACTATCTGGCAAATCACCTGGATCAACCCAATCGTGCCACTTGGGTTTGCTGAGCGACTTTTGCGCGCGTGGCTTACACTTAATTCACCAGCTTATCCCGAGGGTTGATCATGACCGAGTTGGCGCGGTTGAAGTTCTATGCCACTCAGCCTCACTCTTGCAGTTATCTGCCCGAGGAGCAGGCCACCACCCTGTTTCTCGACCCGAGCCAGCCCATGGATGTGCATGTCTACGCAGACCTGTCGGAAATGGGCTTTCGCCGCAGTGGCGATCATCTGTACCGGCCGCATTGCCAGAACTGCAATGCGTGCGTGCCTGCGCGCATTCCGGTGGCGCAGTTCACACCTAATCGTCAGCAGAAGCGGATTTTCAAGCGCAACGCGGATTTGCAGGTGCGCCCGGCCAAACCGCAATTCAGTGAAGAATATTTCGATCTGTACCAGCGCTATATCGAACAACGCCACGCCGACGGCGATATGTACCCGCCAAGCCGTGATCAATTCTCGACTTTTCTGGTACGTGACCTGCCCTTCTCGCGTTTTTACGAATTCCGACTCGACGGACGGTTACTGGCCGTGGCGGTGACCGATTTACTGCCGAACGGTTTGTCAGCGGTGTACACCTTCTACGAACCCGACGAAGAGCGCCGCAGCCTTGGCCGATTTGCCATCCTCTGGCAAATCGCCGAGGCACAGCGTCTCGGGCTTGAGGCGGTGTACCTCGGTTACTGGATCAAGAACTGCAAAAAGATGAACTACAAGACGCAATACCGACCCATCGAATTGCTGATTAATCAGCGCTGGGTCATCCTCAACTAAACCCAAGCCGTAAACCCCTTGGCGTAAACCCCATTTTTCGGGCACAATGCACGCCGCTTTTGCCTGGCGCAGTTGCACCGGGCCATTCATTGGATACCGAGGGCTTTACTGCATGTCGAAAGAAGACAGCTTCGAAATGGAAGGCACTGTCGTCGACACCCTGCCCAACACCATGTTTCGTGTGGAGTTGGAAAATGGGCACGTCGTAACCGCGCATATTTCCGGCAAGATGCGCAAGAACTACATTCGTATTCTTACCGGTGACAAAGTGCGCGTCGAGCTGACGCCCTATGACTTGAGCAAAGGGCGCATCACTTACCGCGCTCGTTAATCAAGTCAATACAGAACGCCCGGTTTATGCCGGGCGTTTTTGTGTCTGCGTTTTGGGGTTTGGTTTGGGTTTGGGTTTGGGGGCATATCCGTTGCTGCGGGTGCTGCCGCTGGCGGTTTCGCTCTTACAGCGAGTCCCTTTTTCAAACGCCAAAAAGGAACCAAAAGGCTTTGC
The DNA here is from genome assembly GCF_013433315.1 of Pseudomonas crudilactis. Taxonomy (GTDB): domain Bacteria; phylum Pseudomonadota; class Gammaproteobacteria; order Pseudomonadales; family Pseudomonadaceae; genus Aquipseudomonas; species Aquipseudomonas crudilactis. Next base: position 194,068 of record NZ_WXVV01000011.1, on the reverse strand, counting down.
CCCTGGCGTACGGCACTTCGCTGAGGCTCAGTGTTCCCTCGCTACGGTGTCCATCCGGGGGCATCGCCTACGGTTTGCTTCGCTGCACCTCCTCTCGATGAATGCGGCTGCGCCGCACGGCGCTGCGCGCCTACCCCCCGGATGAACACCTTCGCTCGGCCTGCCGATGGGGCAAAAGATCAAAAGCCGAAGCCAGATCAAAAGCCAGATCAAGAGCCCCTCACCCTAGCCCTCTCCCGGAGGGAGAGGGGACTGACCGAGGTGTATGGGAGAGCTACGCCGACGTGCGATACCGCGTTGAACTCAGGCTTTGAAAAGCACACAAAGCAGCCCCTCTCCCTCTACTCACGGAGGGTGAGGGGACTGACCGAAGTGTTTGGGAGAGCTACGCCGACGTGCGATACCGCGGTGAACTCAGGTTTTGAAAAGCCCACAGATCGGCTCCCTCTCCCTCGGGAGAGGGCTGGGCGGGCGGCTTTCCGATGAGGGGCGAATCCAACGCAAATCAAAAGCCGGCCACGCTGTGCTTTTCACCACTCAATAGGCCGAGTGTCAGCTCGCCTGCTCTTGATCTTGATCCACGGGCGACGTCGGAAGGCTGAGTGGAGGGATTGATCCGGGCGTGGGAGCGCAGCGACCGTTTGGCGCAGCCAAACACAGCGAGAGGAGGTGCAGCGCAGCAAACCGTAGGCGCTGCGCCCGGATCGATCCCGCAGCGAAGGAACCCCGAGCCCCAGCGAGCGGGCCGCACGTAGGAGCAAGCGTTTTTTGCTTACTTTTTTTGGCGTTTGAAAAAAAGTGAGTCGCCGTAAGGGCGAAACCGTAATAAGCCATCACCGCAGCAACGGATATTCACCCAAAAAACCCAAACGACAAATAACAAAAAGGCGCCCGAAGGCGCCCTCTTGATCTCAGGCCATCAGGCCATTTCTGCGGTAGTTTCGAAGTCAAACGTCAACTCACCATCCTTGATGTCGATGTGCACCACACCGCCATGCTCGGCCAGCTCGCCAAACAGAATCTCCTCCGCCAACGGACGCTTGATCTTGTCCTGAATCAGACGCGCCATCGGACGCGCGCCCATCGCCGAGTCATAACCACCCGCCGCCAGCCAACTGCGCGCCGCGTCGGTAACCTCAAGCAACACACGCTTGTCTTCCAGCTGCGCCTGAAGCTCGGTGAGGAACTTGTCCACCACACTTTTGATGACCTCATGACTGAGGCGACCAAACTGGATAATGGTGTCCAGTCGGTTACGGAACTCCGGCGTAAAGCTCTTCTTGATCACTTCCATCGCATCAGACGAGTGGTCCTGATGGGTGAAACCGATCGAAGCCCGCGCGGCCGTTTCGGCACCGGCGTTGGTAGTCATGATCACGATCACATTGCGGAAGTCCGCCTTGCGCCCGTTGTTGTCGGTCAGCGTACCGTGGTCCATCACCTGCAACAGCAGGTTGAAGACTTCCGGATGCGCCTTCTCGATTTCATCGAGGAGCAATACGCAGTGCGGTTGCTTGGTGATCGCCTCGGTCAACAGACCGCCCTGATCGAAACCGACATAGCCCGGAGGCGCACCGATCAGACGCGATACGGTGTGACGCTCCATGTATTCGGACATGTCGAAGCGAACCAGTTCGATCCCCAGCGCCTTGGCCAGTTGCCGCGCAGCCTCGGTTTTACCGACACCGGTCGGGCCTGCGAACAGGAACGAACCGACGGGCTTGTCAGGCGATTTAAGCCCGGCACGGGACAGTTTGATCGCGGTCGACAGCGAATCGATCGCCGCGTCCTGACCAAATACCGTCAGCTTCAGGTCACGCTCAAGATTACGCAGCAGCTCTTTGTCGGAGCTGGTGACGTGCTTCGGCGGAATCCGTGCGATTTTCGCGACGATGTCTTCGACTTGCGGTACTTCAATACGCTTCACACGTTTTTCGACCGGCTGCAGACGCTGGTAGGCGCCCGCCTCGTCGATCACGTCGATGGCCTTGTCCGGCATATGCCGGTCATTGATGTAGCGCGAGGCCAGTTCAGCAGCGGCGCGCAACGACTCATCGCTGTATTCGATGTTGTGGTGCTGCTCGAAACGCCCTTTCAGGCCGCGCAGGATACCGATGGTGTCTTCCACCGACGGCTCGACGACATCGACCTTCTGGAAGCGACGCGCCAAGGCACGATCCTTCTCGAAAATGCCGCGGAATTCCTGGAACGTGGTCGAACCGATGCAGCGAATGTCGCCAGACGACAGCAGCGGTTTGAGCAGATTCGAAGCGTCCATGACCCCGCCCGACGCAGCGCCGGCACCGATGATGGTGTGGATCTCGTCGATGAACAGGATCGCCTGCGGGCGTTTTTTCAGTTCATTGAGCAGCGCCTTGAAGCGCTTCTCGAAATCACCGCGATACTTGGTGCCTGCGAGCAGAGCGCCAAGGTCAAGCGAATAAACAACGCTGTTGGCCAGCAGATCCGGCACCTGGTTGTCGACAATGCGCTTGGCCAGACCTTCGGCAATCGCGGTTTTACCCACGCCCGCTTCACCGACCAGCAACGGATTGTTTTTGCGCCGGCGCGCCAGAATCTGCGCGACACGCTCGACTTCCGACTCACGGCCGACCAGCGGATCTATTCGACCCTGACGCGCGAGTTCGTTGAGGTTGCTGGCATAAGCATCCAGAGGATTGCCTGAAGAAGAAGACTCACCGCCCTCGTCGTCCTGCATATCTTGTTCACCTTCAGAGTGATCGCCATGCCCCGGCACTTTGGAAATGCCGTGAGCGATGTAGTTGACGACATCGATGCGCGCAACGCTCTGCTGTTTCAGCAGGAACACTGCCTGACTCTCTTGCTCACTGAAGATGGCAACCAGCACGTTGGCGCCGGTTACTTCGCGTTTGCCCGAGCTCTGTACGTGGAAAACAGCACGTTGCAGTACACGCTGGAAGCCCAGGGTTGGCTGGGTTTCGCGATCTTCGTCATGAACGGGGATCAATGGCGTGGTGGAGTCGATGAACTCCTGCAGGTCATGCTTGAGTTTGTCGAGGTTTGCGCCGCAGGCACGCAAAACGGTGGCGGCAGCCTCATTGTCCAATAGGGCCAGCAAAAGGTGTTCGACGGTCATGAATTCATGACGTTTCGAACGAGCCTCCTTGAAGGCTAGATTGAGGGTGACTTCGAGCTCGCGGTTTAACATAGCTTCACCTCATACCCAAGTGGTCGGCGATTAACCGTCCTTCTCGATTTCACAGAGTAGCGGATGCTGGCTTTCCCTGGCGTACTGGTTGACCTGCATGGCCTTTGTCTCGGCGATGTCGCGGGTAAACACTCCACATACTGCCCGTCCTTCTGTGTGGACGGCCAGCATGACCTTGGTCGCCAGCTCGCGATTCAGGTTAAAAAACACCTCGAGCACTTCGACGACGAAATCCATCGGTGTGTAGTCATCATTAAACAAAACCACCTTGTACATCGGCGGCGCCTGTAACGCAGGCTTTGCTTCCTGAACAGCAACGCCTGCCGAATCGTCGTCGTGCTCCTCTGGAAGATCCTTTTGGAGAAGCGGGCGATCCTGATTGAATGTTAGTCGAATCTGGCTGATTGCATGCATGGAAAGAAAGGTTCGTCAGTTGTGCAAATACAGTGGTGGGGGCGGTTGTCCACGTTTTCAACTCCGACTGCCCGGTCACCTTGACTATCGGGAAAACGGTGTTACAACCAATAGAGCCCACAGTGGGTAAAAAAGATCCGCGGAGTCAATCCTTTTAACGGATTAGATTGCGGATGAATTGGATGATACTCCAGCGATGGAGTCTGTTGCAGAGGGATTTGAGCATGGCTGTCGGCAAGGTGAAATGGTTCAACAATGCCAAGGGATTCGGCTTTATCAATACCGACGCCCGTGAAGGCCGCGATGAGGATGGCAAAGACATCGATTTCTTTGCGCACTACTCGGCCATTGAAATGGACGGGTATAAAACCCTGAAAGCGGGTCAGGCAGTGAAATTCGACATCGTGCAAGGCCCCAAAGGCCTTCATGCCGTGAAGATTTGCGCGGCCGACGCCGTGAAAGAGGCGATCCAGGTCGCCACTCACGAAGAAAAAGTGACCAACTGACGCCGCTGAATTTTCAGCCATAAAAAAACCGCCTGACTCAATTCATCGAGTCAGGCGGTTTTTGTGTGCCCGCATTTTTACATATGCGAAATCAACGCATCGCCGAAGCCCGAAGACGAAACCAGCTTCGCCCCCTCCATCAAACGTTCAAAGTCATACGTCACAGTCTTGGCACCAATGGCGCCGTTGGTGCCCTTGATGATCAGATCCGCCGCTTCCGTCCAGCCCATGTGTCGCAGCATCATTTCAGCCGAGAGAATCAGCGAACCCGGGTTGACCTGATCCTTGCCGGCGTACTTCGGTGCAGTACCGTGGGTGGCTTCGAACATCGCCACGGTGTCGGACAGGTTGGCGCCCGGTGCGATGCCGATACCGCCCACTTCCGCCGCCAGGGCGTCGGAAAGGTAGTCGCCGTTCAGGTTAAGGGTTGCGATCACATCGTATTCCGCCGGGCGCAGCAGGATCTGCTGGAGCATGGCGTCAGCGATAGCGTCCTTGACCACAACGTTCTTGCCGGTTTTCGGATTCTTGAACTGCATCCACGGGCCGCCGTCGAGCAGGGTCGCGCCGAATTCTTCAGCGGCCACTTCGTAGGCCCACTCTTTGAAGGCACCTTCGGTGAACTTCATGATGTTGCCTTTGTGCACGATGGTCAGCGAATCGCGGTCGTTATCGACTACGTATTGCAGAGCCTTGCGCGCAAGACGCTTGGTGCCTTCCAGCGAAACCGGCTTGACGCCGATGCCGCAGTTTTCGTCGAAACGGATCTTGGTGACGCCCATTTCTTCTTTAAGGAATTTGATGACCTTGGTGGCTTCCGGCGAACCGGCCTTCCACTCGATGCCGGCATAGATGTCTTCGGAGTTCTCGCGGAAGATCGTCATGTCGACGTCGCCGGGTTTTTTCACCGGGCTTGGCACACCTTCGAACCAGCGCACCGGGCGCAGGCAGACGTAGAGGTCGAGTTGCTGACGCAGGGCCACGTTCAGCGAGCGGATGCCGCCACCGACTGGAGTGGTCAGCGGGCCTTTGATGGAAACCACGTAATCCTTGACTGCATCGAGGGTTTCCTGAGGCAGCCAGGTGTCCTGATCGTAAACCTGAGTGGCTTTTTCCCCGGCGTAGACTTCCATCCAGGAAATCTTGCGCTTACCGCCGTATGCCTTTTGAACTGCAGCATCGACAACCTTGATCATCACCGGACTGATGTCGACACCAATGCCGTCACCTTCGATGAAGGGGATGATCGGGTTATCAGGAACATTGAGAGAATGGTCTGCATTGACGGTGATTTTGTCGCCGACGGCTGGAACCTGAATCTTCTTGTAACCCATGCTGAACTCCATTGTTTGGATTGAACATCTGGCTTGGTTCGAGCGTAACCCAGTTAAATCAACACGCAAACCCTCAGTTCCCGGCATTCGCACAACTCGATTCCTACAAGCCTGAAAGCAAAGGGAAAAGCGCCAAACTCAAGCATTCGCAACGACTCTACGCGCCACCCTGCCCTGCGACCTTTAGACCAATGGACGAGAATCGTTGCATATGAACCATCGGCAGATTGCCAGCTACCTATGTATAATGCCCGCCGCTGACCACAGGGTCACGACGGCTGGCCTCTCTAGCACGAGACTTTCCGCCTGATTGGTCGGGTTGTTACCGCAGTCCGACTGCTTGACGCTCTACTGATGCACCCAACATCACCGCGAAGAATCTCGACATTCGGTTCATGGATGACTTTGAACGAACGCGCTTACCCGGCGCCCCTCGAGTTTCTGCGCACGCTTTAGCAAAGAAGAGAGAGTTAATCCGAATATGCCCACCCGCTCGAAGATCATCTATACCTTCACCGACGAAGCTCCAGCCCTCGCCACCTATTCCCTGCTGCCGATCATCGAGGCTTACACCGCCTCGGCCGATATCGCCGTGGAAACCCGCGATATCTCTCTTGCAGCGCGCATTCTGGCCAGCTTCCCCGAGCAACTGGGCGACAAAGCCGTAGCCGACCACCTCGCCGAACTGGGCGACCTGGCCGTTACGCCTGAAGCCAACATCATCAAGCTGCCGAACATCAGCGCTTCGGTGCCACAGCTGCAAGCTGCGATCAAAGAGCTGCAAGCTCAGGGTTACAACCTGCCGGACTACCCGGAAACCGTGACCAGCGACGCTGACAAAGACGCCAAGGCGCGTTACGACAAGGTCAAGGGCAGCGCCGTGAACCCGGTTCTGCGTGAAGGCAACTCCGACCGTCGCGCACCGCTGTCGGTGAAGAACTACGCTCGCAAGCACCCGCACAAAATGGGCGCCTGGGCCAAAGACTCCAAGTCCCACGTCGCTCACATGAGCACCGGCGATTTCTACGGCAGCGAAAAAGCTGCCCTGATCGACGCCGCTGACGCCGTGAAGATCGAGCTGATTGCCAAGGACGGTACCGCTACCGTTCTGAAAGAAAAAACCACCGTTCAGGCTGGCGAGATCCTCGACTGCGCCGTGATGAGCAAAAACGCCCTGCGCGCGTTCATCGCTGCTGAAATCGACAGCGCCAAGGCGCAAGGCGTGCTGCTGTCGGTTCACCTGAAAGCGACCATGATGAAGGTCTCCGACCCGATCATGTTCGGCCAGATCGTTGCCGAGTTCTATAAAGACGCCCTGACCAAGCACGCTGCCGTGCTGGCCGAGATCGGCTTCAACCTGAACAACGGCATCGGCGATCTGTACGCGCGCATCAAGGCCCTGCCGGCTGAGCAACAGGCTCAGATCGAAGCCGACATGGCGGCGGTCTATGCTGCTCGTCCATCGCTGGCGATGGTCAACTCCGACAAAGGCATCACCAACCTGCACGTGCCGAGCGACGTTATCGTCGACGCCTCGATGCCAGCAATGATCCGTGACTCCGGCAAAATGTGGGGCACCGACGGTCAGCTGCACGACACCAAGGCTGTGATCCCGGATCGTTGCTACGCGACCATCTACCAGGCCGTAATCGAAGACTGCAAAGCCAATGGCGCTTTCGATCCGACCACCATGGGCAGCGTGCCAAACGTTGGCCTGATGGCGAAGAAAGCCGAAGAGTACGGCTCGCACGACAAGACCTTCCAGATCAAGGCTGACGGCGTGGTTCGCGTCACCGACAGCAAGGGCAAGCTGCTGATGGAACAGGCTGTTGAAGCCGGCGACATCTTCCGCATGTGCCAGACCAAAGACGCGCCGATCCAGGACTGGGTCAAACTGGCCGTCAACCGCGCTCGTGCAAGCGCAACTCCAGCGATCTTCTGGCTGGACCCGATGCGCGCTCACGACGGCGTAGTGATCGAGAAAGTTCAGGCCTACCTGAAGGATCACGACACTGCCGGTCTGGACATCCAGATCATGGCGCCGGTCGACGCGATGAAGTTCACCCTGCAGCGCACCCGCGAAGGCAAGGACACCATTTCGGTGACCGGCAACGTACTGCGCGACTATTTGACCGACCTGTTCCCGATCATGGAACTGGGCACCAGCGCCAAGATGCTGTCGATCGTGCCGCTGATGAACGGCGGTGGCCTGTTCGAAACCGGCGCTGGTGGTTCGGCTCCGAAGCACGTGCAGCAACTGGTTGAAGAGAACTTCCTGCGCTGGGATTCGCTGGGCGAGTTCCTCGCACTGGCAGCGTCCCTTGAGCATCTGGGCGTGAACTACAACAACCCGAAAGCACTGGTGCTGTCGAAAACCCTGGATCAGGCCACTGGCCAGTTCCTCGACAACAACAAGTCGCCATCGCGCAAAGTCGGCAACATCGACAACCGCGGCAGCCACTTCTACCTGGCGATGTACTGGGCTCAAGCTCTGGCCGCCCAGACTGAAGACGCTGCACTGCAAGCGCAGTTCGCGACTCTGGCCAAGACTCTGACCGAGAACGAAGCAACCATCGTTGCCGAGCTCAACGCCGTTCAGGGCAAGCCAGTCGACATCGGCGGTTACTACCACGCCAATGCCGAGCTGATCAGCAAGGCCATGCGCCCAAGCGCAACCCTCAACGCGGCGATTGCTGCGCTGGTTTAAGGTTGTAAAGAGAACATCACAAACCCCGGCCCCGTGCCGGGGTTTGTGTTTCCAGAGTTCACACTCCCCCTGTGGGAGCGAGCTTGCTCGCGAAGGCGGCGGGTCAGTCAATGAAAATGTTGAATGATAAACCGCATTCGCGAGCAAGCTCGCTCCCACAGGGGATTGGGTTTCAACCAATAGATTGAGGAAGGTTTTATGGAATGGCTCCCCCACATCACCGTCGCCACCATCGTCGAGGACAACGGTCGCTTCCTGATGGTCGAAGAACACAAGGCCGGGCGTAACGTGCTCAACCAGCCCGCCGGCCATCTCGACCCGGACGAAACCCTGATCGAAGCCGCCGTGCGCGAAACCCTCGAAGAAACCGGCTGGGACGTCGAGCCCACCGGAGTCATCGGCATTTACCTGTACACCGCGCCGAGCAACGGCGTGACCTACCAACGCGTGTGTTTCAGTGCCAAAGCCGTCAAACATCACCCGGATTACCAGCTCGATGACGGCATCGTCGGCGCCAAGTGGCTGACCCGCGACGAATTAATGGCCCAGCGCGACAACTGGCGCAGCGAGCTGATCATCCGTTGCATCGACGATTATCTGGCCGGTCATCACTTCAGCCTCGAACTGATCCGCCCTTCTCTTTAGCCTTGAGGCCGCGAGCCTGCTAGAATCGCGTCCTTTTTCAAGACACTCATTGAATCCCTATGCGTGATCCAGCCCCTTCTGACACATCCAAGAAGCGCGTCATTGTCGGCATGTCCGGCGGCGTGGACTCTTCCGTTTCCGCTCTCCTGCTGATCGAGCAGGGTTATGAAGTGGAAGGCCTGTTCATGAAGAACTGGGAAGAAGACGACGGAACGGAATACTGCACCGCCATGGACGACCTGGCGGATGCCCAGGCTGTCTGCGACAAGATCGGCATCAAGCTGCACACCGCCAACTTCGCCGCCGAGTACTGGGACAACGTGTTCGAGCATTTCCTCGCCGAATACAAGGCCGGGCGCACGCCGAATCCGGACATCCTGTGTAACCGCGAGATCAAGTTCAAGGCGTTCCTCGACTACGCCATGATGCTCGGCGCCGACCTGATCGCCACTGGTCACTACGTGCGCCGCCGCGACATCGATGGCCGCACCGAGCTGCTCAAAGGCCTCGATCCGAACAAGGATCAGAGCTACTTCCTGCACGCCGTTGGCGGCGAACAGATCGCCAAGACCCTGTTCCCGGTCGGCGAACTGGAAAAACCGGAAGTCCGTGCTATTGCCGAGAAATACGAACTGGCCACCGCCAAGAAGAAGGATTCCACCGGGATCTGCTTCATCGGCGAGCGTCGCTTCAGCGATTTCCTCAAGCAATACCTGCCAGCGCAACCGGGCGAGATCAAAACCACCGAAGGCGAAGTCATCGGCCGTCACCACGGCTTGATGTACCACACCATCGGTCAGCGCCAGGGCCTCGGCATCGGTGGCTTGAAAGACGCCGGCGATGAGCCGTGGTATGTGCTGCGCAAGGATCTGGACACCAACGAGCTGATCGTCGGCCAGGGCAACAACCATCCGTGGCTGTTCTCCGGCGCCCTGCTCGCCTCGGAAATTTATTGGGTCAACCCGATCGACCTGAGCCAACCGCTGCGCCTGACCGCCAAGGTTCGCTATCGCCAGAGCGACCAGGCCTGCACCCTGGAAAAAACCGCCAACGGCTACCGCGCCGTGTTCGACGAACCGCAACGCGCGGTGACGCCGGGCCAGTCCGTGGTGTTCTATGACGGTGAAATCTGCCTCGGTGGCGGCGTGATCGAAGTCGCCGAGCCGTGGAGCGGCCAGGCATGAGCCCGACTCAGGAACAACTGACGGCGCTCGGCGGTGTGTTTCTCGCCGCTGTACTGGTCGACCGGATCGCCAAGACCGGTCAGACCAGCGAAGCCGGCCTGAGCTGCATGCTCGGCAGCCTGCTGGTGCGCGACCCGAAGGACACGCTGGATGTGTACGGCGGCGACGACATCAATCTGCGCGAGGGCTACCGGGCACTGATTGGCGCCCTCGAGCGCGATCCGAGCACCTTGCAACGCGAGCCACTGCGCTATGCCCTTTCGATGCTCGGCCTGGAGCGTCAACTGGCCAAGCGCAACGACATGCTCGACATCATCGGCAAGCGTTTGCCGCAGATCCAGTCGCAGGTCGAGCATTTCGGCCCGGCCCACGAAAACGTGGTCGCGGCTTGCGGCGCGCTGTACCAGGACACTCTGAGTACCCTGCGCCAACGTATTCAGGTACACGGCGACATGCGCAATCTGCAGCAACCGAGCAATGCCTCGAAGATCCGCGCCCTGCTGCTTGCCGGCATTCGTTCAGCGCGCCTGTGGCGACAGCTCGGCGGCCATCGCTGGCAGCTGGTGATCAGCCGGCGCAAGCTGCTCAAAGAGCTGTATCCGTTGATGCGCAGCGAGTAAAACGCCGCGCAATAAAAGCTTTGTAGTCTGTAACGCGTAATACGCCGGTCAGTTGGCAACGGACCGGCGGATTTTTTCATGTATGATACGCGCCCCATTTCGTTGCCCGACTGTCCGAGAACACCCCATGCAGCTTTCTTCGCTCACTGCGGTTTCCCCTGTTGACGGCCGCTACGCCGGCAAAACCCAGGCCCTGCGCCCGATTTTCAGCGAGTACGGTCTGATCCGTGCCCGTGTTCTGGTTGAAGTGCGCTGGCTCCAGCGCCTGGCCGCCCACGCGGGTATCCCTGAAGTGCCAGCCTTCTCTGCCGAGGCCAACGCCGTTCTCAATGAACTGGCTGAAAACTTCTCGCTGGAGCACGCCGAGCGCGTCAAAGAGATCGAGCGCACCACCAACCACGACGTCAAAGCGATCGAATACCTGCTCAAAGAGCAGGCGGCCAAGTTGCCGGAGCTGGCCAAGGTCAGCGAGTTCATCCACTTTGCCTGCACCAGCGAAGACATCAACAACCTGTCCCACGCCCTGATGCTGCGTGAAGGCCGTGACGACGTGATGCTGCCGCTGATGCGCCAGACTGCCAACGCCATCCGCGAACTGGCCATCCGTTTCGCTGACGTGCCGATGCTGTCGCGCACCCACGGTCAACCGGCTTCGCCGACCACTCTGGGTAAAGAGCTGGCGAACGTGGTTTACCGTCTCGAGCGTCAGATCGCTCAAGTCGCTGCCGTGCCGCTGCTGGGCAAGATCAACGGCGCTGTCGGCAACTACAACGCGCACCTGTCGGCCTACCCGCAGATCGACTGGGAAGCCAACGCCCGCGCCTTCATCGAAGACGAGCTGGGCCTGGGTTTCAACCCGTACACCACGCAGATCGAACCGCACGACTACATCGCCGAGCTGTTCGACGCGATCGCACGCTTCAACACCATCCTGATCGACTTCGACCGTGACATCTGGGGCTACATCTCCCTGGGTTATTTCAAGCAGCGCACCATCGCTGGCGAAATCGGTTCGTCGACCATGCCGCACAAGGTCAACCCGATCGACTTCGAAAACTCCGAAGGCAACCTGGGCATCGCCAACGCACTGTTCCAGCATCTGGCGAGCAAACTGCCGATCTCCCGCTGGCAGCGCGACCTGACCGACTCCACCGTTCTGCGCAACCTCGGTGTCGGCTTCGCCCACAGCGTGATCGCCTACGAAGCCAGCCTCAAAGGCATCAGCAAACTCGAGCTCAACGAGCAGAAGATTGCCGCTGACCTCGACGCTTGCTGGGAAGTCCTGGCTGAGCCGATCCAGACCGTGATGCGCCGCTACAACATCGAAAACCCGTACGAGAAGCTGAAAGAACTGACCCGCGGCAAGGGCATCAGCCCTGAAGCGTTGCAGACTTTCATTGATGGTCTGGACATGCCAGCGCAAGCGAAAGCCGAGCTCAAGCAACTGACTCCGGCCAACTACATCGGCAACGCTGTAGCGCAAGCCAAACGCATCTGATCGACCGCTTGATCCGTTTGAGACGCCCGGCCGCGCCGGGCGTTTTTATTCCCGTCTGAAAAGTGCTTTTTTTCAATAGGTTACATATGAATCCCGATATTCCTCTTCAACTTCTGGGCGGCATCACAGCACGCGAGTTCCTGCGCGACTACTGGCAGAAAAAGCCATTGCTGATCCGTCAGGCGATTCCTGACTTCGAAAGCCCGATCGACGCCGACGAACTGGCCGGCCTGGCCCTGGAAGAAGAAGTCGAATCGCGCCTGGTGATCGAGCACGGCGAGCGCCCATGGGAACTGCGTCGCGGCCCGTTCGCTGAAGACGAATTCAGCAAACTGCCGGAAAAAGAGTGGACCCTGCTGGTTCAGGCCGTCGACCAATTCGTCCCGGAAGTCAGCGAGCTGCTGGAAAACTTCCGTTTCCTGCCGAGCTGGCGCGTCGACGATGTGATGATCAGCTTCGCCGCACCGGGTGGCAGCGTCGGTCCGCACTTCGACAACTACGACGTGTTCCTGCTGCAAGGCCACGGCAAGCGCAACTGGAAAATCGGCCAGATGTGCGACTCCGAGAGCCCACTGCTGCAACACGCCGATCTGCGCATCCTCGCCGAATTCCACGAGACCGAAGAGTGGGTGCTGGAACCGGGCGACATGCTCTACCTGCCGCCACGTCTGGCCCACTGCGGTGTCGCGGTCGACAACTGCATGACTTACTCGGTCGGCTTCCGTGCACCGAGCGCTTCGGAAGTGCTGACCCACTTCACCGACTTCCTCAGCCAGTTCCTGACTGATGAAGAGCGCTACACCGATGCCGACGCACAGCCGGCCAGCGATCCACACCAGATTCAACACGACGCACTGGATCGCCTGAAAGCCCTACTCGCCGAACACATGAGCGACGAGCGCCTGCTGCTGACCTGGTTCGGCCAGTACATGACCGAGCCGCGTTATCCAGAACTGGTGGCCGGCCCGGAAGGAATCGAAGAAGAAGACTTCCTCGCCGCCCTGCAGGATGGTGCCATCCTGATCCGCAACCCGAGCGCGCGTCTAGCCTGGTCGGAAGTCGATGACGACCTGTTGCTGTTCGCCAGCGGTCAGAGCCGTTACCTGCCGGGCAAGCTGCGCGAACTGCTGAAGCTGATCTGCGCCGCTGACGCCCTGCACACCGACAACCTCGGTGAGTGGCTGAACGACGAAGACGCTTGCGGCCTGCTGTGCCAGCTGGTCAAGCAAGGGAGCCTGGGGTTCGCCGATGAATAAGATTCGCGTACGTGTCGCAGACTGGCAGAAGGACATCGCCGAGATCCGGCGCATTCGTGAAACGGTGTTCATCGCCGAGCAATCGGTGCCACCTGAGCTGGAATGGGACGCGGACGACGCGACCGCTGTGCATTTTCTGGCGTTTGAAGGCGACTTTCCGATCGGTACTGCGCGCCTGTTGCCTGATGGGCACATCGGCCGGGTTTCGGTGCTGAAAGACTGGCGCGGGATGAAGGTGGGTGATGCGTTGATGCAAGCGGTCATCGCCGAAGCGGAAGCGCGCGGCTTGAAAGAGCAGATGCTCAGCGCTCAGGTACAGGCCACAGCGTTCTATGAGCGCTTGGGTTTCAGCCTGGTCAGCGAGGAATTCCTCGAAGCCGGGATTCCGCATGTCGACATGGTTCGGCATTCGGCATAAAACCGCGGCGCGGCGATCGCGAGCAAGCTCGCTCCCACACTGGATCTGTGCCTGACGCACAATTTGTGTCCGCTGGAGATCTACTGTGGGAGCGAGCCTGCTCGCGAAGAGGCCAGCAAGAACACCACAAAACGCCCCGACATCAACCGATGCCGGGGCGTTTTGCTGTCTACGATTCAACTTGCCCCACCCAAGGCCGACAAACTGGCAATATCAAGCCTTTCGAAAGCGGAGATAACGGACATGTCCCTACGCACCCTGCTCACCACCCTGCTGCTCGGTTGCAGTTTTACGGTGATGGCAGCCACAGAAATCGTGCCTCTCAATTACCGCACCAGCACCGACATGCTGCCGATGGCGCAAGACTTCCTCGGCAAGGACGGTCAGGTCAGCGCCTATGGCAACCAACTGATCATCAAGGCCGAGCCGGACAAGATTCAGGAACTCAAGGCGCTGATCACCCAACTGGACACCGCGCCGAAACGCCTGCTGATCACCGTCGACACCAATGAAAACAATGGCCGTGGCGACGAAGGTTATTCGGTCAACGGCGCCCAACCGAACCAGACCCGCATCATCAGCCGCAGCACCGCCAGCCGCGAAGGCGGCGTGCAACAGGTGCAAGCCACCGATGGCATGCCGGCGCTGATCCAAGTCGGCCAGAGCGTGCCAATCACCAATGTTCAGAGTGATTCCTACGGCGGCTACAACAGCCAGACCCAATACCGCAACGTCACCCAGGGTTTCTACGTCACTGCCAGCGTCACCGGCGACATCGTTCACCTGGCGATCAGTACCAACCGTGACCGCATGAGCCAGGAACGTCCCGATGTAGTGAACGTGCAAAGCACCGACACAACTGTCAGCGGGCGCCTCGGCGAGTGGATCACCCTTGCCGGCGTCAATCGCCAGACTCAAGCCGACAAACAAGGCCTGACCCGCAGCTACTCGACTCAAGGCCGGGATGACATGACCTTGCGGGTGAAAGTCGACGCCTTGGACTAAAGCACCGAAAACTGACTGATTAGTCGTATTAGACGAAAGATGTAGTGCTTGAAAAAAAGCACTACAAAACGTTTGACGGGGTAAAAAAGCGAAGGCATGATGGCCTCGCTCCCGCTAATCAGAGGCCCTGGCAAGGGCCTTCGAAGCGATGTTCGCACCTACCCCGCGAACCGCTTCGTGTCTGTACCGCCCACAAGGTGTGTTTGACGAGGTTGCCGACTGGAACGAAGTTGTCCCGAGGGACGGAAGCGTATTTAGGTAACCCGGCATCACACTGTAGACCGTATAGAGGCCCACGACGCCCGAATGCGCCCGCAGTCCGCCACTACCTGCTCACTTCCCCTCGAGCCCATCGTTCATCCCGTCGCCTACCCCGCCGAATCCGCCTTGACCACCTAAGCTTCTGGTCAGCGAGCGCAGGAATTTTCCACCGCAGAACAACTTTTCATAAAAGACGCGACGAGGTTTATCTCCATGGCACTGACACGCGAACAGCAAATTGCAGCCCTCGAAAAAGACTGGGCTGAAAACCCGCGCTGGAAAGGCGTGACACGCACTTACTCCGCTGCTGACGTCGTCCGTCTGCGTGGCTCGGTTCAACCTGAGCACACCTTTGCAAAAATGGGCGCCGACAAGCTGTGGAACCTGGTGACCCAGGGTGCCAAACCGTCCTTCCGTCCTGAGAAAGATTTCGTCAACTGCATGGGCGCCCTGACCGGCGGCCAGGCTGTTCAGCAGGTCAAAGCCGGTATCCAGGCGATCTACCTGTCGGGCTGGCAAGTGGCTGCGGACAACAACTCCGCAGAGTCCATGTACCCGGACCAGTCGCTGTACCCGGTGGACTCGGTGCCAACCGTGGTCAAGCGCATCAACAACTCGTTCCGTCGTGCTGACCAGATCCAGTGGAAAGCCGGCAAGAACCCGGGCGACGATGGCTACATCGACTACTTCGCACCGATCGTGGCTGACGCTGAAGCCGGTTTCGGCGGCGTACTGAACGCTTACGAGCTGATGAAGAGCATGATCGAAGCAGGCGCCGCCGGCGTTCACTTCGAAGACCAACTGGCTTCCGTGAAGAAATGCGGCCACATGGGCGGCAAAGTACTGGTCCCAACTCAGGAAGCCGTACAGAAGCTGACCGCTGCTCGTCTGGCTGCTGACGTTGCCGGCACCCCGACCATCATTCTGGCCCGCACCGACGCGAACGCCGCTGACCTGCTGACCTCCGATTGCGACCCGTACGACCAGCCGTTCGTGACTGGTGAGCGCACTCAGGAAGGTTTCTATAAGGTCCGTGCCGGTCTGGATCAAGCCATCGCCCGTGGTCTGGCTTACGCGCCATACGCCGACCTGATCTGGTGCGAAACCGCCAAACCGGATCTGGACGAGGCTCGTCGCTTCGCCGAAGCGATCAAAAAGGAATACCCGGACCAACTGCTGTCGTACAACTGCTCGCCTTCCTTCAACTGGAAGAAAAACCTCGACGACGCGACCATCGCGAAGTTCCAGCGCGAACTGTCCGCCATGGGTTACAAGCACCAGTTCATCACCCTGGCCGGCATTCACAACATGTGGCACAGCATGTTCAACCTGGCGCACGACTACGCCCGCAACGACATGACTGCCTACGTGAAGCTGCAGGAGCAGGAATTCGCCGACGCTGCCAAGGGTTACACCTTCGTGGCTCACCAGCAGGAAGTGGGCACCGGCTACTTCGACGACATGACCACTGTGATTCAAGGTGGCTCGTCCTCGGTAACCGCACTGACCGGTTCGACCGAAGAAGAACAGTTCCACTGATTCGGCTTCGCTGAGCAAACGGCCTCTGCGGATCGTACAGAAAGCTAACCGCAGAGCCGCAAAACTGACGCCCCGACTGGTTCGGGGCGTTTTTTTTGCCCCGATTTAATGAACACCACAAATCCCTGTAGGAGTGAGCCTGCTCGCGA
Source organism: Pseudomonas crudilactis (assembly GCF_013433315.1). Taxonomy (GTDB): domain Bacteria; phylum Pseudomonadota; class Gammaproteobacteria; order Pseudomonadales; family Pseudomonadaceae; genus Aquipseudomonas; species Aquipseudomonas crudilactis. The sequence continues at coordinate 177,342 of NZ_WXVV01000011.1, read as the reverse complement.
TAGAGGTGTGTCAGCTTGCGCATACGGTGACTGACCCACCGCTATCGCGAGCAGGCTCACTCCTACAGGGATCGGTGTCGTTCGGAGAAAACATTGATCCAGCGCGGTACAACCGTCAGAAAAATCCGCTAAAACGGGCGCCGTCGCTACTTGCAGTAACGTGCAAGTAAGACAACTTCCCAACTGACATCCCGTTAAACAGTTACAAAACCACCCCAAACGATATTAATTATCATTTAGCCGCAACTATGTTCGTTACACTCCCTACAAAACATTATTTGCATAAACCCGCCTAATGCCCGCTACGCATGGGCTGCAGGGCATTGGAGATGCGCTATGTCCTTATTCCAATAAATAATTTCGCTATAGGAATTTTACTTGCAGGGTGTTTAGCCATAAAATCAGCGCGATTGATTGCTGCGACATATCGTCACTGCCTATTTCTTTATCAAGCTCAGAGACCTTTGCTCTCTGTTAAGGATTACCAGCATGCCCGAAGCGACAGGACTCATGGCCCACAACTGGGGCTTTGCCATTTTCCTTCTGGGTGTCGTCGGCCTGTGTGCCTTCATGCTTGGCGTCTCCAGCCTCCTTGGGTCAAAAGCCTGGGGTCGCAGCAAAAACGAACCGTTCGAGTCCGGCATGCTACCTACCGGTGGCGCCCGCTTGCGGCTCTCAGCCAAATTCTATCTGGTCGCGATGCTCTTCGTGATCTTCGATATCGAAGCCCTCTTTCTCTTTGCATGGTCTGTGTCCGTCCGCGAAAGCGGCTGGACCGGATTCGTCGAAGCTCTCGTTTTCATAGCAATTCTGTTGGCAGGTCTTGTCTACCTGTTCCGAGTGGGCGCCCTTGACTGGGCTCCGGAAGCTCGTCGCAAGCGGCAGGCGAAGCTGAAACAATGAGGCTTTGGCAATGCAATACAATCTCACCAGGATCGACCCCGATGCTCCTAACGAGCAATATCCGATTGGCGAACGGGAAACCGTTTCCGATCCGTTAGAAGATCAAGTCCACAAAAACATTTTCATGGGCAAGCTGGAAGACGTGCTGAGTGGCGCGGTCAACTGGGGACGTAAGAACTCCCTATGGCCGTACAACTTCGGCCTGTCGTGCTGCTACGTGGAAATGACCACCGCCTTCACGGCGCCCCACGACATCGCGCGCTTTGGCGCCGAAGTGATCCGGGCATCGCCGCGTCAGGCCGACTTCATGGTTATCGCCGGGACCTGCTTCATCAAGATGGCGCCGATCATCCAGCGTCTCTACGAGCAGATGCTCGAGCCGAAGTGGGTTATCTCCATGGGTTCGTGCGCTAACTCCGGTGGCATGTACGACATCTACTCTGTGGTTCAAGGGGTGGACAAGTTCCTGCCCGTGGACGTCTACGTACCTGGCTGCCCTCCTCGTCCGGAAGCATTTCTGCAAGGCTTGATGCTGTTGCAGGAATCGATCGGCAAGGAGCGTCGTCCGCTTTCCTGGGTCGTTGGCGATCAAGGCGTGTATCGCGCCGACATGCCTTCGCAGAAGGAAGAGCGCCGCGAACAGCGAATCGCAGTCACCAACCTGCGCAGCCCTGACGAAGTCTGATCCAGATCTGTTCTGACAAAGAAACGAGAAGCTGGCTTCATTCTTTACGTTGACCGAAAGCGAAAAAATAACCATGACTACAGGCAGTGCTCTGTACATCCCGCCTTATAAGGCAGACGACCAGGATGTGGTCGTTGAATTGAACAACCGTTTTGGCCCGGAGGCGTTCACCGCCCAGCCGACCCGCACCGGCATGCCGGTGCTGTGGGTGGCGCGTGCCAAACTCGTCGAAGTCCTGACCTTCCTGCGCAACCTGCCCAAGCCGTACGTCATGCTCTATGACCTGCACGGCGTGGACGAGCGTCTGCGCACCAAGCGTCAAGGGCTGCCGAGCGACGCCGAGTTCACCGTGTTCTATCACCTCATGTCGCTGGAGCGTAATAGTGACGTGATGATCAAGGTCGCCTTGTCCGAGAGCGACCTCAGCTTGCCGACCGTCACCAGCATCTGGCCGAACGCCAACTGGTACGAGCGTGAAGTCTGGGACATGTTCGGTATCGACTTCAAAGGTCACCCGCACCTGTCGCGCATCATGATGCCGCCGACCTGGGAAGGTCACCCGCTGCGCAAGGACTTCCCGGCGCGCGCCACCGAATTCGATCCGTACAGCCTCAACCTCGCCAAGCAACAGCTCGAGGAAGAAGCCGCGCGTTTCCGTCCGGAAGACTGGGGCATGAAGCGTTCCGGCCCGAACGAGGACTACATGTTCCTCAACCTCGGCCCGAACCACCCTTCGGCGCACGGTGCGTTCCGCATCATTCTGCAACTGGACGGTGAAGAAATCGTCGACTGCGTGCCGGACATCGGTTACCACCACCGTGGCGCCGAGAAGATGGCCGAGCGTCAGTCTTGGCACAGCTTCATCCCGTACACCGACCGTATCGACTACCTCGGCGGCGTGATGAACAACCTGCCGTACGTGCTCTCGGTCGAGAAGCTGGCCGGCATCAAGGTGCCCGAGAAGGTCGACGTCATCCGCATCATGATGGCCGAGTTCTTCCGGATCACCAGCCACCTGCTGTTCCTCGGGACTTACATCCAGGACGTTGGTGCGATGACCCCGGTGTTCTTCACCTTCACCGACCGCCAGAAGGCGTACACGGTGATTGAAGCCATTACCGGTTTCCGTCTGCACCCGGCCTGGTACCGCATCGGCGGTGTTGCCCACGACCTGCCGCGCGGCTGGGAAAAACTGGTGAAAGACTTCGTTGAATGGCTGCCAAAACGCCTCGACGAATACACCAAGGCTGCCCTGCAGAACAGCATCCTCAAGGGCCGTACCATCGGCGTCGCCCAGTACAACACCAAAGAAGCCCTGGAATGGGGCGTCACCGGTGCTGGCCTGCGTTCGACCGGTTGCGATTTCGACCTGCGTAAAGCACGTCCGTACTCGGGCTACGAGAACTTCGAGTTCGAAGTGCCGCTGGCCGCCAATGGCGATGCCTACGACCGCTGCATGGTTCGCGTTGAAGAAATGCGCCAGAGCATCAAGATCATCGACCAGTGCATGCGCAACATGCCGGAAGGCCCGTACAAGGCGGATCACCCGCTGACCACGCCGCCGCCGAAAGAGCGCACGCTGCAGCACATCGAAACCTTGATCACGCACTTCCTGCAAGTTTCGTGGGGCCCGGTCATGCCGGCCAACGAATCCTTCCAGATGATCGAAGCGACCAAGGGCATCAACAGTTATTACCTGACGAGCGACGGCGGCACCATGAGCTACCGTACCCGGATCCGCACTCCAAGCTTCCCGCATCTGCAACAGATCCCTTCGGTGATCAAAGGCAGCATGGTCGCGGACATGATTGCGTACCTGGGTAGTATCGATTTCGTTATGGCCGACGTGGACCGCTAAGCATGAACAGCACGCTTATCCAGACAGACCGTTTCACCTTGAGTGAAACCGAGCGCTCGGCCATCGAGCACGAGCTGCATCACTACGAAGACCCGCGCGCGGCGTCGATCGAAGCCCTGAAGATCGTTCAGAAGGAACGCGGCTGGGTGCCGGATGGCGCCCTGTACGCGATCGGCGAGATCCTCGGCATCCCGGCCAGCGACGTTGAAGGTGTGGCGACGTTCTATAGCCAGATTTTCCGTCAGCCGGTCGGCCGTCACATCATTCGCGTCTGCGACAGCATGGTCTGCTACATCGGCGGCCACGAGTCGGTGGTCAGCGAAATCCAGAACAATCTGGGCATCGGCCTGGGTCAGACCACCACCGACGGTCGTTTCACCCTGCTGCCGGTCTGCTGCCTCGGCAACTGCGACAAGGCGCCGGCGCTGATGATCGACGACGACACCTTTGGTGATGTGCAGCCTGCTGGCGTCGCCAAACTGCTCGAGGGCTACGTATGACCCTGACATCTTTCGGTCCTGCCAACCGCATTCAGCGTTCGGCCGAGACTCACCCGCTGACCTGGCGTCTGCGTGACGACGGCGAAGCCGTGTGGCTCGACGAGTACCAGGCCAAGAACGGTTACGCCGCGGCGCGCAAAGCCTTCGCCGACATGGATCAGGACGCCATCGTCCAGACCGTGAAAGACGCCGGCCTGAAAGGTCGCGGCGGTGCAGGCTTCCCCACAGGTGTGAAGTGGGGCCTGATGCCCAAAGACGAATCCATCAACATCCGCTACCTGCTGTGCAACGCGGATGAAATGGAGCCGAACACCTGGAAAGACCGCATGCTGATGGAGCAACTGCCCCATCTGCTGATCGAAGGCATGCTGATCAGTGCCCGCGCGCTGAAAACCTACCGTGGCTACATCTTCCTGCGTGGCGAATACACCACCGCCGCCAAGCACTTGAATCGTGCCGTGGAAGAAGCCAAGGCTGCAGGCCTGCTGGGTAAAAACATTCTCGGCAGCGGCTTCGATTTCGAGTTGTTCGTCCACACCGGCGCCGGGCGTTACATCTGCGGTGAAGAAACTGCACTGATCAACTCCCTCGAAGGTCGCCGCGCCAACCCGCGCTCCAAACCGCCCTTCCCTGCCGCTGTTGGCGTGTGGGGCAAGCCGACTTGCGTGAACAACGTCGAAACCCTGTGCAACGTGCCGGCGATCATTGCCGACGGCGTTGACTGGTACAAATCGTTGGCCCGCGAAGGCAGCGAAGACATGGGCACCAAGCTCATGGGCTTCTCCGGCAAGGTCAAGAACCCGGGCCTGTGGGAACTGCCATTCGGCGTCACCGGTCGCGAGTTGTTCGAAGACTACGCCGGCGGCATGCGCGACGGCTTCAAGCTCAAGGCCTGGCAGCCAGGTGGCGCCGGTACCGGTTTCCTCCTGCCTGAACACCTTGACGCGCAAATGTACGCCGGCGGCATCGCCAAAGTGGGCACCCGTATGGGTACCGGCCTGGCCATGGCGGTGGACGACAGCGTCAACATGGTCTCCTTGCTGCGCAACATGGAGCAGTTCTTCGCTCGCGAGTCGTGCGGTTTCTGCACCCCGTGCCGCGATGGTTTGCCATGGAGCGTCAAGCTCTTGATGGCCATCGAACAAGGCCGCGGTCAGCCAGGCGACATCGAGACCCTGCTGGGTCTGGTCAACTTCCTCGGCCCGGGCAAGACCTTCTGTGCTCACGCACCGGGTGCCGTGGAACCGTTGGGCAGTGCCATCAAATACTTCCGTCCAGAGTTCGAAGCCGGTATCGCGCCAGTCAGCGCCGCCGTCCCGCCTCTGGCAAGGCCGATCGTAATCGGCGCGTAAACGCTTAAAAAGGCGAAGGGTCCGTGCCCTTCGCCTTTCGTCCGATGACGCCTTTCGGGGCTGACTGGATTCGGACGGATAACAAGATTCCATTAGCCACGCCCGCTGACACCGGGCCAACGAAGACCTTTGAACCATGGCCACTATCCACGTAGACGGCAAAGCGCTCGAAGTCGACGGGGCAGACAACCTGTTACAGGCATGTCTGTCGCTGGGCCTCGACATTCCATATTTCTGCTGGCACCCCGCGCTTGGTAGCGTCGGGGCCTGCCGCCAGTGCGCGGTCAAGCAGTACACCGACGAGAACGACACCCGTGGTCGCATCGTCATGTCCTGCATGACCCCGGCCACCGACAACACCTGGATCTCCATCGAAGATGAAGAATCCAAGGCGTTCCGCGCCAGTGTTGTCGAATGGCTGATGACCAACCACCCGCACGACTGCCCTGTGTGCGAAGAAGGCGGTCACTGCCACCTGCAAGACATGACGGTGATGACCGGCCACAACGAGCGCCGTTATCGCTTCACCAAACGCACCCACCAGAACCAGCAACTGGGCCCGTTCATTTCCCACGAAATGAACCGCTGCATCGCTTGCTACCGCTGCGTGCGTTTCTACAAGGATTACGCTGGCGGCACCGACCTCGGTGTATTCGGCGCCCACGACAACGTGTACTTCGGTCGCGTTGAAGACGGCACCCTCGAAAGCGAGTTCTCCGGCAACCTCACCGAGGTCTGCCCGACCGGTGTGTTCACCGACAAGACTCACTCCGAACGCTACAACCGTAAGTGGGACATGCAGTTCGCGCCGAGCATCTGCCATGGCTGCTCGAGCGGTTGCAACATCTCTCCGGGCGAGCGTTACGGCGAACTGCGTCGCATCGAAAACCGTTTCAACGGTTCGGTGAACCAGTACTTCCTGTGCGACCGTGGCCGTTTCGGTTATGGCTATGTCAACCGCACCGACCGTCCACGTCAGCCGCTGCTGGCCGACGGCACCAAGCTGGGCCTCGACGCTGCGCTGGATAAAGCCGCTGACTTGCTGCGCGGTCGCAACATCGTCGGTATCGGTTCGCCGCGCGCCAGCCTCGAAAGCAACTATGCGTTGCGCGAACTGGTTGGCGCCGAGCACTTCTACTCGGGCATCGAAGCCTCCGAACTGGAGCGCATCCGTCTGGTCCTGCAAGTGCTGAAAAACAGCCCGCTGCCTGTGCCGAACATGCGCGACATCGAAGACCACGACGCCATTTTCGTGCTCGGTGAAGACCTGACCCAGACCGCCGCCCGTGTGGCGCTGTCGCTGCGTCAATCGGTCAAAGGCAAAGCTGAAGACATGGCCGAAGCCATGCGCGTTCAGCCTTGGCTCGACGCTGCGGTGAAGAACATCGGTCAGCACGCGCTGAACCCGCTGTTCATCGCCAGCCTGGCGGAAACCAAGCTCGACGACATCGCCGAAGAATGCGTACACGCCGCTCCGGACGATCTGGCACGCATCGGTTTCGCCGTTGCTCACGCGCTGGATGCCAGCGCCCCGGCCGTTGAAGGTCTGGACGCCGAAGCACTGCAACTGGCCAAGCGCATTGCCGACGCCCTGCTCGCTGCAAAACGTCCGCTGATCATCGCCGGTACTTCGCTGGGCTCCAAAGCCCTGATCGAAGCCGCTGCGAACATCGCCAAAGCCCTGAAGCTGCGCGAGAAGAACGGTTCGATCAGCCTGATCGTGCCGGAAGCCAATAGCCTCGGCCTGGCCATGCTCGGTGGCGAATCGGTGGATGCTGCGCTGCAAGCCGTCATTGACGGTAAGGCTGACGCGATCGTCGTGCTGGAAAACGATCTGTACACCCGCACCGCCAAAGAAAAAGTCGATGCGGCACTGAACGCTGCGCAAGTGGTGATCGTTGCTGACCATCAGAAGACGGCTACCAGCGACCGCGCGCACCTGGTGCTGCCAGCCGCAAGCTTCGCTGAAGGCGACGGTACGCTGGTCAGCCAGGAAGGTCGCGCCCAGCGCTTCTTCCAGGTTTTCGACCCGCAATACATGGATGCGAGCATCCTGGTTCACGAAGGCTGGCGCTGGCTGCACGCCCTGCGCGCGACCCTGCTGAACCAGCCGATCGACTGGACGCAACTCGACCACGTCACCGCTGCCGTTGCTTCAAGCACCGAGCAACTGGCGCGTATCGTCGACGCTGCACCGTCGGCGGCGTTCCGCATCAAGGGTCTGAAACTGGCGCGTGAGCCGCTGCGTTATTCCGGTCGCACCGCGATGCGCGCCGACATCAGCGTTCACGAACCACGCACCCCGCAAGACAAAGACACCGCGTTCGCCTTCTCCATGGAAGGTTACTCGGGCTCTGCCGAACCGCGTCAGCAGGTGCCATTTGCATGGTCGCCGGGCTGGAACTCGCCACAAGCGTGGAACAAGTTCCAAGACGAAGTCGGTGGTCACATCCGCGCTGGCGACCCGGGCACCCGCCTGATCGAAAGCACCGGTGATTCGCTCAACTGGTTCGCTGCAGCGCCGCGCGCATTCAACCCGGCGCCGGGCACCTGGCAAGCCGTGCCGTTCTTCCACCTGTTCGGCAGCGAAGAGAACTCTTCGAAAGCCGCACCGGTTCAAGAGCGCATTCCGGCTCCATACGTGGCTCTGGCCAAGTCGGAAGCGGATCGTTTGGGCGTCAACGACGGTGCCCTGCTGAGCCTGAACGTGGCCGGTCAGACCCTGCGTCTGCCGCTGCGCATCAATGAAGAACTGGGCGCCGGTCTGGTGGCATTGCCTGCGGGCATCGCCGGCATTCCACCGGCATTCGCCGGCGTATCCGTCGACGGTCTGCAGGAGGCAGCGCAATGACCTGGTTCACCCCTGAAGTGATCGATGTGATCCTCTCGGTCGTCAAAGCCATCGTGATTCTGCTGGCCGTTGTGGTGGCAGGCGCGTTGCTCAGCTTTGTCGAACGTCGCCTGCTGGGCTGGTGGCAGGACCGTTACGGTCCGAACCGCGTTGGCCCGTTTGGTATGTTCCAGATCGCCGCCGACATGCTGAAGATGTTCTTCAAGGAAGACTGGACCCCGCCGTTTGCCGACAAGGTGATCTTCACTTTGGCACCGGTGGTGGCCATGTCCGCCCTGCTGATCGCGTTTGCGATCATCCCGATCACCCCGACCTGGGGCGTCGCGGATCTGAACATCGGCTTGCTGTTCTTCTTCGCCATGGCCGGTCTGTCGGTCTACGCGGTGTTGTTCGCCGGCTGGTCGAGTAACAACAAGTTCGCCCTGCTCGGCAGCTTGCGTGCGTCGGCGCAGACCGTGTCCTACGAAGTGTTCATGGGCCTGGCCCTGATGGGCATCGTGGTCCAGGTCGGCTCGTTCAACATGCGCGACATCGTCGAGTACCAGGCGCAGAACCTGTGGTTCATCATTCCGCAGTTCTTCGGCTTCTGTACTTTCTTCATCGCTGGCGTCGCCGTGACTCACCGTCACCCGTTCGACCAGCCGGAAGCGGAACAGGAACTGGCCGACGGTTACCACATTGAATACGCCGGTATGAAATGGGGCATGTTCTTCGTCGGTGAATACATCGGCATCATCCTGATCTCGGCGCTGCTGGTCACCCTGTTCTTCGGTGGCTGGCACGGTCCGTTCGGCATCCTGCCGCAACTGGCGTTCGTCTGGTTCGCACTGAAGACCGCGTTCTTCATCATGCTGTTCATCCTGCTGCGCGCTTCCATTCCGCGTCCGCGTTATGACCAGGTGATGGATTTCAGCTGGAAATTCTGCCTGCCACTGACCCTGATCAATTTGCTGGTGACCGCTGCAGTCGTGTTGTGGAACACGCCTGCAGTCGCGGTTCAGTGAGGATTTGACCCATGTTCAAATATATTGGCGACATCGTTAAGGGTACTGGTACCCAGTTGCGCAGCCTGGTCATGGTCTTCGGCCATGGCTTTCGCAAGCGCGACACCCTGCAATACCCGGAAGAAGCGGTCTACCTGCCACCACGCTACCGTGGTCGCATCGTCCTGACCCGTGACCCCGATGGCGAAGAGCGTTGCGTTGCCTGCAACCTGTGCGCCGTGGCTTGCCCGGTGGGTTGCATCTCGCTGCAGAAAGCGGAAACCGAAGACGGTCGCTGGTACCCGGACTTCTTCCGTATCAACTTCTCGCGCTGCATTTTCTGCGGTCTCTGCGAGGAAGCCTGTCCGACCACCGCAATCCAGTTGACACCGGATTTCGAGATGGCCGAGTTCAAACGTCAGGACCTGGTGTACGAGAAAGAAGATCTGTTGATCTCCGGCCCCGGCAAAAACCCTGATTACAACTTCTATCGTGTTGCAGGTATGGCAATCGCTGGCAAGCCGAAAGGCTCCGCGCAGAACGAAGCCGAACCGATCAACGTGAAGAGCTTGCTGCCTTAAGGAAGAACGATGGAATTCGCTTTCTATTTCGCATCGGGTATCGCTGTTGTGTCCACGCTTCGCGTAGTCACCAACACCAACCCTGTGCACGCCCTGCTCTACCTGATCATCTCGTTGATCGCCGTGGCCATGACCTTCTTCGCACTCGGCGCGCCGTTCGCCGGCGTGCTGGAAGTGATCGCCTACGCCGGCGCCATCATGGTGCTGTTCGTGTTCGTGGTGATGATGCTGAACCTGGGCCCGGCCTCGGTTCAGCAAGAACGCGTCTGGCTCAAGCCCGGCATCTGGGCAGGGCCGGTGATTCTCGCCGCGCTGCTGCTGGCCGAACTGCTGTATGTGCTGTTCGCTCACCAGAGCGGTCAGGCCATCGGCCACACCACCGTAGACGCGAAAGCCGTGGGCATCAGCCTGTTCGGCCCGTACCTGCTGGTGGTCGAACTCGCCTCGATGCTGCTGCTTGCTGCAGCCGTCACGGCGTTCCATTTGGGCCGTAACGAGGCGAAGGAGTAAGACATGCCTGCTATCCCTCTCGAACATGGATTGGCCGTTGCCGGCATCCTGTTCTGCCTTGGTCTGGTCGGCCTGATGGTCCGCCGCAACATTTTGTTCGTGTTGATGAGTCTGGAAGTAATGATGAACGCCTCTGCACTGGCGTTCATTGTTGCAGGCGCCCGTTGGGGCCAGCCGGATGGACAGATCATGTTCATTCTGGTGATCAGCCTTGCAGCCGCCGAGGCCAGTATTGGTCTGGCGATCCTGCTGCAACTGTATCGCCGCTTCCACACGCTCGATATCGACGCTGCCAGTGAGATGCGCGGATGAACCTGATCTTTCTGACTTTCGTATTCCCTCTGATCGGTTTCCTGCTGCTGTCGTTCTCCCGTGGACGCTGGTCGGAAAACCTCTCGGCGCTGATCGGCGTGGGTTCCATTGGCTTGTCGGCGATTGTCGCCGCCTACGTCATCTGGCAATTCAACGTCGCACCACCCGAAGGCGGTCACTACACGCTGGTGCTGTGGAAGTGGATGGCGGTCGAAGGCTTCAAGCCTGACTTCGCCCTCTACGTCGACGGCCTGTCGATCACCATGCTTGGCGTGGTCGTTGGCGTCGGCTTCCTGATCCACCTGTTCGCCTCTTGGTACATGCGCGGTGAAGCGGGTTACTCGCGCTTCTTCTCGTACACCAACCTGTTTATCGCCAGCATGCTGTTCCTGGTGCTCGGCGATAACCTGTTGTTCCTGTACTTCGGCTGGGAAGGCGTGGGCCTGTGCTCGTACCTGTTGATCGGTTTCTACTACAGCAACCGCAACAACGGTAACGCCGCACTCAAGGCGTTCATCGTGACCCGGATCGGCGACGTGTTCATGGCCATCGGCCTGTTCATCCTGTTCCAGCAAGTGGGCACGTTGAACATCCAGGAACTGCTGGTGCTGGCACCGCAGAAATTCCAGGTCGGCGACTTCTGGATCACCCTGGCAACCCTGATGCTGCTGGGTGGTGCGGTCGGTAAATCGGCGCAACTGCCGCTGCAAACCTGGCTGGCGGACGCGATGGCCGGCCCCACTCCGGTTTCGGCACTGATCCACGCCGCCACCATGGTGACCGCCGGTGTTTACCTGATCGCTCGTACCCACGGTCTGTTCACCCTGGCGCCGGAAATCCTCCACCTGGTCGGTATCGTCGGTGGTGTGACTCTGGTACTGGCAGGTTTCGCCGCACTGGTTCAAACCGACATCAAACGTATCCTCGCCTACTCGACCATGAGCCAGATCGGCTACATGTTCCTGGCGCTGGGCGTTGGCGCCTGGGATGGCGCGATCTTCCACCTGATGACCCACGCCTTCTTCAAGGCCCTGCTGTTCCTTGCTTCCGGTGCGGTGATCGTTGCCTGCCACCACGAGCAGAACATCTTCAAGATGGGCGGTCTGTGGAAAAAACTGCCACTGGCCTACGCCAGCTTCATCGTTGGTGGTGCCGCACTGGCTGCCCTGCCACTGGTCACCGCCGGCTTCTACTCCAAGGACGAAATCCTCTGGGAAGCGTTCGCCAGCGGCAACCACGGTCTGCTTTACGCAGGTCTGGTCGGCGCGTTCATGACGTCGCTGTACACCTTCCGCCTGATCTTCATCACGTTCCACGGTGAAGCCAAGACCGAAGCCCACGCCGGTCACGGCATCTCGCACTGGCTGCCACTGTCGGTGCTGATCGTACTGTCGACTTTCGTCGGCGCCATGATCGTGCCACCGCTGCACGGCGTGCTGCCAGAAAGCGTTGGCCATGCCGGTGGCGAAGCCAAGCACAGTCTGGAAATCGCTTCGGGCGCCATCGCCCTGGCCGGTATCCTGCTGGCAGCGCTGCTGTTCCTCGGCAAGCGTCGCTTCGTCACGGCGATCGCCAACAGCGGCATCGGCCGTTTCCTTTCGGCCTGGTGGTTCGCTGCCTGGGGCTTCGACTGGATCTACGACAAACTGTTCGTCAAGCCTTACCTGGCGATCAGCCACGTACTGCGCAAAGACCCGCTCGACCAGACCATCGGTCTGATCCCGCGTATGGCCAAGGGTGGTCACACTGCCCTGAGCCGCACCGAGACCGGTCAACTGCGTTGGTACGCTGCTTCGATGGCTGCTGGTGCCGTGCTGGTAATCGGCGCCATCGTGCTGGTAGCGGTCTGATATGAACCTTGCGAATTTGCGAAAGGAAACGAGCCCGTCATGATTCTGCCTTGGCTAATCCTGATCCCCTTCATCGGCGGCCTGCTGTGCTGGATGGGTGAGCGCTTCGGCGCTACCCTCCCGCGCTGGATTGCGCTGTTGACCATGACCCTGGAACTCGCCCTCGGCCTCTGGCTGTGGGCCCACGGTGACTATTCATTTGCGCCGGCGCCTGGCGCCGATCCGACCTGGGCGCTTGAGTTCAAGCATGTCTGGATCCAGCGCTTCGGCATCAACGTGCACCTGGCCCTCGACGGCCTGTCGCTGTTGATGATCCTGCTGACCGGTCTGCTGGGCATCCTCTCGGTACTCTGCTCGTGGAAAGAGATTCAACGTCACGTTGGCTTCTTCCACCTGAACCTGATGTGGATCCTCGGCGGCGTCGTCGGCGTGTTCCTCGCCCTCGACCTGTTCATGTTCTTCTTCTTCTGGGAAATGATGCTGGTGCCGATGTACTTCCTCATCGCGCTCTGGGGTCACAGTTCTTCGGACGGCAAGAAAACCCGGATCTACGCAGCGACCAAGTTCTTCATCTTCACTCAGGCGTCCGGCCTGATCATGCTGGTGGCGATCCTCGGTCTGGTGCTGGTCAACTTCAACAACACTGGCGTGATTACTTTCAACTACGCCGACCTGTTGAAAACCAAGATGTCGATGACCACCGAGTACATCCTGATGCTCGGCTTCTTCATCGCCTTCGCGGTCAAGCTGCCGGTCGTACCGTTCCACTCGTGGTTGCCTGATGCCCACGCCCAGGCGCCGACTGCCGGTTCCGTCGACCTCGCCGGTATCTTGCTGAAAACCGCTGCTTACGGTCTGCTGCGTTTCGCCCTGCCGCTGTTCCCGAATGCTTCGGCCGAGTTCGCGCCGATCGCCATGACCCTCGGTCTGATCGGGATCTTCTACGGTGCGTTCCTCGCTTTCGCACAAACCGACATCAAGCGTCTGATCGCCTTCTCGTCCGTTTCCCACATGGGTTTCGTGTTGATCGGCATCTACTCCGGCAGCCAACTGGCCCTGCAAGGTGCAGTGATCCAGATGCTGGCGCACGGTGTGTCGGCGGCGGCACTGTTTATCCTCAGCGGTCAGTTGTACGAGCGTCTGCACACTCGTGACATGCGTGAGATGGGCGGTCTGTGGTCGCGTATCGCATACCTGCCGGCGATCAGCCTGTTCTTTGCAGCCGCGTCCTTGGGTCTGCCGGGTACCGGTAACTTTGTTGGTGAGTTCCTGATCCTGATCGGCTCCTTCGCCAGCTGGCCGTGGATCACTGCGATTGCCACCTCCGGTCTGGTGTTCGGTTCGGTCTACTCGCTGATCATGATCCACCGTGCCTACTTCGGTCCGTCGAAATCGGATTCGATCCTGCACGGCATGGACGCTCGCGAACTGATCATGGTGCTGGGCCTTGCGGTGCTGCTGGTTTACCTCGGCGTCTACCCGCAACCGTTCCTCGACACGTCTGCCGCCACGATGCATGGCGTGCAGCAGTGGCTCGGCACCGCCTTCACTCAACTCGCTTCGGCCCGGTAAGAGCGCTATGGAATTCACGATTCAACACTTTATTGCGCTTGCGCCACTGTTGATCACCAGCCTCACCATTATCGTGGTGATGCTGGCAATCGCCTGGCGCCGCAACCACTCGCAGACCTTCCTGATCTCGGTCGCCGGTCTGAACCTGGCCCTGCTGTCGATCCTCCCAGCCCTGAAAGTCGCGCCTCTGGCCGTGACCCCATTGCTGCAGATCGACACCTTCGCTTGCCTGTACATGGCGCTGATCCTGGTCGCCACCCTCGCCTGCGTCACCCTCGCCCACGCCTACTTGGGTGATGGCGGTTCGGGCTACCCGGGCAACCGTGAAGAACTGTACCTGCTGATCCTGATGGCCGCCGCCGGTGGTCTGGTTCTGGTCAGCGCGCAGCACCTGGCCGGTTTGTTCATCGGTCTGGAACTGCTCTCGGTACCGGTTTACGGTCTGGTGGCTTACGCCTTCTTCAACAAGCGTTCGCTGGAAGCCGGCATCAAATACATGGTGCTGTCGGCCGCCGGTTCCGCGTTCCTGTTGTTTGGTATGGCGCTGCTGTACGCCGACTCGGGTTCGCTGAGCTTCGTCGGTATCGGTCAGGCGCTGGCCGCGACTGGCCTGCCTAGCTCGCTGGCACAACTGGGCCTGGGCATGATGCTGATCGGTCTGGCGTTCAAGCTGTCGCTGGTACCGTTCCACCTGTGGACGCCGGACGTTTACGAAGGTGCTCCGGCACCGGTGGCGGCGTTCCTCGCGACCGCCTCGAAGGTTGCGGTGTTTGCGGTGATGGTGCGTCTGTTCCAGATCTCCCCTGCTGCCAGCAGTGGCGTGCTGAGCGACGTGCTGACCGTCATCGCGATCGCCTCGATCCTGTTCGGTAACCTGCTGGCCCTGACCCAGAGCAACCTCAAGCGTCTGCTCGGTTACTCGTCCATCGCGCACTTCGGCTACCTGCTGATCGCGCTGGTAGCGAGCAAGGGTCTGGCGGTGGAAGCCATCGGCGTGTACCTGGTGACTTATGTGATCACCAGTCTCGGCGCGTTCGGCGTGATCACCCTGATGTCCTCGCCGTACAACGGCCGTGACGCGGACGCCCTGTACGAATACCGCGGCCTGTTCTGGCGCCGTCCGTACCTGACCGCCGTGCTGACCGTGATGATGCTGTCGCTGGCCGGTATCCCACTGACCGCTGGCTTCATCGGCAAGTTCTACATCATCGCTACCGGTGTTGAATCGCATCAATGGTGGCTGGTCGGTTCGCTGGTGCTGGGCAGCGCCATCGGCGTCTTCTACTACCTGCGCGTGATGGTCACCCTGTACCTGATCGAGCCAAACCTGCGTCGCCACGACGCCCAACTGCACTGGGAGCAGAAGGCAGGCGGCGTGATGCTGCTGGCCATCGCCTTGGTCGCGTTCTTCCTGGGTGTGTACCCGCAGCCATTGCTGACTCTGGTTCAGCAGGCGGGTCTGGCGGGCTGATTGCTTGGCTGGCTATACATGAAAACGGCACCTTCGGGTGCCGTTTTTGTTTTTGCGGGATTCGACATCACCGGTGTTTGGGAAGCCCGCTCCCACAGGTTTCGGCGCTGCTCAGCAACCTGAGTTACACCCGGATTAATGTGGGAGCGAGCCTGCTCGCGAAGGCGTCGGCACATCCAACATCTGACATTGCGCTATCGCGAGCAGGTTCGCTCCTGCAGTTTGCCTTGCTGTCAGCCAGTGACAGTCGTTCCGTCATAGCCATTATGAATGGTGAAACCTACAACCTGGCCATCGTCATAGTAGACATAGATCCAACCATCTGACTGAGTATTGCGCTGCACATCTTCCGAACCGGAAACACTGACAGTCACCGCAACATCCCCCGCAGGCTGTCCCGAGAATGCGGACGTCACACGAATGCCATATCTCCAACGCCCATCAATCTGACTGGGGCCGTCCCTTTCAGTGATCTCGACCTTGTTGTGCCCAAGAGACATTGGCATTTCGCCAGACTTGAGGAACCACCCCAGCAATGCCAAGCGCATTGCGAAATTGCCACTTTTGCTGCTGGTGAAGCAATCCAGCGACCAGCTCACTCCGCTCTCCTTCATGATTTGGACCAGCGGACGCAGGGTGACCCCGAGGTCTACTGCTTCCGGGGTAAACTCCGGCAATACGGGCAGGCCAATTATTGGGCTATCGGGTTTGGGTCGCACAGTTAGGGTATGCCTCGCACCCAGGCAGGGATAGACCGCTTCACCTCCGAAAACCTGCGGGAATGTATCGAGCTCGACATCCAGGGTATGAACAAAATCTTCCGTTATCACCCGCCCCGGTAATTGCCAGTCGGACAGCACCGGACTGGTCAGCCGTAAACCGAAAATACCGCTTTGACCCTCCGCCGAAGAAATGAACCAAGACAGCTCGTGTGCTTCCACTTTCTGCGGCGTTCCCAGTGGCGGGACTACGGTCAGCCCCTCCGCAGTGCCCCACATGTCTTGCAAGGTGACGTAAGTACCCCACAAGTGATTACCGTCTTTGAATGTGAGAGTCAGTAAGAGGGTTTTTCCCGCCGCCAGCACGAGATCGTGCAAGTCCAACTCAACGTTCTGACCGCCCAGAGTTAGCTGGGCTTGCTGCGCCCAGTCATCGTGCATTCGGGCGTTAACCTCGTAGAGCTGGGTCATGACAACGCCGTCGTTATCGTTGGTGATATCCGCCACAACTTCACTTTTGCCCACAGTTTCAGGTGTGTAGGCGTAATAAGCCCAACCATCGCTGTCGGTCACAGTGGTATCCAGGATGTCCTTCTGGCCTTTGAGGCGCCATTGCACGGCTACCCCTTCGGCCGCCTCGCCACTGTTACCGGACAAGACCTGAACCCGCAACTTCACACTTTGCCCGGAGCCGACCACCGGATTGGCGAGTACCGGGGTAGAGTCGCCGATTCCGTACAGGGACTCGACCACCTTGAAGGTGCGGGCGTCTGACCATCCAGAACTGTCCCCCTCATCTGTCTGCTGTACCTCAACGGAGTATTCGCCGATGGGCCAAGGCTCCCTGGCAGTCCAGCGCCAGGGCTTTACACCGGTAATGGTGTCAATCAGCTTCTCGGAATCGGCATGACGCAGCATTATCTCCCCTCGGGTTTCACCTGTGCCTCTGATCGTGGGGGTGCGCGATGCATTACTGCCCTCTGCCGGCGCTTCAATGATGGGTTTTTGCGGCAGCTCTTTCACCGTGAAGCGATGAGGTCCACTCCATTCGGACACGGGTCCACCAGCCTTTTGTCTGACCTGGAGGACGTTCGTTCCGGGAGTCAACGGCGTCTCGACCGTAAACTCCAGAATGCCGTCGACGTCCGCGTTGTGCTCATGCAACGTAGCCCCCTCCTCAAGCCGCACGGTCTGCTGTGCACCGGCCAGACCTCTGACCCTGACGGTCGGCCGTGTCGAGGTTCTGGCGCCCGGCATCGGTAGTAGAAATTGCGGGGCTTCAGGTTTTTCCCCCACCTCCACGGAGAACGTACATTCATCACTTGGATCGGAGTTCACCGTGTTGACGGTCTGCACAACCTTGACCGTGTTGATGCCCGGCGCCCAATCATCCAAGGGTGTAAAGGTGCGCGTTGTTCCGTCGGCGCTGAAGTCGCCAGCCACCGGAAGGTTGGCCTCGGTAAACATGGCCAGGTTGACGGCCCCCTCCCAAACGCCGGTAATGATCAAAGCCTCGTCCGCTGCCGCCGGGTCAGGGGGTGGGCTGATCGTCGGCTGCGATGGCTTGATTTTGAAGTTGATCACCCCGGTATCAGGAGAATCCTGCCCGGCTACTGCCTGTCTGGCCTGAAGAACTTTGGGACCCGGTTGCCAGGTGAAGTCATTGGTCCAGCTCGTGCCGGTCACCTGCACAGGGCCAAGATCAGTACCGCCACTCCAGACCGTCACCGTCGCGCCAGGCTCACAGGTGCCTTGTACTTGCAGGGCGACATAGCTTTCGCCCTCCTTGGGGAGCGAAATTTGCGGAGCCTGAGGTTTCACTGCAAGCGTCACCAGCTCGCTGAGATCGGACCCCACATTGTTTACAACCTGCCTGGCCTGAACCTTGGTGACACCCGGTGCCCAATCCGCTTTCGCAGTGAACGTCCGGGTGGTTCCAGTGGCGCTGAAATCACCGGCAATCGTTGCACCTGCCTCCGAATACATTTGCAAAAGGCTGGCATTGGCCCAGACATCCGTAATGGTCAGCACCTGGTTTGCTGCAGTCGGATCGGGTGGCTGAACGATCGTCGGCGACGGCGGTTTTACTATGAAGTTGATAACCACACTGGGATCAGATTGCATCTCTCTGACCGTCTGGATTGCGTGAACATCCTTGGGACCCGGTTGCCAATCGAAGCGGTTCGTCCAGTTCGTACCCACTACCTCAGTTGGTCCGAGGTGAGTACCACCACTCCAGACATTGACCGTCGCTCCGGCCTCACAGGTGCCCTGTACCGCAAGTGTGTTATAGCGTTCGTTCTCCTTGGGGAGCGTAATCCGCGGCGCCGGTGGTTTCACTGATACAGCCACAAGCGCGCTGTCATCGGAGCGGACATTGTTCACCGTCTGTGTGACTTTGACCCTGGTGGTGCCCAACAACCAGCTGCCTGGATGTGTGAACGTGCTGGTTGCCCCTTCGGTTTTGAAACTCCCGTCAATCCGGACACCCGCCTCAGTGAACATTTCCAGATGCGCACCGGACACTACGCCGGTGATGGTCAGCAGCTCTTTCGCAGCCGCTGGAACAGGGGGCGATTGAATCACCGGTTTGGGTGGTTTGATGGTGAACTCGAGCACACCAGTAGCAGCGGACGTCTGTCCATTTACTGTCTGCACCGCTTTGACGTGTTTTGCGCCGGGCAACCAGGGGTAAGCGAAGGACCATGTGTTCCCGCTGTAGCTCAAAGTGCCCACGATTGGCCTGCTGCCAGTGTCTTGCACCACAACTGTCGACCCCGCCATGCGGGTTCCTTTCACCAGGACATTGGCCAGATGACTGGTTTTTGGCGCAGGTTCGGTAATCGCTGGTACGAGTGGTTTTACCTCGAACGTTTTACCGACTGCCCAATCCGACTCGTGCCCCCCTGCGACCTGTCGGGCAGTGATTAGGTACGAATTGGGTGCCCACGCTGAGGTAGCGGTCATCGACCACGAGCCATCCTGCCTAACAGTCCCGACCAACTGGGCTCCTCCGGCCCCCCCTGAAAGCCAGATTTCAATCCTGGCATTGCGAAGCCCCCCGTACCCACTGATCGTAGGTTTGCCGCCAGCATCAACAGATACGGTGGATATGACCGGCTTGAACAGCACGATAAATTGCACGTTGACTGCCCAGTCGGATGTTTCACCGTTCAACGTTTGCCGGGCCGTCATATTGAAAGGATTGGCCATCCACAAAGGTTCTTTCAGTTGAACCGACCATGTTCCATCGCTGAGGACTTGCGTGGTCGCAAAAATTATAGTGCCAACACCGCCCTCAAACAGTTGGACCGAGGCACCAGCCACCCCTCTTCCGCTGAGTGTTGGTCGAGGGATCCATACTATCGCCGGGTTGGAAACGGACGGCGGTGGAGGCTTAGACGAACCGGCCATTGTCAGGTCCCCTGACCACGCCCAGTCACTCCAGCCAAGGAACTTTTTATATTCAACTTTGAAATAGAAGCGTGCGCCGGGCGGAATCAAACCAGGCTCTACCGTCTGGAAGATTAGCGTAGCGGCTGTAGGCGTTCCTGAGTACCTCTTCAATTTGGTGCTGTTGATATAAATGTCGATATTCCATTTGCTGCCCGGGGGCACGGTGACGATTGCATCAATGTCGAAACCCTGAGAAACAGTTGTTCCCGCTAAGGGCTTGGTGATGATGGGCGCGATCCACAAGACATTGTCACGTTCACCATCACCTTCACTATCGTCTCCGACAACTCCATCATCATTAGCCATGGTTTGATCTCCTGCACCCGGTGAAGTGTTTATGTCGCACCACTTTCACGGATGACCTGAAAAAAACCACCTGTAAGAACTGACAGTACAGATGAACGGTCGACAATGTCTTTGCGCATTGCCCTTAGGGCTGGCACTAAAGGGCTTTAAAGGGATCGATTGATTTGCAGAATAATGAATAAAAAAGTGTTTTTTTAAATTTATTAGGTATAAGGAAATGGTCCTCACCTGTCAGGTCTGACAGGTTACGGCGCCTCGATTTACCGTTAGCGTGATCCTGCCGGGCATTGCATCCCCCCAATGCCACCCTTCTGGTAGGAGAACCACCGTCATGGCCGATGACAACAACTCGCTGATGAATGCGCTCGTCAAAACTGAAGGTTTGTTGAAAAAGGGACGAGTCGATTTTGCGAAGGCCATGCAGAAAATGGGCTTCACCTCGGTTTTCGATATCGTTCGTTTGTCCAGGCCGGCGTTCATTCGCCAACTCGCCACACTCTCTGACGCCAATGCCGGGCTGGCTTATGACAATGCCATGGCGTACGCGGTGCTGATTGCGCGCTTGTATCGTGAGCACAAGACTTCGTCCGGAACATTCCAGCAACTTGCCCAGCGCACGGGAATTCGTGCGCTGGCGCCGCTGGGGCCGACATTTTCCAATCTGTTCAATGAGAACTGGGACGAGTTCTGCAAGGTCGGCGCCATGGCCGCTCTAGATGGGCCGGTGGCTTTTCTGATTGCACAGAAGGTGTTTAACGAGCAGCTGGAGGGAACCAGCAATGACCCCAAACGCATCTTGCTGGACAGACGCCGCCCCGACCTGAAAGACCTGTTGATCACCCACGAAAACACCTTTACCCCAAGGCCGATGCTGGAAATCGTCAATGAAGTGCTGGGCCGCAACCTGCGCACTTACCTGGATGGCAATGAGGCCGACGAAACCAAGTCCACTCATCAGGTGCTGGCCGAGCGGCGTTACCCCTTCGAACTGCCCTACAACTTCTATCACCATCAATGCCAATTGGCGCTGGCCGAAAAAAAGCCGCGACTGGGGGAGTTGAATTACCGGGCCAGTCGGGTCTTGCCGATCCAGCAGCAAGCAACCAACCAATATGGCCGAGTGACCGTGCCGGTGCAGCAGGCGCAACGGCTATTGTCCGGGTTGAGCCCACAGCAGCAGGCATTGCTGATCGAAGCCTCGGTGTTCAGCAATTTCTATCTGACACGCCATGACCTGCTCAGGGGATGGAAGAGCGCCGGCACAACTCATTTGCGCCCTCATGCACCCTTGGGGACCTGTTATCTGCTCCCCTTGGCCCAAGAAGACATCGGCACGGTTACCCCGGCGGCGGATGTCCCCACCCTTGCGTCGGGAGACGGAGAAACAAACGTGACAAACGTCACCTTTCGCAAAGCGGATCAAACCGAGAACGGTATTGTCGGGTTCAGATCCATAACTTTTACTTCAGAAAAAGGCTGGTTACTCAACTGCCTGCACGCGCCCTCAGTCAACACACTGACCACCTACCTCACGGTCGATCCGGCGTTACCCCAACCCGCTGAGGATGGATACACGGCCAGATTCGATCTGCTGACTGCCACCGGCACCGTTGCTGAACCGGTGAACCTGGCCCGCCAACGCTTCACCCTCACCCTTGATGAGGAATACAACCTGAGTGACCCGGAGCGGGAATTCTTCAAAAAAGCCTATGGGGTCGAAGTCACGCAAAGCTCGCCGCTGTGGCAGTTGACCCTGCTCACCGACTTCATGGCGCACACCGGCCTGCACGCCGAGCAAGTGGAAAGACTGCTGTGCCGACGCCAATATGCGGTGCGTTTGTCAGCCAACTGCCCGAGCAGCAATGCGCAACACACCGGCGTAACGATCCCGGGCATTACCGGTAAGGTATTGGCCTTTCCCCACGCGAACCACTATGGCGCCTGCTACATCAACGGCACTGGCACCGGGGCGGATCTTTACGACAGCGAACTGGCACCCACTCCCGAATCGATCATTCGTGACCAGTTCGACAATGCCATGGGGCTGGAGCGAGACACGCTGGGCGATAACAAGCGCTGGCGTATGACCAAGACCTCACTTGAGCGTCTCGACCGTCTGCAACGCATGATCCGTCTGCAGCGCTGGAGCGGCATTCCCTTTGCCAAACTGGACACATTGATCATCAGCGCCATCCGCGCCGAGGGCGAAACCAACCTGGGCATGGAACTCAATGAAAACACCCTGCGCGCTCTGGGGGTCTATCGCTACCTGAACCAGCGTTACGGCATCGAGCCCGAAGAGTTCGCGGCGCTGATGCACGACCTCTCGCCCTACGCCAGCGGCAAGGACGAGGTGCCGTTGTTCGATCAGGTGTTCAATCGGGTGCAACTGTTCGACACACCGCTGATTCTCGATCAAACGCCCATTGACCTGGCCGCCACCGATGCCGCTACGCAGAAAACCCTGCTGCAACTGTGCGCCGGCCTCGGTGTACAACCGACCGAAGATTCATTGCTGTTGATTGCCAAACAGACCAACTGTTATCTGAAATCCTTGAAACGTGACCTGCCCACCGTTTCTTCGCTTTACCGTCAGGCGCGAATTGCCCGGCTTTTCGGCTACTCCGTCGCCGACTTGCTGACATTGGCGGGATTGCTCGGTGGCGGCGCCTACAAAACGGCGCTGGCGAATGGCCGGTTGAGTCCGCAGACAGCAACGCCAGCAACGCCAGATGCGGACATCCTCGATGTGCTGATGCAACTGGACTGGGCCGTCGACTGGCTCAAGGACAGCCAGCAGACCGTCGCGCAATTGCAGCAACGTCTTGGGCCCGATGTACCGCTGGCGGCAGACCAGGGCGAGGATGACCTGAAAGCCAGAAGGGCTGCGTCCGCTCCCCTGCCCGACGACCTGCTCGAACACCTCGCCCGATTGCAGACCGACACCCAGCGAAGCCGTGTTACGGCGCAACAGATTGCCGCACTGGGCTTGCCCCGCTATGACAATAGCATCCCCGATCCGTTGGAAATCGACTGGCCCTTCTTATTGGTCAACCACGATCTGCTCGATAAAGACGGCCTGTTACCCGGGCTCGATCAACCACTGACGCTGATGGACGAGCCCATCACCTGGCTGCAGGCAGGCGTTGCTGACCTGGTCAAAGACCTCAAGCTGACACAACCGGTCAAAGAGCTCTGCGCAGAAAAAATCGTCGAACTCTTGCTCGCCGCGCACGACCGGCAAACACAGTTGCTTGAAGGGTTGTTCCAGGAAACCGCCAAGCTGCCGACGGAGCGCTGCGTCGCGGTGATCCACTGGGCGCACTCTTCGGTTTACAGCGTGTTGCTCGAGGCCCTCGAAGATGAAGTCACCTCCCGGCTGATCGAACACTTCCAGCGCGTAGCGCGCCATGCCGAGATCGCCGTGCAACTGCGCTTGAGCAACAGTGCATTGCGTCTGTTCGTGGTCAATCCGCACATGCTCGACGGTGATCTGTACAGCGGCGGCAGCGAGCCCTCGCTGAGCGACCTATATCTGTTCGAACGCTTCAGTCATTGGTTCCACAACCAAAGCCAATCGGAAGACAGCCTGCTGAGCTACTTCAGCCTTGCCAACCCACCTGCGGACAAACTGAAGAACAAAGCCCTGCGCAAGGCCGTCGGCGAATCGGCCAACAGCGCGCTGGCCCGGCTGCTGGAGTGGTCCGAAAAAGAAGTGAGCGCGCTGACCGAGACCCTTACCGAAAAACGTGCCCGCTCGATGGCAGAGGTGGATTGGGTACGTCGTTGTCAGGCGACCTGCCGTGCCAGCGGGCTCTCCGCCGCTGCACTGCTGCGAGCCACCGGGTTGCATGACCAGAGCCCGCTGGAGGCCTGGAAAACCGTCGGTGATGCGGTCACGGCCGCCAGCACTGGCTCTGAAGCCACACTTGCCAATGGTTGAGGAATGATCATGACGACTGCCTTTGACGCACCCCTGAATGAGTCATTGCGTGACGCGATGCTCGCACTCTATCTGCACGAAGCCGTACCCAACGATCCCTACCTGATCGAGCTGGGACTCGCCGCGCAAATCAAGACGGCCAATGACCTCTATGAATATTGGTTGCTGGACGTGCTGGTCAGCCAGAATGTGCCGACCAGCCCCGTAGCCTGCGCCATTGCCAGTGTGCAGCAACATACCAACAGCATAATGCTGAACATCGAACCCGGTTACGGCAATGACAGCCTGACGTCTGAACAGATCAAAACCTGGCACGGCGGCCTGAACCGTTACCCGATCTGGGCCGCGATCCAGCAACTGCACTACTTTCCGGACATCTATCTGGACCCGACGCTACGGTTGACCAAGACCGCCAGTTTCGAGCAGTTCGAAAACGACCTCAACCAGGCGCAGATTCAGCCCGACACCGTACAGGCGGCGGTACTGGCGTACCTGGGACGCTTTGAAGAAGTCGCCAATTTGAAGGTCTGCAACGGCTACATCGACGGTGACGATTTCGCCAACAGCGTCTATTACTTCATCGGTAAGTCCCCGGCGGAAAACGCTTACTACTGGCGCTCGCTGGATATGAGCCAACGGCCGGTGAAGAACCCCGAAGCGACACTGGCCACTACGCCTGCCAAATATGACAAGCCTCTGCCTAACGCCTGGACCGACTGGCAAAAAGCCAATGTGCCAATTTCGGAAAAAGCCCTGGAGCACACCATTCGCCCCTGCTGGTTCAATAACCGTTTGTTCGTGATCTGGGCCGAGGTCGAGCTTCAGGACATGGATGCAATCAAGGACGAAACAAGAGCTGATATCGTCAATCTGTATCCACGGTTCCGGTTATACGCCAGCTACAAGAAATACGATGACAGCTGGAGCACGCCCCGGGTCTATATCGAAAATTATTGCCGGACGTCTGTGCTGGTTGCAAAACCACTGGAAGCGATTCAACGGGAGACTCAGACCATTGCGGTGTATGACCATTCGACATCTCCAGAGTCGATGTTCATTGCCTTGTACTCCGGCTTTGTCGCTGACGAAGTCGACGATACCGGAAGTAGAGACGCATACGACTTTCTGGAAACCCGGCGTATCGACAAAAACTTCAAAGTCACGAAACTGTTCCCGCTGTCAGGGTATGTCCCCGCGCCAGAAAATGGCCCAGAGATCTTGAAACCTGCCGATAACGGCGAAGGCACGGAAAGAGTTCAAGCGATTGGTCGGTTGTTCGCCAAAACTAACGCTGATCACTTGCAGTATTGGTTGCCTACCGGAACTCCTTTATTCGGAAGTATTGCTGTCCCGAGCACGTATCCTGCAGCGCCCCTCTGGAACTTCGATAATTTACAAGCGAACATCAAGGACAGCAGAAAAGATCAGGAACTGATCTACGATCGAAAAAATGCCAATATAAAACTTATCGTCAAACAGGAAAACGAGTTTCCGGCAATTCTGCGCACTACGATTGTCTTCGTCGCGGGGAATACTCCGATTATAAGCCTGTTGCTGGTTTACTTTGAGAAGGATATCGGTCTGCCTTATCTGCCACTGCTTGCGGGCTCCACTATAAAAGCAGACGGTACGAATGTGCTGGATGTAGAGTCGGGATCATTTGCAATTGTCGTAACAGCCCCCAATACCCCTAGAGAGGGTTTGATTACCGACCCCGACGACAAATACAGATTCTCAGTAGCTCGCACTGCCATGGGGGAATCGGCATCGCTAGAGGGCAAACGGATTACTCCTTGGGTTCTAAGTTTCTTATCTATGAGGCTATATCCGTTTGCACTCTACAGAGCGTTTCCCAACGAAGCATTGCAGATGTTTAGCGGCCATGATTACTATCAAGGCCGCATCGGTTACCAACAAGTAGTCATGTATCCAAAGGACGTCCTGACCGAGGATTTGCCAAATGGACTTTCTCAAGTCGTAAAGTTGTACTCATCCTCCATTTTTAATGAACTGGCGAAGGACGCCAGTTTTTCCATCGGTTTTTCAATCGACCAGTCGACACTTCGACCGGAAGGCTGGAAAGTCAACAAATGGCCAGAGAACGTTGACGCGCTCACCATCCCCCTTATTTATGGTGTACTGGTTTATCACTCGAACGCCAACGGATGGACTTATAAAGGTGGCGCTATCAAAGCACTGAAACTCAAGTGGGGAGAGCCGTCAGTTTTTACACAACAAGTTTCACCAGCCATCAATAACGATTCCGACACGCAGTCGTTGGGCACAGCTCAATTCATTGACTTTTCCCTCTCCAGTATCCAGCAGACCGATGGGGATACTGAATCCCGAGCGCCTATCCGCATGAATACGGTTTTTGCCAGAGAGTTGATCAGACTTGCCGAAAACGGCATGCCCTCCCTGTTGAGCTGGGGCACCCAGAAGGACCAGATAGAACCGCCCATTCCCGATGGACTCGGCGCGCAGCCCATGGATTTCTCCGGGGCCTACTACCTGTATTTCCTCGAACTGTTCCTGTACCTGCCATGGCTGGTGGCGCATCGCTTGAATGAAGAACAGCAGTACGACGAGGCCAGACACTGGCTGGCGTTTGTCTTCGATCCATCACGCCAGAGCGACGAAACCGGTCATCCCGGTTACTGGCAGTCCGTGCCACTTGAGCACGAGGTATGGCCCACCCCTCACGATCCAAGCCAGGCCATTCTGTACCCGGACGATCCACACCAGATTGCCCTGAGTTATCCGGTGCACTTTCGCAAGGCGTTGTACGCGCTCTATATCGATATCGAAAGCAATCAGGCAGACCAGGCCTATCGGGAACTGACCCCGGACGGTCTGGCCGAAGCCAAGTTGCGTTATGTGCGCATTCTCGACTTGCTGGGACCGCGCCCGGACGTTCGCCAGTTCGACGACTGGATCTCCACCGCACTGGGCAAATTGAGTACGGCGAAGAATGACGACCTGCGCGAATTCGAAAAACAATTGATCAGTGCTCAACGCCAGCTTCAGGCACAGCCACCGTTGCGCATCGGCAAAACGCCGGACTCCGAAGCCGCACCGTTGCTGTGTCTGCGCCCCTGGGAAAACGACTCATCGCTGTCCGGTGACGACAACCCGTATTTGCGCCGCCCTTTCAATCCAAACTTGATCCGGTGCTGGGATCGGGCCGATAGCCGGCTGTACAACCTGCGCCATAACCTCGACATGGCGGGCAATCCGTTGAACCTGCCATTGTTCGCCGCGCCGCTGGATCCGCGCGCCTTGCTCGCCGCCTGGGGCCAGGGGATGTCGGGCGCGGCGCTGAGGGGCCTGTTGAGTCCGCAGATTCCGCATTACCGCTTTACGTTCATGTTCGCCCTGGCACAAAACGCAGTGGACAGTGTGATCCAGTTCGGTTCGACCTTGTTGTCGTTGATCGAACGAAAGGAGTCGGCGCAATACCTTGAGTTGCAACAACAGCAGGCGTGGAATCTGGCGAAAGTGGCGGTCGATATACAGATTCAGGCTTGCAAAACAGATGAAAAAAACGAGCTCGCTCTGCAAGCCAGTCAGAAAACCATTGCGGGACGGGTCTCCTATTACCAGCAGTTGTTAAAGGATGGGCTAAGCGCCGATGAACTTATCCCCGGTGAGCTACTTAATCGCGCTACAACATCTGAAGAGAATGCACACACCATTTCAGGTGCTGGAGCTCTGGCCAAATTGGCCCCCAACGTTTTCGGATTCAGTACTGGGGGAGCAGATTGGTCAGGACCTTTTAGTGCAACTGCTTCGCGCTTATTGGCTGATGCAACGGTCAGTCGCAACTTGATGAACCTCACCGAATTGAAATCCCGATATGACCGCCGCACCCAGGAATGGACCCAGGCCTGCGAACAGGCTCTACTCGAAGCCGAACAGATCAAGGCGCAACTCGCCCTTTACGAAGAACAACACAAGGCCACCGAACTGCAATTGCGCCAGGCACAAACCGCGCTGAACCAGGCCCGGGCGACTCACGATTTCCTGCTCAGTGGCAACCGCTTCAGCCGGTCCCAGACCTACGACTGGCTCAACAGCAAGTTTGCCGGTTTCTACAACACGGCCTTCACAACCGCCCAATCGCTATGTCAGGCAGCCGAGGCCTGCTGGCAGTACGAAATGGGTGATTTCACTCAAACCTTTATCCGTCCCGGTGCATGGAACGCCAGCTACCGCGGTCTCGGTGCCGGCGAAGAGCTGAAAATGAGCCTGCAACGGATGCATGCCGATTACCTGAAAAACAACAGGCGCGACCTGGAAATCCGCAAAACCGTGTCGCTCAAGGGCCTGAAGGCCAAGGATCCAGCCTCAACCGTCAATAAAGACTGGGACGCCATCAAGCTCAGCCTGACGGCTACCGGAACCTGTGAGTTCGAACTGACGCAACCAATGTTCGACGATGATTACAAGGATCAGAATCATTACCTGCGGCGGATCAAGACCATCAGTGTGACCCTGCCGATCAGCATCGGGCCCTATAAAGATATCTGCGCCGTGCTGACGCAGAATTACAGCAAGGTCGAAATGGCCGCCACCGCCGGCACCGCCAAGGAAAACCTGCGCGTCAGCCAACAGATCGCCCTCTCCCACGGCACCGATGACAACGGCATGTTCCAGCTTAACTTTCAGGATGAGCGCTATCTGCCGTTCGAATGCACCGGGGCCATTTCAAGGTGGAGTCTGGCCCTCACCAACCTCGCGGATCGGCCGGCCCAGATCAAATCCCTCACCGACATCATCGTGCACGTTTGCTACACGGCCAGACGCGAGGGCGGTTCGCTATGAACGAACAACAGCAGCAACAGTCGACGATGCAAATCAACACCCCCGCGCTCCCGAAAATGGGCGGCGCCATCCAAAGCATCGGCAAGGGCTGGGGAGCCGTCGGCACCAACGGTGCAGCGTCGCTGGAGTTACCGCTGCCGATTTCGCCCGGTCGCGGCTTTGCCCCATCGCTGGGCTTGAATTACAAAAGCGACGTGGGCAACAGCCCGTTCGGGATCGGCTGGCAAATGATGGTCGATGCCATCACCCTGCAGACCTCCAAAGGTGTCCCGGCCTACGATGGCACGGATCCAGTCATGGGGCCTGGCGGTGATGTGTGGATGCCCGAACGCAGTGAAAGCGACGGCACCTTGATTTCCCGCATCGCGAGCACCTACAACGGCGAGCCGCTGGGAAAAACCTACACGGTGGTGCGCCACTGGCCACGGGTCGAGGGCGCGTTCGCCTTGATCGAGCATTGGTCCACTGCGACGGATGCCGCGGGATTCTGGCTGATCCACGGCGCCGACGGCAGCCTGCATGTGTATGGCACAAGCGAAAGCTCGCGCCGGGTCGATCCGGCCGACCCGCAACGTGTCGGCGTCTGGTTGATCGAGGAAAGCCTCAACACCCGCGGCGAGCACATTGTTTACGAATACAAGGCCGACACGGATTCACCCGCACCACCGCAATTGCGCGACTACCGGGCCCAGCGCTACATAAAACGCGTGTGTTATGGCAACGCCAAGGCCCACCCACATCTTTACGCGTGGAAGGCCGACAGCTGGAAAGCACAACAGTGGCATTTTCACCTGGTGTTCGATTACGGCGAACGCAGCACCGATCTTGAACAGGTGCCTACCTTCGATGAACAACAACTCTGGCCGGGTCGCAGCGACACGTACTGGATCTACAGCTACGGTTTCGAGCTGGGTACCCGCCACCTGTGCAAGCAGGTGTTGATGTTTCATGACTTCCCCAAGGAACTGGGCAATAAACCGGTTCTGGTTCAGCGCCTGCTGCTGGAACACCGGTCAAGTCCATTGGGCTACCAACACCTGACCGCGGCCCATATTCAGGCCTACGACGCGCTGGGCCAGGTGGAAAGCCGGCCGCCAACGGAGTTCAGCTATAACGCCTTCGACCTTGATTCGAAGGATCAGGGCTGGGCGCAATTCCCCGACATGCCCGGACTCAACGACGGTCAGCGCTATCAATTGGCCGACCTGTACGGCGAAGGCATGCCGGGGGTGCTGTGCCGTTACGATCAAGCCTGGTATTACCGCGAGCCGCTGCGCTGCGAAAGCGGTGGCGACAACGTGTGCTACAGCGACTGGAAACGCCTGGAGCACATTCCAGTGGCCGATAGCAGCAAACCCTTTCACCAGTCGCTCACCGACCTGACCGGCGATGGCAAGCTCGACTGGGTACTCGCCATGCCGGGGGTGTGCGGTTTCTTCACCCTCGATCCAGAACGCAACTGGTCTGATTTTGTGCCCTTCGATGCCTTCCCCAATGAATTTCTGCATCCCATGGCGCAAATCACCGACCTGATGGGCGATGGCCTGAGCGACATGGCACTGATCGGCACCCGCAGCGTGCGCTTGTATGCCAACCGTCGCGCGCAAGGGTTCGCCGATGGTATCGACGTACCTCATGAGAAAAAAACCGTCGAGGGTGATGACGATGAACTGCCGACGCTGAGCAACACCCCGCTCGAACTGGTGGCATTCGCCGATGTGCTCGGCAGCGGCCAGCAACATCTGGTGCGCATCCGCCACAACGAAGTCAAATGCTGGCCCAACCTGGGACGCGGGCGTTTCGGCAAGGGCTTTGTGCTGAGTGCCCTGCCGTTTGCCGCCCACGAATTCAACGCCGCCCAGGTATTGCTGGCCGATCTTGACGGCTCGGGGGCCGCCGATCTGATCTTCCTCGAAACTGAACGCCTGCGCATATTCATGAACCGTTGCGGCCAGGATTACGAGCAGACGTCGACCAATCTGCCCTGGCCCGAAGGCGTGCAGTACGACCGACTCTGCCAGGTCAGCACCGCCGACCTGCAAGGGCTGGGTTGTTCCAGCATCGTCCTGACGGTGCCGCACATGACGCCACGCCACTGGCGCTATGACTTTGTCAAAGCCAAGCCCTATCTGGCCAGCCGCACCTGCAACAACATGGGCGCCAGCACCGGCGTGACCTATCGCAGTTCGGCACAGGAATGGCTGGATGAAAAACGCGAGCAACACGCGATCGGCATAGACAATCCGGTGTCCCGACTACCGTTTGCCATGCACCTGGTCAGTCGGCAAACACAGTTCGACGACATCACCGGTAATCGACTGACACAGTGTTTTACCTACCGCGGTGGCCATTACGACCGACGTGAGCGCGAGTTTCGCGGCTTTCGTTTGCTGCAACAGACCGATACCGAAGCCAGCGCGGCGGAGCGTGCATCCACCGGTTTCACCGCCCCGATCCTGAGCAAGACCTGGTTCCACACCGGTGACACGATCGATCCTGCGAGGGACGGCTATTACGATCGCGATACCTTGGCCGTGGACTTGCAGACCACGCTGCTGCACCACTACCACTTCAACGATCGGGCAACGCAACCCTTCACCGACCCGGACGAAGGCACGGCCCATGAAATAGCCCGCGCCCTGAGCGGCCGGGTGCTGCGTTCGGAAGTCTTTGCGGCCGACGACGACCCGAAAACCGCCGTGCCCTACGTCGTACAGGAAAATCGCGCACTGGTGCGGGTGCTGCGTCCCAAAGGGGTACACCAGCCCTACGCGGTGCTGCAACCGATGGACCTCGAGTCGATCAGCTACCAGTACGAGCCCTCGATTGATGACGACCCGTCTTGCCAGCATCAGATCAAACTTGAGTGGGACGAATTCGGCATGTGTCTCCACGAGTTCACTGTGCACTACGCTCGGCGCAAAACCGTCGAGGATACGCCGCCCTTCAGTGACGATCATCAGAAGACCTGGTGGAGGGACGCCCATGACGACGCACAACAAAACTGGTACCTGACGCAAACCAAAACCCTGCCGCTGCATTTGCCGGATCGCGAGGCGTGGCGTTTGAACCTGCCCTTCCAGATTCGCAGCAACGCCCTGGTTCTGCCGAAGCAGGCACTGACCCCGGCCACGATCAATTACGCGCATTTCCTTGAACAGAGCAAGGACGACGGCGAGTGGGCAGCACAATCGGTGCTGACAGGGCTGTCCTTGCAGCACTACATGAACCCCAAGGACGGCGAAACCCCACTTGCTCCGGGTCAGGCGAGCTTCGAAGGCCTGCCCGCTCATGTCGAAATAGCGGAACTGGATGAAGTCGCCCTGAGCGCTTATGACAAACTCAAGGATGAGCATGGCAACATGCCGTTCAACCTTAAAGACAAACTCGAATCGCCTGAGGTGGGCTACCACATCATGGCGCTGTTTTTGCCCGAGGCGGCCGGGCAAGTGATTAAGGACGCGGGCGACGCGAAGAACTACCTGTGGTCGGTACACCGAGGGTTCCCCATCTACCAGCTCGACGGGTTTTATAACGTCTGCAAGTACCGGGAAACCCGCAGTCACGGCGAGACACAGATCACCTACGACGCCTACGCTTGCCTGACCACCGCCGTGACGTTGCCCGACGGTTGCACCACACGCATCCTTGGGGTCGATTACCGGACCTTCCTGCCGGCGGCCGTCGAGGATGCCAATCGTAATGTCCACGAGGCACGGTGTAACGCCTTCGGCGAGCCGCTGGTGATCAGTTTCCAAGGCACCGAGCTAGGGCAACCCGTGGGGTTTGACAGGTTGGACACCTATGTCCCGCCACCGGATCGCGACCCGGCCATCGCCATTGCCGATCCGAAAAAAGCCATCGGCAACTTTGCCAGCGTCGGTTTCAGCGACCCGTTCAGCTGGATGGGACGGATTTCCCGCACCTCGCCCCCCGCCCCGGCATGGCTGGCGTGGGCCAGGGGCGAAGGGTTTGTGCTGCCCGACGGGCACCTCTGCGACCGAGCGCGGCAGCACCTGGCCGGGCTGGAAAACCTTACCCCTGACGAGGCCCTGCTCAAACAGCAGATCGACGCGGCACAGCGTGAGCCGGTGTTTTCAGCGGCCCTGCTGGCCGACCGCTATCCCGGCGACGAAGCGATGCAAGTACGGATCAGCATCGTCTGCTGGGACGGCTTCGGCCGCACACTGCAAACCAAACAGGAAGTCGAGCCGGGCAAATCCTGGCGGGTCGATGCAAACGGTGAGCTGATCCTCAACTCCGATGGCACCCCGGAGGAGTCCGAAGTACCGCGACGCTGGCGCGTCAGCGAACCGGTGGAATACAACAACAAGGGCAAAACAGTACGGATTTATCGTCCCTACTTTGCCGATCAGCCGCGTTACATCAATGATCGGTCGATGCGTCAGCATGCCATTTTCGATCAACAGTTCTACGACGCGGCGGGCCGTCCGAGCGAAACGGTGCTGGCCAGAAAAATGCTGCAAGGCGATCCGCCGCAACTCAAACCGTTGCGACGCCAGGTGTGGTACTGGATCTGGTGCAATGTAGCGTTCGACGAAAACGACCTGTTTGAGCCACCGCCAGAACAACGACGAAGCAACTGGTGGAAGAGCCCGCAAACATGACGACTGACACCCCGCGCTTGTCCGCCATCGACGGCCGTGGCCTGCCGGTGCGGCAGGTTGCGTACTGGCGCGAGGCTGTCGAGACCGAGGCTCGAATCACCCGTCAGTTGCATGACGCTGCCGGACGGTTGCGCGCACAGCGTGATCCACGCCAGCTGACGCCTGCCAACCTCACCACGCTTTATTCGCTGTCCGGTCAGGTGTTGAGCACCAGCAGCGTCGATGCCGGATGGCGTGTCAGCCTGTTGGGTGAGGCGCATCAATCGGTACTGAACCGGGATGGCCGAGGCAGTGAGCGGCGGATGGAATACGACAAACTGATACGACCGCTTGCGCTCTTCGAGCAGGCGGTGGATGGCGAGCCGTTGTGCACGGAACGTTATGGTTATGGCAGCAGCGAGCCGGCATTTGCCACGCGCAACCAGTGCGGGCAACTGATTCGCCATGATGATCCGGCCGGCACGCAGTTGTTCGAACAGTTCGGGTTGAGCGGTGGCGTCATGCAGCAGACTCGACATTTTCTGCACTCCCTCGAATCCCCCGACTGGCCCGAACCGCTGCCCGACCGCGACGTATTGCTCGAAACCGGCGCCGGGGCTATGAGCCGCTCGGTGTTCAATGCCCTGGGCGAAACCATTGAACAGACTGACGCCAAAGGTCACCGCCAGTTCTTCGCACAGAACCTCGCCGGACAGTTGCACGAAGTACGCCTGCAACTGGATAAACAACCCCAGCCGAAAACTCTGGTCCACGCCATCCAGTACAACGCCCACGGCCAGACCGAACAGGAAACCGCCGGCAACGGCGTCATCACCGCACTGCACTATGCGCCCGAGGATAGTCGCCTGACCCGACTGCAAGCCAGACGCAACGACGAACGCCTGCAAGACTTGCACTATGCCTATGACCCGGTCGGCAATGTCATCAGCATCGAAGACGCCGCGCTGCCGATCCGTTATTTCGCCAACCAGCGCATCGAGCCGATCAACCGCTATGGGTATGACAGCCTCTATCAGTTGGTCAAAGCAACGGGATGGGAGGCTGGTGGCGCCAATCAGGGCCCGTCGTTTTCGGCATTCAACGATCCGGCCGCAGTCACCCGGTACACCCAGACCTATCGCTATGATCGCGCTGGCAATCTCCTGGAACTGACTCACGAAGGCGCGCAAAAACACGGCCATCGCCTGCTCGCCGACGCCCAAAGCAACCGCTGTCTACCCGTGTTGAATGACGTGGAGCCGGACGAGGAAGATTTTCGCAAAGGCTTCGATGCCAACGGCAATCTGCTCGCCCTGCAACCCGGCCAATCTTTGCACTGGGATCTGCGCAACCAGTTGCGCGAAGTCAGAGCGGTTGAGCGTGACGGCGCGGCTGACGACAGCGAGCGCTACGACTACGGCGCCGACGGCATGCGCCTGCGCAAAACCCGGCAAACGCAAACCAATGTCCGGACGCTGATCGCCGAAACCCGTTATCTGCCTAACCTGCAAATCCGCACCCACAGCGGCACGGGCGAAACGTTGCAGATCATCAGCGTTCAGGCCGGGCGCAGCAGCGTGCAGGTGTTGCACTGGGAATCCGAACCGCCCAACGACATCAACAACGATCAACTGCGTTACAGCCTCAGCGACCATTTGGGTTCCTGCGCGCTGGAACTCGACAGGGAGGGCCTGGTAATCAGTCATGAGCGCTATCACCCGTTTGGCACCACCGCGTGGTTTGCCGGGCGCGAAGAGATCGAGGCGAGTTACAAAATCCTCCGCTATTCGGGCAAGGAGCGGGATGCGACGGGGCTTTATTACTATGGGTTCAGGTATTACGTGGCGTGGCTGCAGCGGTGGTTAAATCCTGATCCCGCCGCAGACGCCGCCGGGTTGAATTACTTTCGCTTTGTCGACGGCAATCCGGTCATGAATATTGACCCTGACGGACTGAATTCAGAAAGAGCGCAAGATCTATGGCGGTTACTCCGCCACAGTGTTGTCAATGAGAAGCGAGACATCGTCACAATGGTTCCCGGCATTATCGCTGTCTCTCTTGAGGGAGACGCCGATTATTTCCAAGCGAGGGGATTTGACCAATCTCGCAGATTCATCGGCAAGAGGACACTTATGTATCTTTCGATCGATTCGAGTTACGAAGGCAAAATAGCGGGTGGCGACCAGCCTGTGCGCCTGAAATCGGGATCAGCTAGCCATTTGAATGCGGCGATCAACAAAGCGGACGCCAGGTGGAGCGCCTACCTCAATGGCGGTTTTTACAATCTCCAGCAGCGAGCTTCCAGGCAAGCACCTAAATGGGCTTCGATTGGTACCAGCTTCGTCGATGGGCAATACCGACCATCACTGCCCCTTCCTGCTGCCTACGCTGACACGTATGTCGATTTGAAAATGAGCAATGGCTCGCTCATTCAGACGGCCCCCTTGCTTGCCAAAAACGGTGAAGCGCAATTTACCGAGATGCGTCTTCAAGAGGCCAGATTCAAATTCAATGCAAAGGCCAATCTTCCAGGTGAGCTTGGGCACGCCGATCAACCCAACAATCGCTCGGCAATCAGCCTTCTGAACAAAGAAAGCGAAGTCAAAGACCGCACACGACTGGTGATTGGAATCGGCGACTCCCGTCGCAAAGATGATTCTTCCGGATTCACCATGCCAGAGTGGTCAGACGTCATGGCCAGAATCGACCGTTTGAATAAAGTACCAGGCGAGTCGTTTAATCTGGACGGCGGGGACTCTACTGCGCTGGGTGTGTTGAGCCGATCGGGTTTCTTGTTTATGGATGCGGGCGCCCCAGGCAATCCAAATCGATCGACAGGCAGCTTCATTGCGTTCTCGAAAAAATCCCCCTGAAAGCGAGACTGACCGCGAAAGCGTCGACACAATCAGCATCTTCCGTGGCTGCCACTGCGCCATCGCGAGCAGGCTCACTCCTACAAAGGTGCGCGGCCCCTGGCGCTTCACGCACATGACGAAATTGTAATTCCCTCATCACCTTGGCGTTATCCGCAGCTTGCAACGATGTGACCCGGCGACCAATGCCGGCGGGCCCTTGCCTGTCGCACAACAAAACCCACGCCGAAGCACGTTCCCGTTCTGCCGAACCCAAGGAGTGTTTGATGGTTAACCCTAGAAAAATATCGATGGCCGCTTTAGCGGTGGTGGTCGGCTCAGGGCCGTCCGTGGTGTTTGCAGAAGACAAGCCCGAAGGCTTTGTCGAAGGCAGCAGCCTGACGGTGCTAAACCGCAATTTCTACTTCAATCGTGATCATCGCAATGGCCAGTCCAGCCCCACCGGCAACGGTTATTCCGAAGCCTGGGCGCATGCCGTGATCAGCAAGTTCGAATCCGGTTTCACCCAGGGCACCGTCGGCGTCGGTGTCGATGCGTTTGCGATGATCGGGCTGAAACTCGATACCGGTGACGGGCGCAACGGTGGGCGCAGTTCGTTTGATGTGTTGCCGGTCAACAGTGACGGCGAGGCGCGGGACGAATACACCAAGGTCGGTGGCGCTGCGAAAATCCGGGCGTTCGATACGGTGGTCAGGGTCGGTGATGTGTTCCCGGCCAACCCGATGGTCGCGGCCGGTGATTCGCGCTTGCTGCCGGAAAGTTTTCGCGGCGTGACGGCGACCAACACCAGCATCGAAGGTCTGTCGGTGCAGGGTGGCCGGTTGCATGCAATGAGCCAACCGGTGTCCAGCGACATGCGCGAGAACTTCGCGACCTTCTACGCAGGCCCGGTCAATTCGCCGTGGATCGCGTATGGCGGCGGCGATTACGTGCTGAACAAAAACCTCAGTTTCAGCTTGTATTCCAGCCGTCTCAAGGATGCGTGGAATCAGTATTACGCCGGTACAGCCTGGACGTATCCGCTGTCCGATGACCTCTCACTGTTCGGTGGGCTGAACTATTACAAGGCCGTCGATGAAGGCAAACAACTGCTCGGCGAGTTCGACAACAACATCTGGAGCGGCCGCGTTGGCGTAAAACTCGGCGCCCACTCCGTCGCCCTCTCCCACCAGCGCAACAACGGCAATGACGACTTCGATTACCTGCGCCAGTCCGACTCGATTTTCCTCGACAACTCCATCCAGTACAGCGACTTCAACTCGCCGAAAGAGCGTTCGTGGATGGTGCGTTATGACCTCGACATGACGACCTATGGCGTGCCCGGTCTGTCATTCATGACCCGTTACGCACGCGGCACCGACGCCGATTATTCCAATGCCAACGCGGTGTACATGCGCCGCGATGCCGAGGGTAATCCGCTGACCGATCAGAAACGTTGGGAGCGCGATATCGAAGTCAAATACGTGGTGCAAAGCGGCTCGATGAAAGACCTGTCGCTGCGTTTGCGCCAAGCCACCACCCGCGCCACGGCGTTCGAGTCGGATCTGGATGAAGTGCGGGTGATTGTCGAGTATCCGCTGGCGATTCTTTGATTGCGCGGTTGATGCAAATTCACCTTTAGAAGCTCCTTGCTCCTTTGGTAAGAGGTGAATCTTTTGGCGTCCTTCGGGGCGCTTTTTTTTGCTCTGCGGTCGCGACATAATCAACCCGCTATCGAGACAACCTAGCGGGTAGCTGATTAAGCCAAGCTTTAGCGTAAAGGCAGCATCAGGGTTATAGGCGAAATGTCGGGGCACGGAATGAATCCCGCGTACTTGATATAAAAGCTCGACAGCCGATCATTCAAGGGATGAACAATTATTGCACTGGATCCGATCGACTGAGACGCGTTGAGGGCTCTTTCAATCGCATCTTGCAGTAAATCGACAGCGAAACCTTGGCCCTGAGCTTCCCGTGTTACGCCCATACGCCCCAATAGAGTGACCGGATGGACACTGGGCGAATTGCGTTGACTGCTTTTCGGCATGACGCTGGCACGGGCGACTGATCCGCTGGAAAGCGTGTAATAGGCCATCACATTCGACGTGCCTTTGAGGCAACTGACGTACACAACAGCCTGCTTGGTGGATTGGGCTTTTCGCGCCTTCCTCAGCAGGTATTGGTCAATGGTCACCTCACCAGAATCGAAGGCATCGAGTTCGTGTCGGTCGTTGAGCTTCTCGGGGGCGGTCAACTCCAACGTTTTGGACGTGCGAGCAGTTGGTGCAGGCATTCGTTACCTCGAGCCGGATTGGCTTCAATAGCCTGTTCGAATGCGTCAAATGCGCTGTCGTCGAGAAGGAACAGTCGTTTATCCAGAATCACCTCTTCAGCTTTTTGGCAGGCAGCTTCCAGGATAAAACTTGTGCGATCACGACCAGACATGGCGGCTGCCAAATCGATCAGATTACGTTTCTTTTCGTCCGCTCTCATGTTGATTGGAACGGGTTTGGATTTCTCAACGCTTTCAGTTGTGGACATTGTTCTGTTTCCCATCTGAGTAGGTGATGTTGGAACTGGAGCCTCCTTATGGCGTTAGCACATCAGCTTTTGTTTATTTTTCATTTTCTGACTCCTTGAGTGGCCCGGAGAGGTTTGGGCCATGCTCTGAACGTGAGATCTAAAGTTTGAGGTTCGAAGCCATGAGAGCGGCTTCGGAGTCGATTCTATACCGACCGTGTAGCCAATGCATACACACGTATAGCTTTCAGATACACGGTCGTTTTGTTTACCTATTGCGAGAAAAAGCCCCCCGCCAAAGGACCTTCGCCTACGTCGTGACCTCCACGTTATCCAGCGCTTTGTTCACCGCCAGCTCGCCAAGCATGACGACCTGCGCAATCCCCAACAGCGTCTTGCGGTGGGTGCCTTCCAGCATCGCCGCGAAGTCACCGAGCATCACCGTGGCCGACGACAGCGATTCGCTGGCATTGGCCAGTAGTGATTCGGTGTCGGCTTTGGGATTGACCAGGAACATCTGGTTGGGAACGTACGGCGCAGACATGATGGCGGCTGAGGGTTTGAGGTAGAAATCGAGGGCGCGGTCGGCGGCTTCGTGGAGTTTTCTAGTCTCAATGGAGACGTAGGGGGATGTTGAGGTGGCGTCAGGGATAGCGTCTGTTTCGGGGGGATTCGGGGTTGGCTTTTTCATAAGGTTCATCTTCTGTTCTGATAGTGGAGCTGGCCCATTCGGTTCCAATCGAAAGGGTGGCAGCTGTACGCAGGTTGGAACCCGGGGAACAGAAAACCCGACAGACTCGAAGTCTCCCGCGCACAGCTGCCATAACGAACTGCATACCATCAAAGGTGTGCAAGCATACGTCATGAAAAGTGCTTTCGCTTTCTGTAAAGCCACGGGGTTCCAATCCCGATCGCTGAATTGGCAGCGACCCACACAGGCTAGAGAGCGGACGTCCGACGGACAACCTGAAAACATTGTGGGAAGGTTCCGCACTTCCCACACAACCTTTAAACATCACGAATTGAAATACGCAGCGTGATATTGCGATTCGACCCTGTAGGAGCTGCCGAAGGCTGCGATCTTTTGATCTTGATCTTTAAAAATCAAAGTCAAAAGATCGCAGCCTTCGGCAGCTCCTACACGGGACCGCGTTTCGCCGTGAAGGATTCAGCTCCCGCCGTTTCGACACACGCCCATCACGTTGTACTTGATGGTGTTGAGCTGTCCCTTGGAGTCCTCATAAGTCATCGCGGTGGGCACCACTTTGCACGCAGGCTGCGGCTTCACCACGCTCACCACTTTGACCACGTCCAGCTTCATTCCGTATTCGTAATCCTTCATCACCGGCGGCGCTTTGCCCTGGTTGGCGGCGTACTGTTCCATGGCTTTTGCATTGGCGCTCAGCGCGCGCTCAAAAGTACGGTCACCACCGCCTTCGGCCAGCACATTCACAGACATCGCCATGACTGCAGTGAATGCAATCAACTTGAGTACTTTCATATCGCTTTCCTTCACATCCGGGCGTAAAAAAAGCCCGGCATCGATGCGCGATAACGGGCTTGTTCAGGTGCAGAAGACTTACAGTTCGCGGGTCTTCTCGTCTTTCTTGTCAGTGACGACAACCGGGTTGCCGGCGGCTTTTTCCTTGGCGACGAACAACTCCATGGAGCGGTCGTTGCTGGTCATCATCCGCTCGAATGTGCGGTCACCGCCGCCTTCGGCCAGGGCCACGGAAGAGATCGCCAGAGCGGCGGCGAAAGCACTGAGTCGGGTAAGTTTCATCTTTGATTCCTCGTTTAAGTAACTGACGGGATCAAAGTAACAAGGCGCACCTTTCGTGACGGTGGCGGGGAAATTACATATCCGTTATGTGCCTGCCCAATCGTCTGGATGGCCGCAAAACTACTGTGGGAGCGAGCTTGCTCGCGAAGAGGCCGTATCAGTCGACTGATTAGTCGAATGACACAACGCCTTCGCGAGCAAGCTCGCTCCCACAGGGGGATTAACTATTGAATTGGAACAGCGTCCTCATCCCGGCGATGGGCGAGTTGATAGAGCGCCGGCAAGATCAGCAGCGTCAGGATCGTCGAAGACAGAATCCCGCCGATCACCACGGTCGCCAGTGGCCGCTGCACCTCCGCACCTGTGCCGGTCGCCAGCGCCATCGGAATAAACCCCAGCGACGCCACCAGCGCTGTCATCAACACCGGCCGCAAACGCGTCAACGCACCCTCGTGGATCGCGTCCGACAGCGACCGCCCCTCCTCGCGCAAATTACGAATAAACGCAATCATCACCAGCCCGTTCAACACCGCCACCCCGGACAACGCGATAAACCCGACACCCGCCGAAATCGACAACGGAATATCGCGCAACCACAACGCCATGACCCCACCGGTCAAGGCAAACGGAATCCCGGTAAACACCAGCAAGCCGTCCTTGAGATTGTTGAACATCATGAACAACAACCCGAACACCAGCAGCAGCGCCACCGGCACCACGATCTGCAAGCGCTTGGCGGCCGATTGCAGTTGC
This sequence comes from Pseudomonas crudilactis, assembly GCF_013433315.1. Classification (GTDB taxonomy): domain Bacteria; phylum Pseudomonadota; class Gammaproteobacteria; order Pseudomonadales; family Pseudomonadaceae; genus Aquipseudomonas; species Aquipseudomonas crudilactis. The sequence goes on along the minus strand of NZ_WXVV01000011.1, from coordinate 136,151 downwards.
TCGAACTGCCCGCCCCAACTGGTCCAGTAACCGGCCGGGACCTGCACATCTCGCTCGATCACCTCACCGGCCTCGCTGACAAATGAACCGATATCACGCCCGCGCACGTTGGCGCTGACGATCACCAGACGCTTGCCGTTCTCGCGGCTGACCTGATTCGGCCCGAGCACCAAATCGAGGCTGGCGACGTCTTGCAGCGCGATGAAACCGATCTGATTGGCCGCGCCATTCACCGCAGGCACCGGAATCAGCAGCGCCGACAAGCCGTCGATGTCCTTGCGCATGGCATCGGACAGGCGCACGACCATATCGAAACGCCGATCACCCTCATACAACGTCCCGGCCTTACGCCCGCCGACTGCAACGGCAATGGTGTCCTGCACATCCCCGACGTTGAGCCCGTAACGCGCGGCTTTATCGCGATCGATGTTGATGGTCAGCACCGGCAACCCGGTGGTCTGTTCGACTTTCACCTCGGATGCGCCGTTGACCTTCTGCATCGCTGCGGCAATTTTCGCAGCGGTGGCATTGAGCACGTCCATGTCATCGCCGAATACCTTCACCGCGACATCGCTGCGCACGCCGGAAATCAGTTCGTTGAAACGCAATTGAATCGGCTGCGACAGTTCATAGTTGCTGCCCGGCAACGTCGCGGCGGCGGCTTGCAGTTCGGCCATCAGGGTTTCGCGGGACTTGCCCGGATCCGGCCACTGCTCTTTCGGCTTGAGCATCACGTAGCTGTCGGAGATATTCGGCGGCATCGGATCGGAAGCGATTTCGGCGGTACCGGTGCGGGCAAACACGCGCTCGACTTCCGGCACCTTCGCCAGAATCAACGTCTCCAGTCGCTGCTGCATATCCACCGATTGCGTCAGGCTGGTGCCCGGCACACGCAGCGCTTGCAGGGCAAAATCACCTTCGCTGAGGCTGGGCACAAACTCGCTGCCCATACGACTGGTGAGCACGCCGCTAAGCACGATCACACCCAACGCCGCGCTCACGGCCACCGCGCGATTGGACATCACCCATGCCAGCGCCGGCGCATAAACGTGACGTGCGCCGCGCATCACTGCGCCCTCTTCTTCCTTGACCTTGCCGGTCACGAACAAAGCAATGGCCGCCGGTACAAAGGTCACCGACAACAGCATCGCGCCAAGCAACGCAATCACCACGGTGAACGCCATCGGGTGGAACATTTTCCCTTCGACGCCGCTCAACGCGAAGATCGGCAGGTACACCACCATGATGATCAACTGCCCGAAAATCAACGGTCGCCGCGCCTCTTTCGCTGCCGCGAACACTTCCTTGAAACGCTCGGCGCGGGTCAACAATCGCCCGTGATGCTGCTGCGCATGGGCGAGTCGACGCAGGGTGTTTTCAACGATGACCACCGCGCCGTCAACGATGATGCCGAAATCCAGCGCGCCGAGGCTCATCAGGTTGGCGCTGACTTTATTGCTGAACATCCCGGTGAACGTGAACAGCATCGACAGCGGAATCACCATCGCGGTAATCAGTGCCGCGCGGATGTTGCCGAGGAACAGAAACAGAATCGCGATCACCAGAATCGCGCCTTCGATGAGGTTCTTTTTCACCGTGGCAATGGCTTTGTCGACCAGATGCGTACGGTCGTACACCGGCACCGCGATCACGCCTTGCGGTAAGGACTTGTTGATCTGCTCCAGCTTGCTGGCCACTGCTTGGGAGACCGTGCGGCTGTTCTCGCCGATCAGCATAAACACGGTGCCGAGCACCACTTCGCGACCGTTTTCTGTGGCCGCACCGCTGCGCAATTCGCGGCCGATTTCCACTGTCGCGACGTTCTTCACGCGGATCGGCGTGCCGTCGACATTGGCCATGACGATGTTGGCGATGTCCTCGGTGCTCGCCACCTGCCCCGGTGCGCGGATCAGCAATTGCTCGCCGCTGCGCTCGATGTAACCGGCGCCGACGTTGGCGTTGTTACGCTCAAGCGCGGTGACCAGATCGGTGAGGGTCAGCTTGTACGCGGCCAGGCGTTTCGGGTCCGGCGCGATCTGATATTCCTTGGCGAAACCGCCGATGGTGTTGATCTCGGCGACACCCGGCACGTTGCGCAATTGCGGCTTGATGATCCAGTCCTGAATCACCCGCAGATCGGTCGGCGTGTACGCGGTGCCGTCGTCCTTGAGCGCGCCCTCCTTCGCCTCGACCGTCCACAGAAAAATCTCGCCGAGGCCGGTGGAAATCGGCCCCATGACCGCCTCCGCGCCTTCGGGCAATTGCTCCTTGGCGATCTGCAAACGCTCGTTGACCAATTGGCGGGCGAAGAACAGATCGGTGCCGTCCTTGAAGATCACCGTGACTTGCGAGAGGCCCGAGCGCGACAGCGAACGGGTCTGTTCGAGTGCCGGCAGCCCGGCCATCGCGGTTTCAATAGGGAAGGTGATGCGCTGCTCGGTCTCCAGCGGCGAGAATCCGGCGGCGCCGGTGTTGATCTGCACCTGGACGTTGGTGATGTCGGGCACGGCGTCGATCGGCAGTTTTTGATAACTGGCGATGCCGAGGCCGGCCATGAGCAGAACGGCGAGCAGGACGATGATGCGCTGCTCGATGGCAAACTGGATCAGGCGTTCGAACATGGGAGTCTTCCGGATCAGTGGCTGTGTTCGGCTGAGGCTTTGCCCAGTTCCGATTTGAGGACGAAGCTGCCGGCGCTGGCGACTTGCACGCCCGGTTCCAGGCCCTGGATGATTTCCACGTGACCGGCTGCGCGACTGCCCAGCTCAACCGGGCGCGCTTCGAAACCGTCGTCGGTGCGCACGAACACCGTGGGTTTGTCCTCGACGGTCTGGATCGCGGTTTCCGGCACGGCGACTTTCGCTTCACGGCTGTCGGTCGCCACCAACGCGGTGACAAACAGACCGGGGCGCCATGAGCCTTGCGGGTTTTCCAGGGTGACGCGAACGGTCGCAGTGCGGGTTTGTTCGCCGAGCAAGCTGCCGACATAAGCCACGCTGCCGACCACTTCAGCGTTCAGTTCGGGCGCGCTGACAGTGACCGTTTTACCCACTTGCACCTTGTTCAAGTCCTTCGGCGACACACCGAACGTCACCCACACTCGCGACAAATCCGAGAGGGTGAACGCCGCCGTGGTTTCATCGACCACCTCGCCCGGCGTCAGGTGTTTTTCCACCACCACACCATCGAACGGCGCGCGCAATTCATAGCGATTGCCGCCGGTAGCAACCACGCTGCCGCTGAGCACGCTAATTTTCTGCCGGGCATTGCTCACGGCGATTTCCGCCTCTTGCAAAGCCTGACGCGCCTGGAGGAAATCCTGCTCGGCGGAGATCTTGTCCTGCCAGAGTTTTTTCTCCCGTTCATAAGTGGTGCGCGCCAAGGCCAAACGACGTTGCGCGGCGGCTTGCTCGCTGCGCTGATCAGAGATTTGCTGACTGGCGATCACCGCCAGCAACTGGCCCTTCTTCACTGTCTGCCCGAGGTTGACTGCCACCGACTCGACCACACCCGGGACGCGCGGCACCACGTGAGCGGTGCGGTCTTCGTCGAAGCGCACTTCGCCGGGGAACGGCAGGCCGAGGCTGATGTTTTGCGGCTTTGCTTCGGTGAGTTGAATGCCGGCAGCGGTGATCTGCTCGGCGCTTAACTCGATGTGCCCCTCTTCGGCATGCTCAGCCGCTGCACCTTCTTGCGCGTGATCGGCGTGTTCAGCGGCCTCATCGGCATGGGCGTCGATGCTTGCGTTACCCGCCCACTGCGAGCCGATACCAATGCCCAGTGCCAATGTCGCCACCGCGACCACCATCAATTTTTTATCCATGGAAACTCCTCTGCGCCGAGCCATCGCGCAGTTGTCTGAAAAGTGAAATTCAACGGCTGACGCTGAGGTCGCCGAAGATCCGTTCGATGCGTACGCGGGCGTCGGTGGCTTCGCTGACGGCCTGGATGTACTGGCTACGAGCGCTGATCAAGGTGCGTTGCGCATCGAGCACATCGAGGAAGCCGAACTTGCCCATTTCGAAACCGCGCGTTGCACTGTCGACCGCACTTTGCGCAGCGGGCAGGATGGTCTGGTTGAACGCTGTGACTTCGCCGTTGGCGGTCTGCCATTGCTCAAGGTTGGTCTGGATTTCCGTGCGCAGTCGCAGCTCGGTGGCGTTGCGCAGATCCCGCGCCTGATCGGTTCGGCGCGCTGCGGCGAGCACGTTGCCTTGATTGCGATTGAACAGCGGAATCGGCATCGACAGCCCGACCACGTTGACCCGCTCGCGCTCGGTTTCGCTGTACTGGCTGCCGATGCTCACGGTGAGATCGGGGATGCGCTGGGACTTTTCCAGGCCCAATGACGCTTCGCGCTGATCGATCTGCAACGTGGCCAGACGCAGTTCGGCGGTCTCGTTCAGACGCTCGAGCAATCTTGTCGGTGGCGGAACGGCCGGCATGCTTTGCGTGGGTGCCTGCACCTTGGTCGATGTCGGCAACGGCGCGCCCATGACTTGCGCCAATTGTTGGTACGCGGTGGCCTGATCACGCTCTGCCCGGCTCAGCTCAAGGCGCACTTCCGAGAGTTGCACTTGCGCTCGCGTGCCTTCGACTGGCGACGATTTACCCGCCTCGATGCGCCCCTGCGCCACGCGCACACCGTGCTCGGCCAGTTGCAGCGACTGCCGCGACAACTGCAAACGTTGCTGCGCGGTTTGCGCGCTGTTGAATGCCTGAATCACATCGGCACGCAAGGCATTGCGCTTGCGCTCCAGTTCGATGCCGGCAGCGTCCTGCGCGCGGCTGGCGACGTCGATGCGTGCGCCGCGTTTGCCGCCCAGTTCGATCGGCTGACTGAGCATCACCGTGGTTGTGCGCGAATTGCGGCGAGTGTCTTCGGCTTCCCAGGAAATCTCGGGATTAGGGATCAGGCCAGCCTGCTGACGATCACCTTGGGCGATGCCGATTTCCCACTGCGCAGCGGCCAGCTCCGGGTTGCCGGCGAAGGCACTTTGCAGGGCTTGATCCAGCGTCAGGGGCGCTGCGTTTGCAAGGCTGGTACAGGCCAGCAACAGGATGCCGCTGGCGGTTTTTTTCAGGCGTGATCGCGCCGTCAGTTCTATTAAACCGGGCAATGGAAGACTTCCTTTATTCAAGTATCTCGGATGCCGCCACGGTAGGGTTTTGAACTTATCGACAAGGTGACTGGAACATTACAAATCCGTTATCCACGGTTTGGGGAAGTTGTTTTGTTCTAGGATGCGAAGTGCAAATGGTTTTATCGAAATACATCGAAACAAAAATACGGTAGTTATCTGCTGAATTGCACTTGCTGGAATCAAACTCATGGGGATTTTGTTGCTTGTGATGCGACCGACTGTCGCAGAGCACCGTTTTAAAGCGCTTGGCGGTTGACCCTATAGCCACTACAACCTTTATCGTCCGGACTTCCCCTCACCCCAGCCCTCTCCCGGGGGGAGAGGGAGCCGACCGACATGTCTGGCGTTATATATCGACCTGTTACATCTAGTCGATTATGGATTCAGTAAATTTTTTTCACGTCGGCGTAGTTCTGAGATATCCCGCATTCAGTCCCCTCTCCCTCTGGGAGAGGGTTAGGGTGAGGGTGAGGGTGAGGGTGAGGGTGAGGGCGTTTTAAATTAGATACCCATTAATTAAAAGTGGTGATAGATCATGCGAATCCTTGTCGTCGAGGACGAGCTTAAAGCTGCCGAATACTTGCATCAGGGTTTGACCGAAAGTGGTTATGTCGTTGACCACGCCGCCACCGGTGCCGATGGCCTGCATCTGGCGCAACAGCAAGCCTATGACCTGATTATTCTCGACGTGAACCTGCCGGAACTCGACGGTTGGGGCGTGCTGGAACAACTGCGTCGCACCCACGCCACACGGGTGATGATGCTCACCGCGCGCGGGCGCCTGGCCGACAAGATTCGTGGCCTAGATCTGGGCGCCGACGATTATCTGGTCAAGCCGTTCGAGTTTCCCGAACTGCTGGCGCGGGTGCGTACGTTGATGCGTCGCAGCGAAAACATCCCGGTGCCGCAAGTTTTGAAAGTGGCCGATCTGGAGCTCGATCCGGGCCGCCATCGCGCGTTTCGCGGGCAACAGCGGATCGACCTGACCACCAAGGAATTCGCTCTGCTGCATCTGCTGATGCGCCAGTCCGGCGAAGTGCTGACGCGCACACAAATCATCTCGTTGGTGTGGGACATGAATTTCGACTGCGACACCAACGTGGTCGAAGTGTCGATCCGCCGCTTGCGGGCGAAGATCGACGACCCGTTCGACAGCAAACTGATCCACACCCTGCGCGGTGTCGGCTATGTGCTGGAGGCGCGGGAATGAAGCCGGCCAGCCTGTCGATGCGCCTCGGTTTGACGGTGAGTATTCTCGGTGCGCTGCTGGTGGTGTTTCTGGCGATCCTTGCCTATTTCGCGTTGACCCATGAGCTCAATGCGCTGTCGCGCGACAGTCTCGAGAAGAAGATGGCGCAGGTCGAACACAGCTTGTCGCTGTACGTCGATGCCAATGAGATCAGCGGCAAGCCGCACATTTTGCTCGATCAGGTCATGGGCCATGACAACCTCACTTTGACGATTTATGACCGTTTGAATTTGCGCTCGCCGCTGCTCAAATCCGGTAGCGGTTTGACTGATCCACGGGTTGAATTGAAAGCGGTGCGGGCGACCACAGATCAATTGACTTACTCCGACAGCCTGGATGCTGAAAGCGCAAAGTTCCTCACCGCTTCGAAGCTGATTCGTCTCAAGGACGGCAATCGCGTGCCGGTGCTGCTGTCGATGGACAACGCCCACGATCAGGCCCTCCTCAGCGCGTATCTGCGCTCGACGCTGATTGCCTTGCCGTTGTTGCTGGTGTTTATCGGCCTGACCGCTTGGGGCGCGGTGCAGCGTGGTTTGGCGCCGCTGCGTGAGTTTCGCAAGGTGGCGGCGATGGTCTCGACCCAGGACCTGGAACATCGATTGTCGGTGGTGAACATGCCTCAGGAACTGAGCGAACTGGCGCAAGGCATCAACTTCATGCTGCATCGACTCGATGCCGGGGTGCAGCAGTTGTCGCAATTCTCCGACGACTTGGCGCATGAGCTGCGCACGCCGATCAACAACCTGATGGGCAAGGCGCAGGTGACCTTGTCCCGCGAGCGCACGACAGAGGAATACAAGGACGTGCTGGTGTCGTGTACCGAGGAACTGGAGCGCGTGGCGCGGATTGTCTCGGACATGCTGTTTCTGGCACAGGTCAGTCATCCATCGGCGCTGGCGCCGTTTGAAGCGGTGGCGCTGGAGGTTGAAGTGGCGAAGGTGGCGGAGATGTTTTCGCTGTCGGCGCAGGACAAGCAAATTCATTTGAATGTGCTCGGCAGCGCATCGGTTCTGGGGGATCGGCTGATGATTCAACGGGCGATTTCCAATCTGTTGTCAAATGCGCTGCGCCACTGCCCTGCCGGGAAAACCGTAACGTTGCTGATCGAGCAGAGTGCAGCGCAGGCGTCGCTGCTGGTCAGCAACCCCGGCGCCGGAATTGAAGCGCAACATTTGCCGTATCTGTTTGACCGCTTCTACCGCGTCGACAGCAGCCGCTCACGCTCGCAGGGCAGCACTGGATTGGGCCTGGCGATCGTGCGCTCGATCATGAGCCTACATCAGGGTGTGGCGGAGGTTAAGAGCTTGCCGGGGGCGATGACCGTGTTCCGGCTTGGGTTTCCTGCGGCGACACCAACGGCCCCTTCGCTTGCAGGCAAGCTCCCACAGTGATTTGCGGGGTACTCAGGTTTGTGGACACCACTGAAACCTGTAGGCCTTCGCCTGTTCGCGATGGCGGTGGGTCCTGCAAAATCTGCACTGTCTGATACTCAGCCTTCGCGAGCAAGCTCGCTCCCACAGGGACCGTAGTCATTCACAAAATATGTGGACACCGCCAGAACCTGTGGGAGCGAGCTTGCTCGCGAAAGCGGTAAATCAGGCACCAACAAAAACGGCACCTTCCGGTGCCGTTCGCCTGTCACAGTTCAACTTTTACTTGCGGGCATCCGCCCAGGATTTCAGCAGTTCGTTGTAGCTTACGGTCTCGCCCTTCGGCTTCTCGTTGGCCAGTTTCGGCTTCGGTGCGCCCGGTTGATCGAACCAGTATTGCGCGTCGCGCTCCGGATTCATCTTCGGCGCACAAACAGCTTGGGCCTTGGAGCGTTCGAGGCGCGTCATGATCGCGTCCTGATCCTTGGCCAAACCATCGAGCGCCTGTTGCGGGGTCTTCTCGCCGCTGGCCGCTTCGGCGATGTGGCTCCACCACAGTTGCGCCAGCCGCGGATAGTCCGGCACGTTGGTCCCGGTCGGGGTCCATTGCACGCGGGCCGGGCTGCGGTAGAACTCGACCAGGCCACCGAGTTTCGGCGCCAGATCAGTCATCGCCTGCGAGTTGATGTCCGACTCGCGAATCGGCGTCAGGCCGACGATGGTTTTCTTCAGCGACACGGTTTTCGAGGTCACGAACTGCGCATACAACCACGCCGCCAGCTTCTGTTTTTCAGGCGTGGATTTCATGAACGTCCACGAACCCACGTCCTGATACCCGAGCTTCATGCCCTCCTCCCAATACGGCCCACGCGGCGACGGCGCCATGCGCCATTTCGGCGTGCCGTCGGCGTTGACCACCGGCAGGCCCGGTTTGGTCATGTCGGCGGTGAACGCGGTGTACCAGAAGATCTGCTGAGCAATGTTGCCCTGCGACGGCACCGGACCGGACTCGGAGAAGGTCATGCCCGCCGCTTCCGGTGGCGCGTACTTCTTCAGCCAGTCGACATACTTGGTGGTGGCGAACACCGCCGCTGGGCCATTGGTGTCGCCGCCGCGAGTCACGCTGGAACCGACTGGATGGCAATCCTCGACACGAATCCCCCACTCGTCCACCGGCAAACCGTTGGGCAAACCTTTGTCGCCGCCACCGGCCATGGAGAACCAGGCATCGGTGAAACGCCAGCCCAGCGACGGGTCTTTCTTGCCGTAGTCCATGTGCCCGTAAACGCGTTTGCCGTCGATTTCCTTGACGTCTTCGCTGAAGAATTTGGCGATGTCTTCATAGGCCGACCAGTTCACCGGCACGCCCAATTCGTAGCCGTACTTTTCCTTGAACTTGGCTTTCAGATCGGCGCGTTCAAACCAGTCAGCACGGAACCAGTACAGGTTGGCGAATTGCTGGTCGGGCAGTTGATAGATCTTGCCGTCCGGCGCGGTGGTGAACGAGATGCCGATGAAGTCCTTGATGTCGAGGGTCGGCGAGGTGAAGTTCTTGCCTTCGTTGGCCATCAGGTCAGTGATCGATTCGGTCTTGCCGTAGCGAAAGTGCGTACCGATCAGGTCCGAGTCGTTGACCCAGCCGTCATAGATGTTCTTGTCGGACTGCATCACCGTCTGCATTTTTTCCACCACGTCGCCTTCCTGCAGCAGGTCGTGGGTGAGCTTGATCCCGGTGATTTCGCTGAAGGCCTTGGCGAGCACTTTCGACTCGTATTCGTGGGTGGTCAGGGTCTCGGAAACGACCTTGATGTCCATGCCGCGAAACGGCTCGGCGGCCTTGATGAACCACTTCAATTCTTCGAGTTGCTGCTCGGCCGTCAGGGTCGACGGTTTGAATTCACTGCCGATCCATTTTTTCGCCGCGTCTTCGTAGGCATCCGCCCACGCGGCGGCGCTCAAACCGCTGAGTGCCAGCATGGCTGCCAATGAAATGCTATGTCGCAGCTTATTGTTTTTGTCGAACATAGAGACCTCCTGTTTAGGATTTCGGAGCATGGTTGCCGATTGACTCGACTAGCCCCAACGCATCACAGCCAACAGCCACACCAGGGACAACGCGGACGCCACCCAGATGCTCCAGTCGGTGGCGCCGATCACCAGCAAATGCAGGTAGGCGCTGCCGAGAAGACCGATAAACAAGCGATCGCCACGGGTGGTGGCAATCGGCAGAAAACCTCGCCGCAGGATGCTCGGCGAACGCAGTTCCCAAGTGGTCATGCCGACCAGAATCAGGCCGATGACGATGAAGAATGCTGCGGTAGGCGTGGTCCAGCTCATCCATTCCATCATCAGCTCCTCAGACCCGACCGAGGGCAAAGCCCTTGGCCACGTGGTTGCGAACAAACCAGATCACCAGCATGCCCGGCAGAATGGTCAACACCCCCGCCGCCGCCAGCACGCCCCAATCGATACCCGATGCTGAAACCGTACGCGTCATCACCGCCGCAATTGGCTTGGCGTTTACCGAGGTCAACGTACGTGCGAGCAGCAGTTCGACCCAGGAAAACATAAAGCAGAAAAACGCCGTGACACCGATGCCCGAGCCAATCAGCGGGATGAAAATCTTCACGAAGAACTTGGGGAAACTGTAGCCATCGATGTAGGCGGTTTCGTCGATTTCCTTCGGCACCCCGGACATGAAACCTTCGAGAATCCACACCGCCAGCGGCACGTTAAACAGGCAATGCGCCAAGGCCACGGCGATGTGCGTATCGAACAGACCGATCGACGAATACAGCTGAAAGAACGGCAGCAGAAACACCGCCGGCGGTGCCATGCGGTTGGTCAGCAGCCAGAAGAACAAGTGCTTGTCGCCGAGAAAACGATAGCGGGAAAACGCATAGGCCGCCGGCAATGCCACGCTCAGCGAGATCACCGTGTTCAAACTCACGTAATACAGCGAGTTCAGATAACCGGTGTACCAGCTCGGGTCGGTGAAGATCACTTTGTAGTTCGCCAGCGTGAAGTCCTGTGGGAAAAGTGTCAGACCGCCAAGGATTTCGGTGTTGCTCTTGAACGACATGTTCAGCAGCCAATAGATCGGCACCAGCAGGAACAGGATGTACACCAGCAACGGAATAATCTTTCTCTTGCTCATGGCCGGGCCTCAGCGGTTGGCGTCGGAGTGCGTCATGGCGGTGTAAAACAGCCAGGACACCAACAGGATGATCAGGAAGTACACCAGCGAAAACGCCGCTGCCGGACCGAGGTCGAATTGCCCTACAGCCATCTGGGTCAACGTCTGACTCAAGAAGGTCGTGGCGTTACCCGGCCCGCCGCCGGTGAGCACGAATGGCTCGGTGTAGATCATGAAACTGTCCATGAAGCGCAGCATCACCGCGATCAGCAGCACGCTCTTCAACTTGGGCAACTGAATGTGCCGGAACACCGCCCAGGCCGAGGCGCGGTCAATGCGCGCGGCCTGGTAATACACGTCGGGAATCGCGCGCAAACCGGAGAAGCACAGCAGCGCCACCAGTGAAGTCCAGTGCCAGACGTCCATCACCAGCACCGTCACCCAGGCGTCCATGGTGTTGGCCGCGTAGTTGTAGCTGATGCCCATGGCGTTAAGGCTGGAACCGAGCAAACCAATGTCGGCGCGGCCGAAGATCTGCCAGATGGTGCCGACCACGTTCCACGGAATCAGCAACGGAATCGCCAGAATGATCAGCACTACCGATGACCAGCGACCCTTGGTCGGCATGGTCAAGGCGACGGCGATGCCCAGCGGAATCTCGATCAGCAACACACAGGCCGAATAGATGAACTGGCGCAGCAACGAGTCGTGCAGACGCGGGTCGAGCAGCACTTGCTTGTACCAGTCAGCACCGACGAAGTAGCGGCTGGACTGGTCGAAGATGTCCTGCACCGAATAGTTAACCACGGTCATCATCGGGATCACCGCACTGAACGCCACCAGCAGGAACACTGGCAACACCAGCCACCAGGCCTTGTTGTTCTGCACCTTGTTCATGGCTGCACCTCGTCGTCGGCTTCGAGCAGAAACTCATCGGCATAGACCATCAGCCACTGCGCCGGGAAACTGATGTACGCCGTGCCTTGGGGAACCGGTTTATCTTCGGCCAAACGCACTTTCAACGGCGCGCCGTCGAGGTCGAGGGTCATGATCTTGTAGGTGCCGAGGTCTTCGACGTGTACGACCCTGGCCTGCATCGCGTCATCAAACGGCTCGTCCCAGACATGAATAAACTCCGGACGGATGCCGACCTTCAGATTTTTCCACTGACCGTGTTGGATATGTCGCTGCATGGCGTCGGACAACGGCAAGTGCGTCGAGGCGAAACCGACGCCGCCGGGTTGCGGCTGTACCTCGATCAGGTTCATCCCCGGGCTGCCGATGAAATAGCCGACAAAGGTGTGGCTCGGCCGTTCGAACAATTCCCGTGGCGTGCCGAACTGCACAATCTGACCGCCGTACATCACCGCAATCTTGTCGGCGAAGGTCGAAGCCTCCAGTTGATCGTGGGTGACGTAGACCATGGTGATGTTGAACTGCTCGTGGATCTGCTTGAGCTTGCGCCGCAGTTTCCACTTCAGGTGCGGGTCGATCACCGTCAGCGGCTCGTCGAACAGGATTGCGGAAACGTCGTCGCGGACCAGACCACGGCCCATCGAGACTTTCTGTTTTTCGTCGGCGGTGAGGTTGCGTGCCTTTTTGCTCAGCAGGTTTTGCAGGTCGAGCACTTCGGCAATTTCCTGCACCTTGCTGTGCACTTTCGCCTCGGCCATGCCCTGATTGCGCAAGGGGAAAGCCAAGTTATCGAACACGGTCATGGTGTCGTAGACCACCGGAAACTGGAAAACCTGGGCAATGTTGCGCTTCTCCGGCGTGAGGTCGTTGACCGCTTTGCCGTCGAACAACACATGGCCCTGCGAGGGGCTGAGCAGGCCGGAAATGATGTTGAGCAAAGTCGACTTGCCACAACCCGACGGCCCGAGCAAGGCGTAAGCACCGCCCTGCTCCCAGACGTGATCCATTTCGCGGATTGCATAATCCTCCGCGCCGCTCGGGGTTTTGCTGTAGCTGTGGGCGAGGTGCTGCAAACGGATTTCGGCCATCAGGCAACCCTCGCGACACGCCGGCCCGGTGCTTGCACCAGACGGCCCTGCGCATCGAAAACGAACAGTTTGTGGGTCGGGATGTAGATGCGGATCGGCGCATCGACGTCGTATTCGTGAACGCCAGGCAGGTGCAGCACTAGCAGGAAATGCTCGTTGCGCACGTGCAGGAAGGTTTCCGAACCGCTGATCTCGGCGACTTCGACGGTGACCGCTAATTCCAGATCGTCATCGTTGCTCGGCACCAGCGAGATATGGCTGGGCCGCACGCCAAAACGGAACTCACCCTCGCCCACCGGACGCAGATCGACGTTTAACGGGAAGTGCACGAAGTTGGCAAAACTCACTTCGTTACCGGCAATGCGCCCGGGCATCAGGTTGATCGGTGGTTCGGAGAACAGCTCAGCAGCGAGCACGGTTTGCGGCTGGTGATACACCGAAGTCGACGGGCCGCTCTGAATCACCCGGCCTTCATGAAGAATCGTCGTGGTGCCGCCGAGTGCCAGCGCTTCGTTGGGTTCGGTGGTGGCGTAGATCGCAATGGTGTGACGCGCCTTGAACAGCTCGCGCATTTCCTGACGCAGCTCTTCGCGCAGTTTGTAGTCGAGGTTGACCAGCGGCTCATCGAAGAGGATCAGCTCGGCGTCCTTGACCAGTGCGCGAGCCATGGCCGTGCGCTGCTGCTGACCGCCGGACAGTTCCAGCGGATAGCGCTGCAGAAACTTCTCGATGCGCAGCATCTTCGCGGTTTCCTGCACTTTGCTGTGAATGATCTCTTTGGACACACCGGCCTGGCGCAGCGGCGAGGCGATGTTCTCGAACACGGTCATGGTTGGGTAATTGATGAACTGCTGATAGACCATCGACACGTTGCGCAGGCGCACCGGGCGTTGGGTGACGTCGACGCCGTTCATCAGAATGCGGCCGCTGTCGGGCTTGTCCAGCCCGGCCATCAAACGCATGAGGCTGGTTTTGCCGGACAGCGTGCGACCAAGCAAAACGTTGAACGAACCGGGTTCGAATTTCAGGCACGCATCGTCGATCCAGGTCTGGCCCTCGACGGTACGGCTGACGTGCTCCAGGGTGAGTGACATGGCTCGGCCTTTTTATTATTGGAGTCAAGCGACCTGTGCACGGGAGCGAGTTTCGTGCCAGAAATGGCAAGTGGTTGATTTGTCGTGAAAATCGCTGAAAGCGCGGGGAATGGGCGTTCATTGCTGAACACATTTGAACAGTTGGGCGATTGACAATGAACAATAGTGAACAACACTCTATGAACTCATTTCGGTGAACACCGGAGATCCTGTGGGAGCGAGCTTGCTCGCGAATGCGGTGTGTCATTCAACCGATTCGGTGACTGATACGAGGCTTTCGCGAGCAAGCTCGCTCCCACAGTTGATCTGTGTTGTATTCAGGATTTGGGTTCATAACAACAATAAAAATCGCTGCATCAGAGGCTGACTGCCATGGCCGCACCTGCCCCGCCGCTGTCCCACGACGCGATCGTCCAGACCTCCTGGCAACGTTGCCGCGCGTTCGGTCTTGACCACCAAAGCACGCCCGCCTTCGATCAGTTGCCTGCCGCCGGCATCGCGCAGTTGCTCGACAGTCATCACTCGCTGGTGCAGACCACGCATCAGGAAGTCCTGCCCTATTACGAAAACATCCTCAGCAACTCCAACTGCCTGATCATGCTCGCCGACAATCAGGGCCAGGTGCTGACCTCGTGGGGCACACAACGCTTTATCGAGCCGAATCTGGCGCGGGGGTTTCAGGCCGGGGCGAGTTGGATGGAGCGCTGCAGCGGCACCAATGCGATCGGCACGGCGCTGGCCTGCGAGCAAGCGGTGCATATCGAACACGACGAACATTTTCTCAAGGCCAACCGTTTCATGACCGGTTCTGCCGCGCCGATTTTCGATGCCGAGCGCAAGGTCATTGCCGTGCTTGATGTGTCCAGCGACAGCTACCTGCCGCCCTCGCACACCTTGGGCATGGTCAAGATGATGAGCCAGACCGTGGAGAACCGGCTGATCCTCAACCTGTTCCATGGCCAGCATTTTCAACTGACTTTCAACACCGGGTTGAACAACCTCGACAGTCAGTGGGCCGGGCTATTGATCTTCGATGAGAGCGGTCAGGTGTTGTCTGCCAACCGTCGGGCCGACAATCTGCTCGGTGTGCGCTTGTCGCGGGTGAGCGTTGAAAGTCTGTTCAAGGTCTCGCTGCTGGAGTTGATCAACCAGCCGGACGGGTTGCCGTTTGCCTTGCAGACCTCCGGGCGTAACCGTTTTCAGTGTTTGTTGAAGCGGCCGAAGCAGGCGTCGATTCAGCCGCGCGTTTTTGCTGCTGAACCGAAAACCGCCGCGCCCACTGCCATCAGCCTTAACACTCTGCACTTCGGCGACAGTCGCGTGGAGAAAGCCGTGCGGCAGGCAGAGCGTTTGCTGGAGAAAGACATTCCGTTGCTGATCCATGGCGAAACCGGCGTCGGCAAAGAGGTGTTCGTCAAAGCCCTGCATCAGGCCAGCTCTCGCAGCAAACAGGCGTTTATCGCCGTCAACTGCGCGGCGATCCCCGCCGAACTGGTCGAATCAGAACTGTTCGGCTACGAGAAAGGCGCGTTCACCGGCGCCAACCAGAAAGGCAGCATCGGCCTGATTCGCAAGGCGGACAAAGGCACGTTGTTCCTCGATGAAATCGGCGACATGCCGTTGCCGACGCAGGCGCGGTTGCTGCGGGTGTTGCAGGAGCGTTGCGTGCAACCGGTCGGCAGTAGCGAGTTGTTCCCGGTAGATCTGCGGATTATTTCGGCGACTAACCGATCTTTACGCGAACAAGTGCAATTGGGGCGGTTTCGTGAGGATTTGTATTACCGCATTGGTGGACTGACGCTGGAGTTGCCGCCACTGCGAGAGCGCAGTGATAAAGAGGCGTTGTTTAAACGGCTGTGGGAACAGCATCGTGAGCCGACGCAGTGGGCGGGGTTGAGCCAAGAGGTGCTGGAACTGTTCAGCCGTCATCCGTGGCCGGGGAATTTGCGTCAGGTGAGTAGTGTGATGCAGGTAGCTTTGGCGATGGCTGAGGAACAGCCGGTGAGGCTGGAGCATTTGCCGGATGATTTTTTTGTTGATCTGGAGATGGAGCCGGTGGAGAGCGCGGCGCCGTTGGGGGTTGATCTGAATGATGTGGAGGCGTTGAACCGGGAGTTGAAAGCGGCTGGGGGGAATATTTCTCATCTGGCACGCAGGCTTGGGGTGAGCCGCAATACTCTCTACAAGCGGTTGCGGCAGATTGAAGGTTGAGTGAATCCCACGCCCCTCACCCCAGCCCTCTCCCAGAGGTAGAGGGAGCCGACCGAGGTGTCTGGCGCTGGACATCGACCTGAAACATCGTGGCGATTATGGATTCGGCGCAAATCGATCAGGTCGGCGTATCTCGTGAGCATCCCCCAATCAGTCCCCTCTCCTGCGGGAGAGGGCTAGGGTGAGGGCGAAAAGGCTGGCTCAACATGTGCAGCTGACGCTGCACCGAGCGTGCGCAACCCGACCAGCACAACCACCACCATCATCAACCCTGCCCCAATCGCCACGCCGAACCCGGCCCGTGCACCCCAGCCATCAATGACCAACCCCGCGAGCATGCCGCCCAGCGCAACGCCAATGCTGATACCCGTGGTCATCCACGTCAGCCCTTCAGTAATCCTCGATGGCGGGATGATGATCGTCCCCAGCTTCATCACCACGACCATCGTTGGCGCAAACGAAATCCCGGCGATAAACAGCGTCGCTGACAGGACATAAACGTCCGTAGCAAAAATCGGCAACACACCGGTGAACGCCGTGACCAATATCCCGATCAGGAACTGTTTTTCGATCGCCAGCGAAACCCTCATCGCACCGAACGTCAGGCCCGCCACCAGTGAACCGAACGCATAGGCAGCAAGGATGAAAGTCGCCGACGCTGGCCAGTCTTGTGCATTGGCGAAAGCCACAACAGCCACATCGATTGCTCCACCAATGACACCCATCGCCAACAACGCCAGAACAATGGTGCGCACGCCGGGAATCAGCAGGGTTGAGCCGCCATCGCTGGCGTGGCCAGCGACAACCTTCGGCTCAGTCTGGCGTTGTAGCAGAAACGCCGTGACCCCGACGGCCAGCAGCCCGACCGCGACCAGCGGCCCGGCCTCGGCAAAAAAACTCACGCTCAAACCGATCGCCAATGGCGGGCCGACGATGTAGGCCATTTCGGTGAGGACCGTGTCCAGCGAGAACGCCGTGTGTAACTGCGGTTTGCCCCGGAACAACTGCGTCCATCGCGCACGGATCATCGACGGCATGCTCGGCATCGTCCCCGCCAATGCTGCCAGTACAAAGAACACCGCGGCGGGCGCTCTCAGGTAAACGGCGGTGATCAGCGCCAGCAGCATGGCAATGCTGAACGCGGTGACGATGGGCAGTACGCGACTCTGGCCATGTTGATCGACCAGTCTCGAGATGTGCGGGCCAAGCAGCGCATTGGCCAGGGTGAACGTCCCGGCGACGGCACCGGCCAGCCAGTAAACCCCGGTTTGCTGCACCAGCATGGTGATGATGCCGATGCCGATCATTGCTTGCGGCAAGCGTGCGATGGAACTCGCGAGCACTAGCCCGGTGGCACCGGGGGTCGTTAGCAGTTCGCGGTAGTGATTGGCCATGGTGTTTCCCTTCGATAATCGTCGCCGCTCAGCATCCGGCTGAACGCGTTGCCGACATCAAGACCTACGCGAACGTCAAAAGCAACCCTCACCCCAGCCCTCTCCCGGAGGGAGAGGGCGCTGACCGAGGTGTCTGACGTGATGCAGCGACCTGAAAACACCAGTCGATTATAGATTTAGTACGGAGCGTTGAGGTTGGTGGATCTCCTTGAAACCATTCCCCTCACCCCAGCCCTCTCCCGGAGGAAGAGGGAGCTGACCGAGGTGTCTGACGTGATGCAGCGACCTGAAAGAACCAGTCGATTATGGATTCGGTGCAGCACGTTCAGGTCGGCGTATTACTTGAGCATCCCCCATTCGGTCCCCTCTCCCTCTGGGAGAGGGTTAGGGTGAGGGGCTTTTCTCGCAGCCAAACAAAAACCCGCACAAGGCGGGTTTTGTCTGTAACAGGTACGGCTCTCAGTCAGCCAGACGCCAGGTAGTCCCACCCTTGCCGTCTTCCAGCACAACCCCCATCGCCGTGAGCTGATCACGAATACGATCGGACTCAGCCCAATCCTTCCCCGCCCGCGCCGCCAGACGCGCCGCAATCAGCGCATCAACCTCAGCCGCATCGACACGCCCTTCAGCGCCCGCCTGCAAGAAGTCATCCGCTTCGAGCTGCAACACACCCAACACGCTGGCCAGCTCTTTCAGACGCGCCGCCAGACCGGCCGCCGCATCAAGATCGCTCTCACGCAGACGGTTGATCTCACGCACCATCTCGAACAGCACCGCGCAGGCTTCCGGCGTACCGAAGTCGTCGTTCATCACCGTGGTGAAACGCTCGACAAACGCTTCGCCGCCGGCCGGCGCCACAGTCGGCAAACCTTTCAACGCGTGGTAGAAACGCTCGAGTGCGCCTTTGGCGTCCTTGAGGTTGTCTTCCGAGTAGTTGATCGCGCTGCGGTAGTGGCTCGACACCAGCAGGTAACGCACGACTTCCGGGTGGTACTTTTCCAGCACGTCGCGGATGGTGAAGAAGTTGTTCAAGGACTTGGACATCTTCTCGCCATTGATGCGAATCATCCCGCAATGCATCCACGCGTTGGCGTAGGTCTTGCCCGTGGCTGCTTCGCTCTGGGCGATTTCGTTTTCGTGGTGCGGGAATTCCAGATCGCTGCCGCCGCCATGAATGTCGAAGGTCTCGCCGAGGCAGCAGGTGGACATCACCGAGCACTCGATGTGCCAGCCCGGACGCCCGGCGCCCCATGGCGATTCCCAGCTCGGCTCGCCCGGTTTGGCGGCTTTCCACAGTACGAAGTCCAGCGGGTCCTGTTTCGACTCGTCGACTTCGATGCGCGCGCCAATGCGCAGGTCTTCGATTTTCTTGCGCGACAGCTTGCCGTAGCCCATGAACTTGGCGACGCGGTAGTACACGTCGCCGTTGCCCGGGGCGTAGGCGTAACCCTTGTCGATCAAGGTCTGGATCATCGCGTGCATGCCCGGAATGTGATCGGTGGCACGCGGTTCCATGTCCGGCTTCTTGATGTTCAGGCGCGCTTCGTCTTCGTGCATCGCGGCGATCATGCGTTCGGTCAACGCTTCGAACGATTCACCGTTCTCGTTGGCGCGGTTGATGATCTTGTCGTCGATGTCGGTGATGTTGCGCACGTAGGTCAGGTCGTAACCGCTGAACCGCAACCAGCGGGTCACCAGGTCGAACGCGACCATGCTGCGGCCGTGGCCAAGGTGGCAGTAGTCGTACACGGTCATCCCGCAGACGTACATGCGCACCTTGTTGCCATCGAGCGGCTTGAAGACTTCTTTGCTCTTGGTGAGCGTGTTGTAGATCGTTAGCACGTTATTTCCCTTGACGCTGAATCACTGGCCCCACGAATCACGCAGGGTCACGGTACGGTTGAATACCGGCTGACCTGGTTTCGAGTCCTTCATATCAGCAACGAAGTAGCCTTCGCGCTCGAACTGGAAACGGTCTTCCGGCTGTGCATTGCCAAGCGATGGCTCAGCACGACAACCGGTGAGTACCTGCAGCGAATCCGGGTTGATGTTGTCGAGGAAACTCGCGCTGTCTTCGGCCTTCTCAGGGTTGGCCGAACGGAACAGGCGATCGTACAGACGCACTTCGCACTCGACGCTGGCGGCTGCCGGCACCCAGTGGATCACGCCTTTGACCTTGCGGCCTTCAGGGTTTTTACCCAGGGTTTCCGGGTCGTACGAGCAACGCAGTTCGACGATGTTGCCATCGGCGTCCTTGATCGCTTCGTCGGCACGGATCACGTAGCTGCCGCGCAGACGCACTTCTCCGGCCGGTTCCAGGCGCTTGTAGCCCTTTGGCGGCTCTTCCATGAAGTCGTCACGGTCGATGTAGATTTCCCGGGCGAATGGCAGTGCGCGTACGCCCATGTCTTCTTTCGGGTGGCGCGGCAGTTCGAGGTTTTCGACCTGACCTTCCGGGTAGTTGGTGATGACGACTCTCAGCGGACGCAGCACGCACATCGCGCGCGGCGCGGTGTGGTCGAGGTCGTCACGGATGCTGAATTCGAGCATGCCGAAGTCGACCACGCCGTCGGAACGGTTGGTGCCGATCATTTCGCAGAAGTTGCGGATCGATTTCGGCGTGTAGCCACGGCGGCGAAAGCCCGACAGCGTGGACATGCGCGGGTCGTCCCAGCCATGCACGTGCTTTTCATCGACCAGTTGCTTGAGCTTGCGCTTGCTGGTGATGGTGTAGTTGAGGTTCAGACGGCTGAACTCGTACTGACGCGGGTGCGCCGGCACTGGCAGTGCGTCGAGGAACCACTCGTACAGCGGACGATGGCTTTCGAATTCGAGGGTGCAGATCGAGTGGGTGATGCCTTCGATGGCGTCCGACTGACCGTGGGTGAAATCGTAGTTCGGGTAAATGCACCACTTGTCACCGGTCTGGTGGTGATGCGCGTGGCGGATGCGATACATGATCGGGTCGCGCAGGTTCATGTTCGGCGAGGCCATGTCGATCTTCGCTCGCAGCACGCGGGCGCCGTCCGGGAATTCACCGGCACGCATGCGCGCAAACCAGTCGAGGTTCTCTTCTACCGAACGGTCACGGAACGGGCTGTTCTTGCCCGGCTCGGTCAGGCTGCCACGGTATTCCTTGGCCTGCTCTGGGGTCAGGTCGTCGACGTAGGCCTTGCCGGCCTTGATCAGCTCGACGGCCCAGTCGTGCAACTGGTCGAAATACTGCGAGGCGTAGCGCACTTCGCCGGACCACTCGAAGCCCAGCCATTTGACGTCGCTCTCGATCGCGTCGATGTATTCCTGGTCTTCCTTGGCCGGGTTGGTGTCGTCGAAACGCAGGTGCGTGACGCCGCCGAACTCCTGGGCCAGGCCGAAGTTCACGCAGATCGACTTGGCGTGGCCGATGTGCAGGTAGCCGTTGGGCTCAGGCGGGAAACGGGTGACGATCTGGGTGTGCTTGCCCGAGTCCAGGTCTGCCTGGATGATCGGCCGCAGGAAATTGACCGGCACGGCAGGGCCGGACTTGGCATTCGAGGTAGGGTCGACAGTGGGCTTGCTCATAGGATCCTTGACTTACATGTGCGCGGCCGCAGAGGGGGCCAGACAAAACAAAGCCGCTATCATAGCCGATGCTGTCAAGGGGCTGACAGAGCACGGCCTATAAAGGAGCGCATTTAATCGCCGGGAATTGAAAAACAGCCTCGAAATTCGCGCCTGTCACGCTAAACTGCGCACCTTGGCCCACGGGCTGAACCGGTAACGGGCGCAAATGTCCCATTGCCCACGAATTCCTTATAAAACGCTTCATTGAAAAAGAGCACCGATCATGACTCAAGTTAAATTGACCACCAATCATGGCGACATCGTCATCGAACTGAACGCTGAAAAGGCGCCGATCACCGTCGCCAACTTCATCGAGTACGTCAACGCCGGTCACTACGAAAACACTGTTTTCCACCGCGTCATCGGTAACTTCATGATCCAGGGCGGCGGTTTCGAGCCGGGCATGAAAGAAAAGAAAGACAAGCGTCCAAGCATCCAGAACGAAGCTGACAACGGTCTTTCCAACGAGAAATACACCGTTGCCATGGCCCGCACCATGGAGCCGCATTCGGCTTCCGCGCAGTTCTTCATCAACGTTGCCGACAACACCTTCCTCAACCACAGCGGCAAGAACGTGCAAGGCTGGGGCTACGCGGTATTCGGTAAAGTGACCGCTGGCACCGACGTTGTCGACAAGATCAAAGGTGTTTCGACCACCTCCAAGTCCGGCCACCAGGACGTACCAGCAGACGACGTGATCATCGAGAAAGCCGAGATCATCGAAGCGTGATATTGCTGATTTCAGACTTGCATCTGGAAGAGGAGCGCCCGGACATAACCCGGGCGTTTCTGGATTTGCTCGCCGGACGCGCCCGCTCGGCGAGTGCGTTGTACATTCTCGGCGACTTCTTCGAAGCGTGGATTGGCGACGACGCCATGACGCCCTTCCAGCGTTCCATCTGCCAGGCCCTGCGCGAATTGAGCGACAGCGGCACGGCGATTTTTCTGATGCACGGCAATCGCGACTTCATGCTCGGCAAGGCCTTCTGCAAGCAGGCCGGCTGTACGTTGTTGAAGGACCCGAGTGTCGTGCAGTTCTACGGCGAGCCGGTGCTGTTGATGCACGGCGACAGCCTCTGCACCCGTGACGTCGGCTATATGAAGCTGCGGCGTTATCTGCGTAACCCGATCACGCTGTTTATCCTGCGTAACCTGCCGCTGAGCAGCCGTCATAAGCTGGCGCGTAAACTGCGCAGTGAAAGCAAGGCACAGACGCGGATGAAGGCCAATGACATCGTTGATGTCACGCCGGAAGAGATTCCGCGGATCATGCAGGAATTTGGCGTGAAAACCCTGATTCATGGGCACACCCATCGCCCGGCGATCCACAAGCTGCAACTCGGTGAGCAGGCGGCGAAGCGGATTGTGCTGGGGGATTGGGATCGGCAGGGTTGGGCGTTGCAAGTGGATGAGAGCGGGTATGCCTTGGCGCCGTTCGACTTCGCCCCGCCACTGGCTTTGCCGCACGGCTGAAGATCGCTACCCCCTCACCCCAGCCCTCTCCCCCAGGGGGGCGAGGGGGAAAGGGAGCCGATCTCTGTGCTTTTCAAAACCTGAGTTCGACTCACGATCTCAAATCATGCTTTCCCTAAACCTGAGTTCAACTCGGTGGCTCAGGTCGACGTACCTCGAACATCCACCACGGTCAGTCCCCTCTCCCTCCGGGAGAGGGTTAGGGTGAGGGGCTTTTGACCTTAGTGCCCGGAAGCAGCCGGCCCTGCCTTGGCAGCAAACGGCGGTTTCGCCAGCCACACAATCAGAATCAACCCCATGAACCCCCAGCCCAACAACGTGAAGTAATCCACGGTGGAGAGCATGTACGCCTGACTGGTGAGGATCTGATCCATCTGCGCATACGCCGATTGGCTCGCCCCGCCCAAGTGATTCAAGGTCTCGCGCGTCGCCGGCTCGAAGGTGCTGATGCTCTCACTCATATACGCATGATGCTGATCCGCGCGGCGAATCCAGATCCACGTGGTCAACGAGGCCGCAAAGCTACCACCCAGCGTCCGCAGGAAAGTCGCCAGACCCGCGCCATCGGCAATCTGGCTCGGCGGCAAGTCCGACATCAGAATGCTCAGTGTCGGCATAAAGAACAGCGCCACACCAATGCCCATGAACAACTGCACCAGCGCAATGTGCTGGAAATCCACTTCATTGGTGAATCCGGCGCGCATGAAGCAGCTCAAGCCAATCGCCAGAAACGCCAGTCCGGCCAGTAACCGCAGGTCGAACTTGTTCGCGTACTTGCCGACAAATGGCGACAGCAGCACCGGCAAAATGCCGATCGGCGCCACGGCCAGACCGGCCCAGGTCGCGGTGTAGCCCATCTGCGTCTGCAACCATTGCGGCAGGATCAGGTTGATGCCGAAGAATCCGGCGTAACCCAGCACCAACACCAGCGTGCCGATGCGGAAGTTGCGGTAGGCGAACAGCCGCAGATTCAC
Source organism: Pseudomonas crudilactis (assembly GCF_013433315.1). Classification (GTDB taxonomy): domain Bacteria; phylum Pseudomonadota; class Gammaproteobacteria; order Pseudomonadales; family Pseudomonadaceae; genus Aquipseudomonas; species Aquipseudomonas crudilactis. The sequence continues at coordinate 112,500 of NZ_WXVV01000011.1, read as the reverse complement.
CACCGGATGCTGATCGGTCATTTCCCAGATAACGAACACCGCCAGCGCGATCACCGAAATCGCCGCGCCGATGATGATGAAGTTCGACTCGAACCAATCCAGGTCATTGCCCTTGTCGAGGATCACCTGCAAGGCGCCGACACCGATGATCAGCGTGATCAGACCGACGTAATCCATCGGCTGACGGCTGGTTTCCACCGGACGTTTGGCCAGTTGCGAGCGCACCACCATCACCGCAAAAATCCCGATCGGCACGTTGATGAAGAAAATCCACGGCCAGCTGTAACTGTCGGTAATCCAGCCGCCAAGAATCGGCCCGGCAATCGGCGCAACCACCGTGACCATCGCCAGTAACGCCAGGGCCATGCCGCGCCTCGCCGGCGGATACACCGCGATCAACAGGGTTTGCGTCATCGGATACAGCGGCCCGGCGACCAGACCTTGCAGGACGCGGAAGCCAATCAGTTCCGGCATCGATGTGGAGATACCGCAGAGAAACGAGGCCAGCACAAACAGAATGGTGGCCCAGAGAAACAGCTTCACCTCGCCGAAACGGCGGCTGAGCCAACCGGTCAGCGGCAGCGCAATCGCGTTGCTCACGGCGAACGAAGTGATCACCCAGGTGCCCTGCTCCGAACTCACCCCGAGGTTGCCGGAAATCGTCGGCAGCGCCACGTTGGCGATGGTGGTGTCGAGCACTTGCATGAACGTCGCCAGCGACAGGCCGATGGTGCTGAGCAACAGGCTGGGCGGCGTGAAAGAGGCGTTATTGCTCATTGTGAATCCTATGAAACCAGGTTGACGCCGCCCTCTTGTGGGAGCGAGCTTGCTCGCGAAGGCGGCCTGTCAGACAAAACAATGCTGAATGACACACCGCTTTCGCGAGCAAGCTCGCTCCCACAGGGTCAGGTGTGATCTCAGCGTTGCGCGGTTTTGCTCACCGCAGCGCTGTTGTCGTGGATCAGCTGCGCAATCATCGCGTCGGCTTCGGCCAGTTGGCGGTCGTAGACGTTGGTGCTGAACGAGGCCTTTTGTGGAGGCTGCTGCGCCAATACCGGGCCGCTCTGGTCGTGCAGGTTCACTTCAACATTGGTCGACAGACCGACACGCAGCGGGTGCTTGGCCAGCTCTTCGGCGTTGATGTGAATCCGCACCGGTACACGCTGAACGATCTTGATCCAGTTACCGGTGGCGTTCTGCGCCGGCAGCAGAGCAAACGCACTACCGGTGCCGGCGCCGAGGCTGTCGACGGTGCCGCTGTATTTCACGTCGCTGCCGTAGATGTCGGATTCGATATCGACCGGCTGACCGATGCGCATGTCACGCAGTTGGGTTTCCTTGAAGTTGGCGTCGATCCACAGTTGATCCAGCGGAATCACCGCCATCAACGCCGTGCCCGGCTGCACGCGCTGACCGAGTTGCACGGTGCGCTTGGCCACGTAACCGGTGACCGGCGCGATCAAGGTGCTGCGGGCATTGGTCAGGTAGGCCTGACGCAGATCGGCAGCGGCCGACATCACGTCCGGATGCGACGACACCACGGTGTCATCGACCAGTGCGCTGGTGGTTTTCAGTTGCTGCTTGGCGTTGGCCAAGGCGTTCTGCGCCGAGGTCAGGTCGTCGCGAGCGTGGGACAGTTCTTCCTGGGAAATCGCCCCGCCCTGCGCCAGATTTTTCCGGCGGTTGTAATTGTCCTGGGCTTTCTGCACTTCAGCCTGTTGCGCGTTGACCTGGGCTTTCATGCCATCAACGTTGCTGTACAGACCGCGCACCTGACGCACGGTGCGCGCCAGTTTTGCCTGCGCGCTTTGCAGACCGACTTCAGCGTCGTTCGGGTCGAAGTTGATCAGCACCTGACCTTCGTGAACCAGATCACCATCGTCTGCGCCGATGCTGACCACGGTGCCGGTCACCAATGGGGTGATTTCGACGACGTTACCGTTGACGTAGGCGTCGTCGGTGCTTTCGTTAAAGCGCCCGATGAATTCGTGATACGCCCAGACGCCGGCGCAGGCGAGAGCGACGACAACCGCCAGCGCCAACAGCATCACTTTGCGTTTGCGCGGGTTGCCGGTGTCCGGGGTGTTGCCTTGAGCTTGGGTGTTTTCGGCAGTGGCCATGACAAGTACCTTGAATTAGTTGTGCGGCGTGGCTGGGACGGCGTTGGCTGCGGTCAGGGTGTCACCCTGGAAGCCGCCGCCCAGCGCTTGCATCAGTTGAATCGACAGGTCGATCTGCTCGGCATTGAGGTTGGCCAGTTGACGCTGGGCCTGGAGCAATTGCTGCTCGATGCTGAGCACGTCCAGGTAGTTGCCGATGCCGGAACCGTAACGCTGGACCACGGTGTTGTAAGAATCCTGGGCGATGTCGGTGGCGTGTTGCTGCGCACCGATTTGCCGGCCGATGTCACGCAACTGGTTGATCGTGTCGCTGACATCGCCCAGTGCTTTCACCAGGCTTTTGTTGTACTGCGCCACCGCCAGATCGTAATCGGCGTCGCGCGCATCGAGGTTGGCGCGCAAGCGTCCGCCGTCGAAGATCGGCACGGAAATGGTCGGGGCAATGTTGAAGAAGCGACTGGCCGAGCCGAACATCGCGTCACCCAACAAAGACTCGGCACCGGCCGAGGCCGTGAGGTTCAAGTTGGGATAGAACTGGGTTTTCGCCGAGTCGATATCCTTGCTCGCGGCTTCGACACGCCAGCGCGCGGCGACCAGATCCGGACGCCGACCGAGCAGTTCCGCCGGCAACACCGACGGCACAGCGACCGCGCTGGCTTGCAGGACTTTCGGTCGGGCGATTTCGTTGCCGCGATCCGGGCCTTTGCCGAGCAGCACGGCCAAGGCAATCTTGGCGCTGTTCAGGCGCTTTTCTGCGTCGATCAGGCTGGCTTCGGAACTGGCTTCCAGACTTTGCGTTTGCTGGAACTGGTACTGACTGTCGATCCCGGAACTCAGGCGACGCTGGCTCAGGTCGAGCATCTGTTTGGTGCGCTTGAGGTCTTCGTTCGCCAGGTCATAAACGATGTGCGCCTGACCGAGATCGCTGTAAGCGCGAGCGACGTCGGCGGCGAGGGTCAGTTGTGCAGCCTGACGATCGACCTCAGCGGCGCGGGCCTGACCGAGTGCAGCTTCCCAGGCATCACGCTGGCCGCCCCAGAGGTCGAAGTTGTAATTGAAACCGGCGCTGACGTTACGCACGGTGGCGTAGGCATCGCCCTGCCCTCGCGGGTCCTGATCCTTGGCCAGACGCGAACGGCTGATGCCGGCGCTGGCGTCGAGGGTCGGATAACGTTCGGCATCGGCGGCATACGCGGCGGCGCTGGCCTGATGCGCGCGAGCTTCGGCGATCTGCATGTCCGGGCTGTCGTGCAGGGCTTCGCGGATCAAGCCGTCGAGTTGCGGATCGCCGAGGCTGGTCCACCAATCGCTTTTCGGCCATGCGGCTGGCGACAGGGTCACGCCGTTGAGGGATTGGCTGGCGTTGAGGCTTTTCGCATCAAGGCTTTTGCCTTGAGTGTCGAGGCCGCTGTAATTGGCGCAGCCAGCGAGGATCATCGCCGACAGCACCAGCGTCAGGCTGCTGCGCAAGGTTTTACCGCTCATTGTGTTCACCTAAACGCTGGATGGTGATCGGGTCACCGGCTGCCAGCAGGATTTTCTTGAGGATGTATTCCAGGGTCTTCAACTCGTCCGGAGTGACGGCGCCGGCCAGTTCATTCATCGCGTCGGCGCCGATGTGCGGCAGGCGATCGGCCAGTTGCTGGCCTTGTTCGGTCAGCTTGAGTTGCACCTGACGGCGATCGCCTTCGCTGCGCTGGCGAGCCAGAAAGCCTTTCTGCTCCAGACGATCGAGCATGCGTGTCATCGAACCGCTGTCGAGCGACAGATGCCGGCACAGCTCGGCCGGGGTATCGACGCCGAACTGGGCCATGATGATCAACACCTTGAACTGCGCGGCGGTGATGCCGTGGGGTTCCATGTGGGTGTCGATGATCCGGTCCTTGAGCAGCGCAGCACGGCCAAGCAACAGGCCGAGATGGCAATGTTTGAATTCGTCCGGGGTGAAATGCTTCATTTGCTCACCTAATAACTGCCTAGGCAGTGAATGTATGTCGAGATGTTACTGCCTAGGCAGCGAATGTCAACGCAATAGTTAGGTTGCTTTGCAATTAGTTGACCAGTGGACTGGGTTTTTGTGGCGCCCGCGCTGACACCTTCGCGAGCAAGCTCGCTCCCACAGGGTCATGGGTCAGCCAAACAATATTGGCAACGACACAAAACCTGTGGGAGCGAGCTTGCTCGCGAAGGGTGCGACTCGGTGTAAGGTCGGTCAGGACTCGTCGGAAGGATGCACGGGTGGCGGCTGCACGGGATGCACCTCACGCCCCCGCAACGCAGTTCCCACATACCCAAACGCCCGTTTGCTCACCGCATATATGCTGTGCCAGCCCGGCGGTGCCGGCTCGATTGCAGCATGCAACGCCCGCGCATAGTCGAGCACCAGTCCGGGCGTCCAGGCCATCGCCTCTGCCCGTTTGCGCACTTGCGCGGCGACCCAGAACTCGGGGCTGAAAATGATCCGGGCGAAATCCAGCATGCTCGAATGGCCCCGGCTCATCGCTCCTTCAAGGGCCGCTTCGAGGCTATGGGCGACGGCGCTGGAACAGTTGCGACTGGTGAGGTTGTACGTGCTGTTCTGCCGATACTCCGTCCAGAACGCATGCAGGCGCCGGGCGTCGTAATGGGCAAAACTGACCTGCACCGAAGACGGACACCAGTCCGCCACCTCGCCGGCATAATCCGGCAGAAACCTGCCGGCGACATCGTTGTTCGGAGTCGCCCGCAGCAGTCGCACAAAATCCCCCGCCGAACGATCGATGTCGTCCTGCGGGTAATGGCTGATGTAAATGTCCGGACCACATTCCAGCGCCGCGTGACCGGCGGAGATAACGCCATTGATGTCGACCGCCGCGATGTAGCGGTTGAGCAGCCGATTGCGCACCAGGGTGTCGTCGACGGTGCGGCTGGGGGTCCAGACGTGAATCAACAACGCATCGCTGCTGGCCGGCGCACTGACCGACAAAGGGCTTGTCAGCGGCGGCTGGTTTTTGAAGCGCACGGCTTGGCGCAACAAGGCGCAACCGGTCAGGAAAAGGCTCATGCCAATGCAAAACGGCACCGTGCCCTTGTACAGCGTCGGATACGGCTCAAGGATAAACACGCCAAAGCCGATTTCGAACAATCCCGCCAGCAGCGACACTTGCCAACCGACAAAGCGCACCACCAGCGCCGCCGCCAGCCGAAAGCCACCATCAATGATGAAAGCCCCGCCAAACAGCACCGCCAGAATCAGCCCGGCGGCATGTTGCCGGTCGACGATCAGCAGTCCCAGCAAGAGAAAAGCCAACCCTCGCGCTCTGCGCAAGGCAGCAGCGGTGCCGGCTTGTGGTGCCGGCACCAGCAGCAGGATCAGGGCTTCGAGCAGCAACAGATAGCCGAAGAGATGCAGCGGGAAATACAAAACCCCGTCCAGCGCATCAATGAAGATGCCCACACCGGCCGCGCCCCAGACAATGCCCGTCAGCGCCAGCGCGGACCAACGCTTGCGGACAAAGTCGTGACCGAGCAAGACCATACTCAAGCGAACCATAGGCGTCTCTGTTGTTTTCGGGCAGCCGCCAACCGCGCAGCTTTCAAGTTGCGCTGAGTCTAATGCATTCTGCAAAAGCCGGATCGCAGCGATGCGACCCGGCCAGGGGACACGCGCGTCAGAAGTCGCGTTTGTAGAAGATATCCAGCGAACTCGCGACGCCACTCGCAGCCTCGACATAAACCTTCTTGCTCAGCTTATAGCGCAGCGCAATGGTGCTGGCCGGTTCAAACACGCCAACGCCATAACGCAAACTGAGCTTCTCGGTAATATTGCCGCTGGCCACAACACTGGTGGCATCTCCGCTGCCCGCCGTGTCGAGCTGAAAGTCCTGAATCCCCAGATCCTTGGCCAGGCTGCTGGTGACCCCGGAACTGCCCATCAAGCCCAGACCCAACGCTGCTTGCGCGAGCATGTTGTTGTCTTCGCCATTGGTGCTCAGCGGACGACCGAGGACCAGATAGGACAAGGCCTGCTCCTGGCTCATCGCCGGCTCGGAGAAGATCTGCGTGGTCGGTTGCTCGGCGCTACCGCTCAGGCGAATACCGGCGATCACATCGTCGGTCTGGCGAATCGCTTCGATGTCCAGATACGGCTGATCGAGGGGGCCGGCGAACAACAGACGTGCACGGCGCACTTGCAGGCGCTGGCCGTAGGCACTGTAGCGGCCGTCGTTGAGCCAAAGTTCGCCACGGGTGTCCATGTTGTCGCCGATGTGCACATGGCCTTGCACATTGGCGGTCAGGCCGAAACCGGCGAAGGCCAGTTTGTCTTCGCCAACCACCACGTCGATGTCCATTTTCATCGCCAGCGGTGGTTTGCCCTCTTCGGTCTGCGCACCGACGATGATCGTGTCATCGGAGACTTTCACCGTGGATGGCGGCAGCTCTCGCACGGTGATTTCGCCTCTGGGCACCTGCACTTTGCCGGCGATTTTCAGCTCGTCGCCGGCCATGGAAATCTTCAAGTCCGGCGCCACTTCGAGCTTGGCGTACGGCTCGACGGTGACCGGCAATTGCGTGCCTTTGAGCGCCAGATCGACCACCAACGCCTGACCCCAGGCGACGTTACCGTTCAAGCTGCCCTGCCCGCTCTTGCCACTTTTCCAGCCGCCGTCGAGGCGTACCGATTCGCCGGCAATCAGCGCGGTGAGTTGCAGGTTCTGCAGTTCCATCGGCAACTCGGCGCCGGACACTTCACCGTCGCTGAGTTGCACGGTGCCGTTGACCAGCGGCGCCAGCAATCCGCCGGAAATCGTGCCGCTGCCGTTGAGGCGCCCGGTGAGTTTCTCGACCATCGGCACAAACGGCCGCGCCACCGACAGATCCAGCCCGGAAAGGCGGAACGAGCCGCTCAACGGTTTGTTTTTCGGCAACGGGTTGAGCTGCGCCTGCACCAGCAACTCGCCGAGTTTGCCGCCGACGAAATTCAGTTCGGTGTCGACGCGTTTCGGCGTGAGTTTGCTGCTGAGCTTCAGGGTCTGGTACGGGAAGTCCAGCCACTGATCCTTTTCCTTCATGCGCAGGGTGCCGCCGCTGGCGTCAATGCTGACCACACCATTCGGGCCGCTGGCCGGCAGATCCAGTTGCAGATCGGCGTTGAGCTTACCCTTCCAGGCAAAGTCTTTCGGCAACCATTGCGCCAGGCTTTCGATCGGGAACTGCTTGAGGTGGTAGCGCAGTTTCGGCTCCGGCATCAGCCGTTGATCTTCACCGCACAGGCTAGCGTCGCCGGACATCCAGCAATGCGCGCCAAAGTTGATTTTGCCGTCAGCCAGACGTTCGAGTCTGGCCGGGCTTTGCAGTTTCCAGTCCTGGCCACCGGCCTGAATATCGCCGCTGGCCAGGCGTCCACGCCAGTTGCCTTTATCCAGATTGCCGTCCAGACCGAGGGCCAGTTTCAGCTTCGGCCCGATCAGGTCGAGGTCAAGTTTCTGCTTTTTGATATCACCTTGGGCGCTGGCGGTCAGCGTGCCCAACGCGGTGTCGCCGGCCTGAATGCCCGCGCCTTTCAAATCGATTTTCGCACGCTGTGCGCTGTCGAGAGTTGCATCAAGGTTGAGGCTTTGCAGGCGATTGTCCTGGAACGCCAGTTGCGAACCTTGCAGGTCGAGTTTGCCCTGCGGTGCTTTCAACGTGCCGGCGACATTGACCTGACCGTTGACCTGCCCGCGCAGTTGCGGCCAAAGCTGAGCCAGACGCGACAGCTTGATGTCGATCTGCCCGGTGAGTTTCTGTTGCAGGCTGCCCTTGCCGTTGATGCTGTTGTCGCCGAGGCGGATTTGCAGGGCGTTGAGATTCCATTGCTCGCCGGCGCCATCAGCCTTGGCCTGGAGAATCGCCGGTTGCCCGCGCAGTTTGCCTTTCAAATCGAGATCAGCGGTCAGGCTCAGGCGTTCGTTCTTCATTTCGCCTTGGCTTTTCAGCGGCCCGGCCAAGGTGCCCGGCAGCTCGGCAACCCAGTACGCCGGGTTCAGTGCCGACAGCTCCAGCGCTGTGTCCCAGGCGATACCGTCGGCAAACTGTACATTGACGTGCCCTTCAGCCTTGCCCTGCCCGGCTTGCATTTTCAGTTGCGGCAAAGCGATCTGTTTAAGGCTGCCGCTGAACGGACTGCTCAGGGTAAATGCGCCGGCCGGACCATCCAGTGCGGCGTCGAAGTTACCGAGGTATTGCCCATCGGTGTAGGAGACTTCGCCACTGAAAGTACGCAGGGCGACTTGCGGCTCGTCGATTTCGTTATAGAGCCGGTGCCACGGGAAATCCTGCCAGTTGATATTGGCTTGGGCGCTGAGGCCTTTGCTCCAGTCAACGCTGCCAGTGAGTTTCAGGCTTTGTTTGTCGTTGGCCGTCAGGTCGAGGCCGGCAATCTGCGCGCCGCTGGCGTCGACTTTGCCTTTGAGCAACAGCGCCACCGGACCTTTATCGGCGGGCAGCGTGGCGTTGCCGTTGAGCTGATAACCGTTTTTCAGGTCGCCTTCGCCGGTCAGCAGCAGTTGATTGAGTTGCAGCGTGTCCGGCAGGTCGGCGCTCGGCTTGAACGCATCGCTAGTGATGCGCACCTTGGCCGGCAGGTTTTCCGCCAGCGGTTGCAGCTCGCCGCTCAACTGGCCGTCAAGGTAACCCCGGCTGTCGGCGTGCAGGTTGAGGGTTTTCAACAGGTCGCCGTCGATCTTCAACGCCAGTGTCCACGGCCCAGTACCCGGCGATGGCAACGTCAGGTCACCGGCAATGTTCAGCGGCCAGTTGCCGCTCGGCGCGAGCGTGCCGGACAGGTTCAGGCTGAGGTCATCGCGCTGCAATTTGATGCTTTCAATCTGCATACCCTGGGCAGTCCAGTGCGCTGCCAGTTGCAAACCCTTGAGCTGTTCGCTGCCGTTGAACAACAGGCTGCCGACCTGCACGTCGCCCAGTTCGATGGCCACCGGCAATTGCAGATCCGGCAGTTTGATCGGGCCGCTTTCGGTGGTCTCTTCGCTCGGCGGGAATTGCAGAATGACCTGATCAGCCTTGAGCTGGTCGATGCACAGGGTCATGCGCGTCAGGCATAGCGGCGACCAAGCGAAAATCGCTTTGTTCAGCTCGACGCGGCTGCTGTCCTGCTGCCACAGCAGATGATCGGCGCTCCACTGCCCGCCGAGACGACCCTGGAAATTTTCCACGCTCAAGCCCGGTACGAGGCCCAGCACCCAGCGGCTGCCGGTCGCCGTGCCAAGCACAGCGGTGACACTCAATACAATCAACAACACCAGCGCCAACAACGCCAGCGCCGTAATTTTCAAACCACGCTTCACAGCTCAGGCCCCATGGAAAAGTGCAGCCGGATGCCGCCATCGTCGTCGAGTGCGTGGGCCAGGTCGAGGCGGATCGGCCCCACCGGCGAGACCCAGCGCACACCAATCCCGACCCCGGTCTTGAGGTTCGGCAGTTCGAGTTTGTTGAAGGAATTACCCTGATCGACAAAGGTCGCCACGCGCCATTTCTCGGCGATCGAGTATTGATATTCGACGCTACCAGCGACCATGTAACGGCCGCCGATGCGATCGCCATCGGAGTTTTTCGGCGACAGGCTCTGATAGTCGTAACCGCGCACGCTCTGATCGCCACCGGCGAAGAAACGCAGCGACGGCGGCACCGAGTTGTAGCCGTTGGTGGCGCTGCCGCCGACCTGCACGCGACCGAGGAAGCGGTGTTTGTCGAATACTGTGGTCAGGCCTTTGACCAGTGCGGTGCCATATAGAAGGTTGTTATCGGAACCGAGGCCTTCCTTCGCCACTTTGCTTTCGAAGCTCAGGCGATAGCCGTTGTGCGGGTCTATGCGGTTGTCGCTTTTCAGGTACGAGTAACTGATGCCGGGCATCAGCAAGGTACTCAGGCCCGAATCGTCGCCGAGTTCGTATTCTTCACGCTGCCATTTCAGCGAGATAACCCGCTGCCAGCCGCTCGGTAATTTGCTGTGCCATTCCGGGCCGAAAGTGAGCAGTTTGCTCAAGGTGTCGGAACCGTCGATGTCTTCGAATTGATAGCCGCCGGCCCAGCGCAGTTTGTCGGTCAGCGGCGGGTCGAGCGGGATGTCGTAGAACAGCCCGACGTTTTGTCGTGGCGCCGACAGTTCGGCTTCCCAGCCATAGCTGTCGCCCTGCGGGTTGACCCAATGGCGCGTCCAGTTGGCCTTGATGCGCGGGCCGACGTCGGTCGAATAACCGAGGCCCAGGCCCATGGTCCGTGGCTTGCGCGTGTCGAGTTTGACCTCCACCGGGATCACGTCATTTTTCGCCGTGGTTGGTGCGGCATCGACACGCACGCCTTCGAAATAACCGCTCGATTGCAGATCGCGATTGAGCTCAGCGATCAGCTCGGAGTCGTACGGCTCGCCTTCCTTGAACGGCACCATGCGTTGCAGCAGATCTTCGTCGAACGGCGTGTCGCCTTCGAATTTGACTTTGCCCAACGCATAACGCGGGCCGCTTTCGTAGATCAGTTCGATGTCGGCAACCCCGGCGCGCGGGTCGACCATGAGTTTTTGGCTAGTAAAGTGGCCACTGAAAAAACCGAAGCGCGAGGCCTGATTCTGAATAAGTCTTTTGGCGTCTTCGTAACGGCCATGGTTGAGCACCGCACCGGACTTGAGCGCGTCGCTTTTCGGGACTCGAAAGGATTTGAGGGAGGCAGCCGGGCCGTCGACACGGAGGGTGACGTTGCGCAGGTGAATCGGCTCGCCGGGATCGATCTTCAGTATCAGGCGCGGTTTTTCGCCGCCCTTGACGTCGCTTTCGATCTGCGGCTGGTAGTAGCCCAACGCCTGGGCCGCCTTGCGCGCCTGCTCTTCGGCACCGCGACTGAAGCGTTGCAGAGCTTCTTCGTCACGGTCGCCGAGGCTGCCGATATAGCCTTCTATATTGGCCTTGAGTTCATCGTTGGACGGTTTGATCCGCACATCCAATTCACTTTGCGCCAGCGCCGCGCAGCTGGTTAACAGCACGAGCACGCCACTGGTAAATCTTCCTGGAAACTTCATAGGCGCGGATGCTATCACGGGCTTGGGAGCGTGATAGAACAGGAAATTTCCCAAGAAGTTCGATTGTCATGCTGTTGCAGTTTGTAACACCTGCGGATTGGCGTGGAAAAACACGTGTTCACGTACGGGCCCGACGGCAACCTCGCCGATCTCCTCGTAACCCTGCCTTTTATAGAATTCCAGGTAACGCGGGTTGCCGGTGTCGAGCACCACGCCCTGCGAGGTTTCATCCACCGCGCACCAGTTGTGCACGGCGGTCAGCAGTTGCTCGCCGAAGTGCTTGCCCTGAAATTGTGGGTGAATGCCCAGCAGCGGCAGCATGTGCACCGAATCGCTGGGTACGCAGGCAGCAACGGCATCGTGGTATTCCAGATAACGGCGGGTGCAGCGGAAGCCGGTGCTGAGCACCATGCGCAAACGCCACGCCCAACTTTCGGTAATACCCAGACGGCGCTGTGGCGGCGCGATCAACGCGATGCCGATCAGGCGGTCGTTGACCAGCAGGCCGATGGCCGGCAGATCCTGCAGAAAGTGTTGTTTGACCAGCTCGCGCACCGTCGCCCGCACGCGTTGTTCGTAGCCGGGGCGTTCGGCTTCGAACAGATAGCCGAAGGTCGGCTCGTGGCGATAGGCCTGATAGAGCAGCGAGCGGGCTTCGCGGGAATAACCGCGGTCGAGCATATGAATGTCGGCGATGGCGGTCTGGGTTTCAGGCATGACGGTGACTCTCCCCGGGGCGCGTTCAAATGGCGGCGCTCTTGTTGGTACGAACCTTTTGCGGGTGGCGTGGTTCCCCACAGGTATAGACCAAGTCGTGATCTTCATCGACTGGGCGGCCGCCTTCGCGAGCAAGCTCGCTCCCACATTTGGAACGCATTCCCCTGTGGGAGCGAGCTTGCTCGCGAAGAGGCACTTACAGGCAACATAAATCCCACAGACCAAAATGATTTCTCCCACACTGGCCCATCTCCCCCATGTCAGCTAGCATCGCCCTTTTGCCAGGACTGCCGACCATGAAGATCGTTTCCTTCAACATCAACGGACTGCGCGCCCGTCCGCATCAGCTGGCAGCGCTGATCGAAAAACACCAGCCCGACGTGATCGGCCTGCAGGAAACCAAGGTCCACGACGACCAGTTCCCGCTGGAAGAAGTCCGCGCCCTCGGCTACCACGTGTATTTCCACGGCCAGAAAGGTCATTACGGCGTGGCGATGCTCTCGCGTCAGGAACCGATTGCGATCCACAAAGGTTTCGCCACTGACGAAGAAGACGCCCAGCGCCGCTTTATCTGGGGCACGTTCGCCGACGCCAATGGCGTGCCGGTGACGATCATGAACGGCTATTTCCCCCAGGGTGAAAGCCGCGACCATCCAACCAAGTTCCCGGCCAAGCAGCGTTTCTACAACGATCTGCAAGCGCTGCTGGAAAGCCAGTTTCACAATGAACAGCCCGTGGTGGTGATGGGCGATGTGAACATTTCCCCGGAAGACTGCGACATCGGCATCGGCCCGGACAACATGAAGCGCTGGCTGAAAACCGGTAAATGCAGCTTCCTGCCGGAAGAGCGTGAGTGGATGGCACGCCTGAAGAACTGGGGTTTGACTGACAGTTATCGTCACCTGAATCCGGACGTGACCGACATGTTCAGCTGGTTCGACTATCGTAGCCGTGGCTTTGAAGATGAGCCGAAGCGTGGGCTGCGGATTGATGTGATTCTGGCGTCGCATGGTTTGTTGCCACGGGTGAAGGCTGCCGGTGTGGATTATGAATTGCGCGGGATGGAGAAGCCGTCCGATCATGCGCCGATCTGGCTGGAACTGGCCTGATCCCAAGCCTTACGCAATACCTGTAGGAGTGAGCCTGCTCGCGATTGCGGTGAATCAGTCGACATAAATTTGACCGGTACACCGCTGTCGCGAGCAGGCTCACTCCTACATGGGTTAGTTGTCATCTTTTGGTCATGCGCCTGACTTAATCTCCCCGGCAATCCCCTTGGCTTGATTCGGTGCCGGCATGACCCTGCGTGTTCTGTGCGTATTTCTCTTGAGTGGGTGGCTGACGGTTTCGGCCGCTGCCCTGCCCCTTCCTGAAAACGGCCCCGCGCTGCGCATTCAAGGTTCCAACACCATCGGCGCCGAACTCGGCCCGGCGCTGGTCGAAGGGTTGCTGCAAGAACAGGGCTTGCTGAAAATCCACCGCGAAACCCCGGACACCGCCAACGAACTGCGCATCGTCGGCCAAACCGCCCAAGGCAAACGCGTGGTCGTTGAAGTGGCCGCCCACGGGTCCAGCACCGGTTTCACCGCGTTGAAAAATGCCAGCGCCGATCTGGCCGCCTCTTCCCGCGAGATCAAGGACAGCGAGTTGCAGACCTTGCAATCACTGGGCGATCTGAAAAGTCCTGCCGCCGAACAAGTCATCGCCATTGATGGCCTGGCGATCATTCTTCATCCCGACAATCCATTGCAGCAACTCGACACCGAGCAACTGGCGCGGATCTTTGCCGGCGAGGTGAAAACCTGGGAAGACCTCGGCGGGCGTGGCGGTGCGATTCATTTATATGCGCGCGATGATCAATCCGGCACCTACGACACGTTTAAAGAACTGGTCCTTAGCCGGCGTGGGAAAAGTCTGAACAGCGCGGCGAAAAGGTTTGAGTCCAGCGAGCAATTGTCCGACGCGGTGAGCAGCGATCCGCAAGGCATCGGCTTCATCGGCTTGCCCTACGTGCGTCAGGCCAAAGCCGTGGCCATCGCCGATGGCGCGTCGCAATCGATGTTGCCGTTGAACAGCCTGATTGCCACTGAGGACTATCCACTGTCGCGACGGTTGTTCTTCTATCTGCCGCCCGCCAGCAACAATCCATGGGCGCAGGCGTTGGTGGCGTTTGCGCAAAGTCGTCAGGGCCAGGCGATTGTCGCGGCAAACGGTTTTATCAGCCAGACCGTGCACGCGATGAGCGTCGCGCCGAATGCGCTGATGCCCGAGGGTTATCAATCCCTCAGCCGTCACGCCCAGCGTCTGACCGTGAATTTCCGTTTTGAAGAAGGCAGCGCGAGTCTGGATAACAAGGCGCGGCAGGATCTGGCGCGGGTGATCGACTATATAAAGCGCCACGACAAGACCGAGCGCGCGGTGACCTTGGTCGGCTTTGGTGATGCCAAGGATGACCCGGCACGCGCGGATCTGCTGTCGAAGCTGCGGGCGATGGCGGTGCGCCGGGAACTGGTGAAGAACGGCGTGGTGTTGCGTGAGGTTCGCGGCTTTGGTGCGTTGATGCCGGTGGCGGCGAACAATGCGGATGAAGGAAGGATCAAGAATCGGCGGGTTGAGGTTTGGGTGTATTGAGTCTGATGGTTATGTACTGAATGGGCTGACCCTTTCGCGAGCAAGCTCGCTCCCACAGGGATCGCATTCTTCCATTTGGAATGCGGTTTAATGTGGGAGCGAGCTTGCTCGCGAAGCAGGCGACGCGGTCTTAATGACCGCTACGCAGCATTTCCTTCGGCACATACTTGCCGATCTCGAACTTGCCGATCGCTGCGCGGTGCACCTCGTCCGGGCCGTCGGCCAGGCGCAGGGTGCGTTGCATGGCGTACATGTAGGCCAGCGGGAAGTCGTTCGACACCCCTGCCCCGCCATGCATCTGGATGGCCCGATCGATCACTCGCAGCGCGACGTTCGGCGCAACGACTTTGATCTGCGCAATCTCGCTTTTCGCCACTTTGTTACCGACGGTGTCCATCATGTACGCCGCTTTCAGCGTAAGCAGACGTGCCATGTCGATTTCCATCCGCGAGTCGGCGATCTTGTCGACGTTACCGCCCAGACGCGCCAGCGGTTTACCGAATGCCGTGCGGCTCACCGCACGTTTGCACATCAATTCCAGCGCACGCTCGGCCATGCCAATCGAGCGCATGCAGTGGTGAATGCGGCCTGGGCCAAGGCGACCTTGAGCGATTTCGAAACCGCGACCTTCACCGAGCAAAACGTTTTCGAACGGCACACGCACGTTGTCGAACAGCACTTCGGCGTGGCCGTGCGGAGCGTCGTCGTAGCCAAACACCGGCAATGGACGGACAATCTTCACGCCGGGGGTGTCGACCGGCACGAGGATCATCGAGTGCTGGGCGTGACGCGGCGCATCGGGATTGCTCAGGCCCATGAAGATGAGGATCTTGCAGCGCGGATCGCAGGCACCGGAAGTCCACCATTTTTTGCCGTTGATCACCCACTCGTCACCATTGCGCTCGGCGCGGGCGGCCATGTTGGTAGCGTCGGACGACGCGACGTCCGGTTCGGTCATGGCGAATGCCGAGCGGATTTCACCGCGCAACAGCGGTTCGAGCCAGCGCTGTTTCTGTTCTTCGTTGGCGTAGCGCACCAGCACTTCCATGTTGCCGGTGTCCGGTGCCGAGCAGTTGAACGGTTCCGGCCCGAGCAGCGAACGGCCCATGATTTCCGCCAATGGTGCGTATTCGAGGTTGGTCAGACCGGCACCGAGTTCCGACTCAGGCAGAAACAAATTCCACAGACCCTCGGCCTTGGCCTTGGCTTTGAGCTCTTCCATGATCGCCGTCGGCTGCCAGCGATCGCCTTCGGCAACCTGGCGCTCGAACACGGCTTCGGCCGGGTAAACGTAAGTGTCCATGAACGCGGTCACGCGCTCACGCAGTTCTTGCACCTTGGGCGAATAAGCGAAATCCATGATCAATTACCTTCTTGGGCAGAGGTTGTTCAAGTCATGCAATCGATGCTAGAACAGCGTTGATAATTTACCTAGCCTATTCTCGGCGTGTATAAACATTCATCACCGATATATGATCGGCTGATTGCCAGCCGCTAAAACACCGCCCTTAAAACAAGAGAAGCCGCGTTATGAATCTGAGTAAGGTCGACCTCAACCTTTTCATCGTCTTTGACGCGATCTATACCGAAGCCAACCTGACCCGCGCCGGGCAGATTGTCGGCATCACTCAGCCCGCGGTGTCCAACGCCTTGGCGCGGTTGCGCGAGACCTTCAACGATCCACTGTTCGTGCGCACCGCTCAGGGCATGGTGCCGACACCCATGGCGCAGAACATCATCGGCCCGGTGCGCAACGCACTGTCGCTGCTGCGCGTGTCGGTTCAGGAAAGTCGCATTTTCAACCCGGCGCAAGCGGTGAAGACCTACCGCATCAGCATGACCGACCTCACCGAGGCAGTGATTCTGCCGCCGCTGTTCCAGCGCCTGCGCCGTTTGGCGCCGACCGTCATCATTGAAAGTTTTCTGTCCAAGCGCCGCGAGACCACTAAAGAGCTGGCTGCCGGACGTCTGGATTTCGCAGTTGATGCGCCGCTTAACACCGACCCGCAGGTGCGCCACGTCAAGTTGATGGAAGACCGTTACGTGTGTGCGATGCGCAAAGGGCATCCGATGGCGGGCAAGGAAAAGCTCTCGCTGGATGATTATCTGTCGCTGACGCATATCCACATTTCCAGCCGTCGCAGTGGCTTGGGTTATGTCGATCTGGCGCTGGGCAAAATGGGTATTCAGCGCAAGATTGCCCTGCGTTCGCAGCATTACTTGATGGCGTCGCAGGTGATGCAGCAAACCGACATGGTCATGACCGTGCCGGAGCGCTTTGCCCGCCGGCATGAATTGCAGGCGTTTAATCTGCCGGTGAATGATGTGCCGCCGGTGGAGACGCATTTGTACTGGCATGAAAGCACCGATCAGGATCCGGCGAATCGCTGGATGCGCGAGCAGATGATCGAGTTGTGCCAGCAGGTGACGGCGCAGGAGAAGAAGCTCGATAAGGTGTAGGGCTTTTTACCGATTTATCGTTCTTCGTCGGAACGCCGCCCGGAGACAGGCTCGCTCCCACAGGTTATGTGGCGTTCACACATCCACTGTGGGAGCGAGCTTGCTCGCGAAGAGGCCAGCACTGACAACAACAAATCATCCCGCTTGACGTAAACGTCAACCTGCCATTAGCTTAGCGCCAAGACCTTTTTCCGAGCGCTTCCATGAGCAGCCAGACTTACAGCATCTCCGACCTCGCCCGCGAGCTGGACATCACCACCCGGGCGATCCGCTTTTATGAAGAGCAAGGCCTGCTCAGTCCTGAGCGCCGTGGCCAGGAACGCATCTATTCGCCGCGCGACAAGGTCAGCCTGAAGCTGATCCTGCGTGGCAAACGCATTGGCTTCTCGCTGGCCGAATGCCGCGAACTGATTGAGCTTTATGACCCGTCCAGCGGTAACACCAAACAGCTCAACAGCATGCTGGCGAAAATCAGTGAACGCCGCGAGCAACTGGAGCAGCAGTTGCTGGATATCGAACAGATGAAGCTGGAACTCGATACCGCCGAGGAGCGCTGCGTGCAGGCGCTGGAGCAGACGCTCAAGAGCCAGCAAGCGATCTAACGGATCAAACACTATTCCCTGTGGGAGCGAGCTTGCTCGCGAATACGGTCTGACATTTAAATGTTTGTCGACTGATACACCGCTTTCGCGAGCAAGCTCGCTCCCACAGGGTTCTCCACGAATTCAAAAGAGCAGGTCAACCGCCATGTCCCTCCCCTCCCAAGTACGCCTGATCGAAGTCGGCCCGCGCGATGGCCTGCAAAACGAAGCCCAACCGATCAGCGTCACCGACAAGGTGCGACTGGTCGACGCTCTCAGCGCCGCCGGTCTTGGCTATATAGAAGTCGGCAGTTTCGTTTCGCCCAAATGGGTGCCGCAAATGGCCGGTTCCGCTGAAGTGTTCGCGCAGATCCAGCGCAAACCCGGCGTGACCTACGGTGCACTGGCACCAAACCTGCGCGGCTTCGAAGACGCCATAGCCGCCGGGGTCAAGGAAGTCGCGGTGTTCGCCGCTGCCTCCGAAGCCTTCTCGCAGCGCAACATCAATTGTTCGATCAGCGAAAGTCTGGCGCGCTTTGCGCCAATCATGGAAGCCGCGAAACAGCACGGCGTTACCGTGCGCGGTTACGTGTCCTGCGTGCTCGGTTGCCCGTATGAAGGCACGGTCGCGCCGGAACAAGTGGCGATGGTCGCGCGCGAGTTGTATGCGATGGGCTGCTACGAAGTATCGCTGGGCGACACCATTGGCACCGGCACCGCTGGCGCGACTCGCCGTTTGTTTGAGGTGGT
This sequence comes from Pseudomonas crudilactis, assembly GCF_013433315.1. Lineage (GTDB taxonomy): Bacteria > Pseudomonadota > Gammaproteobacteria > Pseudomonadales > Pseudomonadaceae > Aquipseudomonas > Aquipseudomonas crudilactis. The sequence continues at coordinate 94,192 of NZ_WXVV01000011.1, read as the reverse complement.
ATCGGCGCAGGTGCCACGGGACAAACTCGCCGGGCACTTCCACGACACCTACGGCCAGGCCATGGCCAACATTTATGCCAGCCTGCTCGAAGGCATTTCCGTGTTCGACAGCTCTATCGCGGGTCTCGGCGGCTGCCCGTACGCCAAAGGCGCGAGCGGTAACGTTGCTACCGAAGACGCTGTGTACCTGCTCAACGGTCTCGGCATCGAGACCGGTATCAACCTGGACGCCTTGATTGCCGCGGGTCAGCAGATCAGTGCGGTACTCGGTCGCGCAACCGGTTCGCGCGTTGCCAAAGCTCGCAGCGCGCAGTGAGGGGACAAGGTGTTACCGCTGTGTCCGGAATGTGGGTTAAAGCGAGTAACACGGAAACAAATTGTCTGGTTCCGCTGGAATGAAAATACGCCTAAATTCTCAAGACATTGATTTATAAAGAATTTTAAAAGTTGGCACGGCTTCTGCTATCTCTATGGCATAACAAGAATAAAAAGCAGCAAACCAATAAAAATAAGACGTACCGACTCTGACATAACAAAAACAACACGGCAGAGACGCAGCTAACAGATTTTTTTGGAGAAGGTGTGCTTTTCAGGGTGCTCCCAGGAGTGACCCGCAACCGGGCAGAGAACAATAAAACTACCTTCAGGTAGCTCCCGAATCGGTTGGATCGCTTAGCGAGAAAGCAGATCAGCGCTCAAAAAAATACGTTTGCTCTTGACCCCGGATGGGGGTCGCCAAAAACAGCGGTAAAGGGCCACGGTTGCCAAAAACAACAACAGACCGACCCTCAATAATAAAAAAGAGCACGCGACGACAAAATTAAAGGGGAGCCTCGGCTCCCCTTTGTGCTTTCTATAATTCCTCTTTTCCTCAACACCTATCCCCTGTGGGAGCGAGCTTGCTCGCGAATGCGGTGTGTCATCAACAAAGATATCGGCTGACCTGACGCCTTCGCGAGCAAGCTCGCTCCCACAGGGGTTGTGGTTACCGTTCGATTGTTTTCATTTCCTCAATACTGATCTCTCGCATCCTGAATTTCTGAATCTTGCCCGTCACCGTCATCGGAAACTCTTCGACGAACTTGAAGTGCCGTGGCGTCTTGAAGTGCGCGATGCGTTCCTTGCACCAGGTTTGCAGCTCCAGCTCCGAAGCGTTGTGGCCGGGGTGGAATTTGATCCAGGCGACAATCTCCTCACCGTAACGTGAGCATGGAATGCCGATCACCTGCACGTCCGCCACCGCCGGGTGGGTGAAGAAAAACTCCTCCAGCTCGCGCGGATAAATGTTCTCGCCGCCGCGAATGATCATGTCCTTGTTACGCCCGGCAATGTTGACGTAACCCTCCTCGTTCATGCTCGCCAGGTCGCCGGTGTGCATCCAGCCCGCTTCATCGATGGCTTCAGCCGTGGCTTGCGGATTGCTCCAGTAGCCGAGCATCACGCTGTAACCGCGCGAGCACAGCTCGCCGATGGTGCCGCGCGGCACGAGGTTGCCGGCTTCATCGATGATCTTGCTTTCCAGTTGTGGCTGGGTGCGGCCGACGGTGGTCACGCGCAGCTCCAGTTCGTCGTTCGGGCCGGTTTGCAGCGACACCGGGCTGGTTTCGGTCATGCCGTACGCAATCTGCACTTCGCTCATGTGCATCTCGCTGATCACTCGGCGCATCACTTCGATCGGGCACGTCGCACCGGCCATGATCCCGGTGCGCAGGCTCGACAGGTCAAAGTCGTGACGTTGCGGCTGATCGAGCATGGCGATGAACATGGTCGGTACGCCGTAGAGGCCGGTGGCTTTTTCATCGGCGACGGTTTGCAGGGTCAGCAACGGGTCGAAAGCATCGTTGGGGTAAATCATCGTGCTGCCGTGGGTGATGCAGCCGAGGTTGCCCATGACCATGCCGAAGCAGTGGTACAGCGGCACCGGGATCACCAGGCGGTCGTGCGGGGTCAGACCGATGCTTTCGCCGACCATGTAACCGTTATTGAGGATGTTGTAGTGGCTGAGGGTCGCGCCCTTGGGGAAACCGGTAGTGCCGGAGGTGTACTGGATGTTGACCGGTTGATCGAAGTGCAGGCTGTCGCTGCGTTCGATGAGTTGTTCCGGGGAGATGCCGGTGGCCAGATCTGCCAGTTGCGACCACGGCAGGAAACCTGACGGTGGCTGCGGGTCGAGACTGATCACCCCACGCAAGTCCGGCAGACGCTCGCTACGCAGTTGGCCGATGGATTGCTCGGCCAGTTCCGGCACCAGGCCTTGCAACATGCCGTGATAGTTGGAGGACTTGAATGCCCCGGCGCAGACCAGCCATTGGCAGCCGGATTGTTTGAGCACGTATTCCAGTTCGGAATTGCGGTAGGCCGGGTTGACGTTGACCAGGATCACGCCGATTTTTGCGGTGGCGAATTGGGTGATGCACCACTGCGCGCAGTTCGGCGCCCAGATACCGAGACGATCGCCGGCCTGCAAACCCAAGGCCAGTAGCGCTCTGGCATGCAGATCGACCGCGTCGGCCAGTTGTCGCCAGGAATAACGCAGCTGTTGATGGCGCACCACCAGCGCTTCACCGTCGGGATACTGCGCGACGGTCTGATCGAACTTCTGCCCGATGGTCATCGCCAGCAAGGCTTTGTCCTGAGAACCACGGGTGTAGCTGCGCTGCGGGTTTGCACTGGGTTGATCCATGACGACCCCTATTGTCTTTATTAGTGGGTTTTGCCGGATTTAACCCCTGTGGGAGCGAGCTTGCTCGCGAAGAGGCCAGCGGATTCAACATCCATGTTGACTGATCTGACGCTTTCGCGAGCAAGCTCGCTCCCACAAGGTCTACTCCGTTTCAATCTTGAACTGCCCTTACTCTCGCTCAAGTTGACGTTAACGTAAAGGGTGATTGACAGCCATCAGCCACAAGCTTACGTTAACGTAAAGGTGAGAGCTGAGTGACCGCCCTCCCCACCCTACAAAAAAGCCAAAAGGTGACCCATGAGCTACCCATCCCTGAACTTCGCCCTCGGTGAAACCATCGACATGCTGCGCGATCAGGTCCAGTCCTTTGTCGCCAAGGAGATCGCTCCCCGCGCGGCGCAGATCGACAGCGACAACCTGTTCCCCGCTGACATGTGGCGCAAGTTCGGCGACATGGGCCTGCTCGGTATCACCGTGCCGGAAGAGTACGGCGGCGCTGGCCTGGGTTATCTGGCGCACGTCGTGGCGATGGAAGAAATCAGCCGTGGCTCGGCCTCGGTGGCGTTGTCCTACGGAGCGCATTCCAACCTCTGCGTCAACCAGATCAACCGCAACGGCAACCACGAACAGAAATCCAAGTACCTGCCGAAGCTGATCAGCGGCGAGCACGTTGGCGCACTGGCGATGAGCGAACCGAACGCAGGTTCCGATGTGGTTTCGATGAAACTGCGCGCCGACAAACGCGGCGACCGCTTCGTCCTTAACGGCAGCAAAACCTGGATCACCAACGGCCCGGATGCCAACACCTATGTGATCTACGCCAAGACCGACCTGGAAAAAGGCCCACACGGCATCACCGCCTTCATCGTCGAGCGCGACTGGAAAGGTTTCAGCCGCAGCAACAAGTTCGACAAGCTCGGCATGCGCGGTTCCAACACCTGCGAGCTGTTCTTCGATGACGTTGAAGTGCCGGAAGAAAACATCCTCGGCGTGCTCAACGGTGGCGTGAAAGTGCTGATGAGCGGCCTCGATTACGAGCGCGTCGTGCTGTCCGGTGGCCCGACCGGGATCATGCAGTCGTGCATGGATCTGATCGTGCCGTACATCCACGACCGCAAACAGTTCGGCCAGAGCATCGGCGAATTCCAGCTGATCCAGGGCAAAGTCGCCGACATGTACACCCAACTCAACGCCAGCCGCGCCTATCTGTATGCCGTTGCGCAGGCTTGCGAGCGCGGCGAAACCACACGCAAAGACGCCGCCGGGGTGATCCTCTACACCGCCGAACGCGCCACACAAATGGCCCTCGACGCGATCCAGATTCTCGGCGGTAACGGTTACATCAATGAGTTCCCGGCCGGTCGTCTGCTGCGTGACGCCAAGCTGTACGAAATCGGCGCTGGCACCAGTGAGATCCGTCGCATGCTGATCGGTCGCGAACTGTTCAACGAAACCCGCTAAACGGAGCTGGCCATGGCTACCCTGCACACTCAGCTCAATCCCCGCTCAGCGGAGTTCGCCGCCAACAGCGCGGCGATGCTCAAACAGGTCGACGCCCTGCACACCCTGCTCGCCCAAGTGGCGCAGGGTGGCGGCGCGAAAGCTCAGGAACGTCACACCTCGCGCGGCAAATTGCTGCCGCGCGAACGCATCAACCGTTTGCTCGATCCGGGCTCACCGTTTCTGGAAATCAGCCAACTGGCCGCCCATGCGGTGTATGGCGAAGATGTTCCGGCCGCTGGTGTGATCGCCGGTATCGGCCGGGTTGAAGGCGTCGAATGCATGATCGTCGCCAACGACGCGACGGTTAAGGGCGGTTCGTACTACCCGCTGACCGTGAAAAAACACCTGCGCGCGCAGACCATCGCGCAGCAGAATCGTCTGCCGTGCATCTATCTGGTCGACTCAGGTGGCGCCAACTTGCCGCGTCAGGATGAAGTGTTCCCGGATCGCGAGCATTTCGGACGGATTTTCTTCAATCAGGCCAACATGAGCGCGATGGGCATTCCGCAGATCGCCGTGGTCATGGGTTCTTGCACTGCTGGCGGCGCCTATGTGCCGGCGATGGCTGACGAAGCGATCATGGTGCGCAATCAGGCGACGATTTTCCTCGCCGGCCCGCCACTGGTAAAAGCCGCGACCGGTGAAGTGGTCAGCGCCGAGGATCTGGGCGGCGCCGATGTGCACTGCAAGATTTCCGGGGTCGCCGACCATTACGCCGAGAGCGACGAACATGCCCTCGCACTCGCCCGCCGCAGCGTCGCCAACCTCAACTGGCGCAAGCTCGGTGAAGTGCAGCAGCGCACACCGATTGCGCCGTTGTACAGCAGTGACGAGTTGTATGGCGTTGTCTCGGCCGACGCCAAGCAGCCGTTCGACGTGCGCGAAGTGATTGCGCGACTGGTCGACGGTTCGGTGTTCGATGAATTCAAAGCGCTGTTCGGCACTACGCTGGTCTGTGGCTTTGCGCACCTGCACGGCTACCCGATCGCGATCCTGGCCAACAACGGCATCCTTTTCGCTGAAGCCGCGCAGAAAGGCGCGCACTTCATCGAACTGGCCTGCCAGCGCGGCATTCCGCTGCTGTTTCTGCAGAACATCACCGGCTTCATGGTCGGGCAGAAATACGAAGCCGGCGGCATCGCCAAGCACGGCGCGAAACTGGTGACAGCGGTGGCGTGCGCCAAGGTGCCGAAATTCACCGTGATCATCGGCGGCAGCTTCGGCGCCGGTAACTACGGCATGTGCGGACGCGCTTACGATCCACGCTTCCTGTGGATGTGGCCGAACGCGCGGATCGGCGTGATGGGCGCCGAGCAGGCAGCGGGCGTGCTGGTGCAGGTCAAACGCGAACAGGCTGAACGCAGTGGCCAAAGCTTCAGTGCCGAGCAGGAAGCCGAGATCAAGCAGCCGATTCTCGACCAGTACGAAGAGCAGGGTCACCCTTACTACTCCAGCGCACGGCTGTGGGACGACGGCGTCATCGACCCGGCGCAGACCCGCGATGTGCTGGCCCTGGCCTTGTCCGCGTCGTTGAACGCGCCAATCGAACCGAGCCGCTTCGGCGTGTTCCGGATGTGATCGGGAGAATCTCATGAGTGATTTCAACACCCTCGAACTGCAGAGCGACCCACGGGGTTTCGCCACGCTGTGGCTCAACCGCGCGGAAAAGAACAACGCCTTCAACGCCGAGATGATCCGCGAGCTGATCCTCGCTCTCGACAAGGTGGCCAGTGACGCCAGCCTGCGTTTTCTGCTGGTGCGCGGCCGTGGCAAGCACTTCAGCGCCGGTGCTGATCTGGCGTGGATGCAGCAATCGGCCGAACTCGATTACCACACCAACCTCGACGACGCCCGTGAACTGGCAGAGTTGATGTACAACCTCGCCAAGTTGAAGATCCCCACCGTGGCTGTGGTACAAGGCGCGGCATTCGGGGGCGCGCTGGGGTTGATCAGTTGCTGTGACATGGCGATTGGCGCCGATGACGCGCAATTCTGCCTGTCGGAAGTACGCATTGGTCTGGCGCCGGCGGTAATAAGCCCGTTTGTGGTGCAGGCCATCGGCGAACGCGCTGCACGTCGATATGCCCTGACCGCCGAGCGTTTCGGCGGGCAACGTGCGCGCGAAATCGGTTTGTTGTCCGAGAGCTATCCGGCCGCTGAACTTGATCAGCAAGTCGAGCACTGGATCAACAACCTGCTGCTCAACAGCCCCGCCGCCATGCGCGCCAGCAAGGATTTGCTGCGTGAAGTCGGTAACGGCGCGCTGACCCCGGCGCTGCGCCGCTACACCGAAAATGCCATCGCCCGTATCCGCGTCAGCCCTGAAGGTCAGGAAGGCTTGCGCGCCTTTCTGCAAAAACGTCCGCCGAGCTGGCAAGCCGCAACCACCACCAAGGAGCCGCGTTGATGAGCGCACCTGTTCTCACCACCCTGCTGGTGGCCAACCGTGGCGAAATCGCCTGCCGCGTGATGCGCACCGCCAAAGCCTTGGGCCTGACCACGGTTGCCGTGCACAGCGCCACCGACCGTGAGGCGCGGCACAGCCGGGAAGCGGATATTCGCGTGGACCTGGGCGGCAGCAAAGCCGCCGACAGTTATCTGCAAATCGACAAGCTGATCGCAGCGGCCAAGGCCAGTGGCGCGCAGGCGATTCATCCGGGTTACGGGTTTCTCTCGGAAAACGCCGGGTTCGCTCGTGCCATAGAAGCGGCCGGGCTGATTTTCCTCGGCCCGCCCGCCTCGGCCATCGATGCCATGGGCAGCAAATCCGCCGCCAAAGCACTGATGGAAACCGCCGGTGTGCCACTGGTGCCGGGTTATCACGGCGAAGCGCAGGATCTCGACACCTTCCGCGATGCCTGCGAACGCATCGGTTATCCAGTGCTGCTCAAAGCCACAGCCGGCGGCGGTGGCAAAGGCATGAAAGTGGTCGAGGACGTCAGCCAATTGGCCGAAGCCCTCGCCTCGGCTCAGCGTGAAGCGCAGTCATCGTTCGGCGATTCGCGGATGCTGGTGGAGAAATACCTGCTCAAGCCGCGTCACGTGGAAATTCAGGTGTTCGCCGATCAGCATGGCAACTGCCTGTACCTCAATGAGCGTGACTGCTCGATTCAGCGCCGTCACCAGAAAGTCGTCGAAGAGGCGCCGGCACCGGGCTTGTCCCCGGAGCTGCGTCGCGCCATGGGCGAAGCGGCTGTGCGTTCGGCGCAAGCAATCGGCTATGTCGGAGCCGGTACGGTGGAGTTTCTGCTGGATGCGCGCGGTGAATTCTTCTTTATGGAGATGAACACGCGCTTACAAGTGGAGCATCCGGTGACTGAAGCTATCACCGGTCTCGATCTGGTCGCGTGGCAGATCCGCGTTGCTCGTGGTGAAACGCTGCCGATCACTCAAGAGCAGGTGCCGCTCAACGGCCATGCAATTGAAGTGCGCTTGTATGCCGAAGATCCTTCAAATGACTTTCTGCCGGCAACCGGACGTCTGGATTTGTATCGCGAGTCCGCTGAAGGGCCCGGGCGTCGAGTCGATAGCGGGGTCGAAGAAGGCGATGAAATTTCGCCGTTCTACGACCCGATGCTCGGCAAGCTGATTGCCTGGGGAGAGGATCGTGAACAGGCGCGACTGCGTTTGCTGAGCATGCTCGACGAGTTTGCGATTGGCGGTTTGAAAACCAACATCAACTTCCTGCGGCGGATCATTGCGCACCCGGCGTTCGCGGCGGCGGAACTGGATACCGGGTTTATTCCACGTTATCAGGAGCAATTGCTGCCAGCACCGGGCACGTTGAGCGATGCGTTCTGGGACGCGGCGGCTCAAGCGGTGGCGCAGAGCCTGCCCCAGTTGGCGCGCCAGGATGACCCTGCTTCGCCGTGGTCGCTCAACAGCGGTTTGCGTGCGGGTCTGCCACGGGAAATCACTCTGCATTTGACTTGCGAGGGGCAGGACCGAGCCTTGACGCTGAGCGCCGCTGACCACGCCAGACTGTCCGGTGAAGTGCTAATCATCGAGCACGAAGGCGTCCGTCGTACGTTGCGTGCGATTCGCCAAGGCGATGCTCTGTACCTGCAATGGGACGGTGAGTTGCGGCGCATCGAGACGTATGACCCGATCAGTGCGGTCGAAGCCAGTCACAGTCATCAGGGTGGCCTGACGGCGCCCATGAACGGCAGCATTGTCCGTGTGCTGGTCGAGGCCGGGCAATCGGTCGAGGCCGGCGCGCAACTAGTGGTGCTGGAAGCGATGAAGATGGAACACAGCATCCGCGCGCCGCATGCCGGGGTGATCAAAGCACTGTATTGCCAGGAAGGTGAAATGGTCGGCGAAGGCAGCGCTTTGGTTGAACTGGAAGAAGTGTGAACGAGAGGATCGATCCTACGCCTGGCGAGGATCGATCTGACTAGTAACGCGCCGTTGCCTGAACCACAACACCGATAATTCGACACTCATCGGTCAGCAGCGCCTTCGGCCACGTCGGATTGAGCGGCACCAGGTAACGCTGGCCGCCCTCTTCGTCGAGTTTGCGAAAAATCGCTTCAGCGCTGTCGGGCCACTGAGCGATCACCAGTTTGCCGGGCACCGCCTCGGCCGCCGGATCAACCAGAATCAGCATGCCTTCGGCGATGCTCTGGCCACTGGGAGCGGTCATCGAATCCCCCGTCACCGTCAGCCAGAACGCCGGGCCACGCGCGTGGTAATCCGTCAGTTCGAAACGCTGTTTGCCTGATGCCTTGGCGTAGGATGCCGCATCGCTCTCGCGCACCTCGCAGGTCGTCTGCCAATCGCTGACCGGGTAACGGAAGTAAGGGTTGTACTTCTGCGCCAGCGGCATGTCGTCGTCAGATGTTATTTGCGGTTCCCGGATCACCAGCACCACTTCCAGAAAATCCATGCCCAGCGCTTGCAGCACGCGATTCATTTCCGTGATGCCGGGTTCGCGACGCTTGTTCAGCCAATGGCCGATCCCGCCCTGGGACATGCCGACGCGCTCTCCGAGCTCTGTTTGAGTGATTTTGAGTTCACTCATCTTGGCCTTGACCAACTCAATCCATTTATCCATGTGCGGCACCTTAGCGGACGCCCTGCGGGCTACAAAACACAAATTGTAGTATTTAAATTTTAGTAATGACTACAACACGTACTATTCTGAGGCTCACGGATTTCCCCTCAACAAGGAGTGCCCTTCACCATGAATATCAGCAGCAAAGACTTGCCCGATCTGCAAATGGACACCACTTTCAGCTCGCCTCAGGGCAATGCGGCGGCCCAGCGAGCACTCGACTATTACTTGAAACCAGCTGTGTCAGAACCCGAGGTCGACGAACGTTTTTTCGATGTCAGGCGCCATCTCAGTGGCGAGGAAGCGCTGGTGCACGCGTCGGATCTGTTGCGCTGTGCAGCGGCCACTGCGTTCAAGGCAGCCGAAAACCTGCAAGGCGCGAGTCGCGACCTGGCCTTTTCAGTGGTGCACATGGTGGATATGGCGCGGGCAATGGTCGACCATTCACTCGATGGCGATGAGGCCTGAGGAGCGGGAGTCCGGACGGACCGGAAAGTATTTTCCAATCGCGCAGATAAAAACATTTGACTTGCAAATGATAATGATTATTATTGCATGCAGCTGGTCGCGAGATCAGTCGATGGACCAGAGACCTTAGGTCGGTCTTCTGGACTATCTCCTCATCAGGCTAATCACGGTTTTTGACCCGGCTTTTTGCCGGGTCTTTTTTTGCCCTTTTTTCGGGCTTATAGCTTCAGGCTAATGAAGTCTTCAGGTGTTGCAAATTCGATGGCGCGGATAATATCAAAAGAATATCGCTTGGCAAGCCGAGCCCGGCCACATTGGGGCAAACTAATGACAATTAGCACTTGAGAATCAATCGCACAGTCTCTAAGCTGCTTGCGCGTCATGGAGGACGCCCCCCGCCACACCCCGCAATTCCCCTCGGTTTCAGCCCTGCCTGCGTGTACAGTAACGGCCATAAAAATCATATTCAGGAATCGATTATGACCGTGGCCAAATCTTCGTTCGACATCAGCGCCAACTTCGACAGCGGCAACATCCAAGTCATCGACATCAGCAACCCGCTCAATCCGGTTCTGGCCATTCGCCCGGACACCCGCAGCGCTCACTTTCAGTGGTTCCACTTCAAGGCCAGCGGTCTGCACGTCGGCCAGGAACACTGGTTCCGCCTGAACAACGCCAGCCAGTCCACATACAGCAAAGGCTGGCCCGGTTATCAGGCCGTAGCGTCCTACGATCACGTCAACTGGTTCCGCGTGCCGACCATTTTCGAAGGCGATTGTCTGCGTTTCTGCCTCGAAGCCACCCAGACCCACGCCTGGTTTGCCTATTTCGAACCCTACAGCCGTGGCCGTCACGACTGGCTGATCGAGCAGGCGCTGAGCAAGGCCGGCACCGAATTACTGGCGACCGGTAAAAGCGTCGAAGGTCGTGACATTCAGTTGCTGCGCAAAGGCTCGGGAGCCGAAGGCCAACGCAAAATCTGGATCATCGCTCAGCAACATCCCGGTGAGCACATGGCCGAATGGTTCATGGAAGGCGTGATCGAGCGCCTGGAAAGGCACGATGACCCGGTGCTGAACAAGCTGCTCACCAGTGCCGATCTGTACCTGGTGCCGAACATGAATCCGGACGGCGCGTTCCATGGCCATTTGCGCACCAACGCCATGGGCCAGGATTTGAACCGGGCCTGGCAGAACGCCAGCCAGGAGATCAGTCCCGAAGTGCTCTTCGTCCAGCAGCAAATGGAAAAGTACGGCGTCGATCTGTTCCTGGACGCCCATGGCGATGAAACAATCCCCCACGTATTCACCGCCGGTTGCGAAGGCAATCCGGGCTACACGCCGCGCATCGAAAAGCTCGAAGAGCACTTCCGCAATCACCTGAAACACACCACCAAAGACTTCCAGACCAAGTACGGCTACACCCGCGACGAACCAGGCCAGGCCAACATGACCCTGGCGTGCAACAGCGTCGGCCAGAAATTCGACTGCCTGTCGCTGACGCTGGAAATGCCGTTCAAGGATCACGACGACCATCCCGACAAAGAAACCGGCTGGTCGGGCAAGCGCTCAAAACAGTTGGGTAAAGACGTGCTGACGACCATCGCCGACATGGTTGATACCTTGCGCTGATCCCCTCCTCCGTCCCTCAAAAGATCGCAGCGTGTCTGCGATCTTTTGCTTTCTGCCATTCGTACTTTCGCGCAAACAGGTTGCAAAATAAAACCCTAATCAATACCGTGATCTAGGTTTTATTTTGAAACCTAAAGGGATGCGGGATATGAAACCTCTCAAAAGCAGCGTCGTTTTGCTTTTCTCTGTGGCCTGTGGGCTGGCCGTGGGTAACGTGTACTACGCCCAGCCGCTGCTGGACGCGATGGCTGAAGCGTTTGCGATGTCGCCGGTAACCATCGGGGTGGTGATCACCCTGACGCAAATCGGCTACGGCATCGGTCTGGTGTTACTGGTGCCACTCGGCGATCTGCTCAACCGGCGCAAATTGATCGTCACCCAGACACTGCTGTCGGCAGTGGCCTTGTTGATGATCGCGCTGGCGCCCAGCAGTGTCTGGCTGCTGCTCGGCATGACATTGACCGGGCTGCTCGCCGTGGTCACGCAGGTGCTGGTGGCCTACGCCGCAACGCTTGCTGTCCCGACGCAGCGCGGGCGCGTGGTCGGTGTAGTCACCAGCGGCATCGTCGTCGGCATCTTGCTGGCACGCACGGTTGCCGGGGGTATGGCCGATCTGGCTGGGTGGCGTGCAATCTACTTTCTGTCAGCCGGGCTGACACTGTTGATGGCATTGCTACTGTTTCGCGTTCTGCCCAAGCATGAATCCCCGCAGCCCGCGACTAGCTACATCGCACTGATCGCCTCGGTGTTCAGCCTGTTCAAAGAAGAACCGGTGCTGCGCCAACGCGCGATCCTCGCCCTGCTGACCTTCGCCAGCGCGATGGTGCTGTGGACGCCGATGGTGCTGCCGCTGGCCGCCCCGCCACTGTCGTTGTCGCACAGTGAAATCGGTCTGTTCGGATTGGCCGGCGCAGCGGGTGCGCTGGCCGCCGCACGGGCCGGGCATCTGGCGGATCGCGGCCTTGGCCAATGGGTCAGCGGACTTTCGCTGTTGTTGATGCTTGCCTCCTGGCTGCCAATCGCCCTCACCCAATCGTCGTTGTGGGCATTACTGCTTGGTGTGATCACCCTCGATTTGGGTCTGCAAGCCGTACACGTCACCAGTCAGAGCATGATTTACAGCGTGCGTCCGGCAGCGCAAAGCCGCCTCACTGCCGGTTACATGCTGTTCTACTCGATCGGCAGCGCGCTGGGCTCAATCAGTTCGACCGCCATGTATGCGTGGGCTGGCTGGATCGGCGTGTGCCTGCTCGGCGCGGGCATCAACGCAGTGGCGCTGGCCTACTGGTGGCTGACCCTGAAAAGCGGCGCACCGGCACGATGCGCCACTCAAGCGAGTTAACCGCGATCGCGACCGCGCAACATGCTGTCGAGCACCTCGTCGCGGCGGATCCAGCCATGAAACAGCGCCGCTGCCAGATGCAACAGCACCGTCAGGAACAGCAGATAGGCCAGATAGCCATGCGCCTTGCGCAGCAGCGCAAACAGCTGCGCGTCCGCCGGAACAATCGATGGCAACTGCAACGTTGTGCTGAGCATGACCGGCTCACCCGAAGCGCTGATCATCGCCCAACCGAGCAACGGCAACACCAGCATCAACGCGTACAGCAACAAATGCGAAGCCTTGGCCGCCAGCACTTGCCAACCCGGCAGATCCGCTGGCAACGGTGGCTGGCGCGTGGTCAGCCGCACCAGCAAACGCACAATCACCAGCGCCAGAATCGCGATACCCAGCGGTTTGTGCAGATGGATCAGCCATTCATACCGCTCGGAAACCGAGGTGACCATGCCGGCGCCGATAAACAGCATGGCGATGATCATCAGCGCCATCAGCCAGTGCAGCAGGCGCGCCAACAGGGCGAAATGCGTCGGTTGAGTTCTCATGGACGAGCCTCCTGTTTGGCGGCGGGCAACTGGCTGACTTCGCTGGTGCGGCGCAGATAGGAATTGGCGTAACCGGCGGAACGGGCCGCGAGCAACGGGTCGTCGGAGCCCTGAATCCCGGCCGGCAGCACCAGCGGGTCGTAGTTGATATCACGGCACTCGCCGCTCAGTTGCGGCTGGGTTTTTTCCAGCACCAGCGTGCCCGCATTCAACACTTTGCGCCCCTCAGGCCAAGACTTGCTGGCGTCATTCACCGGGTCATCAGGATTGGCCAGGGTGATGTTCAACTGAAAGCGCAGCGGCGCGGACGCCAACCGTTGCACCAGATCCTTCTCGAGAAAATCGCCGCCCTCAGGTGCACTGGCGCCCGCAGCATCGCGCGCCAACGGCGTCATGCTCCAGCGCACGGCCTGTTTTTTACCGCTGGCGTCGACCAGATAGAACGCGTTGACGCTGTTATAGGTTTCGGTGGCGTAACTGGCCGACGGTTTGGCCGTCTTCACCCAAGTCAAAAACGGCACGGTTTCCGGGTGCGAGGCGAAGAACGCTGGAACCTTCGCCGGATCAGGTTTACCCGTGGCCGGATCTGGCGATTGCGCCTGCTGCAATTGATAAAACGCTTCAGGGGTGCCGACCGGGAACACCGGCATGCTGTTCATCCCGGTGCGCCACTGCTGCCCATTGGCCTGAGTGAAACGCAGCGCCAGACTGCGGATCGGCACGCTGCTGTCCGGTGCATACGGATTGCCCGCCGGCAGCGCGAATCGACCGACCACCGGGGTCTGCGGCTCGTTGAACACCTGCGCAGTGGAAAACACCCGCGCCTCGCCACTGCTTTCGAAATGGCCGATCACGCAGACGCCTTTGGCGTGATTACGACGGAAGCCAGGGTGCACGCCGTTGTTCTTCTCCAGCACATCGACCAGTGCTTTTGGCGTCAGGCGTTGTGGGTCAAAGTTGCCGTGCACGTAGGCAAACGCCCCGGCCACGGCAGCGACTACCACAGCAATGCCGCCCAGACGCAGCACCAGGCTCGCTGCACTCAGAGGTGGACGCTTTGGCCTGCCGGGCGGTGCAGTATCGGGTGATGAACGATCAACCATGAACGACTCCAGGGCCATCGGCCACGAGTAGGAAGAATCAGCAAGACGCACCCCGCGCGGATTTATTCCCCGCCTCGGTATTTATTTTTCCGAACGTGGAATAACCTCCAACGACGGACGTCTCCCTAGTCCACAGCGTAGTGACTAGCAGAGTTTCATGAGCGAATTCGACGAACAGTTGAGAGAAATCATTCCCAGATTGCGCCGCTTTGCCGTGTCACTGACACGCAATAGCAGCAGCGCTGACGATCTGGTACAGGCCAGCCTGGAGCGGGCGCTGTCGAGTTGGGGCGATAAACGCGCTGACGGCGACTTGCGTGCCTGGCTGTTTGCGATCCTGTATCGGCAGTTTCTCGACGCCCATCGTCGCTCCCGACGCTATGCGCGCATGCTCGAATTCTTCACCGGTCGCGACGACGCCGAGCCCTCGGTCGAGCGCACCGTCATCGCCCAGTCGACCCTGCAAGCCTTCGATCGCCTGCCCACCGAACAGCGCGCCCTGCTGCTGATGGTTTCGGTGGAAGGCCTTTCCTATAAAGAGGTCGCCGAGATTCTCGGCGCCCCGATCGGCACCGTGATGTCGCGCCTGTCCCGTGCCCGCCAGGCCTTGCGCCAATTGAGCGACGGTGAAATCAGCAGCCCCTCTTTGCGGATACTCAAATGATCAGCCTGCCTCCCAACGAACGTGACCTGCACGCGTATGTCGACCACCAGCTCAGCGACGCCGACCGGCGTGTGCTGGACACCTGGCTGGCCAGTCACCCGGATGAAGCGGCGCAGGTTCGCGCCTGGCAACAGGATGCCCAGCAACTGCGCGCAGCACTCAGCGGTGCGTTGCAGCAACCGGCCAATCCAGCGCTTGACCCGGCCCTGCTTCGCCAACGCCGACAACGTCAGTCACGGCGTCATCTGGCCAGCGCGGCGGTGTTGCTGATCGCGGTGAGCATCGGTGGCTTCAGTGGCTGGCAGGCTCGCGAAATGACCCTCGTGCGCTCGACCATGTTGCCGATGACCGACGCTTTGCAGGCCTATCGCTTGATCGCCCAGCAAGGCATGCTGCCGGCCGATTACAAGGTCGCCAATGACGGCGACATGCAACGCTGGCTCGACCGCTACTTCACCCAGGCCAGTCGCTTGCCTGATCTGAAGGCGGCCGGGTTTGAACCGGTCAGCGGACGCCTGCTCAGCACTGACGAAGGCCCGGCGGCGATGGTCATGTATGAAGATGGCAGCGGGCATAAGGTGAGCTTCTACGTACGCCCGCCTGGGCCTAAGAACACCTTTTTGCCCCGGGGCAGCCGCAGTGATGGCGACTTGCAGGCCGAATACTGGTCGGGCGGTGGCTACAACTATGCAATGGTCAGCCCGGTTGATACGCCAGCAGCGCAACAGCTCAAGCAATCACTGCAATTCTGAAATTCACCACCTCCCCCCTGTGGGAGCGAGCCTGCTCGCGAAGGCGCCAGATCAGTCGCATCGTTGCTGAATGACACACCGCATTCGCGAGCAGGCTCGCTCCCACAAGGGATCAGCTTCAGGCTCAGAAACCTACGTCGAGCACCACATTGTCCAGATAAGTGCCCGCCGGCGGCGTGGTCTGGTCGGTGTAGATCTTCGCGTTGTAGTTGAAGATCTGGCTGCCCGTGCCCAAGCCGTTCCCCGGATTGACCTCGGCGTCGGTACTCGCCCGCCGAGCCGTGCCGACACTGCCCCAGCGCGTGGTGCCGGCACTTTTGAAAATATCGTAGGCCAGATAATTGCTTCCGGAAATCATCCGGCGCCGGCCGCCGACACTCACTGCGTTCTGCCCGTCGCTCAACCCCACGGTATAAGCGCTGCCCTTGGTGCAGGCCAGATTGATCGTCTGTCCGGTCACTGGGGTGAACGCGCTGACCACCGGCGCGCTGCCAAAGGCAATGTTCGGCGCCGTAATCGTGCAGTCGTTGGACACCGTCAGATTCACCGTCAACGACGTCGTGCCGTTGGCAATATCGCGACCGAGGCAGATGGCACCGATGCCGATCCCGGAACAGTAATTCCAGTTCCAGAAAATACTCAGGGTCTCGGTGTACACCCCGGCGGCGACGTTGCTGCCAATGGTTGTACCGAGATACAGCGGCACGGTTTTCGGCGTCGTACCATTGAGCAGGCCCAAGGCGTCGATGATGCCGTTGCGCGCAAAGTCATAGGCGGTGCCGCGGGTCAATGGGTAACTGGTGCTGTTGTTGGCGTAGATCGTGTAATTGATGACATCGCCGGTCGGCCCGACCAGACCACTTTGAGTCGAAGAAACGGTGCCCCAGAAGTGGTCGTTGCTGGTCAGCAGGGACAACAAAGAGCCGGTGCAGCTCAAACCCGCATTCAGTGTGGAACTGGGTTGCGACGTCGTGCGCACGGCAATCGAACTGAGCATGCCGAACGCCGCCGGCGTGGTGCTGACCACCGAGCACGCGGCCTGCACCGCCCCGGGTATAAGCAGTGCCAGACATAACAGCCATCGCCGGAACATCATTGGCACACCAACGGGCCAATCAACGGCACCTGATCCTGATTCAGATCGACACTGAACTGCGCCTGACAGGTCTTGCCGTCGGCCAGCGTCACTTGCAGCGAGTTCTGCGCCTGCAGGTTTTCCAGATAAACCAGCCCGTCCCAACCGACCACCGTCCGCGTGCCGCTCTGCTCGTGCAAAACACCCGCGCCCAGCGGCAACTCGCGCTGCTGCGGGTCGACCAGCACGATGCTCGCGGCGATCACCCGGCTCAGCGGAAACTCCAGCAGATAACCGCTGCCTCGGCGCACGGCAATGCGCTGTTCGACGTTGGGACTGCGCACGTTGGCCGGCAGATTCAGTGGATCGATTTCATACTTGCCGCGGTAATAGGCGCTGCTCCACGGCACCAGCAGATGACCATTCTTGTCGGTCTGACCGACCTGCTGGTTTTCGTAGCGCACCGGAATGTCGGCAAAACCATCGGTGCTGACCACCACAAACGCGTCGTCGATGCGGTTGGCAGCAAACACCTGACGGTCCATCCACACCAGCGAACCACTGGCATCGGCCCAACGCGTTTCGGCGTCGGAAGTGCCGTAGACACCGGCCTGCAACTGGACGGATTGCAGACGCCAGGTGACGTCGGCCTGACGATAATCAGCGCCGTCACCCTTGGCGTAGCCCAGGTTGAAGCCAACGCCACCCTCGGTTGGCACCGCACGACTGTAGTTGACCCGCTGCTGGCTCTGCCCGGTTTTACTGCGATCGCTGCTGATCGCCAGACTGCCGCGCAGATCGAACGGAATCACCAGTTGCGCCTGCACCGCCCAGTTGCTGTCGCCGATCTCGCGGTTGGCCGACAAGTAGAAGCTGCTGTTGCGCCATAACGGTTTGCTCCAGCTGAGGTTGAGCAGCCGCGTGCGCGAGTCGTCCGCCGCGCGCACATCGAAATATCCGGCACCGAGGCTGCCCCAGCGCTCAAGGTTAAGGCTCAGTGTCGCCTGCTCGCTGCGCCGGCTAAGACTGATGTACGGGCTGTCGACCACGCTCAGGTCGGCGTATTGATCATGACGTTGCAGCCGCTGATAGGAAAAGCTGAAACGCTGGTTGCTGTACTGATAACCCAGGCTGACCTGATGACCGCCCTCGCCGTCAAAACGGCTTTGGCTCAACGCACTGTTGAGCACACCAAAGTTGCCAAGCTGCCAATTGCCGCCGAGGCCGCCCAGTGTCAGCGCGTCGGCCGCTTCGGCATGGCTTTCCAGCGTAAAGCTGTCGCTGACGCCATAGCGCAGGCTGCCGGAGGTGACACCCGGCCCGTAGTTGAAATCCTTCAAACCGTAGTCGCGGCGCAACGTACCGGCGGCCAAGGAGAAATCGCTCAAGCCTTTTTGCAGCAAAGTACTGGTGACATAGAACGGCACCGTGGTCGAGACCTGCCGACCGAGCGCATCAGTGGTCACTACGACGGCTTCGCCCGCACCGTTGATGAACGGAATATTGGTCAGCGTGTACGGTCCGGGCTGCAAGTCTGCGCTGCTGGATTTGTAGCCATTGATGAACAGATCCACCGACGACGGCACTGCCGCTTCACCGGCAAATTGCGGCAATGGATAGGTCACCAGATCCGGGCGTACCGCAAAGTCCCGGGAAAACTGCACGCCGCCCAGACGCACCGAACTGCTCCACGGCAACGCACCGCTGATCACGTCACCGGCCTCGTAGGTGAGCATTCGTTCGTCATCGGAATATCGCCACGTGGTGTCGTAGCGCAGATAGCCGTTATCCAGCGTGTTGAGCGAATCACCGGACAAGGTTTGCCGGTATTGCCCGGTGTTGGACAGCGTGCCCCAACTGTCGAACAGCCGCACTTCGTTCCACGCCGCCAGATAAGTGCCGGCATCGTCAGTGTCGTTGAGGTACAGGTCATAGTTGAACAGCGCGCCGAAACTGCTCAGTGCCGGGGTGCGCGGGTAAGCCTGGCGATTGCCGATGAACTGTTCCGGCAACCAGTCCGGCGGCACGTCCAGCAGCAGGCGCTGACCGACACTGTCGTAATCACTGTGCAGCCCCGACAGGCTGTCGAGATCGACCTCGGCGCCTAGGCTGTCGGGCAACTTCATGCCGGTTTCGCGCAACGCCGTCGCTGGCAAAAACAAGCGCCCGTCGCGCTGCTGCACCGCCACCACGCGTCCGGTGTTCATCTGGTTGACCACCAGTTCCAGAAACAACTGTGCATCACTGACGGCCTCCATGCCGCTGGGAGGAGGCGGCAGATCGCCGGCCCCGGATGGTTGAACGAACATCAGGCAACACGCGCCGGTGATGAGCCACAACGGACGCTGAATACGGCGAACCCGTCCTGGGTTCATACGCGCTTTACGTCCGTCAATGGACTGAATCCTCCTGATACCGCTTTAGCCGCCGCCAGATGCCCGCGCTACGACTCACTCACTTGGCGGGCGTGATGCTCTGCACCTGTGCCGCGCCATTTACTCGTACCTGCAACGCCGAATCATTGGTCAGCGGCGCCGGTGCCGGCCAGCGCATCACCGCGCCGGGCAGCACATAACCCAACAGCCCTTCGGCCAATGGCTTGCTCTGCCCGGCCTGTTTGATTGCCACGTCGGTCAGTCGCGCATGCACCGCGCCCTGATTGCGTACTTCGACATAAGGCTTGCCGTCCACTGCCACCGTGCGCCAGCTCAACTGCGGCAGGCCGACACCTTTGGGATCGCGCGCGCGGGTGCTGTCTTCTTTGCTCCACAGCCCGGCACCATAGGCAAACAGCGGCACCGAGTAACGCATCTGGAAGCGAATCGCCGCAGCGGTTTTGCCGCCGTCAGCGGTGGCTGGTTGCGCGGAGGGAATTTCGTCGATGATGATCCGGTAGGCCAGCTCCTGCCCCGGCGGTACGTCCTTGGTTCGGGTCAGACGCACCAGTTGTTTCTGCCCCGGTTCGATCTTCGCCACCGGTGGGCTGCCGATCACGTCGCGCTGGTTCTGGTATTGCTCGGCGAAACCACTCTGGCTCCAGCCGAATACGCGGATCTGCAGATTGGCAGTTTCGCTGCCACGGTTTTCCAGCCACAGCGCACTGGCCTGTTGATCAGCCTCCAGCACCGGATCGATCGGCCAGATCAGCACCGAACTCGCCGCTTGTGCCTGGCTTGCCCCAAGCATGACCATCGTCCACATCACACAGCGCATGAAAGAATGCCGTGACGTAACTGACCCCATAAACCTGCTCCTTGTCGGCCATTCAACTTCGCCTTACCACGACAGTTGCACCTGCAACACGTCGCTGTACGTCCCCCCAGGCTGATTGCCCGGCAATTGCACCTGACCGTAAATCGGCAGGCTGATGTTGTTCGCATCGATGTAGGCCACCGCCACACTCTGGCCAATGCCCAGGCTCTGGCTGTATGCCGCATCGCGAAACAGCGCATACGCGACCCGCGCACTGCCGCTGTTGACCTGCATGTGCCGGCCACTGATGTTGTACTGACCGCCATCGACGCTCATGTTCAGCGTCACCCCCGGCGTGCATTGCAATTGCACGCCACCGGTCAGCGCCACCTGCACGGTGCCGGTAGCCAGTGCCGAACGCGAACCGAAATTCAGCCCGCCATAGTTCGACACTCCGCCCACCACCAGACACCCGGCAGTGACCGTGGCGCTCACCTGAAAGCTCTGGCTCGTCGCCGCTGTCAGCGGCAACGGCGCACTGCCGGCACAGAGCAGGAGCAGCGCGGCACAGCCATGGCGGCGCATGGCATCAGAACGTCAGTTCAACAGCGACGGTGTCGGTGTACGTGCCCGCCGGCAAACCGGCCTTGCCCACCGCCTGACCGTAGAGGTTCACCGTCTGCGCGACACCGGTGCTGGCGGCAAGGTTGATCGTCCCGTCGATCGCCAGCAGTTGCGAGTGCCCGGCATCGGTGTACAAGTCGTACGGCACGTAATTGGCAACGCCGTCGTACAACGCTCGTGTGCCTCCCGGTGACATGCCGTCATGGGAACCCGCGCGCACCTTGACCGTCGGCGTGGTGCCACTGGAGCAGAGAATCGACAATGCCCCGCCGCCACCGCCCAACACTTGCCCGGTGGCGGTGGTGAACAGGCTGTTGGCGGTGCCGAAGTTCAACGCACCGAAGTTCAGCCCGGTGGAACCGCCGGCACCGTTGACCTGACAACTGCTGATCAGAATCAGGCTGGAGGTGATCTGGCCGGTGACCGTGGTGGCGGCGTTGGCACTGGAAACCAGCGCCAGGCCAAGCAACGACAAACCTATCCTTGATGCAAATGTACGCATGGTGTCCGTCCTCTACGGGGTTACCAGTCGAGCGTCACCGTCAGCGTGTCGGTATAGACACCTGCCGGTACCGCGCGGGTATTCGCCACCACCGAGCCAAATACCGGAATGGGTATCTGCGCAGCGCTGGTGACAGCGAAATTGTGTTGCTGGCCGATGCTGTAGCTCCGGGCGCCGGAGGGATCGACGAACAGCTGATAGGGAAGGGTCTGGCGGCCGTTGCTCAGGCGCCGGGTATTGCCGTCACCGTGGGTACCGCCGTCGATGGTGACGGTGAAACCGGTGACGGAGGGATTGCAGGCTACGTTGAGTTTGCCGCTGCTGTCGCCGTCGAGACTGGCCTTGATCGGTGCGTTCCAGGTGGGCCCCTGAAGGCCGAAATCGAGGGTGCCGAGGGCACTGACCGGGCTGTCGGGCGTGCCGCTGTTGGTGACTTCACAGCCGGCAATAAGGATCAGCCGCGCATTGATCTGCCCACTGACCGCCGCTTGCGCCTCGTCTGCGAGCAATGCCAGCGTACCTGCCGCCACCACCATCCAGTGTTTGCCTGTCATCGCGACCGTCCCTGCTCCTTTACGCTGACTCAATCACCGCGCTCGTCTTTGAACGCCTTCCTTGCGCACCCACGTCCACCGGGTGCCTGTTGCCATCGCGATCACCAGGTGACCGTTACCTTGACCAGATCCGAATAACGCCCGACTCGCGGCACTTCGGCCAATCGCTCGATCCGCGCGTACAGTGGCAGCTCCACCGTGCCGCTGTCCGGTACCCGCCCGCTGACCGGCACATCCACTACCAGCGGCAGCCGTCGCGCCGCGTCCTGATACAAACGGTATGGAATCGGTTCGCTGCCCGTCGAAGCGGCCATATAGCGGACTTCACCGACACCGCCATGCAAGCCTCCGTCGACGCGCATCTGGTAGGGCGTGTCCGGATTGCATTCCAGGCGTGGCAGGCGCTGATTGGTCAACGCGGCAGCCAACGGCCCGGCGGGGTCATCGAGGCGTGCGGTGCTACCGAAGTCGAGCACACCCAGTTGCTCAATGCCGGCGCCACGCTGTTGACCGATCAACTGGCAGCCGCGCTGCACATCGACGCGCACTTCAACCTGAAGATCTGCAGCATGAACAGGCGCCGCGAATACCCCCAGCAGGCCCATGACCACATGTACATTCACTGCGCCGTTCCTTGTCAGTGATCACTTGCGACGTCGTTTCTGTGATTGAGGTTAGCAACGGTCGACGATTCCGCCAGTCGATTGGATCCAGGGATCGCCCGGGATATGTTTCGAAAGGTTGGCAACAGGTCCGGCCATGTCGCTAAAAATAGCTGTACGTGCGGCACAAATTTGTTCAATTACCGCCCACTGTCGATCCGCTGTGGTGGCTGGCCAGCCCAACGCCTGGTTACACTGTGTCGCCGCGCTCGCGGGAGCCGGTTTTGACGAACACGGAGACGCCGACAGTGCCTGCCCAACCGCCGAAACGATCGCGACTGATCCATCGCTGGCCGGCGCTGCGCCGTTGGTTGGGCAAGGGTTTGCCGGCCGGCGCCGGGCATGACGCCAGCGCCCAGTCGATCCGCGATTACTTCCGGCACAAGGCCGGCGGTCAGGGTTACACCCTCAGCCACAGCCAGCAGCGCGTCATTGATTGCATGGCGCAGCAGGCCAGTCTGCTGTTTGGCGCCGGCAACCGAACCGCGCCGAGTCTCTATCTGTTCGGCGCCGTCGGACGCGGCAAGAGCTGGTTGCTCGATGGCTTTTTTCAGGCCTTGCCGATCACCCAGAAACGGCGCCTGCATTTCCATCAGTTTTTCGCGCAATTGCATCAGGGCATGTTCAGCCATCGCGAGCAGGACGATGCCCTCGAAGTGACCCTCGACGAACTGCTGGAGGATTGTCGGGTGCTGTGTTTCGACGAGTTTCATGTGCATGACATCGGCGATGCCATGCTCATCACGCGGCTGTTCAAGGCACTGTTCAAACGGCGAATTCTGCTGTTGGTGACCTCCAACTATGCGCCGGAAGGGCTGCTGCCCAATCCGCTCTATCACGCGCGCTTCAAACCGGTGATCGAACTGATCAATATGCGCATGCAGGTGATGGAAGTCGGCGGTCCGCACGATTACCGCAGTCAGGCACGCCACTCTGCACATCAGATCTTCACTCAGGGGCATTACGTGTGGCCGGCCACGCCAGCGCAACGCACCGCTCTGGAGCTGCCGCCGGCCGATACGCCAGCCATTCAGATATCCGTCGGCACCCGGCAGTTTCAGGCTCGATTGTGTGAAGAGCGGCGTGTTGGTTTTACCTTCGGCGATCTGTGTGAACAGCCAACGGCGGTCATGGATTATCTGGAACTGTGTCGACGTTTCGACCGCTGGATCATTGATGATCTGCCGGAACTGGGAGAGTGCTCGATCGCCGCCCAACAGCGCTTCATCAACCTGATCGACGTGTTGTACGACCTGGACAAACACCTGACGCTGCTCGGTCGCCTGCCCTTGTGTGAAAGCCTCGACGGCTATGCCATAGACCTGGCGCGCACGCGCAGTCGCCTGGGGCAGTTGCAAGAGTTGCACAACAACGACTGAGCCTGCTCGCTCCCACCAAAGGCATCTGAAGTTTCGCCACCTATCCAATTCAAACCCGGGCTTTGCCGTTATCATGTCGCCCATTCTCAGCGCCCCTGCGTCGCTCCACTGATCAATAGCGAACACCAAACATGCACACCCTTGCTCAATTGCGCGCCGGCGAGTTGTCGGGCATCACCCGGCTGGATCTGTCGTGCGGACTGACCGAGTTCCCGCGCGAGATTTTCGATCTGGCCGATACCCTGGAAATCCTCAACCTCAGCGGCAACCAATTGAGCAGCCTGCCGGATGACTTGCACCGTCTGACACGCCTGCGCGTGCTGTTCTGCTCCGACAACCCGTTCACCGAACTGCCGGCCTGCCTCGGTCAGTGCGCGGCCCTGACGATGGTCGGCTTCAGAGCCAATCGCATCGTCAACGTACCCGGCAGCGCTCTGCCACCAGCGTTGCGCTGGCTGATCCTGACCGACAACTGCATCGAGAACCTGCCGAGCGAACTCGGTGAGCGCCCTGCTCTGCAAAAACTCATGCTGTCCGGCAACCGTCTGCAAACGCTGCCGCCCTCCCTGAGCAACTGCCATCGACTGGAGCTGCTGCGCATCTCTGCCAACCGCCTGAGCGAACTGCCGCAATGGCTGCTCAACCTGCCGAGCCTGACCTGGCTGGCCTACGCCGGTAACCCGCTGGAGACCGAGGCGGACGCCGCCGCGCTGGAAGCGACAGCACAAATCTCCTGGTCGGCGCTGAGTCTGGAACAGCGTTTGGGCGAAGGTGCCTCGGGGGTGATTTCCCGGGCGAGCTGGCAGCGCGACGATGGCTCAGTGACGCCGGTCGCGGTGAAACTGTACAAAGGTGAAATGACCAGCGACGGCTCGCCGCTGCATGAAATGAACGCCTGCATCAGCGCAGGTCTGCATCCCAATCTGATCCGTATCGAAGGGCGCATCAGTGGCCATCCCGACGGCCAGCAAGGCTTGGTGATGCAGTTGATCGATCCGTCGTTCGGCAACCTCGCCGGTCTGCCGAGCCTGGCGTCTTGCTCACGAGATGTTTACGCCGATGATTGCCGGTTCAGTGCCGAGGTCGCGCTGAACATCGCCAAAGGCATCGCCTCGGCAGCCGAGCATCTGCATCAGCAAGGCATCACCCACGGCGATCTCTACGGGCACAACATTCTGTTGAATGAGCGCGGCGATTGCCTGCTCGGGGATTTTGGTGGGGCGTCGTTCCACGCCATTGCCGATACAGCGGAAACGCGCGCGTTGCAACGCATCGAAGTGCGTGCGTTCGGGGTTTTGCTGGGGGAATTGCTGGCGCGCATCGACTCGGGCTTGGGTGATGAGCGGCGTGCGGTGCTTGAAGAGCTGGAGCGGCGTTGCTGTCAGGCGGATGTGCTGGCGCGACCGGGGTTTGCTGAGGTCATGCGGCAGCTTGAGAATCTGTGACCGCTGCGCGGTCGATCGCTAGCAGGCTAGCTCCTACGGGGGATTTGTGAACGCCACAGATCCAGTGTGGGAGCTAGCCTGCCAGCGATGAGGCCATCACTGACGAAGCCTATCAGCCCGCCAGGCCGACAAACATATCCTGCACGTCATCATGGTTGTCGAGGCCCTCGAGGAACGCTTCGACTTCAGCCATCTGCTCGTCGCTCAAACCGCTGACCGGGTTCTTCGGCTGGTAGCCGAGTTTCGCCGACAGCACGGTGAAGCCTTGCTCTGGCAGCGCCTTCTGCACCGAGTCCAGATCAGTAGGATCGGTCAAAAACAGCGTCGCACCGTCTTCGCCCGGCTCGAAATCCTGAGCACCGGCTTCGATGGCGGCCATTTCCGGATCGGCGTCCGGAGTGTCCGGCGAGGCTTCGATCATGCCGACATGGTTGAAATCCCAGGCCACGGAGCCGGAAGCCCCCAGTTGGCCTTTACGGAACGCCACGCGGATTTCCGCGACAGTGCGGTTGATGTTGTCGGTCACGCACTCGACGATCAGCGGCACCTGGTGCGGGGCGAACCCTTCGTAGGTCACGCGATGGTACTGCACGGTTTCACCGAGCAGACCGGCGCCTTTCTTGATCGCGCGATCGAGGGTTTCTTTTGGCATCGAGGCTTTCTTGGCCTGTTCGACCACCAGACGCAGGTGTGCGTTGGTAGCGGTATCGGCACCGTTGCGGGCAGCGATGGTGATTTCCTTCACCAGTTTGCCGAAGATCTTGCCCTTGGCGTTGGATGCCGCTTCTTTGTGTTTAACCTTCCACTGTGCGCCCATTACTCACTCTCTTGATCTGTGGCGCCGAGACATCTATTGGCCGACGCATGGCGCCAAGTTTATACGGCCTAAAGTCGGCAATCGACCAAAAAAACAATGTGGAATCGACATCTTCACCAGACCTTGTAGGGCGATTCTGAAAACACCCTTTGACATGACCTTTCGGCGCTGGGGTTTCGTACCCTCTTAAACCCGTATTGCCTGACAGAGCCTGTTCGAATGCTCAATGACAAGGAAAGTCCGTTTACCCTGACCCTGACCAATAGCGGTTTATGCCTGCCGGTGTTGCGCTTTCGCGGCGAGGAAGCGCTCAACCAGCCCTACCGATTCGACATCGAACTTATCGGTCTGGCCCCCGCCGTGGCGCCGGGTACGCTATTGCAGCAACCGGTATTTCTGCGCCTGGACGACCATCACGGGATTCACGGGATTATCCACAGCGCCAGTTGTGAACATTGCGGTACCCATCGCATCGGCTATCGCCTGATGATAGTGCCGTCGCTGCTGCGGTTGGCGCAGCCGAGCAGACGTCGGGTGTTCGTGCAACAGAGCGTGCCGCAGATTCTCCTGCAGTTGCTCGCGGAAAATGCTCTGCCCGCCGAGGGCTACCGGATTGAAATGACCGTGGGTTGCTATCCGGTGCGGCCGTTCTGCATCCAGTTCGAGGAAAGCGATCTGGCACTGCTGCACAGGCTCTGCGAGGAAGAAGGTATCCACTATCACTTCGAACACCGCGCGGACGGTCACGTCGTCGTTTTCGCCGATGACAGCCTGAGTTTGCCGCAAGAACCGGCCCTGGTGCCGTTCATGGATGATCAGCAAGCGCGCTCACCCTGCGTCAGTGCGCTATTCCAGCATCACCATGCCGCCCCCATGACGACACTGCCCGCGGTACGCAATCGGGGGCAGCGGGCCATCGACGAGGATGCTGCCAATCAAAGCCGATCAATGGCCCGGCCGCCTGTGCTTTCTCTGGAACAACGCCACAGCGAACAGCGCAGTCGGCGGCACCTGGAGCGACAACGCTGCCACCTTCGTTCGGTCAATGGTCGCAGCGACTGTATCGGGTTGCTTAGCGGACATTTGCTGCAAGTCAGCGAACATCCGATCAACAGCTTTAACGAACAATGGCGGATCACTGCCATTAGCCATCAGGGTCAACACCCCTCGATTCTTGACCCGACGCCGACGGTACACCGCTATCACAACGATTTCACTGCCCAACCGTGGTCGACAGACTTTCGCCCGCCGCTTAAACAACAGCGCCCGAGCATCGCCGGGTATCACTTGGCGAACGTACTTGGTATCGAGGGGCAACCGGCAAGACTCGACGACCAGGGTCGCGTCGCCGTCAGACTGTGGCCAGCGGATTCAGCACCCGATGCCGATGCCCATGCGATATGGCTGCCCATCGCCATGACGGGGGCCAACGGGCGAATCGTCCCTGAGGAGTTACCCTGTGTCGGCAGCGAAGTGTGGGTGAGCTTTCTCGACAGCGATCCGGATCGGCCCATTCTGTGCCTGGGCAACTCACGCAAGCCCCCGCCTCGCGAGTCACCGCCCGCCCGCGACAGCAGTTTATTGCTCGACTGGCTGCTCAATAGCGACGCCCATTAGCCTCAGTTTGCAGGAGCCGCCGCAGCGCCTGCATGTGCAGCAGTGCTTTAACCTTTGTCAGCCTTGCCGGCCGCTGCGGCGAATTTCGCCAGACGCACATCCAGATGCCGAGGTCGCCGCCCGTGATCCTCGGCGCGCTCCTTGCGGCGGATAGCGTTGCGCACCATCAACGAGCCGAGGTAACGGATCGGCTCCGGCGGAAAATAGCCCAGCGGCCCGTTGACCAGCGGCGAGCGCGTCCACAGGTTGTCCAGCCCCTGCACCAGCGAAGCAAGAATCTGCCCGCCCATGTGACACGGGCCGACGCCGCTGCCCGAATAACCGAAACCGTAAAACACATTGCCCGCGCTGCTCATCTGGCCGAAGAACGGTAGCCCGGTGACCGAGCGATCCGACGGGCCGTTCCAGGTGGCATCGACTTTCACATCGGCAAACGCCGGGAAGAAGTCCGCGAGACTGTTTTTCAGCAGGCCGGCATACGGCGACGGTTGATCGAACACCGGCAGCATGCGCCCACCAAACGCGAAGGTGTTGCCGCCCTTGCCAAGCATGATCCGACCGTCCGGGGTGTTGTGGTAGTAGTGCACGAAAATCCGCGAATCGAGCACGGTAACGCCGCTGGTCAAACCGATTTCCTGCAACAACTCCGGACGCGGTTCGGTAATCAGCATGTCGCTGGAGACAATTGCCACGCTGCGTTGGAACTGTGGGAAGGCACGGGCCATCCACGCATTCATCGCCAGCACCACGCGATCGGCGATCACCGTGCCATGCGGCGTCTGCAAGCGTGCCGGGCGCCCTTCTTCCAGTCCGGTCATCGCGGTGCTTTCGTGGATTTTCACGCCCAGTTGCAACGCCACCCGACGCAAGCCACGCACCAGTTTGCCCGGTTGCACGCTGGCCGCTGCCGGCGAGAACCAGCCTTCCAGATGTTTGCTCGAACCGGCCATGCGCTGCACATCAGCGAGCGGACGCTGGGAGAACGAGTTGATGCCATTGCGCTCCAGCGCGGCGATCACCGCGTCGGTCGAACCGACCTGCGCGCGGTTGGTCGCGGTGTACAGCGTGCCGTCGAGACGGTAATCGGCATCGACGCCGTACTGCTCACAGAACTCGCCGATCGCATGAATGCTGCGTTCCGACTCCTTGACCAAGCGCACCGCTTCTTCGACGCCAAACAAGCGCTCAAGGGTGAAATATTTTGCCGACCACGACAGCGCACAACCGCCGTTGCGCCCGCTCGCGCCAGCGCCGCAGATGTCCGCTTCGATCAGCAACACATCGAGCTCGGGGTTCTGTTGCTTGAGCATGATTGCCGTCCACAACCCGGTGTAGCCGCCGCCAACGATGCACACATCAGTGCGGACTTCACCCTGCAACGGCGGGCAGATTTCAGAGGTGTCGGCCTGCAAGGCTTGCTCCAGCCAAAACGGTCTCATGTTTTTCTCCAGTCGGTTGGCCGCGCCACAGCCTGCCGCGAACGCCGCAGCAGGCCGCGAGGCAAAGGGTTTCAGGAACGCAGGGGTTTGATCGTCAGCGGGCAATTGGGGATCGAGGCACGCGGTTCCATGACACCAACCGGGCGGCTGTTCCAGTGCGGAATCAGCACCAGCGCCGAGAACAGCGCGCAACCGGCGAAGACGATGAACACCGTCACCGAATCGAAGTAACCCGGCAGCAAACCACCGAGTACCGCCCCCACCGAGCCGCAGCCGTTGACGAAACCGGCAGCGGTGGCGCCGGCCTTGGCTTTGCCGAAATCGATCGCAGCGGCACCGCTGATCATTGAATCCGGGCCATACAGGGTCAGGCCCATGACGAACAGCAGCGCAACCACCAGCAAGACACTGCCGGTGTGCAACGCGGCCATGAACAGCGCCAGCGTCACAGTGAGCAAGAACAGACTGATCACGCACGCTGGCATGCGCCGGGCACCGAACAGTTTGTCCGAGGCCAGCCCGATCAGAATCGGCCCGAGCAATCCGGCCAGCTCGAACGAAGTGGGAATGATCGCCGCGCCGACCTTGCCGACACTGGGCATCTGTTCAAAGACAATCACCGGGCCCCACAACAGAATCGCGTAACGCGCCGGTTTCAACATGAAATACGCCAGGCCCAGCACCAGCACCGTGCGGTTACGCAGGATTTCTTTCAGAGGCTCCCAAACGCTGAGTTTGCTGTTGGCTTCGGTTTCTTCCGCCGTCAATACAGGTTCCGGCTCAACCGCCGGCAAACCGACGTCTTCCGGTTTGTTGCGCTGGAAGATAAAGAACAACACCGCCACCACGGCAACCACCACCGCGCTGGAAATGAACGCCGCGTGCCAGGTACCCATCAAGGTATAGGCCCACCAACCGGCGAACGGCGACGCCACCAGACCACCAAATGCGTAGCAGGAACTCCATAACCCGAGCACCCGTCCACGTTGTTGCGAAGGGAAAAAACTGCCGAGGTTTTTGCACAGCCCCGACCATCCGGTGGACTGCGCCAGGCCCTGAATCAACATGCAGGTGGCGAAGATCGGTAACGTGGCGTAACTGCCCATCACCAGCGCCGCTGCCGCGGAAATCAGCAAACCACCGAGCACCACGACCCGAGGACCAAAGCGGTCGGCGAGCATGCCCCAGGTGAACTGGCCGAGGGCATAAGCCGCCAGATAAATCGCATCGAGGTTGGCCATGGCCATCTTGTCGAGCATGAAGGTCGGGTCTTCGGCAATGCCGAGTTTGGCCACCGAAAACGCTTTGCGGGTGAAGTAGAACGCGGCGTACGCCAGCCAGGTAATCGCGAAAATCTGCATGCGCCAACGCGCAATGGTGCCGATGTGCTTGTTCATTGTGGTTCTGACCTCAGGGTGTGAGTGTGCCGGCAGAATCGTTAAGAAAAACGCCTGTGTTTTTATTGTTGAGCACTGCGATATCACCCCGTCCCTACGGCGATATCGGTCAGATGAGTCCTGCTGTTGCACGCACAGGCTCATGGCCACCGTGCTGCCCGAGCGGGCAGTCAGCGATGGCGTGAGTCGATCAAAGCAATTACTGTTTAATAAATAAAATCGATTTATCGTATTTCACACATAAGCTCAGCTTGTTACTGACTTAACTATCAGGTGACTGCATGTCGGTGTCCCACGCCCAACTCAAAGCCTTCCACGCCGTGGCCGTGCATGGAAGCTTCACCAAAGCCGCCGAGCGCCTTTTTCTCACGCAACCGGCGATTTCCGACCAGGTGCGCAAACTCGAAGAACGCTTCGGTGTTTTGCTGTTTCACCGCAATAAACGTTCCGTGCGCCTGACCGATCTCGGCGAACGCTTGTTGGCGATCACCCAGCGCCTGTTCGTGATTGAAGCGGAAGCGCAGGAACTGCTGCAGGAATCCCAGGCTTTGCAGACCGGCAGCCTGATTCTGGCAGTGGATGCGCCGGTGCACGTGCTGCCGCAAATCGCGCGGTTCTGCGAGCGCTATCCCGGGATCAGCGTGAAGATCGAAACCGGCAATACCGATGAATCGCTGTTTCGCCTGTTCAACTATCAGGCCGATCTGGCGCTGCTCGGGCGAGATGTCAGCGATGAACGCTTGCTGTGCGTTCCTTTGCGTAACGATCCGATGGTGGCGTTTGTTTCGCGCAATCATCCGTGGGCCGAGCGCGAATCGATTTACCTGGAAGACTTGGATGACACGCCGCTGGTGCTGCGTGAACACGGATCGGTGACGCGGCAGACACTGGAAGAGGAAATGGCCCGGGCCGGTTTTCGCATTCGCCCGGCGATTCAGGTGGAAGGCCGGGAAGCGGCGCGTGAGGCGGTGGTGGTCGGGATTGGTGTCGGCGTGGTCTCGGCAGCAGAGTTTGGCGCGGACTCGCGGGTGTGTGCGTTGCCGATTATCGATTGCACGCGACGGCTGACGGAGACGCTGGTGTGTTTGCGTGAGCAAAGCAATCGACGGGTGGTGGCGACCTTTCTCGATATGGTTCGCCAGAGTCTTGTGTGAACCGTGAGGGCCCCTTCGCGAGCAAGCTCGCTCCCACATTTGGAATGCATATTCCCTGTGGGAGCGAGCTTGCTCGCGAAGGGAGTGCCATGGTGTATCAGGCGGGTGCCAGGCCAAAGAACGCCTGAATCAGGCGCAACTCCCGACGCCGCTCCATGCAACCGATCATGTGCCGGTTCATCAGCCCGTCCCCGACAATCGGAATCGCCATCACTCGCGGATCATGGCTGACCTCCACCGACGACACCACGCCAACGCCCAACTCAGCGGCGACGGCTTCAGTCACCGCCTCACGGCTATCAAGTTCCAGCAACACACGCGGATGGATCGACGCCTGCGCACACGCCTGATCAAACGTACGCCGGGTGATCGAACTCGGCTCGCGCAGCACCATGATCACCTGATCCAGTTCCTTGAGTTTCACCTCCCCGGCGCGCATCGCCCACGGGTGCCCCGCCGGCACCAATGCGCAAATTCTTGATTCGCTCAACGCTTGCAGATGCAGGCCCTTGCGCGGCTCGACTTCGGTCAATACCGCCACATCGGCGTGTTCCGACAACAACGCCGCGAGGGTTTCCTGGGCGTTGCCCAAGCGCAGATTGACGGTGATGCCCGGATAGCGTGCACGCAGGCTGGCCAACATCGGCATGACCATGTGCGGCCCGTCCGCCGCCACTTCCAGCCGCCCGGTCAACAACTGCCGGTTGGCCTCGAGCATCGTCTGCGCCTCTTCCGCGAGGCCAAACATCGCGCGGGTGATCGCCGCGAGTTTGGTGCCCTCCTCGGTCAGTTCCACCCGTCGCGCGGTGCGCCGCAACAGGGTGATCTGATAGTGCTCTTCCAGCGCCTTGATGTGCCCGGTGACCGCCGGCTGACTGATGAACAAGCGCGCGGCGGCGCGGGTGAAGCTGCCTTCGCGGGCCACGGCGTCGAAGGCGCGGAGCTGAAACAGGTTCATGAATAAATCTCACTGATGGCTGGCATAACAACAAACAATTTGATTGATGCAACGGCGAATTGCAACGTATGCCCCGTAGCTTCATCCCACAGCGCAATCCGAGGACACACGAATGAGTATCGCCGAACCCATCCTGCTCACTCCCGGCCCGTTGACCACTTCGGCCCGCACCCGCCAGGCGATGATGGTCGACTGGGGGTCATGGGATGACCGCTTCAATCAACTGACCGCCAGCCTTTGCGAACAATTGCTGGCGATCCTCAACGGCGCCGCCACTCACCACTGCGTGCCATTGCAGGGCAGCGGCACCTTCGCCGTTGAAGCGGCGATCGGCACCTTGGTGCCACGTGACGGTAAAGTGCTGGTGCTGATCAACGGCGCCTACGGCAAGCGTCTGGCGAAGATCTGCGAAGTGCTTGGCCGCTCGTTCAGCACTTTTGAAACCGCTGAAGATGAACCGACTACAGCCGCTGACGTCGATCGTCTGCTGCGCGCCGACAGCGACATCACCCACGTTGCGCTGATCCATTGCGAAACCAGCACCGGCATTCTCAACCCGCTGGCGGAGATCGCTCAGGTCGTTGAGCAACACGGCAAACGTCTGATCATCGACGCCATGAGTTCCTTCGGTGCCTTGCCAGTAGATGCGCAGCAAGTGCCGTTCGACGCACTGATCGCCGCCTCCGGCAAATGCCTGGAAGGCGTGCCGGGGATGGGGTTTGTCTTCGCTCGCAAGGAATCACTGGCCGCTGCCGCCGGTAATTCGCATTCACTGGCGATGGACCTGTACGACCAGCACGCCTACATGATCAAGACCGGGCAATGGCGCTTCACTCCGCCGACCCACGTGGTCGCGGCGCTGCACGAAGCGCTGCTGCAATACAACGAAGAAGGTGGCCTGCCGGCACGGCATGCGCGTTACGCCGCCAACTGTCAGGCACTGATGGAAGAGATGGGCAAACTCGGTTTGCGCAGCTTTCTGCCGGCGGCGATTCAGGCGCCGATCATTGCCACATTCCATGCCCCGCAAGATCCGCGTTATCAGTTCAAGGATTTCTACGAACGGGTCAAGGCCAAGGGTTACATCCTCTATCCGGGCAAATTGACTCAGGTCGAGACCTTCCGTGTCGGCTGCATCGGCCACGTCAGCCCGGACGAAATGCGCGAAGCCGTCGCGGCGGTCGGTGAGGTCTTGCGCGAGATGGAAGTGTTAGAGATCTAAAACCCACCCTTAATCCCCTGTGGGAGCGAGCTTGCTCGCGAATGCGGTCGCACATTCAACATAGATATCGACTGATCCGACGCCTTCGCGAGCAAGCTCGCTCCCACATTTGAATTGCATTGCCAACTCAGGAATTTGATAAACATGAACTACGTCAATCCAAACAAGCTGCAAGCCGCGATCCTCGACTGGGCCGGTACCGTGGTCGATTTTGGCTCTTTCGCGCCAACACAGATTTTCGTCGAAGCCTTCGCCGAATTCGACGTGCAGGTCTCCATCGAAGAAGCCCGTGGCCCGATGGGCATGGGCAAGTGGGACCACATCCGCACCCTCTGCGATCAGCCGCAAGTGGCCGAGCGTTATCGCAAGGCGTTCGGCCGCACGCCGACCGACGACGACGTCACCGCCATCTACAAGCGCTTCATGCCGCTGCAGATCGAGAAGATCGCCGAGCACTCGGCGCTGATTCCCGGCGCCTTGGAAACCATCGCCAACCTGCGCCAGCAAGGGATCAAGATCGGTTCCTGCTCCGGCTACCCGAAGCAAGTGATGGACAAGGTCGTCGAACTGGCCGCCACCAACGGCTACGTCGCTGACCATGTGGTCGCCACCGACGAAGTGCCGAATGGCCGCCCATGGCCGGCTCAGGCGCTGGCCAACGTGATCGCGCTGGGCATTGACGATGTCGGGGCGTGCGTGAAGATCGATGACACCGTGCCGGGCATTCTCGAAGGCCGCCGCGCCGGGATGTGGACGGTCGCGCTGATCTGCTCGGGCAATGCGCTGGGTCTGGATTACGCCGGTTTCCGCGCTTTGGGCAGCGATGAGCTGGCCAGCGAACGCAAGCGCATTCACGCGCTGTTCGAAGGCTCGCGCCCGCACTACATGATCGACACCATCACTGATCTGCCGGAAGTGATCGCCGACATCAACAAGCGCCTGGCCAACGGTGAGATGCCGCAATCGAGCTGATCCCTGCCGCTTGCTGCCAATAAAAACGCCAGCGTCTGCACGACGCTGGCGTTTTTTATTGGCAAAGCCCTGATTCAGGGCATTGAAAGTCCGATCAGCCTCAGGCAAATCCGCCAAAGCGGATTACAGTTAAAGCATGCCGTCGCACAAGAACGGCCGTTTTGACCCTGATCTGTGAGGAAACACCGTATGCCGTGGACAAGTTCCGAATCCCGTTACAGCACCGTATCGGTCCTGTTGCACTGGCTGATGCTGGTCCTGTTGGTGCTGGTCTACGCCAGCATGGAGTTGCGCGGGCTATTCCCCAAAGGCAGTGGCGGGCGCACGCTGATCCGCGAAGTGCACTACATGCTCGGCCTGACCGTGTTTGTGCTGGTGTGGTTTCGCCTGCTCGCGCGCAGCATTGGCCCGGCGCCGAAAATCTTCCCCGCCTCACCGCAATGGCAAACCGTACTGGCGCGGCTGATGCACTGGGCGCTGTACCTGTTCATGATCAGCATGCCGATTCTCGGCTGGATGATTACCAGCGCCGAAGGGCATCAGGTGATGTTCTATGGTTTTGATCTGCCGCTGCTGGTCGCGGAGAACAAGGATTTCGCCAAGCAGGTCGAGCACTGGCATGTGCTCATTGCCACGATCGGCTACTGGCTGATCGGCCTGCATGCGCTGGCGGGGATCTATCACCATTATGTGGTGCGCGATAACACGCTGCTGCGGATGATGCCCAAGCGCGGTTGACCGTCAGGGGCTGGCGATAAAACCGCGTCGCCCCTGCAAGCCACCGGTATGAATGAAGATCAGCCGCATGCCGGTTGTGAACTTGCCTGCCTCGACCTTCTGCTTGAGCGCCAGCAATGCTTTGCCGGTGTACAGCGGCTCCAGAGGAATGCCGCTGGTCTGCTCGGTTTGTTCGATGAACGCAAGCAACGCCGGATCAACCTTGGCAAAACCCCCACGGCTGGCGTCGATCAGTTCATAGCCGGCAGTGGCCAGTCCGGCTGACTGCATAATCGACTCGACCTGCGGCTGCACGCCGTGATCTTCAGGGACAGCCAGCGCACCATAGACCGGGTGCACACCCGCCTCGGCGAGAACCAGCCCGGCGAGTGTCGTCCCGGTGCCGCAAGCCAGCCACCAAGCGTGATAGTCGCGCCAGCCCAGGGTGCGCAATTGCGCCTGCGCCTGTTCTTTGATGGCCGCGCAACCGAGCGCACCCATTAAACCGCCGCCGCCCTCAGGCACTGCATGCAGTTGCGGATACCGCTCGCGCCAAGGCGCCCAGAATCCTGGCTCATTGCGCGCGCGATAACCGCCGTAACCCAACCAGTGCAACTGCATGCCGAACGCCAGCAAATCCTGCACCGTCGCCGTCTCCTGCGCATGCCCGCGCAACAGTCCCACGGTGTTGAAGCCCAGCCGTTTCCCTGCTGCCGCCAACGCGTGCAGATGATTAGAGTGAGCCCCACCGAGACTGATGATGCCTTCGGCACCTGCGCGGTCTGCCGCATTGAGGTGTTCGATGAGTTTGAACCATTTGTTGCCGCTAATCAGCGGGTCGATCTGGTCGAGGCGCAGGATGGCGACTTCAATGCCGGCGGCTGCGAGCCAGTCCAGATGAAGGGGTTGTAGCGGGGCTTGGGGTAGCCAATCGGAGGTAGGCAAAAGCATGGGCGGCGATTCGATCTGGACAGAGCCGGCATTCTAGTCGCTCACAAGCCGCCATCGCGAGCAGGCTCACAAGGTTCACGATGTGCACAAATCCTGTGGGAGCGAGCTTGCTCGCGAAAGCGGAGTGTCAGTCATATATGTCGACTGACACGATGCCTTCGCGAGCAAGCTTTCGCTCCCACAGGTTCAGCGGTGGAGCTTAAAGTTCAGCAGCGAGGCGCGAACCTTGGTTGATGGCGCGCTTGGCATCCAGCTCGGCCGCGACATCGGCACCACCGATCAGGTGCACGTTCTGCCCCGCTTCCACCAGACCGTCATGCAATTCACGCAGCGGATCCTGCCCCGCACAAATCACAATGTTGTCCACCGCCAGCAGTTGCGGCTCGCCGGTTTCGCCAATACGAATGTGCAGGCCCTGATCGTCGATGCTCAAGTATTCAACGCTGTTGAGCATCTGCACCTGCTTGTTCTTCAGACCGGTCCGGTGAATCCAGCCAGTGGTTTTACCCAGACCATCGCCGACCTTGGTTTTCTTGCGCTGCAACAGGAACACTTCACGCGCCGGCGCGTGCGGTGCGGCTTTGATTCCGGCCACGCCACCACGGGCTTCAAGTTGCGTATCGATGCCCCACTCTTTCCAGAACGCGGCACGATCCTGACTGGTCGCGACGCCTTGGTGAACGAGGAATTCCGAGACGTCAAAACCGATGCCACCGGCGCCGATCACCGCCACGCGTTTGCCAACCGGTTTGCGCTCGAGGATCACGTCCAGATAGCTCAGCACCTTGGCGTTGTCGACGCCCGGAATCGCCGGCACCCGGGGCGCAATACCGGTGGCGAGGATGATTTCGTCGTAACCGCCTTCAACCAGTTTCGCCACGTCGACGCGGGTGTTCAGGCACACCTCGACGTGAGTGGTTTGCAGCTTGCGCTTGAAGTAACGCAGGGTTTCGAAGAACTCTTCCTTGCCCGGCACGCGCTTGGCAATGTTGAACTGGCCGCCGATTTCGCTGGCCGAATCGAACAAAGTCACCTGATGGCCACGCTCGGCGGCCACGGTCGCGGCGGACAACCCGGCAGGACCGGCGCCGACCACAGCGATTTTCTTGATCTGCTGCACCGGCAGATAATTGAGTTCGGTTTCGTGGCAGGCACGCGGGTTAACCAGACAACTGGTGAGCTTGCCGCCGAACGTGTGGTCGAGGCACGCCTGGTTGCAACCGATGCAGGTGTTGATTTCGTCAGCGCGGCCTTCAGCGGCCTTGATGACGAAGTCCGGGTCGGCGAGGAACGGCCGCGCCATCGAGACCATGTCGGCATCGCCTTCAGCCAGAATCTGCTCGGCGATTTCCGGGGTGTTGATGCGGTTGGTGGTGATCAACGGGATCTTCACCGAGCCACGCAACTTGGCCGTGACCTTGCTGAATGCGGCACGCGGCACTTTGGTGGCGATGGTCGGAATCCGCGCTTCGTGCCAGCCGATACCGGTGTTGATGATGGTAGCACCGGCCTGCTCGATGGCTTTGGCCAGGGTAACGATCTCGTCCCAGGTGCTGCCGCCCTCGACCAGATCAAGCATCGACAGACGGAAAATGATGATGAACTTCGGGCCCACGGCTTCGCGTACGCGGCGAACGATTTCTACCGGCAGGCGCATGCGGTTTTCGTAACTGCCGCCCCAACGGTCGGTGCGGTGGTTGGTGTGCGCAGCGAGGAACTGGTTAATGAAATAACCTTCCGAGCCCATGATTTCGACGCCGTCGTATTCGGCGGTTTGCGCCAGTACCGAACAGGTGACGAAATCGCTGATCTGCTTCTCGATGCCTTCTTCGTCCAGCTCTTTGGGCTTGAACGGGTTGATCGGCGCCTGAATCGCGCTCGGCGCGACCTGCTTCGGGCTGTAGGCGTAGCGGCCGGCGTGGAGGATCTGCATGCAGATCTTGCCGCCCGCCTCGTGCACCGCGCGGGTGACGATGCGGTGCTTGAGCGCTTCTTCTTCGGTGGTCAGCTTGGCCGCGCCGGAGTACACGCCGCCCTCGTCGTTCGGGCCAATGCCGCCGGTGACCATCAGGCCGACACCGCCGCGCGCACGCTCAGCGAAGTACGCCGCCATGCGCTCGAATCCACCCGGTTTTTCTTCCAGGCCCGTGTGCATCGAGCCCATCAGGGTGCGGTTGCGCAGCGTGGTGAATCCCAGGTCCAGCGGGGCCAACAGGTGCGGGTAATGAGCGGCGGTCATCGGTAACTCCACAACGAGCAATCACGGAAAAGTTGCGGGGGCTCTGCGGCTCCCGTCAGTCATGTTCGACAGACTAAGAGTCGCATCGCTGTCACTCAATGACCGTAACTGACAACTTATTGATCCAAATGCGCAGCGCCCCTTGGCAATCAAGCGTATGAGCCCTACCCTAGTCGCCATACCCTGCACCCGGTAGTTGTTGGTTTACATGCGCAAACTTTTGTACCTGTTCTTTTCCATGGCCCTCGTCGCCGCTCTGACCACCTACGCCATGTGGGCGGCGGATCGGCCGACGGGACATTACTTGTCGGACCTGCGTATCAAGCTGGCAGTCGACCAGGGCACGCCCGCCGACCGTGGCAATCTGCTGGGTATCCAGCCCGAATTGTTTCCCACCGACTACCAAAGCCCCGAGCGCCTGCATCGCAAACTGGCGGCCTACCTGCAGCAAGCGCAGGATCAAGGCTTGTTGAACGACAAAACCGTGGTGGTGTTGCCGGAGAATGTCGGCACCTGGCTGCTGCTCAGCGGCGAGAAAGACGAGTTGTATCAGGCCCCGACCCTCGCCGAAGCAATGAACTGGCTGGCGGCGAGCAATCCGTTATTGTTCGCCCGCGCCTGGCTCAGCGCCAACGGCAAAGACCGTCTCAACGATGCCTACCTGCGTATGAAATCCAAAGCCATGGCCAAGGATTATCAGGCGCTGTTCGGTGGTCTGGCCAAGGAGTTTCATGTGACGCTGGTGGCCGGCTCGATCGTGCTGCCAGAACCGAGCATCCGCGACGGCCAGCTCAAATCCGGCAGCGGCGCGTTGTTCAACAGCAGCGTGGTGTTCAGTCGTGATGGCGTGCCGCTTGGCCAGCCGCAACGGCAGATGCACCCGGTGTTCGATCAGCGAGAAGTGATCGAAGGCGCAGACAAACACTTGCTCAATGTCGTCGATACTCCGGCCGGACGCCTCGGTGTGCTGATTGGCAGCGACAGCTGGTACCCGGATAACTACCGCAAACTCGACGAGCAACGCGCGCAATTGGTAGCGGTGCCCGCGCAAGTTCTCGGTCATCGTGCCTGGAACCTGCCTTGGCGCGGCTACAAGAGTTCCAACACCCCAAGCTCGGTCAGCCTCAAACCCGGCGAACTCACCGAAGGTCAGGCCTGGCATCGCCTGACCCTTACTGCACAACCGCCAAGCAGTCGAGCGATTGCCGGCATGAGCGTTTTCCTGCGCGGGCAGTTCTGGGACAAGGCGAGTTCCGGTCAGAGTTTCCTCAGCAGCAACGGTCAGCAGTTTGCCGACGGCGAGGCCCGTGGCGCGCGCTTGCTGAACATCTGGTTGTAAGCCATGAAGCCGCTACCGATGCGTCTTGGGGATCTGTCGGTGGGCTTTGTTCACAGCCTCGCCGATGCCGTGCGCAGTCATGCAGCGGATCCACTGCCGTTGCTGGAGCAATATGGCCTAGACCCCGCGCGACTGGCCGAGGCCGGGGCGCGCTTGTCGATTCCGCGCTATATGCGCCTGGGCCACGCAGCGATTCAGTTGACCGGCGATTCGGCGTTGGGTCTGCGCATGGGTCAGCTCAGTCGCCTGAGCCAGGCTGGGCTGGCCGGTGTCACTGCCGCACAAGCGCCGACCGTCCGTGAGGCCGCGCGCTGCCTGATCCGTTTCGAGGCGTTGTACGGTTCCAACTATCGCGGCCAGTCCAGCCTCCACGAAGATGCCCATGGCGCGTGGCTGCGTTTCTATTCGATCAGCCCGTACAACGCCTATAACCGATTTGTGGTGGACTCGATCATCGCCGGGTGGCTGCATCAGCTCTCCAGCGTCAGCCGCGAACCGCTGCGCGCTGAACGCATCGACATCGAATTCGAAGCGCCGGATTACCGCGATGCCTATAGCATGTTGGGCGATTGCCCAATCCAGTTCGGTGCAGAGCGCAATCAATTGCGCCTGAGCCTCGACAGCCTCGCACAGCGTAATCCCGAGCATTGCCCGAGTACCTGGCGGCATCTGCTGCAACTGTGTGAACGTGAACTGGAGCAGTTGACCCGCACCCGCAGCCTGCGTGAACGCATCACTCAGCTGTTGGGGCCGTTGCTCAATGGTGGCCGGGAACCCGACCTGGAAGAAGTGGCGGCACGCCTGAAGCTGCCGACCTGGACCTTGCGGCGCAAATTGGCCGAGGAAGGTACGCAGTTTCGCGCGATCCTCAACGATACGCGCCGGGATCTGGCGATGACGTACATCCGCGATACTGAACTGGCCTTCGGCGAAATCGCCTACTTGCTGGGTTTTGCTTCAGCCGAAGCGTTCCAGCGAGCCTTTAAACGCTGGAGCGGTCAGACGCCCGGCGAATTCCGTCGCAGCCATCGTAAATCCGCCTGACCCTTACAGCTCGGTGGCGTCTTCGGCGGGTTCCAGAGGATCCAGTTCAAAGGCCTGGTATTCGAGCAGCTCTTCTTGATAGTCATCCATCGCGTAATCCCCCTGCTGCTCTTTTGAATGGGCCTGAGCAAATGCCCAGTGCCTCGAGCTTAACGTGCTCGTGTGAAGGAAAAGTGAAACCCGGCCTTCATGAATAAAACGTAGCAGACGGTCAGGAATTTATCGCGGGACTTTTGTCCGGGGAATGTAACGAAATTCAAGGCAACCCAAAAACCCCTGTGGGAGCGAGCCTGCTCGCGAAGGCGGCCAGTCAGTCACATGCGTGCTGAATGTTCCGACGCTTTCGCGAGCAAGCTCGCTCCCACAGGGTGTGCGGTGAGGCTTGATTATTGACCGGAGGCGGGCATCGCCGGAATCGGCTCGGATGGCGGCGGGATGTCCGGGTTGGCCGGTGGCGTGATGGTTTCGGTCGCCGGTGCAGGTTCTGCGCTGGGCGCCGGGGTGATCGGCGCGGCCTCTGCCGGTGGAGCGACCGGTTCCGACGTCACTGGCGCGGTCTCGGCAGGTGCTGGCGCTGGTTCTGCAGCCGGGGCCGGCGTTGCGGCAGGTTCGGCCGCCGGAGTCGGCGTTGGCGCCAGCGCTGCCGGCGCAGCCTTCACCTCAGGCACACCCAGGTCAGCTTTCGGTTTCTCTTCGATATGCGCGGCTTTCTTCGCATCTGCCGGCAGGAACTGCTCGACCAGGGTAAAGAAACGCTCGTAGAACTTCTGCGCGGTCACCGTCTCGCTGGCCACCTTGACCATCGAATCGTCGGACGAGCCGATCGGCATCGACACCGAACCCAGCACACCCACGCCGAGACTGGCCGAGTTGTTGGTCTTCTTCAGTGCGTAACGATCCTGCAAGGCATTGGCGAACATCGTCGCATGGTGCCCGGCGCTGCCGTCATCGGCGCAGACCACGTTGAAGCTGATCTCCATGTGGGTGTCGCCGGTTTGCTGGAAACTCTTGTGGCCGCTGACCAGTTTCGGGTCGCTGCTGGTAATGATGTAGCCCTGGCTGAGCAACGCACGGCGAGCCGCTTCGCAACTGACCGAGTCGGTGACCGGGTAATTGCGCGAAAACGTACCGGAGTCATCGAAGTTCTCATGCTCATACATCGGCTTGTCTTTCGAACAGCCGGCAACAGCGGTCAACAACAGCGCCAACCCGACTACACGCATGGGAGTGGAAATCAACATTGAACATCCTGAGAGAAAACAGTCCGGGGCGTATTGTGCAACAGATCGCTGCCCCGCTGCGCATGGATTAGTGTCTTAAAGCAGTTACAACTCTATCGACCCTCGGTTGCGGGAAAAAGTCGCAACGCCAAGTGATCAATGAACACGCGCAATTTTGCCGTGGCGTGACGACTCGATGGCCATAGGACCCAGAACTGCCCGGTGTGTTCAAGATGCGCATCGAGCACACGACGCAAGCGCCCTTGCGCCTCAGCCTCGCGGGTCATGAAGTCCGGCAGACAGGCAATGCCCATACCGG
This sequence comes from Pseudomonas crudilactis, assembly GCF_013433315.1. Classification (GTDB taxonomy): domain Bacteria; phylum Pseudomonadota; class Gammaproteobacteria; order Pseudomonadales; family Pseudomonadaceae; genus Aquipseudomonas; species Aquipseudomonas crudilactis. The sequence goes on along the minus strand of NZ_WXVV01000011.1, from coordinate 51,610 downwards.
CCAGCGCCGCGTGGCTTACCGCCTCAATCGACGTACTGACCAACCGCGTCGGCAACGTCGGCTCTGCGGTACCCTCCGCGCGATTCAGCGGCCAGGTTTCCAGTTTGCCGGTGGCATGAAATGTATGCCGAAGGCACGCGTGATCCGCCAGATCGGCGGGCGCCTGCGGCACACCGCGTTGCGCCAGATAAGTCGGACTGGCCACCAGCACCATGTGAAACTCGCCCAACGCTCGCGCCATCAGTCGCGAATCCCGCGGTTTACCGGTACGGATCACGGCGTCGAAGCCTTCTTCAACCACATCGACCATGCGATCGGTCAAATCCAGATCCAGCTCGATCTGCGGGTACAACGCCATGAATTCGGTCATGACCGGCATCACCAGACCATGCACCTGCGGCAGGCTGATGCGCAACTTGCCATGGGGTTTCGCAGCCGCATCGCATAACTCGAACTCCGCCGCCTCGACCTCGGCGAGAATCCTGCGACAGCGCTCCAGAAACAGCGCCCCTTCACTGGTCAGCGTGACGCTGCGCGTGGTGCGTTGAAACAGCCGCACGCCAAGTCGCGCCTCGAGCCGCGCAATACTTTTGCCCACCGCCGACGATGACACCCCTTGCAGTCGGCCAGCCTCAGTGAAACTGCGCGTCTCGGCGACCTGAACAAACACCGAAATACTGCCCAGGCTATCCATACCACCCTCCCATTGCCAACATCCGTGTCCGATATGTTCGGAACCTTAACCCGTTTTTCGCCGATGTGCAGCGCCATACCCTGTGCTCCTCGTCAACGTTGCACATGGATGCCGGCTCATGAATGACACACAACTCAGTTGCCCCACAGTTGAACACCCCGTCTCTCAACGCGGACGATTACCCCTCGGTGCGCTGCTGGCACTAGCCACCGCCGGGTTCATAACGGTCATGACCGAAGCCATGCCAGCCGGCCTGTTACCGCAGATGAGCAGCGGCCTGGACGTTTCCCAGGCGCTGATTGGGCAATTGGTGACGCTGTACGCGCTCGGTTCGATCCTGGCAGCAATCCCGCTGACGATCGCCACCCGTGGCTGGCGAAGAAAACCGCTGCTGCTGGCCGCCATCGCAGGCTTCGCCATCGCCAACAGCCTCACCGCCCTGTCGCAATGGTACTGGCTGACGCTGATTGCACGGTTTATTGCCGGCATATTTGCCGGGCTGCTGTGGGCGCTGCTGGCAGGTTACGCAAGCCGCATGGTCGCTCCGCACTTGCAAGGCCGCGCCATAACGGTAGCGATGCTCGGCGCGCCACTGGCGCTGTCGCTGGGAATTCCCGCAGGTACTCTGCTCGGCACCCTGGTCGGCTGGCGCCTGAGCTTCGCCATCATGACCGGACTGACCGTTGCGCTGGTGATCTGGGTGCACTGGCAAGTCCCGGACTTCGCCGGCGAACGCGTGGGAAACCGCATGCCGCTGCGTCAGGTATTCACCTTGCCGGGCGTGCGATCGGTATTGTTAGTCACCCTCACCTACGTCGTCGCGCACAATTTGTTGTACACCTACATCGCGCCTTTCCTGCAACCCTCCGGACTCGATGCCAGTGTCGACCGCGTGCTACTGGTATTCGGCCTCGCTTCAGTGCTGAGCCTGTGGATCGTCGGCAGCCTGATTGACCGCTGGCTGCGCGAACTGGTGTTGATCAGCGCCGGGCTGTTCCTGCTCTCGGCGATAGCACTGGGCCTGTGGCGCGACTCGCCCAACGTCATTTACATCGCGACTGCCGTCTGGGGCCTGGCGTTCGGCGCCATGCCATCGTTGCTGCAAACCGCCTCGGCGAAAGCTGCGAAAGAGGCTGCCGATACGGCGCAATCGATGTTGGTTACGCTGTGGAATGTCGGAATTGCTGGCGGGGGGTTGGTGGGTGGTTTGTTGCTGGGCAATCCCGGGGTTGGGGCGTTTCCGTGGATTGTTGCAGGATTGTTGGTGTTGACCCTGTCAGTAACTATCAAAGCTCTGGAACATGGTTTTCCAAGAGCCGAATGAGACCGAATGCGCTGTTGAGTTGAAGCCATACGGCTGGAAAACGGTCGGCTGGAAGGCCGTCTTCGCGAGCAGGCTCGCTCCCACAATTGGATTGAGTAAATCCGCAAGAAACAGGTCGGCTGGCAGGCCGCCTTCGCGAGCAAGCTCGCTCCCACAGTTTTAATCTGTGTACCGCCCACGCGGCAAAGCCGCCCCACTCAACAGGATGAGCGTTAGCTCGGCTGCAGCTCTTGATCTTGATCTGAAAGCCCGTCGGCAGGCTGAGTGGAGGGATTGATCCGGGGGTGGGAGCGCAGCGACCGTTCGACGAAGTCGAACACATCGAGAGGAGGTGCAGCGAAGCAAACCGTAGGCGATGCCCCCGGATCAATCCCGGAGCGAAGGAACCCCGAGCCCCAGCGAGCGGGCCGAACGTCAGGGCAAAGCCTTTTGGGTTACCTTTTCGGCGTTTGGAAAAGGTGACTCGCTGTAAGAGCGAAACCGCCAGCGGCCGCACCCAAAGCAACGGATATTCACCCAAAACCCCAAAAACATGGTCGGCCCAAAGGCCGCCACGACCCAACGCCCAAAAAAAAGCCCCGACCTATACAGGCCGGGGCTTTCACATCACATCACAGCTCAATCAGACATCAAAACCGCTTGATCTCAGCCTGAGCTTCCAACTGCTTGCGGTACGCCGCGAAGTCCTGCTGCCCCTCACGCGAAGCAAGGAAACGACGGTACTGAACCTTCTCTTCATCCGTCGGCGCAGCCGCTTCGTTAACGCCATTCAGACGCACGATCATCAGACTGCCATCCGCCAACGTCACGCTGGTGAACGTCGGCTTGTCCTTGGCAGCCGGTTTCGGCATACGGAACAACGCTTGCAGCACCGCCGGATCAACCCCTTCCTGACCACGAGTGGCCGCTTCGGTGGCTTTCCAGTTCTGACCATCAACTGCCTTGTCCAACGGTGCCTTGCCATCGCGCAGATCCGCAATCAGCCTCTCGGCCTTGGTCTTGGCAGCAGCGCTGGCGTGCTCTTTGGTCAGCTGAGTGCGGATGGCCGCATTCACGCTTTCCAGCGGCAGTTGCGCAGGCTTCAGGTGCTCCTTGGAACGCAGCACGATCACGGTTTCCGGATCCAGCTCGATGGCGGTGCTGTTGGCACCTTCGTCGATCACTTCAGTGCTGAACGCAGCGGTGACCACAGCACGGTTGGCTGCAACACCTTCGCCACCTTCACGGCCGAACGGCTTGGAGGTGTGCACGGTCAGCTTCAGATCCGCCGCTGGCTGAGCCAGGTCAGACGCTTCGAACGCGGAGTCTTCCAGTTGCTTGGTCGCCTCGACGAAACGCTGCTCGACCTGCGCGGCTTTGAGCTCGCGGGTCAGCTTGTCTTTCAGGCTGGCCAGAGTTGGCACTTCCGGCGCTTCCACACCCAACAGCTTGATCAGGTGGTAACCGAAGTCAGTACGAATCGGCTCCGACACCTGGTCTTTCGACAGAGAGTACAAGGCTTTTTCGAACGCCGGATCGTAAACGCCAGGACCGGCGTAACCGAGATCACCGCCATTGTTGGCAGAACCCGGATCCTGCGAGAACTCTTTGGCCAGCGCTTCGAACTTCTCGCCCTTGGCCAGACGCGCCTGGACTTCGTCAATCTTCGCCTTGGCCTGAGCCTCGGTGGTCTTGTCGTTCACTTCGATCAGAATGTGCGCGGCACGACGCTGTTCCGACAGGTTGGCGATCTCTTTCTGATACGCCGCCTGCAGGTCTTCGTCCTTGACGGCAACCTGATCAAAGAACGAGGACTTCTTCAGCTCAACGTAATCGATGATCACTTGATCAGGAGTCATGAACTCCTTGGCGTGTTCGTCGTAGTAGGCCTTGACCTCGTCGTCGGTCAGTTTGACCGCCGCCGGATCAGCCTTGACGTTAAGGGTGGCGAAATCGCGGGTCTGTTTTTCCAGACGGGCGAATGCCAGCACTTCAGCGTCGGTAACAAAACCACTGCCCGCCACACCGGCGCGCAGTTGGCCGATCAGCATTTCCTGAGCCAGCATCTGGCGGAATTGCATGCGGCTGTAACCCAGTTGACGGATCACCTGGTCGAAGCGCTCGGAGCTGAACTTGCCGTCCACCTGGAATTCAGGTGTCTGCAGGATCACTTGGTCCAGGGCGCCTTCGGAGAAAGCGAATTTCGCTTGTTCGGCGCCTTGCAGCAACAGCTTGCGATCGATCAGACCCTTGAGGGCCGATTCACGCAGCATTTTTTCGTCGAGCAAGGAAGCATCGAAGTCTTTGCCCAACTGTTGCATCAGCTGACGGCGTTGCATGTCAACGGCCTGGCTCAGTTCGTTCTGGCTGATTTCTTCACCGTTGACCTTGGCCGCCTCATTCTTGTGAGTCGTGGCCTGGAAAATGGCGTCGAAACCGGTCAGAGCCATCAGTGCAACGATGACCCCGATAATGGTCTTGGCAATCCAGCCTTGTGAATTGTCCCTGATATTCTGCAGCATGCGTCCCCCAGAAACGGTTGAACTTCAAAATTAGGCAACCGTGGAGCGTGGGTAGAATCCGGATAGAAGAAAGGCGCATCCGAGGATGCGCCTTCTCGTAACTGGCGGAGCGGACAGGGCTCGAACCCTCGATCCCGGCGTTACAGGCCACTGTTTCAGCGACCTGCTCTACCGCTCCGCTGCCAAGTCAGGCATGACCCCGACCCGGATGGGTAAAAACCTGAAAACTTAGTTAACAGCTTCTTTCAGTGCTTTACCGGCTTTGAAACCTGGCTTCTTGGCAGCCGGGATTTCCAGAGTCTTGCCGGTTTGAGGGTTACGACCGGTACGAGCCGGACGGTCCGTCACGGAGAAAGTACCGAAACCAACCAGAACAACGGAGTCGCCAGCCTTCAGAGCGCCAGTGACGGATTCGATTACAGCGTCCAGCGCACGGCCAGCAGCAGCTTTCGGGATATCAGCGGATGCAGCGATAGCATCAATCAGTTCCGACTTGTTCACTCTAAGTCCCCTTATATCTATTTTGAGATGATTCTAAGTTTTTTGGTGAAAGCAAAAACGAGTGCTGAATGGCCTACAGACACTTAAGAGCCGCTTTATAACAAGGGCTCTAAAAAACTGTCAAGGAAGCCCCCCAGGCAAAAGCGTATTAATGCGTGCTAATTCTTTCCTTAGAGTCAGACTCACGTTTTTCGTCCTTGGCAACTATCTCCGGAGCCACATCCGGCAAGGGCTCCGGCGCGTATTGCAGCGCAATTTGCAGGACCTCGTCAATCCATTTAACCGGTTTAATCTGCAGATCCTGCTTGATATTGTCAGGAATCTCCTTCAGATCACGCACGTTCTCTTCCGGAATAATCACGATCTTGATTCCGCCGCGGTGAGCCGCCAGCAGTTTTTCCTTCAGACCGCCAATCGCCAGCACTTGACCACGCAGCGTGATTTCACCAGTCATGGCGACATCGGCGCGCACCGGAATGCCGGTCAATGCCGACACCAGCGCCGTGCACATGCCTACACCGGCGCTAGGGCCGTCTTTCGGCGTCGCCCCTTCCGGCATGTGGATGTGCGTGTCGCGCTTCTCGTGGAAGTCCAGAGGAATGCCCAGGCTCTTGGCACGACTGCGGACAACGGTCAGCGCGGCAGTGATCGATTCGACCATCACATCGCCCAGCGAACCGGTCTTGATCAGTTGACCTTTACCCGGCACAACCGCGGCTTCGATAGTCAGCAATTCGCCGCCCACCTGAGTCCAGGCAAGGCCTGTGACCTGACCGATCTGATCCTGTTGCTCAGCCAGACCGTAGCGGAATTTGCGCACGCCGAGGAAGTGTTCAAGCAGGTCAGCTGTCACTTTCACCGAGAAGCGTTTTTCCATTGCGTGCTCTTTAACGGCCTTGCGGCAGACCTTGGCGATCTGACGTTCGAGGCCACGCACACCGGCTTCACGGGTGTAGTAACGGATGATGTCGCGGATCGCTTCAGCGTCGAATTCCAGCTCGCCCTTTTTCAGACCGTTAGCGGCGATCTGCTTTGGCGAGAGGTATTTGACGGCGATGTTGATCTTCTCATCTTCGGTGTAGCCCGGCAGGCGGATCACTTCCATCCGGTCGAGCAGTGCCGGCGGAATGTTCATCGAGTTCGAGGTGCACAGGAACATCACATCGGAAAGGTCGTAATCGACTTCCAGATAGTGGTCGTTGAAGTTGTGGTTCTGCTCTGGATCGAGCACTTCCAGCAACGCCGACGCCGGGTCGCCACGCATGTCGCTGCCCATTTTGTCGATTTCATCGAGCAGGAACAGCGGGTTGCGCACACCCACCTTTGTCATCTTTTGAATCAATCTTCCCGGCATCGAACCGATGTAAGTCCGGCGGTGACCGCGAATTTCCGCTTCATCACGCACGCCACCAAGGGCCATGCGCACGAATTTACGGTTGGTGGCATGAGCAATCGACTCCGCCAGCGAAGTTTTACCCACGCCCGGAGGACCGACCAGGCACAACACCGGGCCACGGATTTTCTTCACGCGTTTTTGCACGGCGAGGTATTCAAGGATACGTTCCTTGACCTCTTCGAGGCCGTAGTGATCGGCATCGAGAATGTCTTCTGCGCGCGCCAGGTCCAGACGTACCTTGCTCTGCGCCTTCCACGGCACTTGCACCAGCCAGTCGATGTACGAGCGCACCACGGTGGCCTCAGCGGACATGGGCGACATTTGCTTGAGCTTGTTCAGCTCGGCAGTGGCTTTGGCCAACGCGTCTTTCGGTAGACCGGCAGCGTCGATACGCTTTTTCAGGTCTTCGATTTCGTTGTGGCCTTCGTCGCTGTCGCCGAGTTCTTTCTGAATGGCCTTCATCTGCTCATTCAGGTAGTACTCGCGCTGACTGCGCTCCATTTGCTTTTTGACGCGGCCACGAATGCGTTTTTCGACTTGCAGCAGATCGATCTCGGCATCCAGCAACGCCAGAACGTGCTCGACCCGGGCCGACAAATCGATGATTTCGAGGATTTCCTGCTTCTGCTCGATTTTCAGCGCCATGTGCGCGGCCATGGTGTCGACCAGGCGGCCTGGCTCATCGATGCTGTTGAGCGACGACAGGACTTCAGCCGGGACCTTCTTGCCCAGCTGTACATATTGTTCGAACTGCGACAGCAGTGTGCGCACGAACACTTCGGATTCGCGCTCGGCGGCGTCGACTTCTTCGATCAACGAGACTTCGGCACGGCAGTGACCGTCGACTTCGCTGAAGCGTTCGACGGTGCCACGCTGCTCACCCTCGACCAGAACCTTTACGGTGCCGTCAGGCAGCTTCAGAAGCTGTAGAACAGTGGCAATGGTACCTACGCGATAGAGAGCGTCTTCACCGGGATCGTCGTCAGCCGGGTTTCTCTGGGCCAGCAGCAGGATCTGCTTGTCGCCCGTCATCGCGGCCTCGAGGGCTTCGATGGATTTCTCGCGCCCCACGAACAGCGGGATAACCATGTGCGGATAAACCACGACATCACGCAATGGCAGGAGAGGCAATTCGATGGTTGTCTTCATGATTTCGCCTCTACGGCGGCCATATGGCCGTAATCGGATGGAATTGAGCTTGAAACCAAGATGGGGGCTGCCTTGAAAAAAAACAAGCGCAAAGCGGATGTAAAAATCGACATAAAAAAAAAGAGGCCCGAAGGCCCCTTCTTTGTTGCGGCGCAGTGGACGCTTACGCGTCCGGCGCTGCCTTGGCCGTCGGCTCACTGTTTTCATAGATATACAGTGGCTTGGACTTGCCTTCGATCACGCTTTCATCGATCACGACCTTGCTCACCTCGGACTGCGAGGGGATTTCATACATCGTGTCGAGCAGCACACCTTCGAGAATCGAACGCAGGCCACGGGCACCGGTTTTACGTTCCAGAGCACGTTTGGCGACCGATTTCAGTGCGTCGGTCCGGAACTCCAGATCCACGCCTTCCATCTCGAACAGCTTGGCATACTGTTTGGTCAGAGCATTTTTCGGCTCGGTGAGGATCTGCATCAACGCAGCCTCATCCAGCTCGTCCAGCGTTGCGAGGACCGGCAGACGACCGACGAACTCCGGGATCAGACCGAACTTGACCAGATCGTCAGGCTCGACTTCACGCAGGGACTCACCGACTTTCTTGCCTTCTTCCTTGCTGCGCACTTCTGCGTTGAAGCCGATGCCGCCCTTGGTGGAACGGTTTTGAATAACCTTTTCCAGACCGGAGAACGCACCACCGCAGATGAAGAGGATGTTACGGGTGTCGACCTGCAGGAATTCCTGCTGCGGGTGCTTGCGACCACCTTGCGGCGGTACGGAAGCGACCGTGCCTTCGATCAACTTCAGCAAGGCCTGTTGCACGCCTTCACCGGAAACGTCCCGGGTGATCGACGGGTTGTCAGACTTGCGGGAAATCTTGTCGATTTCGTCGATGTAGACAATACCCATCTGGGCTTTCTCTACGTCGTAATCGCACTTCTGCAGCAGCTTCTGAATGATGTTCTCGACATCTTCACCCACGTAACCCGCCTCGGTGAGGGTGGTTGCGTCGGCGATGGTGAACGGAACGTTCAGCAAGCGGGCCAGTGTTTCGGCCAGCAGGGTCTTACCGGAGCCTGTCGGGCCGATCAGCAGGATGTTGCTCTTGCCGAGTTCGACGTCGTCAGCCTTCTTGTCACGCTGGTTCAGGCGCTTGTAGTGGTTGTACACCGCTACGGCCAGAACCTTTTTCGCACGCTCCTGACCAATGACGTACTGGTCAAGGATGCCGCTGATTTCTTTAGGCGAAGGCAATTTATGCGCGCTGCTTTCGGCCTGGGCTTCCTGCACCTCCTCACGGATGATGTCATTGCACAGGTCGACGCACTCGTCGCAGATAAAGACCGAGGGGCCGGCAATCAATTTGCGCACTTCATGCTGGCTTTTGCCACAGAAGGAGCAATAGAGCAGCTTGCCGTTGTCCTCGCCGTTGCGGGTGTCAGTCATTCGTTCGATCCAAATCCGATAGGCTTGCAACACAAGATGAAGGCTATTGCGGGCTTTTTCAAGCCCGCCGCTGATCAGACCAGCCGACCAAGCCTATTTTGAGCTGCTTATTTTAAGCTGGGCGCTGGTTGATCACTTCGTCGATCAGGCCATATTCCTTCGCAGCTTCTGCACTCATGAAGTTGTCGCGATTGGTATCGCGCTCGATTTCTTCCAGAGTACGCCCGCTGTGCTTGGCCATCAGCGTGTTCAGACGCTCGCGAATGAAGAGGATTTCCTTGGCGTGGATTTCGATGTCCGACGCCTGGCCCTGGAAACCGCCCAGTGGCTGGTGAATCATCACGCGCGAGTTCGGCAGGCAGAAACGCTTGCCCGGGGCACCTGCGGTCAGCAGGAATGCGCCCATGCTGCAGGCCTGACCGATGCAGGTGGTCGATACGTTCGGCTTGATGAACTGCATGGTGTCGTAGATCGACATGCCTGCTGTCACCGAACCGCCCGGAGAGTTGATGTAGAGATGGATGTCCTTGTCCGGGTTTTCCGCTTCAAGGAACAGCAGTTGCGCGCAGATCAGGTTGGCCATGTAGTCCTCTACCGGACCCACCAGAAAGATCACTCGCTCCTTGAGCAGGCGCGAATAAATGTCATAGGCGCGTTCGCCACGAGCAGATTGCTCGACAACCATCGGGACCAGGCCGCCGGCGGCCTGGATATCAGAGTTCTGCTGAATATAAGAATTACGGAACATGCTCTGCAGTCGCTCCCAAATAGTTATGTCTTGAATACGCATAAGCCAGCTCGAGAGCTGGCTTATGGTGTGTACTTCTTAACGCAAAACCAATCAGTCGGCTGTTGGAGCTTCTACCGGCTTGACTGCTTCTTCGTAAGAGACCGCTTTGTCGGTCACACTAGCTTTCTGCAGAACAGTATCCACAACTTGCTCTTCCAGCACAACCGAACGCACTTCGTTCAGCTGCTGCTCGTTTTTGTAGTACCACGACACAACCTGCTCAGGCTCTTGATAAGCCGAAGCCATTTCCTGAATCATTTCGCGAACGCGAGCGTCGTCAGGCTTCAGGTCGAATTGCTTGACCACTTCAGCAACGATCAGACCCAGCACAACGCGGCGCTTGGCTTGCTCTTCGAACAGCTCGGCCGGCAGTTGATCAGGCTTGATGTTGCCACCGAACTGCTGAACAGCCTGCACGCGCAGACGGTCAACTTCGTTGGACAGCAGCGCCTTCGGCACTTCGATCGGGTTGGTGGCCAGCAGACCGTCCATTACCTGATTCTTGACCTTGGATTTGATCGCCTGACGCAGTTCACGCTCCATGTTCTTGCGAACTTCGGTGCGGAAACCGTCGATGCCGCTTTCCTTGATGCCGAATTGAGCGAAGAACTCTTCGTTCAGCTCTGGCAGTTTAGGCTCGGAAACAGTGTTGACGGTCACGGTGAACTCGGCGGTTTTGCCAGCCAGGTCCAGGTTCTGATAGTCCTCTGGGAAAGTCAGGTTCAGAACGCGCTCTTCGCCCGCTTTAGCGCCAACCAGGCCTTCTTCGAAGCCCGGGATCATGCGACCGGAACCCAGTACCAGCTGAGTGCCCTTGGCGGAACCGCCAGCGAATACTTCGCCGTCAACCTTGCCAACGAAATCGATGTTCAGTTGGTCTTCGTTCTGGGCAGCGCGATCGGCCACTTCAAAACGAGTGTTCTGCTTGCGCAGGATGTCGAGCATTTTGTCCAGGTCAGCGTCAGCCACGTCAGCGCTCAGGCGCTCAACGGTGATGCCGTCGAAACCGGCAACGGTGAACTCAGGGAACACTTCGAATACAGCAACGTATTCCAGGTCCTTGCCAGCTTCGAGCGACTTAGGCTCGATCGACGGCGAACCAGCAGGGTTCAGCTTCTGCTCAACCACAGCTTCGTAGAAGGAGGACTGGATCACGTCGCCTACAGCTTCCTGGCGAGCATCGGCACCAAAACGGCGCTTGATTTCGCTCATTGGCACTTTGCCTGGACGGAAGCCAGCAATCTTGGCCTTTTGGGCAGTCTGCTGCAGACGCTTGTTGACCTGAGTCTCGATGCGCTCAGCCGGCACGGTGACGCTCATGCGGCGCTCGAGAGCAGTAGTATTTTCAACAGAAACTTGCATGGATATTCCTCGTTGCACAGACGTTAGCCGGCCGTTTCCGACCCCAGAATCAAGGGCATGCATTCTAGTGGGTCAAACTCAAGAAGTCACCCTACTGAAAACGGGTAAAAAAACAGCAGGCATTTTATCGGGACCGCCGCACCAGTGCAGCGCGCCCCACAGGCGAATACAACCAATCTCGCCAGGGCTCTGCGCCAACCGCTTCTATATATAGAAGAGATTGCCAATCACTCCCTGACGGCCGAACCTGCAAGCAAGCCCGGCGAGCAGCGCAGCATCATCGAGCAACATAAATACGACGAAGTGCCCTGCTCCTGCGCCCCGAAACCGTTAATCACCGGTTTTCAGAACCGCTAAAACAAAAAAGGCGCCAGACTGTTAAATCTGGCGCCTTTCGAAATATGGGGTGGACGATGGGGATCGAACCCACGACAACGGGAGTCACAATCCCGTGCTCTACCAACTGAGCTACGCCCACCATATTGCGTAACAAAAAAGCCAAACAACTTCTTTGTTGAAACCTCACCAGCCCGAAGACATGAATGAAGCTTTAATTGGTGCGGATGAAGAGACTCGAACTCTTACGCCTCGCGGCGCTGGAACCTAAATCCAGTGTGTCTACCAATTCCACCACATCCGCAGGTGAAGCTTTAAAGCAAAGGCGCCAGACTGTTACATCTGGCGCCTTTCGAAATATGGGGTGGACGATGGGGATCGAACCCACGACAACGGGAGTCACAATCCCGTGCTCTACCAACTGAGCTACGCCCACCATATCGCGTTACTTGTGCCAAAGCTGCCTAATGGCGCACCCGGCAGGACTCGAACCTGCGACCATCCGCTTAGAAGGCGGATGCTCTATCCAGCTGAGCTACGGGCGCCTTATTAATCTGTACTCTTAAAGGACTACAAACTAAGTGCTTTCCAGTGTCGCAGAACCTTGATTCCGCTTCACCTTCTTAACCAGTGCTAGGCTGTGCCCGACAAGTGCGACGAATAGTATAGAGCGCTCCGAAGGTCGTCAAATCCTTTTTGAAAAAAATTCATTTAATTAAAGGAGTTAGACGAATTTGCTGACCAAGCGCCTTTGCCCTCACCGCTCGACATGCGAGAATGCGTTCTCATTTTTTCCCCTCTCGATGGTTAATCACGCGCAATGACTGCACAACTAATCGACGGCAAATCGATCGCCGCCAGCCTGCGCCAGCAGATCGCCCAACGAGTTGCCGAGCGTCGCCAGCAAGGCCTGCGCACTCCCGGCCTCGCGGTGATCCTGGTCGGCAGCGATCCTGCCTCTCAGGTTTATGTCTCGCACAAGCGTAAAGACTGTGAAGAGGTTGGCTTCCTCTCTCAAGCCTACGACCTGCCCTCCGACACCACGCAAGACGCGCTGACCGATCTGATCGATCGCCTCAACGACGACCCTGCGATCGACGGCATCCTGCTTCAGCTGCCGCTGCCCGAGCACCTGGACGCCTCCAAATTGCTGGAGCGCATTCGTCCGGACAAAGACGTCGACGGTTTCCACCCTTATAACGTCGGTCGCCTGGCCCAGCGCATTCCCCTGCTGCGCCCATGCACCCCTAAAGGCATCATGACGCTGCTGGAAAGCACCGGCGCTGACCTTTATGGCATGGACGCAGTGGTCGTCGGCGCTTCCAACATCGTCGGTCGCCCGATGGCGATGGAACTGCTGCTGGCCGGTTGCACCGTGACCGTTACTCACCGCTTCACCAAGGATCTGGCCGGCCACGTTGGTCGTGCCGATCTGGTGGTGGTGGCCGCCGGCAAGCCGGGCCTGGTCAAAGGGGAGTGGATCAAGGAAGGCGCGATCGTGATCGACGTGGGCATCAACCGTCAGGACGACGGCAAACTGGTCGGTGACGTTGTCTACGAAACCGCCCTGCCCCGCGCCGGCTGGATTACTCCAGTACCGGGTGGCGTAGGTCCGATGACCCGCGCCTGCCTGCTGGAAAACACGCTTTACGCAGCAGAAACCCTGCACGTCTGAGTCGTCGTTTTCAGCGATAGAAAAACCCGCCTCGTGCGGGTTTTTTCATGCCTGAGAAAAAACTGTAACCGTTCGCCGGAAACCCCTCTTTTTACAGGCCTTTTCACGAGTTTTTCAGGTCGTTCAAACAACCATCGACAGATCTTCAGCCATACTCCTAGAATGCGACGCTTTGAAGAAATAACCCGTTACAAACTAACGGAATATCCAACCTTTATGAGTTCGCCCGCGTGAAAATTCGTCTTTCGATTCTGAGCCTGTTTTTTGCTTTTACAGGCACATTCATCACGCCAACGATCAACGCTGCGGAAACCACCGCTGCCCCTCGTGATGCTTCGAGCCTGAAGATCGCCTCCGGCAGTGCCCTGCTCATGGATATGCAGACCAACAAAGTCATCTACTCCAGCAACCCTGACGTGGTCGTGCCGATCGCTTCTGTCAGCAAGCTCATGACTGGATTGGTAGTGGTTGAAGCCCGGCAAAACATGGACGAATGGATCAGTGTCGATATCAGCAACACGCCGGAAATGAAGGGCGTGTTCTCCCGAGTCAAACTGAAAAGTGAGCTGCCGCGCCGCGAGATGCTGCTGATTGCTCTGATGTCCTCGGAAAACCGTGCCGCCGCCAGTCTGGCGCACCACTACCCGGGCGGTTATGCAGCCTTTATCGCGGCGATGAACGCCAAGGCCAAGGCACTGGGCATGACCAATACGCACTACGTCGAGCCGACCGGCTTGTCCGAACGCAACGTCTCTACCGCCCGTGACTTGAGCAAGTTGCTGGTCGCCGCGAGCAAATATCCGATTCTCAGCGAACTCACCACCACCAAGGAAAAGACCGTGTCGTTCCGCAAACCCAATTACACCCTGGGTTTCCGCAACACCGATCACTTGGTCAACAAGGCAGATTGGGACATCAAGATCACCAAGACCGGTTTCACTAACCCTGCCGGTCATTGCCTGGTACTGGTGACGAAAATGGGTAACCGCCCGGTCGCGCTGGTGATCCTCGACGCGTTCGGCAAGTACACCCACTTTGCTGACGCCAGCCGCATTCGCAGTTGGGTGGAAACCGGGCGCAGCGCCAGCGTTCCGGCGGTGGCTCAGCAGTACAAGGCTGAGAAAAACCTCAAGAATCGCCAGAGCGGCGTGGTCGAAGCGTCCAAGTAAGCCACCGCACAAGAAAAAGCCCCGAATCCTCGGGGCTTTTTTTCGCCTGCGTATCAGTCATTTGGCAGCGGCATCTGGTCGTCATCAGGGATGCCATCGCCCGCACTCGGATCCCGCTAAGGTTCCGGTGTCATGACATTAGGCCGGGCCATCGGATCGCGCAGCGGGCTGTCCGGGTCCAGCACCGGATAAATCTCCGGCTCTGGAGTTGTAGGCACGCTGTCCGGTTTCTGGTCATCGAAGCTTGAATCGGTACTCATACGCACCTCACATCAAGGTTTCAGATTGGCTAACGGGTCATAAGGCTTGGCCGGCTGCTTGTCGTCTTCGCCGGGTTTCACGTCTTTTGGTGCTTTCGCCGGGCCGACGGGATCGACTTGCGGATCATCGAGATCCGGCGAATCCGGATCGAAGCCCAGATCATGACCCGAAGAATGCTCGGAAGAATGCGGGCCTTTCGGCGATGGGGAATCTGCCATGCTCACCTCCTGATTTACCCGAAAACGGGTTATAGGCGTAAGAGGCTTGCCGGGCGCAGTCGTGCCCGGCAGATGACGAACGGAGATTCAGTGTGCCGCCAACGCCTTGCGCGCCTGGGCCGCTTCGTTTTCCTGACCGGCCTGGGACAGTTCATCGGCCGCTTTGAGCCAGCGCTGACGATCAACGGCTGCCGGGATCTGTGAGGGTTTTTGAATCAGAATCGCCCAGCCACCGGACTTTTCCAGCGACGATTCAAAGGCGCTGAAACTCATCAGTTCGCGACGGTTCATCCCGGCACGCAGCAAGACCTTCTGTTTGTTGCGGTCGTAGCCGGACAGGATCGCGTAACGCGGCTCGGCCCAGAACGCCGAACCCTCGCTGAAGCGCACCATCACCGGATAACCCGCCGCCACCTGCGTCAACAGCGCTGGCAGATTGCTGTCCAGCGGATAAACCACCATGCCGTACTCACGGGCAAGGTTCTGGATATTCTGCTGCAGCTTGTCTTCGGCACCCGGCAAGTGCAGTGGTTTTTCCAATAAACCCGGGGTGATCACGACGCCCTGCTGCGACAACAGGCTGGCCAGCACTTGCGGGCCGCTCTGATTGGCTTCGCCGCGATAGAACGTGCCACTGAGTTCGACCCGCTCCGGCAGACGCTTGACCTCAGGCGCCACACTGCCTGCACATCCGGCCAACACGGCCGCGCAACCGGCCACCAGCAGCGCCACACGAATTCGAGAAAATACCTGCACCATCATCACTCTCTGTTCAGACGCCGGTCATCGTGTTCCGGCAACGCCTGCGATCATAGGGCCGCGCCAGGCTGCGGTATAGCCTTAAGCGGCAGACACATCGATTGCATAGAGCAAACTGATTGGTCACCAGCGACCTTTGGTCAATAGCCTGAAACACCCCATTGTCTAGACTGTCACTGAAACAGAGCGAATTGAAAAAGTGTGCGCCCGATGCAGGGCGAAGAGGAGGCACTGATGAGCCTGACCATGACTATCGTAATGTTGATTGCCGGCTGGCTGGCCGTGGCTGCCGCCATGTTGTGGGGCGTGCTGCGGGTTTCGCGGCGCCACCATCACCATCACCATCCGGTTCAGCCTGTTGCGGTTGAGAAAGCCGAGAAGCACCGGGTACGACACGCCGCCGCGCATTGAGGATTAACGTCAAAGCGAAAAGCCCCTCACCCTAGCCCTCTCCCGGAGGAAGAGGGGACTGATCGAGTTGTTTTCTCGAGTTACGTCGACCTGAAATAACGAGCCGAACTCAGGTTTGAGAACCGCACCGATCGGCTCCCTCTCCCTCGGGAGAGGGCTGGGGTGAGGGGCTGGTTTTAGCAGAGCATAGAGAACCCGAAATGAAAAAAGGCCGCCTGAACTCAGTTCAAGCGGCCTTTTTGGCTTATTGGCGGTTACACCTGCTCAGCCAGCTTCTTCTGCTTCGCCCGACGCGACATCATGTTCAGCACTTCAATCGAAGCGGAGAACGCCATCGCCGCATACACATAACCTTTCGGTACGTGGGCGCCGAAGCCTTCAGCGATCAGGGTCATACCGATCATGATCAGGAAGCCCAGGGCCAGCATCACCACCGTCGGGTTGTCGTTGATGAATTTGGCCAGCGGTTCAGCAGCAAACAGCATCACCAGCACCGACACCACCACCGCGATGATCATGATCGGCAAGTGTTCAGTCATGCCGACGGCGGTAATGATGCTGTCGATCGAGAACACCATGTCGAGCATCAGGATCTGGCCAATAGCGGCAGCGAAACCAAGCGTAACCGTCGAGGTCGCCGACTTTGGATCTTCCGGCGCCGGGTCCATGCTGTGGTGGATCTCGGTCGTGGCTTTCCAGACCAGGAACAGACCACCGGCGATCAGGATCATGTCCTTCCACGAGAAAGCCTGACCCAGAATTTCGATAACAGGCGCGGTCAACTGCACGATGAAGGCGATGGTGCTCAACAGCGCCAGACGCAGGATCAACGCCATGCCGATACCGATACGGCGTGCTTTCTGCTGGTACTGCTTGGGCAATTTGTTGGTCAGGATCGAAATAAAGATCAGGTTATCGATGCCGAGCACGATTTCCATCACCACCAATGTGGCCAAAGCAACCCAGGCGGTGGGGCTGGCGGCGAGCTGTAACAGATATTCCATGGGTCAGTCCTGACTCTGTGTAAGACGAATTAGATGGTCTTGGAGGAAGATTCGGATTGTTCCGCGTCTTTTTCCGGTGTTTCTTTTTTCTCGATCAAGCCGCCGGTGGCATCACTCAGCGCTTGTTCGGCGGCTTTGTGGGTGTCGTCGATCGCTTGCTTGGCGCTTTCGGCAGCCTTGCCCATCAGTTGCTGGGCGCTTTTCTCGGCCTGATCGCAACCGGCCATAAGCAGTAAAGACGCAAACATCAAAGCTGGGATTGTGTATTTCATAAGGTTTCCTTCGAATGAACAGACAGGCTCACAGACCGGCCGTCGATGGCTGGGCATTCTAGGGAGATGAACACTTCAGGAAAATTCGTATTTTTAGCGGCTATACTTCGGTTTTCACGAACTGTAGATCGCCATGCTCAACTACCGACAACTGCATTACTTCTGGGTTGTAGCCAAGACCGGCAGCATCGTGCGCGCCTGCGAGCAACTGAACCTGACCCCGCAAACCATCAGCGGGCAGATTTCCCTGCTCGAACAGACTTATGGCATCGAACTGTTTCGCAGAGTCGGCCGACAGCTGGAACTCACCGAAGCCGGGCGACAAGCCCTGCCCTACGCCGAGCAGATGTTCCAGCTCGGTGGCGAACTGGAACTGATGCTGCGCGCACAACCCAATGAACAGCAGATCCTGTTCCGTGTAGGGGTGGCAGATGTGGTGCCGAAGTCCATCGTCTATCGCCTGATCGCACCGACCATGGAGCTGAACGAACCGCTGCGCATCACCTGCCGCGAAGACAAACTCGAACGCTTGCTCGCCGATCTGGCGATCCAGCGCCTGGACCTGGTGATCTCCGACAGCCCGATGCCCTCGCACCTCGACATCAAGGGCTACAGCCAGAAACTCGGTGAATGCGGGATCAGCTTCTTTGCCACTGCTGAATTGGCGGCCAGGTACGGTCAGGATTTCCCGCGCAGCCTGCACGGCGCGCCACTGCTGATTCCCGGCGCGGAAACCGTAGTGCGCAGCCGCTTGCAGCGCTGGTTTGCCGAGCAGCAGATCCAGCCGCAAATCGTCGGCGAGTTTGATGACAGTGCCTTGATGCAGGCGTTTGGCCAATCCGGCAGCGGAATTTTTATCGGCCCGAGCGTGATTGCCGATGAAGTGAAGCGCCAGTACGGCGTCGAACTGATAGGCCAGACCGACGCGGTGACCGAGTCGTTCTATGCCATTTCGGTGGAACGCAAGGTCAAGCACCCCGGTATCGTTGCGATTACCGAAGGTGCCCGACGCGAGCTGTTCACGGCGTTATGAGGCCTCGGCGCACATTTCGCGCGGCTTGAGTGTCATCAGCACCATGGCGAGGAACACTGAGAGCAAGATGAAACCGGCGGCGGCAAAGCCAAGGAAGCCCAGACCCGCGCTGTCGATGACCCGGCCTCCGACGATAGCGCCCAGACCGATGCCCAGATTGGCCCCGGCGATGTTCAACGAAGCGGCAAAGGCCGGCGCTTCTGGCGCGGCTTTCATCAGGCGCACATGACTGACCAGGAACAATGCAGCCTGGGTGATGCCCCAGATTCCCATCGCCACCGCCAGCCCCAGCGGCGAGTGAATGTTCGGCACCAGCGAGACCATGCCGGAAATCATGAACGCACAGAACAACACCGATGCCCCCAGCGGATGGCGATCGACCGCACGACCGCCCAGCGAGTTGCCAATCAGCCCGACCGCGCCGAAGGCCATCAGGCACCAACCGACGACGGTGCCGTTGAAGCCGGCAAGGCGCTCAAGAATGTCGGCCAGATAGGTGTAAGCGGTAAACATGCCGCTGAACACCAGAATCGACAGGACGATATGGCCGATCATCAACGGGCTGCGCAGGATCTTGAACTGCGAGCGGAAGCTGACCTGATGCTGATGCAGACTGGTTTTCGGCAGGTAAACAAACAGCAGCAAGGCTTTGGCAAAAGCGATGACCGCCAGAATGCCAAAGGCACTGCGCCAGCCGAAGGCGTCAGAAATCAGCGTGCCGACCGGGATGCCAAACACCGTGGCACAGACAATGCCGAAGCCGATCTTGGCGATCGCCCGACCGGCGAAATCCGGGCCGACGATGTCCACGGCGGTCTCACTGGCCAAGGCCCAGAACACCGGCAGACCCAGCGCGGGGATCAACCTGGCAATTGCCATCACCCAGATGTTCGGCGCCAGCGCCGCCACGGTATTGGCCAGACCGAACATGATCAGGATGCTGATAAACAGCTTGCGCCGCTCGAACCGGGCGAAATAGGCGGTCAGGAAAGGCCCGAACATCGCCACGGTAAAAGCGAATAGCGTCACCAGCAACCCAGCCTGCGGGATGGTGACTGCGAGGTCTCGGGCAATCGCCGGCAACAGGCCGACGATAACGAATTCCGTGGTCAGCACCGTGAATCCGGCAGCGGACAACAGAAGAATGGGCAACAGCATGCGCAACTCCAGCAAAACGACGACACCAGCGTTGACCCGGAGGCCCGCTGGCAGAGTTTGAAAATAAGGATGCGCAATCTTAACAGAGTGTGTCCGGACTGACTTGCACAAACCTGTCTATCTGGTTGACTGATCCGGTGGCAGATCGTCACATGCCTGAAGGATAAGGCCTACGCTGTGATAAAGTCCGCGCCCTGAAAAACGTACAGCCTGTTCAACGACCGGTTTATTGGCGTTGATGTCGCGTCAACACTTTCGGTTCGTGGTGGTGGTCTGCCGCTGTTTTGCCATCGCTCTACGCAACCTTGCACCCTATAAAAAATCAGAGATGCCGCTATGACTGCTTCATCCCCTTCTCTATTGCAACGCCTGAAGAACCTGAGCCTGGTCGCCCAGATCCTCATCGGCCTGATCGCCGGTATTGCCTTGGCGATGTTTGCCCCGGACGTGGCAAAAGACACCGCGTTCATCGGCAAGGTGTTCGTTTCGGCGTTGAAAGCCGTGGCACCAATTCTGGTGTTCGTCCTCGTGATGGCGTCGATTGCCAACCACAAACACGGTCAGGAAACCCACATCCGCCCGATTTTGTTCCTCTATCTGCTGGGCACCTTCGCCGCAGCAGTGGTGGCCGTGGTTGCGAGCATGGCGTTCCCGTCGCATCTGGTGCTGTCCACTGAAAACGTTGCGGTGACCGCGCCGGGCGGCATTGGCGAAGTGTTGCAAAGCCTGCTGTTGAGCGTGGTGGACAACCCGGTCAGCGCCCTGATGAACGCCAACTTCATCGGCATTCTGGCCTGGGCGATCGGCATGGGCATCGCGATTCGCCATGCCGGCGACACCACCCGCGAAGTGCTGGGTGATCTGTCCAACGGCGTGACGGTGATCGTGCGCGTAGTGATTCGCTTCGCCCCGCTAGGCATTTTCGGTCTGGTCGCTTCGACGCTCGCCACCTCTGGCTTCGGTGCGCTGATCGGTTATGCGCACCTGCTGGCCGTGCTGCTCGGTTGCATGCTGTTCGTGGCGCTGGTGATGAACCCGCTGATCGTGTTCTGGAAGCTGCGTCGCAACCCTTACCCGCTGACCCTCAAGTGCCTGCGTGAAAGCGGTATCACCGCGTTTTTCACCCGCAGCTCGGCGGCGAATATTCCGGTGAATCTGGAATTGAGCAAACGTCTGGGTCTGCATGAAGACACCTATTCGGTGTCGATCCCACTGGGCGCGACCATCAACATGGCCGGTGCGGCGATCACCATTACTGTGTTGACGCTGGCGGCCGTGCATACATTGGGCATCGCCGTGGACATTCCGACGGCGATTCTGCTGAGTGTTGTCGCCGCGATTTGTGCCTGTGGCGCTTCGGGTGTGGCCGGTGGTTCGTTGCTGTTGATTCCGTTGGCGTGCAGCCTGTTTGGCATTCCGAGCGAAATTGCCATGCAGGTGGTGGCGGTCGGTTTCATTATTGGTGTGTTGCAGGATTCGGCAGAGACGGCGCTGAACTCGTCGACTGATGTGCTGTTTACCGCTGCGGCGTGTCTGGGTGAAGAAGCGAAAGCCCAGCGCACTGCGTAACAATTGCTGCAATGAAAAGCCCGCCGAGGTGTGAACCCGGGCGGGCTTTTTTGTGGCTGAGATCTTTTCCCCCTCACCCCAACCCTCTCCCCCCAAGGGGGGCGAGGGGGAAAGGGGGCAGACCGAGTGTTGTTCAAAACCTGAGTTCGACTTGATAGATCAGGTCGGCGTATCTCGAACCAACAACGCGATCAGTCCCCTCTCCCTCCGGGAGAGGGCTAGGGTGAGGGGCTTCTGGCGGTTTAGAACGCGCCCATGTAATCACGTTTGCCCACTTCCACGCCGTTATGACGCAGCAGCGCATAGGTGGTAGTGACGTGGAAGAAAAACTGCGGCAAGCCATAAGTCAGCAAGTACGACTGACCGCTGAAGCGCTTCTCTTTCGGCGTGCCCGGACGGGTGACGATTTCGATGCCTTCCTTGCCATCGATCTGCTCCGGCTTGATCTCGCCGATGTAGGCCAGAACCTTGGCGATCAGGGCTTGCAGCTCAGCGAAGGTGGTTTCGGTATCGTCGTACTTCGGCACTTCGACTTCAGCCAGACGCGAGGATACGCCTTTGGCGAAGTCCACGGCGATCTGCACCTGGCGGGTCAGCGGGAACATGTCCGGGTACAGACGGGCCTGCAGGAACGCGTTCGGGTCGATGTTTTTCTCGGTGGCGTGGGCTTCAGCCTTTTTCAGCACATCGCTCAAAGCGTTGAGCATTTGTTGAAAAACCGGAACGGATGCGGCGTACAGGGAAATGGTCATGGCAGTCTCGTGTGGTGGCTGGGTGGAACAAGGAGGCGATTATAGCCATGCTTGATGACCACACGGCTTGCCTTTTGTTTGGCAAGGATTAGGCTAGGCGCCTTCGACTGCAAAGGGAACGCGCGATGACCACTGAACCAGAATCCACCTTCGACGAGCCACGGCTCAATGCCACGGAAATCCGCATCCTCGGCTCGTTGATCGAGAAACAGGCAACCAGTCCGGAAACCTATCCGCTGACCCTTAATGCGCTGGTCACGGCGTGCAATCAAAAAACCAGTCGCGAACCGGTGATGAATCTGACCCAGGGTCAGGTCGGGCAGAGCTTGCGCGCACTGGAAGGTCGCGGTTTCGCTAAGCTGGTGATGGGCAGTCGCGCCGACCGCTGGGAGCACAAGGTCGACAAGGCACTGGAACTGGTGCCGGCGCAGGTGATTCTCAGCGGATTGATGTTTCTGCGTGGTCCGCAAACCGTCAATGAACTGCTGACCCGCAGTGGGCGCATGCATGAATTTGAAGACACCGAGCAGGTAGTACATCAGCTTGAGCGCTTGATCGCGCGGGGTTTGGCCGTGTTGATTCCCCGTCAGGCCGGGCAGCGCGAAGATCGTTACACCCATGCCTTGGGTGATCCGGCGGATATCGAGGCGATCATGGCGGCGCGGCAGAATCCGTTGGATCGCGGCGCAAGCAGTGGCGTGTCAGTCGAGCGCATCGAAGAGCTGGAGGCGCGGATCGCCGCGCTGGAAGAACGCCTGGCCCGCCTGGAATAAGCACACAAAACCAATGTAGGCGTTCGCCTGCTCGCGATAG
The DNA here is from genome assembly GCF_013433315.1 of Pseudomonas crudilactis. Taxonomy (GTDB): domain Bacteria; phylum Pseudomonadota; class Gammaproteobacteria; order Pseudomonadales; family Pseudomonadaceae; genus Aquipseudomonas; species Aquipseudomonas crudilactis. The sequence goes on along the minus strand of NZ_WXVV01000011.1, from coordinate 29,016 downwards.
CGGTGTGTCAGTCAAATATGATGTGACTGACACACCGCTATCGCGAGCAGGCGAAGGCCTACAAGGGATCTATGTTTTACTCGCCATCCCAGTAATCAACGCCATCCTTCTGCCGCGCCACGGCGACAAAGCCTGAAGTATTACCTTCGGCATCCACCTGAAAATTATCCATCACCGCATATTTATTCGAATCCGGGTATTCGCAAATGTCCGGCTGCTGTTGAGTACTCACCGCCAGATAACGCAGTTCGGCCTGACTGGTATTGATGATCTGATGCGCCTTCTCCGGGCCGCCCGGGGGGCAGGCAATCACATCGCCTTCGCGGATTGGAAAACGCTCGGCGCCAAGACGCACCTCGCCCTCCCCGGCCACCACGTAGAACATTTCTTCGTTGACCCGATGACTGTGAAACGGGCTGCCGCGCATGCCCGGTGGCAACGCGTACAGGCGATAACCGAGTTTTTGCGAACCCAATTGCTGACCGACGCGGGCCATGCGCTGCTGATAGCGGCCGGCGGTTTCGCCTTCCGGGGCCAGGGCTTCGGGCAGGGGTTCGAGTTCGACCTGATGCAGGTTGAGAATGGGTGGGTGCATGGGGAGCCTCGGTCACGGTTTTTGTGGTGGGCAAGTCTGTGCTTGCTGGGGAGGCAGTATAGGCAATCGAAGTTTGAAACCGAGTCGCGGCCTTCGCGAGCAAGCTCGCTCCCACAGGGGAACGCATTCCAATGTGGGAGCGAGCTTGCTCGCGAAGAGGTCCGCCAGATCAACACAAAACCAAAGAATCAGCTCCGGGCAAACGCCACCGCCGCCGCAAACTGCTCTTCATTCGGGCGCACGCCGGTGTACAGGACAAACTGCTCCAGCGCCTGAATCGCAATCACCTCAAGCCCGGTAATCACCTTTTTACCTTCGGCCCGAGCGCGCACGATCAACGGCGTTTCCGACGGAATCGCCACCACATCAAAAACCGTCTCGGCCGCTTTGATCACTTCTGCCTCAAACGCCAGCTGCCCCGCCTCCGGCCCGCCGTCCATGCCCACCGGCGTCACGTTGATCAGCATCTGCGGGCGCTCCTCGCCCAGTTCCGCCTGCCAGCGATAACCCAGCGAATCCGCTAACGCACGCCCGGCGCGCTCGTTGCGGGCGACAATCAAACCGTTTTGGTAACCGCCATCACGCAAGGCACTGGCCACCGCTTTGGCCATGCCGCCGCTGCCACGCAGGGCGAACGTTGAATCCTTGGGCACCGCGTGGGTTTTCAGCAACTGTTCGATGGCAATGTAATCGGTGTTGTAAGCCTTGAGATGGCCGTCGGTGTTGACGATGGTATTGATCGACTGGATCGCCGCTGCCGACGCATCCAGTTCATCGACCAGCGCAATGCACGCTTCCTTGAACGGCATCGACACGCCGCAACCACGGATGCCCAAGGCGCGAATGCCGCCGACAGCACCGGTCAGGTCTTTACTGCTGAATGCCTTGTAGTAGAAATTCAGACCAAGTTGCTCATACAAATGGTTATGAAAACGCAGACCGAAATTGCCTGGACGTCCTGACAGGGACATGCACAGCTGGGTGTCTTTGTTCGGGTTCATCTGCATGAAACTTCTCCTTCAAACGCACTTTCGGATAGACGGGATTAGCCAGCCCATCGGGTTCTGAACGATCATAGAGGCCTGTTTTAAATGGGTTCTGTGGCCCTTGCACGGCCCGGTAAAGAAGCCGGTACAGACCTTACACAAAATTTACCCAGCGGCTGTGCTGATTTTCAGAATTTCGCTGTCTTAGAAGTATCCCCGCGACAACTGTGGGCCTGGTGCAGGCCCTGCCGCCGGGTCGAAGAACCGAGGAATTATCATGATTCGTAAACTCCCCATTCTGGCCTTGTTGATTGGCGCACTTGCGGTCACAGGTCAGGCAGAAGCCGGTGGTGGCCACGGCTGGCAAGGCCCTGCGGTGTTTGGCGCGATCGTCGGCTCGGCCATCATCGGCTCGGCACTGATCAACCAGGATCGGCCGGTGTATGTGCAACAACAGCCGGTTTATGTTCAACCGCAACCGGTCTACGTGCAGCAGCCACCACCACCGGTCTACTACCAGCCGGCGCCGGTGTATGTGCAACAACCGGTATACATTCAACAGGCCCCCGTCTACTACGGCCCGCCTCGCGGTTATTACGGCCGGCCACATGGCTACTACGGCGGTCCACGCTGGTAACCGGAACGCAAAGCCCCGCTTTTATAGCGGGGTTTTTTATGACCGTTGGTCGGCCAGCGTCTGAAAAAATCTCGCCAAGGTCGCTGTGAGGACAGTTTCACCGGCTAAAGTCGGCATGATTGACTCGACCGTTATGTAGATTTCCACAAAACGGTCACTTATTTGTCATGACGGAACCGCAATCTGAATCCGTCCGTAAACAACAGGTTGATAACAACAAGGACGACTGTATGCCAACACAAAACCCGCACCGCATCGTCGGCCTGTGCACCTCCAGCAAGGTGTACAGCGCGCTGACCGAACTCAAGCACCTGGAAGGCCACCGCTGCGCCAAGTTTCTTTCGCTGCTGGCGGAGAATCTGGTGCACAAAGGTTTGCTCAACGAACGCGAAGTCATGCACATGCTTGATCAAGTGGTCGACTGAAGCCTCAATGGCATCAATGACCACTATCGAAAGCGTTGATTGTCCGTAGAAGCGGCGAATCTCTAAGGTAGCTCCATTGATAGATGGAGGTACCCGTCATGGCTCAGGTTCAAATCATGTCCGTTATCGGCAGCGCCGTTCCCGCCTCGCTCAGAGCCTCGGGCTTGCTCGCCTGCTGGTATCTGATGCGCGACGGCGAAGCCATCAGCGGCCCGCTCACTTCGCTGCCCGCTGCGCAGGCACTGTCGCAAAAGATCGTCAGCCAGCCGTTTCACGCCTAAGGCAATTGCACCTTGGGCTTGGTCTCGGCGAACAGCGCCCAGCTCGACATGAACAACGCCGCGATCAGCGGCCCGATCACGAAGCCGTTGAGGCCAAACACCGCCAGACCGCCAAGGGTCGAGATCAGAATCATGTAGTCGGGCATTTTGGTGTCCTTGCCCACCAGAATCGGCCGCAGCACGTTGTCCACCAAACCGATCACAAACACCCCGAACAAGCCCAGCACCACGCCCTGCCAGATCATCCCGCTGAGCAGGAAATACACCGCCACCGGCGCCCAGACAATCCCCGCGCCGACCGCTGGCAGCAACGACAGAAACGCCATCAACACCGCCCACAGCAACGCGCTGGGGATATCGAGAAACCAGAAAATTGCCCCGCCCAATGCACCTTGCGTCACCGCAACCACCAGATTGCCCTTGACCGTTGCGCGCACCACGCGGTTGAACTTCAACTGCAAGCGGCGCTTGTGATTCTCCTCCAGCGGTACGGAGGTGCGCACCTTGCGCGCCAGTTCGGCGCCGTCGCGCAGGAAGAAAAACAGCAAGTACAGCATGATGAAAAAACTCACCACGAACTCGAACGTACCCTGGCCAAAGCTGAACGCCTGGCTGGCCAGCACCTGACTGCCCTGCATCGCCGATTTGACGATTTTCTCGCGCAGGCCATTGAGTTCGCCCATGCCGAAACGGTCGAGCAAGTGCTGAAAGTACGGCGGCAGGCTGTGCTTGAATTGTGCCAGATACGCAGCAATGTCCAGCTCGCCGCTTTCGATGTTCTTGTAGACCGCCGCGCCTTCCTGCACCAGCAGCACGCTGAGGATGATCACCGGAAGAATCGCGATCACCAGGCAGATCGACAAGGTACACAGCGACGTCAGGTTGCGCTGCCAGCCGAATTTCGCCTGCAGCCGGCGTTGCATCGGCGCAAACACAATGCCGAGAATCACCGCCCAGAATACCGCGCCGTAGAACGGCAAGAGGATCCAGATAAACGCCACCGTGACCAGCAACAGCAGCACGGTGAGGGATTTGAATTGAAGGCTTTTTTCGTTCATGTCCGATCCATGTCAGTCAGGCGTCATGCACGCCCCGCTCCTTAGTCAGCCGCGGCGTGCACGAGTGCCATCTTTATTCATGGAGCATAGATCCAGATCAACAAACCCTCGCCGCATCTGACTTACCCTGCCGCGCTTTTGCGACCGACACCGCCATGACCTCGATCCTCGCCGCCCCCGAACTGCTCGCTCCCGCCGGCACCCTGAAAAACATGCGCTACGCCTTCGCCTACGGTGCCGATGCAGTCTATGCCGGCCAACCGCGTTATAGCCTGCGGGTGCGCAACAACGAGTTCGATCACGCCAACCTGGCGCTGGGGATTCGTGAGGCCCAGGCGCAGGGCAAGCGCTTCTACGTGGTGGTCAACATCGCGCCGCACAACGCCAAGCTGAAGACCTTCCTCAAGGATCTGGCGCCGGTGATCGAGATGGCGCCGGATGCACTGATCATGTCCGACCCCGGGCTGATCATGCTGGTGCGTCGCCATTTCCCGCAAATGCCGATTCACCTGTCGGTGCAGGCCAACACGGTGAACTGGGCGAGTGTCGAGTTCTGGCAGCAACAGGGGCTGAGCCGGATCATCCTGTCGCGGGAATTGTCGCTGGAAGAAATAGGCGAAATCCGCGAACAGGTGCCCGGCATGGAGCTGGAAGTGTTCGTCCACGGCGCGCTGTGCATGGCCTACTCCGGGCGCTGCCTGCTGTCGGGTTACATGAACAAGCGCGATGCCAATCAGGGCAGCTGCACCAACGCCTGTCGCTGGAAATACTCGGCGCAAGAGGCCACGGAAAACCAGCTCGGCGAAATCGTCCAGACCTTTCAGCCCGAGCCGACCCTGGGCCTCGGCGCGCCCACCGATCAGGTGTTCCTGTTACAGGAAGCCAACCGTCCCGACGAATTGATGCCTGCTTTCGAGGACGAGCACGGCACCTACATCATGAACGCCAAGGACCTGCGTGCGGTGCAACATGTCGAGCGTCTGACGCGTATGGGTGTGCATTCATTGAAAATTGAGGGTCGGACCAAATCGCACTTCTATTGCGCGCGTACCACTCAGGTTTATCGCCGGGCGATTGATGATGCGGTGGCCGGGCGTGAGTTTGATCGCAACCTGATGACGGATCTGGAGTCACTGGCCCAGCGCGGCTACACCGAAGGTTTTCTGCGCCGGCATGTGCATGACGAGTACCAGAATTATCAGCACGGCAGTTCGGTGTCGGAGCGCCAGCAGTTCGTGGGTGAGCTGACTGGTGAGCGGCGTGAGGGCCTGGCCGAGGTCAAGGTGAAGAACCGTTTTGGTCTTGGTGATCATCTGGAATTGATGACGCCCATGGGCAATTTTAATTTTGATCTGCATGAGTTGCAGAGCCTCAAGGGTGAGGCTATCGAGGTAGCGCCGGGGGATGGGCATACGGTTTATATGCCGATTCCGGAAGGGGTGGATTTGCGGTTTGGGTTGTTGATGCGGGATATCGGGTTGCGTGAAAAAGCCCCTCACCCTAGCCCTCTCCCAGAGGGAGAGGGGACTGATTGGGGGATATTGGAGAAATCCACCGACCTGAAAGCATGGCAGTGAATCCATAATCGACTGTTCCGATCAAGCACACTGGAATTGGTTGAATCTATATTCAACACGGTGTTTCAGGTCGGCGTATAACCCGAGACACCTCGGTCGACCCCCTCTCCCTTCGGGAGAGGGCTGGGGTGAGGGTCAGCGGCGACAAGGGTTTGGGGGCTATCGATGTCCATGGCTTGCTGATCTTGCTGGCAGCGATGTCGTGGAGCATTTATTTCGCGCTGCAAAAACATCATGCGCGGCGCTACGACGGCTTCAGCCTAGCCTGTTATGCGGTGTGGTCGGGGACGTTGATGCTGCTGATCTATTTCCCGGGGCTGGGGGACAGCGTGATGAAAGCGCCGCTGCGGGTGCAATGGGCGGTGTTGGCGCTTGGGGTATTTCCCAGTGCGCTGGCCTATCTGGCGTGGGGATTTGTGCTCAAGCATGTGGATCTGAGCCGGGCGACGATGACGTTGTGTTTGATACCGCCGACGGCGATGGGGATTGCTTCGGTCGGGCTGGCGGAGCGGCCGACACTGATGGTGCTGGCGGGATCGGTGGTGGTGTTGATCAGTGTGTTGGCGTTGAATCTGGAGCGGCGGGTTGGCGATGTTCGGGCTGCCGGGGTCTGATCTGAAATCGTTTCTGCGCCTGATACAGTCTTCGCGAGCAAGCTCGCTCCCACAGGAAAATGCGTTCCAATGTGGGAGCGAGCTTGCTCGCGAAGGGGCCGGTAAATCCAGCGCAACAACCAGAATTCAGCGCCGATCATCGGACAGCGGCGTCGGCTCATCCGCCGGCGGCACATCCTCATCGTCCGCCGTCGGATCCTTCCAGTCCTCTGGCCGATCGGCATCGCTCAGCGGGTCGCGCCCCGGGGGCATCCCCATCGGGGAATCATGATCGGCCAGTGTCGGCTCATCGGTACCGGGCAGCGGCCGGGTTGGATCGGTGGGCAGCACACCACCCTGAAACAGCAAATCGTTAGCCATGACGCACCTCACTCAGGAGGTCCGGAATACCCGGGCCGTACAACTTGGAATCAGCCCTGTGTACCGCGTGCCATCGAACAGACCAACGGCGTTCAACCCTGCGCGGAAAAGCGGTCGCGGCTGTTGGTCAGGTGCAGCCACATCGCTGCCCGCGCGGCATCGGCATCCTGACGCTTGATCGCATTCAGGATCGCCTCATGTTCCAGATGGGCCAGTTGCCCGAGCTTGCTCAGATCCGCCGCACCGCGCTCGGCGGCGTTGAGCCGGTTGCGCGGAATCATCGCACTGCCCAAGTGCTGCATGATTTCACTGAAGCAGACGTTGCCGGTCGCCTCGGCGATCAGCAGATGAAAACGTCGATCGGCCTCGACGCAACTGTCGTTGTTGTCCAGTAACCGCTGATAGTCATCCAGCGCCTGACGCATTTGCAGCAATTGCTGTTCGCTGCGCCGTTGCGCCGCCAGTGCCGCTGCCTGGGTTTCCAGGCCCAGACGCAATTCAAGAATGCTGCGCACGCCCAGCGCGGTATCGACATTCAGGCGCAAGCCCTGCTCCGGCGCACGCTCGATGACGAACGTGCCGATGCCGTGCCGCGTCTCGACCAGTCCCGAAGCCTGCAATTTGGAAATCGCCTCGCGCACCACGGTGCGGCTGACGCCGTGTTCCTGAACGATGGAATTCTCCGACGGCAGCTTGTCACCCGGTGACAGGTGGCCGAGCAGGATGCTCTGGGTGAGTTTATCCACCAGATCATGGGCGAGGTTGTGCGCACGTTTGCGAGCGGGAGCGTCGAGGTCTTCTTGCATGGTCGGTTCCGGTGATCGGGGCTTGCCGATCGTAGCATTGAGAAGCTGGCTGACGGGAGTGATTCTAGCGCCTAACTTGTATGACAACATTCAAATAAATCGGAAAAAACCAGGACTCCTTGAAGACTACTCGTGCGCAGACGCAGGAATTTATCGGGCGCCTCAAAGCACAACACTCAATAAACGCTAGGTAAAAATACGAAAAAGCATAAGAAACCAGCCTTCCAGATAAAATTAATCGGCCCTCCCTACTTGTAGGACAAAAATTCTCAGTTGTATGATGTCTATCAACAACGCAGCACCTGCCCTACCCCGCATAAAAATAATCAGTGGGAGAAAAACAAGTGAAAACCTCCGTCTCCGGGATGAACGAGGGTGTCGATTCGACACTCGCCTCGGCCATCTCGAAAGTGAAACGCCACGTCCTGCCGCTTTTCGTGATCATGTTCATCGTCAATTACATTGACCGGGTGAACATCGGTTTCGTCCGTACCCACATGGAACACGACCTAGGTATTGGTGCCGCCGCTTACGGCTTCGGCGCCGGGCTGTTCTTCATCGGTTACGCGCTGTTCGAAGTTCCGTCGAACATGCTTTTGCAGAAAGTCGGCGCACGTATCTGGCTGACTCGCATCATGTTCACCTGGGGACTGGTCGCCGCCGGCATGGCGTTCATCCAGAACGAAACCCACTTCTATGTCTTGCGCTTTTTGCTCGGCGTGGCCGAGGCCGGGTTCTTTCCCGGGGTGATCTACTACTTCACCCGTTGGCTGCCCGGCGCCGAACGCGGCAAGGCGATTGCGATTTTCCTCAGCGGCTCCGCCGTGGCCTCGTTGATCTCCGGCCCGCTGTCCGGCCTGCTCCTGCAAATCAACGCGCTGGGCATGCACGGCTGGCAGTGGATGTACTTCATTGAAGGGATGTTCTCGGTGTGCCTGTGCGTGTTTGTCTGGTTCTGGCTCGACGCCAAACCCCACGACGCGAAATGGCTGAGCCGCGCCGAACAGGACGCACTGGTCAACGCCATCGACGCTGAACAAAAGGCCCGCGAAGCCGCGACGCCAATCCGGCCATCAATGGGAAAATTGCTCAAGGATCGCCAGATCATCCTGTTCTGCCTGATCTACTTCTTCATTCAGTTGACCATCTACGCGGCGACCTTCTGGCTGCCGAGCATCATCAAGAAAATGGGCGAGATGAGTGACTTCCAGGTCGGCCTGTTCAACTCGATCCCATGGTTGCTGTCGATCATCGGCATGTACGCCTTTGCCTCGTTCTCGGCCAAGTGGAAACACCAACAGGCGTGGGTCGCCACCGCACTGTTGATCGCCGCTGCGGGGATGTTCATGTCCACTACCGGCGGGCCGATCTTCGCTTTCGTTGCGATCTGCTTTGCTGCGCTGGGGTTCAAATCCGCCTCATCGCTGTTCTGGCCGATCCCACAGGCCTATCTGGATGCCCGCATCGCCGCAGCGGTGATCGCGCTGATCAACTCGGTGGGCAACCTTGGCGGCTTCGTCGCGCCAACCACGTTCGGCCTGCTCGAAGAACACACCGGCTCGATTCAGGGCGGCCTCTATGGGCTGGCCGCGACCTCGATCATCGCCGCGATCATCGTCTTCTTCGCGCGCACCACACCGAAACCTGCTGCCGACATCGCCGTGGTCGAGACCGCGCCGAAACACGCCTGACGCCCATTGTTAAAGATTGCGTATTAAAAGGATAAGAACATGACCGCACACGACACCGCCAAAGCCCCGATCATCACCGACATGCAAGTCATCCCGGTGGCCGGCCACGACGGCATGCTGCTCAATCTGAGCGGCGCCCACGGGCCTTTTTTCACCCGCAATATCGTCATCCTCAAGGACAACGCCGGCCACACCGGCGTCGGTGAAGTACCCGGTGGCGAGCGTATTCGCCAGACCCTGGAAGACGCGCGCAGCCTGGTGGTCGGCAGCCCGATCGGCACGTATCAGAAGATCCTCAATCAAGTGCGCCAGACCTTCGCCGACCGCGATGCTGGCGGTCGTGGTCTGCAGACGTTTGACCTGCGCATCACCATCCACGCGGTGACGGGCCTCGAAGCCGCACTGCTCGATCTGCTCGGTCAGCATCTCGATGTACCGGTGGCAGCACTGCTTGGCGAAGGTCAGCAACGTGATGAAGTGAAGATGCTCGGTTATCTGTTTTACGTCGGTGATCAGCGCGAAACCGACCTCGCCTATCGCAGCGAACCGGACGCCGACAACGACTGGTTCCGCGTGCGTCACGAGAAGGCCATGACTGCCGAAGCCGTGGTGCGCCTCGCCGAAGCGGCCCATGCGAAATACGGTTTCAAGGACTTCAAGCTCAAGGGCGGCGTTCTCAGTGGTGATGCCGAAATTGAAGCGGTGACGGCGCTCGCCGAACGTTTCCCCGAGGCGCGGATTACCCTCGATCCGAACGGCGCGTGGTCACTGAAAGAAGCCATCCGCTTGTGCCGCGATCAACATCAGGTGCTCGCCTACGCCGAAGACCCGTGCGGTGCGGAAAACGGTTATTCCGGTCGAGAGGTGATGGCCGAGTTTCGTCGTGCCACGGGGCTGAAAACCGCCACCAACATGATCGCCACTGACTGGCGTGAGATGGGTCATGCGATCCAGTTGCAGTCGGTGGACATTCCCCTGGCCGACCCGCATTTCTGGACCATGCAAGGTTCGGTGCGCGTGGCGCAGATGTGCCATGAATGGGGGCTGACCTGGGGCTCGCATTCCAACAACCACTTCGATATCTCGCTGGCGATGTTCACCCATGTCGCTGCCGCCGCACCGGGCGAGATCACCGCGATCGACACCCACTGGATCTGGCAGGACGGCCAGCGGCTGACCAAGGCGCCGCTGCAAATCGTCGATGGTCTGGTGCAGGTGCCGAAAAAACCGGGGCTGGGTGTCGAGCTGGACATGGACCAGGTGGCCAAGGCTCATGAGCTATATAAAGGCATGGGCCTCGGCGCGCGGGATGACAGCGTGGCGATGCAGTTTTTGATTCCGGGCTGGAAGTTCGATAACAAGCGGCCGTGTCTGGTGCGCTGATGCCTCACTGATAACTGTAGGAGCTGCCGAAGGCTGCGATCTTTTGATCTTCAAAACAGAATCAAAAGATCGCAGCCTTCGGCAGCTCCTACAGGATTTGTGTCAGCTTGATATTTGCAGCAGCCAGTGCTTGAAAGCGAGCATCGCCGCTGTTTCAGGGCGCGACTGCAACCGCGTCAACCAGTAACTCCCCGTCGTAATCTCAATCGCAAACGGCTGGCAAATCGCCTCCGCCGCCAGTTGCCGGGCGAACATCAGCGGTGGCGCCAACGCCACCCCACTGCCCTGCAACGCCGCCTCCATCATCGCCAGCGATGAATCAAAAACGATGCTCTGCGGCGGCGCAGCCTGGGTCGCCAGCCCGGCCGCCTGAAACCATTCCGGCCATTCATCGGTGCGATAAGAGCGCAGCAGTGTTTGTTGCAGCAGATCTCCCGGCGAATGCAATTGCCGGGCGATTTCCGGCACGCACAACACCGACAGCGGCGCCTCAAGCAACCGCGTCGCCTCGATACCATGCCACGCACCAGCACCGAAGCGGATTGCGTAATCCAGCCCTTCTGCTGCCACATCCACGCGGTTGTTGTTGGTCGACAGCCGCAAATCTATGAGCGGATGTTTCGCCCGGAACTCCGCCAGCCGCGGCAACAGCCAACCCACGGCGAACGTACCGACCGCGCCAACGGTCAGCATTTCGAGGTACTGTCCGCCAGCGAGGCGTTCAAGAATCTGCGCGATGTGATCGAACGACGTGCTCAGTACCGGCAGCAAGGTTTCCCCTTCGCTGGTCAGCATCAGCCCACGGGGCAGGCGTTTGAACAGGGTTACGTTGAGTTGCACCTCAAGGCTTTTGACCTGATGGCTGACCGCCGCTTGCGTGACGCACAGTTCCACGGCGGCGCGGGTGAAGCTCAAATGACGCGCCGATGCTTCGAAGGCGCGCAGTGCGTTGAGCGGCAATTGCGGTCGAATCATGCCAAGTCCCAAATTTTTCTAATGGCTCGTGCGAGTTTTCGTCGTTTGTCGATTGGTCGCGCGCTGACTAGATTGGCGGCGCTGATCAGTTGCCCAACGAAGAAATCGCCCGCAGTGTAGCGGGATAACGTCATCAACACTCATGGAGAGTGGTTCATTCATGCCATCCATTCATTCAAAAAAAGTCATTTCCTGCGCCGCTTTCGGCCTGTTTTTCGGCGCCTCGGCCTGCATGGCCGCCACGCCCACCGACTCGCAGTTGCAAGCGCTGGTCAACGACACGGTGACGCCGGTAATGCAACAACAGAACATTCCCGGGCTGACCGTGGCGCTGACCATTAATGGCCAGCCGCATTACTTTAACTACGGGGTTGCAGCAAAAGATACCGGGCAGAAAGTCAGCGAAAACACCTTGTTCGAAATCGGCTCGGTGAGCAAAACCTTCGCCGCCACCCTCGCCGGTTACGCCCAGGCCACTGGCAAACTCGACCTGTCGACCAAAGCCAGCCAGCTCTGGCCTGAACTGAAAGGCAGCGCGCTCGACAACATCAGCGTGTTGCAACTGGGCACCTACAGCGCCGGTGGTTTGCCGCTGCAATTCCCGGCGCAATGGGATTCGTCTGACAAGATGCTCGGCTATTTCCAACAGTGGAAACCGGTTTATTCGGCAGGCAGCCATCGCCAGTATTCAAATCCAAGCCTTGGGTTGTTCGGCTATCTGGCGGCGAAAAGCCTCGGCCAGCCGTTTGATCAGGCGCTGACCCAAACCCTGCTGCCGAAACTCGGTTTGCAGCACACCTACCTCAGCGTGCCTGCCGCGCAAATGGACCTGTATGCGCAGGGTTACGACAAGAACGACAAACCGGTGCGCGTCACCCCCGGCGCCCTGGATTCGCAGGCCTACGGCGTGAAAACCAGCGCGGTGGACATGCTGCGTTACGTGCAGGCCAACCTGAAACCCGAAACGCTGGAAGCGTCCCTGCAAAAAACCATCGCCAACACCCACACCGGGTACTACACGGTCGGCGATATGACTCAAGGTTTGGGTTGGGAAATGTATCGCTACCCGATCAGTCTCGACCGTTTACTGGCTGGCAACTCGACGGAAATGGCCATGCAGGCGCACAAGGTGCAGTGGCTGAACCCGCCGCAACCGCAGCCGCATGACGTGTTGATCAACAAGACCGGCTCTACCGGTGGTTTTGGGACTTACGTGGCGTTTGTGCCCAGCAAGGACGTTGGCATCGTGATCATGGCCAACAAGAACTTCCCGATTCCTGAGCGAGTGAAGATCGCCCACAAAATCCTCAGCGCTGTCGCTGACTGAAAATCAAAAGATCGCAGCCTGCGGCAGCTCCTGACCGAGTGAAAACCCGATCCAAGGAGCTGCCGCAGGCTGCGATCTTTTGTCTTTAAAGCTGTGCCTGCAACTTCCAGCCGATGACATCCATCAAGTCGCAACTGTCCCGCAACGGAATCGCCATCACCCGGGCGAAATCCTGCAGCAGCAAAGCATCGTGGCCCTTGCCGTCAACCAGCGCCAGCGTCTCCATCAGTTGCGTCACACAGCGCAAACGGTAAGCCGCCGTGCCATGCAGCACATCCACTGGTGCCTCGCTGTCGATCAACAGGCAGGGAATCTTGCAGTCGATCCCGGTAATTGGAATATATCGCGCCATGTTTGAACCTCCCTGTTCAATGTTGCGTCGCCGCCGGTGGATCGAGATTGTCCAGCGCACGGTTGACCAGCAACTCGCCGAGTACGGCCAACTGCTGAATCGACAAGGCGAGGCTACGCGGTGAACCTTGAAGTTCTGCGGCTAGGTCGGTGGTCAGGACGTTCAGTGAAGCAAGGGTTTCGCAAGCGTGGCAGAGCAAAGTGGGCGTATCGATATCGGGGAGGATGGTGAAGAGATGGCTGATGGGATCGGGGTGACGGGGGTTGCGTAAGCGGGGGTTGTTGGCGTCGAAGGATCCTGAATCCATGGGGGATTCGGGAGGGTTTGGCGTTGGTTTTTTCATGTATGAAGTACCGTAGTGAATTGTAGGAAAAACTACCTTTCTCACTTCCACATGAGGGTGGCAGCTGTACGCAGGTGTGGAAGACCAGGCCAATCCACCAAAACCCGGCGCACTCGAAAGTGCCCCTGCGCACAGCCGCCAAAAACGCGGCGATGTTGACATAAATAACGTCGACATGCGCTTTTGAGACATTGATGGATGTAACCGACAACCGGACTTCCACGTCCGGCCACTGTGTTTTGCAGCGGCCAAAGAAGACTATCCCTACACCGCAAAGCCCACCAGTTCACCACCGCCGCCGCGACTTGCAGGAAAAATCCGCAGGCCCTGAAGGAGCTTTGTGTCAGACATTTCCGCCGGCATATGCTGCAACGACTTTGGATTAGCGAATGAATTTGTTGTATCTACACTGCATCGAGTCAATCTTTGGACGAGGATGGCGTCGGGCAAAAAAAACAGTCATTCGAAGGGCGCAGTGATGGAAATCAAAAGTATGAAGCTTGCGGATGTCGGACACTTTGGCGACATGGATATTCAGTTTGCCCCTACCCCGACACACCGTTCGAACATCACGGTGCTGGTGGGAAACAACGGCAGCGGAAAAACCACCATTCTGAAATCCCTGAATATTTGTCTGAGCTGGCTGATCGCAAAAATTCGCTCCAATAAAGGCAATGGCAAATACCTTGTCGATGAAGATATTCGCAACGGCGCTTCAGGAGCCGTCCTCTCGATTGGCATCACCGACGTTTCACATCCGCGCGCAGCTGAGAGTGGTGCGGGTTCCGAAAACGAATTGTTCGTATGGGGCGCTGCCCGAAGTCGCCAAGAAGGTGCAGTTTCGGGCCGTGGATATTTGAACGAAGTCAGACTGCTTGCAGACCACTACCGCACTCAACTCACCGCCGACGATAGTGCCTCACTCCCGCTGATCGCTTATTACCCGGCCGAACGTTGCATTGTAGAAGTCCCGCTGAAAATCAGCGGCAAACAAGCCTTCGATCAACTCGACGGCTACGACACCAGTTTTCACGGGGGTGCCGATTTTGGCAGTTTTTTCGAATGGTTCCGCGAACGCGAAGACAGCGAAAACGAAGACGGGATTTCCGATACCGCACTGGCCGAAATGGCGGAAAAATTCGGTACTGACAGCGACGTCTGGAAAACGCTGGCCAATGTGAAAGCCTCCACTCGCGATCGCCAATTGACTGCCGTTCGTTCGGCCCTCACCGCGTTCATGCCGGATTTCACTAACCTGCGCGTGCAACGCAAACCCCATCTGCATACGGCAATCGACAAGCATGGCGCGACATTCAATGTCACTCAGCTCTCGCTTGGCGAAAAATCGATGATTGCGTTGGTGGGTGACATGGCCAGGCGTCTGGCGATGATGAATCCATCGATGGACAACCCGCTGCACGGTGGCGGTATTGTTCTGATCGACGATGTGGAATTGCGCATGGATCCGCAATGGCAGCTCGGTCTGATTGCACAGTTAAGTACGACCTTTCCCAATTGCCAGTTCGTGTTGACCACGCATTCTCCACTGGTCGTAGGTGATACCAAAGGTGTGCTGGTTTACCTGCTTGATGAGGGCGATAGCCGTGGGTAGACAGGTTGCTGTGAGGGCTTCGGTGTCCGCAAATCTGCAGGCAACGGAATAAACATTGTAGGAGTGAGCCTGCTCGCGATAGCGGTGTATCAGTCAACGCTGATGGTGACTGATACACCGCTATCGCGAGCAGGCTCACTCCTACAGGGGACGCGTTTTATTCAGTGACAGCGCGATCAATCATCCGGCATTTCCGGCGGCTTGGCCGGTTTCGCAGGCTTGGCGGGTTTAGCGTTCTTCGCGCCTTTTGCCGGTTCCGGCGTAGCAGCGACCGGTGCCTGAGCCGCAGCGGCCGCTTCCTTCTCAGCCATTGGCATGGCATCAATGGTGTCAAAGATCTTCTTCAAATCCACCGATTTCGCTTCATCCCCCGAGGCCGAAAGCTTGGTCTCGCCGTCCTTGCCCACCAGGAACACTTTCGGATACGCCCCGGCGCCCAGTTTCAGCGAGCGCAGCAGCGCCATGGTGTCTTGCTGGCCCATGTCTTTGCCGTCGAGCTGTCCGGACATGTTGAGGATGGTGTAGACCTTGATGTTGCGGTCGGTGACGCCCTTTTTGTTGGCGGGATCCTCCAGCGACTTTTTCAGGGCTACCCACACGGGGTCGACCGTGCTTTGTGCGATCACGATCAGCGGTCGGGCGCGGCCCATATCCCCGGCGATGGGCGAATCGTTGTCAGCGGCGAACAAGGGGCCGGCAATCGCCAGCAAGAGTGTCAGGGTCAATGACCTGATGAGCATGCGCATCTCCTTTTGATATCCACGCTCTAATGATTGCGCATCGTGGCGATTGTTCCGGGACAACCCGGCAAATATATCCGCCTAGTCAGAAGCTTAGGACAGGCGCGACATTGCGCAACATATCCGAGGTGATCGCAACGCGGATTTGATTACCTTTTATGACCGCATTAGGGTGGTGGTTCTGCCAATGGAATGGAGTTCAGCCACATGCACATCGATTACCTGTGCGATCACCCCGAATTGATCGAAGAACTGGCCACGCTCAACTTCAAGGAGTGGGGCGAGTTTCGTCCCGGGCAAACCGTCGAGGACCGTATCGAACACATGCGCGAATCCTGCGGCAAAGGCGCAGTGCCCAGCGTGGTGGTAGCGCTTGAGGGTTCACGTTTGCTGGGCGGCGCGCTGCTGATCGAAAGCGATCTGAAGCTGCGACCGAACCTGACGCCATGGCTGGCCGGGGTTTATGTGAAGGCTGAGGAACGCGGTCGCGGGATTGCTTCGCAACTGGTCAATCGAGTGGTTGCAGAAGCGGCGGCGCTGGGTGTGCCTGAGTTGTATCTGTACACCGACACGTCGCAGTCGCTATATGCGCGGCTGGGTTGGGAAGTGGTTGAAGAACTGGTGTACGACGGTTTGCCGGTGACGATAATGAAATACGTCATTCTGCGTTAACCCGTGGTGAGGCGGCGCGCCGCAAGCTGTGCCGCCTCAGTCTAGCGCTGAATCGAGTGTCGAAAGCAATTGCGAAGGGTCGACGGGTTGTCCACCGAGCTTGAGTTCACCGCTGTCGAGTTCAACGCTCAACCTCACCGACGCCCGATCACCCGGGTACTTGCGCAGCACCAGCGCGAGGCCATTGGCCGTCTCGTCGACGGTACCGAGCAAATCCCACAGGCTCTCGCTCAGATCCAGCAGCACTTGCTGGCGCTGCAGATCGACCGCACGCGGCGCATACAGCCAATGGCTCATGCGCATTTCACGCGGTTCGACGGTGATGGCGAGACGGCCATCGCAATGGACAGTGGTTTCACTCATGGCCAGATCAGAACGCCAGTTTGTAACCGATCAACACCAGCATCGTCGCCAGGCACGGGCGCAGCACTTCATCGGAGATGCGTCCGGTCAGGTGACTGCCGAGCCAGATGCCCGGCAACGAGCCAACCAGCAAGAAGCCCAGCACCCCCCAATCCATATTGCCCATGCTGGCGTGGCCGAGGCCTGCAACCAGGGTCAGCGGCACGGCGTGGGCGATTTCGGTGCCGACCAGACGGCGGGTCGGCAGTAGCGGATAGAGGATGAACAGCGCAACGGTGCCCAGGGCGCCCGCGCCGATCGAGGTCAGGGCGACCATGGTGCCGAGAATCAGACCGGTGATCACAGTCATCACGTTCAGGCGCGAACCGCTCGGGTTGTAGTTGCCGCCGGCGCGTTTGTGGGCGAAGTCGAGCAAGCGTTTCTTGAAGAAGATCGCCAGCGCCGTGGCGAACAGGACGAAGCCCAGCGCCTGTTTGATGATGGCGTTCATCGCGTCCGGCGCGGTGTGCAGGGTGCTGAGGAACCACAAGGTCATGGCCACCGCCGGCACACTGCCGAGGGTCAGCCAACCGGTGATGGCCCAGTCGATGTTCTTGTTTTTGCGATGGACGAGGACGCCACTGGATTTGGTAATGGCGGCGTACAACAGATCAGTGCCGACCGCCGTTGCCGGGTTGATGCCGAACCACAGCAGAATCGGCGTCATCAACGAACCACCGCCGACACCGGTCATGCCGACAATAAAACCCACCACCAGCCCGGCAATCACCAGGCCGAAATTTGCCAATTCCATTAAACCGTCCAGAAAAACGACAGGAAAAATCTGGCCCGCAGCATAGCGATTTTTCTTATAACCACATATATCGATGCGGTCTATCGTTATGCCATATCGAACTCACCACGATTATCCCCCTGTGGGAGCGAGCTTGCTCGCGAATGCGGTGGATCCTTCAACTCATCTGTCGACTGACACAACGTATTCGCGAGCAAGCTCGCTCCCACAGGGTGAAGCGGTGGTTTCCAGAGTTAATGCACTCGCCGGCCCGGTTTGAAGCTGTGGGTCTTGTTGATCCACACCGTGGCCAGCGCAATCAGCGACAAAATCAGCAACGCCCACGGAAACGACATCGCCCCTGCCCGATCCAGCAGCAACCCGCCAAACAACCCGCCCCCGGCAATCGCCACGTTCCAGGAAGTGGTGAGCATCGCCTGCACCACGTCGACGTGATCACCTGCCGAGTCCGCCGCCGAAGTCAGCAGCAACGTGGCCGAGCCGCCAAACGACAATCCCCACACTGCCATGCAGGCATAGATGATCAGAGGCGACGGCGCTGCCAACGCTAGAACCAGCGCCGTCAGCGCGAACACCGCGAGGCTGATCAACGTCAACCAGCGCAACCAGCGATCCACCAGCATGCCAATGATCCAGATCCCCACCAGCGAACACAGGCCAAACACCAGTAGCACCAGATCGACCCGGTCAGCCAGCCCAGCCTGCATCAGAAACGGTGCAATGTAGGTGTAGAGAATGTTGTGCCCGAGCATCCACGTCAGCACCACGAACAGCACCGGTCGCACGCCGGGCAGGCGCATTGATTCGAGCAACGGCAGACGCTCATCACTGGCCTGCCCCGGACGATCCGGCACCGCAATGACAATCCACGCCGCCAACACCAGGGCCAGCGCCGACATGATCCCGAACGACGCACGCCAGCCGATCAGATTGCCCAGCCACGTCCCCGCCGGTGTGCCCAGCGACAGCGCCACCGGCGTGCCGAGCATAGCAATCGCTAGCGCCCGTCCCTGCTGATGCACCGGCACGATGCCGCGCGCATACCCCGCCATGATCCCCCACGACAGCCCCGCCGCCATCCCGGCGAGGAAGCGCGAAGCCAGGGTCAAGCCGTAATGGCTGGAGAACGTGGTGACGGTGTTGAACACCAGAAACCCGCCAACCGTCATCAGCAACACCCGCCGCCGAGGCCAGCCGCGCGTGGCGACGGTCAACGGAATCGCCGCGACAATCGAACCCAGCGCATACAGCGTCACCAGTTGCCCGGCGAGCACCTCGCTGACATTGAGCCCGGCGCCGATTTGCGGCAGCAGCCCGGCGGGCAAGGTTTCGGTGAGGATGGCGATGAAGCCGGTCATGGCGAACGCCAGCAACGCGGCATAGGGCAGTTTGTCCGCACGGGCGGTGCGGTCGACGCGAGTGAAATCGGCGCTTGCGGGGTCGGTCATGACGGTTGCCGCTCCTTTTTGATCAATAGTGGCAACGGATTGTATACAAAAACAACCTTCACATTGGTGCTCTGCACTCACTGCACCGGCAAGAAATTCAGGAACAGCAAACTCTGCGCGTAGTTAAGGCCGATCCGCCGGTAACGCTCATCAAGCATCTGCGTGATCAGGTCCAGTCGCGCAACGATCTTGCCGAACTCGGTGGCGAAACTCAGGTTGCTGCCCTCCTCCGAGATCTCATTGGAAAACAGCAGCGGCTGGCCGGCGGTGTTCTGTCGCTGGGACAAAATCCACGTGGCTTTTTCGATATTGCGGGCAGCGTTGTGAACGAACGTCGGGTTGATCGCGTCGGTCATGTAGAACTCGGTGCGATTGCCGTGGGCGGTGACCAGCATGCTGCCGATCGCATAGATGAACGCGCCGACGCGGTCACCGAGAAACTCCGGGCTCATCGCATAGCTCAGCGCTGCGAGATCCTTGCGCCCGCCAAGCACCGGCAGCGGCTGTTGCTGCTCGATGGCTTGGCGCACCTGTTTCACGGCCGCATGGATGTTGAGAAAGCCTGACTTGCGCAGTTCTTCCGGGTTGCGCAAGTACAGTTTGCCCTGCAAGCGATAGAGGCTGTTGAGGTTGTCGCGCATCGCCAGTGTGGCCATGCGGTCGACGCTGGTCTGCAGGAACTCCTGCGGCTTCCCTTCACGCATCTGGTTGAAGAAGCCGTTGCCGTCCTGGTGACTGCAACCGCTGAACAGCAGCGACGACAGACAGGCCAGCAACAGGCACGGGCGGCGGAAAAAAGCAGCGATCGGGGCAAAAACTCTCGGCATGAAATCTCGAACGGGCACATTCCTGTGCGGCGGGAGTCACCGCATCCTGGCCATGGATAGAGCCGCCGATTGCGAAAAAGTGCAGTGGTGCGCACGACCAGCCGACCTTCGGCAATGCCTGCCCAACCAATTAGTCTGTCTTTATTGTTGAAATAAACGATTAATCAACTATAAATCTTCACTGCACATACAAATAGCATGACTAGTTATTCTGTAGGAGCTGCCGCAGGCTGCGATCTTTTGACTTTGTTTTTAGAGCCAAGATCAAAAGATCGCAGCCTTCGGCAGCTCCTACACAGCGTCAGCAGCAATTTGAAAACAACAACAAAAAGGAAGGTCAACCATGCTTCAATCCCGTCACCTGCTCTCCGGCCTCGGACTGTCCCTGATGATCGCCACCCTCTCCGCCAACGCAGCCGGCCTCAGCGCCGAACACAAAGCTTTCGGCAAAACCAATGACGGCACGCCCGTCGAGCAATACATCCTGCGCAACAGCCACGGCATGCAAGCGACCGTCATCACCTACGGTGCGACCCTGCAATCGCTGAAAGTGGCGGACAAGCACGGCAAGTTCGACGACGTCGTGCTCGGCTTCGACGATGTGCAGGGTTATCAGAAAGGCACCGCCTACTTCGGCGCGACCATCGGCCGTTTCGGCAATCGCCTCGCCGAAGGTGCGTTCGAACTCGACGGCAAGCGCTATCAAGTGCCGCAGAACGACAAGACCAACGCGCTGCACGGCGGCACGCTGGGCTTCGACAAGAAAGTCTGGAAAGCCCAGGAAACCAAGGACAAGGATTCGGTCGGCGTGACCCTGACCTATTTGTCGGCGGACGGCGAAATGGGCTTCCCCGGCAACCTCACCACCGAAGTGACCTATCGCCTCACCGACAACAACGAGTTGCGCATCGACTACAAGGCCAGCACCGACAAACCGACCGTGCTCAACCTGACCAACCACAGCTACTTCAACCTCGCCGGCGCCGGCAATGGCGACATCCTCAAACAGGTCGCCACCCTGCACGCCAGCCATTACACCCCGGTCACCGCCAAACTGATCCCGACCGGCGAACTGGCACCCGTGGCCGGCACGCCGATGGACTTCAGCAAACCAACCGCGATCGGCACGCACATCAAGGCGGATCATCCGCAGTTGAAATTTGCCGAGCCGAAACAGGGTGGCTTCGACTTCAACTGGGCGCTGGATACCAAGGGTGATATCGGCAAAGTTGCGACTGAGGTGAGTGACCCGCAGTCCGGTCGCGTCCTGCAGTTGTTCACCACGGAACCGGGTGTGCAGTTCTATACCAGCAACTTCCTCGACGGTAAGGTCAAGGGCAAGGGTGGCAAGGTGTATCCGCACTGGGGCGCGTTTACCCTGGAGACTCAGCATTATCCGGATTCACCGAATCAGCCGGACTTCCCGAGCACTCGGCTTGATCCGGGGCAGACTTACAGCCACAGCGTGGTGTTGAAGTTCTCCGCAAAATAACCTCCAACGCTGATCGTTCCCACGCTCCGCGTCCCTTCGCGAACTGGAACGCGGAGCGTCCCTTGAGGCATTCCGTTGTTGCGCGTGGGAACGATCAATCACCAAGGAGATTACAGACCCACACGCTCCAATCCCTGGCGCATGCCTTGATCCGCCTGCTCGCACCACTGCTTCAGCGTCAGACTCGGCGGCAGATTGGCCTCCAGGTTTTTGTATTGACCATCGTCCAATACTTCACCCTTGCGACCATGGGCCTCGTTCTTATCGCCGTCGCTCTTGTCCATCTGCCCTGGAATACCGGCAACAAACGCCACCATTTTATTGGCGTTCGTAGCGCTTTCAGCTTTCAGGAAACCTTTGTCAACGCAATGGTTAATCAGACCGGACATGTTGCGCCCAGTGTCGTACATCCCTTTCAACGTAGCGGCGTCCGGTCCTTCTGCGTGAGCAACATTGACGATGCCGAGCGCGGCGGTCAGTGCGAGGATCAAAGCGGTGTTCTTCATGTTTATTCCTTTAATGGATGAAGCCAGGTTGTTTACTTGCAGTATTCCTGAGGGCGAACGAAGAGCTCACCCTCGCGGATTCAACTGACCACCGCTCCTTTCGGGCCACTGGCAATCAGCGCGGCCCCGCAGGCGGTTTTCATGCCGTCCAGCGCGATGGGCGTTCCATCGACGGTGTAAGTGCTGCTGCCTTCGGCAATTGGAAAAATGCCTTTGCACAGAGGACAACTGACTTTGTGGCCAACCCCTGCGATGGGCTTGCCGTTGAGGTCAGTCTGGGAAAAGGCTTCGAGGACTTTGCCACCGTGAGTGGTGGAGTCGCCCAAGCGAATGGCGTCTTTCATGTTGTCATTCCTTCGACTACGAGGGTTGACTGCAGCCTCGATCAATTTCGCGTCTTTCGGCCACCAATGGCAGAGAGTTTTATCAGAGGCAGGTTGCGTTTAATCAACCTTCAAAAACGTGGCCTGCCCCTGATATATTTCATAAATTTTTAGAGATTAAAAAGTGGCTATTCGGCTGCAATTTGACCGAGAGTCAACCTACACGCGGAAGGCCTCATTTAAGCCAACCTCTTCATCCTCGTCCCCATCTTCAAGACACCTGAATTTTCTTCCATTGAGTGCTGTTTTAAGTAAGGCGTACAGTTCTGCTGATTGGAAATTCACTTGGAGCCACAGGGATTCATCATCCCCATAAATGAGACGAGTATCGTAAGCCCCACTGCTATTCAACGAGTGATCCTTCAAATAAAGATCACCGTCGCCCGAGCGAACACAAGCACTACTAGCTTTAACAATGTCGATGACATGCTGAGCTGTAGAGTTGTCGTCAAACACCAATTTGTATTCATAACTCATGATCCGTGTGGTCTCCCTCGGACAGCTGGTAAATCGGCAGGATTACGAATGCCAATGTGAGTTTTATTAGGATCGGTGGAAACTTTACCCTCATCATCCAGTTGATGATTGGACGGATCCTGTTTATGGATGTGTGCATTGTTGCCAGATTTGTGAGGGCAGGCATTCAAGTTTCCGTACTTGTGAACCCTGACCTCTGAACCGTCTGCATGCTTCCAGGTTTCGTTAACCCCATTGTCTTTGGTTTTCGAAAATCCAGCGCTGTTCAACGTTCTACCGGCGCGAGGAATACTCGTACCTTTCATCCGAGGTAGATCAGAAGAGGCGGAAAGGCCAAGTGGATCAATCCACTCCAGCGGGTTAGGTACGTAATGATAAAGGTTCAGTCCACCAGCCAGCCCAATCGGGTCCTGTGAAATGAAACGCCCTACCTCAGAATCGTAGTATCGGTAGCGATTGTAATGCAGCCCCGTCTCATGATCGTGATACTGCCCCTGGAACCGTATCGGGTTCATCACGCCATGCTGCTGCGCCCACTCCGAACGCTGCTCCGTCACCTGTCCCCACGCCTTGTACTGCGCGGTCCAGGCCATGTTGCCGTGCGAGTCCGTCAATTCCTGCGGCGTGCCGAGGTGATCACACTGATACCAGGCCAACGCATCAAATGGTAATGCCGTCGCCTTGTGATTCCAAACCGGGTCATCATCAAGGCTGTATTCACCACTGTAGTCCGGCAGCCCAATCAGATCGATTGGCGCATGCCGTACAGCCTGCGCAACAGGGACAAAAGTGCCCGGTTCGAAGACGTAGTGCACCGTGCGACCCGGTTCGCCATCGCTTTGTGCTGGGCTGCTTTCCCACGCGAGGTTGTCGCCGTCCCAGCCGTACAAGGTGAAGCCGCAGCCGAGTTCGCGTTGTTTGCGCGCGTGCTCGTTTCTGTTCCAGAGAGAACCGGCTTCAGGCCGCAGTTTGTAATGCGCGCGCGAGTTTTTGTGCAGGCGGCGTCCCAGTGCGTCGTAGGCGAAATCCACGCTCAGGCGCGGGTCTTCGAAATGCACCAGTCGATCAAACAGGTCCCAGCGCAGGTCGCTGCGTTGGCCGTTGTGCCAGCGCTGGATCTGGTTGCCGCGTTCGTCGTAGTCGTAGTGGGTGCCGGCGTATTCGCGCAGCAGGTTGTCGACGAGTTTGCTGCGCGGCGGGGTCAGGTCGAGCGGGCGGCGAATTTCTGTCGCTTTGTCGTCGAGCAGGTTGCCGGCCGGGTCGAAAGCGAAGGTTTCCACGCCTTGACGTGTGGTGGCGCTGAGCAGTCGGCCGACCGGATCGTAGCGATAGGCGAGTGGCCCGCGGCGGCTGTCGTTGATGTCAGTCAGTTGGCCGGCGGCGTCGTATTTGTACTCGCGTTTGAGCAGGGTGGATTTGTCGTCGCTGCGTCCCAGCAATTGTTCCTGCAAACGACCGGCCGGGTCCCAGCTTTGGGTTTGCAGCAGGTGGTTGCCTTGATGGCGGGCGACTTCGCGGTGCAGGTCGTCGCGTTCGTAGCCGATCAGTTCGTGTTCATCGAGGCGCAGGCCGAGCAAATGGCCGCTGCCGTAAGTCAACCAGCTGACGCGGTGGCCGTCGGGGCGCACGGTGGCGACTCGTTGGTTGAGCACGTCGTACTCGTGCTGCCAGATCGCGACGGTGGGTTTTTCCAGGCCGAGATAATGCTGGTGTTCGCGCAGCAGATTACCGGCCGGGTCGTGAAACCATTGCAGGCGGCTGTCGGCGTTGTCGGCCAGCACCAGGTTGCCGTTGCCATCGTAGGCAAAGGTCTCGCTTTGCGACTGGTCGCCCAAGGTTGCGCGACGTTCGGTCAAACGGCCCATCGGGTCGAAGCTCAAAGAGATGACGCGTTGGCCATTGATCGATTGCGCGAGGCGACCGGTGAGCGGGTCGTATTGATAACGTGTGCTGCGGCCGTCGAAACCGCGTTCCTCGAGCAGACGACCGACCGGGTCGTAGTGGAAGTGCGCACGTTGTTCGTTTTCGTTTTCCAGGGCCGTTAGCCGTCCGAGACGGTCCCAGCGGTAGCGCAGGGTTTGCTCGGCAGCGTCGATGCGTTCGGCGATCAAACCAGCCGCGCTATAGCTCCAGGTGGTGCAGCGATCGAGTCCATCAACGTGCGCCAACAACCGACCTTCGGCATCACGATCAAAGCGCTCTTCGGTCTTGTCCGGGTGCTTGATCAGCACCAGTTGGCCGGCCTTGTATTCGTATTCGGTGGCGTTGCCGGCAGCGTCGGTGAAGCAGATCATCTGCCCCAGTTCGTTGTACTCCCAGGCGCTGGTTTTGCCCGAGCAATCGACGTACTCGACCAGTTGCCCGGCATCGTTGTAGTCGAGGGTTTTTTCGTTGCCGTTGGCATCCTTGATCGCGGTGGGCTGGCCGGATTTGTTGTAGGCGTATTCGGTTTTGTTGCCCAGCGGATCCAGCGTTTCGACCAAGTTGCCTTGGTCGTCATAGGCGCGTTGCCACTGACCGCCCTCGGCATCGCTGATCTTGATCAGCAGATCCTGATCATCGTAGGCGTAATGCATCACCGTGTGATCGGCGCGGATGTGTTCGAGCAAGTTGCTGCGTTCATCGTAGCTGTAGCGATCGGTGCTGCCGTCGGCATTGACGCGGCGCACGATATTTTTCGCCTCGTCGCGGAAGAACCATTCCGAACGCTCATCCGCGTAGCGAATTCGGTAGGTGTAGCCAAGGATGTCGTAGTAGTGCCAGGTCTCGTTGCCGAGGGCATCGGTGACGTAGGTCAGACGAATGTTTTCGTCCCACTCCAGGCGCGTGTCGAAACTGCCGTCATCGGCCCATTCGCGGATGGCTTTGGCCTTGGCGCTCTGGCCATCCCACTGCAGATTCATACCGCGCCCGGTGCGGTCGGTGTAGCGGGTGATCAGGTGATGCTCGAACTGATACGACCAGACGGCGCCGTTCTCGTCTTGCGCCTGAATCAGGTCGCCATAGGCGTCGTACTGGTAAGCACAGAGCTGGCGCAGTGGAGCGCCGTCAACGATCTGCCAGAGGCCGATAAACCGGCCGTGATCGTCGATCATCGTGCCGAGGTGCAAGTGCACTTTGGTGAAGTCGTTTTCCTGATAAGTGATCAAGTCCGAAAGCACCGACTGCTCATCGTGACGATGCTCGTAATGCAGCATGATCCCGGCGCCGTTGCGCAGCGAGATATTGCTCAGCACAAAGCGCTGGCCACGGCGGACGTAGGTTTCCTTGCGTTCGAAACCACGGCACAGCAGCAACTGGTCTTCGCTGTTGCGGACCAGGGTGATGTCTTCGATGGCGTCGTAGTGGAACAGGCCGACTTTTGGCAACGGATAGCTGTGGTCGCGGCCGTCGGCACCGTAGAACGTCAGGCCATCATCCACGCAGTCAAAGCGCGTGGTGAATTCGCTGATCCAGCGAGCGCCGAGTTCACTCTGATCGTAGGCGTCGAGGCGTGAGTTGTAGGTGCGCGTCCATTCGATCGGGAAGGGGCCGGGCAGGCTGAAATCGGTATGGCTGAGGCTTTCAGAGCCTATGGCGAAATTGATACTGCGCCCCGTGCTGGCGCAGGCGCAGTTTTTTTTCGGCTCGGGTGCGTGAGTCGCCGAAGCCTGTTGGCCGTTAGAGGCCAACTGCCCCTCGGATGCCGTACGCTTCGCCTGACCGGTCTTGTCCGGGTGGACCGCGGCGTTCTGCCCATGGGCATTGCGCTTGCGCCACAAGGTCACGGCACTGGAGAGGATCAGCAGCAACCAGCCGATCGAGTTCTGCACCGACTCATCGTCGAGCTTGCTCAACTGCGTACGCAGCTCCGGGCCCATGGCGCGCAGTTTTTTGGTTTCGTCAGAAACGGTTTTTTTGAAGTCATCGGGGACAAGGTTTTGCGCCACGCTGTTGGCCAGGCCTTTGCCTGCCGACTTCAGGGCGCTGTTGGCAGCCCCAAAAACATTGCTGAATGACGCCAGCGGATCATTCTTGAATTGATCGGCTGCGGCGCTCGCCTGGGTGCTGGCTGCATTCAGATCACCTTTGGCATCCAGATTGCCGAACGCCACCGCTTCGATGCCTATTGCAATCTGATCAATGATTTCTTCGCCGAGCTTGCCAGCGTCCGCCAAAATGCCCGGTAACTTGCCTTTGGCTTGCTCAACAAAATCATCAAGCGTGCCGATAATCGAGGCGTTCAGGTGGCCGACCAGCACCTCGATCACGGAAGTGCTGAGCAACACCTTGCTGCTGGCCCTCATTTCCTGACGCACCAGAAACAGCGTCGGGCGCAGGGTCATCCGCGCCGCGGCCATCGACGGCGGCAACGGCAAGACGCCGATCAGGTTGATGCCAAGACTGGCCCAAGCGAGCAAGTCACGTTGCTTGGCGTTCGACAGGGTGACGATGTCACCCAGCGCATCGACTAGCGCCATGATGTTGCCCACCACCGGCAGGAAGCCGGCGTAGTTCTTGATTCGATCAAGCGTGACCACGCCATCCGTAGCCGATTGCAGCCAAGCATCGAAGGTTGCCGCACTGCTGGCGACGTCCTGAATGTCGATGGCGTTCAGTGGAACGATGGCAACCTGAGGTTCACGTTTTACAGCAGCTACTTCATTAGTCATGACAGCATCTCACCCGCCAACAGGCCCGGGGTTTTCAAGGAAGGTTTTGGCAGACTCGGTGCAGGCAGGCTCGGCAAGTTGCCCGCCTTGCTCGCCGCCCCAAGAACCCCCGACGCACTTGGCAACACTGCACTCGCCAGCTTCGGCAACCCCGCCACCCCGCCCTGCACCACACCTTTCACTTGCTGCGCCGTTTGCATCGCACCTTGCGCCGTCTGCATCGCACTCATCCCTGTTTGCGCCATGTCCTTGCCCTTCTCCAACATGTCCCAACTCTTGCTCGGCAACACCTGCGCGACCATCGCCTGCACTTGGCTCGGCACCTCTTCAGGCCCCGGCGGGTTCAACGGCCATTCCGGTTTGCCGATGTAACTGCCATCGCTCCACGTATCCGCCGGATCCTTGCCGAACAGCACACGCGCCGGCCCCGGTGCAGCGCCGGCGACACTGGCGAAACCCTTGCCGTCTAGCTTGCCTTTGATGCTTTTGCCCAGCGCATCGATGACTTCGTAATCGCCCTCTTTGATGCCCTGACGCCCAGCGTACTGGTTGAACAATTCCAGATTGCCCTTGCCCGGTTTCGGCGGTTCCGGGAACACCCCGGCGAGACTTTTCGCGCCGGTGTAGGCGAAGTTCGCTGCGTGCGCGGTGTAGGGGCCGCTGGTGGCGTGGGTGATGCCGCCGGCGTTGTAAGTGGTGGCGCTGCCGCCGCCCTGGATCACCAGTTCGGTTTTCGCGGTGATGGTGATGCGGTCGGCGTTGGCGGTGATGTTGAGTTTGGCCAGCAGGTTGATGCTGTCCTTCAGCGCGCGCACGTCGATGTCGCCGGACGCGGCGACCAGACGCCAGCCCATGCTTTGCACGAACAGGCGCATGCCACGGCTGGCACTGGCGAGCAGGCGTTTGCCGATCGACAGGCTGGTGTGGCCGGTACTGCTCAGCGCCAGGTGTTCGCCGGTAGCGATGTGGCTGGAACGCGGCGTGGTCAGCGCAATGCCGGCGGGACTGGCGAGGACCAGATGCGGTTCGGTGAACTCGGGGAATTCGTTGGCGGTGAGGTTTGCCGGGCCACTGCCGAGCACGCCTTGATGCTGGGCGTGCAACGCTTTGGCGACGTCGTCCTGATCGCCCGCCTCCTGGGCCTGCAACTCTTTGGCCTGCACCGCAAAACCGTCCTGCTGATCGCTGGCCGTCGCGAGGCGCTCGGCGGTTTCCGGCAGATCCTTGTGGTGCTTGGATTCGTTCGGACGCGGCTCGGTGGTGATCAACAGACCCGCACCCGCACGCACCGCACCGTGGCGGTCGGTTCTTAGTTCGAAACCTTCGCCGCGCGGCTGGCCACCGCTCGGGCGCGGATGGGTCAGGTAACCGAGGTTGATCGCACTCGCACCGTGATCACTGCGCAGCGCGATGCTGATCTCGCTGGTGGTGTCGTCGATGCGCAGTTCGTTGGCGCGGCTGCCCTTGTATTCCTTGCTCTTGACCGTGGCCAGGGTCTTGAAGTCCGGGAGTTTGTACGGCGGCAAATTCGCGCCGTGGTACAGGCAACCCGTGATCAGCGGCTGATCGGGATCGCCTTCAAGGAAGGTGATCAGCACCTCCATGCCGACCCGCGGAATGTTGATCGAGCCAAAGGTTTCC
>NZ_WXVV01000010.1 GCF_013433315.1 Pseudomonas crudilactis | reverse complement strand
ATCGCCCGAATCGACTTGAACTTGCAGATCGTTACGGCAGGTAAGAAGATCTAAAACCGTCCACCATGTCTCCGAACATGTGTCCACCATGTCTCCGGTACATACACTCCCAGAGGTAGAGGGGGCCGACCGAGGTGTCTGGCGTTATCCATCGACCTGAAAGACCGGGTCGATTATGGATTCAATAAAGCACTTTCAGATCGGCGTAAATCTGAAATATCCCCCAATCAGTCCCCTCTCCCTCCGGGAGAGGGTTAGGGTGAGGGGCTCTTGACTTTGATGTCTATCAAGCCTTAAAAGCTTCGCGAGCAGGCTCGCGAAGGCGTCAGCTCAGGCACCGCATTTACTTGCCCTTGAACTCAGCCTCACGCTTGGCAATAAACGCCGCCATCCCTTCTTTCTGATCCTGCGTGGCAAACGCCGCATGGAACACTCGACGCTCGAAGCGCACGCCTTCCGTCAGGTTCACTTCAAAGGCACGATTCACGCTCTCTTTGACCATCATCGCAATCGGCAGCGACTTGCTGGCGATCACTACCGCAACCTTCAACGCTTCATCGAGCAACTCATCACTCGGCACGATCCGCGCGACGATACCGCAACGCTCGGCTTCCACCGCATCGATCAAGCGTCCGCTCAGGCACATCTCCATGGCTTTCGCTTTGCCGACGGCGCGCGTCAAGCGCTGGGTGCCGCCCATGCCCGGCAACACGCCGAGGTTGATTTCCGGTTGGCCGAATTTGGCGTTGTCGCCAGCCAGAATGAAGTCGCACATCAACGCCAGCTCACAGCCACCGCCAAGGGCGAAACCGTTGACCGCCGCGATGATTGGCTTGCGTCGGTTAGCCACACGATCGCTGTCGCTGAACAGGTCGTCCATGTAGATCTGCGGGTAAGTCAGCTCGGCCATTTCCTTGATGTCGGCACCGGCGGCAAAGGCCTTTTTCGAACCGGTGAGAACGATGCAGCCAATGTTCGCATCCGCTTCCAGCGCATCCAGGGCCTGGTTCACTTCGCTGACCAGTTGCGCATTCAGGGCATTCAACGCCTGCGGACGGTTGAGGGTGATCAGGCCAACGCGGCCATGGGTTTCCAGCAGAATGGTTTCGTACGTCATGAATCAAAATTCCTTCTTAAAGATTGCGCGAAATGACCATGCGCTGAATATCGCTGGTGCCTTCGTAGATCTGGCACACGCGCACATCGCGGTAGATGCGCTCCAGCGGGAAGTCGTTGAGGTAACCGTAACCGCCGAGGGTTTGCAACGCCATCGAGCAGACCTTCTCGGCCATCTCCGAGGCGAACAGTTTGGCCATCGACGCCTCGACCAGTGCCGGTTGCCCACTGTCACGCAGGGCCGCCGCGTAATGCACCATTTGCCGGGCGACGGCGATCTGCGTGGCCATGTCAGCCAAGCGAAAAGCCACGGCCTGATGCTCGATGATCGGCTTGCCGAAGGTGTCGCGTTCACGGGCGTAATCACGCGCCGCTTCAAACGCCGCGCGGGCCATGCCCACCGCTTGCGAAGCGATGCCGACGCGACCGCCTTCAAGGTTGGCCAGAGCAATCTTGTACCCCTCGCCCTCTTCACCCAGGCGGTTGGCCACCGGCACTTTGACGTCTTCAAAGAGGATCTGGCAGGTATCGGAGGCGTGTTGGCCGAGCTTGTCTTCGACGCGAGCGACTTTGTAGCCCGGTGAATCAGTCGGCACGATAAACGCGCTGATACCGCGTTTGCCGGCACTCTGATCGGTCACCGCAAACACAATTACGATCCCGGCGTTCTGCCCAGATGTGATGAACTGTTTGCAGCCGTTCAGCACGTAGTGATCGCCGTCCAGCCGTGCACGGGTTTTCAGGCTGCTGGCGTCGGAACCGGCCTGTGGTTCGGTCAATGCAAAGGCACCGAGCATGGCGCCGCTGGCCAACGGTTTGAGGAAGCGTTCACGCTGATCGTCGTTGCCGAACTTGAGGATCGGCACGCAGCCGACCGAGTTGTGCACGCTCATGATCGTCGAACAGGCGCCGTCGCCGGCGGCGATTTCTTCCAGGGCCATGGCGTACGCCAGGTAACCAGTGTCGCAACCACCCCATTGCTCCGGCACGAGCATGCCGAAGAAGCCCAGTTCGGCCATTTCAGCGATGGCTTCCTTGGGGAAACGGTGCTCGCGATCCCACTCGGCGGCGAACGGCTTCAAGCGTTCCTCGGCAAATTGCCGGGCCATATCACGGATCTGGGTTTGGTCTTCGTTGGGAATCATGGTGAATCCTTACTTCAAGTTCAGACACAAATCCTGTGGGAGCGAGCCTGCTCGCGAATGCGGTGTGTCATTCAACTCCAATGCTGGCTGACACGACGCCTTCGCGAGCAGGCTCGCTCCCACAGGGATTGGCGTTTGTTTCAGTAGACGCATTCCACAGCCATGGCCGTCGCTTCGCCGCCGCCAATGCAGATCGCCGCGATACCGCGTTTGAGCTTCTTCTGGCGCAAGGCCGAGAGCAACGTCACCAGAATCCGCGCGCCAGAGGCACCGATCGGATGGCCCAGCGCACAGGCCCCACCATGCACATTCAACTTGTCATGGGGAATTTCCAGATGTGTCATCGCCGCCATGCCGACCACGGCGAACGCTTCGTTGACCTCGAACAGATCGACGTCACCCAGCGACCAGCCGGTTTTCTTGATCAGCTTCTTGATCGCGTCAATCGGCGCCACCGGGAACAGGCCCGGGGTGTCGGCAAACGCGGCATGACCGTGAATCACCGCCAGCGGTTTCAGTCCGAGTTTCTGCGCCTGCGACTGGCGCATCAGCACCAGCGCCGCCGCACCGTCAGAGATCGAACTGGAATTCGCCGCCGTCACCGTACCGCCTTCACGGAACGCCGGTTTCAGCGAGGCCACTTTGTCGAGTTTGGCTTTCGGCGGCTGCTCGTCATGGCTGATCAGCACCTGTTCTTTGCCGACGGTCACGGTCAGCGGGACGATTTCGTCTTTGAAGCTGCCGTCCTTGATCGCCTGCTGCGCGCGGGTGGTCGAGGCGATGGCAAAGGCGTCTTGGGCCTCTCGACTGAAGTGGTTGGTTTCAGCGCAATCCTCGGCGAAGGTGCCCATCAAGCGGCCCTTGTCGTAGGCGTCTTCGAGGCCGTCGAGGAACATCGAGTCGAGCACGCGACCATGGCCCATGCGATAACCGGCACGCGCGCGATCCAGCAGGTACGGCGAGTTGGACATGCTTTCCATGCCGCCAGCGATGACCACATCGGCACTGCCGGCGATCAGCATGTCGTGGGCGAGAATGGTGGTCTCCATGCCCGAACCGCACATCTTGTTGACGGTGGTGCAACGGGTCGATTTATCCAGCCCGGCGCCCAAAGCCGCCTGACGCGCAGGCGCCTGACCGAGGCCCGCAGGCAATACGCAACCGAACAACACTTCATCGACTGCATCGCTGGCGACACCGGCGCGCTCAACCGCTGCCTTGATCGCTGCAGCACCGAGTTGCGGTGCGGTGAGGCTTTTCAGTTCGCCCTGAAAACCGCCCATTGGCGTGCGCACGGCGCTGACGATAACAATCGGATCGTTGGAAATAGTCATGACTAATCCTCCTTACTTGGCGGCCATGCGCAAGGCACCGTCGAGACGGATCACCTCGCCGTTGAGCATGCTGTTTTCGATGATATGCCGAACCAGCGCGGCGTACTCGGCAGGCTTGCCCAGACGCGGCGGGAACGGTACGCCGGCGGCCAGCGAATCGCGGACTTCCGGGGTCATGCCCGCCATCATCGGCGTTTCGAAAATGCCCGGGGCGATGGTCATCACGCGGATGCCGAAGCGCGCCAGTTCGCGGGCGGCTGGCAGCGTCAGGCTGGCGATCGCGCCTTTGGAGGCCGAGTAAGCCGCTTGGCCGATCTGGCCGTCGAACGCTGCGACCGAAGCGGTGTTGATGATCACACCGCGCTCGCCGTCCGCGTTGGCTTCGCTCTCGGCAATGGCCGCAGCGGCCAGACGCAGCATGTTGAAACTGCCGATCAGGTTGACGTTGATCACCTGAGCAAAGCTGCTCAGCGCATGCGGGCCGTTCTTGCCGAGGATCTTCTCGCCACGCACGATGCCGGCGCAGTTGACCAGACCGTTGAGGCTGCCAAAGGCTTTGACGGTGGCCTGCACGGCGGCTTCGGCAGCGGCTTCGTTGCTGATGTCGGCAACGACGCTTTGCGCGCCCAAACGCTGCGCCTGAGCGGCCACGGCTTCGGCGTTCATGTCCACCAGCATCACTTTCGCGCCGGCACTCACCAGCAATTCAGCGGTGGCAGCACCCAGGCCGGATGCGCCGCCGGTGACGATAAAAACCTTGTTCTCGATCTGCATGACTGTTTCCTTCGGTTCAAGCTGAAACGTTGTGCGCCGCGGCCTCTTGAGCCTTGGCGATTTCCTGGTTGCGCAAGATAAAGCGCTGCAATTTGCCACTTGGGGTCTTGGGCAATTCGCTGACAAATTCGATTTCACGCGGGTATGAGTGCGCGGCCAGACGCTTGCGCACATGTTGACGCAGCTCTTCGGCAAGCTCCGGCGCGGCACGGTATTGCGCACTCAGCACCACGAAGGCTTTGACCAGTTCGGTGCGCTCCGGGTCCGGTTTGCCGACGACCGCCGCTTCGACCACCGCCGGGTGTTCGATCAGCGCACTTTCCACATCGAACGGGCCGACGCGGTAGCCGGACGTGGTGATCACATCGTCGCTGCGGCCGACGAAGCTGATGCTGCCGTCCGGGTTCCATTCCACGGTGTCGCCGCTCAAGTAGTAATCGCCGACGAAGGCCTTGGTTGGCGCGCCTGCATAGCCGCCGAACCAGCACATCGGTGATTGCGGACGGTCTATGGCCAGGATGCCCGGCTGGCCGACGCCAAGTTCGTTGTACTGGTCGTCCAGCACGACGATGCGGTGCCCTGGCGAGGCAAAACCGGCAGCACCGACATGTACCGGGTGGTCGAGGCCGTGGTGGTTGCACAGCACCATGCCCAGTTCGGTCTGGCCGTAATGGTCGTGGATGACCACGTCGAGGTTGTCGGCGAACCAGCGGATCACTTCCGGGTTCAGCGGCTCGCCGGCGCTGCTGACGATGCGCAGCTTGCCTTTGATCGACTTGGCGAACTCATCGCCGCCCGCGATCAGCAGGCGATAAGCGGTTGGCGAACCCGTGAGGTTGGTAATGCCGTATTTGTTGATCACCCGACAGGTGCTTTCGAGGGTGAACGGGCCATCGTAAAACGTGATCGGATGGCCCATCGACAACGGCCCGGTGACGCCGAAGTAGATGCCGTAGGCCCAGCCCGGATCGGCGACGTTCCAGAACGAATCTTCCGGGCGCAGATCGACGGCATCACGGGTGTAACTCTGGAACGCGACGATGGCTTTGAGCGGCACCGACAGCGCTTTCGACGGGCCGGTGGTGCCGGACGTGAACATCAGCAGGAACGGGTCTTCGCCGGTCAGCAGTACCGGTTCGCACACATTGGAATAGTTGGCCAGTTCGGCCCAGAAGCTGAAGTCTCCACGGACGATGCCCTGGCCTTTCGCACCGCCGACGGTGACGAGGGTCGGGCAGTCAGCGACGTCAGCGAGTTTCGGCCGGTTGACCGCGTCGGTGACCACGACTTTAGCGCCGGAACAGTTCAGGCGATGCTCAAGGGCCTTGGGGCCGAACGCGGTGAACAACGGCTGATACACCGCGCCGATGCGCCAGGTGGCCAACACGGTGACGAGTAATTCGATATTGCGCGGCAGCAAACCGGCGACCTTGTCACCCTTCTGCACGCCTTGGGCGAGAAGGAAATTGGCGAAACGCGCGGCTTTGTCCTGCAGATCGCTGAACGTGTATGTCGCGCTGGCGCCGTCGCGGCCCTCCCAGAACAGCGCGATGCGCCCGGGCAAGGCGTGGCGGTCGCAGCATTCGACACAGGCGTTGAGCGCCTCAAGCGTACCGCTGAGCGCGGCATCGACGGTGTGCTGATAGTTGAACTGTGCGGTGGCAGACAAGTAATCGCGCATTGCCAGAATCCCTCTGTTTTTTATTAGGCTGGGAAGCGTAAACAACAGGGGGATAGTCGCGCTGTAGGGCGGTGGCGGCAATGGTCAAAGCCATCAAAGTGGCTGACTGGTTTGGCCATGCCTCAAGTTTTGTGTTGCCTGGACTGACCTCTTCGCGAGCAAGCTCGCTCCCACAGGGGGAATGCATTCCAAATGTGGGAGCGAGCTTGCTCGCGAAGAGGCCGGTTCAGACAACCTCGTTCAGGATCAACGTGCGGTAATGGCCCGGATTCGAACCCGACCACTTGCGAAACGCCTTGTAAAACGAACTCGCATCGGCAAATCCCAACCGCGCCGCAATCTCGACAAAACTGATCGAAGGCTCTGCCAGCCAGATAATGGCCAACTCCTTGCGCACACTGTCCTTGAGGCCTTGATAGGTCTGCCCTTCCTCGGCCAAACGCCGGCGCAGTGTCGAGGCCGACATGCACAGCTGTTGGGCCAGGGCTTCGGTTTCCGGCCATTGTTCAGCGGGCAGTTGCCGCAGATCCTGCTTGATCCGACTGGCCAGGCTCTCCGGGTCGCGGTACTTGACCAGAATGTTGGCCGGGGCTTGGGCGAGAAAACGTTTCAGCTCTTCGGCAGTGCGCTTGATCGGCAGATCGAGGCAATCGGCGGAGAAGATCATCCGTGTCCGTGGCCGCTCGAAACGCAGGTTTTCCGAGAACATCACCCGGTAGTCATCGGTGAAGTCCGGCGCCGCACAGCGCAATTCAATCGCCAGAATCGGTATCCGCCGCCCGGCCAGCCAGCAGGCCACACCGTGGACGATCATCCAGTAGGTGAAATAGCTGAAGGCGCGGCGTGGTTCGGGGTCATCTTCCATCAACACGATTTCCGCGAGACTTTGCTGGTGCAGCAGTTGCGCCGGCATGCGCTCAAGCATCAACGACAGAAAGCTCAAACCTGTGCTCAACCCCTCTGCCAGCGTCGGTTGCGCCATCGCGCTGCGACAGAGGAATTCAAGGCTGCCGGACTTGAGCTTGCGCGGGTCCATGCCGAAAAACTCGTCATCACCGCGTCGGGCCAATAACCGCCAGAGTTTCGCGTACTGCGAGGCCGGTACCCGGCCGTGCTCGGTTTGCAGCAACGCCGGATCAATCCCGACCTTGTTCAAGACCTCTTCGGTGGCTGTGCCCGGGGCACAACTTTGCTGCAGCGCTTCACGCACCAGTTGAACGGCGATGGTGTCTTTTTCCGACATGGAGCGCGATGAACCTTGTTGTTTTTAATTGACCGGCATCTTACCCCAAACCCGACTCCGATCCCTTGTGGGAGCGAGCTTGCTCGCGAAAGCGTTGGTTCAGTCACAGAGATGTCGACCGGTCAGCCCCCTTCGCGAGCAAGCTCGCTCCCACAGGGTTCTGTGTTGGGGCAAAAATTCAGGTCGTTCAGCAACTGTTCAGGTTTATGCCAATCATTGTCATGTGAGAATGCTTGTCATTATGTTACAACTTGTAACCTCTTCGAATGACTTGTTGGACACCGAATGCTCGTTCCCTTTCTGATCATGCTGCGCGAAGGCATTGAAGCCGCGCTGATCGTTGGCATTATCGCCAGCTACCTGCAACAGACCGGTCGTGGTCAATGGATGCCTGCCGTGTGGATCGGCGTATTCCTCGCCGCTGCCCTCGCCCTGCTGGTCGGCGGTGGTCTGGAACTGGTCAGTGCCGAATTCCCGCAAAAGCAGCAGGAGCTGTTCGAAGGCATCGTCGGCCTGGTCGCCGTGGCCATTCTCAGTTCGATGGTGTTCTGGATGCGCAAAGTGGCGCGTTCGATCAAGCATTCGCTGCAAGCCTCGCTGGATGAGGCGCTGACGTCTTCAAAACATCAGGTGATCGCACTGATCGCCATGGTCTTTTTCGCTGTCGCCCGTGAAGGTCTGGAAACGGTGTTCTTCCTGCTCGCCGTGTTTCAGCAGAGCGAAGGCCCGGGCGCGCCCGTCGGTGCTCTGCTCGGGCTGATTCTGGCGATCATTGTCGGCTTCCTGATCTACAGCGGCAGCATGCGCCTCAATCTTTCGGCGTTCTTCAAGTGGACCGGCCTGTTCATTCTGGTGGTCGCCGCCGGGATTCTTGCCAACTCGGTGC
Organism: Pseudomonas crudilactis; assembly: GCF_013433315.1. GTDB lineage: Bacteria > Pseudomonadota > Gammaproteobacteria > Pseudomonadales > Pseudomonadaceae > Aquipseudomonas > Aquipseudomonas crudilactis. Next base: position 213,802 of record NZ_WXVV01000010.1, on the reverse strand, counting down.
AAGCGCTGCATGAAGCCGGGCTGTGGAATCACCTGCAAACCGTGCTCTTCGACTTCAGCGCGACGTTGCCAATGGACGGCCCGCTGGGCTCGGTGCTGGCCGGCATGTTCGGTTATCAGGATGCGCCGACTGTCAGCACCCTCGGCGCGTATCTGATTTATCTGGTGGTGGCGCTGGTGATGTTTTTCTATCCCACCGCGCCGGCGACACCCACAGCCGCCAAATCGTCTTCAGTTTCCAGCCAATAAGGGCATTCATGTCAAAGCCTAATACTCCTCAGGCCTCCCCTCCTCGCGCCTTGCGCTGGGCGGTGGCCGGTTCGGTGGTGGTGATGATCGCCGCCGGTGGTCTGTTTTATTACGCGTCGAAAATGGCCGCGGCCAAGCGTCAGCACAACCACGATGAAGTGGTGGTGAATATCCATCCGGGCAATTGCGAGCCGAACGCGCTGACGGTGCCGGCTGGCCGCGCCAGTTTCCGCATCGTCAATCGCTCCGACCGTGCGGTGGAATGGGAAATTCTCGATGGCGTGCTCGTTGTCGAAGAACGCGAAAACATCGCGCCGGGCCTCAGCCAAGTGATCAACGCCAACCTGCAACCCGGCGACTATGCGATCACTTGCGGCCTGTTGAGCAACCCGCGCGGCACCTTGCACGTGACGCCAACCGCCGCCTCCGACGCTGCCGCCAAAGCCAAACCATCAATGGTCGCTTTCGTCGGGCCGCTGTCGGAGTTCCGCGTGTATCTGGCCAGCCAGGGCAGCGCGCTGATCAAAGCCGTCACGGCGCTCAATCAAGCGATTGAAAGCGGTGATCTCAGCCAAGCCCAGGCGTTGTACCTGCCCGCGCGTGCGGCTTATCAACATCTGGCGCCGGCCGCGCAGCGTCTGGCCGAACTGGACAACAGCATCAACGCCCGCGCCGATTACTTCGAAAAACGCGAGCAGGATCCAGCGTTCGTCGGTTTCCACCGTCTCGAATTCGGCCTGTTCCAGCAACGCAAACTCGACGATCTGACACCGGTCGCCCAACGCCTGCTCAGCGACGTGACCACACTCAAACAGCAACTGCTCGCGCAATCGCTGCCGCCGGAGCAACTGGTCAACATCGTCGTGCGCAACCTCAACACCTTGGCCGACGTGCGTGCTGCCAGCGGTGAAGAAGAACGCTACAGCCACAGCGACCTCAATGGATTCGCCGCCAATGCGCAAACCGCGCGTAAAGTCGTCGACCTGCTGCGGCCGATGCTGAGCAAATCTGCCGCTGACCTGCTGCCGAAAATCGACAAGGCACTGGCGGATTTCGACAGCGAACTCGACAGCTACAAGATCAAGGACGGCTACGCCAGCTACGACTCCATCAGCGGCGCACAACGCAAGCAGATCGCCGACAAGGCGCAGGCCCTGGCCGACGCACTGGATGGCATCGATCCCGCCCTCGGCCTCTCCGGCCTGTAAGCAGAAGACAAATTCCCGATGAAAGATTCAGAAAACCTCAACCTGCAACGTCGCCGCGTCCTGATGGGTATGGGCGCCGCGGGTGTCGCCCTCGCCGGTTCCGCCCTGAGCTGCCCGGCCATGGCTGCCGCGCCAGCACAAGTCACCGAAGCACCGAGCAGCGACAAGACTGAAGACCGCCACGATTTCCACGGCGTGCACCAGACCGGCATCGTCACCCCGCGTCCGGCGTCGGGCATGCTCGTCTCGTTCGATGTGTTGGCCAGTGATCGTGAAGATCTGGAGCGGCTGTTCCGCACGCTCAACGAGCGCATTGCGTTTCTGATGAAGGGCGGCCCGGTGGCGCAGATCGATCCGAAACTGCCGCCGCCGGATTCCGGGATTCTCGGCCCGAACGTCACGCCGGATAACCTGACCATCACCGTTTCCGTCGGTGAGTCGCTGTTCGACGAACGCTTCGGTCTGGCCGATGCAAAACCCAGACGACTGATGCGCATGGTCGGTTTCCCCAACGATGCGCTGGAAGCCGATTGCTGCCACGGCGACCTGAGCCTGCAGTTCTGCTCGAACACCGCCGACACCAACATTCACGCCCTGCGCGACATCGTCAAAAACCTTCCGGATCTGCTGCTGGTGCGCTGGAAACAGGAAGGCAGCGTGCCGCCGCAAGCCCCTGCGAAACCAGGGGTGCCGGCACAATCGGCGCGTAACTTCCTCGGCTTCCGCGACGGTTCGGCCAACCCTGACTCCAACGATGGCAAAGCCATGGACAGCATCGTCTGGGTGCAACCTGGCAGTGACGAACCGGCCTGGGCGGCGCACGGCAGCTATCAAGCGGTGCGGATCATCCGCAACTTCGTCGAACGTTGGGACCGCACGCCGTTGCAGGAACAGGAAAGCATCCTCGGTCGGGTGAAAACCACCGGCGCGCCTATCGGTGGCAAACATGAAAGCGAAGTGCCGGATTATCACAAGGATCCGGAAGGCAAGCTGACCAAACTCGACGCGCACATTCGTCTGGCCAACCCGCGCACGGCCGCGACTCAGGCCAACCTGATCCTGCGCCGGCCATTCAACTATTCCAACGGCGTCAACAAGAACGGCCAGCTCGACATGGGCCTGCTGTTCATCTGTTACCAGGCCGATCTGGAAAAAGGCTTTATCACCGTGCAGACCCGCCTTAACGGCGAGCCCCTTGAGGAATACCTCAAACCGGTCGGCGGCGGCTACTTCTTCACCCTGCCGGGTGTCACGGGCGACAAGGACTTCATCGGTCGCTCGTTGCTCAACGCTACACAACCGAAAACTGCTGCCTAAAACAACATCCCAACTGGAGCCGCCCCCATGAAAAAGACGCCACTCGCGTTATTGCTGACCCTTGGTTTGCTCAACACCCCGCTGTCGGCGTTTGCCGCGACAGCACCGCTGGATCTGGTCGGGCCGGTGTCGGACTACAAGATTTACGTCACCGAACAACTCGATGAACTGGGCAGCCACACCCAGCAGTTCACCGATGCGGTGAAAAAAGGCGACCTCGCCACCGCGCAAAAGCTCTACGCACCGACCCGCGTTTACTACGAGTCGATCGAGCCGATTGCCGAGCTGTTCAGTGACCTCGATGCGTCCATCGACTCCCGTGTCGACGACCACGAGAAAGGCGTGAAGGCTGAAGACTTCACCGGTTTCCACCGCATCGAATACACGCTGTTCTCGGAGAAAAGCACCGCAGGCCTGAACGAGCTGGCAGACAAGCTCAACAGCGACGTCAAAGACCTGCAGACCCGCGTGGCTGGCCTGACCTTCCCGCCTGAGAAAGTCGTCGGTGGTGCGGCTGCGCTGCTGGAAGAAGTGGCCGCCACCAAGATCTCTGGTGAGGAGGATCGCTACAGCCACACCGACCTGTATGACTTCCAGGGCAACATCGACGGTGCGAAGAAAATCGTCGACCTGTTCCGTCCGCAGATCGAGAAGCAGGACAAGGCCTTCGTAGCGAAAGTCGACAAGAACTTTGCCACCGTGGACAAGATTCTGGCCAAGTACAAGACCAAGGATGGCGGCTTTGAAACCTATGACAAGGTGAAGGATAACGACAGAAAAGCGCTGGTGGGGCCGGTGAATACACTGGCTGAAGATTTGTCCACGTTGCGTGGCAAACTGGGTCTGAATTAAGTTTATTTAGCGTCTAAGCGGGCCCCTTCGCGAGCAAGCTCGCTCCCACATTTTGAACTGCATTTCCCTGTGGGAGTGAGCTAGCTCCCACATCTGGAATGCATTCCCCCTGTGGGAGCGAGCTTGCTCGCGAAGGCTTTATCAGCCGCGCTAGATAATTTCGATTTTAGAGAATCCGGTAGAGCAACCGCTCAATCCGCACCCGACTCACGCGCTTGAGAAACTTGGCCACCCCGGCCGGGTATTCTGGCAGCGTCTCCAGACTCTGGAAATTCTCGATCCGTGTGGTGTGGCGGAAGATTTCTTCCAGCTCCTTCGCCCGAGGCGCCAGCCACTCGCCTTTCGGGTCATCAATCAGCAACGCGTTTTCCAGATCCAGGCGAAATGCCCGAGGATTGAGGTTGTTGCCAGTCAGCAACGTATAACGCTGATCGACCCACATGCCCTTGAGGTGATAGGTGTTGTCGCCATCACGCCACAGGTGCAGGTTCAACTGGCCGCTGTCGATGTTGCGCTGATGCCGTTTGGCAAAGCGGCGCAGGCTGATCTCGTACAGATACGGCAACGCCGCAATCACCTTGAATGGTTCGCTCGGCGGGATATAGAAGTCGTTGGCAGTCTTGTCGCCGACCACGATGTCGATCTTCACGCCACGGGCCAACGCACGGTTGACCTCACGGATCACGCCCAGCGGCAGGTTGAAGTACGGCGTGCAGATGGTCAGCTGTTTTTGCGCGCTGGCGATCAACTCAAGAATCGCCCGGTTCAACGGGTTGTTCTTGCCGACGCCGAGCAACGGGGTAACGGACAAGCCGTCTCGGGCGGTGCTGCCCGTGGCCGTGTCGTAAGTGGCATATTTCAAGCGGCTGCGCAGATCGCCGATGTCGTTGCGCAGGCTGCGCGTGGTCGGCAGATTCGGCAGATCGAGGCGGTGCACTGCTTTTGACTCGATCAGGCCGTGCTTGACCAGGTGATGCATCGAATCCGCCAGTTCGTGGCTTTGCAGGACGTGGTAGCGGTCGAAGCGGTACTTGTCGAACTTGTGCAGGTAAACGTTGTTCAGGCTCGCGCCGCTGTAAACCACGCAATCGTCAATCACGAAGCCCTTCAGATGCAGCACGCCGAACAGTTCACGGGTCTGCACCGGCACGCCGTACACCGGCACTTCGCTCTGGTGCGTGCGGGTCATTTCCTGATACCACGCCGAGTTGCCCGGCTGCTTGCCGGCACCGATCAGTCCACGCTGGGCGCGCAACCAATCGACGACCACGGCAATTTCCAGCTCGGGACGCTTGAGCTTGGCGGCGTGCAAGGCATCGAGGATTTCCTGACCGGCTTCGTCTTGCTGCAGATACAGCGCAACGATGTAGATACGCTGGGTCGCTGCGGCGATTTTCTCGAGCAGGCAACGACGAAATTCAGCGGCGCCGGACAGAATGGTCACGGCCTCGGCGGTCAGCGGGAAGCTGCGCAATTTGGGCAGCAAGGAGCGTTTGAAAAGCAACGGCATAGGGCTCGCAATGGGTCGAATCCGAAGAACCCGAGAGCTTACACCATCGCATCCTTCGGGTCTTGTTAGTGCCCGTAAAGAGATCAAAAGATCGCAGCCTTCGGCAGCTCCTACACGGGCCAATGTAGGAGCTGCCGAAGGCTGCGATCTTTTGATCCTAAAAAACCATTGCCAAAGGAGAACAATCGTTCTACTGTTCGTCACATGAACGAAATCACTAGCAACGACACACGCGACATCATTCTGGATGTCACCGAAAAGCTGATCTATAAAAGTGGCATCGCTGCCACCAGCATGGATCTTCTGGTGAAAACCGCCGGCGTCTCCAGAAAAAGTATTTACCGTTACTTTGCCGACAAGGACGCCTTGACCGTTGCCGCCCTGCAACGCCGCGACGTGCGCTGGATGCACTGGTACCGAAGCGCGGTCGATCAAGCCGAAACCCCGGCCGATCGCCTGCTCAACCTGTTTACCGTGCTCAAGAGCTGGTTCGCCTCGGAAGGTTTTCGCGGCTGCGCGTTCATCAACACCAGCGGCGAGACCGGCGATCCGCAGGACCCGGTGCGTCTGGTCGCCAAAGAACACAAACAGAAGCTGCTCGACTACGTGTGCGAGCTGTGTACCGAACATGGCGCCGAGGATCCGCAACTGCTGGCCAGACAGCTGCTGATCCTGATTGACGGTGCCATTACCGTAGCGCTTGTGATGGGTGATCACAGTGCCGCCGATAATGCGCAATGCATGGCGCGAAAGTTATTGGACCTGTAACGCCTTAATAAGCCGGACTTGTTGTTCAATTATTAATTAGATCGGGAGACTGAACATGTCTACTGCAGCCCAGGTACGTCCGCCATTGCCGCCCTTCAACCGTGAATCGGCCATCGAAAAAGTTCGTCTGGCCGAGGATGGCTGGAACTCCCGCGACCCGGAACGGGTATCGCTGGCTTACACACTCGACACCCAATGGCGCAACCGCGCCGAATTCGCCAACAACCGCGAAGAGGCGAAGGCGTTTCTGACCCGTAAATGGGCGAAGGAACTGGATTACCGTTTGATCAAGGAACTGTGGGCCTACTCCGACACCCGCATCGCCGTGCGTTACGCCTATGAATGGCACGATGATTCGGGCAACTGGTTCCGCTCCTACGGCAACGAAAACTGGGAATTCGATGAGCAAGGCCTGATGTTCCAGCGCTACGCGTGCATCAACGACATGCCGATCAAGGAAAGCGAACGCAAGTTCCACTGGCCGCTGGGTCGACGCCCGGATGATCATCCAGGCCTGTCCGACCTCGGTCTCTAAGACCCCGTAGATCTAATGTGGGAGCGAGCTTGCTCGCGAATGCGGTGTATCAGTAATCAAAATATTTACTGAAAGGACGCCTTCGCGAGCAAGCTCGCTCCCACAGGTTTTGCATAGGGTTCAGGCGACAGCGGCGGTCTTTTCGGCCTCCAGTTCGCGAACGAGCGGCAACACTCGCCGCCCGAAATATTCGACCTCTTCCTGAAAGTGCAGGAACCCCGCCAGCACCAGATCCACCCCCACCGCCTTCAAAGCCACAATCCGCTCGGCAATCTGCAATGGCGTACCAATCAGATTGGTCTTGAAGCCATCGTTGTACTGCACCAGATCCTCAAACGTCGATTTCGCCCAGTTGCCCTCACCCTCCGGCGATGCCCGGCCCGCCTGCTTCGCTGCATCGCCGAAGGCGTTCACGGCTTCCGGGTCAGCCTGATCGATGATCTGCGCGAGTACGGCCCTTGCCTCTTCTTCGGTGTCGCGGGCGATGACAAAGGCATTCACGCCAATCTTCACCGAATGATTATTTGCCGCTGCTTTGGCACGAATATCGTCGACCTGCGCCTTGATCCCCTCGACGCTGTTGCCATTGGTGAAATACCAGTCCGAAACCCGCGCCGCCATATCCCGTGCCGCACGGGAACTGCCGCCCTGAAAGATCTCCGGACGGCCCAAGGGTTTCGGTTTCAGGCTGTAATTGTCGAAACGGTAGAAGTCGCCGCGAAAGGTGAAGTTGTCCTGACTCCACACACCGCGCAATGAACGAATGAACTCTTCGGAACGGCGATAACGCTCGTCGTGCTCCAGCCAATGCTCGCCGATGGCCTGGAATTCGCCTTTGAACCAGCCGCTGACGATGTTCACCGCGATACGGCCGTTGGTGAGTTGATCGATGGTCGCCAGTTGCTTGGCGGCCAGCGCCGGTTGCCATGGGCCGGGGAGGATCGCTGCGATTACCTTGAGTTTGCTGGTGGCCGCGAGCAATGCGTGGCTGAACGCGACTGACTCATGCTGAAACTCGGCACCGTAGCCGGCGGTGAAGCGGATCTGCGTCAGCGCGTATTCGAACCCGGCCGCTTCGGCGATCTGTGCCAGTTTGCGGTTGTAGTCGATGCCCCAATCGGTGCGCTGCTCGATCTTGCTGACCACCAGCCCACCGCTGACGTTCGGCACCCAGTATGCAAATTTAACGGCTTGCTGACTCATTGGCGTGTCCTCGGGACATTTGCGGAGATGGGAGTGGTAGAGCAGCAAGCGTGCCAGGGTTGGAATGCCTGGTTTTGTTGGGTTTTCCTGTTATTCAGGTGTCTTTTTAAGTGAGATTTGTTGGCTGGATGTTGAGTAGGCAACAGTAGATTTTGGACTGGCTGGGAAGCCGCCTTCGCGAGCAAGCTCGCTCCCACAGGGGATTTGTAGTGATATTGATTTTGTGAACACCCCAAAAAACTGTGGGAGCGAGCTTGCTCGCGAAGGCGTCAACCGGGTCGCCGCAACAGTTGGATACAGGTAACATGACCGCCCTCCCCGCAGCCAAATCTGCGCCCTGCCGAATAAGCCGATTCCATGCCCTTCGAACTCAGCGTTGACCTCACCACCCTCGCCATTCTGGCCTTAGTCGCTTTCATTGCCGGTTTCATCGACGCCATCGCTGGCGGTGGCGGTCTGTTGACCACGCCTGCACTGCTGACGGCTGGCCTGCCGCCGCATCTGGTGCTCGGCACCAACAAGTTGAGTTCGACGTTCGGCTCGGCCACCGCCAGTTTCACCTTCTACAAACGCAAGCTGTTCCACCCGCGCCAATGGACCCACGCGATTGTCGGTACCCTTGTAGGCGCGCTCGCAGGCGCCATCGTCGCCCATTACCTGCCGGCCGAATGGCTGAACAAGATGCTCCCGGTCATCGTCTTCGCCTGCGGTCTGTACCTGTTGTTCGGCGGCACGCCAAAAGCACCGCTGGACAGCGACGCCCCAATCAAAAAGAAATGGCAATCGACCCAAGGCTTCAGCCTCGGTTTCTATGACGGCGTAGCCGGGCCCGGCACAGGCGCGTTCTGGACGGTGAGCAGCCTGCTGCTCTACCCGATCGACTTGGTCAAGGCCAGCGGCGTGGCGCGCAGCATGAACTTCGTCAGCAACATTGCGGCGCTGTCGGTGTTCGTGTTTTCCGGGCAGGTGGACTGGATCATCGGCCTGAGCATGGGCTTGTCGGTGATGGTCGGCGCGTTCTTTGGCGCGCGCACCGCGATCAGCGGCGGCGCCAAGTTCATTCGCCCGGTGTTCATCACCGTGGTGCTGGGTTTGACCGTGCGTTTAGCCTGGCAGCACTGGTTCAGCGTGGCCTAAACGCCGCGCCACGTAGACGTCGATCAGGTAACGGGCTATCGACTTTGACGCCGGCAACGGCGGCAGGTCGTGCACATTGAACCACTGGGCGTCTTCGATCTCGTCTTCCTGACAGACAATCTCGCCACCGGCGTATTCGGCATGGAAGCCGAGCATCATCGAATGCGGGAACGGCCAGCACTGGCTGCCTAGGTACTGAATGTTCTGCACCTCGATCTGCACTTCTTCACGCACTTCACGAATCAGGCAATCCTCGGCCGACTCGCCCGGTTCGGCAAACCCGGCCAGCGTGCTGTAAACCCCGGAGACGAAACGCGGCGAGCGCGCCAGCAGAATCTCGTCGCCGCGGGTGATCAGCACGATCATGCTCGGTGAAATGCGCGGATAACTGCGCAGATCGCACGGCTGGCAATACATCGCCCGCTCACGCGGTACTTGCGTCATCGCCTGGCCGCAATTACCGCAGAAGCGATGTTCGCGGGCCCACGTGCCGATCTGCGCGGCGTAACCGAGCACTTTATAAATGGTGTGATCGCCATCGAGCATGAACGCCCGCAGGCCTTTCCAGTTGCAACCCGGCACCTCACTGGCACTGCGCAACTCCAATAGGTACACCGGCTCGCCATCGAGATGGCCGATGCCGTGCTCGGCGAGGATCGACAAGTCCTGACGCTTGAGCCATTCCCGTGGGAACAGCGCGCCGTTGTCATCGAACAGAAAACCGTCCGGGCTGCGCGCCACGGCCCAGCCGCCGGGTTGATCGGTGTCCAGTACTGCAGTGGTCCAGCGAGATGTCATGGTTTCTCAGTCCAGAAATTCGGGTTTCTGTTTGCTCATATGGGCGGCCATGGCCACGCGCAAGTCGGTGGATTGCAACATGGCGGCGTTCCAGGTGGCAACGTATTCGAGACCGTCGTCGATGCGATGGTCGCGCATGTAGCTGATCATTTCCTTGGTGCCGGTAACCGCGATCGGCGATTTCGAAGCGATCTCGCGAGCGATGTCCAACACGCCTTCGAGCAGCGCGTCCTTGTCGCTGTAGACGCGATTGACCAGGCCAATGTTGCGTGCCTCGTCAGCGCCAAAAGTGCGACCGGTGTAAGCCAGTTCACGCAGCATGCCGTCACCGATGATCCGTGGCAACCGTTGCAAAGTGCCAACATCGGCGGCCATGCCGATATCGATTTCCTTGATCGAGAATTGCGCGTCTTCGGCGGCGTAACGCATATCGCACGCGGCGATCAGATCGATGGCGCCGCCCAGGCAATAACCTTGAATGGCGGCGATGACCGGTTTGCGGCAGTTGTCGACGGCGTTGAACGAGGTTTGCAGGGTCAGAATTTTTTTACGCAGCAGGCGCGCGTTGCGGCCAACGTCTTTGCCCAATTCATTGGCGACGCCGGCCAGCATCATCAGGTCGATGCCGGAGGAAAAGTGTTTACCGTTGCCGCTGAGCACCACCACGCGCACTTCGTCGGTGTCGTCGATCCACTGGAAGATCTCGACGATCTCGCTCCAGAACGCCGCGTTCATCGAGTTGATCTTTTCCGGACGATTGATCTGCACATGGGCGATGTTGTCGGCCAGTTCGACGCTGAAGGCGGAGTATTGAGTCATGGCAGTGATCCTTTACCGGGCTGAAAATGAGGCCCGAACTATAACAAGGCATCACAGTGGCGGTTCGGCCAAATGCGGGACTGTCCTGAGTTTTACTTTGCCTGCGCCGGCCCCTTCGCGAGCAAGCTCGCTCCCACCCTTTTGAAATGCATTCCCCCTGTGGGAGCGAGCTTGCTCGCGAAGAGGCCGGATCAAACAACCCAATTCATCTGGCCAAACGCCGCAGCCCAAACAACATCCCCCCCGCCCCCAACAACATCGCCGCCAGAAACACCGGGTACGAAACCCACCACGGTGTCCCCGCCGTCATCATGCTGAACTCCGACATGCCACCAATACTGGCAATCAGGTTCAACGGCAGAAACACCACGTTGATCAAGGTCAGTTTGCGCAGCAGGTTGTTCATGCTGTTGTTCATCAGATTGCCGCGCGCATCGATCAGTCCGGAAAACACTGTGGAGTAGATCTCCGCCTGCTTGTAGCACTGGTTGTTTTCGATGATCAGGTCGTCGATCAAACCGATCGCTTCGCTGCCGAAGTGCTGCTTCTCGGCATGATTGCGCAGGCGCGTCAGGACCGCGCCGTTGCTGTGCAGCGCGTTGATGTAATAGATCAGGCTTTCGCTGAGGTTGAACATCTGCACCAAGTGCTGGTTCTGCATCGAGGCGTTGAATTTCTGCTGCAACTCGCGGGCGACCAGTTTGATCACCTTCAGATGGCCGAGGTAGTGGTGGATGTTGTTGAACAGCAGATCAAGCAACACATCCAGCGGCGTGTTCAACGGCTGGCGGGTGCCGAGGCCGTGCAGCGGCGTGTCGTCGGTGGCGATCACCAGTAGTTGTCCCGGCGCGAACAGCAATCCGCAGGACGACACTTCAAATGCCAGACTGCCACCGCCGGAATAGTTTTCCGGGCGCTTCCAGATCAGGAACAGATGGTCGGGATGGAACTCGATGCGCGACACCTCGTCCGGGTCCAGCGCTGACGCCAGTGCATGCTCATCGACCTTGAAATGACTGTGCAGCAAGTCGCGCTCGGCAGCATTGGGATTGCTGAACAGCATCACCTCGGCGTCCAGTCGCTCGACCCGCTGCAGGGCGCCGTGGCTCAGTGCGAAGCTGTTGATCATCGGCGCGTCACCAGGCCTGACCGCGACGCTTGAGTTCCAGGCGGCGCACGAACTCCTCCAGCACCAGTGAATACAGGTCGTCGTGCAAATACGCGTCTTCAATGCCAGCGTCGAGGTTGGGGTTGTCGTTGACTTCGATCACCACCACTTTGTCGCCGGCCTGTTTCAGATCGACACCGTAGAGGCCGTCACCGATCAGGTTAGCGGTCTTCACCGCCAATTCCACCACCGCGCGCGGCGCCTCGTGGATCGCCATGGTCCGGCATTCGCCGTTGACGTCCTGGCCCTTGGCTTTGTGGTTGTAGATTTGCCAGTGGCCCTTGGACATGAAGTATTGGCAGGCGAAGATCGGTTTACGGTTGAGCACGCCGATGCGCCAGTCGTACTCGGTGTAGAAAAACTCCTGAGCCAGCAGCAATACCGAGTGTTCAAACAATTCGGCGGTGGCTTCGAGCAGCGCCTGCTGACTTTCGACCTTGATCACCCCACGGGAAAAACAGCCATCGGGAATCTTCAGCACCAGCGGAAAGCCAAGCCGCTCGCCGACCCGTTCGAAGTCTTCGGGTCGCTCCTTGTAGAGAATTTCGGTGGCGGGCATACCCAGTTGATGGCTGTTGAGCAGATCGGTCAGATAGACCTTGTTGGTGCAGCGCAGAATCGACGTCGGGTCATCCATCACCACCAATCCTTCGCTCTCGGCTTTCTTGGCAAACCGATAGGTGTGATTGTCGACACTGGTGGTTTCGCGGATCAGCAAACCGTCGTACTCGGCCAGACGTGCGTAATCCTTGCGCTCAATCAGTTCGACGTCGATACCCATGCCCTTGCCGACCCGGACGAAATTTGCCAGTGCCTTGGCGTTGGATGGCGGCAAAGCTTCTTGTGGATCGTGCAGTATCGCCAGGTCGTAACGCGCCACTTGCGGCGAGCGCGGCACTCGCCAGACTTTACGGCTGAAACCGTCCAGCGCGTTGGCAAACTGATCTTCCTGATCATCGCGCAACTTGTGCAAGGCGCCGGACTTTATACCTTCGATGTGCCAACCGTTAGTTCGGCGAAACTCAACTAACAGAATCGGACAGGGAAACACTTCAAACAACTGCCGCGCCAGATCCTGTAAGGGCTCGATATGTGTTCGGCCAAAATACAAGGTCAGAGTAAAACCTTCGGTATCACTGTAGAGATGATGACTGAGGGCTTTCTCCAGGGTTTTATCGAGATCGTCCAGTGCCAGGCCGTAGAGTGATTTTTTCGTCAGCTCGCTGATGGTACGCACCGACGGAATCACCTTGTGCCCCCGGGCTTCGGCCAACAACGAGCAGTAGTAGCCGTGGCCCAGATACTTGTAGCTACGGCACAGATTGATCACCTGCACACGCTTGCCAGGCTCGCTGCCACAGCTGTGCTCAAGGTATTCCTGAGCTGTCAGGATGTCTTCGCTGGGGAAGTATGAAGCCCAGTCCTCCTTGCGCTCGACGATAATCAACACTTGACTGGAGGCTTTAATCGCTGAATTTAAATAAGTTGCTGCCGGCAAACTTTGCTCGGATACTTCGCGCCAATGACCCTGTACCGCTGACATAGAGATTGATCCGTTGGAGAACAAGACCTTTTCTATTAAGCACGAAGTTTTTCGAAAGTCTCGTTTCGTTACGCAACTTTTACGGTGGTCATATGAAGGCTGTTTTTCGTTTGGCGGTAGTTGAAGACTTGCCGGCGCTGCTGGCACTGGAAATGCAGTGTTTCACCACGGATCGGCTCACCAGTCGCAGCTTTCAATGGATGATCACCCGCGCTCACGGGCGGTTGCTGGTGGCGGAGTGCGACGGTCGACTGCTGGGCTACGCACTGGTGTTGTTTCATCGCGGCACCTCGCTTGCGCGGCTGTATTCCATTGCGCTAGCCGTCGAGGCGCGCGGCACCGGCCTGAGCAAACAATTGCTGCAACGTATTGAAGCGCTGGCGCTGGAGCACGACTGCGCGTACCTGCGCCTGGAGGTGCGCACCGACAACCCTGCCGCAATTGCGCTGTATGAGCGCAACGGCTACCGGCGCTTTGCGCTGATCCACGATTACTACGAAGACCACGCCGATGCGCTGCGCCTGGAGAAACGCATTCTCCAACACCGCGACTCGCGCAACATCAAGGTGCCTTACTACCCGCAAACCACCGACTTCACCTGTGGCCCGGCATGTCTGTTGATGGCCATGGGCGCACTGCAATCAGAGCGGCTACTGGAGCGACGTGAAGAATTGCAGGTCTGGCGTGAAGCGACCACGGTGTTCATGACCTCCGGCCATGGCGGTTGCAGCCCGCAGGGATTGGCGTTGGCGGCGTGGCGTCGGGGCTTCAAGGTGTGCTTGCAGTTGAGTCTGGCTGGGCCGCTGTTCCTCGACGGTGTGCGTGATACGCATAAAAAAGACGTCATGCGTTTGGTGCACGACGAGTTCACAGCGCAATTGCAGGACACCGATGTCGAGTGCGTGATCGGTGTGGCGCTGGATCTGCCGCGCTTGCTCGCTGCCGGCGGGCAGCCGCTGGTGTTGATCAGCAGCTATCGGCTGACCCGTTCCAAATCGCCGCATTGGGTGGTGGTGACCGATTGCGACGAAGATTTCGTTTACCTGCACGACCCGGATGTTGACCACAGCCAGCATCGACAGTCTATGGACTGCCAGCATGTGCCGGTCAGCCATGGGGAATTCGAGAAAATGTGCCGGTTTGGCCGGGGAAAGTTACGCGCGGCGGTGATTTTGTATTCCCGCGAAACGTAAGCCTCCACATGCAGGAGCTGCCGCAGGCTGCGGCAGCTCCTGCAGGGGAATACCCGTCAAGGTGCAGGCTTCAGACCGATCTTGTACAGCGAGCCCTTCTCTTCATCCGTCAGCACATACAAATAGCCGTCCGGCCCTTGCCGCACATCGCGAATGCGCTGCTTGAGCTCGCCGAGCAAGCGCTCCTCGTGCACCACCTTGTCGCCATCGAACTGCAAGCGGATCAATTCCTGAGTCACCAGCGCTCCGATGAACGCATTGTGCTGCCACGGTTTAAAGCGATCGGCATCGTAAAACGCCATGCCGGTAACGCCCGGAGATTTCTCCCAGACATGGTGCGGCGCCACAGTGCCTTCGGCCGTTTTACCCTGAGCTTCCGGAATCGGCTGCATCGAGTAATTGATTCCATGGGTCGCCAGTGGCCAGCCGTAATTCTTGCCGCGTTCGATGATGTTCACCTCATCGCCACCGCGCGGGCCGTGCTCGTTCTCCCACAATGTACCGGTCCATGGGTTGAGCGCCGCGCCCTGCGGGTTGCGCAGGCCGTATGCCCAGATCTCGGGACGAACGCCGGACTGGCCGACAAAGGGGTTGTCCTCCGGCACTTTACCGTCCGGATAAATGCGCACGACCTTGCCTTGCAGCTTGTCGAGATCCTGCGCCGTTGGCCGGTCATTGTTCTCACCCAAGGTGATGAACAGATAGCCGTCGCGATCGAACACCAGCCGCGAGCCGAAATGATTGCCGACTGAAAGCTTCGGTTCCTGACGGAAGATCACGTTGAAATCCTTCAGTGTCTTCAAGTCATCCGTGAGCCGCCCGCGCCCGACGGCGGTACCGGCCTTGTCGCCGGCTCCACCACCTTCGGCATAGGAGAGATAGACCAGACGATCCTCTTTGAAGTCCGGCGACAGCACGACATCCAGCAACCCGCCCTGCCCTTTGGCCCAGACCTGCGGCACGCCGGAGATCGGCGCCGACAGTGTGCCGTCGGCCGCGACCACGCGCAGATTGCCGGGCCGTTCGGTCACCAGCATGCCTTGGCGGTCCGGCAGAAACGCCAGCGCCCACGGATGCTCAAGGCCTGCGGTGATGGTCGTGACTTCGAGGGTGCCCTGTTCGCTTTGCAGCTCTTTGGGCGCGGCGGCAAAAGCCGGAGCACTGAGCAGCGCGCCGGCACACAGTGTGGCTAGAAGGGTTTTACGCAACATGCACGATTCCTTTTGTTCGTTTGAATGGCCGGCAAAACTTCAGTTCTGCCGCTCAACGGTTGCTGCCTCCGCTGCGCGAAGGTGGGTTTGGAATGAACGTGGGTGGCGTGCTCGGCACCGAGCGGATCGGCTGGCCGTTGCCAATGCCCCGGTTCTCGACCGTAGGCTGACGCGGCGTCGGTACAGTGTTCGGGCCGCGAATGGGTGGAGCGCTGGGCTGGGTACCCTGCATGCTGTTGGGGTTGGCCCGGCGAATCGGGCTGTTGTAAGGGTTGTTGCTGTTACCCGTCGGGCTTTGCGCCAACAGGACGTCGGCATGAACCAGACCGCCACTGAGGGTCAGGACGACGATGCCAAGCAGAATGCGGTTCATGACGCTGCCTCTCGATGGGCCAAGGATAGAGCCTTCGAGTCCACGCTACGCCCAGGGTTCGGATTTGTTAACCCACAAGCCTTAAACAACATGTAACACGGCTTGACCGAGTCCCTGGAAACCCGCGCATCTCGGGGAAACTTTCAGCCACAGCCGCAGGTCATCCGATCATCACTCGGAGAACGCATCATGGCTCGGGCAATCTGGAAAGGCGCGATCAGTTTCGGACTGGTACACATCCCTGTCGCACTGGTCTCGGCGACCTCGTCGCAGGGCGTGGATTTCGATTGGCTCGACAGCCGCAGCATGGATCCGGTGGGTTATAAACGGGTCAACAAGGTCACCGGCAAAGAGGTCACCAAGGAGCACATCGTCAAAGGCGTGGCCTATGAAAAGGGCCGCTATGTGGTGCTCAGCGAAGAAGAGATCCGCTCGGCGCACCCGGTTTCAACGCAGACCATCGACATTTTTTCTTTCGTCGACGCCGAACAGATTCCCCTGCAAAACATCGACACGCCCTACTACCTGGCACCCGACAAGCGCGGTGGCAAGGTCTACGCATTGCTGCGCGAAACACTGAGCAAAACCAATAAAGTCGCCCTCGCCCGCGTGGTGCTGCATACGCGCCAGTACCTCGCAGCGTTGATGCCGCTGGATTCTGCCTTGGTGCTGGTGAAGTTACGCTGGCCGCAAGAAGTGCGCAGCCTCGATGAACTGGAACTGGGCAGCGAAGTGACCAAACCGCAACTGGCCAAGGGTGAACTGGACATGGCCAAACGGCTGGTGCAGGACATGAGCGCGGACTGGAAACCCGAAGACTACAAGGATGAATTTGAAGACAAGATCATGGCCCTGGTCGAGAAAAAGGCCCATGAAGGCAAGATCGAGGATGTTGAGTCGGTGGGTGGCGAGGAAGAGCGTAAAACCGCTGATGTGATCGACTTGACCGAGCTGCTTAAACGCAGTCTGGGTGGGAAAGCGGCGGTCAAGCCGAAGGCGAAAGCCGCCACCAAAGCAGCGCCGGCCAAGAGGGCAAACAAAGCCTCCGGCGAATGACAATCCAGTGATCGTCAGGCAACTGACAGGTTGTATTTGAGAGAGTCTTCGCGAGCAAGCTCGCTCCCACAGGGTTCTGAGTCGAATGCGAAATTCGCATTCACCCAATTCCACTGTGGGAGCGAGCTTGCTCGCGAAGGCGTAAGTTAATTCACTACATTGATCAGATCAGAATGAACACCGCCAGCAAACCACCGAAGATCGCCCACTTTTCCATGTAGTAACGTTTGCGATTGCGTTTCTTCAGCTCTTTGCCACGCAGGCGAATCTTGTAGATCCGGGTAAACAAGCGGTTGATCCCGCCAGTACGGTCGCCAGCATCGTTCGGTGCACCGGCAGCCGACATCACCGTACGGCTGAACCAGGCGTTAAACGCCGCCGCCCAGCGGTACTTCATCGGCCGCTCGATGTCGCAGAACAGGATGATGCGGTTCTTGTCAGTGGTGTTCTCGGCGTAATGAATAAACGTCTCGTCGAACATCACAGCTTCGCCGTCACGCCAGTGGTAGCTCTCGCCGTCGACGTTGATATAGCAGCCAGCGTCGTTTGGCGTGTCCAGACCCAGGTGATAGCGATACGAGCCTGCATACGGGTCACGGTGACGCACCAGTTTCGAACCCGGTGGCAGCTCGGCAAACATCGCGGCCTTGATCGAACCGATGCTCTGCACCAGTTCGGTGGTGCGCGGGCACAGCTTCATCGCCGACGGATGGCTCTCGCCGTACCACTTCAGATAGAAACGCTTCCAGCCGCTTTTGAAGAACGAGTTGAAACCGACATCGTCGTACTGGTTAGAGCGTTTGATCTCGCCGGCACGCAGCAAATTCTGCCCTTCTTCGCGGATTTCTTCCCAGTGCGCCTGCAACGGGCTCAAGTCAGGAAACTCGCTTGGGTCCAGGTACGGCTGGTTCGGCTTCTTCGAAAACAGATAAAGGAAGCAGTTGATCGGCGCGAGAAACGTCGAATGGTCACTCAGTTGTCGGCCGAGCTTGTGGCGCACACGCCCACGCAGATGAACGTATGCAATGGAAATGACATAAATAGCAGCAATGATGAGTTTCACGGAAATCGTCACATGTCAGAAGTGAACAAACTGCGCGCCGTGCGGCCTGAGGCTCAACGTCTTATGCAGTGGTCTGAATACAAATGGCACGTCCTTGGCCCGCGCCGTAACCGGACGCTCGGTGAAAGGTGGCATTTTAGCCACAGTTTGTAACTGATAGTGAACCTTCATCTGTGAAAAACTGTCCCGTGATCATGCCAATCGGCGATCGTGGCGTGATCGCCCTATCGTTTAAAGAGCCAGACCAGTACAATCGCCGCCAAACTTTACGCGCCCCCCTTGGTTGATGACGGGACTTCTCCGCTTCAGCGCACTTTGACTCGGGCCAAGCGCTCCAGCCGCACCCTCGCTTTTTAAGAATGCTTCGCAGGAATAACTCTTGATTTCTACAGCTAACATCACGATGCAGTTCGGCGCCAAGCCGCTCTTCGAAAACGTTTCGGTCAAATTCGGCGCGGGCAACCGCTACGGCCTGATCGGCGCCAACGGTTGCGGCAAGTCGACCTTTATGAAAATCCTCGGCGGTGACCTCGACCCGTCCGGCGGTCAGGTCATGCTTGAGCCGAACGTGCGCCTGGGTAAATTGCGCCAGGACCAGTTCGCTTACGAAGAATTCACCGTGATCGACACCGTGATCATGGGTCACGAAGAGCTGTGGAAGGTCAAGGCCGAGCGCGACCGCATCTATTCGCTGCCGGAAATGAGCGAAGAAGACGGCATGGCCGTGGCCGAGCTGGAAACCGAGTTCGCCGAGATGGACGGCTACACCGCCGAATCCCGCGCCGGTGAACTGTTGCTGGGCCTGGGTATCGGCATCGAGCAGCACTTCGGCCCGATGAGCGAAGTCTCGCCAGGCTGGAAACTGCGCGTATTGCTGGCGCAGGCGCTGTTCTCCGATCCGGAAGTGCTGTTGCTCGACGAACCGACCAACCACCTGGACATCAACACCATTCGCTGGCTGGAAAACGTGCTGACCCAGCGCAACAGCCTGATGATCATCATCTCTCACGACCGTCACTTCCTGAACAGCGTGTGCACACACATGGCTGACCTGGATTACGGCGAGCTGCGTCTGTTCCCAGGCAACTACGACGAGTACATGACCGTGGCGACCCAGTCCCGCGAGCAACTGCTGTCGGACAACGCCAAGAAGAAAGCACAGATTTCCGAGCTGCAATCGTTCGTCAGCCGCTTCTCGGCCAACGCCTCGAAAGCCAAGCAGGCCACCTCCCGCGCCAAGGCAATCGACAAGATCCAGCTGGCCGAAGTCAAGCCTTCGAGCCGCGTGAGCCCGTTCATCCGCTTCGATCAGAACAAGAAGCTGCACCGCCAGGCGGTCATCGTCGAAAAAATGGCCAAAGGCTTCGACGGCAAACCACTGTTCAAAGACTTCAGCTTCCAGGTTGAAGCTGGCGAGCGCGTGGCGATCATCGGCCCGAACGGTATCGGTAAAACTACCCTGCTGCGCACCCTGGTCAACGAGCTGACCCCGGACGCTGGCAGCATCAAGTGGACCGACGCGGCAGAACTGGGCTACTACGCTCAGGACCACGCGCACGATTTCGAAGACGACGTCACGCTGTTCGACTGGATGGGTCAGTGGACTCAGGGCGAGCAGATGATTCGCGGCACTTTGGGCCGCATGCTGTTCTCCAACGACGAGATCCTCAAGTCGGTCAAAGTGATTTCCGGTGGTGAGCAAGGTCGCATGCTGTTCGGCAAGCTGATCCTGCAAAAGCCGAACGTGCTGATCATGGACGAACCGACCAACCACTTGGACATGGAATCGATCGAGGCGCTGAACCTGGCGCTGGAAAACTACCCGGGCACGCTGATCTTCGTCAGCCACGACCGTGAGTTCGTATCGTCCCTGGCCACGCGCATCATCGAGCTGAGCCCGGATGGCGTGACCGACTTCAGCGGCACTTACGATGACTACCTGCGTAGTCAGGGCGTTGTGTTCTAAACAGCTGCTGCAATCTAAAAAGCCCTGCCCATGTGACAGGGCTTTTTGCATTCAGGGTGAGGAATTTGCTGGTGCTACTACCTTCGCGAGCAGGCTCGCTCCCACATTTGAAATACATTCCCCTGTGGGAGCGAGCTTGCTCGCGAAGACGCCAGTAGCTGCGACATCAATCTTTTGGGAAAGTAGTTAGCCTGCTTTCTTTTATCTGACACCCAAGCCATGATGCGAACTCTCCCACCGCCGCCCGCGAACGAGTCCTCATGTCTGCGCAGCAACAGCCACCGCAAAGCTCCATGGCGATCACCCTGCAGATCGTCTCCATCGTTTTCTATACCTTTATTGCCTTCCTCTGCATCGGTCTGCCGATCGCGGTGTTGCCTGGTTACGTGCACGAGCAACTGGGTTTCAGCGCAGTCATTGCCGGGCTGGTGATTGGCTCGCAGTATCTGGCCACCCTGCTCAGCCGGCCAATGGCCGGGCGCATGTCGGATACGGTGGGGACCAAGCGGGCGATCATTTATGGCTTGTGGGGGATTGTCCTCAGCGGTTTGCTGACACTGGTCTCCACGCTGCTGCAAGACTGGCCGCTGGCCAGCCTGATCATTCTGATTATCGGGCGCTTGCTGCTCGGCGTCGCTCAGGGGCTGATTGGCGTCGGCACGATCAGTTGGTGCATGGGCCAGGTCGGTGTCGAGCACACGGCTAAATCTATCGGCTGGAACGGCATCGCCTCCTATGGCGCGATTGCCATCGGCGCGCCATTGGGCGTGGTAATGGTCGCCGATTACGGCTTCACCAGCCTCGGTATCGCCTTGGCGGTGCTGGCGGCTGGCGCATTGCTGCTGATCCGCAATAAACCGTCGGTGCCGGTGATCCGTGGCGAGCGCTTGCCGTTCTGGGCGGTATTCGGGCGAATCGCCCCGTATGGCGCCAGCCTGACCCTGGCCTCGATCGGCTACGGCACGCTGACCACGTTTATCACCCTTTATTACCTCAACCGTGGCTGGACCGGCGCGGCGTATTGCCTGACGGTGTTTGGCGTATGTTTCATTCTATCGCGGCTGCTGTTTATTTCGGCGATCAGTCGCTTTGGTGGCTTCAAGTCGGCGATCGCCTGCATGACCATCGAAACCGTGGGCCTGGTGATGTTGTGGCTGGCGCCCTCCACCGCATTCGCTTTGATCGGCGCAGGACTGGCGGGGTTTGGCTTGTCGCTGGTGTATCCGGCGCTGGGCGTTGAAGCGATCAAACAGGTGCCCAGCTCCAGTCGAGGATCCGGTTTGGGCGCGTATGCGGTGTTCTTCGATCTGGCGCTGGCGATTGCCGGGCCGCTGATGGGCGCGGTGGCGCTGAATCTGGGGTATTCGTGGATTTTCTTCTGTGCGGCGCTGTTGTCGGTGATTGGACTGGGCCTGACTCTGCTGCTCCAGCGCCGGGCGATTTCCTGAAGTTCGCCGCGATCCCCTGTAGGAGTGAGCCTGCTCGCGATAGCGGTGTGTCAGCCACCTAATATGTTGAATGGTATGACGCCATCGCGAGCAGGCTCACTCCTACAGGGATTTGCGGGGTTATTGATCTGCGGTCTGCATGCCCGCCCGGGTCGGTTTGCCCAAGGCATGGGAGAAGAACCGCCCGGCCTCGGATATGAGGTTGCGATGGATATCCTCGCGATCCACGCCATCAGCATCGGTACACAACGCCGGCATGGCGCGAATCTGCTCTTCGTTGCACGGTGCCATAAAGACGAAGTGCCCTGCCCCGGCCAGCAATTTGAAATCCGGCGCTGTCGGCAGTTTGCGCGCCAGCGCGGCGGCGTTCTTGTCGAAGGCCACCAGTTTGTCGCCATCACCGCTGTAGAGCAGCACCGGCACATGCACGTCAGCCAAGGTGTGACGACCGAACTTGAGGCTCAGCGGCGCCATTAACAGCAGCGCATGAACACGCGGATCGGCCACCGGCTGCAGATCATCCCGATCAACAATCAATTCACCCTGCGTGTTGCAGGCATCACGATCATCCGGACGTTCCTGGCAATAACGACGCAGGCGATCGAGATCCGGTTGCGCCCCGGACAGGATCAACGCGGTCTCGCCGCCCGCCGAATAACCAATCACCCCGACCTGGTCAGCATTGACGTACGGCGCAAGCATGCGGTCGCCAAGGGTCGCGGTAATCGCTTCGGAAATCTGGATCGGCCGCCCGTACAGGTTGCTCAGGGTGCCGAGTCGGCTGTGGTCTTTGGAGTTGTCACCGGGATGGATCACCGCCACCACCACGAAGCCTTTGCGCGCCAGCGAAGTAGCGAGGTCGTGCAGCGCCAGCGGCGTGCCGGTGTTGCCATGGGAGAGCATCAACATCGGAAAGCGGCCGATGGCGACTTTGGTGTCTTCGCCGGCCTCGACCGAATAGCCTTCGAGCAGACTCAGGTGTTCGCGGTCGCTGGAGGGATAGAACGCGATGGCGCGCATCGGTTGCAGATCCAAGGGGTCGAGGAAGGTCATCTCGTGATAACCGACGCTCCACACAGGGTGTCGCCCAGGCGCAGCATGCACTGTGTTAAGGCTGCCAAGCAGGCAAATCAGTAACGTTGCACAAAGACGCATCATGGGATGCCCCACCCTGTTGTTACTCAATCGAAAGATCCGTTGCGTGGCGGGCCAGAAACGCCGGGATTCGGTGCTTCGGTACGACATGCATTCAGACACTGATTGTTCGACTGCATAACCCGGGCCAGATTATGTAACAGCCAGAAACAAAAAACTCCGTATTCGCCCCTTGCGGAACCAGAATACAGAGTTTTTTGGGTGTTACCTGAACATCAGCTGTTCTTTACGCAAGCCTTACGCTGCGGCGAACAGTTGCTCGCTGATTTTTGCCTGGGCAGCGGTCATGGCGTTGTTGCGTACTTCTTCGCCATACGCCAGGCCTTCGGCACGGACGATTTCGATGTCGGTGATGCCGAGGAAGCCCAGAACCAGCTTCAGGTATTCTTCGTGAGCGATGCCGCTGGCCTGGCCAGCGTGGATGCCACCCGAGGTGGAAACGATCACCACTTTCTTGCCACCGCACAGGCCTTCAGGGCCGGCTTCGGTGTAGCGGAAGGTCTGGCCGGCAACCGCAACGCGATCGATCCACGCTTTGAGTTGGGTCGGTACAGTGAAGTTGTACATGGGTGCGGCGATGACGACGGCGTCGGCAGCGATGAATTCGGCCAAAGTCGAAGCACTCAGATCGGCTTCGTGCTGCTGTGCGGCGTTGCGCAGTTCAGCGGTGGTGCCGGCGGCGACCAGCGTGGTCGACGAGAAGTGGCTGATGGCGTCGGCGGCCAGGTCACGGTAGGTCACCACAGCGCTTGGCTCGGCGGCTTGCCAGGCTTTGACGACTTCGCCGCTCAACTGACGGGAAGCCGAATTGTCGCCCAGAATGCTCGAATCGATATGCAGCAGTTTCATGTGGAATCTCCTGGAAGGAATCGCCGGTGGCGACGGAATGGAGACAATCCTACGCAAGAAACCAATGGATGATTAGCCGCCTGAAATGCGATAGTTTGTCCCACTGATAGAACAGTTGGATTTTCCGATGCAAGACCTCAACGATCTCTACTATTTCGCCAAAGTCGTCGAGGCCGGCGGTTTTGCCGCGGCCGGGCGCTTGCTGGGCATTCCCAAGTCACGGCTGTCGCGGCGTATTGCCGAACTGGAAGAACGCCTCGGCGCGCGTTTGCTGCAACGCACCACCCGGCAACTCAACCTCACGGCGGTGGGTGAGCGCTATCTGCGTCACTGCCAGGCCATGTTGCTGGAAGCGGAAATGGCCGATGAGGCGGTGGCGAGCATGTCCAGCGAGCCGCGTGGCCGCCTGCGGGTCTCCTGCCCTACCGGTCTGGCACGGGAAATGTTGCCGTGGGTCATCAGCGAGTTCCTTGGAAAATTTCCTCAGGTGCAGCTGGAAGTCGTCTTGCTCAATCGCCGGGTCGACCTGGTCGGCGAAGGCTTTGATGTGGCGCTGCGGGTGCGTGAACACGGTGACGAAGATCCCTTGCTGGTGACTCGGCGCTTGCGCCAGGCGCAAATGGTCGTGGTCGCCAGTCCGGGTTTTGTACAGGAGCAATCGATCAACCATCCGCAAGACCTGAAAAATCTGCCGGTGCTCGGTGCTCTGGAAGCTGATCGTATGGTGCATGTGCGCCTGCTTGATCAACAGGGTGAAAGCTTTGAGTTGAACATGGAAGCGCGCTTGGGCATCGATGACTTTATTGTGCGCAAAGCCTGCGTGCTGGCCGGTCAGGGATTTACCTTGCTGCCGATGATGTACTGCGAAGAAGAACTGAGAAACGGCACGCTGGTGCAATTGCTGCCAGAGTGGTCGCTGCCCGGCGGCTGGCTGCAAGCGGTGTATCCGCATCGGCGCGGAGTGATGCCGGCGGTGCGCGCGTGGATCGATCATCTGGTCGAGTCGTTCAATGCCTGTGGGGAGCGGTTGTTATGAGCAAAGGGAAGATGAACGAAGCCGACGTGGCGGCGTTCTGCCTGGCATTGCCGGGCGCTCGGGAAGATTACAAATGGGGTGGCGTGCGAGTGTTTTCGATTGCCGGCAACAAGATGTTTGCCTTGCAGGGGCTGCGTGGGGATTCGCTGGCATTCAAGGTCGACAAGGATCTGTTTCTCGGCCATTGCGACCGCCCGGGCATTCATCCGGCGCCGTATCTGGCGCGGGCGCAGTGGATCATCATGCATCCGCCCTACCCGTTGGCTGCTGAGGAGTTGCTGGGGTTGCTGCAGCGCTCGCATCAACTGGTGGTTAGCAAGTTGCCGAAAAAGACCCAAATCGGTTTATTGCTGTAAACCCGATTCCCCTGTGTAGGAGCTGCCGAAGGCTGCGATCTTTTGACTTTGATCTTTTAAAAGCAAGATCAAAAGATCGCAGCCTTCGGCAGCTCCTACATAGGGAATTGCGGTGTATTCAGAACAGTGCCAGCAGATTCGAGCCGAGAAACAGCTGGTCGATCCAGAACACCTGATGCAGCAGCACAATCACCCAGAACAGAATCTGAAACGACACCTTGCGCGTCTTGTGCCGGAACACCTGCTGGGCGATCAACGCGCCCGGCCAGCCGCCAGCCAGTTCGACGGCATGCAGGATGTTCTCCGGCGTGCGCCAGGCATCAGCGCGCGCCTTGCGTTTGTCGGCCCAATACATGAAGAACGCCAGCACGCTGACCAAGCCATAAGCGGTCAGCGGCACCAGCGAGATCCCGCGCAGCCACATCGATACAGAGCCGAACAGCGGCAGCGCGCAGACGACCAGCAGAACCACAAGTTTCAGCTTCAGATGCTGGATGTTGTTGCCACCGGAAGGCCTCCCTTCCGGCCGGCGTGCACGGGAATCACTCATGGCTTGGCTGCCGCCCAATCGATCCAGCCAAACTGCCACGTCGCCAGAATGACCAGACCAAACACGATCCGATACCAGGCGAACGCCGCGTAGCTGTGGCTGGCGATGAACTTGAGCAAGCCGCGCACGGCGATCATGGCGAAGATGAACGCGGTGACGAAACCGATGGCAAACACCGGAAAGTCCGCTGGCACAAACAGGTGGCGATACTTGTAGCCCGAGTAGACCGCCGCACCGACCATGGTCGGCATCGCGAGAAAGAACGAAAACTCGGTGGCGGTCTTGCGCGACAGGCCGAACAGCAAGCCGCCAATGATCGTTGAGCCGGAACGCGAGGTGCCGGGAATCATCGCCAGACACTGCGCGAAGCCGACCTTAAGGGCGTCTTTCCAAGTGATCTCGTCAACCGTTTCTGCGTGCACTTCATGCTGACGCTTTTCCGCCCACAACATGATGATGCCGCCCACCACCAGCGCGGTCGCGACGGTAATCGGGTTGAACAGGTACTGGTGAATCAGGTCGGCAAAGATCACCCCCAACACCACCGCCGGTACAAAAGCGATCAGCAGGTTGGCGGTAAAACGCCGGGCACTCGGCTGGGTCGGTAAACCGATGACCACGTCGAGAATCTTGCGCCGAAACTCCCAGACCACCGCGAGGATCGCGCCGAGCTGGATGATGATATTGAACGCCATGGCCCTTTCGCCGCCGAAATTCAGCAAGTCGGCAACAATGATCTGGTGTCCGGTACTGGAAATGGGCAAAAACTCCGTCAGCCCCTCTACAACTCCTAGTATCAGTGCCTGCAAGGCCGTCCAAAGATCCATCAATCCCCCAAAGAGCGATGCGCGCCGGCATGCCCCGATAGTATTTTTCTAGCGTTCACTGCGATCAGCGTAGCTGGTTATGGCTGTACCGATTCCGCGCGCACAGGATCCACACGAAACGGTCAAAATTCCGTGAAATATCAATTTGGATTCAGGTTTTCACGCGCGGGGCCGAAATCCTAACAGACAAGCCTTAATAGCGCTGCCGCGTTATACGACTTGGGTCGCGTATGCCCGCTCACGAAATCGTGGTTGGATGCTGGCGGTCGTTTATTACAAGAAAAAGAATCCGGAGTGACAGCGTTATGAACAGCTTGCGCAGTGTGTCGATCAGCCGACGCTTGTGGCTCATCTTGATTGTGGCGGTGGTCATGTTGCTGACCTTGGGCGTGTTGATGCTCAAGCAGATCCACGATGACCTGTATCACGCCAAGGCCCAAAAAACCCAGCACGTGGTGCAGACGGCCAGCGGCCTGCTGACCTATTACCACGACCTCGAAACCGCCGGAACCCTGAGCAAAGACGCCGCGCAGAAACAGGCGCTGACGGCAATTCGCGGCTTGCGCTACGACCAGAGCGACTACTTCTGGATCAACGACCTCACGCCCGTGATGGTCATGCACCCGACCAACCCGAAACTCGAAGGCCAGAACCTGTCGGCGATCCGTGATCCGGACGGCTTTGCGGTGTTCAACGAAATGGTTGCCATCGCCCGATCCAAGGGCGCCGGCATGGTCGACTATCGCTGGCCAAAACCGGGCGCCAGTGAGCCGGTGGCCAAGACTTCCTACGTCAAATTGTTCGAACCGTGGGGCTGGGTGCTCGGCTCCGGGGTTTACGTCGACGATGTGCAGGCTGAGTTCCAGGGCCAAGTGATCAAGGCCACGGTCATCGGCCTGGCGATTGCGCTGATCATGGCGTTGCTGGTGATCCTGATCGCGCGCAGCATCGTCCGCCCGCTACAGGAAACCGTGAACGCCATGGCCAACATCGCCAGTGGCGAGAGCGACCTGACCCGTAGCCTCGATACCCATGGCAAGGATGAAGTCACTGAACTGGCGCATCACTTCAACGCGTTCACCGCCAAACTGCGCGGGGTGATCGGTGACTTGCAGGTGTCGGCCAGTGCCCTTGGCCAGTCGTCCAGCGAACTGGGCAACGATGCCTCCCAGGCCCAGCAACGCAGCCAGCAGCAATCGCAGCAAATGGAACTGGTGGCCACGGCGATCAACGAAGTGACCTATGGCGTGCAGGACGTGGCGAAGAACGCCGAGCATGCCGCCGCCGAAATGCGTGACGCCGAAGCGCAGGCGCAACAGGGCCAGATCAATATCGATGGCAGCTTGCAACAGATCGACAAGCTGTCCGGGACCATTGATCAAGCGGTTGAAGTGATTCGCACCCTGGCGGCCGAAAGCACGCAGATCGGCAGTGTGCTGGAAGTGATCCGCTCGATTGCCGAGCAGACCAACCTGCTCGCCCTCAACGCAGCGATCGAAGCGGCGCGGGCCGGTGAGCAAGGTCGCGGCTTTGCCGTGGTGGCGGACGAAGTGCGCTTGTTGGCGCAGCGCACCCAGAAATCGACTGCGGAAATCCAGTCGATGATCGAACGCTTGCAGAACCATTCCGAAGCCGCCGTGAAGGTAATCGGCGACAGCAGCAAAGCGTCGCAATTGACCATCGAACAGGCGGGACTGGCCGGCGCCAGTCTGAATGCTATTGGCCAAGCGTTGCGCAATCTCAATGGTCTGAATGCGTCGATTGCCAGCGCCACCTTGCAGCAGGCGCATGTGGTCGAGGACATCAATCAGAACGTCACCCAAGCGGCCGGCCTCTCGCACAGTACGGCGATCGCGGCCGAACAGTCGAGCGCGGCCAGTCTGCGCCTTGGTCAATTGAGCGAGCAACTCAACGGCCTCCTGCGCCAGTTCCGCGTCTGACCCGTGTAACTGTGGTGAGCCCACCCCTCACCCCAGCCCTCTCCCCGAGGAGAGGGGGCTGACCGAGGTGTATCAAGCTATACGTCGACCTGAAAAATCGAGTCGATTATGGATTCAACGCAGAAAGATCAGGTCGGCGTATCTCGAACATCCAACTCGGTCAGCCCCCTCTCCCACCGGGAGAGGGTGAGGGGTTTGGCCCAATGCAGTACAATCCGCCCCTTCTTTCTCTCCCCCAAGGAACCTCCATGTCCGGGCTTGAACTGTTTGCCGCCGCCCTCGGTGTGATCGCCGTGTGGCTGACGGTCAAACAGAATCCGTGGTGCTGGCCGATCGGGCTGGTCATGGTGCTGCTCTATAGCTGGATCTTCTTTGAAGTGAAGCTGTACTCGGACATGTTGCTGCAAGTGATCTACGCCGCGCTGCAAGTCTACGGCTGGTGGCAATGGACCCGCGCCGGGACGATGCATGACGGCCGTGAGGTCACCCGCCTCGATCAGCGTTCTATCCTGATCGGCCTCGGTGCAGGTGCCGTTGGCAGCCTGCTGCTCGGCGCGGCCATGGCCCACTGGACCGATGCCGCGCAACCGTGGCTCGATGCGGCGCTCACCGGTTTCAGCCTGGTTGCGCAACTGTGGATGGCACAGAAACGCCTGCAATGCTGGGCGCTGTGGTTCGTTCTCGATGTGATTTTTGTCGGGTTGTTCATCTATAAAGGGCTGTACCTGACCGCTGCGCTGTACGGGCTGTTCACCCTGCTGGCGGTGCAAGGCTATCGCGAATGGCGCGCCGACCCGGCGTTGCGCCCATGAAGGTTGTGGTTCTGACCGGCCCCGAATCCACCGGCAAGAGCTGGCTGGCGGCGGGCCTGCAGCAACGCTTTGGCGGCGTGCGGGTGGATGAGTACGTGCGTCGGTTCATTGAGCTCAATCCACGTGATACGTGTCTGGCCGATATCCCTGATATCGCTCGGGGCCAGTTGCAACGGGAGGATGAGGCTCGGGCGCAACAGCCGTCACTGCTGATTCTCGACACCCATTTGCTGAGCAACATACTGTGGAGCCAGACGCTGTTTGCAGACTGTCCGGGCTGGCTGGAAACCGAGCTGTTGGCACGGCATTACGACCTGCACCTTCTTTTGTCCCCGGAACAGGTCGACTGGACCGATGACGGTCAGCGCTGCCAACCTGATCTGGACGAGCGTCTGGCGTTTTACCAGTCCACGCAAAACTGGCTGGAAAACCACCATCAGCGCTTTCTGATCATTCAGGGCAATTGGGCCGAACGCCAACTACAGGCCTTTGCCGCGGTCGAGCAACTGCTGGCCGAGTGACCCGGTCAACGGGTCAGTTTCCCCAAGGATTTCCCCTGTTTTGGGGGCAAAGTGTCCGATCCTGAAACACTGTGTGAGGTGCAAAGTGCCCGTCTCAACACTGTTCACCGTTTTGTCATCGCCGTTGTTTCACGGTTGAAACACATCGTCGCAAACCCTCGTTCCAGAGCTTTGTTCAGCCAATAGACAGATCGGCGCGCTCATGCGTGTATCAGCCATGAAACAGCGTGTGTATCAGGTGCGCGCCTGGTTTCTGCAAGTATCTGAAAGCAAACAACATTTGAAAAGCGGCACAGCTTTCGCTCTCTCCTTCACAACGCTGACTAGGGCCAGCCCACTGAAGAAGGAATTGCAGCCGTGGGGAATATCCAAAAAGGTTTGACCTGCCTTCTGCTGATCGGATCAGCAGCCAGTACGTTGATCAGTTTCAACGCGCAGGCAGAAGGTAATGGCGTGATCGTCCTCAATCGCGACGTTCAGCCGATTCCTATCGGTCGTAGCGGCGGTAAAGACCCCTATCCAACTACCGTCAATGCCAACCCTTCAGGCCGCATCAATCAAGCGATGAGCAGCACTGAGCTCAATGACGGCGAGTTTGCCAGCGTAGCCAGTGGCTCTTCGATCCGCGGCAACATCAACACGCCGACGGCGAACCTGCCCGGCATGAACACCCTGACCAATCCCAACGGCCTGCCCGGCATGAGCAGCGGCCACGGCGGCGGCGCCGGCGGTTCCATCTCCAATACCGTCAACCGCGCCATGGGCGCAGGCCTTGCGCCGCTGACCCGCATGGCGGGAGGCCAATAAGATGAATCGTTGCCTGCTCCTGCTTGCCCTCTTCGGCTGCGCCAGTGCCATGGCGGCCGACCCCAGCTCAGTGAACAACGCGAACATTCAGGACACCGGCATTCAGTACCGCGGCAACTACAACGTCAACCAGGCCGCTGGCGACCAGATGCAACAGACCAACACCAAGGCGATCGCCATTGGCACCTCAGCCAGCGCCACCACCCATGTTCGCCAAGCGATCGATACACCCGCCAATCCTTCGACGAATGCCAGCGCAACCATTGGCGGCAATGCTTTCAGTAATGGCAACGGAATCCTGGGTGTGAACCAGGGCGCCGGGGCCAACAACCAGATGGCCAACGTCACGCGCGTCAGCATCAGTGCTGCCCCGCAGAGCGTTGACGACAGTGCCCTTTCACAACAGAACGTGGCGCTTTTACCGAGCTCAGGAGCAACTGGTACCTCATCCGGCAGTCGCCAGGTCACGACAAGTGACCAGGCCTTCACCGGCAGCCGCGGGGTAATCCAGGTGAACCAGAGTGCCGGGGTGGGGAACCGAATGGCTAACACCCTGAGCATCCGGGTCGCTGACTGACCCAAACAAAAAAAAGCAGTGCAATTAGAAAGTACCAACACTTAACCAACTAATAAGCACGATGGAGAAACACCATGAAACCTACAATGGCTCTCAAACCACTGGTTTTCGCACTTGCAGCAGTGATGGCAATCGCAGCACAGGCAGGCGGTCGTGATGACGATCATGGTAACGGGCACGGCAACGGTCATGGCAACCATGAACCAAAAGGCCCTACCCTGGAACAACTTCTGCAAATCGGCGCCGGCGCTGGTGCGGCCGTACTCGACACGCAGAACAGCGATGGCAACCTGGTGGGCAACCAAGGCACCAAAAATGATGCCTCCGTTCGCGACTCGGCCAATGGCACCAACGGCAACGTCGGCATGAACAACACCGCCGGCGATGGCAACCAACAAGACAACGCCGCTGCACTCGCAACTGCCGACGAAAGCTTCATCTTCGGCACTGCCGTGTCCGTTTCCAGCGCGACTCAGGTCAACAACAACAACGCGGTTGCCAACTACTCGACAACCAACAATGCCAACCTCAACAACGTGGGTAACGGCGGTTCCGGCAACATCGGTGTGAACAACAGTGCCGGCAACTTCAACCAACAGAAAAACAACCTGGCCATTGCTGTATCCGGTGGTCGTGTAGCTAACGCCGCTGCCGCTGCCAACCAAAGCTCCACTGGGTTGACTGTGTCCAACAACGGCACTCAAACCTATAAAACCGATACTCTGAGAGGCACCTTCACCGCTGCTGGCGCATTCGCGGCAGCTGGCAAAGCGACCATCGAAGGCGACAAAGGCCATGGTGGTGGCGGTTATGGCGACAACGACCGTGGTCATGGCGGCAACGGCGGCAGCAAAGATCAGAAAGCGACCTTTGAAGCTGTCGGCATCTTCGGTCTCGCCGGTGTAACCACACAACAAGTGCTGACCCCAGACGGCTGGAAAAACCCTGTGACCAACAACGCAAACATCTCCAACGTTGGTAACAACTTCTCCGGCAACGCTGGTTACAACAACGCCGCCGGTGTTGGTAACCAACAAAGCAACTCGCTGTCCATCGCTGCAGGTTGCAAAGCCTGCCTGTAGTCGCGATCGAAACGAAAGCCCCGGAAACGGGGCTTTTCCTCAGTCCGCAAAGGCGTATCGATCATGCGTAAGACTGCCCTCCTCGCCCTGCTTTGCGTCTGTGGCCTGACTCAGGCCGCCCAGATGCCCGTCGCTGCCCTGCCGGGTGGCACGCTCGTCTACAAAAACGTGCAAAGCATTCGTGAGCGCAAGTTTGCCGACATCGTCGAACAGAAAACCGATTTCAGCTGCGGCGCTGCTGCACTGGCCACGGTGTTACGCCAGGCCTATTGGCTCGACGTCGATGAGGAGCACATCATCAAAGGCATGCTGGTCAACGCTGACCAGGACCTTGTTCGCACTCAAGGGTTTTCCATGCTGGACATGAAGCGCTACATAGAAAGCATCGGCATGCGCGCCAGGGGTTACAAGATTCCAACGGAAAAGCTCGACGCTGTCACTATTCCGGTGGTGGTACTGATGGAAATTCGCGGCTACAAGCATTTCGTGGTTCTGCAGCGGGCAGACAAGGATTGGGTTTACATCGGAGACCCGGTTTTAGGTCACAAACGCTACACCCATGATGACTTTGTCAAAGGTTGGAACGGCATTGTTTTCGCCATCGTCGGTCCCGGATACGACAAGGCCAACGCCTTGCGCAGCCCTCCGGTACCGCTGACCGCCAAGAACAAGCTGGATGGCTTCAACCCTGTCAAAGATGCTGAATTGATGGACTTCGGGTTCATACAGAGCGACTTCTTTTAATCGCCGATTATAAAGAATGGGGCTGGATGTCCCGGGAGCAGCAAATGAAAACCTCATACTGGCTGGCCGCCGCCTGCCTGGCAGCGAGTGCGTCAGGCTATGCCAATGCAGGATTCAAACCTATAGAAATACAGGACAAGGAGTTGTCCGAGTTACGTGGTCGTTATGTCATGCCGGGGCGGATCATCAGCTTCGGCATTGTCATGAGCAGTACCTGGCGCAACGCCAGTGGCGATCTGATCGGGGCAGCCACCTCGATGCAACTTCAGGCAGCAACGGTTAAACCCGAATTCTACGTGCAAACGATCAAGGAGCACGGCAACGGCAGCACTCTTCCTACGGGTACCGGCACGATCACCGGTGGCGCCGGTCTCGACAGCAGCCAGGGCGTAACACAGAGCGTACGCGCTGCGGGTGACAGCAATACCGCCTACAACAACGTCGCCATCAACGTTAAAGAAGCCAGTCAGGCGCCAGCACTGGTGCCCACCCAAGGGCAGGCGCTGATGGCCGGGCAAACCATCGGCGGCAGCAATGCGGCGGGCAGCGTCGCAGTCTCGGCAAGCGGAGGCGGCGTACAGATGGCCATTCAGGCCTCAGGCAATCAAGGAACGGCCCTGCAGCAGGTCGCCCAGGGTGGCTTGCTGCAGAACACCCGTCTGCTCGGCAGTGCCAACGTGGTCAATAACATGACTCAACTCAACGTCGTACTGAACAATAACGGCCTGAGTGCCGGCGCACTGGATTGCAACCTGACGCAACTCAGGGCGCTACGCAATATTGGATATTGAACTACGCTGAGTCTCGATCATTGGGCTTAAAGGGACGGCTTATTCATGTATCGATCAGTATCACTGCGTGCCGCTGTTTGTTTGAGCACTCTTCTACCTGCAGCAATGCTGCAAGCGGCACCGGACGCCGACGTGGAAGTCCTGAAACAAGAACTTCTGGAGCTGAAGCAACGTTACGAAGTACAACAAAAAGCCCTGGCGGTACTCGAACAACGGGTTCGCCAGGTCGAAGATCAACCCGCGGCGCCGCAACCGAAACGGTTGGCCAAGTCGCCGTCGGATCTCAAAGGCAATCCAAAAGTGGCCACCGGCACCGGGGCCGCAGCAGCGTCGGGGGGCGCAGCCGGAGGTAGTGGGGCTTCTTACGGGCAATCGCTGGCAGATGATTCGCAACCGGCACAAAGTGTGTCCAACCTGTACGACGAAGCCAGTGGTTTCTTCGGCGGTGGCAAATTCAGCTTCGAAACCGGTATCACCTACTCGCGCTACGACACCCGTCAGTTGATCCTCAACGGCTTCCTGGCACTGGACTCGATTTTTCTCGGCAACATCAACCTTGACCGGATCAAGGCCGATACCTGGACCCTCGACCTCACGGGCCGCTACAACTTCGACAATCGCTGGCAGTTCGACCTGAACGTGCCCGTGGTCTACCGCGATTCGACTTATCAATCCGGCGGCGGTAACGGCGGGGCGTCCAACGTCACGACCGAGCAGGACGTGACACGCGATCCAACCATTGGCGACGTCAACTTCGGCATCGCCTACAAGTTCCTCGATGAGTCAGCCAACACGCCGGATGCGGTCGTCACCTTGCGGGTCAAGGCACCCACCGGCAAGGATCCGTTCGGGATCAAGCTGCGCCAGACCGACGCCAACTCCAACCTGTTCGTGCCTGACACCCTGCCGACCGGCAACGGCGTCTGGTCGGTCACGCCGGGGATCTCGCTGGTCAAGACGTTCGACCCGGCGGTGCTGTTCGGCAGCTTGTCCTACACCCACAACCTGGAGGAGTCGTTTGACGACATCAGCTCGACGGTCAACCAGAAAAACCCGGGCAAGGTAAAGATCGGCGACAGCTTCCAGATCGGCGCCGGTATTGCGTTTGCGCTGAACGAGAAGATGAGTATGTCGTTCTCGATGTCTGATCTGGTGCAGCGCAAAAGCAAGCTGAAACAGGATGGCGGCGATTGGCAATCGGTGGTGTCCAGTGACGCCAACGCCGGTTACTTCAACGTCGGCATGACCATCGCGGCCACCGACAACCTGACCATTGTTCCGAACTTGTCGATCGGTTTGACCGACGATGCCCCGGACTTTTCCTTCAGTCTGAAATTCCCGTACTACTTCTAATCATCAGGAAACGCAAAAGGCCCGTTGCGCTCACCTCGCAACGGGCCTTTTGCGTTTCCCCGCCCTAGCGGATCTGATGCTTGTGGAGCAAACGGTAGAACGTCGGCCGTGATACGCCCAGCACTTTCGCCGCAACACTGAGGTTGTCGCTGTGCCGGTTCAGCACATCGCACAGTGCCTGGCGCTCGGCGCGGGTTTTGTAATCTTCCAGCGTGCCCATCGGTGTGGCGATCGAGTGCTGACTGATCAAGCCCAGATCGCGGGCCTCGATCTGCCGACCCTCGGCCAGCACCAATCCGCGCCGTACACGGTTGGCCAGTTCCCGGACATTGCCCGGCCAGTCATGTTTGCCCATGGCAATCAGCGCGTCTTCGCTGAAGCTGCGCGGGCGGCGACCGGTTTCATGGCTGTAGAAGTGGGAAAAGTGGTTGGCCAGCATCGATAAATCACCATGGCGCTCACGCAACGGCGCGGTGACGACTTGCAGCACGTTGAGCCGGTAATACAGGTCTTCGCGAAAACGCTTCTTCTCGATGGCCGCCTCAAGGTCGACGTGGGTCGCCGCCAGCACCCGCACGTCCACCGGAATCGGCTGACTGCCGCCGACGCGTTCGATGTGTTTCTCCTGCAGGAAGCGCAACAGATTGGCTTGCAACTCCAGCGGCAGATCACCGATTTCATCGAGGAACAACGTGCCGCCATTGGCCGCTTCAATGCGCCCGACCTTGCGCTGATGCGCGCCGGTAAAGGCGCCCTTTTCGTGGCCGAACAGCTCGGATTGGATCAAATGCTCGGGAATCGCCCCACAGTTGATTGCCACAAACGGTTTGCTGTGACGCTGGGATTGCCGATGCAACGTGCGCGCAACCAGCTCTTTACCGGTGCCGCTTTCGCCACGGATCAACACCGGCGATTCGGTCGGAGCCAGTTTGCTGAGCAACTTGCGCAGTTCGCGGATGGGTTTGCTGTCGCCGAGCAGTTCATGTTCGGGCTGATCGACGTGAATCGTGCCCTGCCCGCGCAAACGCGCCATGCCGAACGCTCGACCGAGGGTGACCTGCACCCGCGAAACATCGAACGGCAAGGTGTGAAAATCGAAAAACCATTCGCAGACGAAATCACCGACGTTTTGTAAACGCAGGACTTCCTGATTGAGCACGGCGATCCACTCGGTGCCACTGCGGCTGATCAGTTCCTTGACGGCTTCGGGACGTTCGAGGTGAAACGGCTGTAATCGCAGCAAGCCCACATCACAACTGCGGTCGGCGGCGTTTTCCAGGGTACAGCTATCAACATCCCAACCTACGGCGCGTAATCCGGGCAATAAGCGGTGGCAGTCGTCGCACG
The DNA here is from genome assembly GCF_013433315.1 of Pseudomonas crudilactis. Classification (GTDB taxonomy): domain Bacteria; phylum Pseudomonadota; class Gammaproteobacteria; order Pseudomonadales; family Pseudomonadaceae; genus Aquipseudomonas; species Aquipseudomonas crudilactis. Next base: position 177,639 of record NZ_WXVV01000010.1, on the reverse strand, counting down.
GATCGACCACCAATAAACGTCGTAACGCAGGCGCTTCGCTCATGACTGTTCCTTGGCGCCAAATTATTAGAAATGATTGTAAAAACAGTCATTTGGCAGACCCGACTGTAACATTAGCAAGATTTTGACAGGGCCTTGTATCGATTGCTTATAGGTGTACAAGCAAACACGTTATAAGAAACCAGGTTGTTAGTTAGCTATCGACTAAATTGCTGTTTCAACCTTTCAGTGAGCTTTTAAAACCTGCCTGCAAAGCAACGCCATGAAAGAAAGTTGAAATTTCTTTGTTTCATGTGTGACCTGCCTGCCGGTTCGGTGCATCAGTACAAGTACCAGCCGAACGGTAAGCCCAACCGACGGCACATCACTTGATTGGGCACGACAGAGAGAAAACCCCATGACCGCCCCGCTCCGTATCAACGAAGCTCTTTTGATTGCCAACCACGCGTTCAAACCTTTCCAGTGCGTGGCCTGGGCGCCACAAGACGGCAATGGCGAATTGAGCCTGACCGTGATCGACCGGACCAACTCGCACATCGGTCGCAAACAGATCCCGAGCAGCGCCTACTCCGATCCAGCGCAACTAGAACAACTGTTGCAGCAGGCTCGCGCTGAACTCAGCGAAGAAGGTTACAGCCTGCAATCCTGGTCGATGCCACACTAACAGCCGGGCGATGCGGATGACTTTCAGGTCATCCGCCCTCTTCGCTTAGTTGTGATCTTTTTAAACACCCGCTACGTTTGTACAACTATTTGCAACTTGTTCAGGCGCAACTGCTTGGCCGGCTTGCTATTGGTTCAAAAAGACACTGTTCTGGCACAGTGCGACCCTCCACCTGTTAGTTCTTACAGTTGTACTTCTCCCGGTTCAGGGATTGAATGTTCCGCTCATGCAGTTACCCACCCGGTTCCCGGTAAAGGTCAACTCGCAAGGAGATGCGTGCATGTCCACCCTGAACACTTTTGCCCTCTCGGCGTTACCGAAGACGTTGTTGAATCGGGCCGGTCAACTCGACAGGACGTTTGCCGCCATCGGCGTCGCCCAAGTGTATTTCGCGGGCAGCGTGTCCAGCCTGACGGAAAATATCGCGCTCGATGCGCAGGGGCGGATCCTCGTCGCCGCCAAAGTCGGCATCGCCGCCGGCAGCCGTTTCGGCCTGGCCCGCATGCTCGCCGATGGCTCAGCCGACCTGGCCTTTGGCGAGCAAGGCAGCGTGATCGATACCTTTGCTCCAGGCTTCGAAGCCACGGCCGGTAAAGTCCAGGCACTGCCCGATGGGCGCATCCTGCTCGCCGGCCTGCATTATGAAAACGCGCATCGTACCTTGCCGGCGCTGGCCTTGTTCGATGCACAGGGCAAACCGGACCTGAGCTTCGGTGACAACGGGCGTCAGGTGGTGCGGTTGCCTGGCGACTTGTCCATGGGCAGCCGCGATGCCTGGCTGCCGCCGGGCGTCCCGGGCGCTGAAGCCTGCGACTTTGTCGTCCAGAACGACGGCCATATTCTGTTGATCGCCAATCATCATTTCGAACTCGCCGACCATGCCGGCATGCTGATTCGCCTCAAGCCCGACGGCAGCCTCGATGAAACCTTCAACGGCCGCGGCTTCGTGATGATTCGCCACTTGCTGCTCAACACCTGGCTCAGCAGCCTGCTGCTGCAAAAGGATGGGCGGATTGTGGTGGCCGGCTCCATCGACTTTCCGCAAGAGGGTCTGTTGGCACGCTACCTACCCGACGGCCGCCTCGACGAGCGTTTTGCCGTGGACGGATTCATGGCGTTCAAGGCTCACAGCCAAAGCGCTCAGGTCAGTCAGGTCATTGAGTCCACCGACGCGTTGCACTGTTTCGGCAGCAGTCGCGACCCGATTCGTTGCATGGCCTACAGCGTACACACCAATGGTCGACCGAACTTGCACCACCACGGCGGGCAACCACAACTGCTGGAAATCGGCCCCAGCGGCTGCCAATGGAGCGCCGCCCAGCGCATGGCGGACGGCCGCATCATCGCGGTCGGTGCAACCATTGGTGGAATCGAAGCAGATTTTATAGTCGCCCGCTACTTGAGTGATGGCGACCTGGATCACAGTTTTGGCGACGGTAAAGGCTGGCTGCGCACGCGGCTGGGCCGAAGTCTGGACACGGCCAATTCACTGGCCGTGCAAGCAGATAATGCCATTCTCGTTGGCGGTTATTCATTGGATGGTAACTATCGGGCGATGGTGGCACGGTACCTGAACCATTGAAAAACACGGACTGTACTTGATCTTCCGTAACGCATCCGGCAACTTGCGCGCTTCGATAAAACAAGGAGCAACCGATGTCCGGTTCAATGGCCCAGGCGTTCGCGCACAATTTTCTCGGGCAATCGCCACGCTGGTACAAGGCGACCATCGTCGGTTTTCTGATCCTCAATGCGCTGGTGCTGTTCACGGTTGGCCCGGTCGCGGCCGGCTGGCTGCTGGTGATCGAATTCATCTTCACCCTGGCGATGGCGCTCAAGTGTTATCCGCTGATGCCCGGCGGCTTGCTGCTGATCGAAGCGCTGCTGCTGAAGATGACCACGCCGCAAGCGCTTTACGATGAACTGGTGCACAACTTCCCGGTGATCCTGCTGCTGATGTTCATGGTGGCCGGCATCTATTTCATGAAGGATCTGCTGCTGTTTCTGTTCTCGCGCCTGCTATTGGGCGTGCGTTCAAAAGCGGCGCTGGCGTTGATGTTCTGTTTTCTTTCCGCGTTTCTCTCGGCGTTTCTGGATGCCCTGACGGTGACGGCGGTGATCATCAGCGCGGCGGTCGGCTTTTATTCCGTCTATCACCGCGTCGCGTCCGGCAATGATCCGCGTCAGGACAGTGAGTTCGCTGACGACCAGAACCTGCCGAAACTGCATCACGCCGACCTGGAGCAGTTCCGCGCCTTCCTGCGCAGTCTGTTGATGCACGGCGCAGTCGGTACGGCGTTGGGCGGTGTGTGCACGCTGGTGGGCGAACCGCAGAACCTGTTGATCGGCCACGAAATGGGCTGGCACTTCGGCGAGTTCTTCACCAAGGTTGCGCCGGTTTCGCTGCCGGTGCTGGCAGCGGGTCTGGTCACCTGCGTGTTGCTGGAGAAACTGCGCTGGTTCGGTTACGGCACACTGCTGCCGGACAATGTTCGCGCCGTGCTGGCCAACTACGCCGCCGAAGACAATGCCGAACGCACGGCGCGCCAACGCGCAGCACTGCTGGTGCAAGGCGCTGCGGCATTGATTCTGATCGGCTGCCTGGCCTTGCACATCGCTGAAGTCGGCCTGATCGGGTTGATGGTGATCGTGTTGATCACCGCGTTTACCGGGATCACTGACGAGCACCGTTTGGGCAGTGCATTCAAGGACGCCATGCCGTTCACCGCGTTGCTGGTGGTGTTTTTTGCGGTGGTGGCGGTGATTCACGATCAACAGCTGTTTGCGCCGTTGATTCAATGGGTGCTGGCGCTACCGGTCGAGCAACAACCGGGCATGTTGTTTATTGCCAACGGCCTGCTGTCGGCAATCAGTGACAATGTGTTTGTCGCGACGATCTACATCACTGAAGTGAAGCAGGCATTCCTCGCCGGGCACATGAGTCGTGAGCATTTCGAGACATTGGCGATTGCGATCAACACCGGTACGAACCTGCCGAGCGTGGCGACACCGAATGGTCAGGCCGCGTTCCTGTTCCTGCTGACTTCGGCGATTGCACCGCTGGTGCGCCTGTCGTACGGGCGCATGGTATGGATGGCGTTGCCGTACACCTTCGTGATGGGGCTGTTGGGCTGGTATGCCGTCAGCTACTGGCTCTGACAAACACCGCGTAAAAACTGTAGGAGTGAGCCTGCTCGCGATAGCGGTGTGTCAGCCCAGGAAATGCTGACTGATACATTGCTATCGCGAGCAGGCTCACTCCTACATTTGGTCTTGGGTGGTGTCAGTGAGGCAGGATGTATTTCTCGATCGCCTGGGCCACGCCATCCTCGGTGTTCGGCGCGGTGACCACGTCAGCCTGACGCTTCACAGCCTCCTCCGCCTGACCCATCGCAATCGACAGGCCTGCGCAATGAAACATTGCCGGGTCGTTGCCGCCATCACCGATGGCCGCTGTCTGTTCCAGTGGGATCCCGAGATGCGCGGCCAGCGTTGCCAGCGCGGTGCCCTTGTTGGCCTCCAGAGCGGTCACGTCGAGATACACCGGTTGCGAACGCGAGACCTGTGCCATGCCGTTGACCTTGGGCAGCAAGCGCGCCTCAAGCTCGATCAACAGCTCAGTGTTGTTACTGGTCGCGACGATCTTGTCGATGCGCTCCAGATACGGCTCGAAACTCTCGACCACCACCGGCGGATAGCCGAGACCATGCTGCTCGCGCGGCACCATCGGCCCGTGCGGATCCTTGAGCAGCCAGTCACCGCCGCTGAACACCCAGATTTCCACATCCGGCTGATCGGCAAACGTGGCCAGCGCAATCAGCGCGGTGGTGGCCGGCAGATAATGCGCGACCAACAAACTGCCATCCGGATTGACGATGGTCCCACCGTTAAACGCCGCTGTCGGCAGATCTACGCCCAGGGCTTCAATCTGCTGCAGCATGGCTTTCGGTGGTCGACCGGTGGCGAGACTGAACAACACGCCCGCCTCACGCAACGAACGCACCGCATCAATGGTGCGCTGGCTCAACGTGTGATCCGGCAGCAACAACGTGCCGTCCATGTCACTGAGCAGAAAACGGATAGGTTGTTGCGGCAAGTCACTCATCCGAGGCCATGCCAGACGCGACCATCGCGAGTCAGCAGGTCTTCGGCAGCTTGCGGGCCGTCTTCACCGGCGGCGTAGGTCTGCACACTTGCATCCTGCTGCCAGGCGTCGAGGAACGGTTGCACCGCACGCCAACCATTCTCGATATTGTCGGCGCGCTGAAACAGCGTCTGATCGCCGGTCAGGCAGTCGTAGATCAACGTTTCGTAACCGGTCGACGGCTGCATCTCGAAAAAGTCTTTATAAGCAAAACCCAGTTCGATGTTGGCCATGTTCAACGCCGGCCCCGGCCGTTTGGCCAGCAGGTCGAACCACATGCCTTCGTTTGGCTGGATCTGGATGCGCAGGTACGTCGGCTGCAACTCGTCGACTTCGGTGTCACGGAACTGTGCGTACGGCGCCGGTTTGAAGCAGATGACGATCTCGGTGTCGCGCACGCTCATGCGTTTGCCGGTGCGCAGGTAGAACGGCACGCCGACCCAGCGCCAGTTGTCGATCATCACCTTCAGGGCGACGTAGGTTTCGGTGCTGCTGTCGGGCGCGACGTTGGGCTCTTGGCGATAACCGTTCAGAGGCTTGCCGGCAACCTCGCCCGCGCTGTATTGGCCACGTACCGAATTGGCCCGCGCCTCTTCAGTGGTCCAAGGGCGGATCGCTCCAACAACCTTGGCCTTCTCGCCTCGCACTGCATCAGCGCCGAACGCTGCCGGCGGTTCCATCGCAACCATGGCGAGCAACTGGAACAGGTGATTGGGCACCATGTCGCGCAGTGCACCGGTGTGTTCGTAAAAACTGCCACGGGTTTCGACACCGACGGTTTCGGCGGCGGTGATCTGTACGTGGTCGATGTAGTGGTTGTTCCAGAACGCTTCGAACAGGCTGTTGGAGAACCGGCTGACCAGAATGTTCTGCACGGTTTCCTTGCCCAGATAATGATCGATCCGATAGATCTGCTTCTCGGACATCACCTTGAGCAGGCAGGCGTTCAATGCTTCGGCGGTTTGCAGATCGGAGCCGAACGGCTTCTCGATTACCACCCTTCTGAACGCTTCCGGGGTTTCTTCAAGCAAACCGGCGCTGCCGAGTCGGCGCACCACTTCACTGAAGAAACGCGGCGCGGTGGCCAGGTAGAACACCGCATTGCCAGTGCCGCTGTCGGCGATTTTCGCCGCCAGCGCGGAATAAGTGCTGTCGTCCAGGAAGTCGCCCTGGACGTAGCTGATACCTTTGGCGAGCTTGGCCCACAAGGCCGGATCAAGCATCTGATCACCCTTGCCGACCTTCGCCGCCACTTCGGTGCGGATGAAGTCTTCGAGCTTCTGCGCGAAGGCCTCATCGGTAATGGCGTTGTGATCAACGCCAACGATCCGCAGATTTTCGTCAAGCAAGCCGTCGCGACTGAGGTTGTACAGCGCCGGCATCAGCAAGCGCTTGACCAGGTCGCCGTGGGCACCGAACAGAAACAGCGTGGTCGGTGGTGCGGGTTCTGCTTTGGATTTCCTGCGGATCGTATGGGTCATTTCTTCGGTGTCTCCACGTGGCCGCCGAAGCCGAAGCGCTGGGCCGATAGAATCTTGTCGCCAAAGGTGCCCTGGCCGCGCGAGCGGTAGCGCGAGAACAGCGAGTTCGACAGCACCGGGACCGGCACCGCTTGTTCCATGGCCGCTTCGATGGTCCATTGACCTTCGCCGCTGTCCGCTACGGAGCCGGAGAAGCCGTCGAGTTTCGGATCGCTGGCCAGTGCATCGGCGGTCAGGTCGAGCAACCACGACGAGACCACGCTGCCACGGCGCCACACTTCCGCGATGTCGGCGACGTTCAGATCAAAGCGCTGATCTTCCGGCAGGCGTTCGCTGGACTTGGTCTTGAGGATGTCGAAACCCTCGGCGAACGCGGCCATCATGCCGTACTCGATGCCGTTGTGAATCATCTTTACGAAGTGCCCGGCACCGGCAGGACCGGCGTGGATGTAACCGTGTTCGGCGCGGTGGTCGTCGGACTTGCGATCCTTGGTGCGCGGGATGTCACCCATGCCCGGCGCCAGTGCGGCGAACAGCGGATCGAGGCGCTGCACGGTTTCAGCGTCGCCGCCGATCATCATGCAATAGCCGCGCTCCAGGCCCCAGACGCCGCCGGAGGTGCCGACGTCGATGTAGTGCAGGCCCTTCTCGTTCAGGGTCTTGGCCCGGCGAATATCATCCTTATAGTTGGTGTTGCCGCCGTCGATGATGGTGTCGCCGGCTTCGAGCAGAGTGCTCAGGGTGTTGATGGTGTCTTCGGTGGGTGCGCCGGCCGGCAGCATGACCCAGACCGCACGCGGCTTGGCCAGGCCGGCAACCAGTGCCGGCAAATCGGCGACGCCAGTGGAGCCCTCGGCGACCAGGTTATCGATGAAAGCGGTATTGCGGTCGTAAACAACGGTGGTGTGACCGTTGAGCATCAGACGTCGCGCAATATTGCCGCCCATGCGGCCCAGTCCAATAATCCCGAGTTGCATGTGCTGATGCTCCTTACTACAAATAAATGTGTGTCATTGGTTATAGCCCAACGCGACTGATGGAGGTTAGTCCAGAGCGTTGCGATGAAGTTTCCGGGCATTGTGCCCGATCCAGACTGATAACGCCCCGAATCATGCAGAAGACACACCGACCATGAAAAATAAAAAAGTTCCATTCACAGGCAAAAGAAATCAAAATCGGCGCCGATAGTAGATCTGTACCGCAAGCCGGGACGACCTACAGTTGATGCACGCCATTTGCGAGGTGAGCAATGGGCACAGTACACACAGCAATGCCGCCACAAACCCTGTACGTGACAATCCGTCGCGATGAATTGCGCCAGTTGAAAGACGAACGCGACCAGTTGAAGCAGGAACTGGCGCAGCTGCGCCTTTTGACCCAAGGTGCGCAACCGCAACCTTTGCCGGTCGTTCAGCGTCATCCCCACGCCTGATCCCCCGCCTGATTCGGGAACGGCAGCGGCTGTTCCCGACGCGCTACCCTCTGGCCGCATGCCCCACGGCAAAAGCGCCGCTTAACAAAACTTTCACATTCTCTTCGTAATACTCCGCCCCATTCTGGCCGTACCTTCGCGTACGGCCTCCGTTCGTCGGCTTCACGGATGTTCCGGCGGTGGTTGTAACGAGTGAGCTGGAGCGCCGAATGGCATTGTTCAAACGCAGCAAAACGACTGCGACAGGTTTCGACTGGGCCGGTTTTCTCTGGCTGTTTGTATTCTTCTGGTACTTCTCGGGTATCACCCAACTGCTGATCCAGCTGACCGGTACCTCCGGCTTCACCGGGTTCCGTCAGGCGTTCGTCATGAGCGCGATCTGGCTGGCGCCGATGCTGCTGTTCCCCAAACGCACCAAACTGCTCGCCGCCATCATCGGCGTGGTGCTGTGGGCCTGCTCGATGGCCAGCCTGGGCTACTTCTTCATCTATGAGCAGGAATTCTCCCAGAGCGTGATCTTCATCATGTTCGAGTCGAACATCTCTGAAGCCGGCGAGTACATGACCCAGTACTTTGCCTGGTGGATGGTGCCGGCGTTCCTCGCGCATACCGCATTCGCTTACTTCCTGTGGACTCGCCTGCGCCCGGTGTACATGCCCCGTGGCCGTGCATTCGTCGCGGCGATGGCCATCCTGATTGCCGTAATCGGTTATCCGCTGGTCAAACAAACGATGCGTATGGGCACCTTCGCCCAAGGCTTCGAGAAATTCGAAACCCGTATCGAGCCGGCGGTCCCATGGCAGATGGTCGTGGCCTATCACCGTTATCAGGAAACCCTCGCCGACATGCAGGGCATGCTGCATAACGTCAGCAAGATCCCGCCGCTGAAAAACCTCAAGGACGCCTCGGCCGATCAGCCGAAGACCCTGGTGCTGGTAATCGGCGAATCGACCAACCGTCAGCGCATGAGCCTTTATGGCTATCAGCGCGACACCACGCCGGAACTGGACAAGCTCAAGGATCAACTGGCGGTGTTCGACAACGTCGTCACCCCGCGCCCGTATACCATCGAAGCCTTACAGCAAGTGCTGACCTTCGCTGACGAAGAGCATCCGGATCTGTACCTGTCGACGCCGTCGCTGGTCAGCATGATGAAACAGGCCGGTTACAAGACCTTCTGGATCACCAACCAGCAGACCATGACCAAGCGCAACACCATGCTCACGACCTTCTCCGAGCAGGCGGACGAACAGGTGTACCTGAACAACAACCGCAACCAGAACGCCGCGCAATACGATGGCGACGTGATCGAGCCGTTCAACAAGGCCCTGACTGATGCGGCACCGCGCAAACTGATCGTTGTGCATTTGCTCGGCACGCACATGAGCTACCAGTACCGCTATCCGCCGACGTTCGACAAGTTCCAGGACCGTACCGGCGTGCCAGCGGGCGTGCGTGACGACCAGGTGCCGACCTACAACAGCTACGACAACGCCGTGCTGTACAACGACTTTGTCGTGTCGAGCCTGATCAAGGATTATGCCAAATCCGATCCGAACGGCTTTTTGCTGTACCTCTCCGACCATGGTGAAGACGTCTTCGACTCGGTCGGCCACAAGACCCTGGGCCGCAACGAAAACAAACCGACCGCGCCGATGTACACCATTCCGTTCATGGCCTGGGCGTCGCCGAAGTGGAAAGAAAGCCACGACTGGAACTTCGCCGCTGACCTTGATCGTCCGTACAGCAGCTCGCACTTGATCCACACCTGGGCAGATCTGGCCGGTTTGAGTTTTGATGAACTCGACCACAGCAAAAGCCTGGTCAGCGACAGCTTCAAGGCCCGTCCATTGCTGATCGGCGACCCGTACCAGACGGAGCAGCGTGCGCTGATCGACTTCAGTTTGATGAAGCCGAAGAAACCCGACGTCGCGCCGGCGGGTGTCGCGCAGCAGTAACACCAGAAGGGGCCGACACCGGCCCCTTTTTCATGCTCGACACATTTTCAAATAACAATATTTCTCGTTTGACACTAAATCCCCGCCCTACCCCTCGTCTTTGAACAAACGGAATTTTTCCCTCGAAGACAAGGAGTCGGCTGCGATGTTCGCGCCCATTACCCGTTCCATGACCCTCACCCTAGGCCTGTGCGGCGCTGCGTTCAGCACCGATCTGCTGGCTGAAGCCGAAGCCGAAAAATCGCCGCAGCCCGGCAATCCGGCGCTGGAGCTGGCCGCGACCAACGTCAGCGCGCAAGGCCTGGGCACGACCACCGAGAACACCGAATCCTATACCACTGGCGCGATGAGCACGGCGACGCGGCTGAATCTGTCGATCAAGGAAACCCCGCAATCGGTGTCGGTGATCACGCGCCAGCAAATGGATGATTTCAAGCTCGGTACATTGTCCGAAGCCATGCGCCAGACCACCGGTGTGGTGGTGCAGCATCTGGATTCGGATCGGGTCAGTTATTCGTCGCGTGGTTATGCGATCAACAATTTCCAAGTCGACGGGATGCTCAACACCTTCGATCGCATGAAGTCCGACTCCGATACGATCATTTACGACCGTATCGAGGTGGTGCGCGGTGCCACCGGGTTGACCACGGGTGCGGGTGATCCGTCGGCGACGATCAACATGGTGCGCAAGCGTCCGACCGCGCAATGGCAGGCGCTGGCCGGGGTCAGTGGCGGCAGCTACGACAATTACTACAGTTACGTCGACGTCGGTGGGCCATTGGCTTTCGACGGTCGTCTTCGCGGACGCACGGTGCTGGCCTATCGCGACAATCAGTCGATCAAGGACAAATACGCGCTGCAACGGGAAGTCGGTTATGGCGTGCTGGAAGCTGATCTGACTGATTCCACTGTGCTGGCGGTCGGTTACGACTATCAGAACAAACATGTGCAAGGTTCATCCTGGGGCACCGTGCCGTACTGGAATGCCGATGGCAGCAAGGCCGGACTGGGGCGTTCGACCAACATGGCGACGTCGTGGAGTTCCTGGCCGCTGCAAGACAAGACCGCGTTCGCCACCCTCGATCAGCAACTGGCCGGCGGCTGGCGCCTGAAAGCGGCGTACACCCACCGCGAGAGCAATACCGACGGCAAGGTCTATTACGCTGGTGCCGGTTTTCCCGCAGCGGACCGCAGCGGCATGCTCGCCTACACCTCGCACATGATCGGCACGCAGAAAATGCAGGCGTATGACTTCAATGTCTCCGGCCCCTACTCGCTGCTGGGCCGTGAGCACGAAATGATGTTCGGCTATGGTGAGGCCGAGCGCCGTTCGAATTCCCCGTACACCATTGCCGGTGCGCGCCCAAAGGACTACGGAACCATCCGCGACTGGAAGTACATGGGCGACATCCCAAAATTCAGCGACACCGTCACCGACCTCACCGGTTCCAAGGACAATACCCGCCAGAAAGCCGGCTACATCGCCACGCGCCTGAGCCTGACAGATGATCTGCACGCCGTGCTCGGCAGCCGATATGGCAGTTGGGAGGCGTCCAGTACCAGCAACAGTTATGACGCCAATCGGCAAGTGACCGAGGTGGATTACACCAGCCAGAAACAGAACGACGTCTGGACGCCTTACGCCGGTCTGCTGTATGACCTGACCCCGGAATACACGGCGTACGTGAGTTACACCGACATCTTCAAGCCCCAGGGCAACCGCGACAAGAATCGCAAATACATCGACCCGGTGGTCGGCAAAAACTATGAAGTGGGCATCAAGGGCAGCCTGCTCGAGGAGCGCCTGAACCTGTCTACCGCGGTGTTCTGGAGCAAGCAGGATAACGTCGCCGAACTCGATAACTCGGTACCGGCGGATCCGGTTACTCGTGAGCAGTTCTACAAATCCGGCGGCAAGGGCAACAAGGTCAACGGCTTTGAAGCCGAAGTGTCCGGGGAAATCCTCCAGGGCTGGAACATGACCGCCGGTTACACCTACACCCACTCGGTCAACGGCGAAAGCGAGCGCACCAATACCAATCAGCCGATGAACCTGTTGCGCGTCTCCACGGCGTACCGTCTGCCGGGCGAATGGCAGGCGCTGACCGTGGGCGGTGCGGTGAACTGGCAAAGCGATGTGTATGGCACGTCGAGCCGACCGGTTGGCGGCGACACCGAAGAAGCGCGAATCGCCCAGAGCGCCTACACCGTGGTCAATCTGATGTCGCGCTACGAGTTCGACCGGCATCTATCGGCGTCACTGAACGTCAACAACCTGTTCGACAAGAAATACTATGACAACGTCGGTTTCTATAACGGCGTGTACTGGGGCGACCCGCGCACCGTCACCCTGAGTCTCGACTGGAAGCTCTGACCCCCGCCTCTCGGGCGCGGCGCACCTGTGCTTGATGTGCGCCGCAGCTGTCTGATATTGCCCCGCAACATGTTGCAAAACCCACACTGAACCGGCGTTAACCCCGTGTTAATTCATGCCACCCAGACTCTCTTCCGAGATCTGCTTCATGGACGAACGGCTCCCACTTGTTCAGTAGGAGGCACCATGAAAATCACTACCGCAATCCTTGCCGGGCTGTTTGCCCTGGGTTCTGCCAGCGTCTTCGCCGAAGGCGGCGCTGAGCGCATGCGTTATTACTACGACAACTTCCCGGTTCAGCACGCCCAGAGCGAGCAGAAGAGCGACGCCAACGCGAAAGAAATTCGCGTTCCCGCCGACCAGACGGCGCAAGTGACCGAGTCCTATCGCGACTGAGATTTAGCGAGCAACCGATGGACCTCCCGTGGCTCCGCTCTGGCCCGGGAGAAGACAGTTTGGCGCCCTGATTGGGGCGCTTTTTTTTGGGGTTAATTCAGTCGATTAGTCAGAATTGGATGTCCGGCTTTCGACTTGTGGTGAATTCGCCCCTCACCCCAGCCCTCTCCCGAGGGAGAGGGAGCTGATTTGTGGGTTTTCAAAACCTGAGTTCGGCACAATATTTCAGTTCGGCGTACCTTGCCAAAACACCTCGCTCAGTCCCCTCTCCCGAGCGAGAGGGAGCTGATTTGTGGGTTTTCAAAATCTGAGTTCGGCTCGATGTTTCAGGTCGGCGTACCTTGCCCAAACACCTCGGTCAGTCCCCTCTCCCTCTGGGAGAGGGTTAGGGTGAGGGGCTTCTAGGCCTGCAAACTCTTGATCCAGAACAGCATGCGCCCGTGATCTGGGTCGAACATGCCCGGCGCGAAGCCGAATTTTCCGTAGGCGTTCTGCGCCACAGCGTTACCTTCAAGCACTTCAAGGGTGATCTTGCAGCAACCGCGCTGGCGAGAGATTTCCTCGACTTTCTGCAGCATTTTCTGGCTCAGACCGAGGCCACGAAACTTGCCCACCACCGCCACGTCGTGGACGTTGACCAATGGTTTGCAGGCAAACGTGGAGAATCCTTCGAAGCAGTTCACCAGACCTGCCGGTTCGCCACCGACAAAGGCCAGCACGCTGAACGCATGCGGGCGACGGGCCAGTTCTTCGGGCAACCGACGCAACACGTCAGGGTCAAGCGAATGACCGCCGCCCATGGGGTCTTCTGCGTAATGATTGAGCACGATACCGATGGCCTCGGCGTGCGTTGGATTGCTGTAGCTGGCTTGAAGCACAAGAATTTCTGCGGAATCCATTTCCATCCCCGAACACACAAAAGCCCCGGCGCGCAAAGTGCGCGCTGAAAGGTTGCCTGACATTAGCGCGGGGGTGATCGGGCGGGCAACCGGCAAATGCAAAAGATCTTTTGCTTTATCAGTGCCCCCAGATCAACTCTTCGGTCCAGCCCAGTTCGGCGAAGTCCTCGGCGCGCAGTCCGCTCTCGCCGACACAGAAGAACTCATCCAGTTGCGGCGGGTTCACTGCAGTATCGCTGAGCATCGCGTGCACCTGCCCCCGGTGATGAATCTGATGCTCGAACAAATGCGACAACATGCGCAGACGACTCTCGTGCTGCGGCGTGTCACGGGCGATGGTGACGATCCGGGTCAGATCGGCATCGCGCAGTTGCTCGCAATAAGCAATCAGCCGCCGATCAACGTGAGCCTGCTCCTCGCGCAACTGCGCGCCCTCGGTAAACGGTTCGTCCGCGTTGAAAAACACATAACAGTCAGGATGCGGCTCGGCGCCGCGCAGCTCGCGCTCCAGCGCATCGACGTAGAACCAGTCGCAGGTGAGGATGTGATTGAGAGTCAGACGAATACTCGGGAAGAAACTCACCCGAGGCGCCGCCAGATCTGCCGCGCCAAGCTGCGACCAGGCCTTGGCCAGGCGATGATTGGCCCAGCCATTCTGATAAGCCATGGTCAGCAGATGATGGGATAACGCTTGGCTCATGTCGGCGCCCTCTTCACTCAAGCTTCGGCAAAACGCTGCAGCTGCATCTCCTGCAAGCGACTGAGGGTACGGCGGAACGGGAATTCCAGATAACCCTCGGTGTACAGCGCGTCCATCGGCACTTGCGCCTCGATGTACAGCGGCACCTTGCGGTCGTAGCACTCGTCGACCAGCGCGATGAAACGCCGCACACCGTCATCGTGAACCGACAATTGCGGCAACTCGCGGTCACCGGCCACCACACGTTGCGCGCCGTCTTCGGTGCCGCGCGCGATGCGCCCCTCACGTTTCTGTGCGCTGAGATTGGGCACCTCGCTCAACAGAATAGCCGTGTAGCGGTCGCACAGCGCGATGAAATCCATGGCGGCGAACGGTTGCTCGCACAGATCCGCGTAGCGGCACCACAACACCGTTTCACTGGCCTGCACCACGTTCAACTGGCGATGACCGACCGCCACCGGTTCGGCGCTGGCCGCTTGCCCGGCGGTCAATGCCGGAAAGACCTCATCCAGTGCACTGCCCGCAGACGTGGCCACAAAATAACGTTGCAGGCCCGCCCCCGGATGCAAGCGATGATCCTCGGCGCCATTCACCGCCACCACCTGCATATGCGCCTTGATCGCGGCAATGGCCGGCACGAAGCGATCGCGGTTGAAGCCGTCGGCGTACAGATCGTCGGGCGGCAGATTGGACGTACAAACGATGACCACGCCTTCGTCGAACATCACCTGAAACAGCCGACCGAGAATGATCGCGTCACCGATGTCGTTGACGAACAGCTCATCGAAGCACAGCACCCGCACCTCGGACGCCAGCTCTTTGGCCAGCGCGCGCAATGGATCGGCAATCCCGGTCAACTGGAACGAACGCTGGTGCACCCAGCCCATGAAGTGATGAAAGTGTTGGCGTCGCGCCGGCACCCGCAGGCTCTGATAGAACTGATCCATCAGCCAGGTCTTGCCGCGCCCGACCGGCCCCCACAGATAAACGCCGGTGACCGAACGGGCACCGGCGTGCAGGGATTCATGGCATTTTTGCAGTGCCCAGACCGCGTGTTCCTGGGCTTCATCCTGGATGAAACCCTTGTGTTGCACGGCGTGTTGCCAGGCGCTGAGGGGGGAGTCGAAAGTCATGCGCGGCAGTATGCCACGCCGATTACAGGGAAATATCCAGTCGGGCGATTTTCCCCTGCTCGTTCAACCGAAACGTATAGCGCAGTTGCGCCGGGCTACCGGGAAAGGTTCCGGAAATCAGCCCGTGCACCAGCACCTTGCCGGTGCGCTGCTGCACGTCCAGCACTTCGACCCGTGGCTGATAACGTTGCCCGGTGTCGTGCATCCATTGCGCGATGGCTCGCGGGCCGACTTGATGCTGGCCCTCGTCGAACACGTTGGCATCCTCGGCAAAAAAACTGGCGACCCGCGAGGTATCGCGTGCGTTGGCCGCATCGATATACGCAGCGATCGCCGGGGCCAGCGCAGAGACGGGATGGGACATGGTTGCAGCTCCTTTTGTTTGGTTCTGCGAGCATCCTAAAACAGCGTTGCGTCAGTTTTTGTCAGGAGTGAAGCGTCCGCTTTCATCCAGTTGCATCTGCTCGCGCCAAGTACGCAAAAGGTCGCTGCGCCGTCCCGGATAACCCTCGCCCTGGCGGCTGGCCGCGCTGATCCGGTCGGTGCGAAACGTGCGGTAGGCGCTGCGTAGTTCGCACCACGCGACGATGATCCGCACTTCATTGAGAAAACCCAGCGCCAATGGCCAGATCAGCCGTTGGCTGGGCACCTGCTGCGCGTCGGCGTAATCGATGTGCAGTTTGGCCTGGTCGCGGATGGCATGGCGGAACACGTTCAACGGCACGGCGTTTTGCGGAAAACCATAGCCCGGCGGGCCCGGCATCACCGTGGGATTGCGCAGCGCTTCCCGGGCCTGCGGATCGAGCACAGCGGCAATTTTCGCCAACGCATCCGCCGCGGCTTTGCCGAGGACTTCGTCACCACGCTGATCGACGTAGCGCAAACCGAGGACGATGGCTTCGGTCTCGTCGGCATTGAGCATCAGTGGCGGCAAAAACAGGCCGCTGCGCAGCACATAACCAATCCCCGCCTCGCCATGGATCGGCGCGCCGAGCGCGGTCAGCTCAGCGATATCGCGATAGAGCGTGCGCTCGGACACTTCCAGCTCGGCAGCCAGAATCGCCGCCGTCACCGGGCGCTTCTTGCCGCGCAGCACTTGCAGCAAAGTCAAAAGACGAGTGGTACGCGACACGATCGGCGGACTCTGGAGGGAAAAGATTCCGGAGCTTAGCAGAGGCTGGTGTCAGAAAGTGGCAGGAGCCTTGGCTGAAAATGTGGGAGCGAGCTTGCTCGCGAAAGCGGCGGGTCAGTCGCCAACGATGTTGGCTGAGCTGACGCCTTCGCGAGCAAGCTCGCTTCCACAGGGGGGCGCAGTATTGCGTCAAATATCGACCTTGTGTCGGGCGGCGTAGAGGCAGAGCATTTCCATCGCCAGTGTCGCGGCAGCCAATGAGGTGACCTCGGCGTGGTCGTAGGCCGGGGCGACTTCCACCACGTCCATGCCGACCAGATTGATGCCGCGCAAACCACCGAGAATCTCCAGCGCTTGCACGGTGCTCAAGCCTCCACAGACAGGGGTGCCGGTTCCGGGTGCAAACGCCGGATCCAGGCAATCGATGTCGAACGTCAAATACACCGGGTTATCGCCCACCCGCGCGCGGATCGCTTCGACAATCGCTTCGCAACCACGGCCATGCACCTGCCGGGCATCCAGTACCTGAAAGCCCATGTGATCGTCATTGGTGGTGCGCAAACCGATCTGCACCGAGCGCGCCGGATCAACCAGCCCTTCGCGCGCGGCGTGCCAGAACATGGTGCCGTGGTCGACCCGTTTGCCCTCCTCGTCCGGCCAGGTGTCGCTGTGCGCATCGAAGTGGATCAGCGACAGCGTGCCGTGCTTGCGAGCATGCGCCTTGAGCAGCGGGTAGCTGATGAAGTGATCACCGCCAAACGTCAGCATCGCGCTGCCGGCGTTGAGAATCTGCTCGGCGTGGGCTTCGATGCTTTCCGGGATGCTGTGGGGCGATCCGTAATCGAAGTCGCAGTCGCCGTAATCGATGACCGCCAAATGATCAAACGGATCGAACGTCCACGGCCAGTGACGTTCCCAGGCGATCCCGGTAGAAGCCGCACGAATCCCCCGTGGCCCGAAACGTGCGCCGGGGCGGTTGCTGGTCGCGGTGTCGAACGGCACGCCGCTGACCGCGACATCGACGCCGCGCAAGTCGCGGCTGTAGCGCCGGCGCATGAAACTGGTGATGCCGGCGTAAGTACTTTCGGCAGCAGTGCCGTAAAGGCTGTCACGGGTGATCGCCTGGTCGTTTTGCATGGGCACATCCATCGTGGTGCTCCTGTTGTTATTGATGGCTACGGAAAGTGGTCCACAGACGCGTGCGCTGACGCATGTCCTTGAGGCTCATGCTGCGATCGGCGTACAGCCGCGCACGCACCTCGCTGGGTGGATAGATGTCGGGGTCGTTGCGCACCGCCTCATCCACCAGCGGCGTCGCGGCCTGGTTGGCGGTGGCAAAAAACAGCGTGTTGGTCAACTCGGCCACGGAATCGGGGCGCAGCATGAACTCGATAAACGCCCGCGCGGCTTGCGGGTGCGGCGCGTCTTTAGGGATTGCCAGATTGTCCTGCCACACCAGCGTGCCCTCCTTGGGAATGCGGTAGGCCACTTCGTACGGTTTATTGGCCTTGTGTGCCTGATCAGCAGCCATGCTCGCGTCGCCGTTGTAGGTCAGTGCGAGACACACATTGCCACTGGCCAGATCATTGATCTGCCGGCCGGTGGCGACGTAGAGCACCGACGGCTGGAGCTTCTGCAACAGCGTTTCGGCGGCAGCCAGATCATTTTTGTCGGTGCTGTAGGGATCTTTACCCAAGTAATGCAGGGCCAGACCAATAACCTCCTGCGGCGAATCGAGAATGGCGATGCCGCAATCCTTGAGCTTGCTGGCGTTCTCGGGCTTGAACAGCAGATCAAGGCTGTTCAGCGGCACATCAGGCAAACGCTGCTGCACCGCCTCGACATTCATGCCCAGCCCCAACGTGCCCCAGGTGTACGGCACGCCGTAACGATTGCCGGGGTCGACGGCGGCCATTTTCTCCAGCAAGTCCGGATCAAGATTAGCGTAGCCCTTGAGGCCCTCGTGGGGGATTTCCTTCAGCGCGCCGGCCGCCAGTCCCCGCGCCAGGACGCTGGACGACGGTACCACCACGTCATAACCGCTGCCGCCGGTGAGCAATTTGGTCTCCAGCACCTCGGAAGTATCAAAGGTGTCGTAACGCACATGGATACCGGTTTCCTGTTCGAACCGTTGCAAGGTTTGCGGCGGCACGTAGTCGGCCCAGCTGTAGAGATTGAGGGTCTTGTCCTCGGCCTGAGCCTGAACAGCCACGGACAACAGCAGCGCGGAGAAACACAGCTTGAACACGGGAGCCATGACGAACACCTGACCGAGGAAAGTGGTTGCAGGATGCGCCGTCAGATACATTAGAAAAATAGCCGAATAATTATCCTGACTTTATCCCGGAGTAATGTGATGTTGGGTCAGCTGCACGATGTCGATTTGCAACTGTTGCGCCTGTTTGTGCGCGTGGTTGAGTGTGGCGGCTTCAGCGCTGCCCAAGGTGATCTGGGCCTGAGCCAGTCGAGCATCAGCCAGCAAATGGCCAAACTGGAAACCCGCCTCGGTTACCGTTTGTGCAGCCGTGGCAAGGCTGGCTTCAGCGTTACGCCCAAGGGTGAACAGTTGTTGATCGCGGTGCGTACATTGTTTGAATCGATCGAAACCTTCCGCCATCAATCCAACGGCGTCGCCGGCCGCTTGATCGGTGAAGTGCGCCTGGGGATTTCCGAGTCGGTCGATCAATCGGTATTGCAACGGGTGGCTGAGGCGATCCGGCGTTTTCGCGAGCGCGATGAGTCGGTGCGCATCGAGCTGATCAGCGCCATGCCCGGCGAGATGGAGCGCCTGCTGCTGCAACAGCGGCTGGATCTGGCCATCGGTTATTTCTCGCAAGTGCAAAGTGCCTTCGACTATCAGCAGTTGTTCAGCGAAACCCAGCATTTGTACTGCGCTGCCGGCCATCCCTTGTTTACCGATGAGAAGCCCAGCGATGCCGCCTTGCAGGCCTGCGACCGGGTCGATCACCCCTATCGGTTTTTGCGCAGTGACGAGCCGTTTCAGGGCAAGGTCTGTTCGGCGCGGTCGGAGCAGGTTGAGGGCACGCTGACGTTTATTCTGTCGGGTAAACATGTGGGTTATCTGCCGGATCACTATGCTCGCAGCTGGCAAGCGAAGGGCCTGCTGCGGCCAATCCGCGAGGGCGAGTTGAGTTTCGAGGTGGCATTTCATCTGGCCCGGCATCGGGCGCAGGTACCGGGGGATGCGCAAAAAGCCTTTGAAGAAGATCTGCTCAGCGCATTTGCTTGAATCGATTTAGCGGGCAACACCCGAAAAACCTGACCTTTCAGGCAGTTATTGCTCGTTGCCCTCGCCGCCCTCTTCCGGCATCCTGCGCCTCCATTTTCTGACCCGGCCCCGCCTCGCGGCGCGCAAAACACCATGACCGCCTCTGAAAAAGCCCCGCGCAACAACGACCTGATCTACGGCCTCAACGACCGCCCGCACCTGACTGCCACCGTGTTTGCCGCGCTGCAACACGTGCTGGCCAGCTTCGTCGGCATCATCACTCCCACCCTGATCATGGGCGGCGCCCTCGGTCTGCAAAGCGAAATCCCCTACCTGATCAGCATGGCGCTGTTCGTGTCCGGGCTCGGCACTTTCGTCCAGGCCAAGCGCTTTGGCCCGGTCGGTTCAGGGTTGTTGTGCCTGCAAGGCACCAGTTTCTCCTTTATCAGCGTGATTCTCAGCGCCGGTTTCATGGTCAAGGCGCGCGGTGGCGGCACCGATGAAATCCTCTCGACGATCTTCGGCGTGTGCTTTTTCGCCGCCTTTATCGAAGTGGTGCTGAGCCAGTTCATCGGCAAGCTGCGCATGCTGATCACTCCCGTGGTCACCGGCACCATCATCACGTTGATGGGCCTGTCGCTGATCAAAGTGGCAATGACCGACATTGCCGGCGGCTTCGGCGCGCCGGACCTGGGCGCAGCCAGCCATATCTTTCTGGCAGCGCTGGTGATCGGCACCATCGTTGTCCTGAACCGCGTCGACGTGCCGTTTCTGCGTCTGGGCGCGATCGTTATCGGCCTGACCCTTGGCTACGTAGTCGCATGGCTGATGGGCACGGTGGATTTCGCCTCCATGCCTGAAGTGCCGCTGGTCAGCGTGCCGGTGCCGTTCAAGTACGGCTTCAACTTCGACTGGGTGGCGTTCGTGCCGGTCGCGGTGATTTTCCTCGTGTCGCCACTGGAGGCTGCCGGTGATCTGACCGCCAACTCGATGATCTCGCGGCAACCGGTCAAAGGCCCGCTGTACATCCGCCGAATCAAGTCCGGCCTGCTCGCCGACGGCCTCAACTCGGCGATGGCTGCCGTGTTCAACAGCATGCCGATGGTGACCTTCGCGCAGAACAACGGCGTGATTCAGCTGACCGGCGTGGCCAGCCGTTACGTGGCCTTCTTCATTGCCGGTTTGCTGGTGCTGCTGGGGCTGTTCCCGATGATTGGCGCGGTACTGCAACTGATGCCGAAACCGGTACTCGGCGGCGCCGAACTGGTGATGTTCGGCACTGTGGCGGTGGCCGGGATCAAGATCCTCGCCGAGGCCGGCCTGCATCGGCGCAACATGCTGATCGTGGCGATTTCGCTGGGCATGGGCCTGGGCATCGCCGCTGTGCCGGAAGTGTTGCGCGAACTGCCGCAAGCGCTGCGCAACATCTTCGAATCGCCGATCACCGTCGGCGCGTTGTGCGCTATCGTGCTGAACATCTTCCTGCCAGAAGAATTCATCGAGCTGGAAGAAGACGACTTCGACCCGGAAGCTTCTATTCTTCAGGTCATGGAAAACCCGGATATGCCGGCCAAAGGTGAACCTGCCCCAGCGGCGGCTGTCGCACAGTTGAACCGCTGACGTCTGGCCTTTGATAGAAAGGGCTGAGCCGGCAACGGTTCAGCCCTTTTTTGTTGAGAGACCGTTTATGCGCCGTTTCCAAGCCGTCATTCTGTCGTTACTGCTGCTGTCGCTCAGCGCCTGCGCGCTATTCCCCAACCGTGATCCGGTGAACATCAACGTGGTTGGCCTCGAGCCGTTGCCGAGCCAGGATCTGGAAGTGCGCTTCGCCATCAAGATTCGCGTACAGAACCCCAATGAGACGGCCATCGACTACAACGGCATTGCGCTGGATCTAGAGGTCAACGGCCATTCACTGGCCTCGGGTGTCAGCGATCAAAGCGGTTCAATCCCAAGGTTTTCCGAGGCCATTGTTAGCGTACCGGTCAGCATCTCGGCGTTTTCGGTACTGCGCCAGACGCTGGGCCTGAGTCAAACGCAAACCCTCGATAACCTGCCCTATGTGCTGCGCGGCAAGCTTGCCAGCGGTCTGTTCGGCACCATGCGCTTTGTCGACAGCGGCAAACTCAGCCTGCCCAAGGCCACCGCCGCGACCTGGTAAAGATGCGCTAACCTGCCTCGTTCATTAAAGACATTCAGGGAAGCTGCAGGTTTATGGAAGACATGCCGACGCTGTACACCGAACGACTGATCCTGCGCCCGTTGCAACTGGCGGATGCCGAAGCCGTGCAACGCGAATTTCCGCATTGGGACGTGGTGCGTTATCTGAACGCGGCCGTGCCATGGCCGTATCCGGAGGACGGTGCTTTCGCCTACCTGCGTGACATTGTCTTGCCGGCGGTTGCAGCGGGTAAGGAATGGCCTTGGACGATTCGCCTGAAATCGGCACCGGAGCAATTGATCGGCAAGATCAGCCTGATGGATCAGGCCGACAACCACCGTGGTTTCTGGCTGGCGCCGGCGTGGCAAGGTCAGGGCTTGATGACTGAAGCTTGCGCAGTGGTGACCGATTACTGGTTCAACGTTCTGCAACGCCCGGTGATGCGCGTACCGAAAGCGGCGCCGAACATTGGCTCGCGCAAGCTCTCGGAGCGCGCAGGGATGCGTTTGATTCGGACAGATGAAGGTGATTTTGTCGGAGGGCGTTTTCCTCGGGAGCTGTGGGAAATCACCCGCGAAGAATGGCTGAAGCGCCACTGATTTCCAGACACACCACCGATCCATTGTAGGAGTGAGCCTGCTCGCGATAGCAATCTGTCAGTTAACGATTATGGTGTCTGGCAGACCGCTATCGCGAGCAGGCTCACTCCTACAGGGTTCGGTGTCAGGCAGTACCCTATGTGTTGAAGCGCACACCCGGTTTGGCCCGCTCATCCACACTCAACTCAAACACATCCGGCCGCGCATAGTGGCCGACCACATCGTAGTCATACCGCGCGCGCACCAGTTCATCGGTGTCGATTTCCGCCGTGAGCAACCCCGCCTCGCCGCGCAACGGTCCCGCCAGCACATCGCCCATCGGCCCGACAATCACGCTGCCACCGGCAATCAGCGGACGCTCCGCCGGCCAATTGGCAATCTCGACACCCAGCGCCTGAGGCGATGCTTGCACCTGACACGCACTGACCACAAAGCAGCGACCTTCATGGGCGATGTGGCGCATGCTGACTTGCCACATTTCACGCTCGTCCACGGTCGGCGCGCACCAGACTTCAATGCCTTTGGCATACATCGCCGTGCGCAGCAGCGGCATCATGTTTTCCCAGCACACCACCGCGCCGAGCTTGCCGACCTGGGTGTCAAACACCGGCAAGGTCGAGCCGTCGCCCTTGCCCCAGATCAGTCGTTCGGTGCCGGTGGGCATCAGTTTGCGGTGTTTGCCGATAAGCCCTGCCTGCGGGTCGAAATACAGCGCCGTGCAATACAACGTGCTGCCTGCGCGTTCGATCACGCCGATCACCAGATTGGCCCCGGTGCGCGCCGACAGCCCCGCCAGCGCTTGCGTCTCGGCGCCCGGCACATCGATCGCATTGGCGAAGTAACGAGCGTAGGCTTCGCGGCCCTCAGGCAGGCGATAACCCAATTGCGTGCCGAAGCCCTCGCCTTTCGGATAACCGCCCAGCAGTGCTTCCGGCATCACCACCAGCGCCGCGCCGGATTCGATGATCGCGCCTTCCCAACTCAGAATCTGTTCCAGGGTGGCGTCTTTGCCTTCGGGCAAGGCGCCGATTTGCAGCGCAGCAACAATTGATTTGGGCATCGAGGTGACTCCATCAGGTTCAGATGTTGCTGATTCTGCGGCGCCACGCGATCATGAATAAAGCCCCTCTCGCTGCTGAATGATATGAGCCAAATGAATATCGCCACGGTCGACCTCAATCTGCTGAAAGTCTTCGAAGCCCTGCATGAAGAATCCAGTGCCAGCCGCGCAGCGCTGCGGCTGGGCGTCACGCAATCGGCGGTCAGTGCGGCGCTGCGGCGGTTACGCGAGGTCTATGGCGATCAATTGTTCGTGCGCACCGGGCGCGGGTTGGCACCGACGCTCAAGGCCAATCAACTGAAACCGGTAGTCAGCGAAGCATTGAACAAGTGTCGGCAAAGCCTGGCGATGGTCGACCCGGCGGCCAATCAATACGAGGGTCGCTCGGTTACCGTAGGGCTATCGGACGACTTCGAGATTGCCTACGGTCGCCGGCTGATCGAGGAAATTGCCCGCAGCGCACCGAAACTTCGACTGATCTTTCGCCAGACCCACAGCCAGATTGTCGCCAGCGCCTTGATGGAGCGCAGCATCGATCTGGCGATCACCGCCGGCGGTTTTGCCGAACGCTTGCTCAGTCGTCAGGTGTTGGGCGAAGGCGGCTATGCCTGTCTGCTCGATCCAGCGAGCCTGGCGCCCGGCCAGCAGCAGATCGACCTCGACGAGTTCGTCGCCCGCGAGCACATTCTGGTGTCGTCCGGCGGTTTTATCGGGATCACCGATGAGGGCCTGGCGGCGCTGGGTCTGAGTCGCCGGGTGTGCGCCTCGACCACGCATTTCGCCGCGCTGCCGTACTTGCTCAAAGGCAGTCGCGCGGTGGCGACAATTCCGGCGCATGCCGCCGAGAGCATCGCCGCGCTCAGTGGTCTGGCACTGTTGCCCTGCCCGCTGCAATTGCCGCGTTATCCGATCGAACTGGGCTGGCGCACCAGCACGCAGATCGATCCGGTGGTGGTCAAAGTCCGCGAGGCGATTGCCGCGACGTTCACCTGAGTTGTTACTTGTTGGCGGCCATCAGGCGATTGACTTCACTGCGCACCATGTTGGCGAACTCCGGCGGCGACATGCCGTCCAGTTCCGCGCGGACCCACTCGGCCCATTTGCCTTTGCGCTTGCCACGCTCGCCGAACAAACGCGCGGCTTCGCCTTTGGCTTTGCCCAGATTGTTCTGCCAGAGTTCGAACAGACGGGATTTCTCGTCTTCCAGCGCAGCGCGCTCTGCGAGGGATTTGTCGGCCAGATTGAAACTCATGGGGAATTATCCTGCTGCGTAAAATGGCGACATCTTACACGCTCGACGGAAATCTCCCGCGCAGGATTTTCTTTCTGTCCTAAATTCAGTGCAACTTTTCAGCAAGCGCCACACTCCATTGATCACTGTCCATTCAACTGCAAGGAGTCACCCAATGGCCCGCAAATCCGCCGTGCAAGCCGCCGAAGATCAAATCAAGGATCAGGCCTTCAGCGAACTTCAGGCTCTGATCGAAGAGTCGGACAAACTGCTCAAGAGCAGCGCCTCACTGGTCGGCGAAGAAGCGGAAACGCTGCGCGGACAAATCGCCCTGAAACTGCAGCAGGCGCTGGACTCGGTGTCGAGCGTACGTGATCGCACCAAACCGGCGGTCGATGCCACCGAAAGCTACATCGGCGGTCATCCATGGCAGACCGTGGCGATCTCCGCCGGTTTCGGTCTGGTGGTCGGTTTGCTGCTCGGCCGTCGCTGAGTCAAACGCACACAAAAAAGGCGAACCCGCGGGGTTCGCCTTTTTTATGCCTGAAAGGTTTTAACGGCCTTGGGCTTTCAAAACCCGAGTTCGACTCGATCTCTCACGTCGGCGAACCTCACCCATTCACCTCGGTCAGTCCCCTCTCCCTCCGGGAGAGGGCTAGGGTGAGGGCCTTTCGATCTCCCCCGCCAACTCACGCAACTGCGCCAATGTCTGTGCATCCAGCACAATACCCTCAGCCAGCGATTTGCTGCGCTGCCAATGCCGGCGATCGCCCGGTAAACGCTTGAGCCCGACGCCATGCATCTGCCGAACCAATTCCCCACTGCGTTCGGCAAAACTCTGCCCGGCAGCCTTGCTCGGGTCGATGACGATCAACAACTGTCCGGTCCATGGCGTTTTCGCCCCGGGATGATTGGACCAGTCGAACTCGAATGAAAAATTGCCCCCCGTCAGCGCTGCCGCCAACAACTCGACCATCATCGACAACGCCGAACCTTTATGGCCACCGAACGGCAACAACGCACCGCCTTCGAGAATCGCTTGCGGATCCTGGGTCGGCTGTCCAAGGCTGTCCACGCCCATTCCGGCCGCTAGCCGTTCGCCCTTGCGCGCGGCGATCTGCACATCGCCATGGGCAATGGCGCTGGTGGCCAAATCGAAGACAATCGGCGCGGCACCGGCCCGTGGCGCAGCAAAGGCAATCGGATTGGTACCGAACAATGGCCGGTCGGCGCCGTGTGGCACCACGCAGGTCATGCTGTTGACCACGCTGAGCGCCACCAGCCCCTCATCGGCAAACGGCTCGACATCCGGCCACAGCGCGGCGAAATGATGGGAGTTGCGAATCGCCAAGACGGCGATCCCGGCGTCACGGGCCTTTTCCACCAGCAACGACCGCGCAGCCGCCAGTGCAGGCTGAGCAAACCCGTTGCCAGCGTCCACCCGCACAAATCCACTGGCGACATCTTCGACTTGCGGCACGGCGTGGCCGTTGACCCAACCGCTTTTCAGAGTCGAGACGTAACCGGGGATACGGAACACTCCGTGACTGTGCGCGCCATCTCGCTCAGCACCGGCGCAGTTGGCGGCCAACACCCGAGCGACCTCGACAGAGGTGCCGTGGCGCAAAAAAATCGTTTCAAGCAGTTGCGTCAATGCTTCAAGTGATAACACCGACGAAGCGGCGACAGAGACATGATCGTGTGGCGCAGACATCTGAAGCTCCAGAGTAATTATTGGAGGGAACACCAGCGTACGAACAAATTGCCCAGCGATTAACCACGTCACCCCTGCTCTCTGTCAACCCTTGGCCGACTGCAAAAAACTGCCAGCGATAACTATCTACCACCTGAGCGCCGTCCCATGCGCCTAGCCTTGAGCCTCATTTCTGGCGCCCATCGCGCTATTACCGAGACTCGAAAATGCCTGAGCCCGCTGCCCCGCTCCTGTTCCCCGAAACCCTGAACTTCCCCGGTCTCTGGAAAGAACTGGGCAAAATCCACAGCCTCAACAGCAAGGACTTCGACTGGCTGGCTCATGTAAAGCTGAGCACTCACGCGCTACGTAATCAACAATCCCCACCGATGCTCGCGCAAAGCATTTACATCGAAGTCGGCGCGGCGAAGCCCATACCGCTGGCCGGCAGTTTTATCCTCAGCGAAACCCCTGACGACAAAGGTGCGATCCTGTACACGCCGTACGACGGCATCAAAAAATACGAAAGCCTCGCGATCCTGAAGACACTGTTTGAGAAACGCCTGCAGGTGGTCGAGGAAGAGGACCCGCTGCTGGCGTTTCTTTCGCTCGCTCAACGCCGCAAAGTCAGCGAGCAGACGCACCGCACGCTGACGTATGAAACGATCAAAGGCGACATCTTCGAAAGCCAGAAAAACCACATTCTCGCGGCCCAGCAAGTCAACGCCGTGGCCATGCTTGATGAGTTGAAGCGGCTGCCGGCGCTCACACCCCTGGTGGAAAAAATCCTCGATGATCTGTTGCGCGTCCGTTTACCCAACATCAATCAGGCGCTGACTCGCGTCAACTTCTATACCCATGCGCCCGTTGACGGCAGCGCCCCCGTGGCGGCGGCCAGTTCGGCCAGACACTGGCACGATTCAGTGAGCCTGAGTGAAGCGGTGCTGATGTATTACCGCAACCAGGATTGGCCAGCGGGCCAGCTGCATGAATTTGCCAATTCCCAGCGTGCTCCGTTCGATAACGATCAGGGCGTTTGGGAAGATGCCGTCAAACAGGCCGCAAACAAATTGCGGGTCCTGCTGTTTCGCGAAATGGAGCGCTATTGGGACGCGCCTTCTGCCACGGGGGCGCCAAGGCGCAAATTCTTTGCTGAGGCGCTTGAGGAACAGGCCCGTGCCGAACTGATGATCAAGCGCGAAACCAACATCATCGACGCCAGCCAGTTTGCCACCCTGCATCAGATGATTCGTCCGGCAGCCTATCCGACCCGGCGCCCGACCATCGAAAACGTGCGTCTGTGGGAGTACGAACCCAACTATGTCGAGCTTGCAGGTTCGTTGATGATCAGTCACGCCAACGCCTTCCTGTACACGCCGACCATGGGTCTGCAGGTACTCAAGGATTATCAGGATCTGAAGGACACCGTATTGAGCAAGTTCCATGCGGCCGGGCACGAGGACGAACTGTACGGGTTGTTGAACCTTGAGGAACGCAAACGTTTTATCGGCTTTGACCGACCTCATGTCACTGGAGAAAGCGTCGGCGGCGAGATCTTCAACGTGTTGTTCGAGGCCATTATCACCAAGCAGCGGCAGAACATCGAATACGCTTTGCAGGTGTCCCGTCACAGCGATGGCAGCGTGGATATCCATGCCCTGTTCGACAAAGCCCTGGATATCCGCGCCATGCTTCATCAGCGGTTGCTGGAAATGGAAACCGCGGCACGCTGGTCAACGCGGCCGGTGCTGACCGGTGTTCAACAGCCATCGCAGGTTCGCGCGCAGAAAGCCGCCGCCGTGGCGAAAACCTGCCAGGACATCGAGCCCTTGATCGCCAGTTCCTTCAAAGTTCAGCCTGTTACTCACATCGAAGAGCAACGCCACTATCTGGAAAACATGAAATCACGGTTGGCCCACTCACTCTTTCTCGGCGTGACCGCAGAAGCGGCATTGCGAGTGCTCAGTGGCTCGCTGAAATCTGCCGAGCAGATGATCGTCGACACCGTGATCCATCCCGATCACACCAGACGCGACAATCGGCACTCACTCAACGGCTTTCGCCCCGATGCCTGGTCACTCACGCTGAAAACCCCTGAGGCGAAAGCGCCTTTGTCGCTGGCACACTGCTTCTTGCTGACCGAACGCGGCGGCCTCGACGACTTGCACTCGGGCAGAGTGATGGTCTGGACGCCGGCACTGGGCCTGGAAGCCTTCGAGAGCATTCGCGCTGCCCGGTTGGCACTGGGTCAGCGGCTCGAAGACCGGATTGGACGCCTGTCATTACTGGAAAATCTTTTGCCTCAGGAGCGCCAGTACCATCGGCAATACACGCTGGGCACCTTGCGCTTGATCGAAGACAGCATTCTGGAGAACCGCGTGCAGTCCGGCATTGAACACTTCATCGCACGTTGTGAAGAAGTTCGTGCGCGATTCAAAGGTCGGGCCGGATTGACCTCGGCGCTTGCTTGCCTGACAAAAACGGCCTTCGATACCAATCTGCTGCGCACTATTCATCTGGCCAACGCTATCGATCAACAACAGTCACTTCCTGCCTGGCTGGGCATGGCACCGGTGGAGGAGCAACAGTTGCACCTCGAACTGCTTGAGCAATGGCGTCGCAGCGTTGTCGACCATAAGGACTATCTCAGCGGTTTGCCTACACTGGCCGACTACGTACATCAGAGGTTGAAGGCGCTGCTTGACACTCGATTTGCAGGCAGCCGACTCGATCCGAATGACATCCAGATCATTCCCAACCTGGCCCTGGCCGGCCCTGCCCGCGCGCTGACCGAATTTGCGCTCAACCATATCAATATCGCTCAGGGCACCGGTTTCAAAGTCGCCTCCAGGACCACTACCCCGCTACCGGCCAATCTGGATCCGGCGACGGTCAGACAACTGCTGTTGTCACTGGAGATCCCGACGACATTTGCACAAAAAGTCACCGCTGCCCTCTCTGCAGATGATGCCGAGGCCACGCAGCGCAAGCAGCGCTTCTTGCGACAGCTGCCCTGGCAATTGCTGCAGCACGCTCATGGTTTGAAACTGCAACAACAATTGTCTGCCAGCGCATTCGACTACGTATGCCAAGTGCTGGACATCCCGGATGGCATCGCACGCAAGACGGTCGAAGGCGCCCACGCCATCGTGTATCCGTTGTCGCTGATCAAAACCGCGGGCTCGACTGCGGTCGAAGCACTGGGCCTGTATATGATCGGCCCGGGCAGCGGTCATCAGGGGCCGCTGGTGCTGTATGCCCCGTACGCAGAAGACGTGTTTCGCGAGTTTGCCGACGAAGCGAGTGTGATCGCAGCCATCAATACGCCAGGCAGTTTTCAGGACTTGCTGATTCGTCGTTTGCCACTGGCACAGCAATCGGTATTTCGAGGGTTGTTGCAGTCGAGCGCTGGCGAGGTCAGTGAAATGACACTTGCGGGTAACACCATCAGCGGCAACCTGTTGCATAGGTTTTTCAGCGACAACCTCAAGTTGTTGCCGCAATTGCTGAACGGCCAGTCGTCAGCCAGCGCTCAAAGCGACTGGGAAGCAGCCAAAAACCTGTTCAGCAAAAGCACCAGTCTGATCTCGGGTCTGCTGCCCGGCAAACTTTCGTACGTGACATTTCTATGGCAGGCCTACAAGGACTTCAAGGATTCGGCAGAAAATCTGCAGGATCATCATTGGACGCAAGCACTGCAGTCATTTATCGCCGGTGCGGTGCAAATGATAAGCCTGGGGCGCCTGACGGCAGAGGCATCGGCAGCGACGCAAGCCACGCCCCCGAGAACGGCACAAACCACGACTGAAACGTCGCCAATCACTCGAGTCACTGACGAAGACGCCAGCGCCGTCGAAAGCTCGCCCGCGCTGGTTGCGCCGAGCTGGTCACAGATCAGGATGACCTCACCCTCGCGCACCGAGTTGCAGCCTTTTGAAACGTCGGCCGTGGCGCTTGAAGACCTCAAGCGTGACGCGAAGAACGGCACCTACGAAAATCCGATCAATAAACGCCTTTACACGGCCATTGCCGGCAAGGTTCATCAGGTCGACCAACCGGGCGCCGTCTGGCAGATCTTCGGCGATGAGAAGCCCGGGCCGTCATTACGATTGAGTGGCTCGCGGCTCTTGCTCGCGCCAGACCGCTACGCGGTTCACTACGGCAAAGCGATATCGAAACTGCATCAACGATACGCCGTGGAGCCCATCCGCCGGGCCTTGCTGGAAATCGAAGCCATTGGCATGAACGAGATTCGTCGCCGCCATCCCGATAAAGCCTTGCAAATCCAGCAAGCGGTCGACATGGCCCGTTTCTATGCCTTCAACAGCCTGCACAATCTGGCCCAGCTGAAAGCCAATGTTCCGGGCACCCGTCTGGACGGTTTTCTCAGGTTGTTTTTCGGCGTTGATCACATCGACAAAGCGTTACTGGCCAAGCTTCACAAGGCCATCGTGCCGATCTGTAATGCCCTGGTCGACCCCGGCGACGACCTGATGGACACCGAACGCTTTGTGGTGGGGTCCAATACCGCCATGTCCTCCGCCATCGCGTTCGTGCTGGTCAATGACCGGCGCAAAATGGTGCACTTCACCGAGCACTTCTTCGATCAGAAACTCGGTTTTTACAAGGGCAACCTGACGATACCCTTCGATGTCGATGGCCACGCTCAGGCGGCAACACTGATCCACGAGTTGTCCCATCAATTCTCCGCCACCGAGGATTTCGCCTTTGTGGAGGCGCGCCGGCCGTTTTCTGATCTGATCAACACGCTCACCGCCTATGGGCGGGATATGAGGGATGTACTGGAAGATTTTCAGAACAAGGCGCTGTCGCTGAATACGCCCAAAGATCAGTTGTTCGCGCGCTGGAGCAAGAAACGCGGCTCGTACGTCGATCTGGACAAATTTCCCGCGGCTGAGGATATGAGCAAAAAACTGCTCGCACTCACCGGCAGCCCGACCATTGATGACGCACGCAACGCGTTTTTTGATCGGCTTTCGCCCAATGCACGTATCGACGTCATCCTGCACAACGCCGACTCGATCGCGCGTCTGATCTGCGAGATGGGCCGGCAACTCGATCCGGCAGTTACGCCCTGACAAACGCAAAAAAAAGGCGCAGGTCGTGACCTGCGCCTTTTCAGCGGTCCTGGGAATCAGTCTTTCTGATCGCGCAGCACATTGCCCGATGCACCGTCGATGCGGAATTCGTAAACCACGCCGTCGGCCTTGCGCCCTTCACCTTTCCAGTAACCGTCGTTGTCGGCTTCAATTTCGTAGACCTCGACATACCCGGCCTTGGTTTTCACGATTTCGATGGCTTTCTCGATGGTGACCCAGCCAGCCCCGGGCTTGTCAGCCAATGCAGCACCGGCGCTCAGCAAACTGGCAGTGGCAATCAGTGCAGCAAACGTGTTTTTGATCATTTTTTCACTCCATTTGTGGATAGTAGTCATTGGCGTCCTGCTTTTTGGGTGCCTGAGCGAAAAATAAGTTCCACTTTGATGGGTAAATGCCATGACCGATGTTCTCGGCAACTTCCCGCAAAGGTTAGAATGTGCGAAATCAGGACGAGTCAATGACCCAAGACACTCTCTCGGAAGCCGAATACGATGCGATCACCGATGCCGCTGCGCACTGGTGCATGCGTCTGCACGCCGCGGATTGCACGGAAGAAGAACGTCGCGCATTCACACAATGGCACGATGCTCATCCGCTGCATGCGTTCGAGTATGAAGCCATGCTGGAAATCTGGGACGTCGCCGAACATCTGCCACGCCCGGAATCCGCGCCGCTCGTGCCGCTTCAGCAACCGTCCCGTTCGTTGCGCCAGTACGCAATAGCGGCCGGTGTCTGCGCGCTCGCGTTACCGCTGGCGGCCTACACCGGATGGAATCTGGGCTGGGTACCCGACAGTTATGAGCACTTGCGTGCCACCGACAATGTGCGTCAGGTCACGCTGAGCGATGGCAGTCAGATCGAGTTGAATCTGAACACTGATTTGACCTTCAGCAATTACAAGGACGAACGACGAGTCACGTTGAAAAAAGGCGAGGTGTTCTTCAACGTCAGTCACGACGCCTCGCACCCGTTTGTCGTGCGAGCGGGCGAAGGCAACATTCGAGTGACCGGTACGCGCTTCAACGTATGGCTGTATGAAGACCAGGTACGTGTCAACCTGATCGAAGGTTCTGTGCTGGTGACGAGTAATCGCGCATTGCCAGGCGAAGGCCTGCGTCTCGGGCCGTCCATGCAGGCGCGTTACAAACCGGGCGACTACATGCCGCAGATCAGCCAGACCTATCCCAACGATACTTCGCTGGCCTGGCGCAACGGCAAACTGGTGCTGGACAATCTGGCGCTCAATGAAGCCCTGCCCCTGATCAACCGCTACCTCGACAGACCCTTGATGCTCGCCGACAACAGCACAGGTTCGATCAGGGTGGGCGGCATCTACAACATCAAGGAGCTGAACAACCTGGCCAACTCCCTGCCCAAGGTCTTGCCCGTCTACCTCACGCGCAACAAGGAAGGCAACCCAGTGATCAACCCGATGCCAAAACAACCTCCAAAAAGCTGAAGGCCGCGCCCCTGGAGGGATGCGGCCTTCCTGTTCTCAGTTCACGCTGCAGTTCACTGCGCGGCTACTTTCCCCGCCTTGTCCAACGCCTCGCGAATGGTCTGCACCTGATACTGCGGATCGGCCTTGATCTGCTGCTCGGTGAATGGCAACACACTCCATTGTTTCTTCGAAAAGGCCTCGGTCTGATCCCGCGAATACTTCGATGCCGGATCGCTCGACAGCGAAAACGCCAGCAGGCCCTGCGCGTGCGGCCCTTTTTCGTCGAACGTCACCACTTGCAGGTAGCTGGTACCGCTGACCACCTCAAGCTTGCCGTCCTCGCGGGGCACGCTCTGGATGGCGTTGTAGATCCCCAGCTTACCCGGCCCGCCATGGATCGGTGTCTGTTGCCCGCCACTGTTGACCACCTGGATATCGCCCCAGCGGGTTTGCGGTGTGAGGCCCATCTTGTTTGTCGCTTCGACCGAAGCCAGCATCGCCTCTCGCAGCGACTGTGCCACGGCCGGCTGCTCGACCGCGAGACCACGCGGGGTGTGTTGCGCGTCTTTCGGATCGAAAGCGACGCGCCAGATATCCGCTGAATCCTGCATTGCCTGCATGATGTTCTGGAAATGCACCAGACCCAGACCCGAGTCCAGATTGGCGCGACCGTCCCATTCCTTGAGACTGGTGCAGACCGGTTTCAGAGTCCTGGCATCGGCGCCAAGGTCAGCGGCGCAGAACTTCAGCAGATCCGGCACGACCTGGGCCGCCAGATACACCTTATCGTCCATGACCATCTGCTGCAGGTCCTTCACTCGCAGCGGACCTTTTTTACCCAGGCTGCCCAGGCGATCCAGCGCAAACCGCGAACGCATGCCCAACGGTTGACCGTCCTGACTGATCAGTGGCGAGAAGCCAGTGAGCGGCTGCGCCGGGTTGACCAGCCACGCGGAATCGTTGGAGTGCTGGATGAAATCCTTGCGCAGCAGTTGCGGCAGCTGGCTCGATGCATAAATGCCCTTCTGTGCAGCTTGCGGGTCGACGTCCCAGGCGCAGGCGCTGTTGGAACCGTCGAGCAGAATCATCTTTGTCCCGGCGCGCGGGTCACTGCACTTGGCCAGTTTCTCGGCGTTGACGTTGGGCACCACCGACAGATTCATGTACAGCGTTTGGCCCTTGTCATCCACGGCGAGGGTATTGACCCACGGGATACCCTGGATCTTGTGCACCGAATCCTGCAGTTGCTCAAGCGAGGAAGCCTGGTTCATCGCATACCACTGCGTCAGCACGCGATCATTGTCGAGGTTGGCATCGCGCAGGCTGTAAGCGAACTGATTATTCCAGTCGAGCTTGCCGGGCCATTGCACCACCGGGCCGAACTGCGAGCTGTAAATATCGTGCGCTACGGGCACTACCTGGCCATCGGCTTGCTTGACCTGGACAGTCACCGTCTGTTTGCTCATCGGCAAGGATTTGCCGTCGAGCAGATAACGCGTCGGATCTTTCGGGTCCAGTTGCAGACGATACAGCGTGAAGTGCTTCGAGGAATCGACCGTGTGGGTCCAGGCCACGTGCTGGTTAAAACCGATATTGATCATTGGCAGGCCCGGCAAGGCTGCGCCCATGACATCCAGCTTGCCGGGAATGGTCAGATGCATCTGATAGAAACGCATGGCGCCGACCCACGGAAAATGCGGGTTGGCCAGCAACATGCCGCGACCGTTGAAAGAACGCTCGCTGCCCACCGCCAGGGCATTGCTGCCACGATCGAGGGCAAAGCGCTGCTGGCGTGTATCAGCCAGCTGAAAGGCCTGTTCATCCTGTACAAGCTGCGCAGTCGCCTGCGGCGGTGTGGCGCCCGCCAAGGCTTCGGCGAACTGTCCGACACCCCCTTCAACCAACAGTCGACGGGTCAACTTGACCAGGTCCGCCGAAGTGATATCGCGAACCCACTCACCCTGACATTGCTGCGGCAGGCCTTGCTGGCGTCGCTCGGCGAGATAGTGGTTATAACCGGCAGCGTAACCTTCGACCAGATCACGCACCTGGGCCGGTTGCGCCTGCCAGAAGGTGTGGACCGCTTCGGGGGGATTGAGCCAGGTGAAGAAGACGTCGCTGACACGGTTCGGGCGTGCCTCGACAGTCATCTGGTCCGGGCCGAAATAGCGCGAACGCAGGCCGTTGACCGTGACGATCTCGTTGGCCAACAGGCAGAGATTGTCCTGTGCATAGGCATAACCGATACCAAAGCCCAGGCCTCGTTCATCTTGGGCACGGATATGCGGTACGCCAAAACCGGTACGACGGATTTCGGTGCCGGTCTCGGCCGATGAACTCGGGCTGAAGGCATGGGCTGACACGCTGAATCCGAGAAACACACCGGCGAAGGCCAGTCCGGTCAATCGTCTGGAAAGAATGGTCACTGTAACTCCTGATCGAATATCAAAACCTGAGGGCACAACGCATCCGTGCGCAGGGAGACTCCACAGGTAACGAAGATCAGGGAAAAAGATTTACCGCAACTCACCGCAATTTGCGCCGCAATCACGGAGAGAAGACAAATCGGCGACAAATTTTCTACATTTTTTCTTTCATGATTTGTCGTGCTGAAACGTCTTGTTTAGAGAGAGCAAGAAAACCCTTTCCCGATCAGGCTCTGAAAAGGAGTAATCGCATGTACAACTCGCAACTACCAATGGACGGTAGCCAGGCCCCCCAAGGAGCTTCCATGAGCCCCCACGCGAGCGATTTCGGGCAACGTGGCGAGCGTCACGGTAACGAACGCATTCGCCTGTTGCTGAAGAGTTTCGGTCTGCGCACCAGCCTGATTCGCCTGAAAGTCATCGATGCACTGCTGGTGGCAGCGCAAAGTGACCGTCGCCTCGGGGTGCGCGGCGTCCACAGCCAATTGCTGGATCTGGATATTCCGCTGTCCTTCCTCAGCGTGCGCGAAGTGCTCAAGCGTTTGTGCGCCGAAGGTGTGATCACCTTCAATGCGGACAAGAGCTACAGCCTGCATCCACAGGCTGCTGCTGTCCTCAACAACGATTGAAACGTGTAACGAACGCCGTCAGGGCTTGACCTTGCGGCGCATCACGCCGTTGATCACCACCACGACCACCGCCACACCGATGGCGATGTATTGAAAGGTCTTTTCATCGATCTTCCCGGCGTTTTGCAGCCAGGACAGACCGAGCATGATCGCCAGTACGGACACGGCGATCACAATCGAATAAATCAAGCGTTGCTTCTGGGTCATTACGATTTCCTGAAACTTTGGAATGTATCCGGTTTGTATCCGCTTGCATGCCATGCGCTTACCGTTTTACGGGGATGCGCCGTGACAAACGGGGTCTCATGTTACAGCCGATGAAGAGTTTTGGCTTCATGACGGCATCACCATGAGGACTTTTCAAATGTTGCGTCGAATCACCTGGCTGATTCCCGTTCTAGCCCTGCTGACCTTGAGTGGATGCATCATCTTCCCCCACGGCGGTTGGCATGATGACCACCACCGTTACGACCGGGGAGGCCCTGCCTACTACCAGCATCGTTAGTGGTGAATACTTCGCCCTGCCCGCTCGCCCATGATGCACCCTGCGTCCACTTCGTTAGTTCACTCAGTTAAACAATGCCCGCCCCTGTGCGGGCATTATTTATTCCATCGGCCTTAAACCTTATTGATCCTTTTCTGTTTTTGGATCCAATCAATACGCTGCAAGCATTTGAAATTTAATGTCTTAGCAAACAACTAGGTCAGCCACTTGGCTAGCTCTAGTCTCTGCATGCCTTTTTCAACACACACTGACAAGGATGTGTATGCAGAGAACACTTATAACAATCGGGCCGCGCCAGGTTATCGGATTTTGTCTGGCACTGACTGCGTTTGAACTGCTGACGTATATGGCCAGTGACTTGGTCATGCCGGCCATGCTGGACGTCACGACAGAACTCCAGGCCGACATTCGACATGTTCCCAATGCCTTCAATCTCTATTTGCTGGGGGGCATCTGCCTGCAATGGTTGATTGGGCCGCTCTCCGATCGTTGGGGGCGACGACGCCTGTTACTGATCGGGTGTGCAATATTCGGGGTGGCCTGTTTGGCCGCTTTTGCCGCTCATAGCATTGAAGCTTTCAATCTGCTGCGCCTGATACAGGGTATGGGACTGGGCTTCGTCATTTCGGTCAGTTATCCGGCACTGCAGGAAGTGTTCTGCGAGGCTGACGCCGTACGTCTCATGGCCTTGCTCGGCAATGTCGCGCTGCTGTCACCGTTGCTGGGGCCGTTGCTGGGCAGCCTGCTTCTGGAATGGCTGAGCTGGCGCGAGTTGTTTCTGGCGTTAGGCCTTGTCGCAGCGATGGTCTGGCTCGGGCTCTACGCCTGGATGCCGGAAACCGTAGGCGTCATACGTCGAGATGGCCAGCATCAGGCCGCGATACCTTTTTCCTTGAAACGTACGCGACAGCGCTACCTTGCCCTGCTCGGCAATCGCCGGTTCTTCGGTGCGAGCCTTGCGTTAGGGCTGATGACTCTCCCCCTGATCGCCTGGATCGGGCTGTCGCCGATCCTGCTGATCCAGTTGCTGGGCCATACGCCACTGGAATACGGGCTGTGGCAGATACCGATTTTCTCCGCCGTCATCGTCGGCAACCTGATTCTCAACCGTTTACTGCTCACTCACGCCTTGCCCGAGTTGATCAGGATCGGCCTCTGGCCGCTGTGCATGGGGCTCGTGGCGTTGCTCGGTTGCGCATTATTGGCTGCCGGCCCCGTACCGGTGGTGGCCAGTCTGGCGCTCTACGGCGTCGGACTGGGCATCTGCAACGCCACGCTGTATCGACTGGCGCTGTTCTGTACCGAGGATAGCAAAGGGCTGGTCTCGGCCATGATCGGCATGATCTCCATTGCCGTCATGGGTCTCGGCGCCTCACTCATTGCCACGATCGGCGGCGGCACACGTCTTGAATTCTTTGCGCTCTTGTCCGCCCTCGCTGGCCTGACATGCCTGCCCTTGCTGCACGGGTTCTTGCAAGACGCCAAAGCCGCCTCTACCAAAGCTCAATAAAGGAATATTGATGATTCACTTACCCTCAAGCGACGCCCTCTGTGCGTTGCCGCGCCCTTACTGCCAAGACTCCGTACCGCCGGGGTTGTTCGACCGGGCCATGGCCGAAATCAGCCGGTTTCACTGCCAGCAAACACCCGGCTATGAAGCCTGGCTCAATGCCAGCGGACTGCACCTCAATGATCTCGACAGTCTCGATGACTGGTCACGATTGCCCCCTGTCTTCGCCAATTTTTTCAAACAGCGACTGTTGCTCAGCAGCGTCGGCGAGGACGCACTGGAATTGACATCCTCCGGCACCAGCGGACAGAAAAGCCGTATGCGTTACGACGAACGCAGTCTGGCTGGCGCGCAATGGATGGTTGCGCAGATATTTCGGCATTATGGCTGGGACACCGCGGATACGCCCTGCAACTACTTGCTGCTGAGCTACGAGCCACAAGGCCGGATCACCCTGGGCACCTCGTTCACCGATCAGTTCCTGTGCCGTTTCGCCCCGGCCAACCGCGTGGTCTACGCCTTGCGCAGCACTGGCGCGGGTCATCAGTTTGACGTTTTCGGCGTCATCAGTGCCTTACAGGCGTTTGCCGAAGAAGGTTTGCCGGTGCGAATCCTCGGCTTCCCGGCGTTCCTGTGGCAGGCCCTGCAACGCATGCAGGCACTCTGCATGCCAGACCTTGAACTGCCTGCAGAGTCGCTGGTGTTTTTCGGCGGCGGCTGGAAAACCCGGGCCGCCGATGAAATCCCCAAACAGCAGTTGTACAGCGCCATCCGTCGGCAGCTGGGCATTGAAATATCCCGATGCCGCGATGGCTATGGTGCCGTGGAGCATGCCGTGCCTTACATCGAATGTGCCCGGCATCGTTTCCATGTCCCGGTCTACTCAAAGGTGTTCGTACGCAATCCGACGGACTTCTGCGTTCAGCCGTATGGCCAGCAAGGCTTGCTCGGATTCGTCTCGCCCTACATTTCGTCCAGTCCTGCGCACTCGGTGGTGATGAGCGATCTGGCAACGCTGCACCCTGGCACGAGTTGCGATTGTGGACTTGCCAGCGACTGGTTCGAACTCCATGGCCGGGCAGGCACCACGGCCGGCAGAAGCTGTGCAATGGCGGCCGCGCAATTGCTGGGGAGTCATTGATATGTACTTGATCAACGGCCACCTGCACGACGCTGTCAGCTTCGACGAAGCGCTTGCCTGCCTTCACGCCGATCTGGCGCAACACCTCGCTACCCCGCTGCAAAGCAGCACAGTCATCCACGCTGCCACTCACTTCGCAGAACGACTGCGCAGCGCAGATCCCGCGCTGTCACTCGATGCCGAGCAACGCCAGGCATTGATCGACTTCTGCGAACCGCAGGCGTTACACAGCAAACTGCTGCGCGAACTCGGCGCGCAGCCCGATTCATTGCGCCGTATCGATTATCGGCAAGCACGTTTCGAACGCTGGAGCCCGCTTGGCCTGGTGGTCCACATTACGCCGGGCAACGCGCCGTTGCTGGCGTTCTGCGCGGTGCTCGAAAGCCTGCTCGCCGGCAACGTCAACTGGTTGCGCCCCAGCAGCAGCGATCAAGGGCTGACCGCCCGCCTGCTCAGCGCCTTGCTGCACTGCGATCCGAGCGGCCAACTGGCCGGTTATATCGCGGTACTGCCGGTGAGTACGGCGCAAATCACATCATTGTGCAAACACGCCAATGGCGTCGCGGCCTGGGGTGGTGAAGCGGCCCTGCAAGCGATTCGCCAACAGATTCCGGCCGGGTGTCGCTGGATCGACTGGGGGCACCGCATCAGCTTCGTCTATCTGACGCCCGATGCAGCCACCCCGGAGAATCTGGACGCCGTGGCTGACGAGGTCTGTCGGCTGGATCAGCAGGCCTGTTCCAGCCCGCAATGGTTGCTGGTGGACAGCGACGATCCGCAGGTACTGCGCGAGATCGGGCAAGGCTTGTCTGCCGCCCTCGAACGGCGCGCCGGGCATTGGCCGGCACTGTTGCCGACGCTACAAGAGGCCGCGCAAATCACCACGCACATGCAAATGGCACGGCTGGGGCACAGCTTCGCCGAGCAGACCGGGGATATCTGGCACGCACCCGGCTGGCAGGTGATCTGGACGCATGAACGTCAACTCACGCCCTCACCGCTGTTTCGCAGCGTACTGCTGCATCCGGTGCCCCGGGCATTAATCACCGACACGTTGCTGCCATGGCGCAATGTCCTGCAAAGCTGTGCGCTGCTGTGCGGCGACAGCCAAATCAGCGAGCTGGCACGCACATTGATCGCTGCGGGTGTCACGCGAATCACGCAGGTTGCTGGCATCCACGAGGGCTATGACGGCGAACCCCATGACGGCGTCTATGCGTTGCAGCGGCTCAGCCGACGCGTCTCGGCCAGCTTGCCCAGCGGTGTGCTTTCCAACCACGCCACCCTTGATCAGCCATCTGAGCCGACAACGTTGTACGGGCAGCCAATCATGGACAAGGCAGCTTTCACTGCTCAGCCGCTGAACGCTTCGGCGCAATTGTACTTTCGCTCTGGAGGCAGCAGTGGCTCGCCGGCGCTGTCGGTCTATAGCTACCAGGACTTTCACCGGCAGATGCGTGCCACGGCTGACGGTTTGTTCGCCGCCGGCCTGGATCCGGCGCGTGACCGGGTGATGAACCTGTTCTTTTGTGGGGGGCTATACGGCGGGTTTCTCAGCTTTGCCAAAGTGCTCGAGTTGCTCGACATCACGCACCTGCCGATGGCCGCACCGTCCGATGACGACTACCGGGAAATCGCCGAGCTGATCATCAGTCAGCGCGTGACGGTGTTGATCGGTATGCCCAGCACGCTGCATCGGCTGTTCCTTGATGAACGGCCACGGTTACAAGCTTACGGCGGAGTCGAAAAGGTTTTTCTCGGTGGCGAGCATCTCAGTGAACACAGCCGCGAATTGCTGCGCAGCTGTGGTGTTTCCAGCATCCGCTCGGCGATCTACGGCAGTGTCGATGCCGGGCCGCTCGGCCACGCCTGCGAGGCCACGGGCGATGGCGTTTTTCATTTGATGAATGACACCCAGCATCTGGAAATCGTGGCACTGGACAGCGATCAACCTGTGGCCGGCGATCAGGTCGGCCGCTTGCTGTTCACATCGACCGCACGCCAGGCCCAGAACGTTGCGCGCTATGACATAGGCGACACCGGTCGCTGGTTGTCAGGCCCCTGCCCCTGCGGGCTGACATCGCCGCGCTTCGAGCTGCTGCAGCGCCACGGCAAGCTGATCCGTATCGGCACCGACTTCATTTCATTGAGCGAATTGGCGCTGCACCTGCAGGTGCCATTTCAACTGCGGCTGGATCATGCCGACGATGGCCTCGAACGTATGCGCGTGTGTAGCGAACTGAAAACGGCCGACGCGCAGGAACGGCTGTCCGGTTACTTGACCTTGGCGACCCTTGTCGAGACCGGTCTGTTGATCGTGGAGTTCGAAGTCTGCGCAATCGAAAACTTCATCCGAAACGCACACAGCGGCAAGACGCCGATATTGATTGATTCACGGCGCTGACACTTTCTGCGTTCGATCTGACAACTATAAAAAGGGTGACCTATTGAAAACTTCTGAACCGCTGAACGAGTTGATCACTTTCGCTCGTCAGCATTCGCCGTTCTATGCGAGACATCTGGCAGATGTACCCCATGAAGTAACTTCACTGATGCAACTGCCGCTGATTGAGCCTCTTGCTTATTGGCAAAACAGTCAGTCACTGGATCTTTGGCCGGTATTGACCGCGACCCGCGAGCGCGCACTGGTATTCAAAACCGGTGGTTCCACCAGCGCCGGAAAGCTCTCTGTGTATACCCAGCGCGAGTGGCGCCGTTTGGTAACCGAGTTCGGCACAAGTCTCAGCTCGCAGTTCAAACCGGGTGATCGGGTAGCCAATCTGTTCTTCGCCGGCGACTTGTATGCCAGCTTCCTGTTCATCCACGATTCATTGGCGCATGTCGCCGTGAATATCACCGAGTTCCCTTTCACCGGCGACGTCGACTCATGTGTTCTGGCGCAATCGATCGAGCAGCACCGGATCAATGTGCTGGCAGGTCTGCCCGCCCACCTGCTGACGTTCGCCGAATGGCTCAAACGCCGGGAGCAGACAATACCCGGCATCGACACCCTTCTGTATGGCGGTGAAAGCCTGTTCGCGTCGCAGCGCGAACTGCTCGAACGAGCGTTCCCCCATGCGCGCATTGCTTCGATCGGTTACGCCAGCGTCGATGCGGGCTTCATTGGCAGCAGCCAGCGCGACTGTGAGGAAGGCGAGCATCGCATGCATGAGCACCACGCTCTGCTGGAGATCATTGATGAACACTCCGGCGAAGTCATCGAGACCTGCGATCGCACCGGTTTGTTGGTGTTGACCAATCTCGACCGGCGCTTGATGCCGCTGATTCGCTACCCGGTTGGCGACCTGGCCTGTTGGCGAGAGCCCGTCGGCGCGGCGCAACGCAAATTCGCGCTAAAGGGCCGTAGCGCCAGCAGTCAACGTGTTCGCGTGGGAATTGTGTCACTGATACCGGAAGACATCGGCCAGATGACCCGAAGCATTGCCGCCAGCGATGACTGGCAACTGGTCATTGAACAGTCCGGGCACAGGGATGTGCTGAAGCTGAGATGGGTGGCGACCGCGCAATCTCCTGCCACGATCGAGGTCGATCGACAGCTGAAAACCGAGTTGATCGCGCGTTACCCGTTGATCGCGCAATTGCAGACCGATCACCTGTTGGCCCTGCACATCGAGTGCTGCTCGTTTGAGGATCTGCCGCGCCACCCCCGTTCGGGCAAATGCCTGCGCGTGCTCGATCTGCGCTGCTATGGAGCGAGAAACAAGGAGGTGCCGGATGGAACCGTTGATTCTGCGTAACTATCGCGACAGCGATGCCGAGGCCGTCAGTGTGCTGTTCCGTCAGGTGTACGGCGACCATTACGTGCAACCCCATGTCTACCTGCCGCACATGATCAGCCAGAACCACGCTGACAAACGCTGGCACTCGCTGGTCGCGGTGACAGGCGAGCAGATCTGCGGGCACGCCACACTGTTTCGCGACACCCACTCACCCATCGCGGAACTGGCCCTGAGCGTGGTTCACCCTGATACCCGGGGCCAAAATATTGCCACCCGCCTGGGCGAGCAACTGCTGACTCACGCACAGGCGCTGGGCTGTCACAACGTATCGATCAAGCAAGTGACTCATCATCCGTATACGCAGCGGATGGCTATCAACCTGGGTTTTCAAAACACCGGATTGCTGCCCGATTACGTCCCATCGC
This sequence comes from Pseudomonas crudilactis, assembly GCF_013433315.1. Lineage (GTDB taxonomy): Bacteria > Pseudomonadota > Gammaproteobacteria > Pseudomonadales > Pseudomonadaceae > Aquipseudomonas > Aquipseudomonas crudilactis. The sequence continues at coordinate 134,416 of NZ_WXVV01000010.1, read as the reverse complement.
CATTCGGCAGCCCGGCGCCAGAGTCGATCGTTGTGGGTTGCCGCATGATCGACGGCTATCGCCGCCCGCTGCCCCGACAGTCCTGGCCAGACAGTTGCCGGAACTTCATGCAGCATTTATGTCAGGCTTTCGGTACGCAGGAACGAACCAGTCGCTGGCATGGTGCAGCGATTCGTCTGGAGCAACACGCTAACCGTTATGACATGTACCTCAAGCATCTGCGGCCCGCCCTGCTTGAACAGATACGCCAATTGCCCCGGCACTGGCTGATTTCGATCCGGCTCAGACTGTCACAGCAATTCGCCTGGGACCTGAGCAGGCTCGCGGCGGTAGGATTTGTGTTTACCGGGCTGGCACCCGCCGAAGGCAAGGAAGGGGGATGGCTGGCACTGTTTCACCGAGGTTACCGGCTGCGCGGGTTGACACTGCAATGCCCGCACATGCAGCAGTTACATGATCAGGCTCAGCAGCAACTCGCCCTGCACCTGAGCGAAACGCCGCGGTGACTTGAACGCATCGTGGGTCTTGCGAAATGACCCGCGCAATTTGAGCGGGTCATTTTCTGTAGCCTCAAGCCGTGGCTTTGATGCCGTCTTTAGGAGGAAGCGGCGCGTTGCCGTCGCCGTAAATCTTGAGGTTTTGCAGAACGTAGATCGCTTTTTTGAATTCAGGGATCAGGCTCTTGCCGTACGCGTTGCCATTGAGACCATTATTCTGGATCGCATCGAGCTGAGTCGCGAAATACTCCAGTGCGTTGAATTTGACATCAATGTCTTTGGTCACGCCGAAACGGTCGAACTTGTCGCCGGCATTCATCAGCGTGAAAGAGGTGATCTCCGAGATCAGCCCTCGGCTGCGCAGCATGGCGCTGAGGTTGCCCATTTGCTTGACCGAGACGTTAGTCGGATCGAAGCCCTTGATATTCTTGCGCAGGCCTTGCTTGTCCATTTCGGCGACATTCAAGGCATTTGGATCGTTACCGACCATGGTGAGCATCTGCTGCACCTTGATACTTTGAGACACCTGTTTCTTCGCGCCGGTATTGCGCACCATGACGCCAGCCTTGCTCTCCCAACCGCCGACAATGCCGATTGTCATGAGAAAACTCCCTGTGAAATAAACATGAAATGTCCTTTGTTGAACCACTCGAATGCCGGGGAGTATCTACCGGCCACGTAATGGCACCCAACCTTTTCATGCATTTTTTTACAATTCTCGTACATTCTCGATACAAACCAGCAATCCCCATGGATGCTGGCTTGCGAGGCGCCCGTTACACGCTTTCGAAAAGATTTTGCGCCCTGACAGACGCGTGAGTCAGCTCCATGTATCAACGCCGATACTGACCAGTCGTCAGCGCGCGCCTTTTTAGTACGCCTGTACCTCAAGCTTCCCGACGTAGCGACGATACGTTAGGGACACCCGCACTGTTTTACCCCGCCCCTAATAAGAATCGCAGCTCAAGGACCGGTTTCCATGCCCGCATTCCGCACTATTCAGGCTCGTTACACGCTGTTTCTGGTTCTGTTCATCCTGTTGCTGTCGGTACTGACCGTGGTCGGCATCAGCCAACTGGTCGCCCCCAAACTGCGTCACACCGAAGAACAGGTAGTGCTCAACCGTATCGCTGAGGTTGCCGAGCAGATTCAGGGCGAACTCAACAAGGTTCAGGCACAACAGCGCAGCATCACCCAGACCATCCCGTTACTCGACAGCGCAGCCATCGACGCGGTGTTGCCGGGGCTGGTGGATCAGTACGGCGAGTTGAAGGTATTCGGCGGCGGGATCTGGCCGCTGCCGGGGCAACGTGAAGCCGGGCGCAACAAATTCAGTACGTTCTGGCACCGCGACGCGTCGGGCAAACTGGCCGTGAACACGTTCTGGAACAGCGACGCGGCGCCCAACTATTACGACCAGAGCTGGTACAAGGGTGGCATGGCCACACCACGCGGTCAGTGCGCATGGGCAGCGGCTTACAAGGACGACGCCAGCGCCGAACCGCGCACCAACTGCGCCATGGCGATCCAGAAAAACGGTAACGCCTGGGGTGTTTCGACCATCGACGTGACCCTCGGCTTCTTCAATGATCTGGTGGCGCGCAAGGAGAAAGACCTCAACGCCGAAATGCTGATCATCGAAGCCGACGGCAAGATCATCAGTAACAGCTCGCGCATCAGTGGCCCGATCGTGCTGAAGAACATCAGCGAACTGGCCGGCACGTCGACGTTCGCCAGCCAGGTCAAAAGCGGCCTGCAGAACCGTGATCAGGCGCAGCGCATCGAGTTCGACAACAACGGTGAAGCCAGCACCTTCTTCATGCGTCCGATTGAAGGTACGCCTTGGTTCCTCGCCACCGCCCTGCCGACGAAAATGCTCACGGCGCAGCGTGATGACGTCCTCAGCACCTTGAGCCTGTTGCAGATTCCGCTGGTGATTCTGCTGGTGCTGTTGCAGGTCTATGCGATTCGCCAGTTGGTGCAGCGCATGAAAGCGTTGAAAGCCAACATTGATTTGCTGTCCAGCGGCGATGCCGATCTGACCCGACGCATCACCATCCGCGCTGAAGACGAACTCGGCGCGATCGGACACTCGGTCAACACCTTCATCGCCTATCTGCAGAACATGATCGGCGAAGTCACCCAGGCCACGGGGGCCATGGCGTCGAGCCTCGACAACCTGCAACGCACCTCGGCCCACACCAGCCAGATCCTGCTGCGTCACGCCTCGGAAACGGATCAGACCGTTACGGCGATTACCGAAATGAGTTCAACCGCCGAGAGCGTCGCGCAAAACGCCGCCGAGACCGCTGCGTTTACACAGCGCGCCAACGAAAACGCCGACCGTTCCCGGGTGGTCGTGGGCGAGGCGACCAACAGTGTGGTGGCGCTGATTGACGAGGTGGCCAGCGCCACACATAAAGTTGAAAACATGCAACAGGATGCACAGCGCATCACCGAGATCCTCGGAGTGATCGGCGCAATTGCCGGCCAGACCAACCTGCTGGCCCTCAACGCGGCCATCGAAGCGGCTCGTGCCGGTGAACAGGGTCGAGGGTTTGCCGTGGTGGCCGACGAAGTCCGCGCCCTCGCCGCCCGGACCCAGGCCAGTACGTCCGAAATCAACGAAATGTTGACTCGCCTGACGCAGGGCGTGAGCTCGTCGGTCAGCGCCATGGAGAACACTCAGGCCAGTTGCCAGTCGGCTGCCGACGCGACTGCACGGGTCAATTCGGGTCTGGATGAAATGGCCGGCTCGGTCAGCCACATCAACAGCCTCAGCACTCAGATCGCCACCGCCGCCGAGCAGCAAAGCGCCGTCACCGAAGAGATCAACCGCAGCATGGTGCAGATCCGCCACATGGTGGATGAGCTGGTGCAAAGTGGCAAAGCCAGCGAACTGAATACCCATCAGTTGCTTGAAGCCAATAGCCGCGTCAGCGCGATCATGGGACGTTTCAAAGTCCGCTGATCTCTGATTCCCACAAGGGTTTTCTGCCCGACAGATACCCCTTGTGGGAGCGAGCTTGCTCGCGAAAGTAACCTGCCAGTCGCTGCTTCAGTGTCTGAATGACCGCATTCGCGAGCAAGCTCGCTCCCACAGGGCCATACCATCGCCAGATGTGGCCACCTGACAACTTTGTCATCTCGCGCTCAGCAACCTGACAGCCTTGATCTACGATCATCCTGCCAGCCTGCCTTGCAACAACTGGAAACATTGCGTTGATGCCTGGCGGAAAAAACCGTTCAAAATGCGTTCTTTTCTGATCGTCAGCCGAGCCGAGAATCCGTTATGCGAACCCATCTGCGTCTGGTCGCCCTGAGCGCCCTGTTCATTTCTTCCATGGCGCAAGCCGCCGACCTGATCCCGATCGAAGTGCACCGCGACGCCAATTGCGGTTGCTGCAAAAAATGGATTAGCCATCTCGAAGCCAACGGTTTCAAAGTCGAAGACCACGTCGAAAGCGACATGAGCAGCTTCAAGCAACAACATGGCATACCGCCGCGTCTGGCGTCGTGCCACACCGCGATCATCAACGGCAAATTCGTCGAAGGCCACGTGCCGGCGGAGCAGGTCCTGGCCCTGAGCAAGCGTGACGATCTGCTCGGCGTCGCCGCACCGGGTATGCCGATGGGTTCGCCGGGCATGGAAATGGACGGCATGAGCGATGCCTATCAAGTGATCGGCCTGAAAAAGGACGGCGCTGACGTTGTCGTGGCGGACTACCCGGCCCATTGATCGGCGCCGCTTACTTCGGGCTGTTCTTTGCCGCGTTCGGTGCGGCCACCTTGTTGCCGTTGCAGTCCGAGGCAGTGCTGGTCGGTTTGATCGTCAGCGAGCGTTACTGGCTGTGGGGCCTGCTTGCGGTGGCGACGCTGGGCAATGTACTCGGTTCGCTGGTCAACTGGTGGCTGGGCCGTGGCATCGAGCGCTTTCAGGATCGACGCTGGTTTCCGGTCAGCCCCGCGCACATGGCCAGGGCGCGCAAACACTATGAGCGCTACGGGCATTGGTCATTGCTACTGAGCTGGTTGCCGATCATTGGCGACCCGCTCACGCTGATTGCCGGCGTCATGCGCGAACCGCTCGGGCGCTTTCTGGTGATTGTCACTCTGGCCAAAGGTGCCCGTTATGGCGTGCTGGCCATGCTGACGCTGGGCTGGCTGGGTTGAACGTTCGGGCGCGGGCATTGCCTGTGTTTAACGTCGGCATAATCCAGCCGTTCCAGCATCGGCCGATTTCAAACGGAGTTTGACCTTATGTCTGTCACGTTTTCCCGTTGGCTCCCATCCCTGCTCCTCTGCGCCGCCCTGCCCCTGTCAGCTCAGGCTGCCACGACAGGCGAAGCCGCGCCGGAAGGCCCGGCCTACGGCCCGGAACTGCAAGGTTTCGAGTACCCCTACACGCTCAAGCACTTTGCGTTTCAGTCTCAGGGCAAATCCCTGCAGATGGGTTACATGGACGTTGCCGCCCACGGCAAGGCCAACGGCCGCACCGTGGTGCTGATGCACGGCAAGAATTTTTGCGCAGCCACTTGGGACAGTTCGATCAAGGCCTTGAGCGAGTCCGGTTACCGGGTGATCGCGCCGGATCAGATCGGCTTCTGCACCTCCAGCAAACCTGACAACTATCAGTACAGCTTTCAGCAACTGGCGACCAACACTCAGCAGTTGCTCAAAGCACTGGGCATTCAGAAATCCACGTTGCTCGGCCACTCCACCGGCGGCATGCTCGCCACCCGTTATGCCTTGTTGTTCCCTGAACAGGTCGAACAATTGGCACTGGTCAACCCGATCGGTCTGGAAGACTGGAAAGCCCTTGGTGTGCCCTATCGCACGGTGGATCAGTGGTATCAACGTGAACTCAAGGTCAGCGCCCAAGGCATTCGTGAATACGAGCGCACCACCTACTACGATGGCCGCTGGAAACCGGAATTCGACCGTTGGGTAGATATGCTCGCCGGCCTGAGCAAGGGGCCGGGCAAGACCCAAGTCGCGTGGAACTCGGCGCTGATCTACGACATGATTTTCACTCAGCCGGTGTACTACGAGTTCAAGGACCTGAAGATGCCGACCCTCCTGCTGATCGGCACATCCGACACTACGGCCATCGGCAAGGACCTCGCGCCACCTGAAGTGAAAGCGAAAATCGGCCACTATGAAGTGCTCGGCAAACAAGTGGCCAAGCTGATCCCGCAGTCGACGCTGGTGGAGTTTCCCGGCATGGGCCACGCGCCGCAAATGGAAGAACCGGCGCAGTTCCACAAAGCTCTGCTCGACTGGCTGAATACATCCAATCCGGTTCGTTGATGAGGTAAGGCTGATGGCGGTGCAGATTGCAGTGATCGATGACTGGCAGGACGTAGCCCGCGATGTGGTTGACTGGTCGGTGCTCGATAGCCTCGGTGAAGTGACGTTCGAACATGATTACCCGGCCAACAACGCCACACTGGCCGAGCGCCTGGGCCGCTATCAGGTGATTTGTGTGATGCGCGAACGCACGCGTTTCGATGAAGACCTGCTCAAGCGCCTGCCCAATCTGAAACTGCTGGTTACCGGAGGCATGCGCAACGCCGCGCTGGACATGCAGGCAGCGGCAAAACTGGGCATCAAGGTCTGCGGCACTGACAGTTACAAGCATGCCGCGCCGGAATTGACCTGGGCGCTGATCATGGCGGCGACACGAAATCTTGTGAATGAAGCTAATTCCTTGCGCGCCGGCCATTGGCAGCAAGGGCTGGGCGGCGACCTGCACGGCAAGACCCTCGGGATTCTCGGTCTGGGCAGCATCGGCCAGCGTGTCGCACAGTTTGGCCAGGTGTTTGGCATGAAAGTGATCGCCTGGAGCGAAAACCTCACCGCCGAACGGGCGCAGCAGGTTGGCGTTACGTACGTCAGCAAACAGGCATTGTTTGAGCAGGCCGACGTGTTGTCGGTGCATCTGGTGCTCAGCGAGCGCAGTCGCGGTCTGGTCGATGCGCAGGCGCTGGGCTGGATGAAACCAACGGCACTGCTGGTCAACACCGCGCGCGGGCCGATTGTCGATGAAGCGGCACTGATCAAGGCGTTGCAGAAACAGCACATTGCCGGGGCGGCGCTGGACGTGTTCGAGGAGGAACCGCTGCCAGACATGCACCCGTTTCGCACATTGGACAATGTGTTGGCGACGCCGCATGTGGGGTATGTCAGTCGGCAGAATTATGAGCAGTTCTTTGCGCAGATGATCGAGGATATTCAGGCTTGGGCGGCGGGTAGTCCGATTCGTCTGTTGAACTGAGAACTTCATGAATACAGTGGTGTAGCGACCATCGCCTTCGCGAGCAAGCTCGCTCCCACATTGGATCTGTGCCGGAAACAAATTTTCTGATCACTGAAGATCCCTGTGGGAGCGAGCTTGCTCGCGAAGGGGCAGTCACTGCCTCCCCAGCAACAAACTGCCCGCACCACAACAGTGCAACCGCCCTTCTCGCTAGCACAAAATCGTGACCGACCAGTCACCGTTTTGGCCCTCCCCCGCAGAAAAACCTGCACTTCGTCGGTGCGTTTGCCCCTCAAAAGCAAGGTTTTCGCTGCCTGCCAACCGATTGTCGAACAATTTACCCATTTGCTCTGGCCCGCTCTAGGATCTGGCCTAGACTGATTTTCGCAGGGCTCGACCGGTCGGTCACAGTCCGGAAAAAAAGTCGAAACTTTTGCTCTGCGCGACGGGTCATCTGAAAGGCAGGGCCAAAGCGACTGGTGCAATCCTTGCAATGGCCCGTTCACCCATTCTGCTTGCGCGTGTTGGGTAGCGTTTGCTCACCGATGCGTGGCGCGTTTGCGCCCGGCCACAGGACTTGGCCATGGACATCGCTTGTTCAAGACAAGAATCAGATCAACGAGACGGGAGATTCATATGATCAGTGCGGCATTGGATATTCAGGGAGAGCGTGCTCAGCAGGCGGTTGGTGAATCGAGCACCATCAGTGTTCCTGGCAGCCGACAGATCAACGTCCCCGGCACCAAAACGCTGACTCCGGTAGCGAGCCAGAACCCCAACAAGAAAAAAGTGTTGTTTGTGACCTCGGAAATTGCCGACCTGGTCAAGACCGGTGGCCTGGGTGATGTCTCCGCCGCCCTGCCCCGGGCCATGGCTCATCTGCACGACGTGCGTGTGTTGATCCCCGGTTACCCGCAGGTGATGCACAGCGAAAATCCGATCCACATCATCGGCGAACTTGGCGGCCATGCAGCGCTGCCACCGTGCAAGATCGGCCGTATGGACATGCCGGACGGGCTGGTGATCTACGTGTTGATCTGCCCCGAACTCTACGAGCGCGAAGGCTCGCCCTACGGCGCCAACAACGGCCGTGACTGGCCCGACAACCACATTCGTTTCGCACGTTTAGGTCTGGCCGCTGCTGATATCGCCGCCAACCTCGCGCAAATTCACTGGTGCCCGGATCTGGTGCACGCCCATGACTGGCCAGCCGGCCTCGCCCCTGCCTATATGCACTGGCGCGGGCAGCGTACGCCCACCCTGTTCACCATTCACAACCTCGCCTATCAAGGCGTGACCAGCCTCGGCTCCTGCCCTGAGCTGGGCATTCCCAACCATGCCCTGCAACAGGAAGGCATGGAGTTCTACGGCAAGATGTCGTTCCTCAAGGCCGGCATGGCCTATTCGAGTCACATCACCACGGTCAGCGCCACTTACGCGCAGGAAATCACCACCCCGGATTTCGGCTGCGGCCTCGACGGTTTTCTCGCCGCCAAGACCCAGCAAGGTTTGCTCAGCGGCATCCCCAACGGCATCGATGAAAGTTGGGACGCTGCCACCGATCCGCATCTGTTCGCACCGTTCGCCATTGGTGATTGGGAAGGCAAAGCGGTCAACGCCGCGCACGTGCGTGAGCTATTTGAATTGAATGACTCAGAAGGCCCGCTGTTCGCCGTGGTGTCGCGACTGGTCTATCAGAAAGGTCTCGACCTGACGATCGCGGTATCCGAGTACATCGTGCAGAACGGTGGCCAGATCGCCATCATCGGTCGCGGTGAACCGGAAGAAGAACAAGCCATGCGCGAACTGGCGCTGCGTTTTCCAGGACAGATCGGCGTGCGCATCGGCTTCAACGAAACCGACGCCCGGCGCATGTTCGCCGGCAGCGACTTCCTGCTGATGCCATCGCGTTACGAGCCTTGCGGTTTAAGCCAGATGTACGCCCAGCGCTTTGGTTCGCTACCAGTGGCGCGCAATACCGGCGGTTTGGCCGACACCATAGAAAACGGTGTCACCGGTTTCCTCTTCGATGAGTCCACCGCTGAAAGCTATCAAGAGGCCCTGAGCCGCGCGTTCAAGGTGTTCGCCTTCCCCGAGCTGCTTAATGCCATGCGTTGCCGGGCAATGGCCGCACCGTTCAACTGGTGCAAAGCGGTTGAACCGTATGCCGAACTCTACGAACAACTGGTCGCCAAGGCGCTGGGTAAAGCTCACCACAAATAACCAGGGAGGTTCACCACGATGCCGTTACGGTCTACTGAAACCTGGCCCCACGGCGCGATCATGCTGGACGCCGAACACACGCAATTTGCGCTATGGGCGCCAGATGCGTTTTACGTCAGTGTCGAACTTGAAAACGGCCAGTCGTTGCCGATGCTGTCTCAGGCAGACGGCTGGTTTGTGATCAAGGCCCGCTGTCCGGCGGGCACGCGTTACCGCTACAACATCGACGGCGAACTGGAGGTGCCCGACCCGGCCGCCAGGGCACAGGATGGCGACCTTGACCGCCACAGCGTGGTGGTCGATCCGCTGGCCTATCAATGGCGCTACACTGCCTGGCTCGGTCGGCCGTGGAGCGAAGCAGTCATCTACGAGTTGCACGTCGGTGCGCTCGGTGGCTTCGCTGAAGTCGAACAACATCTGGCGCGCCTTGCGGGCCTGGGCATCACCGCCATCGAACTGATGCCGCTGGCGCAGTTTCCCGGCGAACGCAATTGGGGCTACGACGGTGTCTTGCCCTACGCCCCGCACGCCTCTTACGGCACGCCGGAACAACTCAAACACCTGATCGACAGCGCCCACGGCCACGGCTTGGCCGTCATTCTTGATGTGGTCTACAACCACTTCGGCCCCGACGGCAATTATCTGCATCGTTACGCGAAAGGCTTTTTCCGCGAGGACAAACACACACCGTGGGGCGCAGCGATCGATTTCCGCCGCGACGAAGTGCGCGAGTTTTTCATCGAAAACGCCCTGATGTGGTTGCTTGAGTACCGCTTCGACGGTCTGCGTCTGGACGCGGTGCATGCCATCGAGGACCCGGACTTCCTCACAGTAATGGCCCAGCGCATCCGCGCGCAGATCGACCCGAGTCGGCACGTCTGGCTGACCGTGGAAAACGAACTCAACCAGTCGAGCCTGCTCGAATACGACTACGACGCGCAATGGAACGACGACGGCCATAACGCCCTGCACGTGTTGCTGACCGGCGAAACCGATGCCTATTACGCCGACTACGCCGCACAACCCACCGAACAGCTGGTGCGCTGCCTCAGTCAGGGGTTTGTCTTCCAGGGCCACATCACTCGCCACGGCGAACCTCGCGGCGAGTCCAGCGAACACCTGCCGTCCACAGCGTTCGTGCTGTTCCTGCAAAACCACGATCAGATTGGCAACCGTGCGTTCGGCGAGCGCCTGCATCATCTGGCCGATCCGCGAGCCGTGCAGGCAGCGACCGTGTTGTTGCTGCTGTCACCGATGATTCCGTTGATGTTCATGGGCGATGAGTTCGCCGCCGAGCAGCCGTTCCTGTTTTTCACCAGTCACCACGGCGAACTGGCGAAACTGGTGCGTGAAGGACGACGCAATGAATTCGCCGCGTTCAGCGCCTTCACCGATCCGCACAAGCGCGAGCAGATTCCTGACCCGAATGCTGAAAAAACCTTCCACGCCTCACAGCCAAGGTTGATCGGCCATGGCAGCGAAAAACAGCAGGAAACCCTCGCGCTCTACCAAAAGCTCCTGCAATTTCGCCATCAATACATCATTCCCCATCTGTCCGGCACGCAAGCGCTCGGCGCCCATATGCTCGGTTATGGCGCGGTCAGTGCGCGCTGGCGTTTGGGCAATGGCAGCGAGCTGCGAATTGACCTGAACCTCAGCGACACGCCAGTGGTCAACCCTCCACAGACCGAGGCCGTGTGGTTGTTTCAACAGCCATCCGCCGTCGATCTATCGGAATCGGGCGTACTGCCCGCGTATTGCGCGCTTGTCAGCCTCACGGCCGCAACCCCTTTGCAACCTCTGAATGGAGAGCGCCTATGAGCGATGCGCAACTGGAAATTCTCGCAAGCCGCGCCGGCCTCGCCGTCGACTGGATCGACGCCAACGGCCGCCCGCAAAAAGTCGCCCCGGCGGTGCTGCGCAATGTCCTGATCGGGCTCGGCCACCCCGCCAGCACCGCGCAGGAAATCGACGCCAGCCTGTTGGAACTGCAAGCCGTTCAACAAGACCGCCACCTGCCGCCGCTGTTGACCGCCGATGTCGGTGTCGGCGTGGATCTGGCGCGGTACTTCGCACCGCAAACGCCTTGCGAAATCCACCTTGAAGACGGCTCGCGGCTGAACCTGAGACTCGATTCCGAAGCGATATTGCCGGGGCTGATCCCGGTCGGCTATCAACAGGTGCACATCAGTGATCAGTATTTCACCTTGGCCGTGGCGCCGGAGCGCTGCTTCAGCGTCGGCGATGCGGTGGATAATCCGATTCCACGCGTCTGGGGCCTGAGTGCGCAGTTGTATTCGCTGCGCCGCGCAGGCGACGGCGGCTTCGGCGACACTCAAGCGCTGGAAGACTTGGTCCGCGTGGCCGGTGAACGCGGCGCCGATGCCTTGGCGATCAGCCCGCTGCACGCCATGTTCAGCGCCGACACCGGGCGCTACAGCCCATATTCGCCATCCAGTCGGTTGTTCCTCAATTCTCTTTACGCAGCACCCGGGGCCATTCTCGGTGAGCGCGCCTTGCGTGATGCGATCGACGCGGCCGGCCTGGCCGAGCAGTTCGCGCAACTGGAAGACCTGACACTGATCGACTGGCCGAGTGCCGCCGACGCCAAGCAGAAACTCTTGCAAGCCTTGTACGAAGGTTTCATCGCCGGTGAGCATCCGCTGCACCCGGACTTCGCCAGTTTCCGCCACGCTGGTGGCGAAGCGCTGGAAAACCACTGCCGTTTCGAAGCGATTCAGGAAATGCGCGCCGCCCGTGGCGAAAACCTTGACTGGCGGCAATGGCCGGAGCACTGGCACGACCCACGCGGCGCGGCGCTCGAAGCCTTTGCCGAAGAGTACGCCGAACGCATCGGCTATTTCGCTTTTTGCCAATGGCTGATCCACCGTTGCCTAGAACGTGCGCAAACCGCCGCCCGCAGCGCTGGCATGGGCATCGGCCTGATCGCCGACCTCGCCGTCGGGGCCGATGGCGCCGGCAGTCAGGCCTGGAGCTTTCAGGATGAGTTGCTCGCCTCGCTCACCGTCGGCGCGCCGCCGGACATTCTCAATCGTTCCGGTCAGGGCTGGGGGATTTCCGCCTTCTCTCCGGAAGGCCTGATCCGCAACGGCTTTCGCGCCTTCATCGACATGTTGCGGGCCAATTTCGCCCATGCCGGCGGCTTGCGCATCGACCACGTGATGGGCCTGCAACGCTTGTGGGTGATCCCCAACGGCGCGGCGCCGGCCGATGGCGCGTACCTGTATTACCCAGTGGACGATCTGCTGCGATTGTTGACCCTTGAATCCCATCGTCATCAGGCCATCGTCCTCGGCGAAGACCTCGGCACCGTGCCCGACGGCTTGCGCGAAAAACTCAGCGCGCGGGGGATGCTCGGCATGCGCGTACTGTTGTTTGAACAGGACAACACTTATTTCAAACCGATACTCGACTGGCCGGACAACGCGCTGGCGACCACCAGCACCCACGACCTGCCGACACTCAACGGCTGGTGGCATGGCCGCGACATCGACTGGAATGCACGCCTGGGTTTTGTCGATGCCAACGGTGAAATCGAATGGCGGCACCACCGACAACGTGAGCGCGAAGGCTTGCGCAACGCCTTGAGTCAGGACCCGCAGAATTTTCGCGAGGAATCCCACGAGGCAGATCAAGTGGTCGATGCCGCTGTGCGTTTTCTCGGCCACACCCGCGCACCACTGGTGCTGTTACCGCTGGAGGATGCGTTGGGCATCAACGAGCAAGCCAATTTTCCGGGCACCATCGACGCCCATCCGAACTGGTCACGACGTTTGCCCGGCACCAGTGAAGCACTGCTCGATGACGCTGACGCCGCGCGACGTCTGGAACTGCTCGCCTGTGCGCGTCTTCAGGCTGCCGAGCGTGACCAATGAATCAAACGCTCATTCAGCCTCTGCGCGCGACCTTGCGCCTGCAATTTCATAAAGGCTTCACTCTGGAACAAGCGGTGCCGCTGGTGCCGTACTTTGCCAGTCTTGGCATCAGCCACATTTATGCCTCGCCGCTACTCGCCGCGCGGGCCGGCTCGATGCACGGTTACGACGTGGTCGACCCGACCCGGGTCAACCCGGAACTCGGTGGCGAGCCAGCGTTAAGGCGCCTGGTCAGCACCCTGCGTGAACACAACATGGGGTTGATCCTCGACATCGTCTCCAACCACATGGCCGTCGGTGGCAACGACAACCCGTGGTGGCTCGACTTGCTGGAATGGGGTCGGCTCAGCCCTTACGGCGAGTTCTTCGACATTCAGTGGCATTCGCCCGACCCGTTGATGGAGGGCCAGTTGCTGCTGCCGTTTCTCGGCAGCGATTACGGCGTGGCCTTGCAGGAAGGCACGCTGAATTTGCAGTTCAACGCGCAGACCGGCAGCTTTTACGTCGAACATTACGACCATCACTTCCCGATCTGCCCGAGTGACTACGGTGAGATCCTCAAACACCAAGAGACGCTGAAATCCCTCGCTGACCGGTTCAACACGCTCAGTTATCAGACCGATGCACATTCGCTGGCGATGCCACTGAAGGAAGAGCTGCGCGAACTGGCGAACGATCCGCAGACGCTTGAAGCGATTCAAAGCAACCTTGAGCATTTCGACTCAACGACCGAAGCAGGCTTCCAGGCGCTGCATCAGTTGCTCGAGCGCCAAAGCTATCGCCTCGCCAGTTGGCGCACGGCAGCAGATGACATCAACTGGCGGCGCTTTTTCGACATCAACGAACTTGGCGGGCTACGCGTCGAGCGCCCGGCAGTGTTCGAAGCCACCCACGGCAAGATCTTCCAGTTGATTGCCGAAGGGCTGGTCGATGGTTTGCGCATCGACCACATCGATGGCCTCGCCGACCCGCGCGGTTACTGCCGCAAACTGCGCCGCCGGGTTGATCTGCTGGCACCGGGCAGGCACTTGCCAATCTACGTCGAGAAGATCCTCGGCGCTGGTGAAACCCCGCGCCGCGACTGGACGGTGGATGGCACCACCGGTTACGAGTTCATGAATCAACTATCGCTGCTGCAACACGACCCGGACGGCGAATACGTGCTCGGCGACCTCTGGCAACGGCGCACCGAACGCCCGGCCGCATTCATCGAAGAAGCGCAACTGGCGCGTCAGCAGATTCTCAACGGCTCCCTGGCCAGTGATTGCGAGAGCGTCGCCCAGGCCCTGTTGCAAGTCGCCCGTGATGACCTGATGACCCGCGACCTGACCCTTGGCGCGATCCGCCGGGTGTTGCAGGCGTTGATCGTGCATTTCCCGGTGTACCGCACTTACATCAGCGCCATGGGCCGCTCGGCGCAGGACGAAGCATTTTTCCAGCAGGCCATGGACGGTGCCCGGCAGACTCTGAGCGAAGCCGACTGGCCGGTGCTCGACTGCGTGGCCGGTTGGCTGGGCGGGACCCCATGGCGGCAAAAACCGCGCGGGCGCTCACGCAAGATTCTCAAGCATGCCTGCGTACGCTTTCAGCAACTGACTTCACCGGCAGCGGCCAAAGCCGTGGAAGACACCGCGCTGTATCGCTCGGCGGTGCTGCTGTCACGCAATGACGTCGGCTACAACACCGAGCAATTCAGTGCCCCGGTCAGCGACTTTCATGCAGTCAATCTGCAACGGCTGAACGACTTCCCCGACAACTTGCTGGCCACCGCCACCCACGATCACAAACGTGGCGAAGACACTCGCGCACGTCTGGCTGTGCTCAGCGAGCGCAGCCATTGGTATGCCGAGCAGATCGAGTTGTGGCGCGCCCTCGCCCGTCCCGTTCGGGTTGACGAGCAGATGCCGTCGAGCGGCGATGAACTGATCCTCTATCAAGCCTTGCTCGGCAGTTGGCCGCTGCAACTGCGCGATGACGATCAGGCCGGGTTCGCCGACTACGCCAAACGTATCTGGCAATGGCAGCAGAAAGCCCTGCGCGAAGCCAAGCTGCAAAGCAGCTGGAGCGCGCCGAACGAAGCCTATGAAAACGCCGCACAGGCATTCACCGAAAAACTCCTCACCGGTGAGGAAGGCGAACTGCTGCGCGCGGCGTTGAGCAAGACCGTCAACAGCATCGCCGCTGCCGGCGCCCTCAACGGCTTGGCGCAAACCTTGCTGCGCATGACCGTGCCGGGGGTGCCGGATCTGTATCAGGGCAATGAGTTCTGGGACTTCAGCCTGGTTGATCCGGACAACCGCCGGCCGGTGGATTACGCCGCTCGCGAGCACGCACTGGAGGCGCCATTGCCACCTGTGGAACTGTTGGCGAATTGGCGTGACGGGCGCATCAAGCAAGCCTTGATTGCGCAAGTGTTGAACCTGCGCGTCGAGCATGCCGAGCTGTTCCGGCGTGGTGACTACCAGCCGTTGGAAGTGCTCGGCAGTCAGGCGCACAACGTGCTCGCATTTGCCCGCGAACACGAGGGAATACAGGCGATCGTGATCGTGCCGATCCGTTGTGCAACCCTGCTGGAAAACGGTGCTGTACCCCAGGTCGATGCGCTGCGCTGGGGCGATACGCGGGTGGTTCTACCGTTCGCCGCCTCTGACACAAACCTGAAGGGACTTTTTTCAAGCAGCGCAGTCACAAAAAACAGGGAGCTGAATATCAGCGACGCGCTGGGGGATGTCCCGGTCAATCTCTTTATCCAACACTTAACACAAGCATGAGTTCAGTTCAGGAGCATTGCGATGAGTACCGACGATAAACGCATCCGCGAATTCGCCTATCAAATCTGGGAATCGGAAGGCCAACCTGATGGTCAGGAGGCGCGCCATTGGGAGATGGCGCGCAAGCTCGCTGAAGCCGAAGCGCTTGCACCGAAGAAACCACCAAAAGCCGCTGGTAGCAAAGCCGCGGGCAAAACCGCCGAGCCCAAAGCTCCGGTCGCCAAACCGAAACCTGCGGCCAAGGCCAAACCGGCCAGCGCTGCAAAAGTGATTCCCCCGGGCGAAAAACCCGCTGAGAAAAAGCCTCGAGCGCCGAAGAAGCCTTCGGCGATCTGACGCTCTAACCGGATTATTGAACTGAATGAACGTGTGGCGGGTTCGCTCGCCACCATGGGCTGACTCGCCCTGAAGAAATACACAAATCCCTTGTGGGAGCGAGCTTGCTCGCGAATGCGATCTGCCATTCAACATTGAAGTCGACTGACACTCCGCCTTCGCGAGCAAGCTCGCTCCCACAGGGGATCAGTGTCAACTGAACCATCCCGATTTTTGCAGGAGCAATCATGACCCGTCCAAAGAAAGCCGAACCCACCGCGCACGCCGAGCCATCCAGAATCCGCGAAGGCCTGCCCTTCCCGCTCGGTGCGACCTGGGATGGGCTGGGGGTGAACTTTGCCCTGTTCTCCGCCAACGCCACCAAGGTCGAACTGTGCATCTTCGACGATACCGGCGAAGTCGAGCTGGAACGCATCGAACTGCCGGAATACACCGACGAGATCTACCATGGCTATCTACCCGATGCGCATCCCGGACTGATTTACGGCTACCGCGTTTACGGCCCGTACGATCCGGCCAACGGTCACCGTTTCAACCACAACAAATTACTTATCGACCCGTACGCCAAGCAATTAGTGGGCGAATTGAAATGGTCGGAAGCGCTGTTCGGCTACACCATCGGCCATCCCGATGCCGACCTCAGTTTCGACGAACGCGACAGCGCACCGTTTGTGCCCAAGTGCAAAGTCATCGACCCGGCGCACACCTGGGGCAACGATCACCGCGTCAGCGTGCCGTGGGACAAAACCATCATTTATGAAACCCACGTACGCGGCATCAGCATGCGTCACCCCTCGGTGCCGGAGAACGTACGCGGCACTTTCGCCGGGCTGATGGTTGACGATGTGCTTGAACACATTCGCAAGCTCGGCGTGTCCACTGTCGAGTTGCTGCCGATTCACGCCTTCGTCAACGACCAGCATCTGCTGCACAAAGGCATGACCAATTACTGGGGCTACAACAGCATCGCCTTCTTCGCCCCGGACCCGCGCTATCTGGCCAGCGGCAAAATCGCCGAGTTCAAGGAGATGGTTGCGCACTTGCACGAAGCCAATCTCGAAGTGATTCTCGACGTGGTCTATAACCACACCGCCGAGGGCAACGAGCAAGGCCCGACCCTGTCGATGCGCGGCATCGACAACGCCTCGTACTACCGCTTGATGCCCGACGACAAGCGCTTCTACATCAACGATTCCGGCACCGGCAACACCCTCGATCTGAGCCACCCGTGCGTGCTGCAGATGGTCACCGACTCGTTGCGCTACTGGGCCAGCGAAATGCACGTCGACGGCTTCCGCTTCGACCTGGCGACCATTCTCGGCCGTTATCACGACGGTTTCGACGAACGTCACAGCTTCCTCGTCGCCTGCCGTCAGGACCCGGTGCTGCGTCAGGTGAAAATGATCGCCGAGCCGTGGGACTGCGGCCCCGGTGGCTACCAGGTCGGCAACTTCCCGCCGGGCTGGGTCGAGTGGAACGACAAGTTCCGCGACACCGTGCGCGCCTTCTGGAAAGGTGACGACGGTCAGGTTGCCGATTTCGCCAGTCGCATGACCGCCTCGGGCGAGATGTTCAACCAGCGTGGACGGCGGCCGTATTCTTCGGTGAATTTCATCACTGCTCATGACGGTTTCACCCTCAACGACCTCGTGTCGTACAACGACAAACACAACGAAGCCAACGACGAGAACAACCAGGACGGCAGCAACAACAACCTGTCGTGGAACCACGGAGTCGAAGGCCCGACTGACGATCCCGAGATCAACGCCCTGCGCCATCGGCAGATGCGCAATTTCTTCGCCACGCTGCTGCTTTCCCAGGGCACGCCGATGATCGTTGCCGGTGACGAATTTGCCCGCACTCAGGACGGCAACAACAACGCCTACTGCCAGGACAGTGAGATCGGTTGGGTCAACTGGGACCTGAGCGAGGACGGCAAGGCACTGCTCAAATTCGTCAAACGCCTGATCAAGTTGCGTCTGGCCTATCCGATCCTGCGCCGGGGGCGCTTCCTGGTCGGCGAGTACAACGAGGACATCGGCGTCAAGGACGTCACCTGGCTGGCACCGGACGCCACCGAGATGACCACCGAACACTGGCATGACGCGCACAACCGCTGCCTGGGCATGTTGCTCGACGGCCGCGCGCAGGAAACCGGAATTCGCCGCAAAGGTGCGGATGCGACGCTGCTGCTGGTGGTCAACGCCCATCACGACATCGTCAACTTCACTTTGCCGGAAGTGCCGGAAGGCAGCTTCTGGACATGCATGATCGACACCAATCAGCCGTCGATCCGTGGCCAGGAACGCTTCGATTTCGGCCACGAATACTCGGTTACCGGGCGCTCGTTGCTGCTGTTCGAACTGCAACGTGATGAAGAAGATTGATATGGATCTGCACAATTATCTCGCCCGGCGTCCGGCGGATTATCCGCACACCGTAGCCCTCGGCGATTGCCTGCGGGCGCTGGTCGAGGCCGGGCTGGATCGGTTGCCGTTACCGGGCAGCGGTCACACCCTGGAACGCTTTCAGCGGCTGGCCGAGGTCGGCGGACATGATCTGGGTTTGTGCAAATTGTTCGAAGGTCATACCGACGCACTGGCGATCATCGAGCAATTGGGCGGCTCGCCGACACCGGGCAGTACGTGGGGCATGTGGGCTGCGGAACCGCCGCAGGCGCGGGTCAAGGTCAGCCCGGCCGGGCACATGGTCGCACTGCATGGACGCAAGGCATGGTGCTCCGGCGCCGCCGTGCTCAGCCATGCCTTGCTCACCGCGTGGGATGGCGACGAGCAGCAACAACTGGTCGCCGTCGCCCTCGATCAACCGGGCGTCACCGTCACCGAGCAGGGTTGGCAAGCGGTGGGCATGGCTGCCACCGGCAGCGTCGAAGTGCTGTTCGACGGCGCCGAAGCGCAAGCCATCGGCAACCCCGGAGACTATCTGCAACGCCCGGGTTTCTGGCAGGGCGGGATCGGCATTGCCGCGTGCTGGTACGGCGCCGCGCGGCAAATCGCCGAAGCCTTGCGCAGCCAGTGTGGCCAACGCCCGGAACCCCACGCGCTCGCCCATCTCGGCGCGGTCGACAGCGCCTTGCAGGCCGCCGCCGATGTCCTGCGTTTCAGCGCCTTGCACATCGATGCACATCCCGAGGATCACGCCGAACTGCTGGCACGTCGTGCCCGCGCGGTGGTCGAACAGTCGGCCGAACAGGTGATGCGCGAGGTCGGTCGCGCGCTCGGCGCCGGGCCATTTTGCAAGGATCGGCATTTTGCCCGGCTCAGCGCCGATCTGCCGGTGTTCCTGCGCCAGAGCCATGCCGAACGGGATCTGGCCGCGCTCGGGCAATTGGTGGCCGGGCACTCCACGGAGGCATGGGCACTATGAAAACCAATCCGATTGTCGGCCAGGGCACCAGCCTGCATCAGTGGCAGGCTTCGCGGCATCTGGCGGAGCTGGACAGCATCGACATCCTCAGTCTGGTGCCACCGGGCGCGCGGGCGGTGATAGTGGCGCCACACCCGGACGACGAAGTGCTCGGTTGTGGTGGTTTGCTGCAATTGCTCGCCGCTGCTGGCCGGCCTCTGCAATTGATGTCGGTGACCGACGGCAGCGCCAGTCACCCCGGTTCCACTCGCTGGCCGGTGGAACGATTGAGCGTGGTACGTCCGCAGGAGTCGGCGGAAGCACTGCGCCGCCTCGGTCTGCCAATGCATCGCGTGAAGTGGCTGCGCGGCGGTTTCACCGACACCCAAGTCGCGGCTCAGGAAGCTGAGCTGGTCGATTTCATCGCGCGTCATCTGCGTCCCGACGATGTGCTGTTCACCACGTGGAGCGAGGACGGTCATTGCGACCACGAAGCCGTCGGTCGCGCCAGCGCCGAAGCTGCGCGCCGTGTCGGGGCAACCTGCCATGAACTGCCGGTGTGGACCTGGCATTGGGCGACCCCGGAAGACGCCTTCGTACCGTGGCAACGCGCACGCAAGATTCTTCTGACGCCGGCGCAAGTCGCACGCAAGCGTCACGCGGTGCACGCCTTCGCCAGTCAACTGGAAGGCGATCCTGACGCGGGACTCGGCCCGGTGCTGGCGCCCTACGTGCTCGATCGCCTGCTGCAACCCTTCGAAGTGGTGTTTCTATGAGTGTCGAGGATCGCTATTTCGATGGGCTGTTTGCCGGTAACGATGACCCTTGGGCCTTCCGCGATCGCTGGTACGAGCAGCGCAAACGCGCGATCACCCTCGCCGCTCTGCCACGTGCGCACTATCGGGCCATCTTTGAGCCGGGCTGTGCCAATGGTGAGTTGAGCGCCGAACTCGCCGGCCGTTGCGATCGCTTGCTGTGCTGCGACACCGCCAGTGCGGCGGTGACCTTGGCGCGCACGCGTTTGAGCCTGTTCGATCACGCCGAAGTGCGGCAAAACCGTCTTCCCGGCGACTGGCCGGAGGAAAAATTCGACCTGATTGTATTTAGCGAGATCGGCTACTACCTCGATGGCGAAGATCTGACAGACGTGATCCGTCGGGCCAGTGATTGCCTGACTGCCGACGGCCAGTTCCTCGCCTGCCACTGGCGTCCGCCCATCGATGGCTGCCCGCTGAATGCACGGCAGGTCCATGATCTGATCCACGAAAAATTGCATCTGCCACGGCTGGTCCTCCATCAGGAAGCGGACTTCATTCTTGAGGTGTGGAGCCGCGAACCGCGCTCGGTGGCGGCATTGGAGGGCTTGCGATGATCGGCATTCTGATCCCGGCGCACAACGAAGAAGACTTGCTCGACGACTGCCTGAGCGCGGCCATACGCGCCAGCCGCCACGGTTTGCTGGCTGGCGAAAAGGTTGAAGTGTTGGTGGTGCTCGACAGCTGCACCGACCGCTCGGCGCAGATTGTCAGCCGCTATCCGGTGCTGAGCCTGCATATCGATGCACGCAATGTCGGCCAGGCCCGGGCGGCCGGCGCACAGCTGTTGCTGGAACGCGGCGCGCGCTGGATCTCCTGTTCGGATGCCGACAGCCGCGTCGCCGATGACTGGCTGGTGGCACAGCTGGGGTTGGGTGCCGACGCGGTATGCGGTACCGTCACGGTCGAACGCTGGCACGAGTCGTTCGATGAAGCGGCGCAAATCCGCTATCACCGGGATTACCGTGCCTGCGATGGCCATCGGCATATCCACGGCGCCAATCTGGGCATCAGCGCCGATGCCTATCGCTGGGCCGGGGGCTTTAAACCGTTGGCGTGCGACGAAGATGTACAGTTGGTGCGCGAGTTGGAGCTGGACGGTGCGAACATCGCCTGGAGCCATCGCCCGCAAGTACTCACCAGCGCGCGGTTCGACAGCCGTGCGCGCGGTGGCTTTGGTGACTATCTGCGAAATCTGGCACAGATGGAGCAAAAAAAAGCGGATCAGATTGATCTGTGACGCGACGAACTTCGCTTCATGAGCAATACTCTGCTGCGCGGCAATCCAGGGTTTGGAGCGTCGCTGGGCATTCAACCAGCCTTCACGGGTCAGCGGTGACTGGCAATCATTGCCACGCACACGACTGAGGGCGAAACAACACAAGGACGTCACACATGAAACCGTTAACCCTCAGCGACAGCAGTACGTCGGCGCAAATCTGGAACAGCGCCGCGCAACTGGACAACATCCCCGTCATCAATACCCGCAGTCTGGTGCCCGACGGTGCCCGCGCCGTGGTCATCGCGCCGCATCCGGGCGATGAAGTGGTCACCTGTGGCGGCCTGCTGCAATTACTCTCCAGCCTTGGTCATCCACTGCAATTGCTCTCGATCACCGATGGCAGCGCCAGCCATCCGGGTTCACGGCAATGGTCGGAAAAACGCCTGAGCGTGTTCCGCCCGCAGGAAAGCGTCGAAGCCTTGCGCCGCCTCGGCCTGCCGATGCACAGCCTGAAATGGGTGCGTGGCGGCTTCACCGACAACGCTCTGTGCGACCAGCAAGCGCAAGTGACCGAGTTTATCAGCCGTTACCTGCGCCCCGGTGACGTGGTGTTCAGTACCTGGCGCGGCGATGGCAACGATGACCATGAAGCGGTGGGTCGGGCCAGCGCCCAAGCGGCGGAACAGGCCGGGGCGACCTTCCACGATGTACCGGTGTGGGCCTGGCACTGGCCCGAGCGCGACCAGCAACTGATCCCTTGGGAACGCGCGCGCAAACTACGCCTCGACACCTGGACCGTGGCGCGCAAGAGCCACGCCACTCACGCCTATGCCAGCCAGTTGAAGGGCGAACCGGCGATCGGCATCGCACCGATGCTGCCACCGGTGATTCTCGAAAGAATGCGCCTGCCCTATGAAATCGTTTTCGTCTGAATCTCTGATTCCCTGTGGGAGCGAGCTTGCTCGCGAAGAGGCCGTCACATTCAATATTCGTATCGACCGGTACGACGCCTTCGCGAGCAAGCTCGCTCCCACAGGGTTTGATGTGCAATCGAAATTATCCAGAAGGAACTGCCGCCCCTCCCCATCAGTCGCATGAATAAGCGGCCCGCAATCCAGAGGAGTGAACGTGTCCAGCGATCCCAAGCGTCATGTTGTCGACGCGCCCGTCATCCATCGTTTAAGGGTGCTGACGGTCAACACCCACAAGGGTTTCACCGCACTCAATCGGCGTTTCATTCTGCCGGAACTGCGTGAAGCGGTGCGCAGCACCTCGGCCGACCTGGTGTTTCTGCAGGAAGTGGTGGGTGAACACGAACGCCATTCGAGCCGTTACAACGAATGGCCGCAAACCTCGCAATACGAGTTTCTCGCCGACAGCATGTGGAGCGATTTCGCTTACGGGCGCAACGCCGTCTATCCCGACGGCCACCACGGCAATGCGCTGCTGTCGAAATACCCGATCCGTGAATACCGCAACCTCGATGTGTCGATCACCGGCCCAGAACGCCGTGGCCTGCTGCACTGTGTGCTTGACGTGCCAGGTCACGCTGAGGTCCACGCGATCTGCGTGCATTTGAGTCTGCTCGAAAGCCATCGGCAATTGCAGCTGCAATTGCTCTGTCAGTTGCTCGAATCCCTGCCCGACGATGCCCCGGTGATCATCGCCGGTGACTTCAACGACTGGCAGTTACAGGGCAACGCCGCCCTTGCCCGTCGCGATTACCTGCACGAAGCCTTCGAGCGTCATCACGGCCGCCCGGCGAAGACCTATCCGGCGCGGTTTCCGTTGCTGCGACTGGACCGGATCTACCTGCGCAATGCCAGCAGCCATGACCCACGGATCCTCGGCAACAAGCCGTGGACACACCTCTCGGATCATCTGCCACTGGCGGTAGAGGTGCACCTGTAGCCGCAATAGTGACAGCAATGCAGGAGAAGATGGGGCAGCTCATTCGGCAGTTGAAAAATTACCGGCAGACCATCTGTCGGTAACTGGACACCTCTGAGTCGGGGCTTTCGTTGCGTTTTTCCATACAAACAACCACTTAGTTATGTGCAGAAAAACAAACGCTTGCAAAACCTGTTTTGCCACTACCGCTCATCGTTCAAATTCTTGACGCGGACTCGCGACTCTTCTTATCTCTACCTTACTACCCCCGGAATCACTACCCGGGACGAGCCTTCGGACACTCGCGAAATCGAGCGGTCACGGTTCGCCCCGCTCCATTCGGTCGCCCCTCGTTCGGGGTAGGAGAGACGCCACACAGAGAGAATGCATGCGCCTGCAAGGTAGACCTCCATGAAAACTTCCATCAGCCCACACGAGATCAAAATCACTTTCTGCACAGTGTCCAGTTCTATCTTGCTGTGCTCATCCATGGAGGCGCAGGCCGGTCCTGCGGCGGATGAAACCACCCCGTGGTATAGCGCAGATGTGCCGGTGATGACATTGCCGACCACCGTCATCACCCCAGGCCCGCAACGCTTCAGTCCACGCCCCGATCTGCAAGGCACGCGCCTGATCACCGAAGACCTCGCTCCGTCGGCCTGGGATGAGTTGTACGGCAGAAGCGCCCGGCAGGCGCAAACCGATGTGCTGTCGTCAGGCTACGCGATGCCCGGCAGCGGCCACTTCAAAGGGCCAGCCGTGCTGACCGTGCAAGGTGGCGGACATACTCAGACCATCGGCCTGATCGGCGGCGTCAACCAGATTCAAGCCAGTGGCAACGGCGTGCTCACAAGTCGCGCTTTGGCCGATCCGAACAGTGACACCCTCAATCTGCAAGGCCAGAGCCTCGGTGCCTACTACAGCCTCACCGGTGCCCAAGGCTGGCACGTTGATCTCTCGGCCAGCGGCGGCCGGGTCAGTGGTTTCAGTCGCAACGGCCAAGGCGCCCGGCAAGCCACTGAAGGCAGCGCGATGACCTTCTCGGTGGAAGGCGGTTTTCCGATTGGCCTGAGTGACAACTGGGTGGTCGAACCGCAGGCGCAATTGATCAATCAACGCATCACCCTCGACACGCCGTACGCCGGCTCGGGCAATGCTTCTTCCACCGATCTGACGGCGTGGAGCGGTCGCGTTGGTGCACGGTTGAAAGGCAGTTACGATTTGAATGGCTTGCCGGTCGAGCCCTATGTACGCACCAACCTGTGGCACACGGTGTATACCGGCAGCACGGTGACGCTGGATCAGGTCGACAAGATCAGCAGCAGCCGCAAGTCATCCACCGTTGAGTTGGGACTGGGGCTGGTGGCGCGAGTGACGCCGGCGGTGAGTCTGTATGTCAGTGCCGATTACAGCAGTGATGTCGATGACAATGATCTGAACGGGATCATTGGTAGCCTTGGGGTGCGGATGCGTTGGTGAGCGTCAGGTCACCGAAGCCCCCTGTGGGAGCGAGCTTGCTCGCGAAAGCGGTTGAGCACTCAACATCATCGTTGACTGACAAACCGCCTTCGCGAGCAAGCTCGCTCCCACAGGTTTTACAGTGCCTTGGATCAACCCTCCGGTTTAAGGATCAACACCGCCAACGGCGGCAGGTTCAACTCCAGCGACAACGACTGACCATGGCTCGGCACTTCCTCGGTAAACGCCCCGCCGCCATTGCCGTAATTGGAACCGGCATAGGTGTCGGCATCGCTGTTGAGTAATTCAGTCCAGCGTCCGGCAAACGGCACTCCCACGCGATAGGCCTGACGCGGCACCGGGGTGAAGTTGGCCACCACCAGCACCGGTTTACCCTCCTTGCTCCAACGCAGCCAGGCATAAACGCTGTTAATCGCATCATCACCGATCAACCACTGAAAACCCTGCGGCGCGTCGTCCTGATCGTGCAGTGCCGGCTCCTCGCGATACAGCCGATTGAGATCGCCGACCAGTTTCTGCACGCCTTTGTGCTCGGAATACTGCAGCAGATACCAATCCAGCTGCTGATCGTGATTCCACTCGCGCCACTGGCCAAATTCGCAGCCCATGAACAACAGTTTCTTGCCCGGATGCGTCCACATGAAACTCAAGTAGGCGCGCAGGTTGGCGAATTTCTGCCAGCGATCACCAGGCATCTTGTCGATCAGCGAATGCTTGCCGTGCACCACTTCATCGTGGGAGATCGGCAGGATGAAACGCTCGGACCAGGCGTAAACCAGACCAAAACTCAATTCGTTGTGATGATGCGCGCGGTACACCGGGTCCTGCTGAATGTAATGCAGCGAATCGTGCATCCAGCCCATGTTCCATTTGTAAGCGAAACCCAGACCGCCCTGCTGCGTGCTCTGGCTGACACCGGGCCACGCCGTGGATTCCTCAGCGATTACCAGTGCGCCCGGTGCTTCCAGTTCAACCACATCATTCAAGTGCCGCAGGAAGTCGATGGCTTCCAGATTCTCCCGACCGCCATGCCGGTTCGGCACCCATTCGCCAGCCTTACGCGAATAGTCGCGATAGAGCATCGAGGCCACCGCATCGACGCGCAAACCATCGACATGGAAATGCTTCAACCAGTGCAGCCCGGACGCGAGCATGTAGCCGTGCACTTCGGTACGACCCAAGTTGTAGATCAGCGTGTCCCAATCCTGATGGAAGCCTTCCAGCGGATTGCCGTACTCGTACAGCGCGGTGCCGTCGAACTGCGCCAGACCATGGGTATCGGTCGGAAAATGCGCCGGTACCCAATCGAGAATCACACCGATCTCCGCGCGGTGGCAGGCGTCAACGAACTCGGCAAACTGCGCCGGCGTGCCATACCGCGCGCTCGGCGCAAATTGCGAGAGCAGTTGATAACCCCAGGAACCACCGAACGGATGTTCCATGATCGGCATCAGTTCAATGTGGGTGAAACCCAGTTCCTTGACGTAGGGAATCAGCCGCTCAGCCAACTCCGGCCAGGTGTACTGGCGCGCCACTTCACCGAGATCATCCAGCTCGCATTGCCACGAACCTGCGTGCAGTTCATAGATCGACAGCGGCGCCGAATGCTTGTGACGGTCACGGCGGCTGTTCATCCAGTCCTGATCCTGCCAGTCGATCTGCAGCGGCTCAGCGACTTTCGACGCGGTGTCCGGCGGCAGACTGGTGGCCAGCGCCATCGGATCGGCCTTGAGCGGTAGAATTCCGTGAGCGCCGAGAATTTCGTATTTGTACAATTCGCCCGCTTGCAGGCGCGGGATGAACAGTTCCCAGACCCCGGACGGATGACGCAAGCGCATCGGATGGCGGCGACCGTCCCAGACGTTGAAATCACCCACCACCGACACGCGCCGGGCATTCGGCGCCCACACGGCAAAACGCACACCGTCGACGCCATCAACGGTTTTCAGCTGGGCGCCGAGGCATGCGCTGAGGTCGCGATGATTGCCCTCGGCAAACAGATACAAATCCATTTCACCGAGTAACTGGCCGAAGCTATACGGATCCTCGGCAACCTGCTCGCCGCCTGCCCAGCGCGTGCGCAACTGATAAGACCGCGCCTGATCGAAATGGCCGACAAACAGCCCCGGCGTTTCGGTCTGCTCCAGCGGACCGCGTTCTTCACCGCTGTCCTTGTCCAGCACCACGACACTCAACGCGCCGGGTAGATAGGCGCGAATAAACTGCCCGCCAGCGCCATCGCCGTGCGGGCCAAGAATGGAAAAAGGGTCGTGATGTTCAGCACGGACCAAGGCATCGATATCTTTTGCCGAGGGCAGCAATGCTTCTTTGACCTGACCCTGTTCCTTGTTCGAGAAACTCATGACTACTCTCCACCAAGATCGGAAAAGGGTTTAAGCCCCGTCAATAACCCATACAAACCGTGCAATGGCACGGGCAGCCACGTGGGGCGATTTTCGGCTTCATAGGCCACTTCATAGGCCGCCTTCTCCAGACCGAACAACGCAAGTGCAGCGTCGGCACCTTCAGGATCTTGCCAAGCATGATCAAGACTAGCTGCCGCGCGGCGATATGCCTGAACAAATGCCTCACGGGCCTCACGCAGATAACGCTCGGCGACCAGACGCCGCGCGGTTTCAGACTCCGCGCTGTGGTCAACGTTGTGCACGTTGATGGTCATCGCTGCCGCGTAATCGAAGGAGCGCAGCACGCCGCTGACGTCCTTGTACGGACTGTGTTTGCCACGACGCTCGCTCAATGGCCGCGCCGGTTCGCCCTCGAAGTCGATCAGATAGGCATCGCCCTTGATCACCAGCACCTGGCCCAAATGCAGATCGCCATGGACGCGAATGCGCAAACCGCCGACGGCTTTTTTCGCCAGATCCTGCACGTGGCCGAGAATGGTTTTCTTCTCGTCGACCAGGCGCTTGACCAGTTTCTGATCCGCTGCGTTGAGTTCGCCCTGATGCTGCTTGAGCAACTTCAACGCATGCTCGACCTGCGCCACAACATCCTTGCCGGTGGCCTGCATGTCTTTGGCCGTCGACACCTGCGGCGCGAAGTCGGCATTGTCGGTGGGCGCGGCGAGCACCTTGTGCATCTCACCCAGACGCTGACCGAGCATGCCGGCAAAATCCTTCAGCTCCCCGAGGGCGTTGTAATGCTGTTCCTGTTCGGACATGGCATCGGCCAGCTCATCGCGCAGCGCCCTTTCAAGGTTGTTCTGCGTCCATTCCCAGGCGTCACCCTGATTGCTCAAATAGCCTTGAGCAATCATCAGCAGATTGTCTTCGCCCTTGGCATCGCGGCGAATCACCGAGCCGAGCAGCGGAGAGATATTGGCAAATCCAGCCTCGGTCAGGTAAGCGCTCATCTCCAGTTCCGGGTGTACGCCAGAAGCGACTTTACGTATCAGCTTGAGCACCAGGCTGTTGCCGATCACCACCGAACTGTTCGATTGCTCGGCGGACAGATAGCGCACTTCCGACTCGGCACCGAGGCCGAGTTTTTCCAGATGCGGCGTCGGTGCGAAGCGGATTTCACCGTCGTTCGACTCCAGTACCGTGTTGTTCTGCATACCTTGCAGCACCGCACGAATAAACGCTTCAAGGCTGAAGGCGTCGGTGATCAGACCCACTTGTCGTACACGGCGTACACGCGACAAGGCCAATTGCTGCGGCAACGCCGGGCCAACCTGATCTTCGGCAATAAATCCGAACGGCAGTTGGTAGCGACTGGTCTGCCCGCCACTGGTCACTTCGATTTCGCTGAGCAGCACCGGATGCTGGGCATCGCCGAAGCGCACGCCATAGGCCAGATGCACCTTGTCGATGGCCGCATCCTTACCGGCGAACCAGCGCCGGTTCTGCAGCCAGCTCGGCAGGATGCTCTGCTCCAGCGTCGTACGCGACGGCGCTTCGAGCAGTTCTTCCATGCGTTTTTTCAGCACCAGCGTGGTGAAGTCCGGCAGGCTCTGCGCCGGTTCGACGTGCCAGCTCGGCATCTGGTTTTCCGTCGCCAGGGCGAACCAGTAGAAACCGTACGGCGCCAACGTCAGCAGAAAATTCAACTGGCCAATCGGCGGGAACGCATTGCCGCCAAGCATCTCCACCGGCACCATGCCGACGTAGGCCGACAGGTCCAGCTCCACCGCTTGCGCACTGCGCGAAACGTTGGCCACGCACAGGATGATTTCGTGCTTGCCGTCGGCATCGGTGAATTCGCGGGTGTAAGCCAGCACGCGGCGGTTGTTCGGCGACAGCATCTTCAAAGTGCCACGGCCGAAGGCCTTGGACTGCTTGCGCACCGCCAGCAAACGACGGGTCCAGTTGAGCAGCGAATGCGGATCACCGGACTGGGTTTCGACGTTGACCGACAGATAGCCGTACTGCGGGTCCATGATCGGCGGCAGCACCAGACTCGCCGGGTCGGCGCGGGAAAAGCCGCCGTTGCGGTCGATTGACCATTGCATCGGCGTACGCACGCCATCACGGTCGCCAAGGTAAATGTTGTCGCCCATGCCGATCTCATCGCCGTAATACAACGTCGGCGTGCCGGGCATCGACAGCAGCAGACTGTTGAGCAGCTCGATGCGGCGGCGATCACGCTCCATCAGCGGCGCCAGACGCCGGCGGATGCCAAGGTTGATCCGCGCACGGCGGTCAGCGGCGTAGTAATTCCATAGATAGTCACGTTCTTTGTCGGTGACCATCTCCAGCGTCAGTTCATCGTGGTTGCGCAGGAAAATCGCCCACTGACAGTTGGCAGGAATTTCCGGGGTCTGGCGCAGAATATCGGTGATCGGGAAGCGATCTTCCTGGGCCAGCGCCATGTACATGCGCGGCATCAGCGGGAAGTGAAAGGCCATGTGACATTCATCACCGTTGAGGCCTGCCGCATCGGTATCACCGAAGTACAGCTGAGTATCTTCCGGCCATTGGTTGGCTTCGGCGAGCAGCATGCGGTCGGGATAGTTGGCGTCGATTTCTGCGCGGATCTGTTTAAGAACGTCGTGGGTCTCGGGCAGATTTTCGTTATTGGTGCCGTCGCGCTCGATCAGGTAAGGAATCGCGTCCAGACGCAGACCGTCGATGCCCATGTCCAGCCAGTAGCGCATCACCGAGAGCACGGCTTTCATCACTTGCGGGTTATCGAAATTCAGATCCGGCTGGTGCGAATAGAACCGGTGCCAGAAGTACTGGCCGGCGACCGGGTCCCAGGTCCAGTTGGATTTTTCCGTGTCGAGGAAAATGATTCGGGTGCCGTCGTACTTCTGATCGTCATCCGACCACACATAGAAGTCCCGCGCTGCCGAGCCGGGTTTGGCCTTGCGCGCACGCTGGAACCACGGGTGCTGGTCGGAGGTATGGTTGATGACCAGCTCGGTGATCACCCGCAAGCCGCGTTTGTGCGCCTCGGCGATAAAGCGCTTGGCGTCGGCCATGGTCCCGTAATCGCTGTGCACGCCGCGGTATTCGGCGATGTCGTAGCCGTCGTCGCGACGTGGCGAGGGGTAGAACGGCAACAGCCAGATCGTATTGACGCCGAGGTCGGCGATGTAATCGAGTTTGGCGATCAGGCCGGGAAAGTCGCCGATCCCGTCGTTGTTGGAGTCGAAAAACGATTTGACGTGAACTTGATAGATCACCGCGTCCTTGTACCAGAGCGGGTCTTTGATGAAGGTGGCTGCCTTGGGTTTCTTCGCCATGTGAAACTCCTGAAAAATTCGTTTCTGCACAGAATCTGATTGTGCTGATCCCCCTGTAGGAGCTGCCGAAGGCTGCGATCTTTTGATCTTGCTTTTAAAAGATCGCAGCCTTCGGCAGCTCCTACAGGGGTTTGGGCAATGCTTAGGTGGCAGTAATTCGCCAGATGCCGAACGGCTGATACGCCGGGTCCAGGCGCATGAACTGGTATTTGCCGTGCCAGTCCCAACGGTGCCCGTTCATCAGGTCTTCGCCGTGGGTCGTCGCATCGTCGGGCAGGCCCATTTCCCACAGCGGCAGTTCGAAATTCGCCTCCTGCACGTTGTGCGGATCGAGGCTGACCGCGACCAGAATGAAATTGCTGCCGTCAAAGCTGCGCTTGCCGAAATACAGAATGTTGTCGTTCCAGGCGTTGTAGACCTTCAAGCCCAAGTGCGTGTGCAGCGCCGGGTTCTGCCGGCGAATGCGGTTGAGCTGGGCGATCTCGGCAATGATGTTGCCGGGCGCTGTGAAGTCGCGGACGCGAATCTCGTATTTCTCCGAGTCGAGGTATTCCTCTTTGCCCGGCACTGGGGCCGACTCGCACAGTTCGAACCCCGAATACATCCCCCACAGGCCCGAGCCCATGGTTGCCAGCGCGGCGCGGATCAAAAAGCCCGGGCGCCCGGATTCGTGCAGGAACGCCGGGTTGATGTCCGGCGTATTGACGAAGAAATTCGGCCGGTAGCATTCGCGCCACGGTGATTCATTCAGTTCGGTGAAATAGGTCGCCAGCTCAGCCTTGCTATTGCGCCAGGTGAAATAGGTGTAGCTCTGCGTGTAACCGACCTTGCCCAGACGCGCCATCATGGCTGGCGTGGTGAAGGCCTCCGCGAGAAAGATCACCTCCGGGTACAGCGCCCGCACATCGGCGATCAGCCATTGCCAGAACGGCAACGGTTTGGTGTGTGGATTGTCGACGCGGAAGATCTTCACGCCCTCCTCGACCCAGCCGATGACAATGTCGCGCAACTCGATCCACAAGCTCGGAATCGCTTCTGGCGCATAGAAGTCGACGTTGACGATGTCCTGGTATTTCTTCGGCGGGTTCTCCGCGTATTTGATCGTGCCGTCCGGGCGCCAGTTGAACCAGCCCGGATGCTGCTTGAGCCACGGGTGATCCTGGGAACACTGAATGGCGAAGTCGAGAGCGATTTCCAGGCCATGATCGGCAGCGGCGGCGACCAGTCGGCGGAAGTCTTCGCGGGTGCCGAGTTGCGAGTGAATCGCCTCGTGACCGCCCTCCTCACTGCCGATCGCATATGGACTGCCGGGATCGTCGGGGCCAGCGGTCAATGAATTGTTACGACCCTTGCGATGCGCGCGACCGATCGGGTGGATCGGCGTGAAGTACAGCACGTCGAAGCCCATGTCCTGAATCATCGGCAGACGTGAGTGCACATCGTTAAAAGTGCCGTGACGGTGGGGATCGTCGGTGATCGAGCGTGGAAACAGCTCGTACCAACTGGCGAACTCGGCGAGTTCGCGCTCGACGTCCATTGGAAATTCGGGACTGACACTCAAATAGGCGCGGTGATCGGCCTCAGCCATCAACTGCGCACTGCGCGAGTGCAAAAACAGCGCGACCTGCTCGGTTTCGAGCAGCCCGGACAATTCGTGGTGCAACGCGGCGAGCTGTTCGCTGAGCTGCCCTTCGCTGCGTTCGGCGGCCTGCTGCACCATGCTCCGGCCTTCCTGCAACTCCAGCGACACCGGTACCGCAGCGGTGTGTTTCTTCTCCAGCTCGTACTGAAAACTGGCGAAATGATCGATCCACGCTTCGATGCAATACAGGTAGCGGCCCTGATGTTCAGGGCGGAACTGGCCTTGCCAGCCATTGTTGCCCTGATCGGCCATGACTTCGCTTTGCCAGGTTTCCTCGCCTTCCTCGCGCCAGCGGATGCGCACCGCGAGTTTGTCGTGACCGTCGGCAAACACCTTGCTGGTGACCACCACTTCACGGCCGGCAATCGACTTCACGGCGAACTGCCCGCCATCAAGGGTCGGCATGGTGTTTTCAATGACAACGCGCGGCAGCAGCAGTGCCTGCGACAGTGGCATGTGCGGGTTGTAGCTCAGTTCAGAAGGTCTTTCAGCAGTCATTGAGCATCTCTCCTTAACGCCCCAAGGACGCTCTTGTGCCGGATCAGTGTCCACAACGAAGCACCTGCCCCGAAATGAACTCACTTAGGTTCCGAGCGACCGGCGCCGGGAAAAGTTCAGATGAAATTACCGTGTCAGAAAAGCGGATCGAATTGCGTGCAGGGTGGTCAATCCACTTAAGCACTTCTCACGCCATGTGCCACACGGAGGTCATCAGATGAACATCCCGATCCCGGCCGAAACGCCTGATCCCAACATCGACAAACCCACTTTGCCCGAGACCGAGCCGCAGCCGATTCCAGAGCAGGAACCGCCGGGCACCACGCCACCGCCGAAAGAAGAACCGCCGAGCACGATGCCGCCCGTGATCGTTTAACTTCGCGAACTGATCATTCCCACGCTCCGCGCAGGAATGATCAGTGGTCGTCAGTCTTCTCCTCTTCCTTTTCGAAAAGCTTCACGATCCGTGGCATCACGCTGAAAATTGCCAGCGCCAGAAATGTGCTGAGCAATGCCGTAGCCTCTTTGCCCAACCCGGCAGCCACACCAATGGCCGCCGTCATCCATAACCCGGCAGCAGTAGTCAGGCCTTTGACATGGCCTTCATCGCCTTCCTTGTTTTTCAGGATAGTGCCGGCACCGAGAAAGCCGATCCCGGCAATCACACCTTGCACTACCCGGCTCATCGCATCGGACTCGGCGCCGGACGTTTGCGGCACCAACACAAACAACGCCGCCCCAAGCGCCACCAGCATATGCGTGCGCACCCCGGCAGCCTTGCCTTTGTGCTCACGTTCGAACCCGAGAATGCCGCCCAGAATCGCCGCCATCAGCAGGCGCACGGTAATGCGCGTCAATTGCGAAGCGTCGCCAACGTCGGCGAACTCTGCTTGCAGGGTTTCCCACACTTCATGCCACCACGCGTTCATCGTGCAGTCCTTGTTATTGGCTCGATAGACGATGGACAGCGGCGACCATTAATCAGTTGCGCAGAACGATCAGCGCGTCGTGCGCCCTAACCTTGCAGACCTCCCTGAAAAAAGGACTGCTCCCATGCCTCTTCGAGTCGATGAATCCAACCCCGAACAAAAAGTGTGTTTTTTCACCGTTGAACATGGCGAGGAAATTCGCATTTGCGACACCCTGGAAGTCATGACGGATAGCGAAAAATCCATGTCGTTCGTGGAAATAGAAGGCCGACGCGTTTACATCAGCGAAAAAGAAGCTGACGCCTTGACCGTCGCAGGTGCCAAGGATGGTCGCAAACACCTGAAAGCCGACGAGAGTGATTCGGTGATTTGACTGACCTTGATCAATACCCCGCGCAAACGTCTGCGATAGGCGTTTGCGCCCTTACCTGCGGGTTGCTTCAAGTTGTCGCAGGCGTTGCGCAAAATCGCATCTGATCCGCTTTTTATTGAAATACCTGAGTCTGTTATGCAAACAGATCGACGCTCATAGTGCTCTGGCCTGATGGAGGCTGATGAGCGAATAACCATGAGCGAACAAATCCCCGTCCGAACCGTAGAAGCATCTCCAACTATCAAAAGTGTGCCCGCACGCCCAATGAAGGCGACGGCCAAATCCAGCGACAACCAGATCCACACCCGCAGCTTCACCGGTCTGTTCCGCACCCTGCGCATGAGTGGCGCGGGATTTCTGTTCGTGCTGTTTTTCGGCACCGTGTGGCTAAATTGGGGCGGACGTCAGGCGGTGCTCTGGGACCTTTCCGAAAGCAAATTCCACATCTTCGGCGCGACGTTCTGGCCGCAGGATTTCATCCTGCTCTCGGCGCTGTTGATCATCGCCGCATTCGGCCTGTTCGCCATCACCGTGTTCGCCGGCCGGGTCTGGTGCGGCTACACCTGCCCGCAGAGCTCGTGGACGTGGATCTTCATGTGGTGCGAAAAGATCACCGAAGGCGAGCGCAACCAGCGCATCAAATTGCAAGCCACGCCGTGGAGCCTGAACAAACTGGCACGGCGTGCAGCCAAGCACACCTTGTGGCTGGCGATCAGCGTGCTGACCGGCCTGACCTTCGTCGGGTACTTCACCCCGATCCGGCCATTGGCCGAAGAACTGCTGACCCTGCAAATCGGCGGCGTCAGCCTGTTCTGGGTGCTGTTCTTCACTGCCGCCACTTACATCAATGCCGGTTGGCTGCGCGAGGCGGTGTGCATGCACATGTGCCCGTATGCACGGTTCCAGAGCGTGATGTTCGACAAGGACACCCTGGCGATTTCCTATGACGTGGCCCGTGGCGAAAACCGTGGCCCGCGCAAACGCGACGTGAAACCCGTTGAAGCCGGCCTGGGTGATTGCATCGACTGCCAATTGTGCGTGCAGGTCTGCCCGACCGGCATCGACATCCGCGACGGCTTGCAGATGGAATGCATCGGTTGCGCCGCGTGTATCGATGCCTGTGACTCGATCATGGACAAAATGAACTACCCGCGTGGTTTGATCCGCTACAGTTCCGAGCGCGAATTGCAGGGTGGCAAGACTCACCTGCTGCGTCCGCGCTTGATCGGTTACACCGTGGTGCTGGTGGCGATGATCGGCGCATTGGCATTGGCGTTGGTCGAGCGGCCGATGGTCTCGCTGGACGTGACCAAGGATCGCGGCTTGTTCCGCGAGAACGGTCAGGGCCAGATCGAAAACATCTATAGCCTCAAAGTCATCAACAAGACCCAGCAACGCCAGGATTACCACCTGAGCCTGGTCGATGGCGACGGTTTCCAGTTGCAAGGCAAGACTGAGTTGAGCTTGGCGCCAGGGGAAATTGTCGATGTGCCGGTGTCGGTGGCGATGACCACAGAGCGCCCGGCCAGCAGTTCGCAAACCCTGAGTTTCAAGATTGCCGACAGCGATGAGCCTGAGGTTTACAGCGTGGCGAAGAGCAGGTTTGTGGCGCCGATGAATCGTTGATCCGTTAGAATCTTTTCCCCTCACCCCAGCCCTCTCCCGGGGGTAGAGGGGGCCGACCGAGGTGTCTGTCGCTATACATCGACCTGACAGACCGAGTCGATTATGGATTCAACAAAGCACTTCCCGGCCGAGTCGATTATGGATTTAGCAAAGCACTTTCAGGTCGAGTCGATTACGGATTCGGCGAAGCACTTTCAGGTCGGTGTAGTTCACAAGCATCCCCCAATCAGTCCCCTCTCCCTCTGGGAGAGGGCTAGGGTGAGGGCTTTTCCCTCCCTGACACCCCACAATTCAACCAGCACCAAGGCTCCTCGATGAAACGCTACGAAAAATTCGCCGACGACATCGCTGAACTGATCCGCTCCGGCGTCCTCGGCCCCGGCCAGCGCGTGCCTTCGGTGCGTTACGCCAGCCAGACCTATGGCGTCAGCCCGTCCACGGTGTTCCAGGCCTACTACCTGCTTGAACGTCGTGGCCTGATCCGCGCCCGACCGCGCTCCGGCTACTTCGTCAACACCCATGCGCCGAGCCCGTTTTCCGAGCCGGTGATCAGCAGCCACGTCAACGATTCCACCGAAGTCGACGTCAGCGAACTGGTGTTCTCGGTACTCGATTCGATCAAAGACCCGAGCACCATCCCCTTCGGCTCGGCATTCCCCAGCCCTACCCTGTTCCCGTTGCAGCGCCTGTCGCGCTCACTGGCCAGCGCCGCCCGCGAGATGGATCCGCGCATGGTCGTCACCGACATGTCGCCGGGCAACCCGCAACTGCGCCGGCAGATCGCCCTGCGCTATATGGTCGGTGGCTTGATGCTGCCGATGGAAGAATTGCTGATCACCAACGGCGCCCTCGAAGCGCTGAACCTGTGCCTGCAAGCGGTGACCGAACCGGGCGATCTGGTGGCGATCGAAGCCCCGGCGTTTTACGCCAGCCTGCAAGTTCTGGAACGGCTGAAACTCAAAGCCGTGGAAATCCCTGTGCATCCGCGCGATGGCATCGACCTCGGCGTACTTGCGCAAACCCTGGAACGCCATCCGATCAAGGCCTGTTGGTGCATGACCAGTTTCCAGAACCCGATGGGCGCGACCATGCCCGAGGCGAAGAAACAGGAACTGGTCGAACTGCTGCGCCGCCATCAAGTGCCGCTGATCGAAGACGACGTCTACGCCGAACTCTATTACGGACAACAAGCACCGAAACCGGCCAAGGCTTTCGATACTGAAGGTCTGGTGATGCACTGTGGCTCGTTCGCCAAGAGCCTGGCCCCCGGCTATCGCATCGGCTGGGTCGCCGCCGGACGCTACGCGCAGAAAATCGAACGGCTGAAACTGATGACTTCGTTGTGTGCTTCGATGCCCGCGCAAGCGGCGATCGCCGACTACCTGCAACACGGCGGCTATGACCGGCATCTGCGCAAACTGCGCTACGCACTGGAGGAACAGCAGAGCGCGATGCTCGCGGCGATCGCCCGGTATTTCCCGGCGCAGACGCGGGTCAGCCAACCGGCCGGTGGCTACTTTCTCTGGCTGGAACTGCCACCGCAGATGGATTCGCTGAAGCTGTTTCAGATGGCACTGGCGCAAGGCATCAGCATCGCGCCGGGGCCGATTTTCTCGCCGACGCAGCGCTTCAGGAATTGTATTCGGTTGAATTATGGCAGCCCTTGGACCGAGGATTCGGAAAAGGCCATGGAGACGTTGGGGCGGATTGTGCGGTCGTTCTGACAGATTGATGGTGTTTATTTTGGCCTCTTCGCGAGCAAGCTCGCTCCCACATGGGTTCTGTGCCATTCACACATCCAATGTGGGAGCGAGCTTGCTCGCGAAGGGGTCGGTGCTATCGAAATCCAGGCGATTAACGCCCACCCCCCAAATCAACAAACGTCCCGGTCGCATAAGACGCTTTATCCGACAACAACCAGACAATCGCCTCCGCCACCTCATCCGGCCGCCCGCCACGGGCCATCGGAATCGCCGACTCCAGCTTGCTGACCCGATCCGGATCGCCGCTCAACGCGTGAAAATCGGTATAGATGTAACCCGGGCGCACCGCGTTGACCCGAATCCCCTCGCCCGCCACTTCCTTGGACAAGCCGATGGTGAAGGTATCGAGCGCGCCTTTGGACGCGGCGTAATCGACGTATTCGTTTGGCGAGCCAAGACGCGAGGCGACCGACGACACATTGACGATGCTGCCGCCCTGGCCGCCGTGCTTGGGCGACATGCGCAGGATCGCGTGCTTGGCACAGAGGATCGGCGCCAGGACATTGGTTTTCATGATTTTCAGAATGCGGAATTCGGACATTTCGTCGACCCGCGATTTGTGTCCGACGGTGCCGGCGTTGTTCACCAGCGCAGTCACACGGCCCAATTCGCTGTCGACCCGCTGGAACAGCGCGATCACTTCGTCTTCGATGCTGACGTCAGCGCGCACGGCGATGGCTTGTGCGCCCAATGCACGGACTTGCTCCAGCACACTTTGCGCAGCCTGCTCGTCTTGCTGATAGTTAATGCAGATCCGATAGCCTTGCTCGGCAGCCAACAACGCCGTAGCGGCGCCAATCCCGCGCCCGCCCCCGGTGATCACAATGACTTTATCCATGCTGGCCTTTCTCCCCCGATGCACACGTAACAGTCGGGGGGAAGAATAACCGCCATTGACGGGTTTTGCATGAGGTCTGTTGTGTCGGGCCGGACGCCTTCGCGAGCAGGCTCGTTCCCACAGGGGTATGCATTCCAAATGTGGGAGCGAGCTTGCTCGCGAAGAACGATAACGCGGTCGATCAGACCACCGTTAACTGCTCACCCCGCGCAATATCCTGCATGAATTTGTCCGCCGGCATCGGATGCCCGAGCAGATAACCCTGCAACGAATCACACCCCAGCTCAGTCAGAAACGCCTGCTGCACCCCGGTTTCAACACCCTCAGCGACAATCCGCAAGCCCAGCGCCTGCCCCAGCGCAACGATCGCGGAAACAATCGCCGCATCGTCGCTGTCATGCTCCAGATCGCGCACAAAGCCACGGTCGATCTTCAGCTCGTTGGCCGGCAAGCGCTTGAGGTACATCAGGCTGGAATAACCGGTGCCAAAGTCGTCAATCGACAGGTCGACGCCCATATCCGACAACTCCTGCAACACCGTCATGCTCGCATCGGCATCGCTCATGGCCGTGGTTTCGGTGATTTCCAGGGTCAGGCTGTTGGCCGGCAAGTGGTGAGTGGCCAATGCCTTGGCGACGCTGCGCACCAGCCCGGTGTGGCAGAACTGCAGCGCCGACAGGTTCACCGCGATACGCCAATCGGTGTAACCGAGCACGAACCATTCGCGCATCTGCCGACAGGCTTCATTGAGCACCCAGTCGCCGATCGGGATGATCAGGCCCGATTTCTCGGCCAGATCGATAAACTTGTCCGGCATCAGCATGCCGTGGATCGGGTGTTGCCAGCGCAATAGCGCTTCGGCTCCGACCGGATGGCCATTGGCCGCGTCGAATTTGGGCTGGTAATGCAAGCTGAACTGACTGTGTTCCAGTGCCGCACGCAGGTCCTGCAGCAACTGCAACTGCTTGCGCGCGTTGTTGTTCATCGACGCATCAAAAAAGCTGTAACCGTTTTTGCCGCCGCCCTTGGCGTGGTACATCGCCGCGTCGGCGTTCATCAGCAGTTCCTGCGCGTTCTGGCCATTGCCCGGATACAAGGCGATGCCGACGCTGGCGGATATCTGCAAGTCATGTTCGGCGACGCGGAATGATTGCGCGATCAGGCCGACCTGGCGTGCCGCCAGCCCCAGCGCATCATTGGGTTCGCTCAGACGCACCAGCAACACGAACTCATCGCCACCGATCCGCGCCAGTGTGTCGAGGCTGCGCAAGTCTTCACGCAGACGCACACCGACTTCGCGCAATAACTGATCACCCATGTGATGGCCGAACGCATCATTGACCGGTTTGAAGCCGTCCAGATCGATGAACATCAAGGCAAAGCAGCCGCCCTGCTCGTTGACCTTTTTCATCGCCTGATTGATCCGGTCGTCCAGCAGCATGCGGTTCGGCAGGCCGGTCAGGGTGTCATGCAGGGCCAGTTGCGTCAGTTCGCGGTTAGCCACAGTCAAAGAGTGGGCGAGATCAGCGGTGCGCGCTTCGAGGCGCGCGTCGAGAATCGAGGTCAGCAAGGCAATCGACAGCACCGCCAGCGTGGTGATCAACACCAGGCTGTCGAGGCCATTACCCTTCAAGCCATTGACGGTGGCGCCACAGAAACTGCCGTCGGGGAACTGCGCGGCGGCCATGCCGGTGTAATGCATGCCGACAATGGCGATGCCCATGATGATCGCTGCGCCGCCACGAATCAGGCGCACATAAGGAGAGTGCTGACGCAGGCGAAAGGCGATCCACAGCGCCGCCGCCGACGCACCGACGGCGATCAGCAACGACGCGCCAAACAGTGTCGGGTCGTAGTCGATTCCCGGGGTCATGCGCATCGCCGCCATGCCGGTGTAGTGCATGGCACTGATGCCGGCGCCCATGATCAGCGCGCCGAACGCCAGTTGCAGAATCGGCAGTTTCGGCTGGCTGACCAGCCACAAGGCAAACCCGCAGGACAACACCGCGATCAACAGCGACAACGCCGTCAGGCTGATGTCATAGCCCAGATCGATCGGCAGCTTGAAGGCGAGCATGCCAATGAAATGCATCGACCAGACGCCGATGCCCATGGCGAACGCACCACCGGCGGTCCAGAAATGCACCGCACGGCCTTTGGCCGTGGCGATACGACCGGTGAGGTCGAGCGCGGTGTAGGAAGCGAGAATCGCCACGCACAACGAAATGAAAACCAGGGTGGAGGAATAACTACCGATGAGCATGGGATTTCTCGTGGCCACCCAACGCGGACTGCGTCCATTCTCGGTCAGGCAAATGCGGCGATTGTACTGATTACGCAGAAGAACGCACTGACAAAGTAAGCAATTGGCCATCAAGCCGATGAAACGTTTGTTTGATCGTCCGAGATGCCTCTGGAATGGGGCTTTCTGAACCTTGCGCGATCATTGTGGGAGCGAGCCTGCTCGCGAATAGGCTCTCTGATTCAAAATAATCAGTCACTGCATTGACGCCTTCGCGAGCAGGCTCGCTCCCACAGGATTTCGGCCACGGCGTGATTTATTGAGTGTCACTGACATCCAGTTGCCCATCCCACCCACCACCCAGCGCCGCGATGAGTTGCACGCTGGCGATCAAGCGGCTTTGCAGGATATTCAGCACGCTGCGCTCGTTGCTCAGTGCCGTGGCTTGCACCACAACTACATCGATGTAGGCGATCAATCCGGCCTTGTACTGGTTTTCCGTCAGGCGCAGGGAATCGCGGGCGGCATCCAGCGCTTCTTGGCGCACCGCCGCTTCGTCTTCGTACACCTTGAGCTGCACCAGATAGTTTTCCACCTCGCGGAAACCGTCCAACACGGTCTGGCGATACTTGGCCACGGTCTGGTCATACACCGCTTCGGTGCGATCGACTTCTGCCGAACGAATGCCGCCGTCGAACAGCGGCAACGCCAGTTTCGGCCCGACCGACCAGAAGCGGTTCGGCAGGCTGACCAGATTCTGCGAGGTGCTGCTGCTGTAACCGCCGCTCAGGCTCAGGCTCAGGTCCGGGTAATACGCCGCTTTGGCCACGCCGATATTGGCGTTGGCGGCGATCACCGAACGCTCTGCCGAAGCAATGTCCGGGCGGCGCTCCAGCAACTGTGAAGGCAGGTTCAATGGCACCTGCGGCAACTTCGGAATGGTCTGCACTTCGGCAATGTTGAAATCCGCCGGCGCTTGGCCGGTCAGTACGGCAATCGCATTTTCAAACTGCGCGCGCTGCCAGATCAGGTCGACGAGATCAGCCTGGGTGCTTTTCAGCTGCGTCTGCGCCTGCGCTACCGCATCGCGCCCGGAGACGCCGGCGCGGTACTGGTTCTGGGTCATTTTCAGCGAGCGTTCGTAGGCGGCGACCGTGGCTTCGAGCAGGCGTTTCTGCTGGTCGATCACGCGCAGTTGCAGGTAGTTCTGCACCAGCTCCGATTGCTGGCTCAGGCGCATGGCGGCCAGGTCGGCAAAACTGGCCTGGGCACTGGCCTCATCGGCTTCCAGTCCACGGCGCAGCTTGCCCCACACGTCTGCTTCCCAACTGACGCCCAGTTCGGCGTTATAGGTGTCGCGGATGCCGCTGGAGGAACTGCTCAAACTCGAACTGCTGCTGCCGGTGCCCTGACTGGAGCGGGTCTTGCCCAAGCTCAAGTCAACACTGGGATAAAACGCCCCGCGCGCACTGCGCACCAACGCCTGGGCCTGACGGTACTGGGCTTCCGACTGTGCGACGGTCTGGTTGGAATTGTTCAGGCGTTCGATCAAGCCGTTGAGCTGCTGATCGCCGTACAACTCCCACCAGGCACCACGGGCCAGCGAATCGCTCGGGTTGGCCTGGGTCCAGCCCTCGGCTTCCTTGTACTGGGCAATTTCAGCGGTCTGCGGACGCTGGTAGTCCGGGCCGACAGCGCAGGCACTGAGCATCGCCACGCACAGCGACAGGCTGAGCAAGCGCGAGCCGCGAACAGTGGCCAGATTGAAAAGCGAACGGTCAGTCATAGCGGAGTTTCCAGAGCGGCGTCAGTACGCACGCCACGCCATTTGTTGAAACGATGGCGCAGCTTGTCGAGATAGAGGTAAACCACAGGGGTGGTGTAAAGCGTCAGTACCTGGCTGAAAATCAGCCCGCCGATGATGGTCAGACCCAACGGCTGGCGCATTTCCGCACCTTCGGCCCGGCTGAGCAGCAACGGCAAGGCACCGAGAATCGCCGCCAACGTCGTCATCAGAATCGGCCGCAGGCGTTGCAGGCAGGCACTGCGAATAGATTCCAGCGGCGACAGGCCCTGATGACGCTCCAGTTGCAACGCGAGGTCGATCATCAGAATGGCGTTTTTCTTCACCACGCCAATCAGCAGGAACAACCCGAGCAACGAGATCAGGCTGAACTCACCGCCCAGCGCATAGATCGACAGCAACGCGCCGACGCCGGCCGACGGCAGGGTCGATAGAATCGTCAGCGGATGAATGTAGCTTTCATACAACACGCCCAACACCAGATACACCGCCAGCAACGCACCCAGAATCATGAACGGCTGGCTCTTTTGTGTAGCGGCAAAGGCGTCGGCGGTACCGGCCATTTTCGCGATGACATCTTCCGGCAGGCCGAGCTTGGCAATCGCCCGTTCGATGGCGGCACTGCCTTGCTCCACCGTCACGCCTTCGGCCATGTCGAAAGAGATGTCCTCGGAGGCGAACTGGCCTTCGTGGCTGACGCGGTCGTCTTCCAGGCTATTTTCGTAGTGAGCGAACGTCGACAGCGGCACCCGCGCACCGTCAGCGGTGATCACCTGAACCTGCTTGAGCGTCACCGGGTCCTGGGCGTATTTCGGATTGACCTCCATCACCACCTGATACTGGTTGAGGCTGTCATAGATCGTCGAAATCTGCCGCTGGCTGTAGGCGTTGTTCAACACCGAGGTAACCATGTCCATGTCGATCCCCAGGCGCTTGGCCTGATCGCGGTCGACAATCAACGTCACTTGCTGGGCACCCTTGCCTTCACGCGCGTCGATCGCGGTCAGCTCAGGCAACGCCCTTAACGCGGCAACCACTTTTGGATACCACTTGCGCAACTCGCCCAGATCACCACTTTGCAAAATGTAGCTGTACTGCGAGGTGGTCTGTTCGCGGCCGCCGCCGAATTGCAGGTCC
This sequence comes from Pseudomonas crudilactis, assembly GCF_013433315.1. GTDB lineage: Bacteria > Pseudomonadota > Gammaproteobacteria > Pseudomonadales > Pseudomonadaceae > Aquipseudomonas > Aquipseudomonas crudilactis. The sequence goes on along the minus strand of NZ_WXVV01000010.1, from coordinate 91,103 downwards.
TGATCGGCCATCAGCATCAATTGCGCACCGGGGACCTTGGGCATTTCCTTGCGCAGGCGCTCGATGACTTTCTGCGCGTTGAGCTGGCGCTCCTTGATTGGCTTCAGACGCACCAGCATGAAGGCGTTATTGGTGCCGTTGCTGCCGCCAATGAACCCGGCAACACTTTCCACCGCTTCGTCCTTGAGCACGGCGCGGCGGAAGATTTCCATTTTCGGCTGCATCACGCTGAACGACAGGCCGTCGTCGCCGCGCACGAAACCGATCAACTGGCCAGTGTCCTGCTGCGGCATGAAGGTTTTCGGCACCACCACGTACAGCGCGACGTTGACGCCGACGGTGATCAGCAGGCTGAGCAGCGTCAGGCGCCGGTGGCGCAACACCCAGTCGAGGCTGGTGGCGTATTTGCCGACCATCCAGTCGTTGGTGCGGCGACTCCAGCGTTGCAGGCGGTTTTCCTGTCCCGGCGTGTGTGGTTTGAGCCAACGGGCGCAGAGCATCGGCGTCAGCGTCAGCGAGACCACCAGCGACACGACGATGGCCGCAGCCAGGGTGATGGAAAACTCGCGGAACAGGCTTTCGACAATCCCGCCCATGAACAGGATCGACAGGAACACCGCCACCAGCGAGACGTTCATCGACAGCAAGGTGAAACCGACTTCCTTGGCCCCGAGATAGGCGGCCTGCATCGGTTTGACGCCTTCGTCGATGTGCCGGGAAATGTTCTCCAGCACCACGATGGCATCGTCCACCACCAATCCGGTGGCCAGAATCAGCGCCATCAGCGACAGGTTGTTCAGCGAGAAGCCATAGAGGTACATCACCGCAAAGGTGCCGACCAGCGACACCGGCACGGCCAGTGTCGGAATCAGCGAGGCGCGGAAGTTACCGAGAAACAGGAACACCACCAGAATCACCAGCGCCACGGCAATCAGCAAGGTCATCTCGGCTTCGTGCAGAGTGGCTTTGATCACTGGTGAGCGGTCCATGGCCAGATTCAGCTTCACGCTGGCCGGCAGCACGGCTTGCAGCGCCGGCAACTGCGCCTTGATCTCGTTGACCGTCTCGATGATGTTGGCGCCGGCCTGGCGGTTGATCACCAGCAGCACCGCCGCGTCATCGTTGAAGAAGCCGCTGTTATAGCGGTCTTCGACGCCGTCGCTGACCTTGGCCACGTCCTTGAGGCGCAGCGCGGCGCCGTCAGCGTAGTGGATGATCAGTGACTCGTAATCCTTGGCTTTCTCCAGCTGGTCATTAGCCTGGATCTGCCACAAACGCTGGCCGTCCTCGACCGAACCCTTCGGCCGGCGCACGTTGGCATCGGCGATGGTCTTGCGCACATCGTCGAGCGCCACGCCGTACTGGTTCAGCGCCTGTGGTTCGAGCTCGATGCGCACCGCCGGCAGCGAACTGCCGCCGATCTGCACTTCACCGACACCCTGCACTTGCGACAGGCTCTGCGAAAGAATCGTCGAGGCCAGATCGTAAAGCTGGCCTTTTTCCAGCACATCGGAGGTCAGCGACAGCACCATGATTGGCGCCTGCGACGGGTTGACCTTCTTGTAGGTCGGCATGCTGCGCATGCCGCTCGGCAGCAGATTGCGCGAAGCGTTGATCGCTGCCTGCACTTCCCGCGCGGCACCGTTGATGTCGCGGTCGAGATCAAACTGCAGAATGACCCGGGTCGAACCCTGACTGGAACGGCTGCTCATGGTGTTGACGCCGGCGATCGCGCCGAACGAGCGCTCCAGCGGTGTGGCCACGGTGGACGCCATGACCTCCGGGCTGGCACCGGGCAGACTCGCCTGCACGACGATCACCGGGAAATCCATCTGCGGCAGCGGTGCCACCGGCAGCAGACCGAAGCTGACACCGCCGAGCAGCATGATCGCCAGGCTCAGCAGCATTGTGGCGACCGGACGCTTGATGAAAGGGCCAGAGAGGTTCATCGAACACGATCTCCGCCTTCACCGCAGATCCCTGTGGGAGCGAGCCTGCTCGCGAATGCAATCTTGTATTCAACAATGATGTTGCCTGACAGGCCGCTTTCGCGAGCAGGCTCGCTCCCACAAGGGATGTGTGATGCTCGCGAAGTCATACCGACACCTCTTCAGTGTCAGCATTGGTCTTGCCAAAGCGCCGACCGAGGCGGTCGAAATACAGGTAGATCACTGGCGTGGTGAACAGCGTCAGCACCTGGCTGACCAGCAAACCACCGACCATCACCAGACCCAGCGGCTGACGCAATTCAGCACCTGAGCCCGTGGCGAGCATCAACGGCACCGCACCAAACAGCGCCGCCAGCGTGGTCATCAGAATCGGCCGGAAGCGCAACAACGCCGCCTGATAGATCGCCTGTTCCGGCGCCATGCCTTGCGTGCGCTCAGCATCGAGGGCGAAGTCGATCATCATGATCGCGTTCTTCTTGACGATACCGATCAGCAGGATGATGCCGATGATCGCGATCATGCCCAGATCATTGCCGCTGAGCAGCAACGCCAGCAAGGCACCGACCGCCGCCGACGGCAAGGTCGAGAGAATGGTGATCGGGTGAATGTAGCTCTCGTACAGCACGCCGAGCACGATGTACATGGTCACCACCGCCGCCAGAATCAGCAGCAAGGTGCTCGACAGCGAAGCCTGGAACGCTTCGGCCGCGCCCTGGAACTGGGTCTGCACGCCGACGGGCATGCCGATGTCCTTCTGCACCTGTTCGATGATGTCGACCGCATGCCCCAGCGCCACACCGGGCGCGAGGTTGAACGACATCATTACCGCCGGGAACTGGCCGATATGGGTGATCGCCAGTTGCGCCTGACGCTCCTCGATATGAGCCAGACTCGACAGGCGTACCTGCGCGTCATCGGTGGTCTTGACGTGAATCTGGTCCAGCGCCTGCGGGCCGATCTTCTCTCCGGCCTGGGCTTGCAGCACCACGCGGTACTGGCTGGCCTGGGTGTAAATGGTCGAGATCTGCCGCTGGCCAAAAGCGTCATAGAGCGCATCGGTGATGTTCGCCACCGAAACGCCAAGGCGTGAGGCGGCATCGCGGTCGATCACCAGATAGACCTGTAAACCCTTGTCCTGCAAATCACTGGCAACGTCGGTCAATTCCGGCCGTTGGGCCAGCGCTTCGACCAGTCGCCCGCTCCACTGGCTGAGCAGTTCGGAATCCGGCGAGGACATGCTGAACTGATACTGGGTCCGGCTGACACGGTCTTCGATGGTCAGGTCCTGCACCGGCTGCATGAACAGGCGGATGCCGACCAGTTTGTCCAATTGCGGTTGCAGGCGCGCAATCACTTCAGTGGCGCTTAGATCGCGATCGCCATGGGGCTTGAGGTTGATTAGCAAGCGGCCGCTGTTGAGCGTGGCGTTATCGCCGTCGACACCGATGTAGGACGACAGGCTCTGCACCGCCGGATCTTGCAGAATGATTTTCGCCAGTTGCTGCTGACGCTCGCCCATCGCGGCGAAGGAGATCGACTGCGGCGCTTCGGAAATGCCCTGAATCACCCCGGTGTCCTGCACCGGGAAGAAGCCTTTCGGCACGACCATATAGAGGAACACGGTCAACCCCAGCGTAGCGATGGCCACCAGCAGGGTGAGCGGCTGGTGCTTGAGCACCCAGCGCAGCATCCGCCCGTACTCGGCAATCATCCAGTCAATCACCGCGCCACTGGCCCGATAGAAACGGCCCTGCTCGTGTTCTTCCGGTTCGCGTTTGAGCAGACGCGCGCACATCATCGGCGTCAGGGTCAGCGAGACCACCAGCGAAATCAGGATCGCCACGGCCAGGGTGATGGCGAACTCGCGGAACAGCCGCCCGACCACGTCGGCCATGAACAGCAACGGAATCAATACTGCGATCAGCGACAGGGTCAGGGAAATCAGGGTGAAGCCGATCTGCTTGGCGCCCTTAAGCGCCGCTTGCATCGGGCTGTCGCCCTCTTCGATGAAGCGCGCGATGTTCTCGAGCATGACGATGGCGTCGTCGACCACGAAACCGGTGGCAATGGTCAGCGCCATCAAGGTCAGGTTGTTAACCGAGAAGCCGGCCAGATACATCACGCCGAAAGTGCCGATCAGCGACAGAGGCACGGCCACCGATGGAATGATCGTGGCACTGGCGCGGCGCAGGAACAGGAAGGTCACCATCACCACCAGGGCGATGGCGATGAGCAATTCGTGTTGTACGTCGGTGACCGAGGCGCGAATGGTCTGCGTGCGGTCGGTCAGCACCGTCACTTCGAGGCCGGCCGGCAGGTTGTCGGTGATGCTCGGCAGCAGCGCCTTGATGCGGTCGACCACCTCAATCACGTTGGCACCCGGCTGACGCTGAATGTTCAGCAACACGGCCTGATTCTGGTTGGCCCACGCTGCGAGACGTTCGTTCTCGGCGCCGTCGACGATTTCCGCCACGTCCTTGAGTCGCAACGGCGCGCCGTTCTTGTAGGCGAGGATCAGGTTGGCGTAGTCCTCGGGCGAGGTCAGCTGATCGTTGGCGTCGAGCATCGACACCCGGGTCGGGCCGTCGAAGTTGCCTTTCGGCTGGTTGACGTTGGAAGCACCGATCAAGGTGCGCACGTCGGACAGGTTCAGGCTGTTGGCCGCCAGCGCCTCCGGGTTGACCTTGATTCGCACCGCCTGACGCTGACCGCCGGCAATGCTGACCATGCCGACGCCGCTGATCTGGGCGATTTTCTGCGCCATGCGCGTATCGACCAGGTCATTGAGTTTGGGCAGCAACATGGTTTTCGAGGTGATCGCCAGGGTCAGCACCGGGGTGTCCGCCGGGTTGACCTTGTTGTACACCGGCGGCGCCGGCAAATCGGTTGGCAGCAGATTGGTCGCGGCGTTGATCGCGGCTTGCACCTGTTGTTCGGCGACGTCCATGTTGATGTCGAGGCTGAAACGCAGGGTCAGCACCGACGCACCGCCGGAGCTGGTCGAGGCCATTTGCGTGAGGCCCGGCATCTGCCCGAACTGGCGCTCGAGCGGCGCGGTCACGGCACTAGTCATCACGTCCGGGCTGGCGCCGGGATAAAGGGTCATGACGCGGATGGTCGGGTAGTCGACCTGCGGCAGCGCCGACACCGGCAGCAGGCGGTAAGCGATCAGGCCGGCCAGAACAATGGCCAGCATGCTCAGGGTGGTGGCTACCGGTCGGAGGATGAACAGCCGCGAAATGTTCATGCGCCCTTCTTGGCCTTGTCGGAGACAGCAGCGTCAGTCGGGGTGGCGGCAGATTTGCCTTGCAGGTGTTCGGTCGGGGTGGTCGGTACTTGGTTGCTGTCGTTGACCACTTCCACTTCACTGCCTTCCTTGAGGCGGTCGGTACCTTCCAGCACAACGCGGTCGCCGGCGGCCAGGCCTTCGGTGACCACGGTGTTTTCGCCATCACTGGCGCCGATCTTCAATTGGCGAATGGTGACTTTCCTGTCGCCATCCAGTGCATAGACGAAGGTGCCGTTGGTGCCGAACTGGATGGCCGCTGACGGTGCCAGCACCACGCCTTTCAGCGTGTCAGCGAGCAAGTGAACGTTGACGAACTGGTTGGGGAACAGCGCCTGATCGCGGTTTTCGTAACGGGCCTTGAACTTCAGGGTGCCGGTGGCGACGTCGATCTGGTTGTCGAGGCTTTGCAGCACGCCGGTGGCTTGCAGTTTGGTGTCGCCGCGGTCCCACGCCTCGGCCGGCAGCTTGGCGCCGCTGCGATAGCGGGCGAGCACGGTTTCGAGGCTGTTTTCCGGCAAGGTGAAAGCGACGCTGATCGGTTGCGTCTGGGTGATCACCGCGAGAAACGTGGTGTCGTTGGCGGTGACGAGGTTACCGACGTCAACCTGACGCAGACCGACGCGACCGGCAATCGGCGCGCGGATCTTGGTGAATTCGAGATTGAGCTTGGCATCGTTGACCGCTGCCTGATTGGTCTTGACCGTGCCCAGATACTGGCCGACCAGCGCTTCGGCGGTATCCAGGGTCTGTTTGGCGATGCTGTCCTCTTTGTACAGACCGCGATAACGCTCGACGTCGACCTGAGCGTTTTTCAGTTGTGCCTGATTCTGCAGCAAAGTGCCTTCGGCCTGCAGCAAGGCGTTCTGGTACGGACGTGGATCAATCTCGGCCAACAGGTCGCCGGCCTTGACCATCTGCCCTTCTTCGAAATTGATCTTGACCAGCTCGCCGCCCACCCGGCTGCGCACATTGATGGTGTTGAGCGCGGTCACGGTGCCCAGCGCCTTGTAGTACAGCGGGAAATCGCCAGTAACCGCCGGCGCCACGCGCACCGGAATCGGCCCCGTACCGCCACCGAAGCCCGGCCGCATCATCCCCGAACGCCCGGTGTGCCCGGCCGCAGCCTTGTCAGTGCCCTCTTTGTGGGCTGAACCGGCGGGCCAGAATTTCCAGCACAGGACAGCGATCACCAACAGGACAAGCAGGCTGATCAGCCAGCGACGGGAGTTACGAGGGGACGATTGCATGGAGTGATTAACCATTGGGCGCGTGGGCTTCTTTTACGGGAGGCTGAACGATAAGCACTGATGGGGAATTAGCAAAGCAGCTTTACCGGCAATTTACCTTCAACTTACGTTTCAAGGTGTGAGGCAAAACACTGATACACAAATGAAAACGGCCTGGACAGGGCCAGGCCGTTAACAATTGTAAAAGCGCTTACTTGAGAACGGACAGTGCCGCTTCGTAGTTAGGCTCTTCAGCGATTTCCTTGACCAGTTCGCTGTGCAGGACGTTGTCGTTTTCGTCCAGAACCACGACTGCGCGAGCGGTCAGGCCTTTCAGCGGGCCGTCAGCGATGGCCACGCCGTAGTTCTCGATGAACTCGGCACCGCGCAGGGTCGACAGGTTCTGTACGTTTTCCAGGCCTTCGGCGCCGCAGAAACGCGCTTGGGCGAACGGCAGGTCAGCCGAGATGCACAGCACTACGGTGTTTGCTACTTCGTTGGCCTGAGCGTTGAACTTGCGCACGGAAGTGGCGCAGGTCGGGGTGTCGACGCTTGGGAAGATGTTCAGCACTTTGCGCTTGCCGGCAAAGTCTTTCAGGGTGACGTCGGACAGATTGCCGGCAACCAGAGAAAAGGCTGGCGCCTTGGAACCGGCTTGTGGCAACTGGCCGTTGACTTGAACCGGATTGCCTTTAAGGGTGACTTGAGCCATGACTTGAGTCCTTCTGATGTTTTGATTGGAAAGCATGCAAGAGGCCGAAGTTAACCACGAAATGTTTCAAGGACCTATGCCCTTTAATGAAATTGTTGGGTGGTCGCGCGAAAAATTGTATACAAAACCAGCACAATTCCCATGTGGGAGCGAGCCTGCTCGCGAAGGCGCCGGATCAGTCAGCATAAATGTTGAATGTGACGACCTCTTCGCGAGCAGGCTCGCTCCCACATTGGATTCTGCGGTGTTGTTGGTCTTTTATTTAGAGCCCCTGTCGATTCAGCGCTAACCCGTTCGACTAAGCAATGAATCCCACCAAACTCACGGAGTACCCGCCATGCGATTCATGATCCTTGTCAAAGCCAGCGCCGATTCGGAAGCCGGCATCATGCCCAGCGAAGAGCTGATCACCGCCATGGGCAACTTCAACGAAGAACTGGTCAAGGCCGGTATCCTGATCGATTGCGACGGCCTGCACCCGAGCAGCAAAGGCGCTCGCGTGCATTTCTCCGGCGACAAACGCACGGTCATCGACGGGCCGTTCATCGAGACCAAAGAACTGGTGGCGGGTTACTGGATCTGGGAAGTGAAATCGAAAGAAGAAGCCATCGAATGGGTCAAGCGCTGCCCTAATCCAATGTCAGGCGATTCTGATATTGAAATCCGCCAGATATTTTCTGCCGAAGACTTCGGCGCCGAGTTCACCCCCGAAGCGCGGGAACAAGAAGAACGCGTTCGCGAACAAGCCAAGAAAAACAGCTGAACCGGATATCCCCATGTAGGAGCTGCCGAAGGCTGCGATCTTTTGATCTCAAAAAGCAAAGTCAAAAGATCACAGCCTCATTTCATTCGACAGCTACAGAATCGATCACTCGGGCATAGAGCGGATCTTGATCGTTCCCACGCTCTGCGTGGGAACGCCTCAAGGGACGCTCCGCGTTCCAGCTTGCGAATTTGACGCAGAGCGTCAAGGGCCGCATTCCCACGCAGAGCGTGGGAATGATCATTCAAGAGCGATCAGTTTTTGAGTTCGACGTGATCGAGGGCTTGATTCACCGCGAGTTCCCCCAGCATGACGACCTGTGCGATCCCCAGTGCGGTCTTGCGCTGCGAGGTTTCCAGCGAGGCGGCGAAGTTGATCAGCATCTCGCTGGCCGAGCCGAGGGTTTCGCTGGCGTTGGCGAGCAGGGATTCGGTGTTGTATCTGGGATTGGCGAGGTACATGGGTTCCGGCTCGTTGGCGCTGGACATGATGCGGGCGGCGGGAGTGAGGTAGTAGTCGAGGGCGCGGTCGGCGGCTTCGTGAAGTTTTTTACTGTCGATTGAGGCGTAGGGGGATGTGGTGTTGGCGTCTGATTCTGGGGGATTGGGTGTTGGTTTTTTCATGGTGTAACTCCGCTGAAAGTTGGAGCTGTCCCATTCGGTTTCCGGACGAAGAGGTGGCAGCTGTACGCAGGTTGGAAACCCGGGCAGCGGCGACCCGGTCGACCCGAAGGTCTCCCGCGCACAGCCGCCATAACGGACTGCACACATTCGAAGTGCGCAAGGATACGTTATGAAAGGCGTGTACGCGCCACTAATACCCGTCGGGGTTTCCAGTCCCGGTCGCTGATTTGGCAGCGACGAACACAGGCTAGAGACCCGACGTCCGACGGACAACCTGAAAACCTTGTGGGAACGTTCCGCAAAATCGAAACAACCTTTAAACATCCCGAATTGAAATACGCATATGTAAGAGCTGCCGAAGGCTCGAACCGCGATCGGACGATCGAAAATCACCGAGCGCTTCCAGAAGGACATTGTGCGCAGCACCTTGCAGGACGTCGGCATTGGCTCGGCCGCTTGGGTCAACTACCGTGCCGCGTTGGGATGGAGGGAATCCTTACTTTCGCTGGTTTACCGGGCAATGATGTAGCGCCTGAGCAAATGCCATCGCGGGCAAGCCCGCTCCCACAGGGAACGATGTGAATCAAAAATCGTATTCACAACGCCGAACCCTGTGGGAGTGGCTTGCCCGCGATGGGGCCATCAACTGCGCTGAATCATTTGGACCCTGACTTCAACTTGAGATACGACTGACGCAGGTCTGAGGCCCATCCATCGATCACAGGTTTGACGTCATTCGCCGTCATCGCCTGCTTGTCATTTTCCAACGGCTTGCCGGTACCTTTGCGCACCACTTGCGCGACGACCTTGTTATTCGCGCCATCGAGAAACACCGCTTCGGTGGCCAATGTAGTTTCCTGATCGCGAATACCGCTGGCGGTGCTGACCGCTGCGGCGACCAGAGCGATCGGAATCACTTCATACGCGTGCAGGCCTTCGGTCTTGCTGCTCACGGCGGTGATCGCCGCGCGCACCACAATCACGCCTGGGCCCGGGCCGGTGGCCAGCGGCAAGTCTTTACCGATCTCACGTTTGAGCGCCTGATCGTAGTAGGAGGTGATGCCATTGAGGGTCTGCTGGGAGATCTTCGCGGTCGGTTGCGGTTTCGGGTAGAGCTGAGTCGGTTCGATGTACACACTGGTGAATTTCTTGATGTCGACCTTTGGATCGATCCAGCGCATCACCTCGGCACCGGACGGCGATTTGGCCTCCTTGAGCTGACTGTAGTCCTTGAGGAAGCCTGAGTACTCTTTCGGGTCGACGGTTTTGCTGGAACAACCCACCATTGCGACGGTGGCAATGCACAGAGTGCCCATCATCACTGCTAGCTTCATGCTGTAACTCCTGTCAGAAGGCCGAAAACTTTGTCCGGGGGAATTACAGGTATAGCTAAAACCTCAGTAATTGCGATTGCAAAGCACAATATTCACGCAAGGCTGCGCGGTGGATCACATGCGTCATTTGAAAGACGTCGAGCATCCGGCAACGCTGCATTGAGCACTTGGCAATGCGTGAACTTCAAGAGTCGGCTGCACTGGAGCAAGTTGAGCCGGAACGCCCGCAAGTGCTTTTGCAGGGCTGGAAGCAGATGAACCAAGTGATTGGCTGGAGATTGTCTTCCCTCACCCTAGCCCTCTCCCAGAGGTAGAGGGGACCGAATGGGGGATATTCAAGAGATACACCGACGTGAGCGATTGGCTTTGAATCCATAATCGACTCGGTCTTTCACGTCGGTGCAGGACGACAGACACCTCGGTCAGTCCCCTCTGCCAGAGGTAGAGGGACCGATTGGGGGAGATTCAAGAGATACACCGACGTGACCGATTCGCTTTGAATCCATAATCGGCTCGGTCTTTCACGTCGGTGCAGGACGCCAGACACCTCGTTCAGTCCCCTCTCCCTCCGGGAGAGGGTTAGGGTGAGGGGCTCTTAAGGATTCACCCGATTACCAGGATGAAGTCTCACCACTGCGCAAAGCCATCTCCCGCCGGCTGTTGATGTGCATCGCCTTGATCAACGACACCGTGCCCACCAGCAAAATCGCCGCCCCCAACAGGAAGTCGATGTTGTACAGCTGAAAATCCTGCACCGGCCCGATCAGCAGCACCCGCACGATCGCCGCGCCCAACAGCGTGGCGAGGAAGTCGATCCCCGGCTCATTACGGTAAAACACCAGCAGCAATGGCAGACATAGCACCAACAGCAGCAGCAACACCACAACCTTGAACGAGCCTTTGCGCTCAACGCTGAAGGCACATTCGTGCGGCCCATAAGCCTTGTAATCCTCGTCGCGGATCATCGAGGTTTTCTCGTTGATGTAATCGACGCGGTTGTACTTCTGGATCGGTGTGAAGGTGTTGGACATCTCCATCAACGTGGTGATGTTCTTGAAACGCAGGTCGATGCGCTCGCTGCCCTTGAGGTAATAGAGCACCGGTTTGTAGCCGTAGCGATAGGTGTCAAAAGGGAATTCGGTGACCTGGCCCTGCACGCCGATCGGGCGCGGTTCAAGTTCGGCGTAGGCACTTTTGTTGGTGGCCGACAGGTTGCGGCTCAGCGGTTGCACCTTGACCTGCTCAAGGAAGATCGGCGTGACGCCGTAGGACCACTGCAACGGTTCCAGACGCAAGCGCAGTTCGTTGCGAGCGAGGTCATAGCGGTTGAAAGTACGTTCAGAGACCACCAGGGAACCGCTGAACATGAACTCGCCGCGCAGGTTGTTGGTGACGCGCAAGGTCAACTGATCCTTGCCCAGCAGCGCTGCTTCCGTAGTCGGTGGCGTGCCGCACCACGCGGTGCTTTCGCCGACGCCGCCGAGCTGGCCGTTGCGGTTTTCCTTGAATACGTAAAAGTAACTGGCCCACAGCGTCACCATTAACAGCAACGCTGTGAGGCCGAGGATTTTTTTGCCCGGACTCACTGATCAGACTCCCTTCTTCGGTTCCATCGTCCAGCCGAAAACCCGCTGGCGACGGCGACTCTACCAAAAGGCCAGCATCGACCCAAGGGAAAATGCCCGATTCATCAGGTTTCTAGGGGTTTCCCCTGCCCGGGCAAAGGGTTAGCGCCGACGAAAAAGCGGGCGCGGTTCGATGACTGAGCGGCCGTAGAGCACGCTCATGCCGGCAAGTCCCTTGAGTGCATCCTCAGCCGATTTGTCCTCACGCACCGCGAAACTGTCAAACCCGCACTGGCGCATGTGGCTGAGCTGATCGCGCAACACATCGCCAATCGCGCGCAACTCCCCTGCCCAGCCGAACCGACTGCGCAGCAGATAAGCCTGGCTGTACGCCCGACCATCGCGAAAACTCGGGAAATCCAGCGCGATCAGCGGCAACGACCCCAGCCACGGCACCAGACTTTCAACCTCGTCATCCGGGCCGAGCCACACGGCGTGAGTCGACGGCGATTCAAGCCAATGCGTCAGCGGCAACATCAGCAATCCGTCCGGCCTTGGCATCGATGGCTCGCGCACCAGCGTCCACGGATCGTCCGTCACAATCCGCGCTTCACCGTGCTCCAGCCGCAACAGATTGTTCATGCCGACACCTCCAGCGTCTTCGGATAGACCCGTTCCTTGAACGGCTCCAGGCCGATCCGTGCCACGGTATCGACAAACAATTCCTCGTGCTCGCGATAGCGCACGAAGGTGCCGATGATCCGCTCGATCACCTGCGGCACCTCGGCGGCGCTGAACGACGGGCCGATGACTTTACCCAATGCGCTGTTTTTACCTTGAGCACCGCCAAGGGTGATCTGATACCACTCGCTGCCGTTCTTATCGACCCCCAAGATGCCTATATTGCCGATGTGGTGGTGGCCGCAGGCGTTCATGCAGCCAGAGATGTTCAGGCTGATATCGCCCAGATCATGCAGGTAATCGAGGTTGTCGAAACGCGCCTGAATCGCCTGGGCGATCGGGATCGATTTGGCGTTGGCCAACGCACAGAAATCGCCGCCGGGGCAGGCAATGATGTCGGTCAGCAGGCCGACGTTGGCGCTGCCCAGGTCATGTTTGCACGCCAGTTGCCATAGCGCGTAGAGGTTGGTTTTCGGTACATCGGGCAGAACGATGTTCTGCTCATGGGCAATACGAATCTCGCCAAAACCGAAACGCTGCGACCAATCGGCCACCGCGAGCATCTGCACAGCGGTGACATCCCCCGGCGGCGACGCCATGCCCGGTTTGGTCGACAGCACCACACTGGTGTAGCCCGGCACTTTGTGCGGCTGCACGTTGCGTGCGACCCAGCGGGCGAACGCCGGGCTTTCCGCCAGGCGCGTGCCGAAGTCCAGATCGGTGTCGGCCAGGCTGTGATAGACCGGCGGCACAAAGGCACTGGCGACCCGTTGATATTCGTCTTCGGTCAACTGCGCCGGGCCGTCCTTGAGGTGCTGCCATTCCTCTTCGACTTCCTTGGCGAACGCCTCGATGCCCAATGCTTTCACCAGAATCTTGATCCGCGCCTTGTACTTGTTGTCACGCCGGCCATGGCGGTTGTACACCCGCAGAACCGCTTCGACGTAGGACAGCAAATGCTGCCACGGCAAACCTTCGCGAATCTGCAAACCGAGGATCGGCGTGCGCCCCAGACCTCCGCCGACGATCACTCGCAGGAGCATCTGCCCGTCGCGTCCGGAGTAAAGGTACAGACCGATGTCGTGCATCATGATCGCCGCGCGATCCTGCTTGGCTGAACAGATGGCGATCTTGAATTTGCGCGGCAGAAAGAGGAATTCCGGGTTGATCGTCGACCACTGCCGCAGGATTTCGGCCAACGGGCGCGGGTCGATCATTTCGTCTGCTGCGACCCCGGCGAACGCCTCGGTGGTGATGTTGCGCACGCAGTTGCCGGAGGTCTGGATCGCGTGCATGTTGACCTGCGCCAAGCGTTCGAGGATGTCCGGCACCTCGGCCAGTTCGATCCAGTTGAACTGCATGTTCTGCCGCGTGGTGAAGTGGCCGTAACCGCGATCGTAATCACTGGCGATGCTGGCCAACGTGCGCATCTGCTCGGCGCTCAGCGTGCCGTAGGGAATCGCCACGCGCAGCATGTAGGCGTGCTTCTGCAGGTACAGGCCGTTTTGCAGGCGCAGCGGCAGGAACTCCTCCTCGCTCAACTCCCCAGCCATGAAGCGCTCGACCTGATCGCGGAATTGCGCAACGCGCTCGAACACCAGCGCCCGGTCGTAATCATCGTATTGATACATGCACACCTCACCAAAATTGATCACAGATCAAAACTGTGGATTTTCCCAGACTATGGCCGAACAGCGCAGCACGTTACAGATTCACCTGAGGCGATAAAAACCATATCAGGGCGCGGCAGAACGCCGCAGCCAGCCCTTCAATCTGATCCGCACAAATCGAAGATTCCTGAGCCTGTTTTGTTTCTCGCGGGGTTTCTACAGTGCAGCTCATGCCAGACCGGGTGGCCTGGCAAGACTTTGCAACCGTGGATGAACTGACCATGAGCACAGCAACAATCGGACAGGCTTACAACTACAAGGTCGTCCGCCAATTCGTTATTGCGACAATTTTCTGGGGTGTGGTGGGCATGGCGATGGGCGTGTTGATCGCCTCGCAACTGGTCTGGCCGGAGATGAATCTGGACCTGCCATGGACCACTTTCGGCCGACTGCGACCGCTGCACACCAGCCTGGTGATTTTCGGTTTCGCCGGTAGCGCGCAATTCGCCGCCAGTTACTACGCGGTGCAGCGCACCTGCCAGGTGCGGCTGTATTCGGACACCCTTGCCGCGTTCACTTTCTGGGGCTGGCAATCGGTGATCGTGATCATGTTGATCACCCTGCCAATGGGCTACACCACAACCAAGGAGTACGCCGAGATCGAATTCTCCGGCGCGGTGTGGATGGCCGTGGTCTGGGTCGCCTACGCCGTGGTGTTTTTCACTACCGTGGTGCAGCGCAAGACCAAGCACATCTACGTCGGCAACTGGTTTTTCGGCGCGTTCATTCTGGTGATCGCCATGTTGCATGTGGTCAACCACCTGTCAATTCCGGTGGACTGGTTCAAATCCTATCCGGTGTATTCCGGCGCCACCGACGCCATGGTGCAGTGGTGGTATGGGCACAACGCGGTGGGTTTCTTCCTGACCACCGGGTTCCTCGGGATGATGTATTACTTCGTGCCGAAACAGGTCAATCGGCCGGTGTATTCGTATCGTTTGTCGATCGTGCACTTCTGGGCGCTGATCACCCTGTACATCTGGGCCGGCCCGCACCATTTGCACTACACCGCGCTGCCGGACTGGGCGCAGTCGCTGGGCATGGCCATGTCGCTGATCCTGCTCGCGCCGAGCTGGGGCGGCATGATCAACGGCATGATGACCTTGTCCGGCGCCTGGCATAAGTTGCGCACCGACCCGATCCTGCGCTTCCTGGTGCTGTCGCTGGCGTTCTACGGCATGTCGACCTTCGAGGGGCCGATGATGGCGATCAAAACCGTCAATGCCCTCTCCCACTACACCGACTGGACCATCGGCCACGTCCACGCCGGTGCCTTGGGCTGGGTGGCGATGATCACCTTCGGCGCGACCTATCACATGGTGCCGAAAGTGTTTGGTCGCGAGCAGATGTACAGCACGCCGCTGATCAACCTGCACTTCTGGCTGGCGACCATCGGCACGGTGTTGTACATCGCCTCGATGTGGGTCAACGGCATCACCCAGGGCCTGATGTGGCGGGCGATCAACGAGGACGGCACGCTGACCTATTCGTTTGTCGAAGCGCTGCAGGCCAGCCATCCGGGGTTCATCGTGCGCTTTGCTGGCGGGGTGTTTTTCCTCACCGGCATGTTGCTGATGGCCTATAACGTCTGGCGTACGGTGCGCGTTGCGGACGTGGCGCTGGCCCACCGTGAAGCGCAGATCGCCTGAGGCAGGGAGCCGAATGTGATGGATATTTTTTTCAATGTGTTGGGCGTGGTGTTTCTGTGGCTGGCGGTGGAGTACTGCTTGCGGCGGGAGACGGCGGACAGTCTGGATGAGGCGAGCATGGTGCCGTTTGCCGATGACCCGGAGGTGGCGCGGCGGGTGGAGCTGGCCACCGGCAAGACTGTGAAAGCGGTGGCGCCGGAAATAGCGAAGCC
The DNA here is from genome assembly GCF_013433315.1 of Pseudomonas crudilactis. Classification (GTDB taxonomy): domain Bacteria; phylum Pseudomonadota; class Gammaproteobacteria; order Pseudomonadales; family Pseudomonadaceae; genus Aquipseudomonas; species Aquipseudomonas crudilactis. The sequence continues at coordinate 75,430 of NZ_WXVV01000010.1, read as the reverse complement.
GGGGTGGGTCAATCTCGATATGTGAGGGGTGTCAGTCGGGCTGCCCTCACCCTAGCCCTCTCCCAGAGGGAGAGGGAACTGACCGAGTGGTTTGTTCGGGTTACGTCGACCTGAAATATCCAAGGTGAATGCAATCTCAAAAACAATGAAGATCGGCTCCCTTTCCCCCTCGCCCCCCCTGGGGGAGAGGGCTGGGGTGAGGGGGTAAGCTCTTGATCTTAAGCGCGATCGCGAGGAATCAAGCTCTGCAACTGCTGGGCAAGGAAATTGGCGTCGAAGGCAAACGTATCCGGATCCTTCAGCCCATTGGTCTTGCGCCACTGCCACTCACCATTCGCCAGTCCCACCAACGAAATGCTGCCATAACGCGCCGCCGTCAGCCCCATCACCGCAAGAGAGATCTGTCCCGCGCTGCCCATCACATCCGGCACGAACTCCACCGGTTTGCCGGCAATCACAATGCTCAGTTTTTCCGTCTTGAAGGTCGAGGTTTCCACCGGTGTGCTCGGCCCGAACGCGACGTACGCCTCGCGATTCACCTCCAGCAGATTCGGCGCCTGCACCGGCTCCAGCCATTGCTGAATATCGCCGAACAGCGCGGCAATCCGCGTGGCCCAGACCGCTGACTGTGTTTCGAACAGTTGCTTCTTGTGCGCTTCGCTTTCGGCGTAATGACGAAGCATTTCGCCCAATTGTTGTACGTCGTCCATAGCGGTGTTCCTCGGAAAGGAGCTGCAAAGGTCGATAGTGGCAGATACCAGCCGCTGCGTACGTTTAACCTGCACCAAGTCCGATGAAGCACCATGACACTTGGGTGAAAGATCAGCAGTACAGTCACTTGTTGCTGGCATCGGCCCCTGAACAAAAGGAAACTCCCCGCAGACCCGAACGTTCGACACTGTCATATGCCTGAGGACATCCAATGCGCACCATCGGCCTGATCGGCGGCATGAGCTGGGAATCCAGCGCCGAATATTATCGCCTCATCAATCAGCAAGTCCGCGACCGTCTCGGCCCGTTGCGTTCGGCGCAATTGCTGATGTACAGCGTCGACTTCGGCCCTGTCGAACAGGCCCAGCACGCCGGGCGCTGGGACGATGCCGCAGCGATTCTGGTGGATGCCGCGCGCAGGCTCGAAGCCGGCGGCGCCGAATGCGTGGTGCTGTGTACCAACACCATGCACAAAGTGGCCGAGCAGATTCAGGCAGCGATCAGCATTCCGTTTCTGCACATTGCCGAGCCGGCCGCGCAGGCTGCTCTGGAGATTGATGCGCGCACGGTCGGCCTGCTCGGCACGGCGTTCACCATGGAACAGGATTTTCTCAAGCAACGCCTGGTCGCCAAGGGTTTGACCGTGTTAGTGCCGGACGAAACAGAGCGCAAGGATGTGCACCGGATCATCTACGACGAACTCTGTGTCGGCGTGATCAGCGAATCTTCGCGGCAAATCTATCAGCGAGTCATTGAATCCCTGACCGCACGCGGTGCACAGGCGATCATTCTCGGTTGCACGGAAATCGGCATGTTGATCAAACCCGAACACAGCGCCCTGCCCCTGCTCGACACCACCGAACTGCATGCACAGTCGGCGGTGGCGTTCGCGCTGGGCGACTGAGTCAGGTTTTCGGGCGAGTGCGCAGGCGCGCCATGCTCAGGGTGTCGACCCACTGCCCGTCGCGCACGGCGTAATCACGAAACAGGCCTTCGGTCTCGAAACCGAATTTGCGGTAGAGCGCGATGGCGGCCTCATTGTCGGCGTAAACCGAGAGTTCGACGCGGTGCAGATTCATCCAGTTGTCGGCGACGTCCAGCGCCGCCGCCAACAGCTGCGAACCCACGCCTTTGCCCTGCCACGCGACCGCAACGCCCATACCGAAACTGCCAGCGTGCGCCCGTCGCATCCGCGAATACGCCTCCAGTCCGAGGTTGCCGATCACCACGCCCTGATGCAGCGCCACCAGTTTCACCGCACGTTCGTTGTCCGCCAGCAGGCGTTGGCGCCAGACTTCTACGGACTGAAACGGCATCTGCAACACCTGCCGCGCCACGGCCGGATCGTTGTACAGCGCGGTGATGCCTTCGAGGTGGGATTCGTTGAAGCGTTCGAAGTGGATGGCGGGGTTGTGGTCGGGCATGGCGGATCCTTCCTGGATCGATGTGTGGCCGATCACTCTAAACCGCTGAACACTTTGTCTGCCATAGCAAAATATTTGTAGGGGAATGTGGGCACAGGAGGATTGCGTCAGGGCTGAAACCATTCGTGGCGTTCGTTGAAGGTGTGGTGGATGAGGTCAGTGAGCGTCTGCACTTCGGCCACATTCTGTGACTCGGCATTCACCGCCAGCCATGCCTGCAATTGCATGGGTTCGGCGAATAATCCGGGCAGCGCGATCAGGCCCCGATCGAAGCGGCTCATGTACGCCGGCAACAACCCGATGCACGCGCTGCAGCGAATCATCTCCAGCATCAATTCATAAGACTGCATCTGCACCACACCCGCCAGGCGCTGCTCTACCAACTCATTCCACGGCCGGAAGCTGTCGATCTGCCGGTCGTGTTGCCACTGCACCAGCATGAAATCGGCGAGGTCATCAGGCGTATCCGGGCGGGCGGTGACGCGGGAGTAGCGTTTGGCGATGTGTGGCAGGTAGTCGAGGCGCGCCAGTGGTTGCGGTTCGCTGGTGGCGAAGGTCGGGCCGGGGTGTGGGGTTTCACCGTTGGCCAGCCACAGCACGATGTCGGCGCTGACCGCGCGCAGCGACAGTTCGCTGTCCAGCGCGATGATTTCCAGACGTACGCTGGCGTTGCGGCGCAGCAGTGCGATGAGGTCGCGGCCGAGGATGTCGTGCAGGATGGATTCGGCGACGGCCAGGCGAATCAGCGGTTGTTCGATCACTGGGAGTTTGCGCTCGTTGGCCAACGCAACCAGTTTGGCCTGGAGTTGCTGGCCTTCGCGGGTGAGGCTTAGCGCGCTGCCCTGAAAGCTGAACAGCGTGTGCTGAAGTTCTTGCTCAAGCTGCGCGAGTTGTTTGCGCAGCAAGGTCGAGCGCACGTTGAGGCTGCGCGCGGCTTGCATGAAGCAGCCGCAGCGGGCGCTGACCAGGAAGTATTGCGCGACGTCGGCGTCGATGGTCGCGGCGTGTGCGAGCCACGGTTCGCTTTTGTCGTGCGGCCAATGGTATTCGGGATTGCCCTGTCGTCCTGCGGGTTCGGTGAATGACATCGATGACTCCCTGTCGATCTTTGTATTTGTCTTGAGTGCACCATAGATCCCTGTGGGAGCGAGCTTGCTCGCGAAAGCGGAGTGTCAGTCAGCAAATATGTCGAATGTGCTGGCGCTTTCGCGAGCAAGCTCGCTCCCACAGGGGTAGCGGTGGAACTGGGATTAGTGTTTTTCCTTCAGGACTTTGTTGAGTTCAGCCCCGTCGATGCTCAGTGTTGCGGTGTTGAGCATTCCGTCCAGATAGGCTTGAGCGATTTGCTCCTGGCGCTGCGCACGCAAGGCCTGGGTCAGTTGATCGCGCAGTTCGTCGAGGGTCGCGTTGCGCGCCGGTTGTTGCTCGGTGAGTTTGATTACGTGGAACCCGGCTGCGCTCTGGACGGGATCGGAAACCGCGCCAACCTTGAGCCGCGCCACTGCACCACGCACCTCAGGCACCAGTTGCTGCAACGGTTGCAGGCCGCTATCGCCGCCGCGTTCAGCGGTGACGCGATCCTGAGAATATTGCGTGGCCAATGCAGCAAATTCCGCTGGCGTCGTCTGAGCTTTCTTGCTCAGGTCAAGCGCCTGCTTGCGCACCGACTCAAGATTCTGCGGATCACTTACGCCGAGGAAAATCTGACTGACCCGATACAACGCCGGGGTCTGCCAATTGGCTTTGCCCGCGTCATAAGCCTGCTGCAATTCAGCCGCACTTGGATAATCCGCCGGCACTTGACTGACCGAACGCAAATAATCACGGAAGACAATCTGCTCAGTCGCCGCACGGGTCTGCCGTGCCACCTCCGGGCGCTGTGCCCACCCCTGCGCATCAGCCTGTTCCAGCACCGCTTTTTCAGCCAGACGCGTGCGAATCCAGCGTTCCAGCGCCTCACGGTTGCCGCGCAATTGTTCGCGGGTTTCCGGCGGCACTGTCGCCAGCAACGCCTGCAATTCGTCAGGCGAAACCTGCTGATTACCCAACCGCGCCACCGCCGGCCCCGCAGCAACCGCCGCCACAGGCGACGATTGCTGGGCGGCGACCGGGTCACTGCCCGGTCGCACCACCAGCGCCACGGCCACCACCAACAGCGCCACCGCAGCGGCGCTGATCACCATGGCAGGCTTTTTCACAGCGCGACTTCCGCTTGCTCGGCGACGGCGACTTTGGCGGTCTGCGCGCTGCCGTTCTGGGTGAAGTCACGCAGATAAACGATGAACTCCTGCAGCAGGCGATCCCACAATTCCAGGTTGCCGCGCAGGTGATCGTTGCTCACGCCCGCCGCCACCACCACATCCATTTCCATCACCAGAAACTCGCCCTGCAACGACAACCGCGCAAACCGGCGGCTGGCGTTCCACTGCTCCGCCACACCCTGTGGCAACTCACCCTGCACCCGCAGCGCACAGCTGAAAGTGAAATCGACGTAACTGCCCTGCTCCACCGCCGGGTTGCCGAAACGCACAGCGTAACCAATGCCCTGGCTGGCGCTGAGCAGCTGGACGATGCCGTTCTGTTCGGTCTGGTTGACGCGATAACCGGCGGCTTGCAGGACGTCGGTCAGGGATTGTGGGGAAACATGGCTGATCAATTGAGTCATTACTTCTTCCTTGTTTATCAGTGCGTGAGCGCGGCTTGCGGCGCGTCGAATTGAGTCTTGTAAAGGTCATCGCCAAACCCCTGAGCCAGTTCATCGAACTTGACCCGGGCGCTGCCCGCGAAGGGCTGGCGGATCTTCATCACCTCGGCCACGTCGATGTTTTCGTAGGCAGTGAGGATCTGCTTGGCGACGCCGTACATCTGCTGATTCTTGACTGAACATTGCTGCACTTGTGTGTCACGTTCAGCCAATTGCGCTTGAAGCTTAGACCGTTCTGCCTCTTTGGCACGGGCCATGACCAGCAACTCGTCATAGGCTTTTTTGAACTTGCCGGTCTGCTCGGCGCTGGCTGCCACTTGTGCCTGCGCCTGGCTGTGCAGGCTCTGTTGCTGTCCGGCCAATTGCTCGGCAACTCCTTTGGCCTTGGCCAGTTCAGCGCTCAATTGCTTGATTTGCGCCTGCGCAGCCTTGGCTTCGTTTTGCGCCGCCAATTGCGCGGCGCTGGCCTGGGCCTGTTGACTTTGCAGGGCCTGCAACTGCTGCGTGGTGCTGCGCAATTGCGTGCGCAGGCGTTCTTCCATGCCTTCGGCATGCGCTCCAGTGGCGATCAAAAGCCCGAGCCCGAGCCACACAAATCGCGTTTTCATAACCCTCTCCCGGCGCCTTAGAAGCGCGTGTTGATCTCAAGCTGCAAGACGTCGATGTCGAACGGCGCGCCGTACACCGCTTCGGTGCTCATCCAGCGACCGGTGGCGTAAACGTTCTTCGCCAGACCGTAGTTGCCGCCGATGAAGTAACCCTTGGCGTTGGTGCCGCCGAGGTGGAACGACGAGTCGTTGAAGCCGTCCGGCAAGGCGTCGGGCTGGATGTATTTGTAGCCAGCGAACATGTTCCAGTCGCCCTGCTTTTTCAGGTCCAGCGCGCTGCCGAGGGTGAACTGCACCATCCATGCGTTGGCGCCGCTTTCGATGTCGCCGTTGCTGTCGAGGTTGTTGACGATCTGCCCGGCCGAGCGCTTGCGCATGTCGCCTTCGTCGTACGCGAGGTTGTGGATGTAGTTGCCCTGGCTGCGCAGTTTGAAGTCTTCCGGCAAGTCGGCGTCCCACACCACGTTCAGATCCAGCAGATTGAACTCGGACGCGAGGCCAACAAACTGAGGCTGCGGCGTGGTGGTCGGGTTGAGCGGGTTCGGCGTGATGTCGCGCAGCAGGAACACGCTGTTGCCCTTCTGCATGAACGCCGCACGGCTGCCGTCGCTGTCGCAACCCGGTGCGCCGGCCCACGGTTCGCAAGGGCTGGAACGCTGGCCTTGAATGTCGTCGAAGCGGTAGTAAGCCAGCGCGCCTTTCAAGCGGTTGTTGCTGTTGATCGCCCATTTGGCACCGATCTGCGCGCCGTACAGCCACTTGTTGTCGCTCTCTTCCTTGTCGAAGCCGTTGCTGCTGGCGGTGTCGTTGGTGTAATCCACCGGGAACGCGCCGACGGTGCCGAACACGCCCCAGTCGCGGTTGAGTTTGTGGTCGAAAATCGCCGCCACGCCGTCGAAGTTCAAGTCGTTGGAATAGAGCATGTCGGTGGACATGAATGGGTTGGCGAAGCGGCCGCCGGTCAAGGTCAGCTCATCGCTCGGCTTCCAGTTCAGGTAACCCTGATCGAGCCAGATGTCTTTCTTGGCGAAGCCGCCGCCGAGGCTTTGCGTGGTCGATACCGGGTTGTTGTCGGAGCCGGTGCCGATGCGAATGCCAGCGGTCCATTGCGGCGAGATCTCGGCTTTCATGCCCAGTCGCGCACGAATGCGGAACTGGTTGGTGCGGTCTTCGCGAGTATTGAGCAATGGCGGCAGATTGGTGCTGCTGTTGGGGTTTACGTCGTATGGGCCGTTGTTGTTGAGCTTGGCGAAGTCGACGATCTCGTTGCTGTTGCTGTCCGAGTAGTAGCGCGATTCGTCACGCAGACGAATGTCGCCGTCGAAACTGATGCGCGCGGCCCATTCCGGGAAGCTGTTGGGCGCGGCCCAGTTTTCCTGTTTGGCGGTGGCCATGACTTCGGCTTTGACCTGATCGCGGATTTGGTCACGCACGGCTGCCGGCACATATTGCACACGGACATCGCCCGGCGCCGCCACTGGCCCCGCCGCCACAGCGGTGGATGCCGCAGCTTGTTTCGCCTGCGCCGCTTCGTTCTGCGCCTGGGCGATCAGTGCGTCGGCCTTGTCCTGTTTCAGAATGCCCTGCTCGACCAGCAAGCGGATCAGATTGATCGTGGCGTTCTCTGAGGGCGCAGGCGCTGCCGCGGCCTGACCGACCAGGGTCGCAATGACCATGCCGACCGCCAGGGACAATCGATTCACGTTGGAAATCATCTGCACACAACTCCTTTTGCCAAAGCGTAAATAAGTGAATTAACCCGGACGCCGCCCTTGCAGGGACAGGCGCACAGGCAAAGTGATGGAGGCTGGAGGCCGTTCGCTCAGGGCCGGCGCACCACGCAGCGCGGCCAACACCTGCGTATCAATCTCGGGGTTGCCGCTGGATTTGATCAGCTCGACCCGGGTGATCTCGCCGACGCTGCTCAGCCAGACATCGGCCTGCAGCGAAAACGCGAGGTTGCGCAGTTCGGGGTTCTCACGCAGCAAGCGCTGGAAGGTGAACGCCAGAAACTGGCTGTACGTCCCGGTGCCCAGACGCCCGCCGCCAGCTCCGGCCATGCCGCCACCCTTGCCTGCGCCGATGTTGAAGGCGTCGTTGCCGCTTTGAGCATCACCGTCCATTTGCATCGGGTTGGCCAGATCGTCCGCCGGTGATGGCGGCGCCTCTTCCTCAGGCTTGACCTCTTCTGGCTCGGGCGTCGGTTCTGGCTCGACGACTTTCTCTTCCACCGGGGTTTCCGGTTCCGGCGGCTTTTCCGGCGGCGGAGGTGGCGGTGGCGGCAACGGAATGATCGTCGGCACCTTCGGCGCTTCGCGGCGGATGCCACTCATGTCGTTGGCCCATTGCCAGAGGAACCACGCGGCGAGTGCGCCGATCAGCAAGCCGGCGCCCCACTTCGCATAACGCAGCGCTGGCTTCTTCACCGGCAGCGGCTCGATCGGGAGTTGTGCGCTCATGACTCAGCCCTGACTCGGTTTGCCGGTGACGAGACCGACCTGGGACAGTTCGAGCCGGCGCAACAGATCCAGCACTTCGATGACTTTCTGGTACTGCACCGTCGCGTCGCCGCGCACGATCACCGGGAAATCCGGGCTCTGCGCCTTCTCGATGCGCAGGCGTTCTTCCAGCTCGGCCAGCGTCACCGGGTAGGCATCGAGGAACACCTGGCCGCCGTCATTGACCGAAATCGCCTTGGTCTTGGCCTCGGACAGCGACACGGACGCGCTGGCCTTGGGCAGGTTGATCTGGATCCCGGAAACCTGCGCGGTGGCGGTGAGGATGAACATCACCAGCACCACCATCAACACGTCGACCAGCGGGGTGATGTTGATGCTGTCCACCGCTGCATCTTCGTCATCGTCGTGGGAGGCATTTACAGACGCCATGTCAGTGCTCCTCAGGCCGGTACAGAGTGGTTGGCGTGATGGCCGCGATGCGCCGACTCACTGAACTGGCTCTCGCCATGCATCTCCGCCAGCCGGGTGATGAACTCGTCGACGAACACGCGCATGTCGGCGCTGACTTCCTTGTTGCGGGTGATCAGGCGGTTGTAGCCAAACAGCGCCGGGATCGCGACGAACAGGCCCATGGCGGTGGCGAGCAAAGCGGCGGCCATACCCGGGGCGATGGCGTTGATATTCACGTCACCGGCCATTGCGGTGCCGAGGAACACCACCATGATCCCCAGCACGGTGCCGAGCAGGCCGATGTAAGGGCCGCCGGCGATCGCGTTGGACAAGGTCGAGAGTTTCGAGCTCAGTTGTTGGTTTTCGCGGGTGCGCACGCCGTCCATGGAGCAGCGGATGGCCTCAATGGTCGCGGCGGAAACCGACGAGGTATCGGCGCCCTGCTCTCGGCGAGTGCGAATCTCTTTCACCGCTACCAGATACAGGCGCCACAGCGACGAATGCTGCAGGCGTTGGGCGAGTTGCGCGTCGTCGGCGAACATCTCCAGACGCGTGCCGACCTTGGCGAACTGCACGCGGAAGTCTTCGTTGGCGGCAGACACGCGGCTGAGGCTGCGGTTCTTGCGCAGCATTATGACCCACGACTGGAACATCATCAGCACCAGCACGGCGATGATCACCCAGGCGTCGATTGGCACGGCGTTGAGCAGGAAGCCGAGGCTGCCGAAACCGAAACCGGACTGTTCTTCGTCGACACCGTAAACCACCAGTTTCGACTCGGCACCTTGCGAAGTAGCGTCCGCCAGCAACAGCGCTGCCGGGCGCGAAACCTTCGACAGACGCAATTCATCGATAGCGCCAACGAATGGCTGGAATGGACCTTCGTGCACGTCAGCGCCGATGGCCATGACCGAGTTGAATGCCGGCATCGCCAGAGCAAGCGTGGCCGCTTCGCGACCGTTGATGAACAGGGTCACTTTGGAGCCTTCAGCGGTCAGCGCGACATGCTGCCATTGGCCCGGATTCAGCGCTTGGGTGGCGACGGCGCGTTGGCCATCGATTTCCACAAACGGCACGCCTTGGTTGGCACCGATCAGCAGACTGTTGGCGCCTTCACGACGGGCGAGAATCAGTTGTTCGCCACTGGCCTGATCCAGACGCAGCCAGGCACTGAAGGTAAACGCACTGCCGGCGTTGTGTTGCAGCGATGGGCTGGCCGGCAGCAACAACGGCTGGCCTCTGAACTGCAACGCGCGCCCTACTACGCCGTCAATCGCCGCGCCGGTGGCGCTTTGCGCAGTGTTGCCGTAGGCGGTGGTGTCTTTGGCCGGAGTGCCGGTGGCGCCGTCGAAGTGATACAGCGCGGTGTAATTCGGATCAAACGTCAGTTGGCCGTTGCCGGTCGCCGGGGCCTTCTGATTGCCGTAGTACATCCAGATATCTTGACGCTGACCGCCCTCGACATTCGGCACATCGACCCAGATCAGCGCCATGCCCATCAGCGCGTCGAAACTTTCGATCTGGTGGTTGAGCACGGTCTTGTCATCGGCGGCGACGAAGCGCAGGTCCGAACCGTCCTCCTTGACCCCGTCGAAGGTGAAGTTGCCGGTGTGCAGGCGTACCAGCAGCGCGGTGCGACCGAGGGCCTGATTGATTGCCGCGCCTTGTGGCGTGGTGTCGACGGCGATCTGTTTGCGGTAATGCCAGTCGTCCTGCCACCAGGCCTGAGCCGTGGCCGGGAGCACGAAGCCCAGGCAGATCAACAACGAAAGGAAGAGGCGCTGCATGAACGTGCTCCTTGTCAGAAAGTGGCTTGAAGGTTGAAGTGCAGGCGCGATTCCTGTTTCGAGGTGTTCGGCCCTTCGAGTAGCGGGTAGCCCCAGTCGAGGCTGCCGGACAGCCATTTGCTCAGGCTGGCGCGGGTGCCGAGGCCGACGCTGGCCAGGGCGTAATTGGCGTCCTGATCGGGCAGTTCGTCGCGCAGGTAAAGTTGCGCACCTTCGGCGAAGGCATAGAAACGCCAGTCCTGCATCCACGTGCCGGCGTACTTGGCCAGCGATGGCGTGCGCACTTCCTGACTGAGCAGCAAGCCGTCATCGCCGGTGCGTTCGGCGGCCAGATAGCCACGCACCGAGGTCGCGCCGCCGGCGGAGAATTGTTCGTTGGAAACCAGTGGCCCGGACGCCAACTGGAACGCGGCTTTGCTTGCGCTCTGCCAGTCGCTGTCGAAGGTCCAGGTGTAATTGGTGTCGCCCTTGAGCACGGCGAAGCTCGGTTTGGCGCGATAGCGTTTGTAGTCGAAGTCTTCGTCGGAACTGCCGTAACCGAAAATGCTGCGAGTGGCGGCGACCAGGCTCAGGCCGAGGCCGAGCTGACTCTTCTCGGTGTAGCGATAGCCGTTGTAGGCAAAAGTGAACGGCGCATATTGCAGCGGGACTTTGTCACTTTCGCCGGACAGGGTCAGGCGTTCGTCGAAGTCCTTGAAGTCGATGCCGGCCGACAGCGAGTTCGACCAGTTGCCGCTGGAGGGCAGCGTGTAGATCGCCGAGACGCCGTAGCTGTGGCCCTTGCCGAGCACGTTGCTGCCGCCGATGGTGGCGACGTTGCTGTCGGACTGGTAACCGGAGAACTGCACGCTCCAGCGCTCGGTCAGCGGTGCGGTGTAGGAGCCGGACCAGACCTTGGCGTTATCGGTGTCCTGCGGTGCGGTGAAGAACGTCAGGTTGACGCTATGGCCGAGTTGCCAGAGGTTGTTGTAGCCGAGGCTGGTGACCGTGCGCAGCTTCTCGGTGTCGGCGCTGTAGTCGTTGTTGAGGCCGACGCTGGCGGTCCACGGGTTCTGGTCTTCGACCTGCAAATCGACGTCCATGGTGCCGGGGCGCTGACCTTCGCGCACCAGCGGCATCACCTGTCGGCCCGGGGTTTTGTTCAGTTGCGCCAGTTCGCCCTGAACCTTGGCGAAGTCCGGTACCTCACCTTCTTTCAGCGCCGGGACGTCGTCGCGGATGTCCAACGGCGAATAGTGTTTGGCGCCGACCACACGTACCCGGCCGACCTTGGTTTCGCTGACTTGCAGGTAGACGATACCGTCGGCCACGGCTTGCTCCGGCAACTCGACGAACACCGATTGGTAGCCGCGTTCCTGATAGGCTTTCTGCAAGGCGTCGCGCGCACCTTCGATGTCGCTGAGGGCTTTTTGCGGGCCGAGAAACGGGTATACCGCCTCTTCGATCGCCCGTGCATCGAGCACGGTGTTGCCGCGCACGAAGTATTCGTTGACGTCGACCAGACGCTGCGCCGCCGAGTTGTTGGCGGCCTCCTCGGCCAATGCCGGCTGCGCGCCCGCCGTCACCAGCAGCCAGCCCCACAGCGCCAGCCGTGACTTGAAAATCGGTTCCACACTACCCCCTGAATTCGCGATGACCTGTTGGCGTTTCGAACGCCGCGTGTATGGCGTCAATTGCTGGCTGTCGAGGCGCAGGCGTGTTTGCCCAGCCATGTGTGCAAAAGCGCGAAGTTCAGCGAGAACTCGGGCATTTGCAGCAAGGCACCGCAGAACACTTCGCCGATGATTTTTTGAATGAGCAGCACCGCGCGCGGCTCGTTGAGCAACGTGGCGATGTCGCGACTGAGGGCGTTGAAGCTCCAGACTTTCTGGTTCAGGCCGAGGCCGACGAACCAGCGGAACAGCAGGTTGTAATTAAGCTGTTCATACAGTTGCTGCTCGCTGGGCACCGAATAGAGCAGTTGCAGGAGCAGGATGTGCATCACCGTTTGCGCGGGAATCAGCATGCCCGGCTCGGCATTGAGGTCGTGCAGGAGTTCGCGGTGGGCGTCGAGCAAGTCGTCGATCTGCGGGCGCAGCAACACCAGCGAATGGCCCGGCGGAATGTAACTGGACACCTCTTTCAAGGCGCCCTGCCAGTCATCCTGCGAGACAATCCAGACCCACGGCGCGCCGTAGCGATACACCGAAACCGGCTTCTTGCGCGCGGCTTCGACGATCTTCGACAAGCGTTGATCGAGTTCCTGCATGCCCACTTTCGAGTAGCGTTCCATAGTCCCCATTGCCTCACTCCCGGCGTCCCGCCTCGGCTTGTGAAAAGCGCCCCGTTGGGCCCCTCAAGCGCGTTACATAGGCATGACCGGACTGGCGATGTGCTACCGAACTTTTGTCATAAAAGCTTCATTACAGAATTGATCTGGATTTAACAGACAACACAAAACCCTGTGGGAGCGAGCTTGCTCGCGAAAGCGGCGTGCCAGTCGAGTAGAAGGTGACTGACAGGACGCCTTCGCGAGCAAGCTCGCTCCCACAAGGGGATTTGTGGTGATTTGGGGTCAGGTGTAGACGGGCCAGGTGTCGACGATTTTGCCGTTGCGCACGGCGAGCAAATCGCCAAATTGCAGGAGTACGGCTTCGGTCTGGGTCGGGCGCAGGAACACCTGGTCTTCCACAGTGAGGCCGACGGCATTGGAGCCGTTGACCATTTCCTGATTGGAGCTGCGACCATACACGCCGTTGCTTTGCAAACCAGCGGGCGATTCGAACTCGGCCATCCAGTTACCGCCATAGATGAAGAAGGTCTGGCGCTGATTCTGGTCCCACCACGAAAACAGCTTCGACTTGTCATCCAGCGCCGGAATGTTTACCGCGCCAGTGCTTTTCAACACGGGCGTAGCGATGTAAGTCGCGGGGACGTGCTCGCTGAGCGATGGCAAATCGTAGTGAGTTGGTTTGAGCATCGCCGTGCCCACGGAAACCTCGCTGCTGAGCTTTTCGTTTTCGTGAATGCGATAACTCGGGCTGCCGGCGGTATTCAGGCACAAGCCGTCGTGCCACAACGCGGGAAACTGCTGGCGGGTGAAATCCACGCAACGCTGATAAATCACCATGACCTTGGCAAACAGTTCCTCGGGCGAGCCAAGAATCCCCGGCACCCCCATGCCCACGAACGGGTCGTAGCCCATGAACCCGGCGAACTCCAGATGTTGGGGGTTCGCGCTGATCAGCGTAAACATCTGCCCAAGGACATTCACATCACTGACCCCACCGCGATGCAGGCCGACATCCAGTTCGATGTTGATGCGCATCCGTGTGCCCAGTCCTTGAGCCAGCGCAAGGTATTGCTGCAAACGTTCGGGGCCGTCGAGCAACCATTGCAGTTGTTTCGCAGGATCGAACGAGCCTTTGTGGGCTTGATAAAACAGCTCTGCCGAACGCACCGGCAACGGCTTGCCGAGCAGAATGTCGGACTGCGGAAACACCTGCGCATCGTGATTGAGAAACGGCTGATGAAACGACATCAGCTTTTGCGTGCCGGCACGTTGCGCGATGTAGCTCAATAGCCCCGGCGCGGGCAGCGACTTCTCCACCAGCCGCAGGTGTTTACCACCGCGTTTGACCGACTGCATCACCACATCAATGTTGTGATCGAGACGATCGAGATCGATCAGCAGCACCGGGCGCATAGGCCCTTTACCCCTCAACTCTTTGTTCAGTGAGCGGAAATATTCGCTGTACGGCGCGCCTCGATCGCCCGGTCGCAGCCACGCGCCAACCCCCACCAACAAAGCGCCGACCCCCAAAGTGCCAAGCAGAAAATTGCGCCGATTGACCGCCATCAGCTCACCCCCAATATCGACGCCAGATGCGCATTGAGAAAGCGTCCGCTCGGATCCAGCGCCTGGCGCACGTCGACAAATTCGCGCCAGCGCGGATACAGCGGTTGCAGGTTCTTCGCGTTGAGCGTGTGCAACTTGCCCCAGTGCGGCCGGCCGTTGTACTTCCAGAAAATCGGTTCGACAGCCGCGAAGAAATTGTGATGGTCCATCTGATAATGCTGGTGCACCGAGATCGAACAGCTGTCGCGACCCTCAAACATGCTCAGCGGAATGTCGTCAGCCTTGACATAGCGGTACTCGATGGGAAACCAGGTGCGCAGGTCCTTGTCTTGAATCAGCTTGAGAATTTCGCGAAGGCAGGCCGGGCCGTGTTCGGCCGGGACCGAATACTCCATTTCATTGAAACGTACGGTGCGCACGTTGGCGTAAATGTCGAACGAGTCGCCCACGCGGTCATCGAAACTCGCCAGATGGCGCAAGCTGTTGAGCAGCGTGCGGCGCAGGTCGGGGAAGTCGCTGCCGTACTTGTCGATCTTCTCGATCAGGGTGACAAACTCGTTGCCGCCCTCCTCTTCAGGCGGAATCGGAGGTGTGGCCGGGTCATCGGTTTCGTTTAGGGCGATGGACAAGGCGTAATCGGAATGCGTGACGACGAGCATTTCCCAGTGCTGGTTTTCACGGGTGTTCTTTTCGAGGTCTTCGAGCAGCTCTTCGGTCTTGGCGATCCATTGCCGTTCGCGCAAGCGATAAGCCGGGCGGTTTTGCAGACGGATTTTGGTGGCCACGCCGAGTGCACCGAGGGAAACGCGTGCGGCGTTGAATACTTCGGGATGGCGCTGGCTGTCGCAGTCCAGTACTTCACCATTGGCCGTCACTAATTGCATGCCGCAAACGTGCGCCGAGTAGGACTGAAAGTGTTTGCCGGTGCCGTGAGTCGACGTGGCAATGGCCCCGGCGAGGGTCTGGTAATCGATATCGGCCATGTTCTGCAGGGCCTGACCAATGTCTTTCAGCGGCAGGCCCATGCGTGACATCGGCGTGCCGGCGGCGAATTCGGCTTGCAGGGTTTTCGCATCGTGGTCGAGCAGTCCGTTGAAATAGCTCAACGACAACAGCGTGCCGTCGGTGGGCACTAGCGCGCTGAACGAGTGCGCCGAACCGACCGGGCGGATCTTGCCTTGTGCCTGCTTGATGACGGTTGTCAGTTCATCGAGATTTTTCGGTGCCAGCCGCGCCGCTGGCAGGCAACTTTGCCCGCCCGACCAGTTGCGCCACGGAATCAAGCGCGGCGCGCGCAGCAATTGGCCCAATGCCGGGTTACTGGCCAACGCACTGAACGCGCCGACAATGCTCGCCCGTTGCAACAACTGACGCCGTGTCAGATCCATGGTCATGCCGGGCACCTTATTCTGGGAGGGGCTGGTCGGCCATGAAGCCGATCAATTGCAGGAATTGTTCTTCCGAGCACTCGACGCACTGGCCCATCGGCGGCATGCCGTTGTAGCCGTTGATGGCGTGGTCGAGCAGCGTGTCGCTGCCCTGCCGGATGCGCGGCTCCCAGGCTTTGCGATCACCGGTGAGCGGCGCATTGGCGGCCGGGTTGGCGTGGCAGAGCTGACAGCTGTTGGCGTAAATCTGCGCCAGTGCCGAGTCTTTCGGCGTAGCGTTGCTATTGACGCTGGCCGGGGGCTTGGGGTCTTCGCCGCAACCAGGCAGCGCCACGGCCAACGCCAGCAGTAGAGTGAGTCGGATTGCCCGCATAACGGCCTCGCTTATTGTTGTGCTCACACCTTAAGGCAGCGGCTGCAACGGGTTGAGGGCATTGCGGGACAGTGAGGGGGGCAAACGGGGCCAGCTCTCGCCCCGATGATAGTTCCCGCGCTCTGCGTGGAAACGATCATCAAGCCAGCCCCCTCTGCTCTGCGCCTTTGCGTGACATTCCGGTGACATTTGCGGGTTTAAATTTCGGCGCATTCAGGCGTATAACCTGTAGAGACTTTTGATCTGCATGCGGACATCAACACGGGGTAGCGACATGACCACAGCAAACATCCTTGGCAATCTGTTCCCTTCTGTCGGCGACATCCCGGAAAAATACCGCCTCGACGCTCAGGTCGAGCAACGCGAATATCTGGTCGACGGCCAGTTGCGCCGCTGGGACGGCCCGCTCGCCACCGTGCGCAGTCCGGTCTATCTGAAAGGTGACGCCGGCGACGAACAAGTGATTCTCGGCAGCACGCCGCTGCTCGATGCCGACACCGCCCTCACCGCCCTCGACGCCGCCGTCCGCGCCTACGACCGTGGCCAGGGCCTGTGGCCGACCATGCGCGTAGCCGAACGCATTCAGCACGTCGAAGCCTTCCTCGGCCGCATGCGCCAGCAGCGCGATGCCGTGGTGAAGTTGCTGATGTGGGAGATCGGCAAGAACCTCAAGGACTCGGAAAAAGAGTTCGACCGCACCTGCGACTACATCGTCGACACCATCAACGCACTCAAGGAACTCGACCGCCGCTCCAGCCGTTTCGAGTTGGAGCAGGACACCCTCGGGCAGATCCGCCGCGTGCCACTCGGCGTCGCCCTGTGCATGGGCCCTTACAACTATCCGCTGAACGAAACCTTCACCACGCTGATTCCGGCGCTGATCATGGGCAACACCGTGGTGTTCAAACCGGCCAAGCTCGGCGTACTGCTGATCCGTCCGTTGCTCGAAGCGTTCCGCGACAGCTTCCCCACCGGCGTGATCAACGTGATCTACGGCAGCGGCCGCGAAACCGTCAGCGCGCTAATGGCCAGCGGCAAGATCGACATCTTCGCCTTCATCGGCACCAACAAGGCCGCCAGCGATCTGAAGAAACTCCACCCGAAACCGCACCGTTTGCGCGCCGCACTGGGTCTGGATGCGAAGAACCCGGGCATCGTCTTGCCGGAAGTCGATCTCGACAATGCTGTCAGCGAAGCAGTGACCGGTTCGCTGTCGTTCAACGGCCAGCGCTGCACTGCGCTGAAAATCCTCTTCGTCCACGAAGACGTGGTCGACAGCTTTATCGAAAAATTCAACGCCAAACTGGCCACGCTGAAACCGGGCATGCCGTGGGACAGCGGCGTGTCGCTGACGCCGTTGCCGGAGTCGGGCAAGGTCGATTACCTGCACGGGCTGGTGGCCGACGCGCGCAGCAAGGGTGCCGAAGTGGTCAACCCCAATGGCGGCGAATCCCGCGAGTCGTTCTTCTACCCGGCAGTGCTGTACCCGGTGAATCCGCAGATGCGTGTGTATCAGGAAGAACAGTTCGGTCCGGTCGTGCCGATCGTGCCGTACCGTCATCTCGATACCGTGATCGACTATGTGCTGGAGTCGGATTTCGGCCAGCAGTTGAGCATCTTCGGTACCAACCCGGTGGCAGTCGGACGGCTGGTCGACACATTCGCCAACCAGGTCGGGCGGATCAACCTCAATGCTCAGTGCCAGCGCGGTCCGGATACCTACCCGTTCAATGGCCGCAAGAATTCCGCAGAAGGTACGCTGTCAGTACACGATGCATTGCGGGTGTTTTCGATCCGCACACTGGTGGCAACCAAATTCCAGGACAGCAACAAGGATCTGATCAGCGAGATCATTCGCGGTCGCGATTCAAGCTTCCTGACCACCGACTACATCTTCTGACGAGGGCCTTGCACTGAGTACGTTCAGCACCTACCGATTGCCGCCACTGTTGCGTCGAATTCTGCGTCCGCTCCTGGATCCGTATCGCCGCTACCGACACGCCCGCTTGATCCACGCGGTGCGGGTGGCATTGGGGTTGCTGGCGACGATTGTGCTGACCACCGGCATCAACCTGCCCCACGGTGAGTGGGCATCGGTGACCATGCTGGTGGTCATCGGCGGTTTGCAGCACCACGGCAACATCGGCAAGAAAGCCGCCGAGCGCGCCACCGGTACTTTGATCGGCGCCGGCGTCGGTTTGTTACTGGTGGCGCAGCATGCGTGGCTCGGCATGCCATGGCTGACCTACTTTGCGATGGCGGTGGTCTGTGGCTTCTTCTCCTATCACGCCATCGGCAAGGGCGGCTATACCGCCCTGCTCTCGGCAATTACCGTATTCATTGTCGCCGGGCATGGCGACAACCCGATCACCGACGGCTTGTGGCGTGGCGTCGATATTCTCATCGGTATTGCGCTGGCGCTGGCATTCTCCTTCGCTCTGCCGCTGTACGCGGTGTACTCGTGGCGCTACAACCTGGCCGATGCCTTGCGCGATTGCGCGACGGTATACAGTCGAATCATCAACGGCCAGCCGGTCAGTGCCGACGAGCACCTGAAGCTGATGAGCCGTTTGAGCGCGGTGATGGTGCAATTGCGTTCGCTGATGCCGTCGGTGTCCAAGGAAGTAAAGATCTCCATGACCGAGCTCGATGCGATCCAGCGCAACCTGCGCATGTGCATCAGCACCCTGGAAATCCTCGGCAACACCCGCCCTGATGCCAACGACCCCGAAGCCATGGCTCATCTGCAATCAGCGTTGAAGGCCGAACACCGCATGATCCGCGTGCAATTGATCGGCATGGCCCGCGCCTTGAAATCCGGTGCGATACAGCGCCTTGATCGTCCGCTGGCGTTACCGGACGCCAGCCTTGATGCGCCGGTCTACAGCGCGCTGGACGGCTATCGCCTGTTGACCCGGCAACTAGCGGCGAACATCGCCGAGATGCGCCAGCGCCTGGCCAAAACCGCACCGCGCTGGAACATCTGAGGTTTATTGCGCAGCCAGTCGACGCGCCTTGAAGCCCCAGCCCTGCTGCATGCCAGCGGCCGCGAGGAGAATCGCCGCCACGCCTAGCCATTGCAAAGTCTGCAAGCGATGACCGAACGCGAACCAGTCGACAAAAATCGCTGCAATCGGGTAAATGAAGGACAGTGCGCCGGTGAGCGCCGTCGGCAATTTCTGGATGGCACCGTACAGCAACACATACATCAAACCGGTATGAACGATGCCCAGCGTCACCAGACTGGCCCACGCCCCTGGTGTTGGCGGCAGTGCGGAAAAATGCGCAAACGGTGCGAGCAACAGCACGCCGGTGCAGACCTGGATCAGTGCGATCAGATGTGGCGGTGTGCCGGTCAAACGCTTGATGATCAGCGCTGCAATCGCATAGAGAAAAGCCGCACCCAACGCCAGGGCGATTCCCACCAGATAGTCGTTACCGCTGCTGCCTTGCTGACCATGGGCGCTGACAATCGCCAGCATCCCCATAAATGAAATCGCCAGCCAGAACAGCTTATGCACGGTTATTTTTTCGCCGAGAAACAGTGCCGCCAAGCCGACCAGCATGAACGGCTGCACGTTGTATACCGCAGTGCCAATGGCGATTGAAGCCCGAGAATACGAGGCAAACAGCAGCACCCAATTTCCGACAATCGCCATCCCGCTGAGCACCGCCAGCCAAAATGTCGTACGGGTCAGAATGCGCGGCCGCAGAAAACCGAATGCCGCGCAAATCAACAGCAAGGTAGCGGCACCGAATACGCAGCGCCAGAACACCACGTCCAGAACCGCTTGCCCGGAAACCAGCACGAACCAGCCAATCGTCCCGGATATCAGCATGGCAGCGGTCATTTCAAATGAGCCGCGACGGATCGGGTTGTCCATCTTCAATCTCCTCAGCATTTGGCGAAAGCGTGGCAAAAGTATGCCAAGCGGACACGGCATCGCTCCAGAGCAAAAGGCAGGCTAAACTGCTGATCTGCCTTTTTTATCGAGGGTGATTGTTAGAAATCGCCTAATCCAGGAGTTGAGTGATGACCGACGATATCGACCAGATTCTTATCAGCGCACTGATGGAGGACTCACGGCGTTCGCTCAAGGCGCTGGCGCAAATCAGTGGTTTGTCTTCGCCCAGCGTGGCCGAGCGTTTGCGCCGGCTGGAAGAGCGTGGCGTGCTCAAGGGCTACACCGTGGAAATCGACCCGAAATGCTTCGGCTATCAATTGCAGGCCATCGTCCGGGTACGGCCGCTGCCGGGGCAGTTGCAGGAAGTCGAGCGGCAGATTCTGTCGATTCCAGAATTCACCGAGTGCGACAAAGTGACGGGCGAAGACTGCTTCATCGCCCGCCTGCACGTACGTTCGATGGAACAGCTGGACATCCTGCTCGACCGCCTCAATACGCTGGCTGAAACCAACACAGCGATCGTCAAGAAGACACCGGTCAAGCGTCGTTTGCCGCCGATGGCCTAAGTGCTTTTTCCGCATGTTCGGCGTAGATTGAGGTTTTTCCGGCGAAGGATTGGCGGTAATGAGAATTCAGGCAATGGTGCTGGCAGCGTTGACGCTTGCCGGTTGCGGGACCGTACAGACCGTGGTGCGCAGTGATCAGGCTGCGGTGGACAGCCTCAAGGAGCAGAAAAGTTATTGCGGGGCGGTGCCAAGGATTTACAGCGGCCTCGCCTACGACTTTTGCAGCCTGCATGCGCCTCTGGGCAAGGGCGTTGATGCCGACGATTACAAAAACGCCGCGATTCCCGTGGTGTTGATCGATGCCGTGGTGTCCGGGGCACTCGACACGCTGTTGCTGCCCTACACCGTCTACAAACAGCAGACTGACGGCAGCATCGTGATCAACTGAAAAAGCCTGCGCACGCCGCAACGTGCGCAGGCTTTTCGCTTCTTACTCCAGCAATTGCTGCAGGCTCGGGTCACGAATGACTTTCTGCAATGGCTTCGGCGTGGCGTTGTTGGTGGAATTGAGCATTTTCAGTTTCATGTCCGACGCTTTGCTGCACGCGTTCTTGCCGTCAGCGTAGATGCCGCTCATGTCGCATTTCCACTCGAAGTAATTCACCAGACCGCCGGACAACTGCAGGCTGTAGTCAGTGCTTTGAGTGCCCGGCGTGAAAGCATGGCCGGCCGGAATGTTCTGGAACCACTTCATCCATTCAGGCGACCCCGGCTTCGGCGCATTGGCCTGGAACGTTGGATTCATGATCGCCACTTGCGGCGTTTCGGCGGTTGCATGGCAGCTCAGGCAGGAACTGTTGGGGTTGTCCACCGGACCATTGAGGCGACCGTTCCAGCCCAGATGGGTGGGCGGCAACTCCTGGGTCTTGGCGTTGATCGCTGTCTGTTGCAACGCGGGGTTGATCTTGGTTTGCGTCGGTTGCGGGTTGGTGAAGTCGTTGCCGATTTCTTCCGGATCGTTGCCCCACATGATCCCTACCGGGACGAGGTTGTCCCAGCCAGGCTTGCCGGTTTTCGCGCCGTTGTACTGAAAGGTGCCGAAGATCCAGCCAGTGGCACTCATGCGCTGATCGCGCACGGCGATGTCCATCTGGATCAATGCGACATCTTTGATCTTGCGATTAGCCGACGT
Source organism: Pseudomonas crudilactis (assembly GCF_013433315.1). Classification (GTDB taxonomy): domain Bacteria; phylum Pseudomonadota; class Gammaproteobacteria; order Pseudomonadales; family Pseudomonadaceae; genus Aquipseudomonas; species Aquipseudomonas crudilactis. The sequence goes on along the minus strand of NZ_WXVV01000010.1, from coordinate 54,085 downwards.
GAACGTTTCGGTGACGTAGCCCTTCCACAACACCGGGTTCACCAGGAACGGCACGGTGCTGCGATCGATATCGGCGAACAGGGCTTTGCAGACTACGGTGCCGTCGGGGAAGCTGTTGGGTGCCGATGTGTATTTCGGATCAGGGTTGTTCGGGTCTTTCCAGACCTCTCCGATGGTATAGGCGCCGATGTCGTTATAGATGCCCACCGCGTAAGTCTGGCCGGTGGCGGTCTGCGTGGCGGCGAGTTGCTTGACCTGGATCTGCGCCTCTTTGGTCAGGCCGTGAATCCCTTCGCGTCCCAGCGGGCCGTAGTGCTGCCACGGCATGTGATACCACTGACGTTTTTTATTGTTCTGCACGTACCAATCAGCCTCGACGTTGCCTTCGAGGCAATAGGTTTTGACTTCCTCCATGTACGCACGCCAAGTCTCAAAATTGTTATCTGGCTTGGTCGGTAGATTCTTGAAAAAACCGGGTAGCGGTACTTGCGGCGCTGTTGCCGGGTAATTCTGGCTCAACTCAAACAGTGGGCCAGAGTATTGGCTGGAAGGTGGTTGATAGCCGAAGTCAGGATAGACGCCGGCGAGGGTTGACGCGCTGAACAGCGCGGTGGTGACGGCCAGTACAGCCAGTTTTCCTTGGGGCTGGTTCATCGATGATCTCCTTGATTGGGACAACGCCTGCAATGGCAGGGCCTCCATTATTTTTCTGGTATCAGGGTCCCGGTCGTTCGCCGGGATACGGTCACGGTGCATAGAATTTGGCGTGGTTCACCTCCCGGTTTTCACTGGACGAACGAATACAGTCGCTCTCGGCCAAAAGGCCTGGCGATCAACAGCAAGGGAAGTGAATGCGAGGGACGCAGGGATTACACGAGGGGGGCTGGTTAACGACTCCTGTCGATCAGGCTACTGCTCTTCCTTGGTATTTAGGTGTAGGTGATTTCCAAAAAGACGCCACTATTTTCAGATCATTTTATAGGTAAAAGGCCACTACGCTTTTCAGCGAGCAACAAAAAACCCGCCGAAGCGGGTTTTTTGTTGAAACGACTAACGATCAGTCGTCGCGGCTCATGATGCCAAAGATCTGCAACAAGCTGATGAACAGGTTGTAGATCGATACATACAGGCTGATGGTCGCCATGATGTAGTTACGCTCACCGCCGTGGATGATGGCGCTGGTCTGGAACAGAATGCAGACCGATGAGAACAACACGAAACCTGCGCTGATCGCCAGTTGCAGACCGCTGACCTGAAAGAAGAAGCTCGCCAGCGTTGCACCCAGCAACACGAAGAAACCAGCGGTGATGAAACCACCGAGGAAGCTCATGTCCTTGCGGGTGATCAGCACGTAGGCCGACAGACCACCAAACACCAGCGCAGTCATCGCGAACGCGGAGCTGACCACTTCAGCGCCGCCCTGCATGCCCAGATAACGGTTGAGGATCGGGCCGAGCAGGAAACCCATGAAACCGGTCAACGCAAAAGCGGACACCAGGCCCCACGCGGAATCACGGAGTTTGTTGGTGAGGAAGAACAGCCCGTAGAAGCCGATCAGCACCACGAAAATGTTCGGGTAGCCAACGCGCATCTGCTGTGCGACAAAAGCCATGACGCCGCTGAATGCGAGGGTCAGAGCCAGTAGGCCGTAAGTGTTGCGCAGGACGCGGCTAACCTCTAGCTGCTCAGCCTGCACGCTGTTATTAACTGCGTAATCCTGTTCGCGCATGGCGACACTCCTGTTGGTTTGAAACGTTCAGTCGCAAAGATCATAACAGACGCTCTGTAACAAGCCATGCAGAGAGTTTGACAGTGTGTTTCATTCAGGTATTATGGCGCCCGCAACGCAACGGAGGTGTGGCCGAGTGGTTTAAGGCAACGGTCTTGAAAACCGTCGACTGTAACAGGTCCATGAGTTCGAATCCCATCGCCTCCGCCATATTTTGTACCGACAAAGCCCTGATTATTCAGGGCTTTGTCGTTTCTGGGATTCGGCAACTGAACCATCACCTTACTTCGGCTTGGCCCGATAAGTCGGCCGGTACTCGGTGTAATACACGGTGTTGTCTGGAATATCCTTGTTCACGAACGCCTGGGCGCCGATCGTCACGTTGTTGCCGATATTGATTTCACCGACGATGCAGACGTTTGCGCCGATTTCGACGTTGTCACCGAGGCGCACGTGACCTTGGGTATAGTCCTTGGAACCGATGGTGGTGTTCTGGCGAAGGCGAAGGTTTCGGCCGATGATGGCCCGATGGGTAATGACGATGCCGATGCGATGCGAGAAGCAGATACCCGGACCGATTTGTGCCGACAAACCAATGTCGATGTTGTGCTCGCGGATCAGTTTTCGATTTATCCGCTTTGCCCACTTCTTATAGTTCCAGAACCCGCGAGGCTTGTTGTGCAGGTACTGGGCAATCCTGAACCAGAAAACGTAGTGGTACCGTTCTTTGGCCAGAACCCTGTTGATCAGGGTGCTCAGTTTTACGCTGCCGTCTTCCTTGGTAGCAATTTCCTCCTTCAGGTAAGCGCACAGCTCCTTGAAATCCCTCATTTATCTTTCCGAAATATTGGCCGATTGTGACGGCGTTAATCATGAGGCGGATTATGTCAGGGCTGAAATGGTATCGATACAGATCGTTATGCTTGATCGCTATCTGGAGAAGTGGTGGGTTGGAAAGAGCATCGCCTTCAGTGCAAGCAAGTCAATTCAGGGAAGTGCACCGTTTAATCCATGAGCCGCGGCGGTAAACTCCTGGCTCAGACCGCCGGCCCATTCGTACCTCGTCAGATTGACTGCGTTCATAATTCTCGACCGGGCAGGCAACTGACTAATTCAAACTTTCTCCGGCGAATACTTTTTGCCTTGCAGGACAGCAACGAATGCCGAAAAAACCACCCGTCGCCCGAGAGGCCGCCACCGCTGCGGACATCGAGCGCGCCATCCAGGCCTTGAACAAAATGGCCGAACGTCTGTGGGGCGATGGTCGAGAAGCAGAAGCCAAAGCGCTTCTCGACGCGCTGGATGCCTTGAACCGGGCGCTCGACCGGATCCGCATCGGCGAGAGTCGCCGAGCGGTGACACTTCATTGAGTCTCACGGCTTGAGAATCAACACGGGCTCGCCCTTCTTCACAACATAAGTCGCCAACTCCGAGCCCTTGTCCGAGCCAATGTTTTTGGCGATATGCGCAACCCCTTCCGGAATGAACAGCGAGTCACCCGCCTTCAGCGTCACCGGTGCCCTGCCCTCCAGTTGATATTCGAAAGTGCCGCTGATCACGTATGCCACCTCGACGCCCGGATGCGCATGCCTTGGTGAGGCCACGCCGGACTCGAAATCGACCCGCGCCTGGATCACTTCGCGATCCGCAGCGCCGAGGTCCTGGCGAACCAGATCGGTGCGGCTAAGTCCTTGCTGCCAGCTCTTGGGTTGCGTGTCAGCGGCGTGTGCGATGCCGGTCAGGGAAGCGAGAATGGCGGTGGTTGCCAGAAAGAGTGGACGGCGCATGATGTAGCCCTCTTGTGCGTAGTGGTGGTGTGACCTCTACTGTGTGTGGGGCATGTAGCGTGGATGTGTCGTGAACCCGTTGTTTGTTATTGGCATGTGTATCCGGTGCGGATTGATACACGCTTAAACAAACCTTTCGCTGCTTTGGCACTGCGCCAACAGCCATGTCCTCAAGGCGACGATTTTCTTCGAGTTGGCGGTTTCATGGGGCGTCACCAGATAGAAGCCCAGATCATCCTTCAGGCGCAAAGCGAAAGGCGCCACCAATCGTCCGGCTCGCAGGTCATCGTCGACATAGGTCGAGCGCCCGATGCATACCCCCTGCCCGTCAACGGCTGCCTGCACCGCCATCATCGCCAGGTCGAAGGTCAGTCGCGACCCTTTGGCCAGTTTCGCTGGCTGATCCGCCGCGCTCAGCCAGGTGTTCCAGTCTGCGGCGGTCATGCCGCTGACTTGCAGCATCGTGTGGTTGGCCAGATCGGCCGGCGTCTGTAAGGCCTTCCCACCCTTGAGCAAGGCCGGACTGCACACCGGGAAGATTTCATCGGACATCAGCCAGTCCGCACGCAAGCCCTTCCAGTCACCGCGACCATAACGAATCGCCGCATCAATCCCGCCATGGCGAAAATCCACCAGATCGGTGGCGGCGCTGACCCGCACTTCGATATCAGGGAACGTCTGCTGAAAGGCCGGCAGGCGCGGCAACAACCATTTGGACGCGACCGACACTAATGTGCTGATGGTCAGCACTGTGTTGTCGCGTGTCGCGAACAACTGCTCCGTCGAATAGCGCAACTCATGAAACGCCGAGCGGATACCCGGCAAGTAAGCCTGCCCTGCCTCAGTCAGTGCCAGGCCGTCCTTGAGCCGCAAAAACAGCGACACATCAAGCTCCGCCTCCAGTCTGCGAATCTGATGGCTGATGGCGGTTTGCGTGACGTTCAGTTCTTGCGCAGCCTGAGTAAAGCTCATGTGCCGCGCGGCGGACTCGAAGGCTCTCAAGCCATTCAAGGAAGGTAATCTGGCGACCATATAGCGTTAAACACTCATGAGATTTTGTCATACGCTATCACTTGAAATGACCTTTGCGAAACGCTCAGTGACGATGGATTCTGGCGCCTTCTTTCAACAAGGATCTGCCATGAAACTGTATTTCGCGCTGATGACCTGCTCGCTGTCATCGCACATTGTGTTGCGGGAACTGGGCTTGCCGTTCGAGCTGATTCGCGTCAATAACCACAGCAAGCGCACTGCCGATGGACGCGACTTTCGCGAGATCAATCCCAAGGGATACGTGGCTGCCTTGTTGCTGGAAAACGGCGAGGTATTGACGGAGGGGCCGGCTATTCTTCAATACCTGGCCGATCAGGTTCCGCAGCATAAACTGGCGCCGGCCAATGGCACGTGGGAACGCTCGCGTTTGCAGGAGCATCTGAACTTCATCAGCAGCGAAATCCACGGCGCCAGCGCGCCGCTGTTCAACAATGAGATCCCGGAGTCGATCAAGGCGATCTTCAAACAAACACTGTTCAAGCGCCTGGACTTTCTCAGCCAGACACTCGCCCCCCAGGACTATCTGATGAGCACATTCAGCGTGGCCGACGCCTATTTGTTCACCGTCCTGCAGTGGCTGCCGACGTTCAATATCGACATTGAAAACTGGCCGGTACTGGCGACCTACGTAAAGCGCGTAGCCGAGCGCCCAAGCGTACGCTCGGCCATCGCGGCAGAACAAGCCACGCATCCGGTCTGATCCGTGCCGATACGCAAACGGGCGATGTCGCCAATGAATCTGTAAACTGGCGCGATTTACTCGCTCAGACAAGGGATCAACATGGCCAGCCAAGACATCACCTTCACCCCGGATCCGGACGCAGACTCGATTTCTTCCGACGTAGCGACCTTCGCTGGGATCATGGTGTCGACCCAGATCCCGACCCGTGCCGATGGCAGCCTGGAACTGGGTGGCATCACCGAGCAAAGTGAGTGCACATTGCAAGCGTTGAAAGTCGCCCTGGAACGCGCCGGCAGCTCGATGGATCGGGTCATGCACCTGACCATCTACCTGACCGACATGGCTGATCGCGCTGCGTTCAACGAGGTGTACAAACGCTTTTTCGCCAAGCCATGGCCGGTACGCGCCGCTGTGGGTGTGGCCTCGCTGGCAGTTGAAGGCATGCGTGTGGAAGTCACCGCAATGGCCGCCAAGGCCTGAGACTCACTGCACAACCCCTTGTGGGAGCGAGCTTGCTCGCGAAAGCGTCAGTTCAGTCTCCATTGATGTTGAATGTCCTGCCGCCTTCGCGAGCAAGCTCGCTCCCACAAGGGTCAAGGTGACAATGCCCTGTGCCATCGGGCAGCACAGGCGTGCCGGGCGCGCGTTTCACGGGTAGAATGCGCGCCTAACCGTGACAGCCTGACTAAAAAAACTATGTCCTTGCCCAAGCATCATCTGGAATTGCTCAGCCCTGCCCGCGATGTCGCCATCGCCCGTGAGGCGATCCTGCACGGCGCCGACGCCGTGTACATCGGCGGCCCGAGCTTCGGCGCGCGCCACAACGCCTGCAACGAAGTCGGCGAAATCGCCGAACTGGTGGAATTCGCCCGCAAGTATCACGCGCGCATCTTCACCACCATCAACACCATCCTGCACGACAACGAACTGGAACCGGCACGCAAGCTGATCCATCAGTTGTACGACGCCGGTGTCGACGCGCTGATCGTTCAGGATCTGGGCGTGATGGAGCTGGACATTCCGCCGATCGAGCTGCACGCCTCGACCCAGACCGACATTCGTACGCTGGAGCGGGCGAAGTTCCTCGATCAGGCCGGTTTCTCGCAGTTGGTCTTGGCCCGTGAGCTGAACCTGCAAGAGATTCGCGCCATCGCCGACGAAACCGACGCCGCCATCGAGTTCTTCATTCATGGCGCGTTGTGCGTGGCCTTCTCCGGCCAGTGCAACATCTCCCACGCGCAAACCGGGCGCAGCGCCAACCGTGGCGACTGCTCGCAGGCCTGCCGTTTGCCGTACACCCTCAAAGATGAAAAGGGTGGCGTGATCGCCTACGAAAAACACCTGCTGTCGATGAAAGACAACAACCAGAGCGCCAACATCCGCGCACTGGTTGAAGCCGGTGTGCGCTCGTTCAAGATCGAGGGTCGCTACAAGGACATGGGTTATGTGAAGAACATCACCGCCTATTACCGTCAGCGTCTCGACGACGTGCTCGAAGACCGCCCGGACCTGGCCCGCGCCTCCAGCGGCCGCACCGCGCACTTCTTCCTGCCTGACCCGGAAAAGACTTTCCACCGTGGCAGCACTGATTACTTCGTTACTGATCGCAAGATCGACATCGGCGCTTTCGACTCGCCGACCTTCACCGGTCTGCCAGTCGGCACCGTCGAGAAAGTCGGCAAACGCGACATGCAGGTTGTCACGCAAGAGCCGCTGTCCAACGGCGATGGCTTGAACGTGCTGGTCAAACGCGAAGTGGTCGGTTTCCGCGCCAACATCGCCGAAGCCAAAGGCGAGTTCGAAGAAGACGGCGAGAAGCGCTACCGCTATCGCGTCGAGCCGAACGAAATGCCCGAAGGCCTGTTCAAGCTGCGCCCGAATCATCCGTTGAATCGCAACCTCGATCACAACTGGCAGCAGGCGCTGCAAAAGACGTCTTCGGAGCGTCGCGTGGCCTTGAGCTGGGTCGCACGTCTGCGTGAAGAACAACTGGAAGTGACCGCCACCAGCGAAGAAGGCATCAGCGCCAGCGTCACCCTGCCCGGTCCGTTCGGTGTCGCCAACAAGCCTGAGCAGGCGCTGGAACAATTGCGCGATCTGCTCGGCCAGCTCGGCACCACGCAGTACCACGCCACCGACATCAAACTGGATGCGCCGCAGGCGTTCTTCATCCCCAACTCGCAGCTCAAAGCCCTGCGCCGCGAAGTGATCGAGAACCTGACCGCCGCCCGTGTCGCTGCGCACCCGCGTGGCGGCCGTAAAGCCGAAACCAGCCCGCCGCCGGTGTACCCGGATTCGCACCTGACCTTCCTCGCCAACGTCTACAACCAGAAGGCGCGCGACTTCTACCACCGTCACGGCGTGAAGCTGATCGACGCTGCGTACGAAGCACACGAAGAGCCGGGCGAAGTGCCGGTGATGATCACCAAGCACTGCCTGCGCTTCTCCTTCAACCTGTGCCCGAAACAGGCGAAAGGCGTGACCGGTGTGCGCACCAAAGTCGCGCCGATGCAGTTGATCCACGGCGATGAAGTGCTGACGCTGAAGTTCGATTGCAAGCCGTGCGAGATGCACATCATCGGCAAGATGAAAGGCCACATCCTCAACCTGCCGCAACCGGGCAGCGTGGTCGGCCACATCAGCCCCGAAGACCTGATGAAAACCATTCCGCGCGCACCGCACTGAGTGGACGGCGTGCGCGGTGCTTCGGCGCCGCGCACGTCTGCCCGCTTTGCCTGGCCAAATCGCAGGCATAAAAAAACGCCAACTTCTTGCGAAGTTGGCGTTTTTTCGAATATGGCAGGGGCGGCTGGATTCGAACCAACGCATGGCAGGATCAAAACCTGCTGCCTTACCGCTTGGCGACGCCCCTACTGCTCTTTCCAGCTACTTCGTTAGGTTCGCTGTGAGAACGGGGCGCAATTTACCAAGGTTTTTTCGCTTTGGGAAGCGCGAAGTGAAATATTTTTTGTTTTAAAACAGCGACTTATTATTTTGGCCTGAATCAGGCCCATGCTGAGTCGGTTTCGCGCCGTGTATCACACTGTGTACCAACCCCACCGCGACACATCGACTTTCAACAAAGCCGTTTTACGACACAGGCCAGATACGTCCCAACGCTCAAATGCACTCAAGGTTTCAAGGGCTCACCAAGACCCCTCGGCCAACGGTTCGCAAAGGAGACGTCATCATGAAAAAGGCACTGCACACCCGCAACACCGCGTTCGGTTTGTCGATTCTGGCTTTGTCGTTGTTCAGCGCTTTTGGCACTACTCAAGCGCAAACCAATGAGCCTGCGGCCGCCAGTTATTCCGCGCCCTCGCCTTTCGGTCCGCTCAAACATGTGAAGGCCGGCGTGCTCGACGTCGCCTACGCCGAAACCGGCCCTGCGAATGGCCCGGTGGTGATCCTGTTGCACGGCTGGCCCTACGACATTCACAGCTACGACGAAGTCGCGCCGCTGCTCGCAGCCAAGGGTTATCGGGTGTTGATGCCGTATGCACGCGGTTATGGCGATACGCAGTTCCTCTCCAAAGACACCTTGCGCAATGGCCAACCGGCGGCGCTGGCCAGTGATGTCATCGACTTCATGGATGCGCTGAAGATCAAGCAAGCGGTGCTCGGCGGTTATGACTGGGGCGCACGTTCGGCAGACATCGTTTCGGCGCTGTGGCCGGAACGTGTGAAAGCGCTGGTGTCGGTCAGTGGTTATCTGATCGGCAATCAGGCTGCCGGGCAGAACCCGCTGCCGCCCAAGGCTGAATTGCAGTGGTGGTATCAGTTCTACTTTGCGACTGACCGTGGCCGTGCCGGCTATGCGAAGAACACCCACGACTTCGCCAAACTGATCTGGCAAAACGCTTCGCCACAATGGAAGTTCGACGACGCCACGTTCGACCGCAGCGCCAAGGCGCTGGAGAACCCTGATCATGTCGACATCACCGTGTTCAACTACCGCTGGCGTCTGGGCCTGGTTCAGGGCGAAGCGAAATACGCAGCGCTGGAGCAGAAACTCGCTACCGCACCGTCGATCAGCGTGCCGACCATTACCCTTGAAGGCGATGCCAACGGTGCGCCGCACCCGGCGCCGGAAGATTACGCCAAGCGCTTTACCGGCAAGTATCAGTTCCGTTTGATCAACGGCGGGATTGGCCACAACTTGCCGCAGGAAGATCCGCAGGCGTTTGCCAAAGCCGTGATCGACGCCGATCACCTGTAGAAACAAAAAAGCAGTCAGCCGCAATGGCTGACTGCTTGATTATTAACGTGAGCGACTACTCGGTTGGCACAACCAGATCCAATGCCTTATTGACTGCCAATTCCCCCAACATGACCACTTGCGCAATACCCAACAGGGTATGGCGGTTCGATCCCTCCAGCACCCCGGCAAAATTGCCGAGCATGACCGTGGCGGACGCGAGGGAACCGCTGGCATTGCTCAGCAAGGACTCGGCGTCAGATTGCGGGTTAACCATGAACATCGTGCTGGGCGTATAGGGTGTGGCCATGATCGCGGCAGGCAACAGGTAATGGTCGAGCGCACGCTCTGCCGCTTCGTGAAGCTTTCTTGAATTGGGCGATGCGTACGGGGACACCAGGTCGGTGACCGGTGGTTCGGGTGGCTGAGACATCTGCTGAAACTCCAGACAAGAACCGCTTCAGGTCTTTTGATAGAAGGCGTGAAGCGCCGCGATTGCGGACGCTTCTGTGCAATGAGGGAGCGAGCCCCCTCACCCATCTGCATCGCGACTAGTGCGGCAAGCGCTGGTTATCCAGAACTCGGCCGACCACCAGTTCACTGAGCATGATCACCTGTTGCAGGATCAGCATCTTTTTGCGCTGTGAAGGGTCAATTGAATCGGCGAGATCGCGGGCCATGTCAGTGGCTGAGGACAAGGTTTCAGTGGCTTCGACGAGCAGGGTTTCGTTATCCACTGTGGGATCGATGAGGTAGATCTTGCCGGTCTTGCGGGTGGGGATTGAAGTCTTCAGCGCCGAGGGATTGAGGTAGAAGTTGATCGCGCGGTCGGCGGCCTCTTTGATGTTTAGAGGTTCGAGCGCGGCGTCGTAGGGGATTGGATCGGTTTCTGGCGGGTTTGGCGTAATTTTGAACATAGATGACACTCGCTTAGCAAAAAATAAGGAGCCATCACTCACGCTACCAAACGAGGTGGTGACCATTGCGCAGGTTGGTAGACCGGTCTAAGCGAGTAAACCCCGGCGCTCCCGAAGGAGCCCCACGCATGGCCACCATAAAAAACCGAGCCCCGAAAAGAGACTGCATATAGCGGCGCATAACGCTTAGAAAACGGGCTACCAAACCCGATCACTGTTTTGCAGTGACAGGGAAACGATACAGCCCGCCTCAAGGCGCGTAAGCCGGCGGATTCTGGCGTACGCGTAGGCAACGGCGCAAGGTGTTGTAGCCGTTATGGCGTAACAGTGCGTGTAAGTTAAACGCGTGTGGGTGATGGCGTTTAAAAGCCCCTCACCCTAGCCCTCTCCCAAAGGGAGAGGGAGCTGACCGGGGTGTTTGAGGAGGTACGCCGACGTGTGATTGCGCGGTGCACTCTCGTTGGGAAACGGCTGTTGTTATTTGACCAGTCGTTTTTCTTTGGAAGGTCTGTAGCCGAATACGAGCTGTAGCATTTGCTGAATGGCTTGGCTGGCCCGATTTCCACTAGCGCAGGAGTTTTCAGTGCGCGGGTTCTATCAGAGAGGACTTTCAGCGATCAGAGGACAAGCCGGCGTCTGGGCAGCCGCTAGTGGCGAACTGCAAAGTCGTCCTTGAGTACAAACTCCATTCCAATGCCCACGCCTTTGAGTACCTCGGTCACGCGGTCGATAAAGATTTCACCTTGCTCGGGCAGCGCATAGAGGCCGTTGATGCGAATCTTGGGATTCTTGCCCTCGGCTGGCGGATAGCTTTCCAGCAGTTCACCGCTCTCGATGAAGGCGATGTAGGTGTTGATTTTCTCTTGAAGCAACAGCAGGTGTTCACCCTGTTGGGCTTTGTCGCCCCATTCCAGGTGATCGGTGATGACGAGCACGACGTTGTCTGGCTCCCACTCGGGTACTGCGATGATGTCGACGACTTTTGTTTCGGTGATAGACATGCCCGATCTCTCAGTGGGGATTGTCAGCTCCGCTTTCTCTGGATGTGTTTATTAATCCGCTTTGAGCACGAATTCGAATCCTATGCCTACGTCCTTCAATGCCTCCGCAACGCGATCGATGAACAACTCGCCTTGCTCGGGTAACTCGTACTTGCCTTGAACACGAATGACAGGTGATTTTCCGAGTGCACCGGGTATCTCAGTGTAGATTTCACCGCTTTCGATGAAAGCGATGTAGTTATTGATTTTCTCTTGAAGCACCAACAAGTGCTCGCCTTGTTCAGCCTTGTCGCCCCATTCCAAATGGTCAGCAATACCGAGGATGATCTTGTTGCTGTCCCATTTTGGGATACCCCACATATCGATTGTTTTTGCGTCTGTTACGGACATTTCAGTTCCTTGGTTCCGTTATTTTTGCGGCGGGCGCAGAATTTCTACTCGGATTGGCGGGATTTGGGTGCCGCCGGGGAAGCCGGGGTTGCCCTTGCCCATGATGCGTCCGCCGCTCTGTTCGATTTCCGGGAATGCCCGCTTTTGATTGCGGGTCAGTGGTGCCGTTTCCGAGGCTTTGCATTCGACGCACGCGATATCGCCGTTTGCATCTCTACCTATCATATCGAGACGGGTCCGGGTGCCGCTCTCTGTTTTTATCGTTACTTGTTGGCCGGACTCTTCCATTTCTTCCGAAAAACCGCTGTACGCCTCTTCTTCGAAAGCCGCCCCTGCTGCCTTGTTCTTCTCTAGTTGCGTGCTGAGCACGATGTAGATGGATTCAAGGCCAGCGTCATCCGGGAACCAGATGATTGCGTCCTGAAACTCGGGAGGATGTGCTGGATTAACCAGAAGCGTGCCCGACTTTTCTGTCGGCGGATAGACCCATACTGGAGGTAATTGCGGCACGCCATCAAGTGCTGGAATACCCAGCACACCATCTGGGTTTGCTGCTGGCGTCCAGGTAAGGCCTATTCCATTGCCTATGTCGGCAATGTATTTTTCGCCGCTCTTTTCCGCTTTGATGACAGGGACATTTTCCCAGTCCTTTTTGCCGCCTGTGTAGAAACCGTAAGCGCTGACGGAACCGTTCGGCAAAGTCTTTACGTTGACGCGGACGCGCGTGCGGCCCGTTTCGAGCGTGGCGTACTGGTCGGTTTTGTAGAAGGCACTGTCGGGTGCAAGGTTTGTATTGGGCATTAATAGCGCAACGGTGCCGACGGCGGCACCTGCTGCCAATGCACCAGCACTTTCGAGCAAGCCTAGCGCGAGAGAGCCACCCAGTCGCTGAGCAATGGCGCTGCCGGTTGTGGAGCCGCCGACCAGTTGAAGAGATGTGCCTTCGGCGGTGATTGCCGCTCCTGTGGCCATAACAGCCCACAAACCGTAGTCCGCCAGTTTCTCTACCGGGACGAATCCAGCTTGGTTTGTGTGGTTGATTTCGCCGTCGGGCAAGTTGCAGCTTTTGGCGAAGACACATCCGAGCGGTGCTGGTTTTACGTCTGGTGTCGCCGGAAGGTCTTTGTATTGCGCCCAGTATTGGGCGTTGACGTCGACGGGTTCAACGCCGGTGTTGCGATAGCCCTTGGGAGGGTTGGGGACGTAGCCACTCAATCCTTGATTCCTTGTCCTGATCCTTTGAACGAGGCGCAGAGTGACAGGTGGTGTTTGGGGTGGCAATCAGTGGCACTTTGACGCCATTTTCAATGGCTCGGCATGACCCGTCTGCAAACCGGCAGGACTCCCGCTTGCAACGACTTGGGCATATGGCGCGCTTCGGTGATGTATAAGGTCTTCAAGAGCCCCTCACCCTAGCCCTCTCCCAGAGGGAGAGGGGACTGACCGTGGTGTTTGGGGGAGGTACGCCGACGTGGGATATCGGGTGGAACTCTGGTTATTAAAAACGGCTGTTGTTATTTGACCAGCCGTTTTTCTTTGGAGGGTCTGTAGCCGAAATATGAGCTGTAGCATTTGCTGAAATGGCTTGGGGAAACGAAGCCGCACGCTACGAGTACTTCCACTTGTGAAAGCTCGGTGTGTTGCAGCAAACGCCGTGCTTCGGTGATACGCAGTTCCAGGTAATAGCGCTGCGGCGTGGTGCCCAGTTGTTCCTTGAACAAGCGCTCCAACTGGCGACGTGACCGTCCGGCGTACACCGCCAGTTGCTCCAGCTCCAGCGGTTCCTCCAGATTGGCATCCATCAGCTTCACCACTTCACGCAACGGCGCACTGACGCAGATGTTTTCATCCGGTTTGATTCGCCGGTAGCGCGACTCCTCAAAAGCCAGAATATCTTCGATGCCCTCGACCAAGGCTTTGCCGTGCAAACCCTTGATCCAGTCCAGTGCCATGTGGAAAGCCCCGGACGGGCTTGAGGCCGTGAGGCGGTCGCGATCAATGACGTAGGGCTCACTGCTGACGTGGGTGGCTTTGGCGATCTCGGTCAGCGCCGGGCGGTGCTCCGGGTGGATTGCGCAGCGGTAGCCATCGAGCAGCCCGGCGCGGCCGAGAAACCACGAGCCATTCCATAACCCGGCGAGCGAGATGCCGCGCTCCGCTGCCGATCTGAGCAAGCCGATGAACTCATCACTCGCTCGCAGTTCGGTGCGATAACCACCACACACCACCAGCAAATCCAATTTCGCCAGCGCGGCAGAATCCAGACGTGCGTCAGGGCGGATGACCAGCCCCAGGTCACTGATGACTTCGCCGTCACCCAAACCAAACGTGCGCGAGGAAAACAACCCCGGACGCAACAGGTTGGTGGTGACAACGGTGTCCAGCGCTTGAGTAAACGCCGGTAGCGAAAAGTGTTCGAGCAGCAGAAAACCGGTGCGGGTCAGGCGCGTGTCATCCGCGCCTTGCTCATTCAGATAGCGGAGGTTTTTCCCCTTCATGCCTCCGCTGAATTGGCGTCGTTCGATCAAGTTGTGGTCCATCGGTTATGTTGTTATGCGCCGATAGTTGGCTTGATCCGCGTCAGAGTCAATCACGCCTGTGGTTGATGGCTGGTGACGCAGTGAATTCCGCCACCACCGGCGGCGATGGCATCGATGTTTAGCTGGACGATTTCGCGCTGCGGATACAGTTGAGAAAGCAGATCGAAAGCCTTTTTGTCCGCCGCTTTATCGCCGAATTCCGGGGCGATGATCGCGCCGTTGATCACGAAGTAATTGATGTAACCGGCGGCGAAGTCCGGGTTGTTTTTGTTGAACTTGCTTTGGCGCGGTTTCAGCGGCGGCGACATCGTGTGGATCTGCAATTTGCGGCCATCAGCATCGGTGGCGTTCTTGAGGATTTCCAGGTGCGCCAAAGTGACCTTGTGATCGTAGGATTCAGGGTCGGTGTCGAGGTTGGCGATGACCACACCGGGCTTGATAAAGCGTGCGTAGAAATCGACGTGAGCATCTGTGATGTCCTTGCCCTTGATGCCCGGCAGCCAGATGATTTTGCGCAGACCCAGGCGTTCCTTCAGTTCGGCTTCGACATCGGCCTTGCTCCAGTCCGGATTGCGGTTGCTGTTGATCCAGCTGCTCTCGGTCATGATCCCGGTGCCGTGACCGTCGACCTCGATGCCGCCGCCCTCGCCTACCAGATCGGTGCGGATGTAGGTGGCTTGCGCGTCGTCGGCGACCAGTGCGGCGATCTTCGAGTCTTTACTGTGCTGCTGTTTGCCACCCCAACCATTGAAGTTGAAGTCCACCGCACCCAGGCCACCCTTGTCGTCGATAACGAAATTGGCGCCGATGTCGCGCATCCAGATGTCGTCGAGCGCGGCGGTGACGTAAGTGATATTGCGCGTGCCGCAGAATTCTTCGGCGATGCTGCGCTCGTTCTTGCGGCAGAACACGGTGACTGGTTCAAACCGGGCGATGGCGCGGGCAATGCGGCCGAGCGCTTCCTGGACGTCTTCGGTGAAGTCTTCCCAAATCGCATCCTGCGCGCCGAAAGCGATGTAGGCGCGCTCATGTTTGTCGCCTTCGTCGGGCATGAACCAGCGGCCTTGCGCGGCAGCCAGGACTTTGCCCGGCGATAGGCCCAGGCCTGTCACCGCAGCGCTGACAGCGGCGACCACCGAGGCTTGTTTGATGAAATCGCGACGAGTCGTCATGTGAGTTCCCTGTCTTTCAGTGAAGGGCCGACGCGTACGCCGGCCATTGATCATTTGCCAGTGGCAGTCTTGAATTTGGTCCAGGTGCGCATGCGCGCGCGCATGTCGGCCTGAGGGATGTCCTTGCCCGGTATCAATCGAGCATAGGTCGCTTCGTCGAGGTAGATATCCGGGTTGTCGCGCATGCTTTCATCGACACTCGCCCGCGCCTTGGCGTTGGAAGTCGGGTAGCCGGTGAAATTGCTGATCGCGGCCATGTTCTGCGGGCGCATGACGAAGTTGATAAACGCGTAGGCGTATTCCGGGTGTTTCGCGTCGACCGGAATGGCCATGGTGTCCATCCACACGGTCGTGCCTTCGCGCGGCACGCGATACTGGAAGCGCGTGTGTTTGCCGGCGCTGTCCGAGGTGCGTTGCGCCTGAGTCATGTCACCGCTGTAGCCGAGGGACAGGCACAGGTTGCCATTGACCAGATCGGTCACCGGTTGCGACTGGAACTTGCGGATGTACGGCCGCAACTTCATCAACAACTCGCTGGCCGCTGCGAGATCCTCGGCTTTGCCGCTGCGCGGATCGCGACCGAGGTAATTGAGCACCACCGCCAAGGCTTCGTCTGGCGAGTCGATCATCGAAATCCCGCAATCGGCAAACTTTGCCGCCAACTCCGGTTTGAACAGCATGTCGAGGCTGTTGACCGGCGCGTCGGCCATGCGTTTTTTGATCTGCTCTTCGTTGTAGGTCAGGCCGATGGTGCCCCAGGTGTAGGGCACCGTGGCTTTGCTGGAGTGTTCGTAATGGCCGCGCAGTTTCTGCAAACCGGGTTCGATGTCGGCCAGTTCGCTCAGCTTCGCTTGATCCAGCGGCATCAGGCTGCCGGCGCGCATCAAGCGCTCGGCGACGGTGTCGCCGGGAAAGATCAGGTCATAACCGCTGCCGCCGGAGAGCATCTTGGCTTCCAGGGTTTCGCTGCCATCCATGACGTCGTAGATCACCTTGATCCCGGTTTCGGCGGTGAAGCGGCTCAGGGTGTCTTCGGCAAAATAATCCGCCCAGTTGTACAGCCGCAGGGTTTTGTCTTCGGCGTGCAGCGACGGAATCAAGCAGATCAGCGCCAGGCCGATCGCGCCGCGCAAGCGTTTGTGATGGGTAGCCATGTCAAACCCCTTGGGTGTTCCAGCGTGCATGAAGGTGGCGACCGTCCTGACTGAGCAGCGGCCCGTACATCTCCGGACGACGATCGCGATAGATGCCCCAGCTCAAACGCTCTTCGCGCATGGCCGTCATATCGAAGCGCTGCACCAGCACACCGCTGCTGTCGCGGTCAGCGCTGGCGAGCAATTGGCCTTTGTGGTCGCTGATGAACGACGAGCCGTAGAAGCTCATTTGCAGGTTCGAATCGGTGGTCGCGGTTTCTCGACCGACGCGATTCGACGCCACCACCGGCAGCAGATTGGCAGCGGCATGGCCGCGCATGGTCATCTGCCAGTGGTCGCGGGAATCCAGCGCCGCGCAGCCCGGTTCCGAGCCGATGGCGGTCGGATACAGCAGTACTTCGGCGCCCATCAACGCCAGGCAACGGGCAGTTTCCGGGAACCACTGATCCCAGCAGATGCCGACGCCAAGGCGGCCGAACGCGGTGTCCCAGACTTTGAAACCGGTGTCACCGGGGCTGAAATATTCCTTCTCCTGATAACCGATGGCGTTGGGGATATGGGTCTTGCGATACACACCCAACAGACGCCCGTCGGCATCGGCCACACTCAGCGAGTTGAAGTAGGCATTGCCGGCCTTCTCGAACCAGCTCAGCGGTAACACCACACCCAACTCGCGGGCCAGTGCGGCGAAGCGAGCGAGTACGCGGCTGTCGCGATACTCCTCGGCCAACGCCATGTGCTTATGGCTTTGTTCGATGCAGAAGTACGGGGTAGCGAACAGCTCCTGCAACAGGATCACTTGCGCGCCCTGCTGCGCTGCGTCACGGACGAGTTGCTCGGCGCGATCAAGGTTGCCGGGTAAATCCCAGGTGCACGGCATCTGGGTGCTGGCGATGGTCAGAATGCTCATGCGTTCAACCTCTCAGCGGCCAGGCCGGCTGTTGCTGGGTGATGCAATGCACCCCGCCACCGCCATGGGCCAAATGGTTGATCCGCACCGGCACCACTTCGCGGCCGGGGAAGGCTTGCTCCAGTACTTTGGCGGCGACGTTGTCAGCCTCGATGCCATACGCCGGCATGATGATCGCGCCGTTGGCGATGTAGAAATTGGTGTAGGACGCGCAGAATACTTCGGCTTCGGTGTCGACCGCGTCGGTGGCTTCGAACAGTTCGATCAGTTCGAATTTGCGTCCCTGCGCATCGGTAGCGAGCTCGAGTGCGCGGCGGTTTTCTCGGGCTACTTCGGCGTAGACCGACGACTTGTCGTGGGTGGCGTCAACCAGCAGCACACCCGGGCGGGCGAAGGCGCAGACACCGTCGACATGGCCATCGGTCATGTCGCCCGTGACGTAGTCCGGATCGCCCGGCAACCAGATGGTTTTTTTCACGCCGAGCAAACGGCTGAAGATTTCTTCCATTTCGGCTTTGCCAATGCCGGGGTTGCGATTGGGGTTGAGCAGCACCGATTCGGTGGTGATCAGCGTGCCTTCACCGTCGACATGAATCGCCCCGCCCTCGTTGCTCAGCGGCGTGCCGAAGCATTCCAGGCCGAGGTGATTGAGCGCGCGGCGCGCCAGACTTTCGTCCAGATCATGCGCCGACTTGCCGCCCCAGGCGTTGAAGCGCCAGCTCACACCGGCCAGCCCTTGCTGTGGATGGCAGACAAACGTCGGGCCGGAATCGCGGCACCAACTGTCATTCACGGCCAGCGCAATCAGCTCGACGTTCGGCCCGCACAAGGCTTTGGCGCTGGCGATGGCCGATGGGTCGACCACCAGTTTCACCGGTTCGAAACGGGCGATGGCGTTGGCGACGCGCGCAAAATCTTCCTGCACTTGCGCCAGGGTCACGCGCCAACCGGATTCCCACAACGTCTGGTTGTGCGGCCAGACCATCCACGTCGCGGCGTGAGTCACCCACTCTGCCGGCATCATCCAGGCGCTGTTTTTATTGTCGTTGTGCTGCATGATAAGCCTCGTTAGTTAAGCCGTTGTGTTCAATAGGCTTATGCTACGACCCATAAAAACGGCAAACAAACGATGGATTTTGCGGATAACTGATTAGAGGAGCTTATCGATATGCTTAAACACTGGCCGCCGCTCAGTTCTCTGCGTGGCTTCGAAGCCGCCGCCCGGCTCGGCAGTTTTCACAAGGCTGCCGAGGAGTTGAGCCTCACGCAGTCGGCGATCAGTCAGCAGATCCGCAGCCTTGAGGCCTATCTGGAACAGCCGCTGTTTTTCCGCAGCGGTCGCAGCGTGGCATTGACCGATGCCGGCCACGATTTGCTCAGCACCACGCAAGCGATGCTGCAGCAATTGGCGGTGGGGATTCGGCGTCTGGGCCAGTATCAGAAACCCAATCAACTGGTGCTCAACACCACGCCAGCGTTTGCCCGGCATTGGTTGTTGCCACGCTTGGCGGACTTTCGCGCGCAGCATCCCGAGGTCGATCTGTGGATTTACAGCACCGATGAAGTGCCGGACATGGCCACACAGACCATCGATCTGGCGGTGCGCGACGACATCAGCTCGCAGGCCGAATGCAGCTTCAAAGTGCTGCACGCCGATCGGCTCTTTCCAGCCTGTCACCCGAGGGTTTTAGCGTTGCCGGCGGCACAGCGCACCACGTTGCATGGCGAGCGGGAAATGGACTGGAGTCATTGGGCGGTCGAGGCCGGGATCGACGTCGGCCAGCAGGATCAGGGGCTGAATTTTTCCGATCCGGGATTGCTGCTCGACGCCGCGTGTGCGGGGCTTGGCATCGCGCTGGTGAGTCAATTGCTAAGCCGTCAGGCGCAGGCTGACGGCTTGTTGCAGGCGCTGGTCGAGGACACCATTCGCGGACCGAACTGGGCCTTGCTGACCCACCGTGACAGTGAACAGGATCCCATGGCGAAAAGCTTCATCGCGTGGTTAACCGACCATCTGAGCGCTGATCAGACCACCGAGAACACACCGGCGCCCAGTCTGCCTTCCAGACGACCGTGAAGCACATAGTGCTGATAGCCACTTTTCAATTGTCCGGTGGCAACGGCGTGCCTGACATCGTCGTTTAGCTGGAGGTACTGGGCTTCATCGAAACTTTCAGCACTGACTTCACCCGCACGCCCCAGCAGTTCGCTGTCCACAGCAAGCCCCTGGCTGCTGAGATTCTCGAAATCAAGAATGCGATTGACCGCATGGCGCTCCAGTACGCCGTGGTTGGGGAACATCGAGTACACATGCATGCCCTTGTTAGCGCAGCGGCTGCACATGTCGACGCAGTTTTTCTGCGTGGATTTACGCCTCATCAGTTCTGCAACCGGCATGTCGAGGTACTTGCCGACCTGATATTCGCTCTGATTGAAGATCGTGCAGCACAAAACCGTATTGCCATTGCAGTCGATCACCAGCCAGTTATCTTTGAGCGAGCAAGTTTGCTGGTGATGCTGCTGGGCGACATTGACCAGATCGTCGTAGGGCGGGAGTGCCAGTCTTTTCAGGGTTTCATAATCGGCATCGGTGACAGAAGGATCGCGGTCGATAATGGCCAGCGTCTTCTCCAGCGGCATCATGATCGAATAGCCGGTGGTGAAGTGAAAACCGAGGCGCTCACTGAACTCGCGCATCAGCGCTTCCTCTTCGATGTTATCGAGGTAGCGGTGATAGTAGACGTCGACACGCGTACTCAAACCCAATCGCTGTTTGATCTCGTGCAACGCAATCATGTTCTGTTTTACAACTTCAATATCCCCCCCTACATGGCCCTTTTTGTAGGTTTCCTGGTAAAAGCCGGAAAGCGAAATACGGAAGAAACCCGGCTCAGCCAACAAGGCCTTTTCCATGTTTTTGGCAAGGTTGAGGTTGGTGCTGACACCGCTGCTCATGCCGGCGGCATTGATGACTTCGATGAACTCGCCAATTTTTGGATGCACCAAAGGCTCAGTCCAGTTGTACAGAAAAATCGACGTGACGCCTTCAGTTCGCGCTTTCGCGACGATCTGTTTGAACATATCCAGCTGCATGGCTTTTTTGAAGTTGAGGTTTTCCGAATTGCCCATGGGGCAAGAGGGGCAGCTCAGATTGCAGGCGCCGACAATATCGATGTACATATTCATCTGAGTGTTGCTCCAAGGGTCGAAAGTTTTGCATCTCATCACTGCAAACTTTCGGATCGCCGGTTATGTTGGTTTTTTGACGGCATCACGGCGCATGGAAGCAATAAACGAACCACCTTGTTAATTAGCCATCAACGCCACCACCCAATCGATAAACACTCTTAACTTCAGGCTGACATGCCGGTTCGGCGGATACGCGACATAAAGCGGCATCGGGTCGAGCTGCCAATCCTTGAACAGCGGCACCAGCTCACCGCTGGCCACATGCGCAGCGGACATGTACGTGGGCAGCCACAGCACGCCCAGGCCCGCCAGACCTGCCGCGAGATAGGCATTACCATCATCGACCGCGAGCACGTGGCGCCCTTTGATGTGCAGGTTTTCACTGGCATTGCGCAAGGCATACGGCACCGGTTTGCCAGTACGTGCCCAGAGGAAACCGACCACGCGATGATGGCTGTCTTCCAGTTCCCGTGGATGCGCAGGTGTGCCCGCGCGTGCCAGGTATTGCGGCGCGGCAAACACGCCGAGCTCAAGATCGGCGACCTTGCGCGCCATCAACGACAGGTCCATGAGTTCACCGCCGCGCACCACGCAATCGACGTTCTCATCAATGATGTCGACGATGCGGTCGCTGACGCCCATGTCGATCTGGATATCCGGATAACGCGCGTGAAATTCAGGCAAGGCCGGCACCAGAATCAGCCGTGCCAGTGGGCTCGGTACGTCCACCCGTAGCCGGCCCGAGGGTGAAGACGCCGTGCCGGGCAGGCTGGTTTCGGCATCGTCGAGGTCGGCGAGCAAGCGGATCACCCGCTGGTAATACGCCGCGCCATCGGCGGTAACGTTGACCTTGCGCGTGGTGCGGTTGAGCAACTTGACCCGCAGCCGCGCCTCCAGTTGCTGAACCAGTTGGGTCACGGTGGTCTTGCTCATGTGCAAGGTTTCCGCCGCTTTGGTGAAACTCCCCGCCTCGACCACCCTGGCAAAGGCCTGCATTGCATCAAAACGGTCCAAGGTGCGCCCCCGATTGTTTGGTTTTTACAAACAGTGAACGCCAAGCTTGCGCGTTTATCGCCCGCCTGCAAATACCTACAGTGGCTCCATCAACTCAAATGAAGGAGACACTCCCATGACTCAGCGCGATGTTGTTTTCCCACCTGCACGCCGCACCCTTTACGAACGCCACCGCTACTCGCCAGCCATTCGCTCCAACGGTTTTCTGTTTGTCTCGGGACAAGTCGGCAGCACCGAGGACGGCACGCCAGAGCCGGACCTGAAAAACCAGGTGCGTCAGGCTTTCACTAACCTTAATGCGATCCTCCATGAGGCCGGTTGCACGTTCGACGACGTGGTCGACGTCACCGTGTTCATCGTTGATCCGCAGGCGAAGTTCGAGCCGATCTGGAATGTCGTGCTCACAGAGTTCTGGGGCGATGCGCCACATCCAACCGTGACCGCCGTCGGCGTGACCTGGCTGTATGGGTTTGATTTCGAGATCAAGGTGATTGCCAGACTGTCCGAATCCTGACAGGCATCAAACCTTTAGGAGCAGCGTGCCGCAGCTCCTGAAGGAACTGGGCGTAAAACCTCGTATAGCTCCAATGCTGGCCTTTGACGCCTCGAATGCGTATAACCTCGCCGTTTCGTCTACCCTGACTTTGCGCCCCGCGTTGATACTGCAGCGGCGGCCTATCGCCTTTTGACGCTTACGAAACGGAGAATTCCATGCTCAAACGAACACTGGCACTGACCGCCGGCCTGGCCCTGTCCTTTTCTGCATTCATGGCCCACGCGGCCGACGTTTTGCGCGTCAGCGCGATTCCCGATGAAGCGCCGACCGAATTGCTGCGCAAGTTCGAACCGTTGGGCGCGTATCTGGAACAGCAACTGGGCATGAAAGTGCAGTTCGTGCCGGTGGCCGACTACCCGGCGGTGGTTGAAGCGCTCGCAACCGATCGCCTCGACATGGCCTGGCTCGGCGGTTTTACCTTTGTGCAGGCGCGTTTGAAGACGGATGCAACGACGCCAGTCATTCCGCTGGTGCAACGTGAACAGGACGCGCAGTTCACCAGCAAATTCATCACCGCCGACCCGAATGTGCACAGCCTCGCCGACCTGAAAGGCAAGACCTTCGCTTTCGGTTCGGTGTCGTCGACTTCCGGCAGCCTGATGCCGCGTTACTTCATGCTGAAAAACGATGGCATCAAGCCTGAGGGCTATTTCAGCCGTGTCGCCTACTCCGGCGCCCACGACGCCACCGTGGCCTGGGTACAGGCCGGCAAGGTTGACGCCGGTGTGCTGAACGCCAGTGTCTGGCAGAAACTGGTGGATGCCGGCAAGGTCGACACCAACAAGGTCAAAGTCTTCGCCACCACCCCGACCTACTTCGATTACAACTGGACCGTGCGCGGCACCCTCGACCCGGCACTCGCGGCGAAGATCAAAAAAGCTTTCCTGGATCTGGACCCGGCCAACCCTGAGCAAAAGAAGATTCTTGATCTGCAAGCGGCCAGCCGCTTTATCGACACCAAGCCTGAGAACTACAAGGGCATCGAGGAAGCCGCCCGCGCTGCCGAATTGCTGAAATGATCTTGAGCCTCAAACAGGGCAGCCTGCGCCACGCCAATGGAGTCGACGCCCTGCGCGGTGTTGACTTGCAGATTGGCGTTGGTGAACAGGTCGCCATCATAGGCCCGTCCGGGGCTGGCAAATCGAGTTTGCTCAACCTGCTGGCTACCGCGTTGCGGCCCAGCAGCGGTGAAATTGAAGTGTTGGGTGAACGCGCCTGGCACTTGTCCGCCCGCCAACGCCAACGCCTGCGTGCGCGAATCGGTCTGGTGCATCAGGCACCGCCGTTGCCGCCGCGTCAACGCGTGGTCACAGCGGTGCTGGCCGGCAAGCTCGGCCAATGGAGTCTGGGTAAAAGTCTTCTTAACCTGTTGCATCCACTGGATGTGGCGGGTGCGCGTGCGGCGTTGGCGCGGCTGGATCTGGGCGACAAACTCTTCGCTCATTGTCAGCAACTATCTGGCGGCCAATTGCAGCGTGTCGGCATCGCACGCGTGTTGTATCAGGCGCCGGAGATTCTGCTGGCTGATGAACCGGTGTCAGCGATGGACCCGGTCATGGCCGGGCACACCTTGTCGATCCTCTCGCGCCACGCTCGCGAGCACAACGTGACGCTGGTAGCCAGTCTGCACGCGGTGGATCTTGCGCTGTCACATTTCCCACGGATCATCGGCCTGCGCGACGGGCAGATCCTGTTCGACAGTCCTTCCGGGCAAGTCAGCCATGAAATGCTCGACGCGCTGTACGCCAACGAAAAACTGCAATCGCCGACGGCTGCGGTGGCGCCTCTGACTGTGCAGATTCCACGATGCTGAAAGCCGATTCACGCGATCCCGCGGCGTGGCCACGGCTGCTGCTGACACTGTTGGCGATTGCCTTGTTGTGGCCGGGCATTCAGCTCAGCGAGCTGGATCTGGGCGTGTTGCTCCCCGACAGCCAGAATGAAATGGGCCGTTTTGTCGCGCAATTCTGGCCTCCTGCGCACGACGGGGAGTTTCTTCAGTTACTGTTGAAAGCCACCCTGCAAACCTTGGCCATCGCCACCGCCGGCATGGCTTTGGCGCTGTTGTTGGCGATACCGGCGGGCCTGATTGCCAGCCGCGCGCTGTCGCTGTCCGCCGCCTCGCGCGGTGGCGTGCCAAGCCGCCTGGGACGTCTGTTGCGCTGGCCGGTGCGCGCCTTGCTGATCTTTTTGCGCAGCGTGCCGGAAATTGTCTGGGCGCTGTTGTTTGTACGCGCTGTTGGACTTGGTCCGGCGGCAGGTGTGTTGGCGATCGCCATCACGTACAGCGGCATGCTCGGCAAGGTTTATGCGGAGATTTTCGAATCCACTGATCAGCGCCCGGCACACGCGTTGTTGCAGGCCGGCAGCGGCCGGTTGGCGGCGTTTGCTTACGGCACGTTGCCCAATGTTGCGGGGGAACTGCTCTCCTACACGGTTTATCGCTGGGAATGCGCGATCCGCGCGTCGGTGGTGATGGGATTTGTCGGCGCCGGAGGCTTGGGGCAGCAGATTGACCTGTCCATTCGCATGTTCGCCGGCGGTGAAGTCGCGAGTATTTTGCTGTGCTTTCTGATTCTGGTCCTGGCCGCCGATCAACTCAGCCGCTTGCTGCGCTGGAGGCTGACATGAATCGCCTGATCAACGTGCTGCTGATCGCTGGCATCGCGCTGGCAGTGATTGCCTCGTTCGCTTATCTGGGGCTGGACCTCGGCGAACTGGGCAGCGCCACCAGTCTCAAGCAGATGGGCGCGTATGTGCAGCGCTTTCTGAGCCCGGATCTGAGCGCGGATTACCTCAAGGCCATCTTCCACGGTTCGTTGGAAACGTTGGCGATGTCGGCGCTCGGCACGCTACTCGCGGCGGTGTTCGGCATCGTCCTTGCGTTGCCTGCCGCCGGACGTTTCGGCTGGCCGCTGCAAAGTGCCTCGCGCCTGCTGCTAAATGCCTTGCGGGCGATTCCGGAACTGGTCTGGGCGGCGCTGATGGTGCTCGCCGCCGGCCTCGGCCCGAACGCCGGCACCCTCGCCCTCGCCTTGCACACCACCGGCGTGCTCGGCCGCTTGTTCGCCGAGGCACTGGAAAACACCCCGCCGCAACCGGCCGAAGCCATTCGTTTGCAGGGTGGCAATCCGATTCTGGCCTTCTGCTACGGGACATTGCCGAACCTTGCGCCGCAGCTGCTGGCCTACATTCTGTACCGCTGGGAAAACAACATCCGCATGGCCAGTGTGCTGGGTTTTGTCGGCGCTGGCGGGCTTGGACAAATGCTCTATGTAAGCCTCAGCCTGTTTCAGGAAGCCCAGGCCAGCACGGTGATTCTGGCAATGCTGGTGCTGGTGTTTGTGGTCGACTGGTTGAGTGCGTGGAGTCGGCAGCGCTGGGTCAAGGCCTGATGCGCAGGCCGGCAAGTGGATATCTGGCAAAAGCTGATTATGCTCAAGGAAACCTTGCACACCTGCGAGGCGGTCAGACTGTGCAAGTTTCACGCGAGAGCAGTTGCGGCATTTGCCACAAGGCCAGAGTGCGATAAGCAGTAACGGGGGACTCCGGCCTACAACAATAAGCACGACGGAGAACACCCATGGCCACAATCGACACAGCATCCACCGGCAGTCCACCGCGCAGCGGCGGCATCACCAAGGAGGAGCGCAAGGTCATCTTCGCTTCGTCCCTGGGCACGGTTTTCGAGTGGTACGACTTTTACCTTTACGGTTCACTGGCGGCGATCATCGCCAAGCACTTCTTTGCCGGTGTCAACGAAACCACCGCGTTCATCTTTGCCCTGCTGGCTTTCGCGGCGGGGTTTGCGGTGCGGCCATTCGGGGCGATTGTGTTTGGCCGGCTCGGCGACATGATCGGGCGCAAACACACGTTCCTCATCACCATCGTGATCATGGGTGTGTCGACCGCGATTGTCGGTCTGCTTCCCGGCTACGCAACCATCGGCGTCGCCGCGCCGGTCATCCTGATCACCCTGCGCTTGCTGCAAGGCCTGGCGCTCGGCGGCGAGTATGGCGGCGCAGCAACCTACGTGGCCGAGCACGCGCCCCGCAACAGACGCGGGTTCTTCACCTCGTGGATTCAAACCACCGCGACCCTCGGTCTGTTTCTGTCGCTGTTGGTGATCCTCGCCTGTCGCACGGCGCTGGGCACTGAAGCCTTCGAAGCGTGGGGCTGGCGGATTCCGTTTCTGCTGTCGATCCTGCTGCTGATCGTCTCGGTGTATATCCGCTTGCAACTGAGCGAGTCGCCGGTATTCCAGAAGATGAAAGCCGAAGGCAAGGCGTCGAAAGCGCCGCTGACCGAATCCTTCGCGCGCTGGGACAACCTCAAAGTGGTGATCATGTCGCTGCTCGGCGGTACTGCCGGGCAAGCGGTGGTCTGGTACACCGGGCAGTTCTACGCGCTGTTCTTCCTGCTGCAGACGCTGAAGATCGACCCGCAGACCGCTAACTTGCTGATCGCCGGTTCGCTGCTGATCGGCACGCCGTTCTTCGTGATTTTCGGCAGCCTATCCGACCGCATCGGGCGCAAGCCGATCATCATGGTCGGCTGCATGCTGGCGGCGCTGACGTACTTCCCGATCTTCCACGCGCTGACCCAGTACGGCAATCCCGACGTGTTCATCGCTCAGGAGAAGAACCCGGTCAAAGTCATCGCCAACCCTGACCAGTGCTCGTTCCAGTTCGACCCGGTGGGAAAAGCCAAATTCACCAGTTCCTGCGACCTGGCGAAGACCCTGCTGGCAAAACGGGCGATCCCCTATGAGAACGTGATCGCCGAACCTGGCACCGTCGCGCAAGTGCGCATCGGCGACAAAGTCGTCGAGAGTTTCGAAGGCAGTGCGCTGCCGGCCGCCGACTTCAAGACCCGCAACGATGCCTTTACCGCGACCCTCGGCACAGCACTCAAGGAGGCCGGTTATCCGGAGAAAGCCGACCCGGCGAAAACCAACTACCCGATGGTCCTGCTCCTGCTCACCGTGCTGGTGATCTACGTAACCATGGTCTACGGCCCGATCGCGGCGTGGCTGGTCGAGCTGTTCCCGACCCGAATCCGCTACACCTCGATGTCGCTGCCCTATCACATCGGCAACGGCTGGTTCGGTGGTTTCCTGCCGACGGTGGCGTTTGCCATGGTTGCCGCGACCGGGGATATCTATTACGGCTTGTGGTATCCGATCGTGATTGCGGTGATGACGGCGATACTCGGCACGTTCTTCCTACCGGAAACCAAGGATCGCGACATTCTCAAGGACTGAACACCGTCAGCGCGCCCTCTCCACCGCGGGAGGGCGCCATTCGGCACCACCCGGCAAAAATATCGAACGCTGCCGCACTGCCTGCCTCCAATGTTTACACCACTGGAGGTCACCCACATGAACAACGACGATAAAACCCCGAACGCCCCACCAACCGACACGTCCGGCAAACCGGTGAATGTGGTCGAGCGCGATCTTGAAGACCGGGACGATGACACCAAAGCCGTGGATGAAGTCATCACGCCCTCGTCCACCCGAGTGAAGGAGCAGGACGCCGAGGCGCTGCAACGCAAGGTCGATGAGATCGAACGTAAAGTGGCTGATGGTAATTAGTGGCGTTCAAAGCGATCGCAGCAGTCTGCTGGATCTACCCCCTCACCCCAGCCCTCCCGAAACGTCGGACCGCCCCCAAGGGGGCGAGGGGAAAGGGAGCCGATTTGTGTGCTTTTCAAATCCTGAGTTCAACTCGATATTTCACGTCGGCGTAACTCGCATCAACACCCCGGTCAGTCCCCTCTCCTCCTGGGAGAGGGCTAGGGTGAGGGCTTCTTCGCCATATTGAGTTTCACGGCCGCCCGAATCAGCGCAATCAACGCTTTCTCATCAATCGGGTCACCCTCGTGGAAATCAATCGCCCGTCGCGTAGTGCCCTCCAGACTGGCATTGAACAACCCCGCCGGATCGTCCAGTGACGCCCCCTTGGCAAAGGTCATTTTCACCGCAGCCTTGTACGTCTCGCCGGTGCTGATAATTCCATTGTGCGACCACGTCGGCACACCCCGCCACTTCCATTCCTCAACCACTTCGGGATCAGCCCTATGCACGATCACGCGGATCTGCGCCAGCGTTTCACCGCGCCAGTCCCCCAGCTCGGCGATGCGTTGATCAATCAGAACGGAAGCGGATTCGGTGCCCTCGGCTTTTTTCATCGCAGGATTCTCGACGGACAGGAGACCCACAACTCTAGTCCGCGCCCTTCCCCCTCGCCAATTCAGCCCTCACCGCACATTCCGATACAACATCAACCGCGCACTTTCATGCAGCCCACGCGTCAACTCCACCAACCGCTGAAATTCCTCCGGGTTCTGCTCAGCAACACTGTCCAGCGGCGTCGCAGAACGCAGATCATGCAATGTCGGCGCGCTGCCGTCGTGTTGCATTTGCAGCAGATGATGCTGGGTCACGCCGCCAATCAACGGGAACGTGCCTTCACGCAACACCAGCGGCACCACGCGCTCACCTTCCGGCGCCGGCTGCTGAATATCGCGGCCCATCGCGCCGTTGCTGAACGGGATGCCAGCCATGCCTGCCACCGTCGGCAGCAAATCCACCAACCCCACCGCTTCATCGATCACCTTGGGTTTGAGCATGCCCGGCGCATGGATCAGCATCGGCACATGGTTGCTTTCCAGCCCCAATTGTTCGAAGGCTGGCGGCATGTGCGGGATCTGGCTGATGCGGGTGTTGTGGTCGCCGAAGAACACGAAAATCGTGTTGTCGTAGTAGCCGCCGGCCTTGGCCAGCTCCATCAGCTTGCCGATGTTGAAATCCAGCAGGCGTACGGCGTTGTATTGCTCGACGCTGCGTGAGCCGGCGGCTTGCACCTGCGCCAGCGACAGATGACTGATCTGGAAACCGTCGTTGTCCTTGGGAATGGTGAACGGCCGGTGGTTGCCCGAGGTTTGCACATAAGCAAAGAACGGACGGTCCTTGGGCAGATCGCGCAGGATGCGGTCGCTTTCCTTGAACAGATCCAGGTCAGAAATGCCCCAGACATCCACCAACGGCGAACGCCAGTCGCTCTCCTGATACAGCTTTACGCCCTCGATGCTTTGCTGGATCAGCGCATTGATATTCGCCCAGCCGGCATTGCCGCCGATCATGTAGAGCTTTTGATAGTCGGTGAACGCGTTGATCAGTGTGTGCTGACGGGTGATCAACGGATGACGGGTAGCGGTCTCCTGGCGGGTCACGTCCGGGATCCCGGTGATGCTGGCCCAGACGGTTTTGGCGGTCCCGGTGACCGGCACGTAGAAGTGTCGGAAGAACCAGCTCTCGGTGGCTAGTCGATCGAGGTTCGGCGTCGGGTTCAACGGGTTGCCATAGGCGCCCACCGCGCTGGTGCCCAACGATTCGAGCATGACGAACATCACGTTTGGCGCGCCGGCGACCCGGTACGGTTGTACCGTTTGCTGTCGCTCGAATGTCAGGGTTTGCGCGTCCGCTTGTTCCACGCCCAGATAACGCGCAATCAGCGGGTAATGCTGGCGCACCTGCGACTCATCGAACTGCGCCTGCCCGGCCTTGAGCGTGTCATAGAGGAACAGCACCGGGTTGAGACCCACGGCGGCAATCTGCGCATTGCCGGAGAAAAACGCGTCGCTCCAGCGCAACGGCACCGGGTTTTCCAGGTTGAGATTTTCGACACGACCGAGCAACGCCAGCAACACGGCGACCAAGCCGAAAACGCTGCCGACGACCAGCGAGGTACGGCGGATGGCGCGAGGTTCCCGCGCCAGTGTCGCCCGTTCCAGACGCACGAATCCGTAGAACCACACGCCCAGCACCGCCAGCCAGCCGAGGGCAATCCATAGCACTGGATAGCTTTCCCGGACCATTTGCTGCGAGATCTGCGCATCCTCCAGATAACGCAGCACCGTGGCGTTGATGCGCACGCCGAGGTAGGCGTAATGGCCGAAGTCGATGATGTAAACCAGGCCGACCACGCCCAGCACCAGCAACCAATAACCCCGCGCCATACAGCGCAGCAACGGCACGCGTGTCAGGTTCCAGCGTGGCAGCCATGCCAGAACGGCCAGCGGCAACATCAGCAACACGGCCAGACGCAGGTCGAAACGCAGACCAATGCCGAGGGTTTCGCGCAGTTGCGGGTCGTTGGCAAATGCGCTGATGTCGAGACCGGAAAAACCCAGCACGAACACCAGCCGCAGCAGGGCCAACAGTAAAAACGCCAAACCTGCCGCGCCAACGCCGTAGCGCAGGCGCCGCGATTGCAACCAACCCATCGTAAAACCTCAGTGTGGTGATCAGATTGAAGACGTCGGCACGACCGGAACCGGCCGCAGCAGGCGCCAGACTTCCCGCACGCACAGCGCGGCACCGGCCGCCAGGCAGTAACCCACCAGCAGCGGATCGATCAGATAATCCCAATAGTTTTCCGAGGCCTTGAGGCGCAGCGCGAAGGCCAGCGTGCCAAGCGCCAGCATCGCCACGCCCAAGCCGTTGCGCAGCCACAACAGGGCCATTGTGCTCAGCCCGATCAGCACAATCATCGGCCGTGGGTTAAAGCCCCAGCGGTACGGATCGACGTAAGTCAGGCCCATCGTTGCCGGATACAGAATCAGCGCCAACACGGTAAACAGCACCAGCACCTGAGCGCGCCTGACCGTTGGCAACGGCTGAACCACGCCCAGGCGCAGCAGACAGACCCAGCCCAGCAACACCAGCGTGGTGATCGCCAGATCATCGGTGAAGCTGCGCACATAGGCCGCCAGCGGCAGATCGTTGACCGGGATAAAACCGGCCAGCGCCAACAGCGGCAACAGCCACGGGCGCCATGGCCGGGTGAAGTGAAATGCACTCAGCAGAACAAAACCGAGCAGGACAAAACTCAAATGGGCTTGCCAAAGAAACATCACAGACGCTCCGCCAGCCAGGCATCGTTGAAACTGACATGTTTGATGAAGGTGTTATTCCACGAATACACCAGGTGATAGAGACCGTCCGAACCCCGGCTGAAATACGGGTATTCGTACTCGAAATCACAGCCGCGCGGTTTGCACACGCGGTAGTCGAGATTGCTCAGAAAGCGCTGTTCCAAGGGCAAGCGGCGGGCACCGCTGGAGGATCGGAAACCCTCGCCGATAATGGCCTTGTACGCCTCTGGCGAGAACGGCTGACCGAGCGGATCCGGTGACTGATCGAGTTCAATCACACTGCGCCAGTCGTTGAGATTGGCATCGGTGCCGTACAGGCTCAATTTGAAACGCCCGTCGCGCAAATCGTTGAGCGCGACCAGCAAACCGTCGTCAGCCGTGCCTACCGCTGCCAGCGAGGAGTTGGGGTTGGCCGGCTCCAGCGGATACGGTTCGCTCCAGGTCTGGCCGGCATCGTCGGTGCGGCTGGCCAACACGCGATGATGGGTGTCACCGGCATAACGCAGCATCGCCACGGCCCGGCGGCCATCCAGCGGCACGATGGTCGGCTGCAACGAGTGCTTGCCGCGACTGATGCGGAATTTGTCGATCACGGCACCGTCGGCGCTCAGGTACAGGTACTCGGCGAATTTGCCCATGAACTCGTGATACACCGGCAAGCCGATCGAGCCGTCGGCATGGAACACCGGCGCCGCGCGTACCAGTGTGCTGATGTTGAAAAACGGCGAGGTGATCAACTGGCGCGGCGTCGACCATTCACGGCCCATGTCGGCAGAGACCATCACGTTGATCGCACTGGTGGCCCAACCGCCTACGGACACCGAGACGTAGAACATCCACAAGCGCCCGTCCGGCGCGAGCGCGATCACCGGGTTACCGAGCTTGCGGATATAGCGCTGGGTGCCGTCGCGGGTTTGCTCGCGGGTCGCCAGCACCTGTTCGGCGCCCCACTCCGCCGTTTTTGCATCAAAGCGCGCGGTGCGGATCTGCACGTCGGCAGCGCCTTCGCGCGAGCCGGCAAACCACACGGCCATCAGGTCCCCGCCAGGCAGCGCGGTGACCGAAGAGGAATGCACAAAATCATCCAGCTGCGAGGAAACGAAACGGCTGCTGTACATCGGCTCTGACGCTTGCAGTGCGCCATCGACCGGCGCTGTCGACAACGCAAAGGGCGCCAGCACATGGGGTGGATGACTGCGCCACGCGGCCAGAAAGATCAGGCACACCGCGAGGCTGCCGAGAATGAACGTTAAGCGAAAGGACAACGCACGCATAGTGGACTCGCGGCAAGGACAGGAGGGTTAACAATGGGCAGACGTCCTTGTCAGCGCGTCGAATCGTCCGGCAATCGGCGACGGCGCCCGGTGAGCATCGACAACGGCAAGTTGTCGCGAACCTGAAAGCTTTCAAACACGGCAGCAGCGATGTGAATGCACACCAGCACCAGCAGACTGTCAGCCGCCGTTTCGTGGACCGACAACGGCCAATCGGCACCCCACAAGGCGTCGACTTCTGCCATCGCCCAGCCACTGAGACCCACGGTGAACAACGCCAGCAACATCAGGATCATCACCAGCGCGCCGATCGGCGAATGGCCGAGGCGATGTTCGGGCCGCCCGGCGAGCAGCGAGCGCGCATGGGCCAGCAGGCGCGTCGGGGTCGGCCAGAAGTCCGTCCAACGCGCACTGCGCGGCCCGATAAATCCCCACACCGTGCGTACCAGCAACCAGCCCATGGCGTAATAGCCGAGCCAGACATGCCAGTCGTCACCCGCTTCATTGAAGAAGTAATTGGCGACGAAGACGCCCGCAATCGATAGATGAAACAACCGCACTACGGGATCCCACAGGCGCAGGGACGCGCTCGGCATCAGCCCTTGATCTCGGTCTTGACCGCTTTACCGCTGACCGGGTCGTGGTAGATCTCGACCTTGCGCTTGTCTTTGTCGAACCCGTAGATCTCGTAGCAGTTGCCGTCAGTAATCTTGAACTTGCTGATCTCGTAACCCTGGGCTTTCAGTTGTTCCTGAAAGGCCTTCTGGTCTTGCCATTGCGACCGTTCGGCGGTGGTGCATTGCGGGCCGGCGACGGCCAACGGGCTGGCGACGATCAAAGACAACAGCAGCAGTTTGCGCATGGAATCACTCTCGCTGGATGAGAAAGACCTCACTGTGCAAAAGCAACCTTAGTGAAAGCTTAGTTGGCAACGAACCGTTACATCTTTCCCGTCGGATGGCCTGCCAAGACGCTCGGCGCGGCGGCATGATGCCGACCACCCAACCCGTTCCGCCAACAGAGAACCGCCATGCGCCTGCTTCTGGTCGAAGATGATCGTGCCCTCGGACAAGGCATTCGCGTTGCCCTGAGCAACGAAGGTTATACCCTCGACTGGTTGCAGGACGGGGTCAGTGCCCTGCACGCCCTGCGCAGTGAAAGCTTCGATCTGCTGCTGCTTGACCTCGGCCTGCCACGGCTCGACGGTCTGGCCTTGCTGCAACAACTGCGCAGCGAACAACAGGACTTGCCGGTGCTGATCCTCACCGCCCGCGATGGCACCGCCGAGCGCATCGCCGGCCTCGATGCCGGCGCCGACGACTACCTGATCAAACCGTTCGATGTCGATGAGTTGAAGGCGCGCATCCGCGCGTTGCTGCGGCGCAGTCAGGGCCGCGCGCAACCGGTGCTCGAACATGCCGGCGTGTGCCTCGATCCGCTCAGCCAGCAAGTCACTTGGCTTGGCAATGAGGTGGTGATGACGCCGATGGAGTATCAGTTACTGCATCAACTGATGGCCCGGCCCGGCAAAGTCGTCACCCGCGAGCGCCTGTCCGGCGCACTGTACGGCTGGCAGGAACGGGTCGAGAGCAACACCCTCGAAGTGCTGATTCACAACCTGCGCAAAAAGCTTGCGAGCGAGTTGATCCGCACTGTGCGCGGGGTGGGTTACGTGATGGCGGTCAAACCATGATCTCGATACGTGCGCGAATTCTGGTGCCGGTATTGATCCTGGTATTGATGGGCGATCTGCTGATCAGTTGGCTGGTGCTGCGCGACAGCCATCACGAAATCGAAGAGGTCTACGACGCACAACTGGCGCAAAGCGCACGCCTGCTGCAAGGTGTGCTGGCGCAACGCGCACCGGGCGACAACAACTGGCAGCGGCTGCATCAGGCCTTCGATGAAGCGATGAGCCGGGTCGGTGATGGCGAGGCGGCGCACCCCTACGAAACCCGTTTGACGTTTCAGGTCTGGCGCAGCGATGGGCAATTGCTGATGCGCTCGGCCGAAGCGCCGGAACTCCCGGCGCCGCCGACCACTTTCGGTTCTCACGACCTGATGGAAAACGGCCGTGACTGGTGCGCGTTTCTGCTCAAGGATTCGCAGCAAGGGCTGTTGATCTGGGTCGGTGAACGCGATGACATTCGGCAGGATCTGATCGAGCGAATCGTTGGCCACACGTTATGGCCGAGTGTGATCGGCGTGCCAGTGCTGACGATGCTGATCTGGCTGGCCATCGGCTGGGGCCTGCAACCGTTGCGAGCCATGGCGCAGACCATTCGCGGGCGCAACACTGACACCCTCAAACCGCTGAATCTGCGCCCCCTGCCCCACGACCTCGAACCGATGCAAACCGCGCTCAATCGCCTGTTGCAGCAGATCGACAACCTGCTGGCGCGCGAGCGACGCTTCATCGCCGACGCCGCCCACGAGTTGCGCACGCCGCTGGCGATTCTGCGCATCCATGCGCAAAACGCGCAGCTCGCCAGTACCGCGCAACAGCGTGAGGAGGCGCTGGAGTTTCTGGTCAGTGCGGTGGATCGTGCCACTCGCATCGCCAGCCAGTTGCTGACCATGGCGCGCATTGAGCCGCGCCTGGCCAACCCGGAAAAAAGCCCGGTGGAGCTGACTGCGCTGGTGCGTGAAGAACTCGCCGAACTGGCGCCGCTGGCGCTGGAGAAAGACGTCGACCTGATTCTCGACAGCGACCACCACTGCCCCGTCGACACCGACCCGGTCGCACTCGCCATCGCCTTGCAGAACCTGGTCACCAACGCCTTGAACTTCGCCCCGCCCGGCAGCGAAGTGCGCGTACAGGTCCAACCGCAGGCATCCGGCGCGGTGTACATCAGTGTCGAAGACGCTGGGCCCGGTATCAACGAAGAGGATTACGCACGACTGTTCGAGCGTTTCTACAGCCACGGTCACGCCAATGGCGCCGGACTGGGACTGGCGATTGTGCAAATGATCGTCAGCAAGATCGACAGCACCTTGCAGCTGTACAACCTGCCCCGGGGCGGTTTGTGCGCAGAGTTGCGCATCAACGAGCGGCCGGCGTGACTTGTCAAACCTGATTACCGATGCCGTGGTTTTGACGAAATTTTCATGTTTGCCCACATAAGATCCGCAGCCTCGTTGGGGAGTAGCCTGTTTCCGAGCCTTTCGGAAGCGTTCGTATCAACATTCTCGGCAACATGCCGTGGTGCGAACACCTTTTGGTTGGTGAGACCGACGACACATCCATGCCTAAAGTCGGGCGTGTGGTTGTGTCGTTGACTCATAGCCCGACTGGAAGTGTGCCCCCGTGAATCCTGTTTCCCTCATATTCCTCGCTTTGGCCATGTCCACGGATGCGTTCGCCGCCGCCATCGGCAAAGGCTCCAGCCTGCACAAACCGCGCCTCACCGAAGCCCTGCGCACCGGCCTGATCTTCGGCGTGATCGAAGCCATCACGCCCATCATCGGCTGGCTGATCGGCCAGGCGGCCACCCGCTGGGTCGCCGAATGGGACCACTGGATCGCCTTCACCCTGCTGGTGATTCTTGGCCTGCACATGATCTATAACGGCCTTAAACACGAAGAAGAGGAAGAAGAAAAGCCGGGGTCGCACTCCTTCCTGATTCTTGCCGTCACCGCGTTTGCCACCAGCATTGATGCCCTCGCCGTGGGCGTCGGCCTGGCGTTTGTCGACGTCAATATCTGGGTCGCAGCAGCAGCGATCGGTCTGGCGACCATGACCATGGTGACCCTTGGCGTGATGCTTGGCCGAGTGCTCGGCGCGGTGGTCGGCAAGCGTGCGGAAATCGTCGGTGGCGTGGTGCTGATGATTGTTGGTGCGACGATTCTGTATGAGCACTTGTCCGTCTGATTCAAGCGGAGGTCAGCGTCGCCAGCGCCAAGGCATTGCCCTGCGCGGCGCCGCTGGCGGTGTTGTCGAAAATGCACCAGGTCGTGGCCCCCGCTGCGGCCGCTGATTGCAGGGCTTGTGCAAGGTTTTGCAGATAAGTGGAATCGTAGGCGCTGTGGTAAATGCGCGGTGAGCCGTGCAGTCGCCAGTATTTCGTTTCTGTCCAGCCGATCGGCGCAGCATCGGTGCTGATGCGTGAGGGATCGACTGCCGCTTGGGCAATCTGATGCGTCATCAGCATTGGCTCGGCACTGACCCACGATTCATGTCTTGGCTCAAGCACCACAGAACCGGAAAACCGCTGACGCAATTTCGTGAAAAAGGCTTCGGCGACGCTTTCGTCGAACGCCAGTGACGGCGGCAACTGCACCAGCAAACAGCCCAGGCGCTCACCCAGACCTGCGCACTCGGCGAGGAATTTATCCAGCGCTGGTTCACAACCCACCAAGCGCAATTCATGGCTGATGTGTTTGGGCATTTTCACCGAAAAGCGAAAGGCTTCCGGCACGCCATCCGCCCAGCGTTCATAGGTTTGCCGACGATGCGGACGGTAGAACGAGCCGTTGATTTCCACGCCGTTGAGACGCCCGGCGTAGCGCTGCAAGTGCGTGCCATCTGCCGGAAATGCCGGCCAGTGTTCGCGCCCCAGACTCCAGCCTGCACAACCCACGAAAATCATCAGTGCACCTTCCGCTCATTGATCGTTCCCAAGCGCAGCAAAGGAATGCCTCTAGGGACGCTCTGCGTCCAGTGACGCAGAGCGTCACGGACTGCGTTCCTTTGCTGCGCGCGGGAACGATCAACCTGTGCGTTAACCGGTTATTTTTTGCCGGGCAATACCGCGCCGAGCACCTGCTTCGCGGTTTGCATGATCACCCCGCCTTCATCCGGGTCACCCTTGAGCAAGGTCGTGGCGAATTTCTTCGCCTGCTCAAGCTTGATGTGCGGCGGCAACGGCGGCACGTTCGGGTCGGTCTTGAACTCGATCAGCACCGGCACCTCCGAGGCCAGCGCCTGTTCCCAGGCAGCGGCGACGTCTTCTTCGCGATCAACGAAAATACCCTTCAGGCCAATGGAAATGGCGAACAAGTGATAAGGCACATCGGGAATGCTTTGCGAAGCTTCGAACTTCGGATCGCCCTCCATCACCCGCTGCTCCCACGTCACCTGATTGAGGTCCTCGTTGTTGAACACCGCGCAGATCCATTTCGGGCTCGCCCACTGGCGCCAGTACTTGGCGACGGTAATCAGTTCGGCCATGTTGTTCATCTGCATCGCACCGTCGCCCACCAGTGCGATCACTGCACGCTCGGGGTGAGCAAATTTGGCGGCAATCGCGTAAGGCACAGCGGCGCCCATGGACGCGAGTCCACCGGACAACGAGCACTGCATGCCACGGCGGATTTTCAGGTCACGAGCAAACCAGTTGGCGCAGGAGCCGGAGTCGCTGGTGATGATTGCGTTATCGGGCAGGCGCGGCGACAACTCGTACACCACCCTTTGCGGGTTGACCGGATCGGCTTTGGCCATCGCGCGTTTTTCAAGGGTTTTCTCCCAGCTACCGCGCCAGCCTTCGACTTTCTTGCGCCACTTGTTTGAGGTTTTCTGCTCCAGCAGTGGCAACAGCGCCGCGAGGGTTTCTGCCGAATCACCGACCAGATTGACCTCCATCGGATAGCGCAGGCTGAGCATGTCGGGCTGCAAATCGATTTGCACGCCACGGGCCTGACCTTCTTTTGGCAGAAACTCCGAGTACGGGAAACCCGAACCGATCATCAGCAAGGTGTCGCATTCGCTCATCAATTTGTAGCTCGGCTCGGTGCCGAGCAGGCCGATGCTGCCGGTGACCCAAGGCAGATCGTCCGGCAACACGGCTTTGCCCAACAGGGCCTTGGCGACGCCGGCGCCGAGTTTTTCGGCGATAGCGATAACTTGCTCGGTTGCCTGCAATGCCCCCGCTCCGACCAGAATGGCAACCTTCTCGCCGGCATTCAAAACCTCGGCGGCCCGTTGCAGATCCACGTCATAAGGCAGCACTCTGGGTTTCGTGTAACCGACCCCGGAATGCGCGGTGCCATGTTCGCGAGCCGGTGCTTCGTATTTCAGCTCCTGCAGATCGTTGGGCAGGATCAGCGCGGTTACCCTGCGCTCGCCCACTGCGGTGCGCACGGCTCGATCGAGCAGGTGCCGCACCTGCGAAGGCGCCGAGGCCTGTTGCACAAATGCCCCGGCGACGTCCTTGAACATCGATACCAGATCAAGCTCTTGCTGGTAGTGACTGCCCAGCGCCGTGCGCGCCTGCTGACCGACAATGGCCAGCACCGGCATGTGATCCATGCGCGCATCGTAGAGGCCGGTGATCAGGTGCGAAGCGCCGGGGCCAGACGTGGCGATGCACACCCCCAATTCCCCCGTGAACTTGGCATGCGCCGAGGCCATGAACGCAGCCATTTCTTCATGCCGCGCCTGGACGAATTCGATCTTGCCCTTGGCCCGACTGAGCGCGCCGAACACGCCGTTGATGCCGTCCCCCGGATAGCCAAAAATCCGCGTAACGCCCCACTCGCTGAGCCGTTCAACCAGAAAATCTCCCACTGTCATCGTCATCTCGATCCTCGTCTTTCTCCGCTGCATGGAGCTGTCCCGGCAGAACATCTGCCGGAAGGTGTAAGGGTCTGGACAGTTGGGTGGTTGGCGAAGTTTCGATTGATTGCTCGACGAGTTTTTCTGAGGCAAGTGCGCGTTGTGGCTGTCCACCCTTTAGCCGTTGAATAAGCGGCGCGGCCATTCGCGAGCAGGCTCGCTCCAACAAGGGGATTGCGGTCTGAATGTGGGAGCGAGCCTGCTCGCGACGGCGCCGGAACAGTCAATACGCCAGAACAGGAGAACAGCATGCCCACGCCCGTACAAACCCTGCAGCTGGAACGCAACGACTGGGTCCCGAACAACCCGCGTCTGCCGGCGTTGATCTACCCACAAGCGATTGAACTCAAGGGCAGCGATCCCGCCGCCCTGTTCGAACAAACCTTCCGCGCCAACGGCTGGCCGCCGCAATGGCGCTACGGGGTCTATGACTTCCATCACTACCACACCGAAGGCCATGAAGTGCTAGGTGTTGCGGCTGGCCATGCGCAATTGATGCTGGGCGGACCCGACGGACATGTTGTGCCGATCAGCGCTGGTGATGTGTTGCTGTTGCCCGCTGGCACCGGCCATTGCAACCTGAGTTGCAGCGCCGACTTTCTGGTGGTCGGCGCCTATCCACCGGGCC
This sequence comes from Pseudomonas crudilactis, assembly GCF_013433315.1. GTDB lineage: Bacteria > Pseudomonadota > Gammaproteobacteria > Pseudomonadales > Pseudomonadaceae > Aquipseudomonas > Aquipseudomonas crudilactis. The sequence continues at coordinate 14,398 of NZ_WXVV01000010.1, read as the reverse complement.
AGCACGCCGATATCTGTCGCGAGGCCCCCAGTCGCGAGCAACTGGAAAAAATCGCGAAGTTGCCATTCCCGCAAAGCGATCCTGTGCAGGGGGCGCAAGGCGCTGTAGGGCAATACTGGCGCGAATAATCCTCAACGATGCGGATGCACCGTCCACGCCACCAGTTTGATCACGATCGGCCGCACGATGAGGATGCACAGGAACGCCGCAGGCATCGCCAGCTTGTAGGCGTGCAACGCATTATTCAGGTAATCGTTATCAATGCCGGAGTTGGCGGCGGTAATCACCAGCGACATCAAAAACGCCATGATCGTCGCCATGTACAGCGCAAACACATACGGCGTGGCACGTGGCGATAGCTTGCGACGGCTGATGACCAGGGCTTCGGAGCTTGTCGGTTGATTCATATGGCTTTTCCATCCATTGACGGGGAGACCGCACGTTAGCAACGCCGATCCGCCAAAACTAGACGCTCAACCGCAGGTACTTTATAAAGCAGAACTTACGAATCAACCCTCAACGGGCCATGGATGAATCTGTTAGCGGCGATTGCCAGTTTTATCAAAGTGGTCGAAGCCGGCTCGATTGTCGGCGCCGCCAAGACGCTGGGCGTCAGTGCGGCGGCGGTGAGCCAGACGATCAATCGGCTGGAAGCACACCTCGGCGTACGTCTGCTGCAACGCACCACACGCAGCATGGCACTCACCGAAAACGGTGCGGTGTATTACGAGAAAGTCCGCCGGATTGCAGCGGATCTGGAGTCCGCGCAGAGCTCCATCATTAGCGATGAAACCGAGTTGCAGGGCCGTCTGAGCATCGCCTCGACATCCGCGTTCGGCCGCCATGTACTGGCGTCACTGATCGCTGGTTTCGCCGCACAACAACCGCGCCTGCTCATCGAACTCTCGACCACCAATGGCAAGATCAATCACATCCAGGACGGCATCGATCTGAGCCTGCGGATCAAGCCACAACTGGAGGACGGCATCGTCGCGCGCAAGATCGTTTCGCTGCCCTTCATCATGTGCGCTGCGCCGGCTTATCTGCAGCGCGCCGGGTGGCCGCAATCGCCTGATGATTTGCAGAACCACGCCTGCCTGGCGTTTCGTTATCCACTGGACGGGCGTTTTCTGCGCTGGAGTTTTGTCCGCGACGGTCAGCATTTCGACGCCAATATCAATGCCACCGCCATCAGCGATGATATCGATGCTCTGGCGCAAATGGCGGTCCACGGCGCCGGGATCACAAGGCTGGCAGAGTTTGTGGCTGCACCTTATCTGGCGAGCGGGCAACTGGTGTCGCTGCTTGAACACAGCGTCGTCCAGCCGATGGACATCTACGCCTGCGTGCAGGAGCGCGCGGCAATGACGCCGAAGGTCAAAGCCTTTCTGGATTATCTGACCGCGCATCTGGCCGCGCGCTGGCCGCTGGAAAATGTTTAAGACGCAGGGCTCAAAGAGGCTCGCCGAAGTGCGCGAAATCGGGCAAAGTCCACCACGCCCGTCCGGCCCATCACGGAAGATAACAACAATGAAAAAGTCTTTTGGCGCTCTGCTATTGATCTGCTTCAGCAGCTACGTATTCGCTGACACCCGCCCCGTCGGTTTCCAGTACGCCACGCTGGCGGATCCGAACAATGAGCGCCCGGTGGAAATGGTCGTCTGGTACCCGAGTGCGACCAACGATGCGAAGCCTCAATTGTTCGGCGACAACCCGGTATTCGTCGGCGCTCCTGCGGTGCTCGATGCCCCCGCCGCCAGCGGCGCGCATCCATTGGTGGTGCTTTCCCACGGCAACGGCGGAAGCTGGATCAACCAGACCTGGCTGGCCAGTGCGCTGGCCCATCAGGGTTACATCGTCGCAGCGGTCAACCACCCCGGCACCACCAGTCGCGATCGCAGCCCGCAAGCCGCGGCGCTGTTGTGGCAACGTCCCGTCGACCTGAGCCGCGCCATCGATGCGGTGACGGCGCAACCGGAAAAATTCGGCGCGGTGGCCAAGGATCGCATTGCCATCGTCGGCCATTCTCTCGGCGGCTGGACCGTGCTCGAAGCCGGCGGCGCACGCTTCGACCCCGAGCGTTTTGCCGAAGACTGCAAAGTCCATCCGCAACTGTCCAGTTGCACGGCGTACCAGCAGATGAACACAGCGAGCACCGCGCAATCGAAAGCCCGGTTGGCCGCCGATTGGCGTGACAAGCGCGTCACTGCCGTGGTTTCACTGGATCTGGGCCTGTCGCGCGGGATGACCGACGCCAGCCTCGCGGCCTACCCCGTACCGATCCTCGTCATCGCTGCCGGCGTGCCGTCGAAAGAACTGCCCGCTGAACTGGAATCCGTCGACCTCGCCAAACGCCTGCCAAAAACCTCATCGCGTTTCGTCGAGATCGGCGACGCCAGTCACTTCAGTTTCATGGCAATCTGCAAACCTGGCGCCATGCCCATGCTCGACGAAGATGTGCCGGGCGACAGCATTATCTGCACCGATGGCGAGGGTGGCCGCCCACGCGCAGAGATCCAGCAACAGGTGATTTCCCTGATCACCGGGTTTCTGGCGCCGCCACCTGACCGCTTGAAACCAGCCATCACTTACCAGGATCCCCGATAACAATGCTGACGCCCTCCCCTCAGACCTTCCGGGGCAGCTGCCTGTGCGGAGCGGTGAAATACCAGATTCGCTCACGGCCCAAAGCACTTTCGCACTGCCATTGCAGCCAATGCCGCAAAAGCCACGGCGCGGCGTTCGCCAGCTATGGCAGCGTGCTGCGCCAGAATCTGGAATTGCTGGAGGGCGCCGAACAGCTCAAGGCCTATCAGTCTTCGCAATCGGTACAACGGCAGTTTTGCCTGAACTGCGGCTCGTCGCTGTTCTGGGCAAACAATCAAGGCCAATACAGCGGCTGGATCTCCGTAGCGCTGGGTACGCTGGACACAACGTTCACCACCGAAAAACAGCAACACGTCGAAGTGACATCGAAGGCGCCATGGTTTGAAATCAAGGATCAATGGCCACAGCGCTGAGCCTGAAAGATTCATTCATCAGACGTTGCTTCACCCTTTGGAGATCAGATGAAACGCTCAAAAATAGCGGCCTTCTCTGCGCTGGTAACGGCCGCAATAACCGTCATTGCGCTGCAGATGTTGCTGTACGACGCCGAAATAACCATGGCTCAGGCATCCATGGGCAGCGTGCCTGTTCAATTGACCGCAGAAATCCTGATCACCATCTCCACTCATCTGTTCGTCGTCCTGATGGTGCCAATGCTCTTGATCGCCTACAGGAAGTACCTCGCCGGCTATGCGGTGCTTGCCCTGGCCCTCGCTGCCTACACCCAGGTGACCACAGGGCTGGGTGTGATCGGGCCGATGATCGCAGTGATCGCCGTCTCGATCCTTAGTTTTTATGGCCTCAGGAAAGCCAGCGAATGGGTTCGCTACCTGCGCGCGAAATGACTGATGCGACCGATCAATCGCGGTGCAAATCACCGTCGACCTGACTCAGCCATGTCCTGAAGGCTGTGCTGTTGGCGCAGTTCTCGAACGGCCGTGGTGATTTGGCCAGTCTCAGTGCAGCGGGCAATTGCAAGCACAGAAATCCATCGCGCTCTGGAACAGGAAGCGGGTTCTGTGGTGTCCTGTCTATTCTCAGCAGGTATTTTTCCACTCGCCAACGATGAGGCCCCTTACATGAGCAAAACGCCGTACGTTCCGCCCCAGGTCTGGAAAAACGAAGCCCCGTCCGGTGGCCAGTTCGCCAGTATCAATCGGCCGATTGCCGGTCCTACCCATGACAAGACGCTGCCGGTCGGCAAGCATCCTTTGCAGCTGTATTCACTGGCCACGCCCAACGGCGTCAAAGTGACGATTCTGCTCGAAGAGCTGTTGGCGTTGGGTCACAACGGTGCCGAGTACGATGCGTGGCTGATCCGCATTGGCGAAGGCGATCAGTTCTCCAGCGGGTTTGTCGAGATCAATCCGAATTCGAAAATCCCGGCGCTGCTGGACCGAAGCGTTGAACCACCGATTCGTGTGTTCGAGTCGGGTTCGATCCTGCTGTATCTGGCGGAAAAATTTGGCGCCTTCCTGCCGAAAGACCCGGCCGGCCGTGCCGAAACGTTGAACTGGCTGTTCTGGCAGATGGGCTCGGCGCCGTATCTGGGCGGCGGTTTCGGGCATTTCTATGCCTACGCACCGGAAAAAATGGAGTACCCGATCAACCGCTTCACCATGGAAGCCAAGCGCCAACTGGATGTGCTTGATCGGCGCTTGGCCGAAAGTGCTTATCTGGCCGGCGACAGTTACACCATTGCCGACATCGCGGTCTGGCCGTGGTACGGGCAATTGGTGCGCAACAATGTCTACTCGGCGGCCGAGTTTTTGGCGGCTCACGAATACACCCATGTGCAGCGCTGGGCAGAGGACATCGCTCAACGACCGGCGGTGATTCGCGGGCAACGGGTCAACCGTACGTGGGGCGATGAGGCAACTCAAGTGCCCGAGCGGCACGACGCCAGCGATCTGAACTGACAACGCTTTTCGCCACATGCATCCACTGAGCAAGACCGTCAGCAGCGCCGATCACAGACCTTTGTGAGCGGTCTGCTGCACCTCATTCGCCCCCCAAAAAACCACGACCCTGCGCCAACCCGCGACGCAGAGCGGTCGCACAAGTGTGAAAAATTCATTAACTAACTGAGCCGTACGGCTTTCTTCACCCGGAATGATCTGACAGACTAATGCGAATAATTCCTACACGCACTCGCACTAGATTCGTTTTCGTATCATTTGGGGAAGCAAATTGATGTCGTTTCACACCATTCACCGTCGCTCGAACCTTTCACCGAACCTTCTCGCGCTCGCCGTCTGCATGGCCAGCATCGCACCGGCGCTGGCCGATGAGATAACGCCCGCCACGCCTGTCAAAGCCGCCCCGGCCACGCTGGAACTGGACGCCACCGAAATCGACGCCACCCAGATGAGCAGCACTACCGAAGACACTCAGTCCTACACCACCGGCCCGATGCGCACGGCAACCAAGCTGTCGCTGACCATGCGCGAAACGCCTCAGGCGGTGACGGTGATTACCCGTCAACGGATGGACGACCAGAACATGACCAGCATCAACGACGTGGTGAAAGGCACGCCGGGGTTGTTCCTCAGCCAGGCCAGCGGCCCGGGTCGGCAGACGTACAGCTCGCGCGGTTTCGACATCGACACCATCATGTACGACGGCCTGCCGAGTTCGTACTCGCCGTTCTCGATGGCAGTGCAACCCAATCTGGCGATGTTCGACCGCGTCGAAATCGTCCGTGGTGCGACCGGTCTGGTCACCGGTGCCGGCAATCCTTCGGCGGCGATCAACCTGGTGCGCAAACGCCCGACTGCCGATCAACGCGTGACCCTCACCGGCGCCGCCGGCAGTTGGGATGACTACCGTGGCGAAATCGACGCGTCCAGCCCGTTGAACGAAAGCGGCACCTTGCGCGGCCGCGTGGTCAGCTCCTATCAGGGCGCCGACAGCTTCCGCGACAAGGAAGAGAACGACCATGGCTTGTTCTACGCCATCGGTGAAGCCGACCTGAGCGACAGCACCACCGCGACCCTCGGTTTCTCGCGGCAGAATGAACAGACCAACTATTTCTGGGGCGGCTTGCCGATCGGCACCAACGGCCATCACCTCGACCTGCCTCGCTCCACCTATCCGGGCACCGATTGGGAAAACCGCAAGCTGCAAATCGACACGGTGTTCGGTGAAGTGGAACATCGTTTCGACAACGACTGGAAACTGCACGTCGCCGGCTCGACCTCGACACTCGACGGCGAGTTCTCCGGGACTTACCTGTCGCGCTACGCCGGCCCGCTGGAAACCACGGCCTATCAATCCCATCACACCGACAAACAGCGCTCGCTCGACGTATTCGCCAGTGGCCCATTCGAAGCGTTCGGCCGCAGCCATGAACTGGTCGTCGGCGCCAGCAACCGCGTGTATGACGCGACCACCAAGGAATACGACCCGTACACCACCGCCTGGCCGATTGGCGCGCCAAAACCCGACTTCGTGCGGGACGGCAAAACCCGCACCGTCACCACCCAGGACGCCGTGTACCTGACCACCCGCCTGAGCCTGGCCGACCCGCTGACGCTGATCCTCGGCGGCCGTCTCGACTGGTATGACTACGATGACCGCACCGCCGATGGCGACTACAAGGTCACCAAGAACCTCACCCGCTATGCTGGGCTGATCTACAAGCTCGACGACCACTACTCGGTGTACGCCAGCTATACCGACATCTTCACCCCGCAGACCCAGAAGGACCTCGGCGGTAAAGTGCTCGAGCCGATCGTCGGTGAAAACTACGAAGTCGGCATCAAGGGCGAGTACTTCGACGGCGCCCTCAACGCCAGTCTGGCGGTGTTCCAGATGGACCAGACCGGCCGCGCCACCCTGGCGGACAATCAGTTCGGTTGCCCGGTCCTGACCTGCTACGGGTCATCGGGCAAAGTACGCAGCCAAGGCGTCGACATGGAACTGCAAGGCGCCCTGACGGACAACTGGCAGGTCGGCGCCGGCTACACCTACACCCGTGCGCACTACATCAAGGACGAAAACCCTGCCAACAACAATCAGCGTTTCGAAACAGACACGCCAGAGCATCTGTTCAAGGTCTCCACCGTGTACCGCTTCCAGGGTCCGCTGCAACACCTGCGCGTGGGGGGTAACGTTTACTGGCAGAGCCGGATGTACAACGATGTCGCCCTGGCCAATAACGGCAGCTATCGCCTCGAACAGGGTGGCTACGCGGTGACCGACCTGATGGCTGGGTACGAAGTCAACAAACACCTGGATCTGCAGGTCAACGCGAACAATATCTTTGATCGCGTCTACTACTCCGCCATCGGCTCCAATGTCACCTGGGGTTCCAACGACAACTACGGCAACCCGCGCAGTTATATGCTGACGGCCAAGTACAAGTTCTGAGTCGCACCGGCAATAAAACACAAGGGCGCCCGGGAAATCCGTGGCGCCCTTGTTCTTTCTTGATTACCGCATTAGTCATGCCTGGCAATAACAGATAGTCTCTGAGCGAACTCTTCAAGAAGCATCGTCCATGACCAATCCGGTATTCACCCCCGACATCGACGCCATCCGCAGCATTGATGCAGTGCCGGTCATCCTGAGCATGGTCAAGCACCTCACCGGCATGCGTTTCGCTGCAGTTGCCCGCGTCACTGACCGAAACTGGGTGGCCTGCGCCGTCGATGATTCGATTGATTTCGGGCTCAAACCCGGTGGCGAACTGGTGCTTGAGTCGACCATTTGCCATGAGATCCGCCAGCATCAGCAGCCGGTGATTTTCGGTCACGCCAGCGCGCATCCGATCTTTTCCCTGCACCACACACCGAAAACCTATGGACTGGAGAGTTACATTTCCATCCCCATCGTCAAAGCCAATGGCGACTTCTTCGGCACCCTCTGCGCCATCGACTCCGTGCCCGCCAACCTGGACGAACCGGCCATCGCCAAGACGCTCACCCTCTTCGCCCAACTGATTGCCATGAGCCTCGATACGCAAAGTCATCTTGAGGCAACCAAGGTCGAACTGAGCAACGCCAATGAGCTGGGGCGCCTGCGCGAGCAGTTCATTGCGGTGTTGGGCCACGACCTGCGCACACCGCTGAGCGCCATTCGCATGAGCGCTGACCTGCTGGAAAGCAAAACCGAAGAAAAGCGCTCACTCAATCTGATTTCGGCGATCCGCAACAGCTCGGTGCGCATGGGCGTGCTGATCGAAAACATCCTCGACTTTGCCCGTGGACGCCTGGGCGGCGGGATTCCCGTGCAGCGTAGGCTGGTCGACGACTTGCAACACACGCTGCAACTGACCCTTGCCGAGGTGCAAGCGTCGCATCCGCAGGCAACGTTCATCGCGGAGCTGGAGGTGCCGGCGGGCGTCTATTGCGATGCATTGCGCATCAGCCAATTGCTCTCCAACCTGCTGGGGAACGCTGTTACCCACGGTTCGAACGCCACGCCGATCATTTTCAAGGCTTACGCCGAGCGCGACGAAATTGTCCTCTCGCTGACCAATCAGGGCACGCCGATTCCCGAACACCTGATGCCATTGCTGTTCGAACCGTTCTCCCGCGCCGAAGCCGGGCAACGTTGCGAAGGCTTGGGGCTGGGGCTTTATATCGCCTCGCAGATCGCCACGGCACACAACGGCACCTTGAGCGTGTCCTCAAACAGCGAGTCGGGCACCTGCTTTGTGGCGAGATTCCCGGCCCGGTTCAAATGGGTTTAGACCGTCTGCCGACGCATCGTCAGAATCGCCGCGCCAAAACCGATGAACGTTGAACCGACCACACGACTGACCCAACGCGACAAGGCCGGCCGGGTCAGCACGCCCTTGGCGCGGGAGGCCAACGCGGCGTACACGCTCAGTGACGACACCGACAGCGCCATGAAAATCGAAGTCAGGATCAGAAATTGCGGCAGCAGCGCAGCACCCTGATCGATGAACTGCGGAAACAACGCAGTAAAAAACATCGTCGCCTTGGGGTTGGTCACCGCCGTCAGGAACGCCGACTTGTACAGCTTGCCGCGAGTCGGCCGCACCTTGCTCGCCTCCCCTTCGACACCCTCCGGCAGCATCGGGCCCTTTTTGAACAGCTGCTTGACGCCGAGGTAGAACAGATACCCGGCACCGATGATCTTCACTGCGTTAAACAGAATTTCCGAACTGGCCAGCAACGCCCCCAACCCCAACATCGCCGCCGCCGACAGACAGAACAGACCACTGGCATTACCCAGCGACGACCAGATCGTGCTGCGCTGCCCGTGAGCCAGACTATTGTTGATCGCCATCAAAGTCGCCGGCCCCGGGCTGGCAATGGCAATTGCGGCGACCAGAGTGAAGGTCAATATCGAGTGAGAATCCATTTTCGCTGCTCGCAAGAGTGAAGATGCCGCATGTTACAGCAACCTGCCGGATAACCCAGATCAAAAGCCCCTCACCCTAGCCCTCTCCCGGAGGGAGAGGGGACTGACCGAGGTGATTGTGAGAGGTACGCCGACGTGAAATACCGAGCTGAATTCAAGCTCAGCAGCAGATCCAATCAAAAGCCCCTCACCCTAGCCCTCTCCCAGAGGTAGAGGGGACTGACCGAGGTGATTGTGAGAGGTACGCCGACGTGAAATACCGAGTCGAACTGAGGCATTGAAAAGCCCACAAATCGGCTCCCTCTCCCTCGGGAGAGGGCTGGGGTGAGGGGCAAATCCAGCACAAACCCAAAGCCGGCCGCACGCTCTTCCACCACTCAACAGGATGAGCGTTAGCTCGGCTGCAGCTGTTGATCTTGCCGTGCTGGCCCCTTCGGCAGGCTGAGTGGAGGGATATATACCGTAACGAAGGAACCCGAGCCACGGCGAGGGCCGAACGCCGGGGCCCAGACCTTTGGTTCCTTTGGGGCGTTTGCCAAAGGGACTCGCTGTAAGAGCGAAACCGCCAGGCGCACCACCCGAAGCAACGGATATACCCCCAAAACCCCAGGAACATGGTCGGCCCAAAGGCCGCCAAGCCCAAACAAAAAAAAACCCCGCAACCACACAAGGGCGCGAGGCAAAAAATTGGTTGGTTGCGGCCAACCAAAGGAGCTCAGTCAAATACGTACAAAAGCCAAAATCAGATGCAATCCTGCGCAGCCCGCTCAAAACTCGAAGGCAACAGATTCGAAGCCAACAAATGCCGCTCGTAGATAAACACCTTGCCGCCATTCCCGGCTTTATAAGCCTCAAGCACGTTGTCAGCCGAAACCTTGCTCGGCACCACAATCCGGTAACTGCGCTGAGTCTGCGAAACCGTCGGGTGCAACGCGCTACCCTGCAACTTCGGCACAACACAATCAGCGTACTGCGCAGGCGTCTTGCTGGTCTGCAACGTCAGGCTCGGATTATTCGGCGCCGAAGCGCAACCGGCGAGCAGCAAAGAGGCAACGGCCAGAGCAGGCACAAAGAAAAGACGCATCGGTGTCATCCTGAAAATAAAGGTTCGGTTCAACCGGCAACGGTTCAGCCTCACGGAGCCGCCGTCGCCATTTATGTTTTAAGTGTTCAGCTCGACGCCACCAGCGCCTTGAGCGACACATCGAATTGCTTCAAGGCGTTGAGTTGCAGGTCACGCTGTTTATCGATCTGCGCAGCGATGGCCGGTGCCGCCTGGTTATGCACCCAGACCGATGGCAACTGTTTCTCGACAGCACCTTCAGCCTTGCCGATGTATTGCAGGTCGGCGTCATAGAAGCGTGCAGTGAAACGTGCTTCGACGAGGCTGTTTTGCTGCGTCAGCAAGCGATTGAAGGTGTCGAGTTTCACCACCACGTCCGGATGCGCCTGCACCAGCGCATCGAGGTTGTCGTAAACGGTCACCGACAAGAACTGTTGTTGCAGCGAACTCACCAGCCAGTCGATGGCCAGTTCCGGATCGGAACTGCTGACGAAGGCTTCACGAATTCGCGAGTCGAGCGCATCTTTCGCGCCGTTGACCGCCATGTCGTGGTAACGCTCAAGGTATTGCAGATTGTCCAGGGTGTTCTCGCTGAGCAACACGCCGACGGTTTGCGAATGCTGCAATGTCGCGCTGCTGCCGGTGAGAGTCTGGAAGTGACACGACCCGGCATCGGCTGCGAACGTCGGTGCAGTGAAGAGTGCTCCGCCCGTCAGCAGGGCGACCAAAGCCAGTCGAGTCAATGTGTTCATCGCGCAAATTCCTTGAGTGCGTGTTCGATGAAGGCGATTTTCCGCCGTTTACCGACAAAGCAGAACTTGCGTTTCTTGATGGTCACTATTACTTCTAGCAATAGTTGCGCGATGTGCAGACTGATACACACTCAACTACAACGAGAAAAACATGAAATGAGGAGTTCGCCTTGAGAACGTTTGACCTGATCCGTGACGCCGTTCTGCCCGATTTTCGCGAGCGTGTGGCCGAGTATCTGGTTCAGTACGAAAGTGTATTGCTGGACAAGGACACCACCAACCCACAGCTCATCACAGACACCGCCAATCAGTTGCGCGGCTACCTGCGCGGCCTGAACACCACCCGCGTGCTGGGCATGGCCTACTGGGAAGAACTCGATCGCCGCGTCGTCGACACCTGGCTCGCGCCCACGCCATGACCGACTAGACTTGCCGGGCTGCTGTCCCCGTCAGTCGAACCGGAGGTGCCCCATGAGCAACACCGAACCCACTACTTTCAACGGTTGGGCCGCCACTGCGGCCGGTGCACCACTGGAGCGTTACAGCTTTGATCCCGGCACGTTGGGCGAAGAAGACGTAGAAATCGCCGTGGAATACTGCGGGGTCTGCCACTCCGACCAATCGCTGATCGACAACGACTGGGGCATCAGCCGCTATCCGTTTGTGCCGGGGCACGAAGCCGTCGGCAAAATCGTGCGCATGGGCCCGCAGGTGCGCGGCCTGAAGATGGGTCAGCGAGTAGGCATCGGCTGGTACAAGGGCAGCTGCATGCACTGCTCGTCGTGCATCTCCGGCTCGCAACAACTGTGCGGCACTGCGCAACCAACGATCATTGGCAGCAACGGCGGTTTTGCCGACCGCCTGCGCTCGCATTGGGCCTGGGCGATTCCGGTGCCGGACAATCTCGATCCGGCGATGGTCGGGCCATTGTTTTGCGCCGGTTCCACGGTGTTCAATCCGCTGCTGCAATTTGGCGTCAAACCCACTGACCGCGTCGGCGTGGTCGGGATTGGCGGCCTAGGCCATTTGGCTTTGCGTTTTCTCAACGCTTGGGGCTGCGAAGTCACCGCGTTTACCTCATCACTGAACAAGCAGGACGAAGCCAAACGCCTCGGCGCGCACAACGTCGTGGCTTCGACCGACAGCAACGCGCTGAATGCGATTGCCGGTACGCTGGACTTCCTGCTGGTCAGCGCCAACGCCGACCTCGACTGGACCGCCATGCTCGCCACGCTGCGCGCCAACGGCCGCCTGCACTTCGTCGGCATCGTGCCCAGCGCGATTCCGGTGCACGTGTTCAATCTGATTCCCCAACAGAAATCCCTTTCCGCCTCCCCGGTGGGTTCGCCGGCGACCATGGCAACCATGCTCGAGTTTTGCGCGCGGCATCAGATTCTGCCGCAGGTCGAGATGTTTCCCATGAGCAAGGTCAACGAGGCCGTCGACCATTTACGCAGCGGCAAGGCGCGCTATCGCGTAGTGCTCGACGCCAGTCAATAACGGATCGGCGCGGCGGTAGATGCCTGCCGCGCCCTCCCCGCTGCCAGCGGTCTGCGCGGCAACACGACCTCTGCGAAAAAACCGCCCGAACGCTTACAATCGCCGGTCTCACTGCCAATCAGACAGGCGCATCAAGAAATGCCGCTCGACCCACCTACGATGTTGACCATTTCCATTGCCCTCGCAGCCGCCGCCGCGCTGTATCTGGCGATCGAATGGCGCAGCATTCGTGAGCCTTCGCTGCTGTTCTGGAGCGCCGGTTTCGCCACCATCACCGTCGGTTCCACCCTGGCCCTGCTGCGCAGTAGCGGCTTTTTATTGATCGGCATCTGGTTCGCCAACGGCTTGTTGGTAACCGCGCATTTCCTGTTCCTGCTCGGCGTGGCACGCTTTACCCAGATACGGTTGTCGCCGGCCTGGTACCTGATCTTCGTCACCTGGCTGGTCATGCTGTTGCTGCCGGACGGGCCGCTGTGGTCCAAGGTCATGCTGGCGGCCAATTCGTTGCTGGTGGCGCTGGCGACCCTCAAGGCCAGCTCACTGCTGCGTCCCCACGGCAAGTCGTTGAGCGTCGGCGCGGTGCAGCTGCGCTATGTGCTGCTCGGTCACGGGATTTTCTACGTGGCCAAAGCCCTGACGGTGGTGATCCCCGGCACGCTGATCGATCTGGCGGCGTTTCGTGGCGTGATCATCCAGATTTCTCTGGTCGAGGGTGCGATGGCGATCATGTTGATCGCCCTGTCGATGACCGGCACCGAGCGCTATCGCCGGGAAAAACAGATCGCCCGCCTCGCCGAGCGTGATCCGCTGACCGCCCTGTACAACCGCCGCGCCCTGGAAAAACGCGCACCGCGCCTGCTTGAACAGGTGTCGACGGAGCATCCCGGCGCCCTGCTGCTGATCGACATCGACAACTTCAAACTGGTCAACGACCAGTACGGCCACACCGCCGGGGATCGTTTGCTGATCGCACTTAGCGAGATGATCCGCTCGGTGCTGCCGCGCAATGCGCTGACGGCGCGTCTGGGCGGTGACGAGTTTGTCATCCTGCTCAACAGCACATCAGGCGAGCGCGTCATGGAACTGGGCAATACATTGCGCGAGCAGTTTCTGAGCACCACCTCACAGACATTCCCCACTACCGCGGCCGTGACCCTGAGCATCGGCGCCAGCCTGTTCGACAAAGCGCCCGCCAATCTGACGGCACTGATCGAACAAGGCGACGCCGCCCTCTACGAATCGAAACGCGGCGGACGCAATCGCTTGCGCCTGACCGGCCTCACCACGCCAGGATAATAAAAACCATGTCCAGCCTCGATATTCCCCTGCAAGACCTCGCCGCGCCAGAAGGCGTTTGCTACGGCTGCGGCGGCCGTAATCCGCACGGCCTGCACGTCAAAAGCCACTGGCACGAAGACGGCGTGCACGTGATCGCCGAACACCTGCCGGACGCCAAGTATTGCGGCTGGCCGGATCTGGTCTACGGCGGTTTGATCGCGATGCTGGTCGACTGCCATTCCAACTGGACAGTCATGGCCTACCACTACCGCGCAGAGAACCGCGAACCCGGCAGCCTGCCGCGTATTGACTGTGTCACCGGTAACCTTGGGATCAAGTTCATCAAGCCGACACCGATGGGCGTGCCGCTGGTTTTGCGGGCGAAAGTCGAGGGTGAGGTTGGGCGCAAGACACGAGTGATTTGTGAGGTGTATGCGGGGGATGTGCTGACGGCGGTGGGTGATTCGGTGTTTGTGCGAGTCGATACCGGTCAATTGGCGGATGCGGCGCATGGGCGGGAAAGCCAAAGCCCCTCACCCTAGCCCTCTCCCAGAGGGAGAGGGGACTGACCGAGGTGTCTGGTTGAAATACGCCGACCTGAGATATCGAGTCGACTCTGGTTTTGAAAAGCCCACAAATCGGCTCCCTCTCTTCAGGGAGAAGGGACTGACCGAGGTGTCTGGTTGAAATACGCCGACCTGAGATATCGAACCGAACTCTGGTTTTGAAAAGCCCACAAATCGGCTCCCTCTCTTCAGGGAGAAGGGACTGACCGAGGTGTCTGGTTGAAATACGCCGACCTGAGATATCGAACCGAACTCTGGTTTTGAAAAGCCCACAAATCGGCTCCCTCTCTTCAGGGAGA
>NZ_WXVV01000009.1 GCF_013433315.1 Pseudomonas crudilactis | reverse complement strand
GCCGCATCCCGTTTGAAATCTGTCGAAAAATATCGTCTGGTCAAATCACACCTCGTCGTTGGGCGTAGATTAACGCCCTTTAGGGGTGTCCAGAATCATTAAGCCAGATCAGGTCAGTCCCCTCTCCCTCTGGGAGAGGGTTAGGGTGAGGGGCTCTTCAGTTACTGATCGCCAAAATACTCGCCTGATACGACCCGACAAACACATCAAAATCGCCCACTTCGTTCTGCTCCAGCTCAGCCTGCGCGGCCAGCGAAGTACGCGCCAGCTCCTCAAACTTCGCCTGCTCATCCGCCGCCAGTGGCTCGCTACGGAAGAACTCGGCATGTGCCTGACTCTGACGCAGGGAGAACTGCGCAAAGCTTTCCTTATGCTCAGCCATCGCCGCCAGCACCTGCGCAGAAGGCGTCAGAGACGGATCGCTGACCTTGGCCAGTTGCGCATCCAGCGCCTTGCTGTGCGCATCGCCGCCATGGCTCTGATCCAGCAACGCCGCCAGCGGGGCGATTTGTTCCAGCAGTTCGGCCGCCCATGCCTTCATCTCGACCGGTTGACCGTCACGCTGCAATTGCAGGCCCGGACGACGGCCTTCCTTGACCACGCTGAGAAAGTTCGAGGTGGCGTTGCCGCACGAGGTGTTGGTCAGCAGCGGGCTGTCGTTCAGCGCGCAATACAGCAGGAACGCATCGAGGAACCGCGACTCGGTGAGGTCGATGCCCATCGGCAGGAACGGGTTGATGTCCAGGCAACGCACTTCGACGTACTGAATGCCACGGGCCACCAGCGCCTGAATCGGCCGCTCGCCGGTGTAGGTCACGCGTTTCGGGCGGATGTTGGAGTAATACTCGTTTTCGATCTGCAGGATGTTGGTGTTGAGTTGCACCCACTCGCCATCCTGGTGCGTGCCGACTTCAACGTACGGTGCGTACGGCGTGGCCACGGCTTTGCGCAGGCTGTCGGTGTAGCTCGCCAGATCGTTGTAGCACGGCGTCAGACCGGCCTGGGCGTTGCTCTGGTAACCGAGGTCGCTCATGCGCAGGCTGGTCGCGTACGGCAGATACAGGGTGTCCGGGTCGAGTTGTTCCAGTTGATGCGATCGACCGCGCAGGAAACCGGCGTCCAGCGCTGGTGAGGCACCGAACAGGTACATCAGCAGCCAGCTGTAGCGACGGAAATTACGGATCAGCGCGATGTAGGAAAACGACTGGAAGTCGCGGTCAGTGCCGACAAAACCTTCGGTTTCGCGCAGCAGTGGCCAGAGCTGTTCCGGCAGGGAGAAGTTGTAGTGAATCCCGGCAATGCACTGCATGGTCTTGCCATAGCGCAGGGCCAAGCCCTTGCGGTAGACGTACTTGAGCTGACCGATGTTGGAGGTGCCGTAGTAGGCGATCGGGATGTCTTCCTCGGCCGGCAACGGGCACGGCATCGATGGACTCCACAGGTACTCGGTGCCGAGCTTGCTGTAGGCAAAGCGGTGAATCTTGTCCAGGCTCGCCAGTGTGTCGGCTGGATCCGGCAGGGCGGGCGTGATGAATTCCAGCAGCGACTCAGAGTAGTCGGTGGTGATCTGTTCGTTGGTCAGCGCGGAACCCAAGGCTTCGGGGTGCGGCGTTTGCGCCAGGCGACCTTCGCTGGTCACGCGCAGGCATTCACGTTCGATACCGTGCAGGCACTGCTCGAGCAGAGAGAGGTTAGCGCGCTCGCCGAGCAGAGCCAGGCGGCGGTTGAGAAGTTCGCTCAATTTGGATTCCTTCACGCGTCAGTCGCCCCAATATGGGGGTGGGCAGGACGGTCTACAAGGGTGAAGTTGAAACTGGCGTTTTCGCCTGGTTTTTCGGGCCTGTAAGCCCCCATTGAATCGCCAACTTCATTCCCTGAATCTGGCGGATGCACGCGAACTGTGGGAGCGAGCTTGCTCGCGAAGGCGGAGTGTCAGGCGACTTGAGGCTGACTGAAACGCCCTCTTCGCGAGCAAGCTCGCTCCCACAGAAAAGCTCGACGCTGCGATCACAGCGCCGAAATTAACTCAAATTGATGACCACAAGCTACAGGACAGCGAAGGTGCCTTGCGCTTTTGCGACCAGTTTGTCGCCCTGCATCACGTCGGCTTCGACCACCAACGTGCGCCGGCCCGGGTGAATCACCCGTGCCGTGCACAGCACCTCACCGTCGGAAACGGCGCGGATATAGTTGATCTTGCACTCGATGGTCGCGCTCTGCTGATCGAAGCCGTGGGTGCTGGAACAGGCCAGCCCCATGGCGATGTCGACCAGACTGAACAGCGCGCCACCGTGCAATTTGCCGCCGCGATTGCGCAGTTCCGGTTCCAGCACCAGGGCGACTTGCGCCACCCCGGTTTCCAGGCTGTGCAGGCGGCAGCCCAACAGCTTGAAAAACGCGCTCTCGACGAGCCCGGCCGGAATCTCCATCAACGTTTCTTCAACTGCTTGGCGTTGGCGAACAGTGAGGCCATCGCGTTGTTCACTGGCGCGGCGGTCGCGGTTTCCTTGCGTGGCGCATTGTTCGAAGGCTGGCGCTGCGCCGAGCCCGGACGCGAGCCACGGGCACCGTCGATCTTCTCGCCCGGGGTGTCGCCCATGCGCATCGACAGGCCGACGCGTTTGCGTGGAATGTCGACTTCCATGACTTTCACCTTGACCACGTCTCCGGCCTTTACCGCTTCGCGCGGATCCTTGATGAACTTCTCCGACAGCGCCGAGATGTGCACCAGACCGTCCTGATGCACGCCGATATCGACGAATGCGCCGAACGCGGTCACGTTGGTGACCACGCCTTCGAGGATCATCCCCAGTTGCAGGTCTTTCAGATCTTCGACGCCTTCCTGGAACTCGGCCGTCTTGAACTCAGGACGCGGGTCGCGGCCCGGCTTTTCCAGTTCCTGGATGATGTCGGTGACGGTTGGCAGACCGAAGGTCTCGTCGGTGAATTTCTTCGGATCCAGACGCTTGAGGAAGCTTGCATCGCCGATCAGCGAACGGATATCACGGTCGGTTTCAGCGGCAATGCGCTGCACCAGCGGATAGGCTTCCGGGTGCACTGCCGACGAATCCAGCGGGTTATCGCCGTTCATCACGCGCAAGAAACCGGCTGCCTGTTCGAAGGTTTTTTCGCCCAGACGCGCGACTTTCTTCAGCGCTGCACGGGTTTTGAACGCGCCGTGCTCGTCGCGGTGCGCGACGATGTTCTGTGCCAGCGTTGCGTTGAGGCCGGAGATACGGGCTAGCAGCGCCACCGAAGCGGTGTTCACATCAACGCCGACGGCGTTCACGCAATCCTCGACCACAGCGTCCAGACCACGCGCCAGTTTCAGCTGCGAAACGTCGTGCTGGTACTGGCCGACACCGATGGATTTCGGATCGATTTTCACCAGTTCAGCCAGTGGATCCTGCAGACGACGAGCGATGGACACCGCGCCACGGATCGACACATCCAGATCCGGGAATTCCTTGGCCGCCAGTTCCGACGCCGAGTACACCGATGCACCGGCCTCGGAAACCATGACCTTGGTCATTTTCATCGCTGGATATTTTTTGATCAGCTCGATTGCCAGTTTGTCGGTTTCGCGGCTGGCGGTGCCGTTGCCGATGGCGATCAGATCGACCGAGTGCTTGGCGCACAGGGCGGCCAGAATGGCGATGGTCTGATCCCACTTGTTGTGCGGCACGTGCGGATAGACCGTGGCGTGATCGAGCAGTTTGCCGGTCGAGTCGACCACGGCAACCTTGCAGCCAGTACGCAGGCCCGGGTCGAGACCCAGGGTTGCGCGCGGGCCGGCCGGGGCGGCCAGCAGCAGGTCGTGCAGGTTGTGGGCGAACACGTTGATCGCCTCGGTTTCGGCGCCGTCACGCAGTTCGCCGAGCAGGTCGGTTTCCAGGTGCGTGTAGAGCTTGACCTTCCACGTCCAGCGCACCACTTCGCCGAGCCATTTGTCGGCCGGGCGGTTCTGGTTCTGGATGTTGAATTGCTGGCCGATCATGCCTTCGCACGGGTGCATGGTGCCCGGCAGCTCGTCGCCGACTTTCAGCGCGGAGCTGAGGATGCCTTCGTTGCGGCCACGGAAAATCGCCAGCGCGCGGTGCGACGGCATGCTTTTCAGTGGTTCGTCGTGTTCGAAGTAGTCGCGGAACTTGGCGCCTTCCTCTTCCTTGCCGGCGATGACGCGGGCACTGAGGGTCGCTTCCTGTTTCAGGTAGTTACGCAGTTTTTCCAGCAGGCTGGCGTCTTCAGCGAAGCGCTCCATGAGGATGTACTTGGCGCCTTCCAGCGCGGCCTTCACGTCTGCCACGCCTTTTTCGGCATCAACGAAGCGTGCGGCTTCGGTTTCCGGGGCCAGGTTCGGGTCGTTGAACAAGCCGTCGGCCAGGTCGCCGAGGCCGGCTTCCAGGGCAATCTGGCCCTTGGTGCGGCGCTTCTGCTTGTACGGCAGGTACAAGTCTTCGAGGCGGGTCTTGGTGTCGGCGAGTTTGATGTCGCGCTCGAGGGCAGGGGTGAGTTTGCCTTGCTCTTCGATGCTGGCGAGGATGCTGATGCGCCGTTCGTCGAGTTCTCGCAGGTAGCGCAGACGCTCTTCCAGATGACGCAACTGGGTGTCATCGAGGCTGCCGGTGACTTCTTTCCGGTAACGGGCGATGAAGGGAACGGTAGAGCCTTCATCGAGTAGCGCGACGGCCGCTTCGACCTGTTGTGGGCGTACGCCGAGTTCCTCGGCAATGCGGCTGTTGATGCTGTCCATAAAACCACCTGACATAGTGTGAAATCAGGCTCTCAGGCACGCAAATAAAGGCCCGGAGTCTGGTTGAGCGGCTAGAAAATTGCCGCTGCCTGGGTCAAAAGGCAGCCCATTGACCCGTGAAATCGAACAATTACTGCGCTAGGCAGGAAAAAAAGCCTGCCACCTGCGGTAACGATTCAGACGTTGCCTGGCACAAAACGCCGCGCATTATAACCAGCGTTCTGTCATTCGGGGGCGTCGCAGTCTGTAGGCATAAACCCCGGTTTTCTGGCAGTGAAGGAAAAATCTGCTAACAATGCACACGGTGCGTATAACGGCAGCTACGCCATAATGCGCGCCGAGCTAAAAGGAGCATCCAATGAGCAGCACTGCACAAACTGCTGAAGGCGAAAAAATTCTCATCGTTGACGACGATCCGGGCCTAAGCAGCCTGCTGGAACGTTTTTTCGTCAGCAAGGGCTACCGCGCCCGTACCGTACCGAACACCGAGCAGATGGATCGTCTGCTGTCGCGTGAAGTCTTCAATCTGGTCGTCCTCGACCTGATGTTGCCTGGCGAAGACGGTCTGACCGCGTGCCGCCGTCTGCGGGCCGCGAACAACCAGATCCCGATCATCATGCTCACCGCCAAGGGCGATGAGATGAGCCGTATCAAGGGGCTGGAACTGGGCGCCGACGATTACCTGGCCAAACCGTTCAATCCGGACGAACTGATGGCCCGGGTCAAAGCTGTACTGCGTCGTCAGGCCGCACCGGTACCGGGCGCGCCGGGCAGCGAAGACGAAAACGTCACCTTCGGTGATTACGTATTGTCGCTGGCCACCCGCGAACTCAAACGCGGCGACGAAGTGCACATGCTCACCACCGGTGAGTTTGCGGTACTCAAGGCCCTGGTGATGAACGCGCGTCAGCCGCTGACCCGCGACAAACTGATGAACCTGGCCCGTGGCCGCGAGTGGGATGCCCTCGAGCGTTCCATCGACGTGCAGATTTCCCGTCTGCGCCGCATGATCGAGCCTGATCCATCAAAGCCGCGCTATATCCAGACTGTCTGGGGTGTGGGCTACGTGTTCGTTCCCGATGGTGCCGCCACCAAGTGATCGGTGATTTGTAGGAGCGGGTCTGCAGGGTTTGGTCGAACGGCCGTGCCCGCAGACTCGCAATCCGCAATATGCGAGCATTGCTCGCTCCTGCAAGTGTGTAGCGGTTATAGATGAAGACCCCCGTCTGGTTCCCCCAAAGCTTTTTCTCCCGCACCCTTTGGCTGGTGCTTATCGTCGTGCTGTTTTCCAAGGCGCTGACCCTGGTTTATCTGTTGATGAACGAGGACGTGCTGGTGGATCGCCAATACAGCCATGGCGTCGCCCTGACGCTGCGTGCCTATTGGGCTGCCGACGAAGAAAACCGCGCGAAGATCGCTGATGCCGCGACTCTGATCCGGGTGGTCGGCGCCGGTGTGCCGGAAGGCGAACAGCACTGGCCGTACAGCGAAATCTACCAACGGCAAATGCAGGCGGAACTCGGTGCCGACACTGAAGTGCGTTTGCGCATGCACTCGCCGCCGGCGTTGTGGGTGCGTGCGCCGAGTCTCGGTGATGGTTGGCTGAAGGTGCCGTTGTATCCGCACCCGTTGCGTGGCCAGAAAATCTGGAACGTGCTCGGCTGGTTCCTCGCCATCGGTTTGCTGTCGACGGCATCTGCATGGATTTTCGTCAGCCAGCTCAACCAACCCTTGAAGCGTCTGGTCTATGCCGCCCGGCAACTCGGTCAGGGTCGCAGTGTGCGTCTGCCGATCAGCGATACGCCGAGCGAGATGACCGAGGTGTATCGCGCCTTCAACCAGATGGCTGAAGACGTCGAGCAGGCCGGCCGCGAGCGCGAGTTGATGCTGGCCGGCGTGTCCCATGACTTGCGTACACCGTTGACCCGGTTGCGGCTGTCGCTGGAGCTGATGGGCGATCGCAATGACTTGACCGATGACATGGTCCGCGACATCGAAGACATGGACGCGATTCTCGACCAGTTCCTCGCGTTCATCCGCGACGGTCGCGACGAGTCGGTGGAGGAGGTGGATCTGACCGATCTGGTGCGCGAAGTGGCGGCGCCGTACAACCAGAATGAAGAGAAGGTGCGTTTGCGTCTGGAGCCGATTCAGCCGTTTCCGCTGCGTCGGGTGTCGATGAAACGCTTGCTCAACAACCTGATCGGCAACGCTTTGAACCATGCCGGCGGTAGCGTGGAAGTAGCGGCTTATGTGTCCGGTGACGTCAGTGCGCCTTATGTGGTGCTGAGCGTGATGGACCGTGGTGCGGGGATTGATCCTTCGGAGCTGGAGGCGATCTTCAACCCGTTTACCCGAGGCGATCGTGCACGGGGCGGGAAGGGCACGGGCTTGGGGTTGGCGATCGTGAAGCGGATTGCTTCTATGCATGGCGGCAATGTTGAATTGCGTAACCGGTCTGGAGGGGGGCTGGAAGCGCGGGTGCGGTTGCCGTTGGGGCTAATGTTGCCTAGGGACGCTGTGTAGATCAAAAGCCCCTCACCCCAACCCTCTCCCGGAGGGAGAGGGGGCAGACCGAGGTGCCTTGCGTCATACATCGACGTGAAAGACTGGGGCGATTGTGGATTCGACACAGCAGGATCAGGTCGGCGTATCTTTTATGCATCCCCCAATCAGTCCCCTCTCCCTCCGGGAGAGGGTTAGGGTGAGGGGCTTCTGCTCTTAGCTCTAGCCCTTGCCTTTGGTCCGAGTCATATTCGGCCCGCCATTCTTCTCAAGATGCTCAATGATGATCCCCGCCACATTCTTGCCGGTAGTGGTCTCGATCCCTTCCAGCCCCGGCGACGAGTTCACTTCCATCACCAGCGGCCCGTGATTGGAGCGCAGGATATCCACACCTGCCACCGCCAGGCCCATGACCTTGGCCGCACGCAGCGCAGTCATGCGCTCTTCTGGCGTAATCTTGATCAGGCTGGCGCTGCCGCCGCGATGCAGATTTGAACGGAACTCACCCGGTTTGGCCTGACGCTTCATTGCCGCGATGACTTTGTCACCGACCACGAAGCAGCGAATATCCGCACCGCCGGCTTCCTTGATGTACTCCTGAACCATGATGTTCTGCTTCAGGCCCATGAACGCCTCGATCACCGATTCGGCAGCGGTCGCGGTTTCGCACAACACCACGCCGATACCCTGGGTGCCTTCCAGCACCTTGATCACCAATGGCGCACCGTTGACCATGTCGATCAAATCGGGAATGTCATCCGGCGAGTGCGCAAAACCAGTCACCGGCAGACCAATACCGCGACGCGACAACAGTTGCAGCGAACGCAGCTTGTCCCGTGAACGGGCGATGGCCACCGATTCGTTGAGCGGGAATACCCCCATCATTTCGAACTGACGCAACACCGCGCAGCCGTAGAACGTCACCGACGCGCCGATCCGTGGAATCACCGCGTCAAAGCCTTCCAGCGGTTTGCCGCGATAGTGAATCTGCGGCTTGTGGCTGGCGATGTTCATGTAGGCGCGCAAGGTGTCGATCACTACCATTTCATGCCCGCGCTCGGTTCCGGCTTCGACCAGACGGCGGGTGGAATACAGACGCGGGTTCCGCGACAGCACAGCGATCTTCATGCAACACCTGTGGAGGAGGTAGATACCGGGAACACCGGCTTGTCTTGTACATACTTGATGCCCGGATTGACGACCAGATGGCCATCGATCAGGGCTTTGGAACCGAGCAACAGGCGATAGCGCATGGATTTGCGGCAGGCGAGGGTGAACTCGATCGGCCAGACCCGATCACCCAAGGCCAGAGTGGTGCTGATCACATAGCGCTCCTGGGCATGGCCGTTGGAGCTTTTGATGGTTTTGCGCGTCACCAGTAGCGCTTCGCAGCGGCGGTGACGCAACTGCACCACCGTGCCCAGATGCGCGGTGAAACGCACCCACTTTTCACCGTCACGTTCGAACGGTTCGATGTCGGTGGCGTGCAGGCTGGAGGTGCTGGCGCCGGTGTCGATTTTCGCTCGCAGGCCTGCGACTCCCAGATCAGGGAGCGCCACCCACTCGCGCAGACCGACAACGGTCAAATGATCAAATGTCTTCAATAGAAAAAACCAACGATTAACGCGTCCAGGCCTCAGGTGAAACCTGGGCCAACGCTTTGAATGCAGGTTTGGCGAACCAGTAGCCCTGCATCAGAAAAATTCCACAATCCGCCAGGAAATCCCGTTCACCGGCGCTCTCGATGCCTTCGGCAATGACTGTAACGTCCAACTCCGCACAGATTGTGACAATCCCCCGGACGATCGCCTGACGAACACGGTCTTGATCGACATCGCGGATCAGCGCCATGTCGAGTTTGATCAGGTCCGGTTGGAAATCAGCCAGCAGATTGAGCCCCGAATAACCGGCACCGAAATCATCGATAGCGGTCTTGAAGCCGAATTCGCGGTATTCACGCAGAATATTGGTCAAATGGCGATAGTTATCTACGTGCTCGCTTTCCAGGGTTTCGAAAATCAGTCGGTCAATCGGGAAATGGTGTTTTTTTGCCGCCTCGAGCGTACTGCGAATGCACAGCTCTGGACGATAGACCGCGTTGGGCATGAAGTTGATCGACAAGTGTGTCTGCATATTTAGATTGGCCGCGCCTTCGATGGCGCGGGTCCGGCAGAGCTGGTCGAAACGGTAGCGGTTGTCTTCTGTAACCTGATCCAACACAGTCAGTGCGCCTTCACCGCGCACCCCACGGACCAGCGCTTCATGGGCGAAAACCGACTGGTTGCGCAGATCGACGATAGGTTGGTAGGCAAAGTCAAAATCGAAGCCCAACGGTTCACTGTGCTGGCAGCCCTGGCAACCGGTGTGGTTCGAGGTTAATGAAGACGGAAATTTAGTCACTCGATCACTCCATGCCGACGCGCCGGCCAAGATCACAGTCTATCTGGAGGGCCGAGTTCTTGCGCCCGCCAGAAACGGTAGTACAGTTCCGACTACTGGCCGAACGAGGAATTCAAATGGCACAAAAAAGCGAAGAGGACGACAAGGTCCGTCTCGACAAGTGGTTGTGGGCTGCGCGTTTTTACAAAACCCGTGCCTTGGCCAAAGCGGCGATCGAAAGCGGCAAGGTGCATTGTCGCGGTGAACGCTGCAAGCCTGGCAAAGAGCCACGCATCGGTGATGAGTTCGAGATTCGTACCGGGTTTGAAGTGCGTACGGTGAAGGTCGAGGCGTTGTCGATTGTGCGGCGTGGTGCCCCGGAGGCGCAGACGTTGTATGCGGAGACCGAGGCGAGTATTGCCAAGCGTGAAGCGGCTGCGGCGATGCGCAAGGCGGGTGCGTTGGGCGTGAGCACCGACGGCAAGCCGAGCAAGAAGCAGCGGCGGGATTTGTTCAAGTTTCGGGGTAGCAGTAACGACGAATAATCGCGTTATTGGTGCTGGCCTCTTCGCGAGCAGGCTCGCTCCCACAGGAGATTGCATTTCAATCTGGGAGCGAGCCTGCTCGCGAATCGAGGGCGCAGCCCTCGCCGAAGACAGCTCGGTATCAGGCGCTACGCACCACACTCATCCGCGACACCAGCGGCAACTTGCCCAGCAGCGCGAATATCGGCGCTGTCACCTTCAACCAGAAGTTCGAGGCGTGATACGCAAACGGCGTGTAATAACCCCAGCCCAAGGCCCAAACCGCCAGCAGCAGACCGCCGATGTAATCGTCCTGCCCCCAATGCGCACCGGCCACCAGTCGCGGCAGCATGAACAACAGCGCCAGACCCCAGATCGTCAGGAACTGGCCGACAGTACGACTGAACACGCCCATAAATAGCGCCCAAATCAGCAATACCGATGCATGATCCCCCGGGAAACTCTGGCCAGAACGATCCTTCAGCTCCCAGGTTTTCTCCAGGTGCGGGAAGTAATCGCTGATGTGTACCGCGCCTTCCAGCACCATCGACGGGCTGCTGTGTTGCCAGTCCATGTGATCGGCGAACTTGGAAAACACCGCGCGGATCACCACCATCAACAGCAGGATCGAGAAAAAACCGAAGAATGCGCGACGCACATCAATCGCCTTGAACACCCAGTCGCCCTTGATCAGCAGCGTCAGCAGGATCAGTCCGACAACGATGTCGAATGGGCGCAGACTTGCAATTGCCCAGATGTGGAGCCATATCGGGTTGCTGGCCAGCGGTGCATTGAGCGAGCGGAACAGCCACTCGTCGAAAATCACACACAGCGAGTTGCCCGTAGGCCATAACCAGAAAGCCAGTAGCGCCAACGGCACTACGTTGCACAGAACCAGCCGGCCGAGGTTCCACCTTGATTGGAACAAACCCGGATTGTTCATAAAATGCCTCCCATGGCAGAGCAGTCGGCACCAAAAAGAGTGCCAAGAAGCGCAAATTTTCACGTCTTGTAACCATTTTGTCACCACATTCAGATACCCAAAATTATGACCGACCTAGCGGATACCGATTTCACCCAACGTTTCATCTTCGATGACAGCGACACGCGCGGCGAACTGGTTGCGCTTGAACGCAGCTACGCCGAGGTTCTCGCCAAGCACCCGTACCCGGAGCCAGTGGCGCAACTGCTGGGCGAATTGATGGCGGCCGCCTCGTTGCTGGTAGGCACGCTGAAGTTCGATGGCTTGCTGATTCTGCAGGCGCGTTCCGAAGGGCCGATCCCGCTGCTGATGATCGAATGTTCCAGCGAGCGCGAGATCCGAGGCCTGGCGCGTTACAACGCCGAGCAGATCGCGCCGGATGCGACCCTTGCCGACCTGATGCCGGGCGGTGACCTGACCCTGACCGTCGACCCGACTGTCGGTCAGCGCTACCAGGGCATTGTCGATCTCGACGGCGAAACCCTGTCGGAATGCTTCACCAACTATTTCGTCATGTCGCAACAGGTCGGCACGCGCTTCAAGCTGTTCGCCGATGGCCGTCGTGCCCGCGGGATGCTGCTGCAGCAACTGCCGGCCGACCGCCTGAAAGACGAAGAAGAGCGCGCCGCCAGCTGGCAGCACCTCACCGCACTGGCGAGCACGCTGACCGCCGATGAGTTGTTGAGCCTGGACAACGAAACCGTGTTGCATCGCCTCTACCATGAAGAGCAGGTGCGCCTGTTTGATGTGCAGAACCTGCGTTTCCGTTGCACTTGCTCACGCGAGCGTTCGGGCAACGCGCTGGTCAGTCTGGGTCTGGAAGATGCGCAGGCACTGGTGGCCGAACAAGGTGGCAAAGTCGAGATCGATTGCCAGTTCTGCAACGAGCGTTATGAGTTCGACGCCGCCGATATTGCTCAATTGTTCGCTGGCGCAGGCGTCGACACGCCGTCAGATACCCGGCACTAAAACGGTTCAGCGCAGGTAAATTCACTGCGTAACGACGGAATTTCGCCGTTACGACGGGAGGACCCTACTCTTTTTGGGCTTTTCTGGCATAATCCGGCCCACTTTTTTCGCGGTAGTAGTGCACGACTTTCTACTACAAAACGTTTGGAGCACACTCGGCCACTGGCCGACGGGGAACCTCATGACGCAAGCCAATAACGCCGTGTACACCGATCTGAGTGTTGATGATCTGGTAAAAGAAGCCCTGAACCGCGGTGAGGGCGAGCTTGCCGATACCGGCGCTCTGGTTGTTCGCACTGGTCACCGCACCGGTCGTTCGCCTGTTGACCGTTTCATCGTTGAAGAGCCTTCCACCCAGGCCGCTATCGCCTGGGGCCCGATCAACCGCAAGTTCCCGGCCGACAAGTTCGACGCGCTGTGGGCTCGTGTAGAAGCATTCAACAACGCGCAAGAGCACTTTGTGTCCCACGTGCATGTAGGCGCGGCGGAAGATCACTACCTGGCCGTGAAAATGACCACCCAGACTGCCTGGCAGAATCTGTTCGGTCGTTGCCTGTTCATCAACCCGGCCCAGTACAACCCGGCCGGTCGTGAAGAGTGGCAAGTGCTCAACGTGGCCAACTTCGAGTGCGTGCCTGAGCGTGACGGCACCAACTCCGACGGTTGCGTGATCCTCAACTTCGCACAGAAGAAAGTGTTGATCGCCGGCATGCGTTACGCCGGTGAGATGAAGAAAGCCATGTTCTCCGTGCAGAACTTCCTGCTGCCGGCCGCTGACGTGCTGCCAATGCACTGCGCTGCCAACATCGGCGAAGAAGGCGACGTGACCCTGTTCTTCGGTCTGTCGGGCACCGGTAAAACCACCCTGTCGGCTGACGAAAGCCGTTACCTGATCGGTGACGACGAACACGGCTGGGGCGAAGGCGTGGTGTTCAACATCGAAGGCGGTTGCTATGCCAAGTGCATCGACCTCTCCGAGAAAAACGAGCCGGTTATCTGGAAAGCCATCAAGCACGGCGCAGTACTGGAAAACGTCGTCATTGACGACGCCAAGCACGCCGACTACGCCGATGTCAGCCTGACCCAGAACAGCCGCGCCGCGTACCCGCTGGAGCACGTTGCCAAGCGTTCCGAGCACAACCTCGGTGGCGAGCCAAACGCGGTGATCTTCCTGACTTGCGACCTGACCGGCGTACTGCCGCCAGTGTCGATCCTCAATGAAGAACAAGCGGCCTACCACTTCCTGTCCGGCTACACCGCTTTGGTGGGCTCGACTGAAATGGGTTCGGGCAGCGGCATCAAGTCGACCTTCTCCACCTGCTTCGGCGCACCGTTCTTCCCGCGTCCGGCCGGCGAATACGCAGAACTGCTGATCAAGCGCATCCGCGGCTTCGGCTCCAAGGTCTACCTGGTCAACACCGGCTGGACCGGCGGCGGCTACGGCGTCGGCAAACGCTTCAACATCCCGACCACCCGCGCAGTGATCGCCGCGATCCAAAGCGGCGCACTGATCGGTGCAGCCACTGAACACCTCGACACCATCAACCTCGACGTGCCACTGGCCGTACCGGGCGTTGAAACCAACCTGCTTAACCCACGCAACACCTGGTCTGACAAGGCTGCGTACGACGAGGCTGCGAAAGCACTGGCCGGTCTGTTCATCGAGAACTTCAAAAAGTTTGAAGTTAGCGACGCGATCAAGGCTGCAGGGCCGAAGTTGTAAGATTGGTTTGTTGTGAATGAAAAAGCCGCCCTTTAGGGGCGGCTTTTTTGTGGGCGTTTTTCTTGCTATGTGCCCTGCGAGGGCTTTCGCGTCAGCAATCCAGACAGCGAGTGAGTATTCATAGGGAAGTTCTTGAGTTTATCTTGACTCACATATGCGGCTTCGATAACGCTCGTGTGTGAAGTCGGTAGTTTTCTTTGCTTTGGAATATCGAGACTCGGTTCACTCGCTGATTTTTTGCCGAGTGAAGTCTTAGAGGAAAGAAGCCTGGAGTCCTGCAGTCGGTAACCGAGTTCATCCGTGGAACCCAGAAGATGCAGATCTTGCTCGAGACCTAGTACGTGCATCACTGACAAGTACGCTCCCATTGTGACGCCTGCACTACCTGCTTCCAGTGAGCGTAATGTCATGACTGACATTCCAGCCCTTTCAGCGACTAGTTTTGCAGTGAGTCTGCGCCTAAGACGGGCCAGTTTCAGGCGCTCACCAAGATCGTTCAAGAGTCGTGCAACCTTCGGAAGTAGCGGCGAGGTTCTCCTGGCCATAAAGCTAAAATTCCTTCACTTTTGAGGTGATAACAACGGAATAATTACAGTTGACAGGGGGATCAAGGAGTTACGTCTACCCTTGAGTCATTCAACCTTCTGAGCGCCCCATCACTCAACTGTCTGACGTGATCACGGCCATTGTTGCCTGGCATGCATCACTCTCAATACTTCCACACATTCGTTTTTGATCGTGTAAACGATGACGTAACTGGGGGTTGCGACGATTTCCCGTGTTCCTTCAACTCTGCCCTTTCTGTACAGCGTTGGACGCTGTCGGGCGAGCTCCCCTTTTGATTCAAATATCTCATCGAGGTCAGCCGCTGCTTCAGGGTTGTCCTGACTAATACGATCCATAATCCGCTCTCGGTCAATATGCGTCTCCGGACGCCAAATCAACTTCATTAGCGTACTCGTTTACGCAGGGCATCACGCTTGGCGGCAAATATTCGGCGGGTTTCTTCATCGCTAATACTAGGTCTTGGATCGTCAATACTGATCTGTACCTGTCGTTTGAACCATTCGTCATATGCGGCTGCCTCATGCGCTTGTTTCATTGCTTCGGCGCGATCAGGACGAGCGTATGTTTTCATTTGCGATGGGTCATAGCTGGAAGCGTCAACAACGAACTGGTTGATACCCAGTCCTCTCAAATAGGTCACCAGTGTTTCAAGCCGTTTGAACAGGCGCACCTGGCCACTCCGTTGCGCTGTTAGCGTCTGTTCTTCATTGCCATGCTGAATTTGAATCGCCCAGCCACCAGGCTTGGCGACGATACTTGTGTTTCTTACAGAGCCGTTTTCAATCAGGCGACTGAGAGTGCTGTGATCAATGGTTTCAGTGGTCATGGAGGCAAACTCTTGGCTGAACAGTGGCGTCCATCGTACGCAATCAATAGTAGTTTGCAAAATTCAACTCCTGGCAGTAGACACCGAGTGTCCAAAATTATGTTCGTTGGTGAGGCAGGCGATTCTTGTCGGAAACACACCTGCCTGAGATCGTTTTTAGGCTGAAGCCTTCCAATTGAGCATCTGCTGCTGCGCGACCTGCAGCAGGTCACAGCCATCCTGCGTCAGCAGATAGAGGGCGTGGGTGATGTGGGGGATGTCTTCGACGTCGGCTTGTTTGAAGTTGAGGCAGTAGAGGGTGCGTAGCAGATCGGCGGAGGCGCGCAGGCGCTGGACGGCGCATTCGAGGATGTCTTGTGGATTGGCCGTTGTGTCGATGATCAGGGGCTTGGTGTCGGTGAGGTTGGATTCGAGGGCTCGGTAGCGATCGGTGGTGAATTGATTCCAAGTTGTCATTTTTAATCCTCAATTGCTTCGAAAGAAGCCACCGCATCGTGACCAAGCGACAGGAGGCGACTGTGTTCGGGTTGGTCAACCGGTGAGGATCGTGCACATACCCGGCACACCCGAAGGTGTCCCAAACACAGTCACCATAAACCGCAGGCAAGTGAGTGCCGGCAGCATACAGCGCGTGCGTATACACGATCCAATCGGGTGACCAAGCCCGAGTCGCTGATTTGGCAGCGACAGTCACGACTATAGATTTGACTTACCAAGCCGCGATAGGCGGCAAGGGAGTCTGAGCTTGTAGGAACGGGACGAATACCAGATAGGCCATTGCTGTAGGTTTTTTCGTCCATTCACGCGCCCACGGCCTTCAACCAATCACCCGATACGCCGAAACATCCAACGAACTCGTCGTCAGCCCCGTTGCCGGCGCGTAGATCGAACCCTTCACCGCCGAGAACGGCACGCCTTTGCTGCCTAGCGAAACATAGCGCTCACCTTTATCCAGTTCGGTGAAGTAGGTGTAGGAAATGCTGTGCATCCGCTTGTAGCGCGCTTCGTCGGCGACGATGGCGCCTGTCAGGCGCAGGAGGTCGGCTTCGCTCAGGTTCAGGGTTTTGTTCAGTTGTACGCCCCAGCGCTTGAGGCAGGTTTCGGCGAGGTGGCGGACGATACGGCCAGGCTCGACCAGCGTTTTCAGGTCGCCGCTGTTGGTGGGTACGCCGCCGGCGGCAGTGGCGTTGCCGGCCATGGTCGCGTGGCGGCCGGCCATCGGGTAGACGCAGGTTTTAGTGCCGGTGGCGGTTTGTGGAATGACGCAGCTGAACCCTTTGGAGCGTTCATCGCGGGCATAGAAGGCGACATATTCTTTGACGTTGGCGCCGAGTTTGACGCGTTGATCCTGGAAGTTGCCGATTCCCGGGACTGGATCAAGGGCGAATATATTAACCGGGATATTGTTAAGTTGAGGATCATTTAACATCGCATTGGCCAGCATATGGCAACTTATCCCACCGCGACTCCAGCCCACCAGATTGACTTGAGTGGGAATAACTCCATCCTTGCGAAACGTCTTGATGATCTGCTCCTGCAACTTCTGTTGGGTCACACTACGATCGCCATAGTTGTATTTACGCCAGAACCACGAACCTTCGACCTTTACGTCTTCAATAGGAATGCCGGCGGTTTTAAGGCGGTTGTATTCGGCCTCGGTGAGTTGTACGCGCTGCCAGTCGCATTTGCCTTTGATAACATTGACGGCGTGTTGCACGTTTTCTTCCCAGCCTTTGCCGAACAACGTGCCGGTCAGGCCATACTCCTTGGTCTTGGTGAACAGGTCGTCGGCTTGCAGGTTGCCGCTGCCGGGCCCGTCGACGACGATCCATTCGGCGAACTCGCGGCCGGTATGGTTGGAAGCCAGTGTGGAAACCAATTCACCGTCCCAGAAGTTTTCATGGGTAGTGTCAAACTTGTTGGAGCCGGTGCCGCAAAAAAATATAGTCAGAACTGTCATGGTGTTGCTCTCGTTTAGTTGTAAGAGCGAACAAGTTAGTGTTGGTGGTGTGTATAAATAAAGCCCGGTGGTGTTTCCGCGTTTGTAATGCAGATTAGTTGTATGTTGTTTGCGGCGGTTTCTGTTTGGCAACTTCAAGCAAGTCACAACCATCCTGTACCAGTAAATAAAGCGCGTTAACGATGTTGGGGATATCTTTCACGTCAGCTTGTTTGAAACATAGGCAATAGAGCGTTTCCAGCAAATCTCCGGCTGCGCGTAAACGCTGATCGGCGGCATTGATCAGGTCAGTCTGGCTGGAGTGGCTGTCGATAAGCAGTACCGGGTTTTCGCTGTAGCAGGTCTTGAGTGGGCGATAGCGGTTGATCATGGTGAGGCATGTCCTGTTCGAAGGTGCTGGAGGCGGGCCGGCAGAGTGTTTGCAGCCGCGCCGGCCACTATAGAAGGGCGTTTCTCTGTGGGACAAGACAGCCGCAATGGACAGTATTCGTAGGGGTTTTTCCGTGTTTTGAGGAAATGCCCTACGTGTTTTCGCAGCTTTTTCAGGCCAAAACCCTTAGGCGTAATAATTCCTACGTGATTGTCAGGCGATTCGCGGTAAACCGCTGTATCGTGCGCGCCAGAATCTGTAGGGCGTTTCCAGACGTCTGACACGCGCTTAAAGGGAATTAGGTATGCACTGGCTACGAATGGCCGCGATTTTACTGCTAGGTCTGAGCACTTGCCGTTTAACGATGGCCTCAGACGTTGGCAATGCGTGGGTGCTGGATCGCCTCGATCGCACCGATTGGCCGGAGGCACTCATCAGCCAGGCGAGCATGGACACGGCGTCGCGCGGTGAAGTGTTGATGTTCGCCAAAGCACTGTTGGCCAGTGAAGCGCTGGATGAAGAGGGGCTTGAGCAGCGACTCGGTGTGCCCCACGTGCAGTTGAAGTCGATTCGCCATGTACGTGACGGCCTTTGGGAGGGGTTGTTGAGCACCTATCGCAACGCCAGTCAGAACTGTGATGAGCAACCGTTCTGCCCGCGTGTGCGCAGCGTCGCTGATCTGCGTCAGTTGGCGGCGGCATTCACCGGCGACATCAGCCCGGCCCATGCGCTGTGGGCGAGCAAGAGCCAAGGTGTGCATGAGCAGATGCTGAATGAGCAACTGCGGGTGGCGGTGTTGCGGCCCTGAACCTCTGGTTTTGTGTTGGTCTGACCGGCCTCTTCGCGAGCAAGCTCGCTCCCACAGGGACCGTGGTGTTCAAGTAATCGCTGTATCATTCCGAATCGATTTGGCCCCGACCTTTTCTCGACTCGCTGCGATCGCCCGCTAGGCTGTTGGCATGGCAGCAGTCAATGGAGTGACAGCGAATGCACAACACCCTGGAACAGGTTTTTGGTTTTCCACAGTTTCGACCCGGACAAGAGACTGCGATCAGCGCGGTGCTGGCCGGGCGCTCGGCGGCGGCGATTTTCCCCACCGGTTCCGGCAAGTCGATTTGCTATCAATTGCCAGCGCTGATGCTGCCGCACCTGACGTTGGTGGTCTCGCCGTTGTTGGCGCTGATGCAGGATCAGTTGGCCTTTTTGCAGCGACACGGTATCTCGGCTGGCAGCATCGATTCGGCGCAAAGCCGCGATGACGCCAATGATGTGATGGCCCGCGCCCGCTCGGGTGAACTGAAAATTCTGATGATCTCGGTGGAGCGCTTGAAGAACGAGCGCTTCCGCAACTTTCTGCAGCAGGTGCCGATCTCGCTGCTGGTGGTGGACGAGGCGCATTGCATCTCGGAATGGGGCCACAACTTTCGCCCCGACTACCTCAAGCTGCCGGACTACCAGCGCCAGTTCAACATCCCGCAGACCTTGCTGCTGACGGCGACGGCAACGCCGAAAGTCATCGCTGACATGCAGGCCAAATTCGCGATTGCTGCTGACGATGTGGTCACTACCGGTTTCTACCGGCCCAATCTCAATCTGCTGGTGGAGCCTGTGCGCGGTCAGGACAAGCGTCGGCGTCTGGTGGAGTGGATGAGCGAGCGTGCCGGACAGCCGAGCATCGTCTACGTGACCCTGCAGAAAACCGCCGAACACATCGCCGAACACCTTGAGCGCAACGGCATCCAGGCCGAGGCGTATCACGCCGGTTTAGCCCACGACAAACGCGAGGCGATCCAGAAGCGCTTTATGGCTGGGCAGTCCAATTGCATCGTTGCGACGATCGCTTTCGGCATGGGCATCGACAAGAGCGACATCCGCAATGTCGTGCACTTCGACCTGCCCAAATCCATCGAAAACTACAGTCAGGAAATCGGCCGCGCTGGGCGTGACGGGCAGCCGTCGGACTGCCTGGTATTGGCCAATCGCGACAGCCTCAACGTGCTGGAAAACTTCGTTTACGGTGATACCCCGGAGCGCGATGGCATTCGCTATGTGCTCGACGAACTGAAGGCCTCGGTACCGGAAGGACAGTGGGAGTTTCTGCTCGGGCCATTGGCGGACCAGAGCAATATTCGCTCACTTCCGCTGAAGACATTGCTGGTGCAACTGGAGCTGCGCGGTTTGATTGCGCCGCGCTACGCCTACTACGCCGAATACCGTTTCAAATACCTGCTGGAGCCCGAAGCACTGCTTGAGCGTTTCGACGGTGAGCGCAGGGATTTCGTCGCCGCAATCATTCAGACTTCGGCGCGCGCGCGCACCTGGGCCACGGTGAATTTCGAGGCGATGTATTCGCAGTATTCCGCCGAGCGCAATCGGGTGGTTAAGGCGCTGGATTATTTTCAGGAGAAGGGCTGGGTCGAGCTGGAAAGCAAACAGATGACCGAGGTCTACAGCCTTCTGAACAGCGACTTTGACAGCGATGTCCTGAGCGCTGAGCTGCATGAATATTTCACCCGGCATGAGCAGGCCGAAGTGGCGCGAATTCACGCGATGCTTGAAGTCTTCGCCACCGAACGCTGCCTGGGTTATCGCCTGGCGGAGTATTTCGGTGATCACAATGCGCCCGAGCGATGTGGGCATTGTTCGGTGTGTCACGGCCAGGTTGCGCGGTTGCCGCCACCACCGGAGTTGCCAGCGCTTGTGGATAAAAACTTTGCGGCGTTGTGTGGCGATTTTATCCACAAGCATGAGCAGCACACCGGGGTCCTGCCGACGGCGGAGCGGCTGACAAGGTTTCTGTGCGGGATCAGCGTGCCATTGTTCACCAAACTCAAGGCTCGGGCGATTCCCGGGTTTGCGGCACTGGAAGAGTATCCCTATGCCGAAGTCCGGAACTGGGCTGACGATCATTTGCTCGATTAAACATAAATCCTGTGGGAGTCAGGGCGCCTGCATCCATCCGCTGAATGTCGATCATCACGGTAATAAACTTCAAAAACCGTCGTTGGCTGACTATGGTGAGTCCAGTCTTTGGATCGCCAACAAGAGAACAACATGAGCCAGACATCGTTCGATATTCAGCAGGCCGCCGTAATCGGCGCGGGCACCATGGGCCGTGGCATTGTCATGTGCCTGGCCAATGCCGGCGTGAGCGTGCAGTGGGTGGATAACAATCCACAGATGCTTGAACAGGCACTCGCCACCGTCGCCCAGACTTATGCACACAACGTTCGCCAGGGGCGGATTGATCAGGCCGAGGCGGATGCACGTATCGCTCGGGTCAGCGCGGCGGCTGATTACGCGGCGATTCGCAATGTCGATCTGGTGATCGAGGCGGTGTACGAAAATCTTGAGCTGAAGCAGAAGATCTTTCGTGAACTCGATGGCTTGCTCAAGCCTGAGGCATTGTTGGCGAGCAATACCTCGGCGCTGGATATCGATGCGATCGCTGCGGCGACCAGACGTCCTGAGCAAGTGCTCGGCCTGCATTTCTTCAGCCCGGCGCACATCATGAAGCTGCTGGAAATTGTTCGTGGTGCGCAGACTTCGCCGGCCGCGCTGGAGGCGGCGCTGACGCTAGGCAAGCGCATGGGCAAGGTCAGTGTGGTGTCGGGCAACTGCCACGGTTTTATTGGCAATCGCATGCTGCATCCGTATGTGCTGGAGGCGCGCAAGATGTTGCTCGAAGGCACTTATCCACAACAGGTCGACGCGGCGCTGCAAGGCTTTGGTTTTGCCATGGGACCGTTTCGCATGTACGACGTCGTCGGCATCGATCTGGAGTGGCGTGCACGCGAGCTGGCCGGCAAGGGCCAGGATGCGCCGCAGGTTCAGGTGGATAACCGCTTGTGCGAGCTGGGCCGGTTTGGCCAGAAGTCCGGCAACGGTTATTACCATTACGAGCCGGGCAGTCGTCAGGCGGAGCACGATCCTGAGGTAGATGCGCTGGTATTGCAGGTCAGCGAGGGGCTGGGCTTTCAACGTCGCGAGATTGGTCCTGAGGAGATTCTGGAGCGCTGCCTGTTAGCGTTGGTCAATGAAGGCGCGAAGATTTTGCAGGAAGGCATTGCCGAGTCGGCGCACGACATCGATCTGGTGTATCTGAACGGCTACGGCTTCCCGGCGGAAAAGGGCGGGCCGATGGCGTGGGCGGATCAGCAAGGGCTGGCGGATATTCATCAGCGCTTGCTGGCGCTGGAGACGCGGCAGGGCGATCAGTGGAAACCGGCGCGGTTGATTGGTGAGTTGGCGGCGCAAGGGAAGGGGTTTGCTCAAATGTGATGTCGCCGCCAGAATCGATCCCCCTCACCCCAGCCCTCTCCCCCAAAGGGGGCGAGGGGGAAAGGGAGCCGATCTGCGTGGCTTTCAACATGTAAGTTCGACTCGACAGTTCAGGTCGGTGTATTCCGAGAAAACACCTCGGTCAGTCCCCTCTCCCTCTGGGAGAGGGCTAGGGTGAGGGCAAGCGGCCTCACTGAAAAACAGGAGAACCAGCCCAACCATGTCCACCCCTCAACGCGCCGACTACCCGCACTTCCAGCCCATCACCACACGCTGGCACGACAACGACGCCTACGGTCACGTCAACAACGTCACCTACTACAGCTTCTTCGACACGGCGGTGAACACCTACCTGATACAGGTCGGTGGTCTGGATATCCATGACGGTGAGGTGGTGGGTTTTGTGGTCAGTTCGGCGTGCGATTATTTCGCATCGATTGCGTTCCCGGACTTGATCGAGATCGGTCTGCGGGTCGGCAAGTTGGGCAACAGTTCGGTGCAATATGAACTGGCGGTGTTCAAGGTCGGCGAAAGTGAAGCGTGTGCGGCGGGGCGCTTCGTTCACGTATTCGTCGATCGGGCGAGCAATCAGCCGGTGCCGATCCCTGCCCGCTTGCGCGAGGCGCTCGAGCGTCTGGTGGTTTGAGAAAGGCAAAAAAAATCGCAGCCCTCGGGCTGCGATTTTTATTCAAGCATTCGCCTTAACGATGGCGATAGTACTTGTGATGCTTGCGGTGGCCGTAGGCATGGCCGCGACCACGGTGGTCGTCGCGGTAGTAGCGACGATCATCATGACGACGGTCGTAGCGACGATCGTCGTCATCGCTCTTGTTGCCCATGTAGTTGCCCAGCGCGCCACCGGCACCGCCACCTGCTGCGGAGCCGATCAGGCTGCCGGTGGTGCCGCCCATGCTGCGGCCGACTACGTTACCGCCGGCTGCGCCCAGCGCACCACCGATGGCGGCTTCGCCACGGCTGCGTTTGTCGGCGCCGACCGCACTACCACCCGCGCCGCCCAAGGCTGCGCCGATGGTGGAACCTGTATTGCCGCCTAAGGACTGACCGACGACCGAGCCAAGAACCCCGCCCAATGCGCCGCCCACACCTGCTTCGGTGGTGCCGCCTGCGGAAGCAAAACCACTGACCAGGCCAAGGGACAACAAGAGAATCGAGGAGAACTTCATAGATGAGCCTCAAAGGGATGACGGCGCCGATCCTGAGGCTGTGTAACAAGCGTGACAATCGAAATCCGACGAATAACACGACTTGTATACAATTTTGCAAGTTGCTGTTTTTTCACCGGAACTTAACCGTTTTTCGCCGGTCTTTAGCTACTTCGGACAGGCCGCTTTTGTGAAAAAGCGGCCTTTTTTGTGGGCGTTGGAAAAGCGTTCGAGCTTAGAAAGGTATTGTCTGAACCGACGCCTTCGCGAGCAAGCTCGCTCCCACATTTGAACTGCATTCCAATGTGGGAGCGAGCTTGCTCGCGAAGGGGTCAGTCAGTCACGGCATCAAGCAGACTTGGCCATGATCAACCCGGTCTCACTCGCCGCTTCCAGCCGAATCGCAATGAACTTCGACGTCGGCGTATGGCTGCCATCCCCGGTGCTTTCCAGCGGCACCAGCGGATTCACTTCCGGGTAATACGCCGCCGCTTGTCCCGCCGGAATATCAAACGCCAGCAGCGTGAAGCCCTTCACGCGACGCTCGCGACCATCGTCCCATATCGAAACAATGTCGGCCTTCTGCCCCGGACGGAAGCCCAGACGAATGATGTCTGCCTCGTTGGCGAACAACACATCACGCTGACCCTTGACCCCGCGATAACGGTCGTCGAGACCATAAATCGTCGTGTTGTACTGATCGTGGGAGCGCATCGATTGCAGGATCAAATCCGGCAGTTGCCCGGTGGCGCGGGTGCGCTCGTGCACCAGATCTTTCGGCAGCATGTTCGCGCGGAAGTTGGCCCGGCCCGACGGCGTATTCCACTTGCGCGCGCCAGCGCTGTTGCCGAGGTAGAAACCGCCCGGGTTTTTGATCTTCTCGTTGAATTCCTTGAAGTTGGGAATGGTGTCGGCGATCAGGTCGCGTATGCGCCCGTAATCGGCCACCAGCCAGTTCCAGTCCACCGGTTTGCTGCCCAGCGTGGCGGCAGCGATGCCGGCGATGATCGACGGCTCCGAACGCATCTGGTTCGACAGCGGCTGCAACTGACCGTTGGAAGCGTGAACCATGCTGAACGAGTCTTCCACGGTGACCGCTTGCGGGCCTTCGGTCTGGATGTCGATGTCGGTCCGACCGAGGCACGGCAGGATCAGTGCGTCTTTACCGTGAGCCAGGTGGCTGCGGTTGAGCTTGGTGCTGATCTGCACGGTCAGGTCGCAATTGCTCAGTGCGGCGAAGGTACGCGGGCTATCCGGTGTGGCTTGGGCGAAGTTGCCGCCCAGACCGATGAAGACCTTGGCGCGACCCTCAGCCATTGCGTGGATCGCTTCAACCACGTTGTGGCCGTTGTGGCGCGGCACCTTGAACTGGAAGCGTCGTTCCAGCGAATCGAGGAACGCCACCGGCGGACGCTCGTTGATGCCCATCGTGCGGTCGCCCTGCACGTTACTGTGGCCGCGCACCGGGCACAGGCCTGCGCCCGGTTTGCCGATGTTGCCGCGCAGCAGCATCAGGTTGGCGATTTCCTGAATGGTCGGCACCGAATGGCGATGCTGGGTGATGCCCATCGCCCAGCACATGATCACGTTCTTGCCCTTGGCGTACATGCGCGCAGCCTGCTCGATTTCTACGAGGGTCAGGCCGGATTGCTCGACGATCTGTTCCCACGGCGTGTCATCGACCACACCGAGATATTCCAGCACGTTGGCGCTGTGGGCGTTGAGGAAGTCATGGTCGAACACCGCCGGCGTGCCAGCTTTCTGTGCGTCTCGCTCCCATTGCAGAAGGAACTTGGCCATGCCGCGCAGCAACGCCATGTCGCCGCCGAGTGCCGGGCGGAAATACGCAGTGTTGGTCGGTTTGTCACCGTTGGTGAGCATTTCAATCGGGTGTTGCGGGTGCTGGAAACGTTCCAGGCCACGCTCTTTCAACGGGTTGATGCACACCACTTGCGCGCCGCGTTTCACCGCTTCACGCAGCGGTTCGAGCATACGCGGGTGGTTGGTGCCGGGGTTCTGGCCCCAGACAAAAATCGCGTCGGCGTGTTCGAAATCGTCGAAGGTCACGGTGCCTTTGCCGACGCCGACACTCTGCGCCAAGGCGACGCCGCTGGCCTCGTGGCACATGTTCGAGCAGTCAGGGAAGTTGTTGGTGCCATAAGCGCGCACGAACAGCTGATACAGGTACGCCGCCTCGTTGCTGGCGCGACCCGAGGTGTAGAACTCGGCCAGATCCGGGCTCGGCAGACTTTGCAGGTGCTTGGCGATCAGCGTGTAGGCGTCGTCCCAGCTGATCGGCTTGTAGCGATCGGTTTCGGCGTCGTAGACCATTGGCTCGGTCAGGCGGCCCTGGTACTCGAGCCAGTAATCACTCTGCTCCAGCAGCGAAGTGACGCTGTGTTTAGCGAAGAACTTGGCGTCCACACGACGCTTGGTCGCTTCCCAGTTCACCGCTTTCGCGCCGTTCTCGCAGAACTTGACCATGCCGCTTTCCGGCGAATCACCCCAGGCGCAACCCGGGCAGTCGAAGCCACCGTTCTGGTTGGTCTTGAGCATCATGCGCAGGTTTTTCAGCGCGTTGTCGCTGGTCAACCAGGCCTGGGCCACACTGATCAGGGCACCCCAGCCGCCGGCGGCGCCTTTGTAAGGCTTGTAGCGCGGGACAGGTTTCTGGTCGGCTTGATGATGTTGGCTCACGCTTGATTCTCCATCGCAGGGCTATACACCCGCGGCGCACTTTTCTGCGGCAGGTGGATGAGATTGAGGTTGTGTCGACGGGCCCATTGCACGGCAAGGCCCGTGGGTGCGGACAGGCTGACCAGGGTCTGGATGCCGGCGCGCAAGACTTTCTGGATCAATTCGAGGCTGCAACGGCTGGTGACAATTGCCAGTCCGCCTTCTGTGGATATCTTTTGCCGGATCAGTCCGCCGATCAGTTTGTCGAGGGCGTTGTGCCGGCCAATGTCTTCGCGACCGAGCAGCAATTCACCGCTGGCGTTCATGAACACCGCCGCATGCACCGCGCCGCAAAACTGACCCAACGGCTGGAATGCACCGATGCGCTGGCGCAGACCATCGAGCCACTCAATCGGCGGCAATGGCGCACCGGGCAACACCTTCAGATCGGGTAGTGCTTGCTCGACCGCTTCAACGCCGCACAATCCGCAACCGCTGGTGCCAGCCATTTGCCGGCGCTGCTGCTTGAGGTTCCAGAACGCACGGTTGGCAATGGTCACTTGCGCGTATTGCGCGGAGCCGGCACCGGTCAGTTGCAGGTCATAAATGTCGGTTGCGTCCTCGATGATGCCGCTGCCGAGGCTGAAGCCGACGATGAAGTCTTCCAGGTCGGTCGGTGTCACCAGCATCACTGCCTGACTGATGCCGTTATAGGCGATCGCCAACGCGACTTCCTCGGCCAGCGCAGTGCTGGCCGATTCTTCGCGGGGTAAATCGCTGTAACTGTAGGTCTGGCTGGCGGCAGGCGCGGGCGTTTCAAGTGCAGGCGCCGCGCAGGCTGGGCGCTTGGCGTTCATGGCATCACCGACGGTTTGATCAACGTTAAGACTAGGCGCGGCAAGTTGTCGCGTCTAATCGCTAGTGTCGATCTATCGATAGATGCCGTCGATCAAGAAGCCGTTGGCGATTTCTGATACAGCGCGAAACAGGCCTCGGCCAGCGCTGAACGCGGGGCGCCACGGCGCATGATCAAGCCAAGCGGGGCGAGGGTCCGGGCGTTTTCGATGGGTTGCAGGCGCAGGTGATCGGTGAGTTTTTCCAGCCCGCCGTCCAGCGGCATGATCGCGCAGCAAAAACCGCCGTGCACGGCTTGTAACAATTGATGGACGGCGTCGGTTTGCAGCAACGGTTGCGGGGTCAGACCACGGCTGTGGAAGTTGTGGTCGATGGACTGACGGAAATGCATGCCGCTGGTGAGCATGCCCAGCGGCAGTTCGATCAGCGATTGCCAGCTCAAGGGTGCGTCGCCGAAGGTGAAGGTGCGCTGGTCGTAGAGCAGGCCCATGCGGGTTTCGCTGAAGGCCAGGGATTCGAAGCGTTCGTTGTCCAGACGATCAAGATAGGACACACCGAGGTCGATGCGGTTGTTCGCCAGATGTTCGAGGATCTGCTCGGAACTCAGCGCCGACATTTCAAATCGCAGGTTCGGGTGTGCAGTGTGCAGGCGTTGCATCAACGGCAGCGGATCGAAACTCGACAGTGGAACCACCCCTAGGCGCAACGTACCGATGAGGTTGCCACGACAGGCCGCCGCCTCCGCGTGCAAGCCGTCATAAGCCGCCATCACCGAACGTGCCCACGCCAGCACCCGCTCGCCCGGTGCGGTGAAGCCTTCGAAGCGCTGGCCACGGTTGACCAGCGGCAGGTCGAGTTCTTCTTCGAGGCTGCGCAGGCGCATCGACAGGGTTGGCTGGGTGATGTGGCAACGCGCGGCGGCCTGGCCGAAGTGGCGGGTTTCGTCGA
Organism: Pseudomonas crudilactis; assembly: GCF_013433315.1. GTDB lineage: Bacteria > Pseudomonadota > Gammaproteobacteria > Pseudomonadales > Pseudomonadaceae > Aquipseudomonas > Aquipseudomonas crudilactis. The sequence continues at coordinate 212,900 of NZ_WXVV01000009.1, read as the reverse complement.
GGGCGATGAGGAATTTCAGCTGCTTGATGTCCATCTTCGCTCCGGGCGCTGGCAGGGGTTGGCGATTCTACCGCTTGCGCGGTGGCAGGGTCATTGGTCGGCTTGGAACCGGGTTTGTCTGTCGTGGTCTAGGCTTGGACGTCTGGAACCCAAATCAAGGAGTGTGCGCTATGAGTCTTTTGAGCTTTGTGAAAGAAGCCGGTGAGAAGCTGATCGATCTGCTGACCCCGGGCAACGCCAATGCCAGTGAGCAGTTGAAGGAACACATCAGCAAGGTCGGTCTGGGCAATCCGAATGTGCAGGCGACGGTGGATGGCGACAAAGTGACCGTCACCGGTGAAGTTGCGAGTCAGGAAGAGAAAGAGAAGATTTTGCTGGCGGTGGGCAATATTGCTGGGGTTGGCAGCGTTGATGATCAGATTACGGTGAGTGGCCCGGTTGTCACTGCCGCACAATTTGTCGTGGTCAAGTCGGGTGACACCCTCAGCGCGATTTCTCTGCGTGTGTACGGGGATGCCAACAAGTATCAGAAAATTTTCGATGCCAACAAACCGATGCTCAAGGATGTGAACAAAATCTATCCGGGGCAGACACTGCGTATTCCTGAGTAACACAAAACCCCTGTAGGGGCTGCCGCAGGCTGCGATCTTTTGACTTTGATTTTTAAAAACCAGATCAAAAGATCGCAGCCTTCGCCAGCTCCTACAAAGATCAAAGACCAGCGATCAGATTGCGGTAATCCTCAACCGCCGCAAACTCCGCCGTGTCCTTCGGCCCCTTGCGGCTGTCCGGCTCTTTCACCGCCAGCAAATGCGCCACACCAAATTCCCGCGCACTGCGCAGAATCGGCAAGGTGTCGTCGATAAACAGACTGCGCGCCGGATCAAAACCTATATCTGCCTGCAAGGCATCCCAGAACTGCGGGTTCTCTTTGGGGAAACCGTAATCATGCGAGCTGATCAGCCGCTCGAAATATGGCGCCAGCTCAATCCGTTCCAGCTTCAGCGACAGTGAGTCGCGGTGCGCGTTGGTGATCATGATCACCCGTTTGCCGGCGCGTTTGATCGCCGCCAGAAAGGTATCGGCATCCGGGCGCAGGGCGATCAGGTGCGCAGTTTCGAGCTTCAAATCACGCACCGATAACTTCAGTTCGGCACTCCAGAAATCCAGGCAATACCACTGCAACTGGCCGGCATGGCGTTCGAACAGCGGCTGCAATTCCATCTCGGCCATGGCCCGGCTGACCCCGTGCAGTTCGGCGTAGCGCTGGGGCAGATGTTCCAGCCAGAAGTGATTGTCGAAGTGCAGATCCAGCAACGTGCCGTCCATGTCGAGCAGAACGGTATCGATGTCGGACCACGGTAATGAAGGCATGGCAACGTCTCGAAACGGTAGAAAGATATCCGACATAAACAATCGGGAAAGCCGCGTTATAGTAGCGCGTTCACGCCAAGGAGCTTTGCATGCGCCAGAAACCCACCGTACTTGCCCGCGAGATCGTCGCCACCAGTCGTCTGTTTTGCGTCGAAGAACTCAAGCTGCGCTTTTCCAACGGCGTGGAACGCACTTATGAGCGTCTGGTTGGCAAAGGTGCGGGCTACGGCGCGGTGATGATTGTGGCGATGCTGGATTCCGAACACGCGGTGTTGGTCGAAGAATATTGCGGCGGTGTTGACGAATATGAACTGTCCTTGCCTAAAGGTTTGATCGAACCGGGCGAAGATGTATTGGCGGCTGCAGAGCGTGAGCTCAAGGAGGAGGCCGGTTTTGGTGCGCGGCAACTTGAACATCTGACCGAGCTGTCGTTGTCTCCCGGTTACATGAGCCAGAAGATTCAGGTTGTCCTGGCCACCGATTTGTACGAAGAGCGTCTGGAAGGTGATGAGCCTGAACCGATGCGCGTCGATAAGGTGAACCTGCGCGAATTGTCGTCGCTGGCGCTCAATCCTCAATTTTCCGAAGGACGCGCGCTGGCGGCACTTTATTTGGCCCGCGATCTGCTGACCCAACGAGGGTTCTTTGTGTCATGAGTGAGATGTCGATGAAATTTCCCCACCCGCTGATGGCGCCCGTGGTTGAGCTGGCATTGCAGGCCGGCGAGGCGATTTTGCCGTTCTGGCGCGCTGGCGTTGAAGTGACGGCCAAATCCGATGATTCGCCGGTGACGGCGGCAGATCTGGCCGCGCACCACCTGATTCTCGCCGGGCTGACGGCGCTGGATCCGAGCATTCCGGTGTTGTCGGAAGAAGACGCCAACATCGCGCAGAGCGTGCGCGCAGGCTGGCAGCGCTGGTGGCTGGTGGATCCGCTGGATGGCACCAAGGAGTTCATCAGCGGCAGCGAAGAGTTCACTGTGAATATTGCGCTGATCGAAAACGGTCGCGTGGTGTTTGGCGTGGTGTCGATGCCGACCAATGGTCGTTATTACGTCGGAGGTGCCGGGCTTGGTGCCTGGCGCTGCGACGAGGACGGCACGCCGGTTGCGATTCAGGTGCGTGATGTGCCGGGGCCGGGCGAGGCGTTTACCGTGGTCGCCAGCCGTCGTCATTCGAGTCCCGAACAGGAGCGTCTGCTGGCCGGGCTGAATGCGAGCCTGGGCGAGTTGCAATTGGCGAATATTGGCAGCTCGCTGAAATTTTGCCTGGTGGCGGAAGGCGCGGCGGATTGCTATCCGCGACTGGCGCCGACTTCGCAGTGGGACACGGCGGCGGCGCAGGGCGTGCTGGAAGGTGCGGGCGGTGAGGTGTTGGATCTGCGCGGAGAAGCGTTCTGTTATCCGGCGCGGGAATCGCTGCGCAATGAGTTCTTTTTGGCGCTGCCGGCGAAGGCGGCGTGGCGGGAGAGGTTATTGGAGTTGGCCCGGGGTTAAGGGGGCTGACCGGCCATCGCCCTCACCCCAGCCCTCTCCCCCAGGAGAGGGAGCCGACCGCAGGATATTTGAGAGCAACCCCGACCTGGTCGAACTTTGCTGAATCCATAATCGCTGCGATCTTACAGGTCGATGTATAACGCAAGACACCTCGGTCAGTCCCCTCTCCCTCGGGGAGAGGGTTAGGGTGAGGGGCTTTTGATCTTTACCGGTGCAAAACGTACTGCCCGGTAAAAGTCACCGCATCCTCAACACTGCCCGCGTTGACGATGCGCGTATTCAACGTCAACCGCGCCCGCCCATAACGCCGATACATCGCCAGAAACTTCTTCCACACCGCTGAATCCGGCGCCGGGCAAATCGCCACGGCATCTCCAGTGACCGGCAGCGGATAACTGATCTGCCCTTCCTGAATCACAATGTGCCCGTCGGTGATTCCTTCTTCCTTCAAGCGCAAATGCAACCAGCCCCACCCGGCCAGCACCGCGCCACAGTAAAGGCTGCCGCCAAACATGGTGCTTTTGTGATTGACGTTGGGATCGAGCGGCAGGTGCAGACTCAACTTCTGCTCATGCCAGTCGAGGACCTTCAGCCCCATGTCCCGTGTCAGGGGGATGTCGTGATGCAGGACTGATTCCAGATAGCGACTGTCTGTACTCATTCGTTCTCGTCCCCATGGCTGCTGTCGCCGAAGTTGAGGCCATGCTTGCGCAATTTGTCATGCAGGGTTTTGCGCGGAATGCCCAAGGCTTCAGCGAGGCTGCGCACCGAACTGTGGGAGCGCGCCAGTTCGGCAGCGATCAATGATCTTTCGAAATTTTCCACCTGCTCGCTGAGCCCGCCGCCAGTGACTTCCACGATGGCGCCGGCACCTTCAGCGCCGCTGTTATCCAGCGCCAGTTCCAGTCCAAGAGCAAAGCGTTCGGCGGCGTTCTGCAATTCGCGCACGTTGCCGGGCCAAGTGTGGCGCAGCAGCAAGGCGCGCTGTGACGGTTGCAGTTCGTGGGGTGGCAAACCGTGGCGGGCGCTGGCTTCATCGGCGTAATGCTGGAACAGCACCAGCGCATCTTCGCCACGTTCGCGCAGCGGCGGAATGCGCAGTGGCGCAACGTTGAGGCGGTAGTACAAGTCGGCGCGGAAGCGGCCCTGATCGGCAGCCTGACGCAGGTCTTCCTTGGTCGCGGCGATCACGCGGATGTCCAGCGGGATCAGTTGATTGCCGCCCAAGCGTTCGACGACGCGTTCCTGCAACATGCGCAGCAGTTTCACCTGTACATCCATGCTCATGCTCTCGATTTCATCGAGGAACAGCGTGCCGCCATTGGCGAATTCGAATTTGCCGATCCGGCGTTTTTGCGCACCGGTGAACGCGCCGGGTTCGTGGCCGAACAGTTCGCTTTCCACCACGGATTCGGCCAGTGCACCGGCATTGATCGCCACGAACGGGCCGCTACGGCGGCTCGATAGGTCGTGCAGCGCTCGGGCTACGACTTCTTTGCCAGCGCCGGTTTCGCCGAGGATCAGCACATCAGCCTTGGTCGCTGCCAGCGCACCGATCTGTTCACGCAGGCGCAGCATCGGTGTCGAATGGCCGACCAGCCGCGCACTCAATTCATTGCGGTCGCTGAGGGCCAGGCGCAGGCTGCGGTTGTCCAACACCAAGCGGCGCAGGGCGAGGGCGCGACGTACGCTGTCGAGCAGTGCGTCGCTGGCGAAAGGCTTTTCAAGAAAGTCATAAGCACCGGCACGCATCGCTTGCACCGCCAGCGGCACATCGCCGTGGCCGGTGATCAGCAGCACGGGTAACTCCGGATCCTGCGCGTGCAATTCGCTGAGCAATTCCAGTCCGTCCATGCCCGGCATGCGGATGTCGCTGACCACCACGCCGGGCCAGTCACGCTCAAGCTGCGCCGCCAGCCCCTTGGCTTCGGACAGTGGCAGAATTTTCAGACCGGCCAGATCCAGGGTCTGGCCGAGGGCCTGACGCAGGTGCGGATCGTCGTCGATCAACACCACCTGAATGCGATTGTCGATGGTCATGCACTTCGATCCTCGGACGGTTGCAGGCTGACCCCGGGCGCACCGGCGCGCAGTCGCAGGGTAATCAAGGCGCCACCTTGCTTGTGGTTGGCAAACGACAGTTCACCGCCGAAGGCGCGCATCAGGGTTTCACAGATTGCCAGCCCCAGGCCGAGGCCCTGAGTGCGGGTCTTGGTGGTGTAAAAGGGCTCGCTGGCGCGGCCGAGGGCTTCCATGCAAAAGCCCGGGCCGTTGTCGCGAATGTACAGATTGACGCCCTCGGCGGTGGATTCGGCACTCAGCCACAGTTTGCGCGGCGGGCCTTTCTCGGTGAGGGCGTCGAGGGCGTTGGCGAGCAGGTTGCCGAGTACTTGGCGCAGGCGGGTCTCCCCGGCCTCGACCCACAGCGTGGCGGCCGGCAGATCGCGGATCAGCTCGACTTCCATACTGCGACGCCGTTTGGCTAGCAGCGCCAAGGCATCGTCGAGCGCCGGTTGCAGGGCAACACTTTCCGGCGCGTGGCGGTCGCGGCGGGCGAAGGCGCGCAGGTGGGCAATGATCGAGGCCATGCGCCCGGTCAGTTCGCTGATCAGTTTGAGGTTGCCGCGTGCGTCGTCGGTGCGCTGATGGTCGAGCAGCACCTCGGCGTTTTCCGCGTAGCTGCGGATCGCCGCCAGCGGCTGATTGAGTTCGTGGCTGATGCTCGCTGACATGGTCCCCAGCGCCGACAACTTACCGGCCTGGACCAGATCGTCCTGGGCGCGCACCAGTTCCTGCTGGGCTTGCTCACGCTCCAGAACTTCCTCCTTCAGGCGCCGGTTGAGGCCTTCGAGGTCGCTGGTGCGTTCCGCCACGCGACCTTCCAGTTCACGGCGTGCCTTGGCTTCGAACGCAATGCGTTCGAGATAGTGGCGGCGGCGCTGCATCATCAGACCGAGCAACAGCATCACCACCAGCAGTGTGGCGCCGCCGATCGCAACCACGGTGCGCACCGGACGGTCGATCAGCGTGCGCGGCGCGAGGATACTTACACTCCAGCCGGTTTCGGCGATGTCGTGGGTCTGGATCAGCCACGCGCTGGGGCTGAGGTTCAATGGACGCGGCTCGCGGGTCGGGTAGGGCTGTATGGCGGTGATCGCTGAGCGTTCGCCTTCGCTCAAGTTACGGGTCGAGCGAAAGCGCCATTCCGGTCGCGAGGTAAGGATGACCACGCCGTTGTGGTCGGTGACCAACAGTTGTTCCGGGGTTTTGCCCCACAGACTTTCGGTGTGGTCGAGATCGACCTTGATCACCAGCACGCCGATGATTTTTTCGCCGTTACGCACGGCGGCGGCGAAGAAATAACCGCGCTTGGCCGACGTGGTGCCGAGGCCGAAGAAGCGCCCGAGACGTCCGGCCATGGCTTCGCTGAAGTACGGGCGGAACGAGAAGTTGCGGCCGACAAAACTGTCGTGCTTGTCCCAGTTCGACGCCGCCAGCGTCTGGCCGCTGGTGTCCATCAGGTACATGACTTCGGCACCGGTCTGCGCGGCGATGTTCTTCAGCAGGCGGTTGGCATTGCCTTGGGTGACGCCGTCGTCCGGTGCGCCGAGTACCGCACGCAGCGCCGGCAGGTCGCCAAGGATTTGCGGCAGCACTTCATAGCGGTGCAGGGTGCCCAGCAGGTTGGCGACGTACAAGTCGAGGGTCTGGCGGTTCTGTCCGGCCAGTTCGCTGCGGTAATAGCGCTCGGCGAGATGCTCCAGCGGCCACAGCAGCGGCGCCAGACACAGGGCCAACAGGGCGAGGCTACGCCAGCGAGGTCTGCGGGGGAGGGTTGGTTTCATGAGCCAAATGCGCCTGTAGGGACAGGCGCATTATGCCCGGCCTCAAGCGAAGACGTCAGCGTCCTTGAGCAGCGCTGCGGCTTGATCCTTGGCGGACAGCTTCGGGGCTTCGTCCAGCTGCCAGTCGATGCCCAGAGCGGGGTCATCCCAGCGAATGCTGCGCTCGGACGATGGATCGTAGTAGTCGGTGGTCTTGTAGAGGAATTCGGCGAACTCGCTCAGCACCACGAAACCATGGGCGAAACCTTCCGGCACCCACAGTTGACGATGATTTTCGGCCGACAGACGCACCGCTACGGATTTGCCGAAATGCGGCGAGCTGCGGCGAATGTCCACGGCCACGTCCAGCACTTCACCGACGGTCACACGGACCAGTTTGCCCTGGGTGTTTTGCAGTTGGTAATGCAGGCCACGCAACACGCCTTTTTGCGAGCGCGAGTGGTTGTCCTGAACGAATTGCGTGTCCAGACCGGTGGCATCCTGGAACGCCTTGGCGTTGAAACTCTCGTAGAAAAAACCGCGCTCGTCACCAAACACCTTCGGTTCGATGATCAGGACACCGGGCAGGTCGGTGGTGATTACATTCATGAGGATTTCCATAGGCAGGTGTGAATGGCCGACATTCTTGCGCAAAGTGTCGATGGATGCGAGCGCTCCAATAACTGTGAGCGGGGGGTTGCGCATCCTGGGTAGCAATGGCGATATAGACACCTAATAAAATTTCAGGGGTCGTTTCATGCCGCTCGCCACGTTGATTCATCGCGCCAGTTTGCCCAGCCCGCAGGTATCTGCCGAGCAGGCCCGGCAATGGCTGGCGGAACACTACGGACTCAGCGGCACGTTGCAGCCCCTTGGCAGCCAGCAGGATCTGAATTTTCGCGTCGACAGCCCACGCGGGCGGTTCGTGCTGAAAATCTGTCGAGGCGATTACGCCTTGGTGGAGCTGCAAGCCCAGCATGCGGGCCTCAAGTATCTGGCCGAGCACTCTGCGGTGACGGTGCCGCGGGTGATCGCGGCCAATAACGGCGAAGATCTGTTGTCACTGGCGGTCGGCAGCGAAGCCGTCCATGTGCGGCTGCTGGATTACATTGAGGGTCAGCCGCTTACGCATCTCGATCACTTGGGGCGCGACGTGGTGGCGGGGTTTGGCCGGCTCTGCGGCGAGATGGATCTGGCGCTGGCCGGGTTCGACCATCCGGGCCTTGAGCGCACGTTGCAGTGGGATGCCCGCCACGCCAGTGCACTGATCAGCCATCTGCTGCCAGTGATCAAGGATGAGCAGCAACGCGCAGTGATTGCCGATGCGGCCGAACAGGCCGAGCACCGTTTGCAGCCGTTGCAGGGCAAGCTGCCGGTGCAGGCGATTCACATGGACATCACCGATGACAACGCCGTCTGGGCGCGCGATGCCCAGCGGCACTGGCAGTTGCAGGGGGTGATCGACTTTGGCGATCTGGTGCGCACCTGGCGCATCACTGATCTGTCGGTGACTTGTGCGGCATTGTTGCATCACGCCGGTGGTGATCCGTTTGTCATTCTGCCGGCAGTGCAGGCTTACCACGCGGTCAACCCGCTGCAACACGAAGAGCTGCAAGCGCTGTGGCCATTGATTGTCGCGCGCGCGGCGGTGCTGGTGCTCAGTGGCGAACAACAGGTCAGCATCGATCCTGCGAATACTTACAGCCGTGACAACCTCAGCCATGAGTGGGAAATTTTTCGGGTGGCAACTTCGGTGCCCTTGGCGCTGATGGAAGCAGCGATCCTCACGGCGGTCGGCCACGCCTTGCCGGCGATCGACAGCGCAGGTTTTGCGCCCTTGCTGCCCGGTCTGGTCGGGCGTGAATTTGCCCTGATCGATCTCGGTGTCCTGAGTCCGCATTTCGAGGCCGGCAACTGGGAGCAGGCAGGTATCGATCAACACCTGTTGAACGAAGCGGCGGCGGCCCACGGTTTGGCGGCGAGCCGTTATGGTCAGTACCGTTTGTCGCGCACTCGTCCCGACAGTGCCGTTGAACCGGACACCTTCCCGCTGCACGTGGAATTGCGCGTGCCCGATAGTACCGCTGTGGAGGCGCCTTTTGCTGGCGTCGTGCATCAGGCAGCTGACAGTGTGCTGCAACTGGATGGCCCGCAACTCAGCGTGCGGCTGTGGGGCGTGACACCTTCGCTGCACAGCGGCGCGGCGCTGGTCAAAGGTCAGGTGTTCGGAGCGGTGAGCGGCCCGTTACGGGTGCAGTTGTGCCGTGGCGCGCAGCTTGATGCACCGTTGTTTTGCACCCCGGCGCATGCACCGGCATGGCAGGCGCTGTGTCCTTCGCCGGCCGCATTGTTGGGTCTGGCCTGCGATGCCGAGCCGGAGCTGGACGCGAAAACCCTGCTCGAGCGCCGCGATGCCAGTTTCGCCCGAACCCAGAAACACTACTACGTCGATCCGCCGCGCATCGAACGTGGCTGGCGCAATCATCTGATCGATATGCAGGGCCGTTCCTATCTGGACATGCTCAACAACGTGGCGGTGCTCGGTCATGGTCACCCGCGCATGGCCGCTGTCGCCGCCCGTCAATGGTCGCTACTGAACACCAATTCGCGCTTCAACTATGCGGCGGTCGCCGAGTTTTCCGAACGCTTGCTGAAATTGGCGCCGGAAGGCATGGATCGGGTATTTCTGGTCAACAGCGGCAGCGAGGCCAATGACCTGGCGATTCGTCTGGCGTGGGCCTACAGCGGCGGGCGCGACATGATCAGCGTGCTTGAGGCCTATCACGGCTGGACGGTCGGTGCCGATGCGGTATCGACTTCAATCGCCGACAACCCGAAAGCGTTGGAAAGCCGCCCGGACTGGGTGCATCCGGTACCTGCGCCAAACACTTATCGCGGGGAGTTCCGCGGTCTCGACTCGGCGCCGGATTACGTGCGCAGCGTTGAGCATCACCTGGCAAAACTTGCCGAACAGAAGCGCCAACTGGCCGGGTTTATCTGCGAGCCGGTGTATGGCAACGCCGGCGGTATCTCGCTGCCGCCGGGATATCTCCAGCAGGTATACGCGCTGGTGCGCGCGCAGGGCGGTGTGTGCATCGCCGACGAAGTGCAGGTCGGTTACGGGCGCATGGGGCACTTCTTCTGGGGCTTTGAAGAGCAGGGCGTGGTGCCGGACATCATTTGCATGGCCAAGGGCATGGGCAACGGTCAACCGCTGGGTGCGGTCATCACGCGACGGGAAATTGCCGAGGCGCTGGAGGCCGAGGGCTATTTCTTCTCGTCGGCGGGCGGCAGTCCGGTCAGTTGCCAGATCGGCATGGCGGTGCTCGATGTCATGGAAGAAGAAAAACTCTGGGAGAACGCGCAACTGGTCGGTGGCCACTTCAAGGCGCGGCTTGAAGCGTTGATCGATAAACATCCGCTGGTGGGTGCGGTGCACGGTTCCGGGTTCTATCTGGGGCTTGAGCTGATTCGTAATCGCGAGACGCTGGAGCCGGCGACCGAGGAGACCGCGCTGCTGTGCGATCGCTTGCGTGAATTGGGGATTTTCATGCAGCCGACCGGTGATGATCTGAACATTCTCAAGATCAAACCGCCGATGGTGACGTCGCGCCAGAGTGTGGATTTCTTCGTCGAGATGCTCGACCGAGTCCTCAGCGAGGGTCTGTAAAACGAAGCCAATCCCCTGTGGGAGCGAGCTTGCTCGCGAAAGCGGTGTGTCAGTCACCCTGGGCAGTTACTGATACACCGCATTCGCGAGCAAGCTCGCTCCCACATTTTGTCTTGAGTTGTTAATTCGATTTGTATCGGCTTTTATTGAATTTATTTAGACGAAAGGCATTTAATCAGCTTCTAAAGCCGATATTTATCGGCTATAAAGTCGCCATTGCTCCGGCATGGTGATCTCATGTCCGGTGCGCGCGTTTTTCCTTCGGTCGAATTGTCGACCGTCAAAGCACTTGCCCGGAGATGATTCATGAGCCGTATCGTTACCGTTGCCGCCACTCAGATGGCCTGTTCCTGGGATCTGCAAGCCAACCTCGAAATCGCTGAAAGACTGGTGCGTGAAGCCGCCGCCAAAGGCGCACAGATCATCCTGATTCAGGAGCTGTTCGAGGCGCCGTACTTCTGCCAGAAGCCAAACCCGGATTACCTGCAACTGGCGACGACGGTGGAAGAAAACGTCGCGATCAAACATTTCCAGAAAATCGCCAAAGAGCTGCAAGTGGTACTGCCGATCAGCTTCTACGAACTGGCCGGCCGCGCGCGTTTCAACAGCATCGCGATCATCGATGCTGACGGCAGCAACCTCGGGATTTATCGTAAAAGCCACATCCCGGATGGCCCGGGCTACCACGAGAAGTATTACTTCAACCCGGGCGACACCGGTTTCAAAGTGTGGAACACCCGCTACGCAAAAATCGGCGTGGGCATTTGCTGGGATCAGTGGTTCCCGGAAGCCGCACGCAGCATGGCGTTGCAAGGCGCGGAAATTCTGTTTTACCCAACCGCTATCGGCAGCGAACCGCACGACAAGACCATCTCCTCGCGCGACCACTGGCAGCGCGTACAACAGGGCCATGCCGGCGCGAACTTGATGCCGCTGATTGCCAGCAACCGCATCGGCAACGAAGAACAGGACGGCTACGACATCACGTTCTATGGCTCGTCGTTCATCGCCAACCAGTTCGGCGAAAAAGTGCAGGAGCTGAATAAAACCGAAGAAGGTATTCTTGTGCACACTTTCAACCTCGACGAGCTCGAACACATTCGCAGCGCGTGGGGTTCATTCCGTGACCGCCGTCCGAACCTGTACGGCGCGTTGAAAACCCTCGACGGTTCCCTGGAGTCCTGATCCCGATGACCACATTGAAAAGTACCCCGCGCGCCGACGGCTTTCACATGCCGGCCGAGTGGGCGCCACAGACGCAAACCTGGATGATCTGGCCCGAGCGCCCGGACAACTGGCGTCTGGGCGGCAAACCGGCGCAAGCCGCTCATGCGGCAGTGGCCAAGGCTATCGCGCGTTTTGAACCGGTAACCGTGGCCGTGTCCGCCGGCCAGTACGAAAACGCCCGCGCACGCCTCGACTTGCCGAATATCCGCGTGGTCGAGATGTCCAGCGATGACGCCTGGGTACGCGACAGTGGCCCGACCTTCGTCATCAACAACAGCGGCGAAGTGCGCGGTGTGAACTGGGACTTCAACGCCTGGGGCGGCTTCGACGGCGGCCTGTACTCGCCGTGGAATCGCGACTCGCAGGTCGGCGGCAAGATCCTCGAAATCGAACGCAGCCCGCGTTATCGCACTGAAGGTTTTGTGCTCGAAGGCGGTTCGATTCACGTCGACGGCGAAGGCACGCTGATCACCACTGAAGAGTGCCTGCTCAACCGCAACCGCAATCCACATCTGGGCCGCGAAGAGATTGAAGCGGTACTCAGCGCCAATCTGTCTGTGGATAAAATCATCTGGCTGCCGGACGGTCTGTTCAACGACGAAACCGACGGCCATGTGGATAACTTCTGCTGCTACGTGCGTCCGGGCGAAGTGCTGCTGGCGTGGACCGACGACCCGCAGGATCCGAACTACCCGCGCTGCCAGGCCGCGATGAAAGTCCTGCAAAGCAGCACCGACGCCAAAGGTCGCCCGTTCACGGTGCACAAAATGCCGATTCCGGGACCGCTGTACGCGACCGAAGAAGAGTGCGCCGGTGTCGATCCGGTGGACGGCACACAGGAGCGCAATCCGTCCGTGCGCCTGGCTGGTTCCTACGTGAACTTCCTGATCGTCAACGGCGGCATCATCGCGCCGAGCTTCGACGATCCGATGGACGCCCCGGCAAAAGAGATTCTGCAGAAGCTGTTCCCGCAGCACGAAGTGGTGATGGTGCCGGGCCGTGAACTGTTACTGGGTGGCGGTAATATCCACTGCCTTACCCAACAGCAACCCGCGCCGCACAAAGAGTGAGTTGAGTCGTAACAGCTTGAGTTGATTAACAAATCGGCCGAGCAATGATTAGCTCGCTATGCATGCACAGAAGCCCGCAGCCCGGTTGGACTGCGGGCTTCTTTGTATCCGCTTGTCGACAACAGCGAAACATTGGCATAGCTCTTGTATTCATCACCCGTGCACTAGGGAGGGGGGAGAACTTCAACAGTTCTGTCATAAACCTTGGATAACGTAGCCGCTCATGAACGGGGAGAGAGCGCTGAAATGAACGCCGAAGTGAACGTAGTCAGCGAGCGGACGTTGCATCCCATGGCCGTTAACGGCGAATCGCTCCAGATTGTCGCGCACTGGTTGAAGTCCAATGGAACGCGTCAGATCAGGCAACCTGATCCGCGCCGGATGATGATCGAGCGTTACCCCGCTGACCTGTTCAGCGAGGCCGAACTGGACGCGTTGTGGGCTGTGATGGAAGGATAAGAAGAACAACAGGGATTGGTCAAAGCGCTGCCGGGATGGCGGCGCTTTTTTATGCCCGACTGTTTTGTGAATACCCATTAAATGTGGGAGCGAGCTTGCTCGCGAAAGCGTCCGGTCAGTCAGCATCGTCGTTGAATGACCCACCGCATTCGCGAGCAAGCTCGCTCCCACAGGGATTTGTGTGAAATCAGAAACTGTAGGTGCCGGTCATCACGACGCTACGTGGCGCACCCGGTTGAATCTGATACTGGCTGGTCGCCGATGCGTAATACTCGCGATCGGTGATGTTGTTCAGCGCCCCGCGCAAATCCCAATCCTTGAAGCGGTAACCGACCAGTGCATCCCAGCGGCCATAACCCGGCAACACGGTGGTGTTGGCGTTATCGGCATAGCGTTGGCCAACCAGGGTCAGACCGGTTTCGCCATACCAGCCCATCTCCGGTTTCCAGGTCAGGAACAGGCTGCCGTTGTGCTTGGCGACGTTGTTGATGCGTTTGCCTTCCAGGCCGTTGTTGTCCTTCTCGATCTTCGCATCCTGCAGACCGACGCCACCGCGCATGTACCAGTTGCCGACGAGATTGCCGGTGGCCGTCAATTCGATCCCGCGCGAGCGTTGCAGACCGGACATCACCGTCAGGGTCGGATCGTTTGGATCAGTGGTGCGGCGGTTGTAGAGTTCCAGATCGTAGATCGCCAGCGTGGTGCTCAAGCGGTCATCGAGCCAGTCGCTTTTCACGCCGATTTCTTTCTGCTTGGTCAGCTCGGGACTGAGGTCGTTGGTGTTGCCGGCCGCACCCGGAGTGATGCCGATCAAGCCACCGCCCACCGGCGAAAACGTCTTCGACCACGAGGCGTAGAACGAATGATTTTGTAGCGGCGTCCAGACCAGGCCGACGCGCGGGCTGGTGCTGTGGCTGTCGCGGTCTTCGGAGATGTTGCGCAGCTTGTTGGTCGACTCGATATCGAAAGTGTCGTAACGCAGACCGGCGAGCACTTGCCATTGGTCGTTCAGGCGCAGTTGATCTTGCACATATACCGCACGGCTTTCGACTTCGGTGTGGCTGTTGCTGGAGACCTGCATGCTGCCGGTGTGGCGCAGATCACGGTTCGGGTTGTGCAGGTCGAGCGACGGTACGGGGCGCGCGCCCGGGGTTCTGCCAGTGGCCGCGTTGTACAGCGTCGGGTCGCGGCGCTGGCTGCCGATCTCGATGCCAGTGAGCAGGCGATGCTCAAGGCCCAAGGTATCGAATCCGCCCTCAAGTTCAACGTTGTTATAGACGTTGCGAGTGGTCAGATCCTGCTGCCAATGCTGGCGCGTGACCTTGTTGGTCGCCGGCGTGTAACCGGTGAGGTAGGTGTTGTCGAAATCACTGTCGAGCTTGAACACGCCGAGGGTCTGGCGCAGTTGCCAGTTGTCATTGATTTCATAAGTGAGTTTCGAGCGCAGCGATTGCGACTTGTCGTCGATGAAATCGTGATCGTTGCCGTAGGTCGTATCGCGCCCGACATCGGCCGGGCGCCCGTTGATGCCGGGGATGCCGCGATCCGGGGTGCGGTTGTAGCGGCTGTATTCGTACTGCACCAGCCAGTTCAGGTCCGGCGTCAGTTGCCAGCTCATCGACGGCGCGAATAGCTGGCGATTGCCGCTGACACCGTCGCGGAAGCTGTCTTCGTCCATGTTGCCCATGTTCAGGCGCAGGCTGATGTTTTCGCTCGGGTCGCTGCTGAGGTCGGCGTAAAGACTGCGCAAATCTTCGCTGCCAGCCTGAGCTTCGATGGTCGAGCGCCGGCCGAACTCGGGCATTTTGCTCACGCGGTTGACGATCCCGCCCTGACTGCCACGGCCATACAGTACGGCGGCCGGGCCTTTGAGCACTTCAACGCGTTCAATATTGTGCAAGTCGCGTTTGTATTGGCTGTCGTCGCGGATGCCATCCAGATAGAAATCGTTGCTCGCGTCGAAGCCGCGGATGCGCAGGCTGTCGAAACGGGTGTCGGCGCTGCTGCTGACGTTAGGCATACCGCTCAACGCGTCGCCGATGTCATTGGTGCCGTAGCTGGCGACGTTCGAGGTCTTGATCGAATCGATCGCCTGCGGCACATAACGTACGGGCGTCGAGGTCCGAGTCGCGGTGCTGCTGAGCTTTACCCGAGGATCATCGGCTTGCGCTTCGGCGCTGATCGCGGTGGCGGGTAATTCGGTCGCAGAGTAGGCAAAACCGCTGGACAGAAAAGCAGAAAGCCCAAGGGTGACGGGCGTGAGACGGAACGGGGCAGGCATTGAACAGCGCTTCCGAAAGGATGGAGGAATTCGAACGCGCGAATGGTAATGCTTTGCATTTACTTCCGTTAATTATTCCTTATAAGTTCCCTTGCATCATTGTTTCAATTTGTGTCCCGGTCGACACAATCTGACCGGTCGGCCAATTCGACCGATTCATGAAACAGACTGAAAGCCATTCCAGCGTTTTTCCGCATGAATGCGGGGACTAATCTGCCGCCATCAATTTTTTCCCGGAGTTTTCCCATGATTCTTCATTACGTCTACGACCCGCTGTGTGGCTGGTGTTATGGCGCCAAGCCGCTGGTTGAAGCCGCGCAACAGGTGCTGCCAGTGATTGCCCATGCCGGAGGAATGATGAGTGGCGCCAATCGCCAGCGTGTTTCCCCGCAATTGCGCGATTACGTCATGCCCCACGACCGACGCATTGCCGAGTACACCGGCCAGCCTTTTGGCGAGGCGTATTTCGACGGTTTACTGCGCGATCACTCAGCCGTCTTCGATTCAACGCCACCGATTGCGGCGGTCATGGCGGCCGAAGCCATAGACCGAGGCGGTTTGCGCCTGCTGGGGCGGTTGCAGACCGCGCACTATGTGGAAGGGCGACGCATTGCCGATTCAGCCGTGCTGTTGGAATTGGCGATGCAGATGGGCTATGCGCAGGAAGATTTCCACATTGCGTTTGAGTCCGTTGATAGCGAGGGGCACATCAAAGCCAGTCGCCAGTTTTTGGCTCAGTTGGGCGGCAAGGGTTTTCCGACATTGGCTCTGGAGCAGAACGGGACATTCCAATTGGTCGACATCAGTCCCTGGCTGGGCAAGCCGCAGGCATTTGCCGACTGGTTGAAACAGGCAATCGTCCTTGATGAGCCAGGCGAAGTTCTTGCACTTTGTGCGATCGACGGCTGTGCGTGACACGCACTGGATTCACTGGCTGTGTGCATTTCCCAGCAAGCAGTCAGCGCAAAATTTACGTTTCTTAGACGTTTTTTGCCTATTTAAAGACGATTCTTGAAATTGACACATTGTTCGGGGCGCGGCTACGATTCGGCCCAACGCCTGTGGCTAACCGCCATGACTCAAAACAAGGAGCAGGCCCGCCATCACATTATCGTGGGCGGGCCTTTTTGTTTCGGGGTGAATAAAAGAGTGCAAAAGCGCCGTTTCCGCCGTTCGACACAGCGCGTTTCAACCCGTAATAAGGAAAACAAAATGTTGAACAAGCGAATCAGTCTGATCGCACTGGGGATGTTGAGTGCTACTCAGGCCATGGCTAACGACCAGGCCGAGTCCAAGGGTTTTGTAGAAGACAGCAGCCTCAAAGTGCTGCTGCGCAATGCCTACATCAATCGTGATTACAAAGACGGCAACAAAGACAAGGCCGAGTGGGGCCAAGCGGCCATCGGTACGTTCTCGTCCGGCTTCACCCAGGGCACCGTGGGTGTCGGTGTCGACGCTTTCGGTCTGTACGCACTGCGTCTGGACGGCGGCAAGGGCCGCAGCGGCGCCGGTGGTATCGATTTCTTCAAGCAGGAAAATGACGGTCGCGCTAACCATGACATAGCGAAGGGCGGTGCCGCGGTGAAGTTCCGCTTCTCCAACACCGTGTTGACCTACGGCGACCAGATGCCGGCCCTGCCGGTGCTGAGCTACGACAATGTGCGTCTGCTGCCGGAAAGCTACACCGGTACCCTGATCACTTCCAAGGAGATCAAAGGCCTGGAACTGAACGCCGGTCGTTTCACCGCCGAATCGCGCAAGAGCGACGAAGGCCGTGACAGCGGCGGTCTGAAGTCGATCAACGTGTTGGGCGGTAGCTACCAGTTCACTGAAAACTTCAAAGGTGCGTTGTACGCTTCCGACGTCGAAGACGTATTGAAGAAACAATACGTGAACGCCAACTACGTGTTGCCGTTCAACAAGGACCAGTCCCTGACACTGGACTTCAACGGTTACCGCACCAAGCTGGACAACTCCTATGTCCGCGAAAACGGTGTTACCGGCGACGACAACAAGATCTGGAGCCTGGCCGCAACCTTCGCTACCGGCCCGCACTCGTTCACCGTGGCGCACCAGCGCTCCACCGGCGACAGCAACCTGGGTTACGCCTACGGCGGTTACCAGAAAGATCAAGGTCGTGTCGGTGATGGTGGTAACTCCATCTACCTCGCCAACTCCTACTGGTCGGACTTCAACGCTGAAGACGAGCGCAGCTGGCAGTTGGGCTACGGCCTCGACTTCAGCGCATTCGGCGTACCGGGCCTGAGCTACAACTTCGCTTACGTGCGTGGCGACAACATCACCACTTCCACCAGCGAAGGCGGCACCGAGCGCGAGATCTTCAACCAGTTCAAATACGTCGTGCAGTCTGGCCCGGCCAAAGACCTGAGCGTGAAACTGCGCAGCTCGATCCTGCGTGTTTCGCAGAAATCCAGCGAGTACAACGTCAGCGGTAACGAACTGCGCGTATTCGTGGATTACCCGATCAACATCTTCTGATGCCTGATCAAGTGTAAGAAACATGAGAAAAACCCCGACTGGTTCGGGGTTTTTTTTCGACGGTTTTTCGATGGAAACCGGAAAAAACCGGTGTTTTTGTCATGTAAAAGTTGTTTTCAGGTGACTGCAAACGCCGTTTCAAACAGGGCTTTAAATGCCTGAAATTCTTTCTCATGGACGCAAATTCTGCACCTAATAGATTAGGCCGCTCAACGCAGCGGAGAATTTGGTAATGATCGTTTTGAACAGAGAAGTGGGCGAATCGCTACGGCGCGACAAATATGTCAACGTCCAGGGTGGTGACTTCAATCTCTACGGTCATTTTGCCGACTTCGTCAGACTGACCAAAAGTTGGGAAAACATGGAGCCTGACAGTTACTACGGTCAGGCCGAAGCCGGCATGCGTTACCGTCGTTACAGCGACTTTGAGTACAACCCGAAAACCCGCGAGCTCAAGCAACTCGAGCATCGCGCGTACGTGCAGTCGAAAGAGAACAACGCTTATGTTGGCGGCCTCGTGCGGCACTTCCAGGACTTCTCCGATGAAGTGATTACTTCGCCGGTGATGCGCAGCCTGATCGACACCGATTTCGAAGTGTACAAAAGCGTGCTCCCGGAAGAGCTGCACGATGAAATCTGGCAATGCCAGATCCATCAGATCCGCATCGAGATCAAACCCGGCAAACAACTGGAAATCACCCCTGAAGGCATTCACTGCGATGGCTATCCGTTCAGCGGTGTGCACTTCTGGGGACGCAACAACGTCGAGGGCGCGGAGAGTCGTTTGTACGACATCCACGAGCATCAACTGGCGTCGACCACTTACGAGGAAATTCTCGACACTACCTACTTCCTCGACCGCGACATGCGCCACTACGTGACCCCGGCGCGCAACAGCCACACCCATGCCATGGCGTATCGGCAGATTCTGGCGATTTCCTTCTCGCGGCCCGGGACCGCTTTCGACATTGTTCGCTAATCAGATCACCCCAATCGACGGCGTCGAGTGTTCGACGCCGGTGGTGCTGCGACGCGCCACGGCCAAGGATGCGCAACGCATGGAGCGTTTCTTCCGTCAGTTCGACGAAGTGTCCTTCTGCGAATGGCAGGACGCCAAGTGCCTGCGCGGCGTGCTGATCCAGAAAACCACCACGGCCTATCTCGCCTTCGACGTCGCCGGCGAAATCGTCGGCGCGGTGCTCGGTGGCATGCTCGGCAGTCGCGGCACGATCAATCATCTGGCCGTCAGCCCGCGCTATCGCAGCCAAGGGGTCGGTCAACGACTGGTTGAAGCCGCGTCATCCGACATGAAGCGCGTCGGTGTGTTGCGGATGTTTCTGTTCGTCGACGATGCTAACCTCGCGGGCAAGCGTTTTTGGGCTGCCCAGGGTTTTTGCGAACCTCATGGCGAACGGACATTTGAGAGGGATCTATGAATGAAACGTCCGGCAGTGCGCCGCTGATGGCTGCCCATCAGCCGTCGCGCACGTTTGCCGAAGCCAGCCCGGTGGTCGCTGGGTATTTCACGGTGTCATTCGTGTTCGGGCTGATGGCCGTCAACGCCGGGTTACCGATGTGGTTGCCGGTAGCGATGTGCTTGTTCGTGTATGCCGGCGCTTCGCAATTCGCCGCACTGGCGCTGATCTCCAGCGGTGCATCGCTGACGACCATTGTGCTGACCACGTTCCTGATCAACGCGCGCCACATGTTGATGTCGGTGTACATGGCCAAGGCCCTGCGCGCACTCGGCTTGAGTCGCATGGAACGTTGGGCTTACGCCGGTGGCCTGACGGACGAATCCTTCGCTTTCCACAGCGTTAAACTCGGCACGGGTGCGCCGGTCAACGTGCGTTACCTGATCGGCTTCAACCTGTTCTGCCACACTTCCTGGGTGCTCGGTGGTTTGCTCGGCGCGGTCTGCGCGCAATATGCCGCGCACCTGATCAAATATCAGCTCGACTACGCACTGACGGCGATGATGCTCTACGTGCTGGTGTCGCTGTGCAATACGCGCAACAAACTCATCGCCGCCGGGGCTGCGGTGCTGTGCATGGGCGCGTTGAGTCTGGTTGGCAGCTCGCCGTTCAACGTATTCATCGCCACGTTTGTGGGCTGCGGAGTGGGTGTATGCCTGACCAAACGTTCCTGATTCTGGTAGTCGCGCTGATGATGGCGGTGACCTTTCTGCCGCGCGCCCTGCCGCTGCAAGTGAATACCGAGCACTGGCCGCCGTTTATCGCGCGGGCGCTGGAATACCTGCCGGTGGCGATCGTCGCTGCGATCAGCCTGACACCCTTGTTGATCAAGGATCAGCACATACAGCTCGATCGCCCGGAATTCTATGCCGCGATTCCGACGTTGTTATGTGCGTATTTCAGCAAAAACCTCTTTCTCAGTGTGGCGGTTGGGACGGCTGCGTACATTGCGCTCGGCTCGTTCATGTAGCGGCAGATCGACGACATCGTTCAACGCCTGGCTCGACAACTCCGGATTGTTCACCGCCAGGCGCACTTCGAGGAAATCCTCGAAACCGGGGAAAATCGTCAGGCCGTTCTTCTGCGCGGCCTCACGCGAAACCATGCCGACCGCGTCCATCTGCGTGATCAGCGACAGCGTCAACGTTTCACTGCACGAATAAACCATGCGCTGGCCGTTCTCGTGATTGCCCAGCCCGGCGTCGAGAAAACGCAAAAAGCTGTGGGAATACGGACAATCTTCCGCAGGACGCACCTGAAACTTATTGCCCAGCAACGTCAGCGGATCGTTCTCCTGCCCGCAATGCGCGCCAACCACCTGCACCTGTACATCGGGCAGGACGATGCTCGGCAACCCCGGCCGCTGCGGGCCTATCAGTACCGCAAGGTCGAAGTCTTCGTTCTTCAGCTTGCTGAGATTTTCCATCGACTCGGCGTAGCTGAATTCCATCTGATAATCGGGAAACACCTCGATCAGGCGTCCGATCATTCGCCGGTTGAAGTCAGCCGCCAAAGTGTTGTTCAACGCCACCTTCAACGTGCGCTGGCCGGGCACCTTCAGTGCCTCGACTTTCTCTTCCATCTGTCGCGTGGCAATCAGCACTTTGTCCATATAGGGCGTCAGCTCAGTGCCTTGCGGCGTCAGCGTCAGCCCTTTGTTGGAACGTCGAAACAAGCGGAAACCGAACTGCTCTTCGACCTTGTTCAACTGCGCGGCCAACGCCTGCACAGTCAGGCACGAATGCTCGGCTGCGGCCGACAACGAGCCGGTCTGCACGATGCGCATGAGGTTGCGTAAGGTTCTGCTATCCATGGGTAATGCCCTCTGAAGTGGGCTGGGTATTGTTGTTTACGAGACTGCCGGTCAGGCGCCATATGCTGGCTATATTCCTGTACCTGAGCATAGTTGTCGCGGGTTTAGTAGCGAATCGATGTCTCCGCCGATGGCTGGAGGCTGACACAGGATCGGGGTTTTTGGTGACGTGGGGGTGATGGGGGTCAAAAAAAATGCGTGGTTTTGGTGCGTGGGGGCGATTTTTCACGGGGAAATGGCTGACAACGTTAGTGGTTTTGGCCTGCGAAATACGTGGATGCGTCCTAGGCGAACTTGCGACCGAGTTGATAGCGGCGACTCGTCAAAGCAGATGAAGTAGCAGTGGGGAGGCATCAAGCCTATGTGGCTACAGATCTGTGTGAGGTAAGCGAAGTGATTGCATCAAAAGAAGCGGCCGATATGGAGTGCCAAGTTGGCAACAGGCTTCATCACGTTATTGAAATTCAAGAGCAACCGTCCATTGCACGAATTCCTACGGACAAGACTGCCCAAGCCATGTTGGAAGCACGAACTATTCGGCAGCGGTTCGATTCGGTCGACGAAATGCTCAAATCCGGTCATATCCGAATCCCAATCAACGGGAAATGTGGTAACCAGTAATACGCTTACGGAGCTTTTTTATCGATTTATTCGTATATGTACTAGTATCAAAGCAAGACAAATCTGGAGAGGCTCAATGACTACCTCATCCCCAGCCCTCACCCCACGCGAACAACTCGACGCCCCCGAAGCCGGCCGCGTTGCGCTGAAGTTCTTCTTCAACCTTATGGAGCGTTGGGGCTGCAGCGCAGAGCAGCAACGCACATTACTCGGCGGCGTTGGTAACACCACGTTCTACAAATACAAACACCTTCCGAACATACGTCTGCCTAACGACACTCTTGAGCGCATCTCCTATCTGATGGGCATTCACAAGGCGTTGAGCATCATCTTCAGCAACAGCCGTGAGCGTGCCTACACGTGGGTCAGTAGTCCGAACACGGCAGCGCCATTCAATGGCCAAACGGCGCTGGATTACATGCTGGCGGGTCGAGTGGTCGATATCGCCGATGTGCGTCGCTACCTCGACGGGGTGCGCGGTTGAAAGTGCCCGATTTGGTTGATGTGCAATGGCCGCGAGCCTACCGGATCGTCAACAGCAGCTTCCCGCCGATCGCGTTGTTCGAAGACGTGCTCGATCCCGAAGACCTGGAAGTTGCCTACGCGCTGGAAGCGCTGACCAACGATCGGCTGATCGAACAGGCCGGGATTCTCGCCCGAGTGCGACCCGAAGATCGACTCTCTGGCCCCGGCTCGACTCCGGTGATGGCTGCGTTTACCCACATCGGCAAACGCAGTCGTTTCTGCGACGGCACCTTCGGCGTTTACTACGCTGCGAGCAGTCAGGCTGCGGCCATCGCTGAGACTTGTTATCACCAGGAGCGATTTCTTGCGGCGACTCAGGAAGCGGATCTTGAGTTGACCATGCGCACTTACGTCAATCTGGTAGTTAAACCGTTGCACGATATCCGCCACGATCACCCCGAGCTGCACAATCCGGATCCGGAGGCTTATGGGCCGTCTCAGCTATTCGCCCGTCAACTGCGCGAAACCGAGTCGTGGGGACTGCTCTACAACAGCGTTCGCCTGCCGGGCCACGAATGTGTCGCCGCGTTTAGACCTCCAGCGGTATCCATTCCGAAGCAGGGCAAGCATTTGCGGTATGTGTGGAGTGCGAGTCAGCAGAAGATTTCGTTTGTGCTTGAGATCAGTCAGGTCTGAAACGCAAAAGCCCTCGCATCAACGAGGGCCTTAAACCGGCGTTTACATCAACGGCTTGTCCGGCGGCGCATCCATTACTTTCACGACATCATCGATCAACGCCTTGCTTAACTCCTGCAAATACTGCGAGGCATAAGCGTGAAGGTCAGGGTCGCGCGAGACTGTGGAATCTGCGGTCAGTAGCTTGGAAATGTGAAGCAAATGTGAGGCGTGCGAGAGAGCGGCGATCACTGGAACGCCACGATTGGTGCGGAACAGCGCTTGATTGGCCTGGAAGGAAAAGTGCGTGAGGCCTGGGGTTTTCAAATGGAGGTAGTCGGTCATTTCGCTTCACCTGCCGTAAGGAAGTGTCGTGAGGTGACCGTTTCTGCAGCTCTGTGAATTGCTGATGGATCAATGGCATTCATTTGTGAACTCCCTGTATCAAATGAGAGCCGCCATTTTCGTTCTCAGGCGAAAGGGTGGCAGCTATGCGCAGGCTGAGAAACCGGAGATACAGGAACCCGGCAGACCCGAAGGTCTCCCACGCACAGCCGCCATTACACGTGGATGCGGACACTAAAACAGCGTCGGCAATCGTGGTTTGGGGCGCTGGTGCGCCTGCATCTTACGCGGGTTCTCAGGCCCGGTCGCTGAATTGACAGCGACGAACTGAACGGTAGCTTTGCGAGGGGCGAATGAGCAACGGTGGCTAGTAGTGGCTTGTCGTTACAACAGATTTCACAAGGCTTCGCGCCATGCATTTCGTCGATCTGTCCCTATAAACGTTTATGGTTTGTTTGTACGGCGTAGCCGTATAGTCAGGTTCATGTATACAATCATCGAAACGGAAATGTTCAAGCGCTATGCAGACGCCATATGGGTCGATGGTGAGCGCCATGAATTCATAAATTGGCTTGCTGCAAATCCTCTGGCTGGTGATGTCGTGCCTGGCAGTGGAGGTTTGCGCAAGGTGCGGTGGACTCGCAACGGCATGGGTAAGCGAGGCGGTACACGTGTCATTTATTACAACACGCTTTCTGAAGGCTCGATCTGGTTACTCATTGCCTACACCAAGGCAAAGTTTGACGATTTGCCCTTAGCCTTCCTTAAGCAACTGAAGGAGGAAATCAGCGATGGTCGATGAACTGGAGCAATTCCAGCAGGACTTGCTGGAATCTGTACGTCAGATGAAGGCTGGAAAGGCTGCACGCGTGACTCAAGTGCCGCTCTCTGCGGCAGCAGAAGCGCGTGCCAAAGTGGGCGTTTCTCAAAGTGCGTTCGCCAAACTGATCGGTGTGAGTCTGCGGACTTTGCAGGATTGGGAGCAGGGGCGCAGGCAGCCGACGGGTGCGGCTCAAACTCTCCTTAGGGTCGCCAGCCAGCATCCGGAAGCTTTGCGGGATCTGCATCCTGCTTGATACCACTTAAAACCTTTGGGCAGACTTCTGCTACAGAAAACAACGAAGCCCCTGCATTTCTGCAGAGGCTTCGTTTTGTATGGCGTCGGCACCAAAATCGTAAAAAAGAATTCAGGTTGCAACTCTCTATTAATTGAAAAACGTGGTCTGTCTCCAATTCTCCTCAGCTGTACCCCATGAGAGGAATCGTGATGTTCGAATATGCGTTGGAAGTTCACGAAGAGCCGGACAGTGTCTGGTTGTCCTGCGCAGAAATTCCAGAGATGCACGCCGTGGGCGCTGCCTGAATGACTCAAGAAGAGCTGAATACACACTCAGACTTCAGCAAGAGTAGTCCTGAGAAAGCTCAAAGCATCCTTGAAAACCTGATGCCATCTTTCAGAAGGCTCACTCATTAGTGGATGCCAAAAAAATCTGAACTCATGACCTCCATCGTCTTCTGCAAAATGCACCCAAGTATCAGGAAGGTCTTGGGCAACATGACACTCATGAAATGCCCATGTGTGTCCCGTTTCAATGGCACGCCATTCACCCAGATTTCGCCCTACCGCGGATTGAATCCCTGCTTCTTCTATCAGCTCTCGCACGGCAGCCAAATCGGTGGACTCACCTGGTTCCACACTGCCCTTGACCAGTTGTAGCCCTGCCAATGGATACTCAAATGCCAAGATCTCTAGCGTTTCACGGGCTCGCAGAACCACAGGACAAGATTTATCTGCTCTCATGCCGTCACACCTTTCCCTGTTTCAACTAATCCTTAGGCAAGTCGAGAAGCATAGAGGAAGCAAGCTGTCATCGAAACCGAGGGACGCGAGAGCCCCGTCAAGGCGTGTTAAGCGTCCGCGACCATGACGATGAAGTACGCACATTTCAGTCGTGGGCATTTGGCAGAGGTGGTGACGCTGAATCCATTGTCTGCTGTTCAAGCTGCAAGGAAGGGGATGCGGCGTTCAACAGAGAGCGTTGCTGCTGATCGTTTTTGTGGGTCTGCTGATTCGGTTGAGAAGGCGTCGGGGCTTAGTCTTGGTAGGTCACTGAATCATAAAAACTGAAAAATGGGGTGATGCAAGCAGCCCAAGATTTTCAAGGGTGGACATTTTTTGGGCATTTCGGCCAAAAAGGGACTTCGATTTTTCGCGAGTTTCCAAACCCCAGAAACCACAAAGCCCCGCATTGCGGGGCCTTGAGATATGGTGCGGCACCAGACGAACGGTATGCTTCAGGGAGGCTAGGTTTTCCGGGTGTTTGGATTTCGGTGGAAAATTTAGCGTGCCCAAACTAGTAACTATAAATAAATCAGCTAGTTATGGAGTCCTGTGGAATCGAACTGGGGATTTTTAAGGTCTCAGCACGTTGTCGGTCTCCAAGTAATCAGAGCCGTAGAACAGCAGCGTCAACGCTCGACATGAAGTTGCAAATGCCGGTCTACTCGGCAAACCGGCAGCCATTACGACCCCATACCGCTCAAGCGAGTCGCCAGGCTCCATTTGTCGTCATGCCGGCTGACCAGCACTTCGCGCACCGCGCCGCCCTCAAGCAAGGCGCACAGCGTTTCTTCTTGTAGGCCCTTTGCAGTCAATTGCAATTCTCCTGGAATCCGCTCGGTACTTTGAACGATGGGTTTTAGGACTCACCCAACCACTCCCAGTAGGCCAAGCCCAGAGCTTGGGTGGCGGCTTCGCCGCCTGGCACTCCCCGGCTTTTGAGCATTGAGACTTCCTGTTCGATCCAGTTCATCAAGGCTGTCCGCCCGTGCGGGCATTCGCCATAGCCTTCTTCCAAGGCGGCTGCAACATGTTGCAGCTGGTCTCTGTCCATGACTCAAGTCCTTCCGTCGTAATCACGATGAAGCCAGAAAGTACCACGCTGGTACGCCAATACCCCCAGATCTGGTTTCCAGCAGGCGCAAAAAAGCCCACCGATGTGGGCTTTTCTGTGGGGAGGCATTTAACGAATGTCCCATTATGCGACGAGCCATTCACCCCAATGTGATTTTCGCAGTAAGCACACACTGGTTGCCATGAAACTGCGCATCTTTCCAGCCGACGGACTTGACGCGGTCCTCGTACCAATCTTTAACAGAATCAACTACCCGCTCTTTTTTGGTGGTCGGGTTTTCTTGGTTGTACAAACCCAATACCTGAGCAGAGCTGATCACCTGTGTTGGTTCGTTGACGGAGCGATCCCGAGGATCGGGCGCTTGGAATGGTCTAGCCATGTGGTAACCCCCAAACCGGTACAACGTTTGTACCGAAAAAATACAGGACTTATTTCCTGATTAACTGAAATATATACAAGTGACCTTTGGTTTTCAATATGGACTAAGAAAATCTGACGTGGCTTTTTCGTTGCTCAGACGCCCGCCAAATCAGTTGCGCTGGGAATGGTGAGAGATCGAGCACCTATCTGATGCCGGCCAATAGACAACTGGACCAAGGACATCCCACAAAATAGCCACGTAATAAGGGTGAAAAACACCTGGAAGGATGAGGTTTCTGGAGACTCGCTACGTAACAATAAAACCGGTAACCCATTGATTTATAAGTTTTAAGCAGCTGCCTTGTAATCAGTAGGTTTCGCTTTAGTCGGTGACTCTGGTCCAGGACATCAGTCAGGCTCGTTCGCATAGACAAATAGCCGGAAGGCTGCTTTGGTCGGTTGCCTGCCTGCGCCTAGAGCTTGAATCGCCATGATTTTCCTAATCGAAAGGTGATCAGAAGCACGGTCAGTAAATAGCAATAGCGCGTCGATTCGGCGCGCTGGTTTACGTGACAGCTTAGAAACCATACGAGATGCTTACGCTGCCAAGTCCATGGATTATCTTTGTGCCAGTGATTAGAGATCTCCGTTTGAATGGTCTTTGCTTGGCGTAGATGGCGCTGGCGTGTGGCATGCGAGCCGGTCAGGACGCCCGCCAGCAACAAATCCATATCGAATGTTTTGCTCATGTTCGCCTTCCGATATAAGCCGCTACCACGTCGATGCGGCCGTGCCCCAGCTCATAGCTGATTTGTGCACGAGCCTTTTGATCGAGGTGTGGGGCGAGCTGATAGCACCTGCCACCGTTGATGGGTGCAAGGTGATTGGTGATTTGCTCGTAGCGTTCGCACGCATAGGCTGCCCGCAATTCGTGGAAGCCTTTAAGGTTGTGCGTACGGAGAATGTCCCGTGCCGGACGGACGACTCCCCGTTGGAAGTCGAGGTAGCTTTCGTTCTGTGCGAGTAGGTTGCGGCTACCGTCGAGCGAGACCCGTTCGGCAAGCCTCAGCGCCTCCTTAATGTCATCATCCACCGCAATCCAGCGAGGCGCGGACGCTCCTGATCGGCCTCCCTTGGTACCGTCCTGAACATTGATTTTGCCGAGTTGATCGGCTTCTCGCTTCAGGCGCGGAAGATCAGCCAAAATGGCCTCGCGTAAGCGCATGCCCGTAGCTCGGGCCAGCGCTATGATGGCAGCCGCACGCGGCAATTGGCGTTCGTAAAGTGCGGTGGCGATTACTCACCTGCTCACGATCCTGGCCTTGTGGGGCTCTGATGCGGACGCTAGTACGTTGCATACCTAACGCCTTGCTCGGACTTGGAGTCTTTACATACTGATCACCGCGAAGCGCGGCCATGGTGCGGTTCACGCTGGACAACCGGTTTTGCGCAGTCGCGATGGTTAACTTGCCCCGTTCTACTTGTTCACGCAGATGGCTCGCATAGTCGAGTAAGGTCTGCCGATCAATTTGCCGCGCATCGTTAAACCCCGGCCCTTCATCCGATCGGCACCAGCGCACAAATGCCTGCCACCGATCACTGTGTGCCGTGACCGTGCCGTAATGTCCGCCTCCAAACAGATCGCGCAACGCCTGCGGACCGGCATAACTCAGTTGTCGTCCATAGCCAAAGTTCCGCCCGTCCCGTCTACCTACCAGTGCCATGATAAAACTCCTCTCGAAGCCAAACCTTTGAGACTTTCCCCACGTCATCCCGCCAAGAATGTTTAGTGTTATCAGGGATCAAGGCCCCTGCGACCTGTGAGGGTTGTCCACAAACGCGGGACTGGCGGCTCTCCACGACCGGGATCTTGGGCATCTCATGATCTGGCCTCCTGAACACCTCTGAAGAAGTGGGCGGGTGGAGGCTGCACTGGGTGACGAGACCGATGCCGCGAGATCCTGAGTCGGGTGAAGGCTGTGATGCGATGACAGGGGCATGCCTGACTGTCAGTCAGGTGCAGTCCATTCCGTAGACTGCGGCACCATCATCTGCATCGCTGTTGCTGGTGACTTCGGTGTTTGTCACGCCGATTGTCGCGAGGGGAAATGCCGCAAAGCCTTGTACGAGGTGGGCTGCAGCAGTGGTAGGAGCGCCCGTCTCTTTCCGGGAGAAAGAGACGGGCGCAGGTTGGCGCACGGGAATGGCCAAGCGGATAGGTTGGCTGCAGGGCAGCTATGAAAGGGGATGAGTTGACGCAGTGGGCACACTGGTAAAAGTGGCATCCATCACATCGCTGTGACCGTGCGATCCGCCGCACGCTAATCGCACTTTGGGAGAACCACCACGGTGTGGCGTACCCTTAAAGGTTCTGGCTACCTGAGTTGCTGTCAACGACAGCGCTTTGCCCGATCTTTTCTATGTCTGTGGATAGTTCGTCATCTTGATGGAGGAGTGACGTTCGCCCCGAACTGGCTCACTTACATGATTGCGTTAACTGCACGGCAGAAATGCCGTACTGAATCAAAATCAGCCTGCAGCCTAACTCCCCTCAATCAAAGCCCGCTCTTCCAACCAGATCTCTTGAACAAACTGATCTGTAATCGCGTAGATCCCATGCCCGCGTCGCATGATGATGTTCTCGGCAACCAGTGCAATTACCACCGGTTGAATCTCTTCGACCCGCACCTCTCGCCCGACTGACTTTGAATACTCAGCCGCTGCGTCAGTGGAGAAAATTCCGCGAGCATCGCCTTCTGTAGAGGCGATCTTGTTGAAAACGGCTTGAGCCAGACTACCCAGTTGCTCGACTTTTTCCAGCTCGATGCTCGCCGCGGCCGAGCGTAATGTGCTGGCTATTACGGGTAGGAAAACATCGGGCTCGCCCTCTTGCTGCAAGAGTTGGCGTAGGGCCTTCAACATTTCTTCAGGGCGATTTCCCAAAGTGTTGAACGCTTCGACAGCGGCTTCGAGGGACGGCAACTTGTCCTTCTTCACTGTCATTGCGAGTCGGTTGAGCAGGAATTCAACGTAATCGCCTTTCAGCAATGGATAGGCTGCTGACGTGGCTCCGGAAAAGGCGTGGTTGCGTTTGGCGGTCAGTTCGCTGACTTGTGCTCTGTGCGAACCTGTTCCGATAAATAGAAAGTATCCCGGCGTTTTCGGGCGAGGGTTGATTGCATCGCGGGCGGCTTTGAGTGCCAGGAGCAGCTGATTGCCGTCGTCTGAGGAAATGGCGTGCTGCACCTCGTCAATGATCAACACCAGATCAGTCTTGGCTTGATCTACGACTTCGGTGAGTGCTTGCGCCAGTGTTGGACCGTCGACGTTGCCAATGCTGTCGAGTTTGAAGCCGAACTTGAATCCAGCGGCGCCGATTTCAACATTGCTGACTCGCTTGAATGTTTCCAAGGCAGAGGAGCCCGGCGTTTGCAGATCTTTCAGGGTTTCCCGGATGGCGTTGTGCACAAGCGTTGCCGGGTTGGCCAGAGTGTCACTCCATAAGTCGACGTAGATGACCAAAGCACCTGCTTCTTCCAAGGCCGGGATAAGGTCATTTCTCAGGAAAGTCGTTTTACCTGTGCGACGCAGGCCAGATAGAAATAGACCTGAGCGCAGACCTTCGTCGAGCACACCTGGATTGAGAAGCTGATTAGCCATTGACTCGGCCAGTTCTGGGCGCTGAAAAATGCTGCTCATACGATTACACCTTTTTATGTGTACACCATAATTATTGCTATTTCATAATTTAGCATAAAGATGGAAATGTGAACCGTTGGTTCAAAGTCCGCGCTTTCGAAGTGTGTAAGAGGAAGTGTGGCTAATCGCGCGAAGTGCGAGGGGAGAAGCTATTTTCACCGAGGGTAAAACTGCCAGGAATATAAACACCCCAGAAACAACAAAGCCCCTGCATTTCTGCAGGGGCTTCGTTTTGTATGGTGCCGGCACCAGGAGTCGAACCCGGGACCTACTGATTACAAGTCAGTTGCTCTACCAACTGAGCTATACCGGCGTTGTGGGCGACGATTATAGCGATTGGGAAGATCCTGTAAACCCCTGAATTCGAACTATTTTTGCATCGCGGCAAATTAAGCCCTGCGCAGTGCGCAACGTAGGCTTTGCGCCTGACGCACGATAGGGCTGTTTGGCAGAGCGCACATTGAGTTTCGGCTTTCTCGAGCGCCGCAATTATTCGTTTGGTGGCCCATTATTCGGCGGTTATGTCGTTTTGATTGGCAGCTTATGCACAACTGAAAGGCACGAAATCGGACTCAGGCGGGGTTTTGTGAACCCATTCTCATTTTGTTCGCAAATCCCTGTTTTACAGGTTTTTTATTCATGTGAACAAAAAATGACCAATGCTGTTAAGGCCTCGAAACAGGCGCAGATATTGGATCCATGCGAAAACCATCAACAGAGTTATCCACAGGCTGTGATGTTTTAAACGCGTTCGGCCAGTAGCAGCAAATTACGCGGAGTCAGCGGGGTGTCGCAGAAGGTGCCTAGGCGGACGGTGTAGCCCTGTTCTTCAAGGAAAAGCGCTCGATCCAGATTCAGCCAAAGCTCGAGCGGCCGTCGGAACAATCCGCGAAGTAATTCCAGATTGCGAACTTCGGCCAACCGCTGCCAACCGGCCGCTTCGAGTGCGGGCCAATCTGGCGAGCCGATTGTGGATAACTCTTTGAGCACAGCCAGATCACGACAGTAATCAGCGAACGGTTTTTCCAGCCAGGCGCTGGGCAGGGAGGGTGTTGGCAAGTATTCGTCGACGCCGCGCACTTGCCGTTGCAGTAGGTCAAAGGCCAAACGACGGGCCATCGAGGTGTCACGCTGGCGTCGGATTCGTGCACCGGCGGTGACGGTTTCGCTCATCGGCAGCGCCAGATCTTCCAGCGAGAGCTGTAGGAACGTTCTCGATCCAGCCGAGGACAATGGCTGATATTCGCTGCGACTGATGCGGTTGTAGCAGCAAGGCGCAATTGCCATTTGCTGGCAACCCACAGCACTGGCCAGTTGCATCAATCGCACATGCAGGTCACCGCAGGCGTGAAGGGCGACGGGCGTGTGATTCGCGCTCAATACAGCAGAGGCGTCCGCCGCCAGGACATCCTGTTCCACATGCAAAGCGTGCAAGTGATGACGCTGACTCAAGGCCTGACCGCTGGCGACCAACAGAGGGTCGTATTCAACGCAAGTCAGTTGCTGCCCCGCGGCCAACAAGCGTCGCCCCAAATGCCCCTTGCCCGAACACCAATCCAGCCAATGCGTAGGCTGCGAGGCAAAGGACAAACAACTGGCAAACGCCTCGATCTGCTGCCACTTACGCCCCGGCACATCGACATTCAATCGATGCCCCGCAGCCTCCAGCGCATGTCCCGGCAACTCGCCAATCGAGCTCAACTCAGCCGACATCGCCGCCAATGAAGCGAACGGCTCCGGCGCAACGGCAAGATCAGCAGGTTGGTTGTGAGCGCTTTCCGCGTCTTCCAGTGAGCGCCCACGCAGCCAAGAGGCCAGCTCCGGGTAGGATTCTTCCCAAGGAAGATGTAGATGAGTGAACGGTCGAGGTTTCCACAGCGCCTGATGCTCAATCAAAAAAGCATCCAGCGCTGTGAAGCGGGCGAGTAAGTCCTCGCCCGTCAGCACGTAGGAAGAATCAACGCCCTTGGCAGGCATCGACGCGCAGCCAGCGCTCCAGCAGCTTGAAGCCGCGTACCAGCACGTAAGCCATCAGCAGATAGAACACGCCCGCCGCGAAGAAGATCTCCACCGGCAAGTAGGTGCGGGCAATGATCGTACGCGCCATGCCGGTCAGTTCCAGCAGAGTCACGGTGCTGGCCAGCGCACTGGCCTTGAGCATCAGGATCACTTCGTTGCTGTACGCCGGCAGGCCGATGCGCGCGGCACGCGGGAGGATGATGTAGAACATCGCTTTCGGCTTGGACATGCCCAAGGCCCGCGCCGCTTCGATCTCACCCGGCGGAATCGCCTGAATCGCCCCGCGCAGGATCTCGGCGATGTACGCCGCCGTGTGCAGTGTCATGGTCACCGTGGCACACCAGAACGGATCGCGCAGGTACGGCCACAACGCGCTTTCACGCACCGCGTCGAACTGCGCCAGGCCGTAGTAGACCAGGAACAGCTGAACCAGCAACGGCGTGCCACGGAAAAAGAAGATGTAAGCGTAAGGCAGCGAGCGTACGTACCACAGCTTCGAAGAGCGGGCGATGCCCAGCGGAATCGCCAGCAGCAGACCGGCGATTACCGCGATGGCGACCAGTTCCAGGGTCAGGGTCGCGCCCTGTGCCAGTTTCGGCAGCCATTTGATGATGACTTCCCAGTTCATTAAGCGCTCCTCGCAAAGCCGCGAGCGGCGCGTTTTTCCAGGAAGTGCATGCCGGTCATCGCCAGCACGGTCAGGCCCAGGTACATGATCGCGGCGACCATATAGAAGGTGAATGGTTGTTTCGACACGGTCACGCCGATTTGCGCGTGACGCATGATTTCTTCCAGACCGATCACCGAGACCAGCGCGGTGTCTTTCATCAGGATCATGAACAGATTGCCCAGACCGGGCAGGGCGATACGCCACATCTGCGGCATGATCAACCGGGTGAAGATCCGCCATTTCGACAGGCCCAGGGCCTGGCCGGCCTCACGGTGGCCTTTGGGAATGGCGAGGATCGCACCACGGAACACTTCCGTGGCGTAGGCGCCGAAGCACAGGCCCAGAGCGATCACACCGGCGGCGAAGGCGTTGAGTTGCAGGTCGGGGTTGCCGAAAAACTCACCGAGGGCGCGCATCAGGTTGACCGTACCGAAGTAGATCAACAGCACCCAGAGCAATTCCGGGACGCCACGCACGAGGGTCGAATAAGTGCCGCCAAGCCATTGCAGCGGCTTGTACGGGGAAGTCTTGGCCAAGGCACCGAGCAGGCCGAGCACCAGTCCCAGACACAGGGCGGTGAGGGCCAGTTGGACGGTCATCAGCGCGCCGGCAGCGAGGGCCGGGCCGAATCCGTAGAGGTCGATAATCATGGGTTTCTGTTCAAATTGCGGCAGGCAAAGTCGGGAGCCGGCGCCGTTCAATCACGGCGCCAGTCCCACAGGTCAGGATCAGTAGATGCTGAACGGGAAGTACTTGTCGTTGATCTTCTTGTAGGTACCGTCGGCGACGATTTCCTTCAGCGCGGCGTTGAGTTTCTCACGCAGGGGATCGCCTTTACGCACCGCGATGCCAATCTTGTCGCTTTCTACGACCGGGTCGCCTTTGAACTCGTAGTTCTTGCCCGCGTCGCTTTTCAGCCAGTCATAGTTGGCGTACTTGTCGGCGAGAATCGCGTCGACGCGACCGGACGTCAGGTCGAGGTAAGCGTTTTCCTGGGTGTCGTAGAGGCTGACCTTGATGTCATCGGCGTAGGTGTCTTCCAGCCAGGTACCGGCCAGGGTCGCGCGCTGGGTACCGATGGTCTTGCCTTTCAGCGAGTCCTTGTCGGTTTTGAAGTCGACATTTTTCGGTGCGATGAACTGCAGCTTGTTCGAGTAGTACGGGTTGGTGAAGTCCACCGCGCCCTTGCGCTCTTCGGTGATCGACAGCGAGGAGATCAGGAAGTCGAACTTCTTCGCGTTCAGGGCCGGAATGATGCCGTCCCAGTCGGAAGTGACCACGGTGCACTCGACTTTCATCTTCGCGCACAGAGCGTCGCCGATGTCTTTGTCGAAGCCGACCACATTGCCGCTGGCGTCTTTGTTGTTGAACGGCGGGTAAGCCGCTTCGATGCCCATCTTCAGGGTTTCAGCCATGGCACCGGCGCTGAACGCAAGGGTGACGGCTGCGGCCAGGAAGACCTTCTTGAAATTCTGCATGCATGTTGCTCCGTTAGCGGTTGCTGGACATGAATTGTTTGCAGCGCGCCGAAAGCGGGTTTTCGAACACCTGCTGAGGCGATCCTTGCTCTTCTATAAGGCCCTGATGAAGGAACACCACTTCGCTAGAGACCTGACGGGCGAAACCCATTTCGTGGGTCACAAGCAGCATGGTACGGCCTTCTTCGGCCAGTGCGCGGATGACACTAAGTACTTCCTGAACCATTTCCGGGTCAAGCGCCGAGGTGGGCTCGTCGAACAGGATAACCTTCGGTTGCATCGCCAGCGTGCGGGCGATTGCTGCGCGCTGTTGCTGACCACCGGACAATTGCGCCGGATAGGCGTGGCGCTTGTCGGCGATGCCGACCTTGGCCAGCAGCGCTTCGGCGACTTCGATCGCCTCCGCTTTGCTCTGGCCGAGCACGCGACGCGGCGCCTCGATGATGTTGTCGAGGATGCTCATGTGCGGCCACAGATTAAAGTTTTGAAACACAAAACCAATCTCGGAGCGCAGGCGGTTGATCTGTTTGCCGTCGGCGGCAACCAGTTCGCCATTTTTGGCGGCCTTGAGCTTGAGTTCTTCACCGGCCACCAGAATCTGGCCCTGGTGCGGGTTTTCCAGCAGGTTGATGCAACGCAGGAACGTGGACTTGCCGGAACCGGAGGAACCGAGGATCGAGATCACATCGCCGTCGCGGGCGGTCAGCGAGATGCCTTTGAGCACCTCAAGCTGTCCGTAGCGTTTGTGCAAGTTGCGGATTTCAAGCGCGGGCGTGGCCTCAGCCATGTGCGTTCCTCATATATGTTGCGCTCCTGCTGTTGGATGGCCTTCCTGGCGAGGCGGCCAAGCTAGCATAGCGTTTCAATGGCAGCCAACAGCGCTGCGAGCGGTTAACGGGTGGCATGTGGCAGGTTGTCGCATCGGCGCAGCAGACTGTCGCCCCATCAACAACCGAACGGGTGTTTGATCGTGCAAACCCGTGGGTGTCGCGTAAAAAAAGGCGCGATGTTGCCAGCTTTGGCGGGGTGTTGGAAGCGCTATCCGGCCGAACGTTCCTGATTCGCCCTTTTATTGTGCATCCCACACTTTTTCAGTGTGTTTCTGGTGCGCGAATTCGTCCTGAAAGTGAGTCGCAGGGTAACGCTCTGGCGAATCGCCATTAATCTCAAGGACTTGCGATGACTGTCCGGTCGCGCGCAAAGCCCCGAGCCAGAAGACTTTGAAACATTTTGGCGCATTTATTGCGTGCAGAATCCGGAACGCCCTGTTGGTTTCTTTTTACGAGAAAGAACACGCCAGACAGGACGGACTGAATCGCTTTCCTCGCAAAGGTAGTTTCGATGAGCAGTACCCCAAGCTCCAATGGCCTCGAACAGGGGCTCAAACCGCGTCATGTGACCATGTTGTCGATCGCCGGTGTAATCGGCGCCGGTCTGTTCGTTGGCTCCGGCCACGCCATCGCTGCCGCCGGCCCTGCCGTGCTGCTGGCTTATGCCGCCGCCGGTACCCTGGTGGTGTTGGTGATGCGCATGCTCGGCGAAATGGCTGTTGCCTCGCCGGACACCGGTTCGTTCTCGACTTACGCCGACCGGGCCATTGGGCACTGGGCCGGTTTCACCATCGGTTGGCTGTACTGGTGGTTCTGGGTCCTGGTGATTCCACTGGAAGCCAACGCCGCCGCAACCATCCTGCACGCATGGTTCCCTGATGTCGGCATCTGGGCGTTCGCGCTGGTCATCACCCTGTTGTTGACTGTCACCAACCTGTTCAGCGTAAAGAATTACGGCGAGTTCGAATTCTGGTTTGCCCTGATCAAAGTGCTGGCGATCATCGGCTTCATCATCCTCGGTCTGGCGGCGATCTTCGGCTACCTGCCGAACAGCCAGGTCAGCGGTGTGTCGCACCTGTTCGACAGCGGCGGTTTCCTGCCAAACGGCATGGGCGCGGTACTGGGTGCAATCCTGACTACCATGTTCTCCTTCATGGGTACCGAAATCGTGACCATCGCGGCCGCGGAATCGAAGAACCCGGGCAAGCAAATCTCCAAGGCCACCAACTCGGTGATCTGGCGGATCGGCTTGTTCTACCTCGTATCGATCTTCATCGTTGTGGCCTTGGTGCCTTGGAACGATCCAACGCTGGCCAACCTCGGTTCCTACCAGACCGTGCTTGAGCGCATGGGCATCCCTAACGCCAAGATGATCGTCGACATCGTGGTTCTGGTCGCCGTGACCAGCTGCCTGAACTCGGCGCTGTACACCTCGTCGCGCATGCTCTTCTCCCTCGGCAAGCGTGGCGATGCACCGGCCATGGCGACTCGGGTGAACAAAAGCGGCACGCCTTACTGGGCGGTAATGCTGTCCACCGGCGCAGCGTTCCTCTGCACCTTCGCCAACTACGTAGCCCCGGCCGCCGTGTTCGAATTCCTGCTGGCCAGTTCCGGCGCGATCGCCCTGCTGGTGTACCTGGTGATCGCCTTCTCGCAACTGCGTATGCGCAAACAGCGCATGGCACGCGGCGAGAAAATCGTCTTCAGCATGTGGCTGTTCCCGGGCCTGACCTACGCGGTGATCATCTTCATCGTCGCGGCCCTGACCATCATGTTGTTCCAGGAAGCGCACCGCGTTGAGATCCTCGCGACTGGCCTGCTGAGTCTGATGGTGGTGGCAACCGGTTTGCTGGTGGCACGCCGTCGCAAGCTGGAAAAACGTGGCGCGGTGGTGTTGAACTGACCTGCAACGCGTAATGCAAAACGGCCGCTGTCAGTGATGACGAGCGGCCGTTTTTGTTTGTGAGCGATGTTTATTCGCTCTTGTCTTCCTGTGCTTCCACCGACTTGCCATAAGCATCCAGCGCCACCCCGAAATCGGTGATGAACTGTGGCTCGCTCAGCCAGGCCTGGGCCTCTTCGATCGTTACGCCTTCGGCCCACATGCGGTAGTCGATCAACATGTCGGCGGCCAGGTGGGTGGCGGCCATGCCTTCGTTGTCGGCGTTTTCCATGTCCAGCAGCTCTGGATGGTCAACGATGACGAACGCCAGTTCGCGCAGCAGGGTCAGCAGCATTTCGTTGCGGCTGACGGCTTCGGCGTCGCGCATTTTGCTGAACATCGCCAGGGTGTATTCCGGGATTGGCTCGGCGAGGTGGTCGAGGTCTTCGTCCTGTTCCAGCGGCTTGCGGCCGACCATACGGATTTGCTTGGCTTTGGCCTTGGCGCGTTTGGCGCGTTTCTGTTGCTTGTTCAGGGATGCCATGGGAACTCAGTTCTTCTGTTGGGTTTGCGCGGCGATCGCGTCGGACGCCGCCACATAGTCGGCCTGGAAGGCCGGGGATTCGATCCATGCCAGCGCGCCGGCCTCGTCGGTTTCCTGCGACCACTGGCGGTACTCGATCAGTGCGGCGAGGATGAAATCCATCGCGCCTTCTTCGCCTTCCTGCTCGTAGACCAGTTCCAGCAGCGGGTCTTCGAGGAATGCACTGCACAGCGCCTGTTGGCTGATCTTCTCGGCGTCGATCATTTTCTTGAACAGTTCGGTCAGGTCCACCGATTCGAAGTCGATGCGGTCGTCGTTCGGGTCCAGTTCGACCGGCGCTTCGGCGCGTTTGGTGCGGTTCTGCTTGGCCTTGGCTTTGGCCCGGGTGGCGCGTTTTTGCTGCTTGTTGGCGGAGGCCATGATGTGTTCCGTCGTGCGTTGAGAGGGGCTCAGCTGCGCGGGACTAGCCGCCCGGGGGTATCAGGGGCCAGTGCGCCGGTTTGCAGCCAGGTCAGAGCGATGGGCCATAGTGTGGCTTGGTATGCGCTGCGAAAAAAGGCGAAATGTCCGACTTGTTGTTCTCCGATGTCCTGAGGCTCGATGCGCAGGTGGGTTTTTCCAGCGTTGCTGAAGTAGTCGAGCAGGCGTTCGATGGCTGGAATCGTGCCGTAGGGATCGTCGCTGATGCTGATGGCCAAGGTCTGCGCACGGACATTGGCGAAGGGCAATTTTGCATTTTTTGCCAACATCCTGCGGCCACTGGGACGCCGTTCATAATGGGCGGCAGGCGTGCTCCAGTCGCGCACTACACCGGCCGGCGTATCTTCCAGCCAGCCAAGACGTTTGCCCGGGAAGTAACCGCAGACCAGCGTCAGCAGTGGCATCAACACATGCCATTTACCGAACATTCGCCAGCGCTGTTCGGGCGCGTAATCGCGCCAGTAGGCGAACTGCGCACCGACGGTGACCAGCCGTCGGATAACCTGACCCGACTCACCGAGGCCAGCGGCGCAGCCACCAAAACTGTGGCCGACCACATCGATCGGCTGACCGGGAAACTCCCGTTGTGCGCGTTTGAGCATCGCTTCGAAATCCTGCGAGCCCCAATCTGTCCACGAGGCCTCAAGGCCTTTCATTGAGTCGGGTCTAGATTCGCCGATACCACGGTAGTCGAAGATGATTACGTCGAAACCATTGGCGAACAGATAGGCCGCGAAACGCGAGTAATGGCGACAGCGCACTGACGTGGCGGCGTTGATGATCACCACCGGGCGCTGAAGGTCGGGCAGGGCATGACGCCAGGTGAAACCGCCAAGGACAGAACCGTCGGCGGCTGTTTCCTTGAAGGGTTCACTTTGTAACTCGGCAGCCAATCGCAGCTTGCGCTGCACAGCTGGCAATGGAGGCGTGTCCTGAAAACTCATGGCGCTTGACCTTCGCGGGTTGCTGCCCACAATAGTCTCAGCGCATCCAGCGGACAATCCGCAGCGTTTATTCAGTGGACTCGGTGAGCAAGCGTTCCTCGATCAATGCTTGCTCTCTTTGCAGCTCCGCTCGCAGTTCTTCCACACTTGGCAGCACCGTTTTATAGCTGCTGGCAAACAGTTGCTCACTGCCTTTGAGTATTGAGTAGCGCGCGACGGCCTCGTTGTCCTGTGAACACAGAATGATCCCGACAGTGGGTTTGTCGCCTTCACTGCGTTTGAGTTCGTCGTACATGCGCACGTACATGTCCATCTGTCCGACATCACGCGCACTGAGCTGGCCGCGTTTGAGATCAATGATCACGAAGCATTTGAGCAGGTAGTTGTAAAACACCAGATCGATGTACAGATCCGAGCCACCGGCGCTGATGCGTTGTTGTCGAGCCACAAAAGAGAAACCCTTGCCCAGTTCCAGCAGGAAGCTCTGCAGGTGATCGATGAGCGCTTGCTCAAGTCCGGTTTCGTTGACCTTGCCAGGCGATGGCAGGCCGAGAAACTCGAGAATGACGGGGTCGCGAATGAACTCGCGTGGATTGCAGTTCAGGGCAGCGATGTTGTGCCGTGCCTGACGAATCAGTTCGCCCAGATCACCCAGCAACGAATCGATTTTCGGGTCTTGCAGGTCAGCAGGTTTCAGCTGGCTCATCGAATTTTCCGCATCATTGAAAACAGAAGAGCCAGCATGCCGAGAACCGCTTGCAAAGGATGTCGGCCGAGCCTGCGAAGCCAGCAGGAAGATGGGATGCGTGTTACAGGAAGTTGCTGGCCAGGGACGCCTTTGCGGGCTTTAGTCTGTAGTCCATTTCGTACACATCCCAAGTTCGAATCATTCTGAAACGTGACCCTCCCGCACTGAATCCAATACAGGGTAACGATTGGGTTCTGCCAGAGCCCGGGAGTCGCCATCATGAAACGTGTCCTTTCCTGCCTGCTGCCTGTCGTCGCGGTTGCTGCATTGTTATTTGCCGCGACCGCGCAAGCCGCCAGTCTTGAGCCTGTCGACAGCGCGGGCGTGCAAGTTCAACAGCAGCAACAAAACGGTATCAGCTATCTGGCCGGCGGGGTCGGCGAGGATGAAGCAAAAGCCATCCAGCAAACCGTCGGCTACAACCTGCACATGACCTTTTCGGTGGGCATGCAGAACGAGTACACCTCCGACGTCGATGTGACGATTGAAAATGCTGCAGGACAAACCCTGCTGGCCCTCAACCAGACCGGTCCGTTGCTGTACGTAAAATTGCCGACCGGCAAATACACCGTGGTTGCCACACGTAAGGGAGAGGTGCGGCGCGATGTGACCGATGTTGCAAACGGTACTGCGCGCAATCTGGTGTTTCACTGGAGCGACAGCGATTAATCACGGGTGCAGGCGCGGAGGGCGCGGTTGATTGTGCGTACAATCGCGGCCCTCACGCTTTACGGTCAGAAGGATGTTGGAATTGAAAGGGATTTTGCGTTTTGGCTCCGTGGCGAGCCTTGTTGCGCTGTTGGCCGGTTGTGGAACGATGACGGGGCGCTTGAGTGGCGCCTCGCCAGAGCCTTACTACAAGGGTGTCGACGGTAATTTACGCCTGATTGGCGTGAGGGATGACGACGGCAAGCCAACAGCGGTCATCTGTTATGTCACGATCGTTTGCCCTTTGATTACTGCCGTATCGCTACCGGTAGATGCCGCCGTGGATACCGTTCTGTTGCCCATCGACTACGTCAATACGCTCTGAAACCGCTCACCTGATTATCGTCGTATGCGCTTGCCTTTGGGCTTCTCCACCGGCTCGTGCACTTTGCGATAAATCCACAGGCCGAACACCCCGGCAGCCAGCAGAAACACGGTGCCTATGCTTTGCGAGACAAACTCGATCCAGAACCGTCGTGGTTGCACAGCCAGGTAATAGGTGTGCTTCGGTCCGCGGTTGGTGGTGGTGATGGCGCCGCTGATCCAGCTGTCGATCAGTATGTAGATCGATGCACAGAGGGCGAAGGCAATCAGTACGCCGACGAGCACGGTCAGCCAAAAGGTTGTCCGGCTCTGGCGATACGGCGGCGGATGGGGCAGGGGAATGCGGGTTCTTTTCTGATTCATGGAGTGTGACTGCAAAGGTCCTTTTGCGCTCAGGAAACGGCGGTCTCTTGATGTTGCTCTGTCAGGTTTTGCCGCCCATCCGAGGGGCGCCCGGCGAGGTGTGCGCATTCGGCAATCACCTTGAGGATCTCGATTACTCCCGGAGTCAACGCAGTGCCAAGGCAGATGCGCACACCTGTGGTTGCATGCCCGTCGGCGAAGAAGATGCCGTTGCCGGCCACGTGGCAGCCGCGTTCGCTGGCTAATTCCTGCAATGCCGACATGTCGGTGTGCAGCGGCAGTTCAATCCAGTGGATGAACCCTCCACGCGGCGGCACGTACACGGTGCCCGCAGGGAAATCCGTACGCACCAGCGCTTCGACAAAACTGGCCAGCGAAGACAGTTGCGAGCGGAGTCTGGCGCAGTGCTCATCCATGTAGCCGCGTCCGATAAATTCGTTGAGGACATTTTGCGCAAGACTTGAAACCGCCAGATTGCGCGAAAACATCTGCGCCAGAATGGCATTGCGGTACTTGCCAGCCAGACACCAGCCGACGCGATAACCCGGCGCGATGGTCTTGGAGAACGACGAGCAGTAAATCGTCTGCCCGCTGGTGTCGTAGCTCTTGATGGCGCGGGGGCGATCGCCTTCCGGCACCAGGTCGAAGAAGATGTCGTCCTCGATAATCGGCACGTCCGCTTCGCGCGCGATCTGTGACAGCCGTGCGCGAGTCTCGTCGGGCATGATGAAGCCTCGTGGGTTCTGCAGGGTCGGGTTGAGAAAGATCACCGCGACCTTTTTCAGCTTCAACGCTTCTTCGAGGTGATCGACATCGAGACCGAGTTTGCCGTGCGTGCGGATGGGCAAGGCGCGCATGCCCAGACGTTCGATGGTCTGCAGGATGCCGTAATAAGTCGGCGTTTCGATGGCGACCGTAGCGCCTTTCGATGCGACGGCTTCAAGTGCCAGCTCCAGAGCAATGGTGTCGCCCGACGTCACCAGAATGTCGTCCGGCCCGCAGACCACACCGCGGGTCAGCATCAGCCCGGCGATGCGTCGTCGCAGTGCCGGCAGACCGGGCGGTGCGACCAGTCCGGTCAGCGAGTTGTCAGCCTTGCCAGCCAATACCGACAGGCACTTGTTGAGCAGCACGTTGGGTGTGAGATCGCTGTGCAACACCGCTGAATTC
The DNA here is from genome assembly GCF_013433315.1 of Pseudomonas crudilactis. Taxonomy (GTDB): domain Bacteria; phylum Pseudomonadota; class Gammaproteobacteria; order Pseudomonadales; family Pseudomonadaceae; genus Aquipseudomonas; species Aquipseudomonas crudilactis. Next base: position 170,473 of record NZ_WXVV01000009.1, on the reverse strand, counting down.
AATGACGCGGTGGTACGCGAGGCTGCTTGAGAGAGCATCGCGACCACCGCATGATTGACGTTGACGGTGACACTGGAGAAGTCAAAACTCCTGGCGGGTTTTGCTTGTCCGGAGGCTGAGACGAAGTAGCCGATGCGCGGTTTGGTCGAAACGTAAGCATCGGCTTCCAGATCCGCCAACGCGCGCTGAACGGTGGTGATGCTGGTTTCAAACATTCGCGCCAGCGTACGGATCGAGGGCAGTTTCGCTTCGGCTGCCCATTCACCGCTGTCGATCTGACGAATAATCCAGTCCTTGACTATCCGCCAGCGCTTGTCCGGTAGATCAAACCTGTCCATAAGTTCTCTGTGATGTCTTGAAACAATTCAGAGAAAGTAGAGCAAAACGATTCCCGTTGCAGCAACTATGACGATGTTGAGCGCAACCAGACCGAAGGCGAATCGGATCAGGTTGTTTTCTTCATGCCGATTGGCGCCCGCAAGCCCAGTGATCAGCGACAGGATCGATAGCGACCCCAGCGCGCCATGCCCGGCGGCACTGTTGACCATCGCGGCCAGCCAGGCACCGTGTTCGCTGCTCAGCGCGGCGATGGACGGCATGACGAGGGTGTTGCCGCCGACGTTGGAACCGGTGACATAGCCGGCAAGCCCCGCCAGCACTGCGATGGTTGGCGCCAGGGATATCCCCGACAACGATTGCAGCGTGCGCTGCGCTTCGACGAGGAAACCGGCGTTGACCATCACCTGCGACAGCAGCAGGAACAGGAAAATTGTCGTGACCGGAAATTTCGCCCGGTTGAACAGCGCTCGCCACGGGAAACCTGCGGCAGCGCGTTGCCTGATTGCCATCAATAGCGTAACGATCAGCAGCGCCAGCCCCGGGGAGGCCAATGGCTTCCACGAAACATGCTCGCCTTTGATGATCCACAGCGCATCCCAGCCCGACAGGACGAACAGCCCGCGCGACGCAACGATTACCCCCAGCAAGGCCAGATAAGGCCAGGCTGCGTTCGGCCAGCGCACCAGTTTTTTCCGTTGTGTGTAAGAAATCCCCAAGCCGACGCAAGCTACCGCCAGACCGGCCAGCACACCGGAGACTTCCGGGCCGATCCACAGGTTGACTGCAAACAGCACCGCGACGAACAGCGCCGTCACCACGATCAGTCCAAGCCACGGCGATACCTTGCGGATGCCACCCTGCCACAGAGCAATCGCCGCCAGGCAGAAGAACACTGGCGCACTGATCAGCGCCGAATGGCTGCCAAGGGTTTGCGCCGGCAAGTGCGCCAACAGCGCGCCGATCACGGTGGCCAGACCCAGTGTGCCCCACGGCATGATGACCATCCCGGCGAGGGCGATTTTCATCCCCGACTGGCGAGTGAACAGCCCCATCAGCAATGGCACGGTTGCGATCAGCGAAACGCCGAAACCGGTCATTGCTTCAAGCAGCGGTGCGAGGCCCAGCACGATGAAGATGACTTGCGCCGGCGGTGTCCAGCCGAGCTCCTTGACCCAGGCGCCGATGGCCTGCGGCGCACCACCGCGCTCGACCAGGATGACGAAGGCCAGCCCCGGAATGATCACGCACGCCGTGCTGAGAAACAGGATGGTGGTGTCCTGAAAGATGGCCGTGCTGATTGCCGCTGACACAGGCCCGGCTGCGCCCAAGGCCCACAGCACGAGCACCAGCACTACGCCGGCCAGTGCGGCTTGCACTGGCGGTCGGCGGACGATCAAGATCAACGCGATCACCAGCGCGATCGGTGACATTTGCAACAAGAGAGAGCTCATACCCGGTTTTCCTTAACTTAATCGTGAGTCTGCCCGCTGTACTCGGTCGCCCGCATGGACGCCCGCTCACAAAAAGTCTGATACCACTCGGTCAGGCGTGCTTGAGCGGAAAAGTCCGAGAGTTGGCGAAAGGCGATCCAGTCGAGCGCGGTCGCCAGGGCAATGTGGCCGAGGGTGATCGGGCCATTGAGGTCGACGTGCTCCTCAATGAAGCGGTAAGCCTCCTTGAGTTTGAACGCCTGACCGTCGGCGTAGGCCGGATAGCGCAAGGCCTCGGGGCGGCGCTCGACTTCCCAGCGCAGCTTGATGCCGACATCGCACATGCCCTGCGCCAACGCTTGCAGGCGCAGCGCCTTGTAGCGCTCAGGGCCGGTTGCCGGGATGAGTTTCGGCCCGTCGCTCAGGTCGTCGAGGTATTCACAGATCACGATGGAATCGAACAGCGCCGTGGCGTCAGGCAGGATCAGCACCGGCACTTTGCCCAACGGGTTGGCCTTGTAGATGGTCTCGTTTGGCGATGTCGGGCTGGTCTCGTGGTGGATCACTTCCAGGCTCGATGCGATGCCGAGTTCGTGAGCCAGCACCAGCACCTTGCGGGCGTAGGGTGAATGCGTCTGGTAGAAAAGCTTCATGCTGAAGTCCCTGTCTCAAGGATGGCAGTGGCTGTTCGATGGGCGTCCATGAACAGCCGCGAAGGCGCGCCCGCCGAGGTGACGTAGTGGTTGTAGTAGCAAGAACCTTCGGCGAGCGGGCCGAGTACCCAAATGTTGCGCACCGGTTCACCTGTACTCGACTTGGGGTGGCACGCGGCATCGACGTCGATGCCGTCAATGCCTGGCTCATCGGTTCGCGGGCGGATAAGGCCCAGCCGCGCCAGATCACGCACCGGCGCGCAGTCGCTGTTGCTCACGCCGCTGCTCTGGACATAACCGGCGACACGTTTGAAGTCGTTGATCGCAGGGCGCGAGCCGGGCTTGAGGAATGTCAGCAGGCCGGCGTCACACAGGGCGAGCAGGTCGGCGTGGCGCTCTTTTTGCGGGCCCGCAACGAGGCGGTTGATCGCCTTGTGCCAACGGCCATAGAACTGCCGATGCGACGCGTCGGTCAGCCCGTCGAAATCGACGGCCTCACGCAGGCGATCACGCAGATCGCGCCAGACTTCGATAGCGGCTTTGATCGCCGATTCTCCGCGCCCCAGTCGCGACTCGTGCAAATCGGCTTCGAGGGTGTCGTAGATCCAGGCGTGATAGTTGTAAGGCAATACTTCGTCGGGCAGTGCGTGGCAGATCAGCGCCTGTGGGTCGATCACACTGCCAGTCGCTTCGTAATCGCGCAGCAACGCTTCACAGGCGGCAACACCGGGTTCGCCAGCAACGCTGACGGCCCTGAGTCGCTCCAGCACCTGCTCTGGCGCTGATGGGCTATGCACGACGGCGATGGCCGCCGCACGCATCTCCAGCAGCATCAGCGGCAGGATGTCCTGTTCGAAGTCCAACTGTCGGTTGTGGCTGCTGGCCCGCAGGGATTCGATGCGCGCACTCGTCAGCAGTACGGCGCGATGGCGCGGGCATTCAACCAGGCCGTTGGGTCGGGTGCGAAACGGCAGCCCGTCCCGTGACTGGATAAAGATCACCGGCTCCTGGCCCGAAGGCTGATAGGCGTGACTGCCGTCGGCCATGCGCTTGTAGCGACCGCCCCTGCCGGAGGTCAGCGCCGCCAGGGTATCCATCGCACCCAACCCGAGCCCTTCGACCAGCACGGTTTCGCCGGGCTCGATGGTGGCGAGGCTGCCGGGCAGCGGATAGACATCGTCAACGCGGTTGCGATCCGCCGAGCGCAGGCGACCGGTATGGCCGACCGTCAGAATCAACCGATCCACGGTGACCGCAGCCCCCGCAGCGGTCTGCAGCAGGAATTGCTGACCTGCGTTGCTCTCGACCGCGGTGACCGCCTGTTGATGCAGGTTCACGCTCACCCAGTGCGGCGCCGTCGCGAGGATTTGCGCGAAGGCGTCGGCCAGATAGGCGCCGAGCAAATGGCGCGGCAGGAAGTCCTGCGGCTCGACGTCACGGCCGTCGGCGGCGAGCAGTCCGCTGTCCGCGTCGACCTTGATGCGCTGCTCGTGGCACCACGTCAGGAAATCCGCGCCCGGCCGTTCCCGTGCATCCGTCAGATTTCCGAATGCCGCTGCATCGGGGAAAACACCGAGCTGGCCAGCGACGGTGTTGAGCAGCAGATAGTCCGGTTGATCCGGCCAATGCGCGCCGCTTCCGAGCACATTCGGATCGAAAATATCGATGACGACTGGCTGCTCCGGGCGCGTTTCAGCAAGGCTCAGCAGGCGTTCGAAAATCGACAGCCCGCGCGAGCCGCAGCCCACCAGGCCGATGTGCAGAGGCGCGCTCACCATCTGCGCTCCTCCCCGAAGAAGGAGGGGATGGCGACCGCCGAACCGTCCTTGACCGCTATGTCGTGGATCATCCGGCCAATCGCCAGATCGAGGATGCCCATGCCGAACGGCGAATAGATCAGCGGCTTGTCCGTGGCGATGTGCAGGTCGCCGCGAATCAATTGCCCGACGGTGCCGGTAACGAAATCACGATGACCGTACTTTTGCTCGGCCAGATGCGGCGAGGTATTGGCTTTCAGGCAATGGGTCACGTCGTCGAAGTAGTTGTAACTTTCTTCGATGATCTCTGCGCCGATATCCCGCAGCGAGATGTTCAGCACGATCTGCCCCGGGCGAAACGTGCCTTTGCCCTTGACGTAAGGTTCGCCGGCGCTGGTGGCGAACACCACGATGTCGGCGCTCAGCGCCTCTTCCAGCGACAACAGCTGTACATCCGGCACCCCGAGTTGCTTGCCGAACGCCGACAGCGCTTGTGCTGATTCTGCATTGAGGTCGTGAATGCCCACGCTGTCGAACGACCAGTCGTCGGCGATGAACGTCTCAAGGATGTTCCGCGAAATCACCCCGCCGCCAATGATCGAGAGTGTTGCCGCGCTTTTGCTTTGGCCATTCAGCCACCAGGCACCGAGCACCGCCGACGCTGCGGTGCGCACGGCACTGATCAGCGCGCCTTCAAGCAGTGCGTAGGGGTAGCCGGTGTCCGGATCGTTGAGGATCAGCACCGCCGAAGCACGTGGGATGCCCGACTTGATGTTGTCGGGATAGCTGGCAATCCACTTGATCCCGGAGACGGACTGATCGCCCTCGCTGTCGACGATCGCCGCCGGCAAGGCAATGATCCGGTTCGCCGGTTGCGCCGGAAAACGCAGGAAGTAGCTATCCGGGTTAACGGTTTCGCCGCGCTCGTGGGTCAGGTAGGTCTGGGCGACCATGTCGATGGTTTCGTGACGCAGCCCGTTGAGGATGTCCTTGACGACAGCGCCAGGGATGACATGGAACGGTTGAATCGGGTTCTGTGTGGTCATGGGGATTACGCCGAGAGTGCCAGAGCGATTTCTGGGAAGAGGGGGTGCAAAGCGTTTGCGCCGATCCGCTGGGTGACCCAGTCGTCGGAGTAGATGGTTTCGAGGTAGCGCTCACCCATGTCGGGGGAGATCGCCACGACGACATCGTCGGGACGGATGTGCGGCGCCCATTGCTGGATGCCCGCCAGGACCGTGCCGGTGGAGCCACCGAAAAGCAGGCCGTAGCGTTGCGCCAGCCAGCGGCAGACCTTGATCGTCTGTTCCTCGGCGATCGATACGAAGTCGTGAATCCCCGACGGCTCGAAGATCTCCGGCAGACGGCTGGTACCCAGCCCCGGGATATGCCGCGTACCGCCCGGCAGACCGAAGGTCACCGAGCCGAGCGTATCGACGGCAATCACTTTGGTGTGCGGATGGTGTTCGGCGAAGTAGTTCTTGCAGCCCATCAAAGTACCGGTGGTACCGGCGCCGACGAACAAGTAGTCCACGTGTGGAAACTTATGGGCGATGGACTTCGCGGTCGCTTGATAGTGAGCGAGGGGGTTGGTCGGGTTTTTGTATTGATTGAGCCAGATGTAGTCGGAGTTCTCTGCGACCAGTTGCTCGATCAAACGGATACGCGAATTTAGGTAGCCGCCGTTTTCGTCACGCTGATCGACCATGATCATTTCCGCACCCAGTGCCTGCATGAGTTTTCTGTTCGGCGCAGAAATGTTCGGGTCGATCACACAGACAAACCTGTAACCCTTGGCGGCGCAGACCATGGCCAGCGCGACCCCCAGATTCCCCGAGGAAGACTCGACCAGGCGAGTCTTATGGTGAATCCGGCCTTGGTTTTCCAGGTCCGTGATCAGGGCGTGTGCGGTCTTGAGCTTGATTGATCCGGCAGGATTCAGTCCTTCGATTTTCAACTGGATCGTTGCGCTGCACAGATCGCCAATCTGCACATAACTGTCTTCATTGATAAGTTGCTTGATCATACGTAGTCCGTTTCGCTCTTTTGCCGGGCGCACAGGGGCGCCAGCATTCATCCTGGAATGTTTGAAAAGCAGTAAATGCAGTTCGCCTGTTAGGTTTGTTTTTAGATTTTTTAGCTGGACAGGAAGTGACCTTGCGGTGGACGCCGATCTATTCAAAAAATCAGGTTTTGCGCTCTGAGGGCTTGAGGAGCCCAGAGTGTTGCGGGGCGTAAAGTAGAGCCATTCATTGGCTCGCCAAGGCTTGGAGGAATACTGGCGAATTTTCCTACACGGGGAGAGATACAGATTTCGGGAATTTTTCAGTACAGGCGGGTATGAGGTGTATCGAGAGGAGGGCGTTGCGGGGCGGAGAGAGAGGCGTGATCAAATCGCAGGCATAAAAAAACCCTGAATCTTGCGATTCAGGGTTTTCGGTATTTGGTGCCCAGAGACGGAATCGAACCGCCGACACGGGGATTTTCAATCCCCTGCTCTACCGACTGAGCTATCTGGGCAACGGGGCGCATTAAAAGGGTTTTTCGGATTTACGTCAACGACTTTTTTAAAATTTCTTAAATTAATTCCGTCGCTTACGATCCGACCCCCGATTTTGCAGGGTTTACTCAGCAGGCGGAACGTAGCCTTCGGCCTTGGCGTATTCCTCGCCGGAGAAGTACTTGTCCATTTCGCCCTGAAGATATTTGCGGTCTTCGGCGTTCATCATGTTCAGACGCTTTTCGTTGATCAGCAAGGTTTGGTGTTTCTGCCAGTCAGCCCAGGCCTTGGCCGAGACGTGGTCAAAAATATCCTGACCTTTGGCGCCCGGGAAAGGAGCGCGGTCCAGCGCGGGCAGTTCTTCTTTGTACTTGCGGCACATTACGGTGCGGGTCATGGCGACTCTCCTGCATTCAAGACGGCGGCCGCGCGTTCGAGCAAGGTTTTGACCGGGGCGGCGAGGCCCAGGCGCGGCGGGGTGGCGAGGTTATACCAGAGCCAGTCGGCCTCGGCCACGTGATGGGCGGCCTCCTGCACCTGAACCAGCCAGGGTTCGATGGACAGCTGGAAATGGCTGAACGTGTGGACGAGGCTTGGCAGCGCCTGCTGCTCGCCCATGGTCAGCGAGTGCTGATCGGCGAGATGTTGCAGGTCGTCGAGGTCGTCGAGTTCCGGCAGGCTCCACAAACCGCCCCACAAACCGCTCGAGGGACGACGGTAAAGCAGAATCGCACCATCGCCGTTCGCCAGCATTGGCATCAGCGTGCGCTTCTGCGGGATGGCTTTGCGCGGCTTGGGAATCGGGTAGCGGGTTTCCAGGCCGAGCATGTGCGCCTCGCAGCCACGCTCCAGCGGACACAGCAGGCAGCTCGGCTTGCTGCGCGTGCAGAGTGTTGCGCCAAGGTCCATCATCGCCTGGGTGTAGGCGTTGACCCGATCGTGCGGCGTAAAGCGCTCAGCGTTGGCCCAGAGCTGTTTGGCGACCTTCGGCTCGCCGGGATAGCCCTCTTGCGCGGTAAAACGTGCCAGCACGCGCTTGACGTTGCCATCAAGGATCGGTGCGCGCAGGCCCATGCTGATGCTGGCGATAGCGCCGGCAGTGGACAGACCAATGCCCGGCAGGTCGGTAAGCTTTTCAACGTCACGCGGAAATTCGCCGCCGTACTGGCTGGCGACGATCTTCGCGGTCTTCTGCAAATTGCGCGCGCGGGTGTAGTAACCCAGCCCCGTCCACAGGTGCAGCACTTCGTCTTCTGGCGCCTCGGCCAGCGCTTCGACCGTCGGCAACGCGGCCATGAAACGGTCGAAGTAATTGAGCACGGTGCTGACCTGGGTTTGCTGCAACATGATCTCCGACACCCACACCCGATACGGGTTGATGTCCTGCTGCCAAGGCAGATCGTGGCGGCCGTGGCGGTCGAACCAATCCAGCACCGCCGTGGAAAATTGCTCCGTTCTCATCGCTTGAACAGCCCCTTCAATGCGTTTTTCAGTTCCGGGCTGACCTTGTCTCCGAGTTTCTCGTCGATCTTCTCACTGAGCTTGTCGCCGGCCAGTTTGGTCGCGACCTGACCGAGGCGATCGTTGTCGACGCGGCAGGCCTTGGCGCCCAGTTCCAGAGGGCCACGGCAGCGCAGCGGCCATTCGACACCGACGAATTTTTCGCCGACCTGACACGCCGGATCCGGCATGGCGCTGGTGTCGCCCTCGACGATGATGCCGACGCGATAGTCCATGCCTAGCACGCGCAGGTCGATGTCGCCGTCACCGTTGACGGTCATGCCGGGGATGCGCACTTTCAGGTCAGGGTTGCTGGCGACGCCGTTGCGGAAGGTCAGGTTGCCCTTGAGTTCCTGGAACGGGGTGTCCTTGCCCCGTGGCTCGCCGCTGAGGGTTTTGCGGTTGAGCGTGGCGATGCCTTTGCACAATTGCTGTTCAAGGTTGGCGTTGAGCAGCACGCCGTTGTTGATCACGAAACTGGCGTTGCCGTTAAGCGTATCGATCAGCGCCTGCTGGCTGTTGCCGCTGCCGGTGACATTGCTGGTGAGGGTTACCAGGCCTTTGACCGGCGGGTTCTTGCCTTGGCTTTCGAGGATTTTTTCTACCGGCACGCGATTGAGCCTGGTCTGCAGGTTCAGCACAGGCGCGCTCGGGCGAACATCGAGGGTGCCATTGGCGGTGAAACCGCCGTTGTACAACTCGCCGCTGAGGTTGGTCAGGGTCAGCAGGCCGCCCTGGCCGGTGGCTTTCAGTGCGGCGTTCTGGATCGGCAGTTTGTCGAGGGTCAGTTGGCCAAAGGTCAGATCGGCATCGACGTCGAGTTTGGCCAGGCGTTCAACCGGCAACAGGCGCTCGGTACTCCAGGCGGTTTTGCTCGGTTTGTCCGGCAGTGGCGTGGAGCCGGCACCGGCCATCGCATCGGCTTCGGTGCTGGCGACTTCGGCCTGACGCACTTGCGTGGCGCTGTTGGCTTGCGCCGATTTCGGCGGCAGGTAGCGGTCGACGTTGAACGTGTCAGCCTTGAGGATTGCCCGCAGCGATTGCTTGGCGAAATCCTCGACGGCGATGCGGCCGCTGAAGCTGCTGTCGTCGAGTTTCAGGTTGATATTGTCGAACGCGATGCTGGTTGGCGTGGCTGCCACGCGGCTGACCAGTTCGACTTTGCTCAGGCTGCCTTCGGCCATGGCCGGCAGTTTCTGGCCAATGCTGTCGACGAATTTCACCAGATCGAACTGGGCAATGGAGAGGCCGCCAGTGATCTGCGGAGTCTTGTCGAGGTCGTTGGCTTTCAGCTCGCCCAAGGCGCGCAACTGGTTGGCGGAAATCTTGATGCCGGTCCATTCGGCGACGTTCGCGGCTTTATCCAGCGATAACTGGCCCTGAGCTGCGAAGGTCATGGTTTTGCCTTGCAACGGATCACCGGCCAGTTCGCCGGACAGCTTCATGTCTTCGAACCTGTAGCGTTGCAGTGCGCGCTCGATGCGCAGCTCGCCAGTAAGCTCGGTACGCACGCGCAGGACGGGCTGGTTGGTGCCGAGGAATGCCGTGGCTTTCACCGGAATATTCGTCGAATCGTGTACCGGGCCGGTGCTCAGCTGAATGCTTTCGGCGCTGAACTGCTTGCCCGTCAGTTCATCGTTGTATTCAACACGGGCGTTGTTGACGGTCAGGCTGTCGATATCCAGGCGGATCGGCTGTGGCGGTTTTTCGGGTTGGGCAGGGGCCTCTGCAGTGGCTGTGCTGGCAGGCGCCGGACTGCCGGCAGGTGCGGCGGCTGTCGGCACCTTGCCGATGTCTTCCCAGTTACCGTGGCCGTTCTTGTCGCGTTTCAGGCGCAGGTTCAGGCCTTCAACGCGCACATCGCTCATTTGCACTTCGCGGCGCAACAGCGGTAGCACGCGCACGGACAGGCCGAGCATCTGCAGATCGGCATACGGTTCGGTCGGATTGATCAGGGTGGCGACGCTGGCCTCGTGCAGTTCCAGGCCAAGCCACGGGAACAGGCTCCAGCCGATGTCGCCATTGAGCGTCAGCTCGATGTGGGCCTTGTCGCGGGCTATCTGGCGAATCTCGTCTTTGTAGTCGTTGGGATCGAAGAGGTGGGTCAGGGCAAAACCTGCCGCCACGATGATCAGCAACAGCCCGAGAAGTACCAGACCCAGGATTTTGCCGAACGCTTTCATGGGCGAGTCCTTGTAGTTAGTCGAATTCGTAATTTAGCCGGGGAGTATAGCGCTGCAACCGCCCGGTTCGCTGTGACGTCATGTTGCCGGGACGTCCAGCGGTATCTGCAACCTGGCGGCGAGTGCTTGAGCCTCGGGATGTTCCGCAGGGGCCAGCAGGCGCAGTTCGGCCCCCGCTTGCGACGCCATTTTCTGCGCTTGGTTCACCAGTCTCTCGGCGACCCCTCGGCGACGGGTAACTTTTCGTACGCATAAATGGGACAAGTACCAGACGCCTTGATGCCTTTGCAGAATGCCGGCACCCAGCAAGCGGTCGTTGAAGCGGCCAGCAATAAAAGAGCCGTCCGCAAGGGCGCCTTCGATCAGGGCAGTCTCACCGGAAAACGGTGCGAACAGCCATTCTGGGGCATCGCGATAGATCTTCTGCAAATCCTGCTGATCCTGATAACTGGCGTCTTTCAGGGCTTGGACAATGATCGGCATAGCGCTTTCCTGAGTGGTACGAGAACAGATGACATAAAAAAGGTGATATCAGTTTGGTTTTTCTGTCACGTGCAAATGGTAACCTTCGCCCGTTCGTCCGTCCTTCTGCGACTTAACGTCGCGCCTTCAAGGAGCTTCACCCAAAAAAACGGTCATGCCTGCGTGCATAAAGACCGGGGGTGAACAGTGGCTGGCGAACCATACTAATAATTGGGGGATACACAATGAGCACGAGCATCACGGCGGACGGCCTCAAAGCCGATCAGCCCGCGTTCCTGTCCAAGGAACGCATCATCGCCAAACCCGGTTTCAACCGTTGGCTAGTCCCACCGGCCGCTCTGGCCATCCACCTGTGCATCGGCATGGCCTACGGCTTCTCGGTGTTCTGGTTGCCGCTGTCCAAGGCGCTGGGCGTTACCGCCCCGGTGGCTTGCGCGCCGGACATGAGCTTCATCGCACAGGTATTTTCGTCGAACTGCGACTGGCCGATCTCCATGCTCGGCTGGATCTACACGCTGTTCTTCATCTTCCTCGGCTGCTCGGCAGCGATCTGGGGTGGCTGGCTGGAACACGCCGGGCCGCGCAAGGCCGGCGTTGTATCGGCCTTGTGCTGGTGCGGCGGTCTGCTGATTTCGGCGCTGGGTATTTATACCCACCAGATCTGGCTGATGTGGATCGGCTCCGGCGTGATCGGTGGTATCGGTCTGGGTCTGGGCTATATCTCGCCAGTGTCGACCCTGATCAAGTGGTTCCCGGACAAGCGCGGCATGGCGACCGGCATGGCGATCATGGGCTTCGGTGGCGGCGCGATGGTCGGTGCACCGCTGGCAACCGCACTGATGAGCCACTTCGCTTCGGCTGAAGGTGTCGGCGTGTGGCAGAGCTTCGTGGCCATGGCCGCGATCTACTTCGTGTTCATGATCGGCGGTGCTCTGGCTTACCGCGTGCCGCCAACCGGCTGGAAACCGGAAGGCTGGACCGCTCCGGCGAAAAAGGCTTCCAACTCGATGATCACTCATCGCCATGTGCACGTGAATGTGGCGTGGAAAACTCCACAATTCCGTCTGGTCTGGCTGGTGCTGTGTCTGAACGTGTCCGCCGGTATCGGCATCCTCGGCATGGCTTCGCCACTGCTGCAGGAAGTGTTCGGCGGCAAGCTGCTGGGTGTTGATGTGCCGTTTGGTCAGCTCGATGCCGGGCAACTGGCTTCGATCGCGGCGATTGCTGCCGGTTTCACCGGTCTGCTCAGCCTGTTCAACATCGGTGGTCGCTTCTTCTGGGCCTCGTTCTCGGACTACCTGGGCCGCAAAAACACCTACTTCGTGTTCTTCGCCCTGGGTTTCGCCCTGTACGCACTGATCCCGAACATGGGCCATCTGGGCAACGTTGCGCTGTTCGTGGCGGCGTTCTGCATCATTTTGTCGATGTACGGCGGCGGTTTTGCCACTGTTCCGGCGTATCTGGCTGACCTGTTCGGTACGCAGATGGTTGGTGCGATCCACGGTCGTCTGCTGACTGCCTGGGCTGCCGCTGGCGTGCTGGGTCCGGTGTTGGTGAACTACCTGCGTGAATATCAGCTGAGCATCGGCGTTGAACGCGCTGCCGCTTACGACATCACCCTGTACATCCTTGCAGGTCTCTTGGTGCTGGGCTTCCTGTGCAACCTGCTGGTGCGCCCGGTGGCCGACAAGTACTTCATGACCGACGCGGAACTGGCTGCCGAACAGGCGCTGGGCCACGACAAAGGTGCTGATGCCAGCACGGTTCTGGAGTGGAAAGCCGCGCCGGGCAGCAAGCCGCTGGCAATCGCTGCCTGGCTGGTGGTGGGTATTCCGTTGGCGTGGGGTGTGTGGGTGACCTTGCAGAAGACGGCGGTACTGTTTCACTAAGTAAAACGTAGTACCCCTGTAGGAGTGAGCCTGCTCGCGATAGCGGTCTGACAGTCACAGAAATGTTGCCTGTCAGGCCCTCATCGCGAGCAGGCTCACTCCTACAGTTGTTTTTGGGTGCCTGTAATGGCTTGTATGGACATGTCTACCCGCGACAGCCGGGCGTTCTATCCGTCAGCCATCTCACCTCTCGTGTTTCTGTTTGCGCCCCGCGTGCCTATAATGGCAGCCTTTTTCGCCCAATGATTTTGCGGAGCTGGTGATGGCCGAACGTAAGGCTTCTGTCGAGCGCGACACTCTGGAAACCCAGATCAAAGCCTCGATCAACCTTGATGGCACCGGAAAGGCCCGATTTGATATCGGTGTTCCTTTTCTTGAGCACATGCTGGATCAGATTGCCCGTCACGGGTTGATCGACCTGGATATTGAATGCAAGGGCGATCTGCATATCGACGACCACCATACGGTGGAAGACGTCGGTATCACCCTCGGCCAGGCATTTGCCAAAGCCATTGGCGACAAAAAAGGCATCCGTCGTTACGGTCATGCCTACGTGCCGCTCGATGAAGCGCTGTCGCGCGTAGTGATCGATTTCTCCGGTCGCCCAGGCCTGCAGATGCACGTGCCGTACACCCGCGCTACCGTCGGTGGCTTCGACGTTGACCTGTTCCAGGAATTCTTCCAGGGCTTCGTCAACCACGCGCTGGTCAGCCTGCACATCGACAACCTGCGTGGCACCAACACTCACCACCAGATCGAAACCGTGTTCAAGGCTTTCGGCCGCGCGCTGCGCATGGCCGTCGAGCTGGATGAGCGCATGGCCGGGCAAATGCCATCGACCAAAGGCGTTCTGTAATGCAGACGGTGGCAGTTATCGATTACGGCATGGGCAACCTGCACTCGGTGGCCAAGGCCCTCGAGCACGTCGGTGCCGGCAAGGTGTTGATCACCAGCGATGCTGCGGTGATTCGCGAAGCTGACCGCGTGGTGTTCCCAGGTGTTGGCGCGATTCGCGATTGCATGGCGGAGATCCGTCGCCTCGGTTTCGACTCGCTGGTGCGTGAAGTCAGTCAGGATCGTCCGTTTCTCGGCATCTGTGTCGGCATGCAAGCCTTGCTCGACAGCAGCGAAGAGAACGACGGCGTCGACTGCATCGGCCTGTTTCCGGGCGCGGTGAAGTTCTTCGGCAAAGACCTGCATGAAGACGGCGAACACCTGAAAGTCCCGCACATGGGCTGGAACGAAGTGAAGCAGAAGGTCAGCCACCCGCTGTGGCATGACATTCCAGACATGGCGCGTTTCTACTTCGTGCACAGCTACTACATCGCCGCCGCCAATGCGCGGCAAGTGGTGGGTGGTGGCCATTACGGCGTCGATTTCGCTGCGGCGCTGGCCGATGGTTCGCGTTTCGCCGTGCAGTTCCACCCGGAGAAAAGCCATACCCATGGCCTGCAATTGCTGCAGAACTTCGCCGCGTGGGACGGTCGCTGGTAAATGGCTGCCAAGAAGTCCAAACCGCCGATCCTGACCCTCACTGCCGAGCAGGAGAACGAGGCCAATCGCAAGATTCAGCGGTTCATGGAAGACCGTTTCGAACTGGACCTGGGGTCGTTCGAAGCGGCGGAAATTCTTGAGCTGTTTACCCGCGAAATTGCTCCGCACTATTACAACAGGGCGATTTTCGATGTGCAGACCCACCTCAAAGAGCGGTTTGAAAGCATCGAAAGCGACCTGTGGGCGCTCGAGAAAAACTGATTTCCGAGCCAAGCTGAACATTCAAATTTGAAGGTTTGCCAGATGCTGATTATTCCCGCTATCGATCTTAAAGACGGTGCCTGCGTACGTCTGCGCCAGGGCCGCATGGAAGATTCCACAGTGTTCTCCGATGACCCGGTGAGCATGGCTGCCAAGTGGGTGGAGGGTGGTTGCCGCCGTCTGCATCTGGTCGATCTGAACGGCGCGTTCGAAGGCCAGCCAGTCAACGGCGAAGTGGTCACCGCGATCGCCAAGCGCTACCCGACATTGCCGATCCAGATCGGTGGCGGTATCCGTTCGCTGGAAACCATCGAGCACTACGTCAAGGCTGGTGTGAGCTACGTGATCATCGGTACCAAAGCCGTTAAAGATCCGGCCTTCGTCGCTGAGGCCTGCCGTGTGTTCCCGGGCAAGATCATCGTCGGTCTGGACGCCAAAGACGGTTTCGTCGCCACCGATGGCTGGGCTGAAATCAGCACCGTACAGGTCATCGATCTGGCCAAGCAGTTTGAAGCCGACGGCGTGTCCTCGATCGTTTATACCGACATCGCCAAAGACGGCATGATGCAGGGCTGCAACGTACCGTTCACCGCTGCGCTGGCCGCTGCTACCAAGATTCCGGTGATCGCTTCCGGCGGTATCCACAATCTGGGTGACATCAAGTCGCTGCTCGACGCCAAGGCGCCAGGCATCATCGGCGCCATCACTGGCCGGGCGATCTACGAAGGCACCCTCGACGTCGCCGAAGCGCAAGCTTTCTGCGATTCGTACCAAGGCTGAGGACTGACCATGGCGCTGGCCAAACGCATCATCCCTTGCCTGGACGTGGACAACGGCCGGGTCGTCAAAGGTGTGAAGTTCGAAAACATCCGCGACGCCGGTGACCCGGTGGAAATCGCCCGTCGTTACGACGAGCAGGGTGCCGACGAGATTACCTTTCTCGACATCACTGCCAGCGTCGATGGCCGCGACACCACGCTGCATACCGTTGAGCGCATGGCCAGCCAGGTGTTCATTCCGCTGACCGTTGGCGGTGGCGTGCGTACCGTGCAGGACATCCGCAACCTGCTGAATGCCGGCGCGGACAAGGTGTCGATCAACACCGCTGCCGTGTTCAACCCGGAGTTCGTCGGTGAAGCGGCGCAGCATTTCGGCTCGCAGTGCATCGTCGTCGCCATCGACGCGAAGAAGGTTTCCGGCCCGGGCGAAATCCCGCGCTGGGAAATCTTCACCCACGGCGGGCGCAAGCCAACCGGCCTCGACGCGGTCGAGTGGGCGAAAAAAATGGAAGGCCTCGGCGCTGGCGAGATCCTGCTGACCAGCATGGATCAGGACGGCATGAAAAATGGTTTCGACCTCGGCGTGACCCGTGCGATCAGCGATGCGCTGGGGATTCCGGTGATCGCCTCCGGCGGCGTCGGCAATCTGCAGCATCTGGCCGACGGTATCCTCGAAGGTCACGCCAGTGCAGTGCTGGCGGCGAGTATTTTCCACTTCGGCGAATACACCGTGCAGGAAGCCAAGGCCTATATGGCCAAACGCGGCATCGTGATGCGTTAAGCGTCAAATTCCATACAGGCCAGTGGACACCATGGCGCACCCGAGGCACTCTTGGGCACGCCATGGATTTCGGTAGCCCGACATGATCAAACGCCTGCTTCTTGTTCTCGCCAGTGTTACTTTGTTGCTGGTCAACACGGCTCGTGCCGAGGACAGTCCCGACACCGATCTGGTGCTCCTTACCGAAAACTTCCCGCCGTACAACATGGCGAAGAACGGCAAGAATTTCGCCCAGGGCGAGAACATCAACGGTATCGCCACCGATATCGTGCGTGAGATGTTCCGGCGCTCCGGCCTCACTTACAGTCTGACTCTGCGCTTTCCCTGGGAGCGGGTGTACAAACTGGCGCTGGAAAATCCCGGCTACGGTGCTTTCGTGATGGCACGCCTGCCTGATCGCGAGAAACTCTTCAAATGGGTCGGACCGATCGGCCCCGACGACTGGATCCTGTTGGCCAAGGCCGACAGCAAGATCACCCTCGAAACCCTTAATGACGCGCGCAAGTACAAGATCGGCGCCTACAAGGGCGATGCCATTGCCGAGACGCTGACCAAGCAAGGCTTGAAGCCAGTGGTTGTGCTGCGCGACCAGGACAATGCGAAAAAGTTGGTCAATGGTCAGATCGACCTGTGGGCCACGGGGGATCCTGCCGGGCGCTATCTGGCGCGGCAGGATGGTGTGACGGGGCTCAAGACCGTGCTGCGCTTCAATAGCGCCGAACTGTATCTGGCTCTCAACAAAGACATTTCTGACGAAGTTGTCGCCAGGTTGCAGGCGGCATTGGATCAGATGCGCAAGGACGGCGTTGTCGACGAGATCATGGGGCGTTATCTGTAGCCGTTGGCAATTCTGTCGGCGCTGGCGTTTGCGTGATGGCGTTATCCGCTACTGAAGTGTCTATCGCGTCCGGTACTTGCGGCTCTTCCTCAGGCAGGATCGGCTCATCCGGTACCGGCAATGTGTAGGCGCTGAAGTGCAAACTGTTGGCGTCGGTGTAACTGACAGCGCCGGTAACATGCGTACCGTCTGCGCGTAGCAGCGTGTATTGACTTTGCATCAGGTAGACCGCCATCGAGCTGTTTTTGGCCATGACCGCGGCGATTTCAATCGGCGTTGAGTTGAGCCAGTCGTTTGAGTGGACTTCGCATTGGGTGAACTCATTGTTCAAGCGCGCCGAAAACAGGAAAGGCCGGGACACATTACTCTTCCATTGCGCGCCGAACTCGATCGAGGTGCGGTTGGTGAATGCGCGCAGACCTTCGCTGCTCTGTGCCCGGGGTGCGGTCCAGCGCATCGTCCTGTTATGGTTTTCCCCGTTGTAGCGATGGCATACGAGCTGATACTGATCCGTGCGTTGCAGAAGATAGAAAGGTGACTGGCGCAGTTGTTCGCGTCTGGAAAACTGCGGGTCTTTTACCGCGAACCAGGGAAGTCTGGCGGTGTGCGTGGATATCTCGGGTATTTGCGAAGACGGCAAAACTGCACTGTCAAGAATCGGCGCGCCGGGACGGGGATTGATCTGCAGCGGGATCTCAAGGCGCAGTGAGTAAAGGAGGAAGTCAGCGGGCCTGGAATGACTGTTCCAGCCGACAAAGGTGCCGGGTGCCAGATGAATCACATTCGACGGGGCTGAGGGTGGAACGACACTCCAGGTGCTGACGCTTTGTCGGGCACCGCTGCCCTTGTCGTTCCACACCGGTTCACTGACGCCTGATGCGATGACAAGGTCGGCGCGGACACAGCGAACCGCGTTGAGTGATGGTTTTTCGTAGCCGTCGGAGCATACAGAGCCCAGTGCCACATAACCTTCGGGTGGGATGGGTCGCCAGATCGCCCCGTCCTTCCTGGATCCCGCCCCGGTATCCTTCCAGATCAGCTCGTAGTCATCCGGGCGACTCAGCGCTTTGCCTTTGCCAGGATCGGCACTGGGTGTTCCTGCCTCGCAAACCACGGCCACCACATGTCGCTCGGTAATGTTGTTGTGATGATCAATGGCCACGTCGCCCAATGGAAAATAGCCGGGAAGCACATCGGCGGCAGGAGTGGGGCGCCAGAAGGCGGCCGGTTTTGCCCGCGAACCGCTGGTGTCCCAGACGCGGAGAAACTCCGTGGTGAAGTTGATCAGCAGATTGTCGTGTCGAATGGCATCCGTTTGCCCGATCGGCGAAACGCTATCGTCATGAGTAGTCATGGTAGTTCCTGATAGTTGAAAGGCGACTCGGGGGAGTCGCGACCTGTTGCAGGTCTTACTATCCGGGGCTGGGCCCGATGGCTGGCGGTAACTATGTATCTACAGTCGTGACAACCTGTTACCGGTACACGCCATCTTTGCCATGGCCAGCCATGGCGCGATTGCTGCGCACGCTGATCATCTGTTTGATGTCGATCCACTCGATACCCTGGGCCTTCAGTCTGGGCAGTTCTCGCTCCAGCACCGCCAGCGTCTGTGGATAGGGATGGCCGATCATGACGGCCGAGCCCTGTTTGCGGGCCAGACTGATCGCCGTCTGCAACTGAGTGAAGATTGCGGCCTCAGTGCGCTCGTCATCGAGAAATACATCCCGCGAAACGCTCGCCAGATCGATTTTCTGTGCCTGCTGTGCCGCCACGGTTTGCGCGCTGGTGCGGCTGTCGACGAAAAACTTGTGCCGGCGCTGCAACTCGCCCATCAACCACGCCATCGCCACTGGCTGCGCCGTCATGCGGCTGCCCATGTGATTATTGATGCCAGCCGTGTACGGGACCATTTTGAACGCGGCGTTGAGGCGTTTCTCCAGCTCTTCGATTGGCAAATCCGGGTGCCAGGCATAAGGCCCGGTGGCCGGATCCATCGGCATGTGCAGGATGACGATCTTGCCGGCGCGATGGGCTTCGCGGGCGAACTCGGTGGCGTGCGGGGTATCAGGCATGATCGCCGTGGTCACCGGGCCGGGCAGGGCCAGCACACGGCGATCCCGGGGCAGGTTCTGCCCCAGGTCGTCGATGATCAGTGTCAGGTAGGCTTTGTGCGGTGTCGGGCTGACGGGCTCTGCGTGAGCAGCACCCGCCAGACAGCACAACAGAACGAAGACGAAACGCAGAGACATCCTCAACGGCCGGACGTGATGCTCAGCCCTTTGAGCAGGCTCAGGGCCTGGGCCAGTTGGTAGTCGTCGTCCTGCGGCATGGCTTTAGGCTTGGCGCCCGAGCCGGTCGGTTTGTCCGCGCCGCCGTTGCCGTTGCCCAAGTGACCTTGCAGGTCGGCTTCCTTGAAGTAATCGCCATCGGCTTCGTTGGTGATCTTGGCCTTGCGCACTTCGATGTCCGGAACGATGCCCTGGGCCTGAATCGAACGACCATTCGGCGTGAAGTACAGCGCGGTAGTGATCTTCAGCGCACGGTCGTTGTTCAGCGGCAGCACGGTCTGTACCGAGCCTTTGCCGAAACTGGTGGTGCCCATAACCACGGCGCGTTTCTGATCCTGCAGGGCGCCGGCGACGATTTCCGAAGCCGAGGCGCTGCCACCGTTGATCAACACCACCATTGGCACTGCTTCGCTTTCGTCTTTGCCGGTGGCCGAGAAGCGCAGTTCGGAGTTGGCGATGCGGCCTTTGGTGTAGACGATCAGGCCTTTGGTGATGAAGTGGTCGACCACTTCTACCGCCGCCTGCAACACGCCGCCCGGGTTGTTGCGCAGGTCGAGGATGATGCCGTTGAGCTTCTTGCCGTTGTCCTTGCGCAGCTTGGCCAGCGCCTTGGAAACCTCTTCGCCGGTCTTGACCTGGAACTGGGTGATGCGGATGTACGCATAGCCGGTTTCCAGCAACTGCGCCTTGACGCTCTTCACCTGAATCACCGCGCGGGCCAGGGTCACGTCGAACGGCGTGCCGCCATCGCGGACCAGGGTCAGGGTGATTTTCTGGCCGATCTTGCCGCGCATCTTGTCGACGGCTTCGGTCATGGTCTGGCCGCGCGTTGGCGCACCGTTGATCTTGACGATGAAGTCGCCGGCCTGAATGCCGGCTTTCGACGCCGGGGTGTCATCGATCGGCGAGACCACTTTGATGAAGCCGTCTTCGGCGCCGACTTCGATGCCCAGACCACCGAACTCACCGCTGGTGCTTTCCTGCAGCTCGGTGAAATCTTCAGGACCGAGGTAGGCCGAGTGCGGATCGAGGTTGCTGAGCATGCCCTTGATCGCGTTTTCGAGCAGGGTCTTGTCGTCCACCGGCTCGACGTAAGCGGCTTTGATCCGGTCCATGACCTCGGCAAAGGTGCGCAACTCTTCCAGCGGCAACGGCGCCTTGGAGGTCGCGGCAGTGCCTGCCGGAGCGACGGCCGGGGCCGGTTGCGCGGCGAACGCCAGAGGCGCGCCGATCACCAGGGCGATCGTCAGGGCCAGCGAGGTAAGGCGGGACAAATGCAGCATGTCGAACGAACTCCTAATGTAGGTGACTCAACGCCTATCCTTGCGCGCGGCACCATTGCGCCGGATCACTCGGGTGACCCTGCTGACGAATTGCGAAATACAGCGCTGATGTGTCCTGGCCGCCACTGTTACCGACAGTGGAGATGGACTCACCGGCTTTTACCACGTCACCGGCAGACTTGAGCAGCGTCTGGTTGTGACCGTAAAGACTCAGAAAACCGTTGCCGTGATCGAGGATCACCAGCAACCCGGCGCCGCGCAGCCAGTCGGCGAACACTACGCGCCCCCCGTGTACCGCATGCACCTGGCTGCCGGCAGAGGCGCTGATCATCACGCCGTCCCACTTGGTGCGGGCGTCGTCGCCACGGCTTTCGCCGAAGCGTGCCAATAGTCGACCATCAACCGGCCACGGAAGTTTTCCCCGGGTTGCAGCAAAAGGGCCACCGAAGGTCTCGCCGCTGCTGGAGACCAGCGCGCCGGGAGTGGATTTGACCGGTTTTCGTGGGGCGTCGCTGTTTTCAGCCTGCGCCTCACGCAAGCGCTTTTTTTCCGCTTCCTGCTGGGCGATCAGCGCTTTCTGCCGCGCTTCTTCTGCCTCACGAGCCTGACGGGCCAAGGTTTCTTCAATGGTTTTAAGGACTTTAGACAGGTCTGCCTGATCCTGCTCGCGCGCGGCGAGTTTCTGATCGCGAGCCTTCACGTCATCGTTGAGCTTGGCGAGGACTTGCTGGCGTTCCTTGCGAACATTTTCCAGTTCGTCGCGCTGGGTATCGAGGCTGCTTTTCTGTACCAGCAATTGCGCCTGCTGGGCGGCGATGTCTTTTTCGACATTGGCCAGTTGGCGCAGGGTTTCGTTGAAGTTCTTCAACTGCTCCAGGCGGGCCTGGCTCAGGTAATCGTAATAGGTGAGGGTGCGGGCGAATTTCTCGGGATTCTGCTGGTTGAGCAGCAGCTTGAGGTATTCCTGCCGACCGTTCTGATAGGCCGCTCGGGCCTGAATGGCGATCAGTCGCTGCTGTTCAGTGCGCGCGCTCTGGAGTTTTTTTTTCTCTGCATCGAGTCGCTGCAGCTCGGATTCGCTTTTCTGCAGTTCTTTCTGCAGCGCATCGACCTGCTTCTGCAGCTTGCCCAGCTCGGTTTCAGTGCCCTTGAGCTCTTTCTGTACGCCGGATTTTTCTTCCTGGACTTTGCTCAGCAGCTTTTTCAGCTCGGCAATGTCCTGACGCGTGGCGTCCAACTGCTGTTGGGTTTGCGCGCGCTCGTCAGCGAAGGCCGGTTGGAGCAGGCAGGTCAGAGCAAGGGCGATCAGGACGCGAAGCATAGGGGCGGGCGGCACCAGGGTAAGGGACGGCCTAGTATGCCCGCCCGAGGCTGCAAAAAAAACGCCCAATTGGGGCTGTGTGATAACTGGCCTGAAAAACTCTGCAAACCAATGTAGGAGTGAGCCTGCTCGCGAAAGCGGTGTGTCAGGCGACATTGATATCGACTGATCCATCGTATTCGCGAGCAAGCTCGCTCCCACAGGGTTTTGTGGAGTTTGATCGGGCGGATTACACCAGGATAGACGTACCGGTCATTTCCGCCGGTTTTTCCAGACCCAGCAGTTTCAGCATGGTCGGTGCCACGTCCGCCAGCACGCCGCCTTCACGGACCTTGAGGTCACGCTTGCCGACGTAAATGAACGGCACCGGCTCAGTGGTATGCGCGGTGTGTGCCTGACCGGTGGATTCATCGGCCATTTGTTCGACGTTGCCGTGGTCAGCGGTGATGAGCGCTTCGCCGCCAACCTTCTCCAGAGCTTCGACAATGCGCCCGACGCAGGTATCAAGGCATTCCACAGCCTTCACGGCCGCGTCGAACACGCCGCTGTGGCCAACCATGTCGCCGTTGGCGTAGTTGACCACGATCACGTCGTAACGCTGGTTTTCGATGGCCTCGACAATGCGGTCGGTGACCTCAGGCGCGCTCATTTCCGGCTGCAAGTCATAAGTGGCGACTTTCGGCGACGGGATCAGAATGCGCTCTTCACCCGGGAACGGTTCTTCGCGGCCGCCGGAGAAGAAGAAGGTCACGTGCGCATATTTCTCGGTTTCAGCGATGCGCAGCTGGGTTTTGCCGTTTTTCGCCAGATAGTCACCGAGGACGTTCTCCAGGCTGCCCGCCGCGAACGCCGACGGTGCAGGAATGCTGGCCGCGTATTGGGTCAGCATGACGAAACCGGCCAGTTTCGGCTGGCGCGCACGTTCGAAATCCTTGAATTCGTCTTCGACGAATACGCGGGTCAGCTCGCGGGCACGGTCGGCGCGGAAGTTCATGAACACTACGGCGTCGCCGTCTTCGACTTTTACCGGCTCACCGATGGACGTGGCTTTGACGAATTCGTCGCTCTCGCCACGGGCATAAGCGGCTTCAAGGCCTTCCTGCGCCGTGGCAGCGTTGAATTCGCTGTTGCCATCGACGATCAGGTTGTAGGCCTGGGCGACGCGATCCCAGCGGTTGTCACGGTCCATGGCGAAGTAACGGCCGATGATGCTGGCGATGCGGCCCTTGCCCAGCGCCTGGAAGGTCGCATCGAGCAGTTCGATCGACGAGGCGGCGCTTTTCGGCGGGGTGTCGCGGCCGTCCAGGAAAGCGTGCAGGTAGATTTTTTCGGCGCCGCGCTTGAAGGCCAGTTCGGCCATGGCGATCAGGTGATCCTGATGGCTGTGCACGCCGCCATCGGACAGCAGACCCATGAAGTGCACGGCTTTACCGGCGGCCACGGCTTTATCCACAGCGGCGCAAATGGTCGGGTTTTCGAAAAACTCGCCGTCGCGGATCGATTTGGTCACCCGCGTGAAGTCCTGATACACCACGCGACCGGCGCCGAGGTTCATGTGGCCGACTTCGGAGTTGCCCATCTGGCCGTCCGGCAGGCCGACGTCCATGCCGCTGCCCGAGATCAAGCCGTTCGGCACGCTGGCCCAGAGGCGATCGAGAACAGGCTTCTTCGCCGCAAAAACGGCATTGGATTCAGGGCTGTCGCTGTGACCGAAGCCGTCGAGAATCATCAGGACCAAAGGTTTAGGCGTAGTCGTCATGGAATCCACTCGTGGCTAATAAAGAAGAGGGCGATGGAAAAGGGAGTTGGAGTTTAAAGCTAAGTTCCGACCGCGTCACCGCCGGACGGGGTTTGGCCGACCATAGTGGCTGTGTATACTGGCCGACATTTTAACGCCCTGGAACCTCCTTCGATGGTTGCTCACCTGATTGAATTTGCCACTAACCACTACATTCTTGTCGGTATCTTCGTCGTACTGCTGGCTCTGCTGCTGGCGCACACGATGCAGGGCGGCGGTAAAAGCCTGAGCACCGGCGAGCTGACCGCGCTGGTCAACAAAGACGCAGGCGTGGTGGTGGACATCCGTCCGGCCAAGGATTTCGCTGCCGGCCATATCGTTGGCGCGGTGAACATTCCCCAGGACAAACTGGCTACGCGCGTCGCCGAGCTGGAAAAACACAAGGCCAAGACCATCATCCTGGTCGACGCCCTGGGCCAGACCGCCGGCACCCACGCCCGCGAACTGATGAAATCCGGCTTCACCGCCGCCAAGCTGTCCGGCGGTATTTCCAGCTGGAAAGGCGACAACCTGCCGTTGGTGAAGTGATATGAGCGAAGTCATCGTCTACTCCAGCGATTACTGCCCTTATTGCTCGCGAGCCAAGTACCTGCTCGAGAACAAAGGCGTGGCCTTCAAAGAGATCAAGGTCGATGGCAAGCCGCAGGTGCGCGCTGAAATGACCCAGAAAGCCGGACGCACGTCCGTGCCGCAGATCTGGATCGGCAGCAAGCACATCGGCGGTTGTGATGATTTGTATGCCCTGGAGCGCGCCGGCAAGCTCGACGCGCTGCTCAAGGCCTGAACGGCTGCACCCACGTACAGCACTCCCTAAAAGACCCAAGATCGATAAGGATCTGAGATGACTGACCAACAGAACACTGCAGCCAGCGAAGAAGAAACCGCACCGCAATTCTCCTTGCAGCGCATCTACGTACGCGACCTGTCCTTCGAAGCCCCGAAAAGCCCGGCGATCTTCCGCCAGCAGTGGGACCCGGCGGTCGGCCTGGATCTGAACACTCGCCAGAAAGCGCTGGAAGGTGATTTCTACGAAGTCGTGCTGACCCTGTCCGTCACCGTGAAAAACGGTGAAGAAGTTGCCTTCATCGCTGAAGTGCAGCAGGCCGGTATCTTCCTGATCAAGAACCTCGACGCGGCTTCGATGAGCCACACCCTGGGTGCGTTCTGCCCGAACATCCTGTTCCCTTACGCGCGCGAAACCCTGGACAGCCTGGTGACCCGCGGTTCTTTCCCGGCGCTGATGCTGGCTCCGGTGAACTTCGACGCTCTGTACGCGCAAGAGCTGCAGCGCATGCAGGAAAGCGGCGAGACGCCAACCGTTCAGTAAGACGGTTCAGCAACACCCCATGTGGGAGCGAGCCTGCTCGCGAAGAGGGCGTGTCAGATGACAGTTTTGTCGACTGATACACCGCTTTCGCGAGCAGGCTCGCTCCCACATTTGTTTTGCGATGTTATTTGAAGTCGTTCTGGCGCCAGGCTTCGTACACAGCGACCGCCACGGTGTTGGACAGGTTCAGGCTGCGGCAGCCTTCGCGCATCGGCAGGCGCAGGCGCTGTTCCGGCGGCAGCGCGTCGAGCACTTCCGGCGGCAAGCCACGGCTTTCCGGGCCGAAGATGAACGCATCGCCAGGCACAAACGCGGCATCATGAAACGGCCGTGAGCCCTTGGTGGTGAATGCAAACAACCGCGGGTTACCCAGGCTTTCCAGGCAACTGGCCAGGTCCGCGTGACGTTGCAGCGTGGCATATTCGTGGTAATCGAGACCGGCACGGCGCAAGCGCTTGTCGTCCATCTCGAAGCCCAGCGGTTCGATCAAATGCAGGTGGCAGCCGCTGTTGGCGCACAGCCTGATAACGTTGCCGGTATTCGGCGGAATTTCTGGTTGGAAAAGGATGACGTGAAACATGCACGGCTCCGAAGGTAAAGATGAGCGGCATTCTACGCCGCCTGTGGACAACCGTTCGAAACTATTCCCGCGGGTGATCGGTTCGCTGGCGATTGTCGGATTGATGATTGGCTTGATGATCGGCCGCCTGACCACGCCGGATCCGACTGTGTTGCAGCAAGTCGAAGTGACGGAACAAGGGCTGGTGGTGTGGTTCAACAATGAGCCCAAGCTGCACGGCGAGATCATCGATGGCACCGTGGCGCTGCTGTTTCAGGCTGAAGGCCCGGCGCAGAAGGGCCAGCTCAAGCTCAACGGCAAAGACGTCAACTGGCGTACGCGCAAAAGTGACGGCGGATTGCTGTTGACGATACTGGCAGCGCGGCCGCTACAGGGCGAGTGGGCAGGCAGCGAGGTCGACGATCGCTGGCGACTGGAGATTCGTTTGCAAGCCAACTGATCGCAATCTGCCGTCTCTTTCGTTTCTCCTACTTTTGCTGGCGTTGTTTCCCACTGCGCCAGTCTGCCTTTCCTCTCTCCTTCAGCACCTGTGCACGCTATCGTGCGCTCCTCTTTCAAATCGGCAGGATGCCGAAACTTGCGTCTCTTGCGCGAAAGCCAGGGACGAGCATTTCAAGGATGAAAAAACATGCCAGTAAAACCACCGCGCGGAAGCGGTACCCATGTGGATGTACCAACCAGCCCGACGCGCTCAACAGCTGAGGATATTTCGCTCCCCGGCCCATCGGGACTCAGAGGCTTCGATTCCGGTAGTTCTCTGAATAGTTCACCGCTGCGGGCCGGGACCTCTGACTCTTCTAGTGTTGAAGCTCCACACCCGTCGCCGGTCGTCGTGGTGCATGCGACTCCTGTTGCCGCCCGTTCCCCGGCACCGCTGCCATCGGTGGACCGTTACGTAACCGTCGCGCTGGCGACACTTGCGCAAGCCAATAGCCAGGGTCTGCGTGTGTTCAAACAGCGCACCTACGCTGAATTGTCCGATGGCCGCATTGTACTTGTCGGGGTTGACCCAGAAACTGGGCTCTTTCGCGCCAGATTGCCCAGTGAGTTGTCGCCTTCCGGCCCGGTACTGCTGCGTGATACTGACAGCGGCTTCTGGAGCGTACGTGAGGTCTCGAGTTCAACCACTCGAGTGCAGGTCAGAAAATACCTTCCCGAGGCAACTGATCAACACGCGGATGACTTTATCTCGCGCTTTGGGGACAGCGACGCAGCTGAAGCAGAACTCAAACGGATTGAGCTTGGGTATTCTCAATTGGATCGCGAAATCAGCGCTTGGGAAGCCCTCTACAAAGACAAAAACAGAAATAGTCACCAGCAGCGATTGGCGATCGGGGCCAAGGTGCGTGATCTGTACAAATGGCAAGGCGAGCCATCGGAAAAAGTCTATCGCGATGGTCAGTTCGTTGGCTTCGATTTGAATCTGCACGTGGGCAATAGAACAGACCAGTTGCCCGTCGACTTTCTTTCCTTGACGCGGCTCGACTCCATCGTTTCTCTTCGCCTTGAAGGGCAAATAGAAATAATCGGCAATCTGCTGTTGAGTTTTCCTCATGTCGAAATTTTAAAAATTCATCGGTACGGCGTCTCCCGTTTACCTGCCGGAATCGAGACGCTCACCCATCTGCGAGCCCTGCACGTAGAAGGGATGACATTTTCTGCAAATGATGTCGACCTGCTTGGCAGGCTGACCCGGCTGCAGGAACTGGCCATCTCTCACAGTACTCTGGCCTTCCCGTTTTCAGTACGCGGTATGACTGAATTGAGGAAACTCAGTCTCACTTCGGCAAAACTGACTGAGCTGCCTGTCGGACTTTCGCAAGCGGACGGCCCGACCCGCCTGGAAGTGCTTGACCTGTCCGGGAACCATCAATTGGGTGTCGCGCCCTCAGTGTCAGGGATGTCCGAACTTCGGGTGCTGGACCTATCGTTTACGGGGATAAGGCAATTGCCGGCAGGGCTTGGTACCGATAATGGTCCGTTGCGACTTGAGGAATTGACGCTCTCCTACAACTCGCTTGGCGAGGCTCCCTCTCTCGAAGGAATGGCAGCGTTACAGGTGGTCAACTTGCACAATAATCGAATAAGCAGGTTCCCGGAGGGGATCACTTCTGATGTTCCAAAACGCATTTTGGGTCTGCAGGAGAACAGAATTCAGGTAATCCCCGAAACCATTGAACTCAGAGACGGGATCCGTCTTGAACGTAATCCGATTACCGACCCCGCATCTTTACGGCGACTGGTCGCGGCACGCCGACAAACAGGGGCTGATATCTGGTTGGGAGATATTGAGATTGATCTGGGAGTCAATCGTTGGCTGCATGATGTTCCACAGGCGCAACACCAGGAAAAGGGTGCAGTTTGGAGTTCATTAGAAATGAACCAGACAAACTCTTTGCTGATGGCAAGAATCGAAAGTTTATCGCGCACGCCAGAATTCAGGGTTGAGCGTCAGATTTTGCAGCGTCGAGTCTGGAGTTTTCTGGAACACATGCAACAGGCCAGCCCAGGTGAACAAGGGCGGTTGCTTGCTATTGCGAGAACTGAAACCAGTCCCGGAAAAATGCTGGATAAGCTGGAGGATGAAATAAGCAAATCTGACCCGACCTGGCAAAACCAGCCTTCGCATCATTTGCCAAAGCGACCTCGACTCGAATGATTCGATGCCGGGTGCGATGTAAAAGCGGGAATCCCTGACCTGCCTGTATCAGGGTTCCCAAAACGGGGTGGACTTCGCTAGCAGCGTCGGTCCGGTGTAAAGAGGGAACCCCCGGCCTGCCTGTACCAAGGATCCCAAAACGGTGGGCGCATCGCGTTGCGGTGTGCGCCCGGTATAAAGAGGGGAATCCCCGGCCTGCCTGTACCAAGGTCCCCGAAACGGGTGGTGAATCGAATCACCTGTAAGAGGTATTGCAGGGGGCGTGCCAGGTTTTAATCTGCTGAAACAAAAAAGCTGATCAGAGACATCAAAGCCCCGTAATTCGGGGCTTTCATGTTCTTGGACAGTGGGTTTTTTGGTTTTTTCAGGAAGGAGTGTGGCGGTGCAGCTGTGCGCGATCGCGGGTCATTGTGCATTGATGCGGTGCACGGGGGGCCCTCACCTCTAACCCTCCCGAAACGTCGGACCGCCCATAGAGAGAGGGGACTGACCGAGTTGCCTGGTCAAATTACGCCGACCTGAGATACCGAGCCGAACTCAAGCCTCGAAGTCACCTGAAATCGGCTCCCTTTCCCCTCTCCCCCTTGGGGAGAGGGCTGGGGTGAGGGGGATCGATCCTGAGTACACAACCATCCTCAAGCGAACAAGGTTTTAACCCTCATCCCCTTCATCATCATCCCCACCATCAACCTTCATCCCCAATTCCTTGATCTTGCGCGTCAGGGTATTACGCCCCCAACCCAGCAACACCGCTGCATCACGCCGGCGCCCGGCGGTGTGCTTCAGCGCTGTCTCGATCATGATCCGTTCAAATGCCGGCACTGCGCTGTCGAGCAAACTCGACTGGCCGCGCGCCAAGGCCTGATCGGCCCACTGACGCAGCGCCTGCTCCCAGTTGGTCACCGGTGCCGAGTCCTGCGGCAGGTTCAGGAGTTCTGGCGGCAGGTCGCTGATGTGCACCTCGCGTCCGGACGCCATCACGGTGATCCAGCGGCAAGTGTTCTCCAACTGCCGCACGTTGCCGCCCCACGGCAGGTTCTTCAGGTATTCCTCGGTCTCGCTTTTCAGCAGTTTTGGCTCGACAGCCAGTTCCTGCGCGGCGCGGCTGAGGAAGTGCTTGGCCAGGGTCGGGATGTCTTCACGACGGTCCGACAGGCGTGGGATGTGGATGCGGATTACGTTGAGGCGGTGGAACAAGTCCTCACGGAATTTTCCGGCGTGCACCAGGGTTTCCAGATTCTGGTGGGTCGCGGCGATGATCCGCACATCGACCTTGACCGGCACGTGCCCGCCGACGCGGTAGAACTCGCCATCGGCCAGAACGCGCAGCAAGCGGGTTTGCGTATCCGCCGGCATGTCGCCGATTTCATCGAGGAACAGTGTGCCGCCGTCAGCCTGTTCAAAGCGGCCGCGACGCAGGTTCGCCGCGCCGGTGAACGCGCCTTTCTCATGGCCGAACAGCTCGGATTCCATCAGATCTTTTGGGATTGCCGCCATGTTCAGCGCGATGAACGGCGAGGCCGCACGAGGACTGTGCCGGTGCAAAGCGTGGGCGACCAGTTCTTTACCGGTGCCGGATTCGCCGTTGATCAGCACGGTGATGTTGGAGTGGCTCAAGCGCCCGATGGCGCGAAACACTTCCTGCATCGCCGGCGCTTCGCCGATGATTTCCGGGGTGCGGGTCAGCGCCGGTACGACTTCCAGGCCTTGCTGCTCTTGCGCGTGCTGATTCGCGCGTTTGACCAGCGACACCGCTTCATCGACGTCAAACGGCTTGGGCAGGTATTCGAACGCGCCGCCCTGATACGAGGCGACAGCGCTGTCCAGATCGGAGTGAGCGGTCATGATGATGACCGGCAGCCGTGGGTGTTGCTCGCGAATCCGCGCCAGCAGATCCAGCCCACTGGCACCCGGCATGCGGATATCGGAAATGATCACGTCGGGCTGCTGACGGGCCAGGCGACTCATCACACCGTCGGCGCTGTCGAAGCTCTGGGTGGTCATGCCTTCCTGCTGCAGCGCCTTTTCCAGCACCCAACGGATAGAACGGTCGTCATCGACGATCCACACGGTTTCACTACGGCTCATGTCGATGTGGCTCCTTGTTCCAGTGGCAGAAAGATCGAGAAGGTGGTGTGGCCTGGATGGCTGTCACACTCGATCAGGCCCTGGTGCTGGCTGATGATGTTCTGAGTAATGGCCAGGCCGAGTCCGGTACCGTCCGGACGTCCGCTGACCATCGGAAAGAAAATGGTTTCCTGAAGTTCCGCCGGGATCCCCGGGCCGTTGTCGATGATTTCGATCTTGGTCACCAGGCGATGGCGGACATGGCCAATGGTGAACTGGCGCATGGTCCGGCTGCGCAGGCTGATACGGCCAAGGCGCAGCTCGTTCTGGCTGCTGATTGCCTGCATCGCGTTGCGCACGATGTTCAATACCGCCTGAATCATTTGTTCGCGGTCGATCAATACGTCGGGAATGCTCGGGTCGTAATCGCGCACCAAGGTGATGCAGCCCTGGCTTTCGGCTTCGACCAGTTGGCAGACACGCTCCAGCACTTCGTGGACGTTGCACATGGCCAGCGACGGCAACTTGTTCGAGCCGAGCATGCGGTCGACCAGATTGCGCAGGCGGTCGGCCTCTTCAATGATCACGTTGGTGTAATCGCGCAGGCTGTCTTCCGGCAGTTCGCGGGCCAAAAGCTGCGCGGCGCCACGGATGCCACCTAGCGGGTTCTTGATCTCGTGGGCGAGGCCGCGCACCAGCATCTTGCTGGTTTCCTGTTTGGACAGTTGCGCCTCTTCCTTGGTGATTCGCAGCAAGCGGTCACGCGGGTGGACTTCCAGCAGCAACATCGTGGCGCCGTTGCTGAGGATCGGCGTCACCGCGTAATCCACAGTAAGGGTTTGGCCGGTGAGGGCGGTGAGCATGGCTTCGCGTTTGGTGAACGGGTGCGCCTGCTCCACCGCCTGGCGCAGGGAATTCAGCGCCTCGGTGGATTCGGTGAACAGCTCGCTGATGAACTGCCCATGGCTGCGCTGCCCGCTGATGGCCAGCAGCATCTCCGCCGCCGGGTTCATGTACTCAAGGCGCAATTCGGCGTCGAGCAGGATGGTGGCGGTGGTCAGGTTGTCGAGCAGCAAACGGTGGATTGCGTCGCTAATAGTCATCGGAGCCTCTTTTGGGGGCGGAGCGTGCGCAACAAGCAAGCGTCGGTATCGGGAAAATGCAAAAACCAAACCAAGGCTCCGAAAAGAAGCGCTTAACCCGTGAAACAGGCGTTTGACGCTCGTTTGCGTGGCACAGGGCCAGCTCTCGCGGGTAGTTTCGAACCAAAATGGGTTGGAATGTGAGTACGGTGCAGGCTAATGCACCAATATAGTGCGCAAAGCTGAATGGCGTTAGAAGAAACGCAGGAAGGGGTTTTTCGGCTCGGGCGGTTTGTCTTTCATCGGGCATTCCGGACGGACGCCGTAATCGTCGGTGGTGCACGGTTTGACCTGGCGTTTCTGTGCGAGGGAGATGCGCAGCATGTGGAAAGGCTGGTTGGCAGTGCGTTCCACCGTCCGCCCTTCGGCATCGAGGATTTCCACCGAAAGGTTGTGGCTGCCACGATCAATGTTATTTAGCGGGAAGACCGGGCTCAGTCCCGGTTCGCCGGTGGCTTGGCCATCCAGCAGCAGTCTGTAACGATGACCTTTTTGCAGGCCCGGTTCGCTGGTGACGCTGACGATGATTTCGCCGGCGCTGCTGCGAATGGTTGCATCGGGTTCGGGCACCAGAATGCGCAGCATGTCGTAGTGGAACAGCGGTTGTTCCGCGGATTTTTTCGCGGTGGTGATCGGCGCGGCGGCGGCGGGGTTGGCGGACATGCGATTGCTGGTGGCGACCGGCACTCGCTTGGCGTTGCCGCGCGGTTGGTCGGTATAGACGCGATTGCCTTGCGCGTCGGTATAAGTGAAGACCTCGGCTGAGGCTTGCAGCGACATCAGCGCCGACAGGAGGAACAACCACGCGCGGATCATGGCTTGTGCACTCGCTGCACGCTGAGGGCGACTGGCGGGCTTTGCTGGATGGTCGTTTGCCCGTCGATCACCTGCACGGCGAGTCGGTGTTCGCCGCGATCCACGTTCACCAGTTGCAGGATCGGCACGTTGCTCGGCTGACCGTAGGGTTCATCGTCCAAAACCAGCCTTAATTGATGGGCTGGCCGCAGGCGCGGTTTGATCAGCACGTTGACGGTGAACGTGCCGTTATTGGCGCGCAGGGCTTCTTCGGTGGGCAGGCCGGCGAGTTCCAGAATCTCATAGGCATCACTGCGTGCCGGCTGGCGATTGTCAGATTTGGGTGCGGCTGGTGCGTTGGGTGCTTGCGGCTCGACGCGATTGAGCGGCGGCAACTCCACCGGCTGCGCCTTTACGCCGTCCGGCGAGTGATCGCTGTAGACAGTGTTGCCGTTGGCATCGGTGTACTTATAGATCTGCGCGGCAGCGGGCAGGGCGATCAGCAGCAGAATGTAGAGAAAGGTGCGACCCATGACATCGACCGGGATTGAAAACGATGGGATGCAGCATAGGCCAGACGCGGCGGTTGGCCCAACTCGGTAAACATCTGGCAACGCCCTCACCCTAACCCTCTCCCAGAGGGAGAGGGGATTGACCGGGTTGCTCTCACAAATTTCACCGACCTGAAATTGTCATGTGAACTCAGGTTCTGAAAAGCATGGAGATCAGTTCCCTCTCCCTCTGGGAGAGGGCTAGGGTGAGGGTTTTTTTGATCTGCAATAAAAAAGGCCTCACGAAGGAGGCCTCTTTCACTCACGCCGCGTAGCGCAGCGCTACCGGATCAGCAGCTGTAGTACAGCTCATATTCCAGTGGGTGTACGAAGGTACGGACCTTGATTTCTTCTTCGGATTTCAGCGCGATGTAAGCGTCGATGAAGTCGTCGGAGAACACGCCGCCCTTGGTCAGGAACGCACGGCCTTTATCCAGCTCTTCCAGAGCTTCTTTCAGGCTGCCGCAAACTTGCGGGATCTCTTTCGCCTCTTCAGGCGGCAGGTCGTACAGGTTTTTGTCGGCAGCGTCGCCTGGGTGGATCTTGTTCTGGATACCGTCCAGGCCAGCCATCAGCAGTGCTGCGAAAGCCAGGTACGGGTTGGCAGCCGGATCCGGGAAACGCGCTTCGATACGACGGCCACGTGGGCTGTTGACGTAAGGAATACGGATCGACGCGGAACGGTTGCGAGCCGAGTAGGCCAGCATCACCGGCGCTTCGAAACCTGGCACCAGACGCTTGTAGGAGTTGGTGGCCGGGTTGGTGAAGCCGTTCAGTGCCTTACCGTGCTTGATGATACCGCCGATGAAGTACAGAGCGGTTTCGGACAGGCCGGCATAGCCTTCGCCAGCGAAGGTGTTCTTGCCATCTTTGGCGATGGACATGTGCACGTGCATACCCGAACCGTTGTCACCGTACAGTGGCTTCGGCATGAAGGTAGCGGTGCGGCCGTAGGCGTCGGCAACGTTGTGGACAACGTATTTCAGCGTCTGAACTTCGTCAGCTTTCTTCACCAGGGTGTTGAACTTGACACCGATTTCGTTCTGACCGGCAGTCGCCACTTCGTGGTGGTGAACTTCAACGGTCTGGCCCATTTCTTCCAGTGCGTTGCACATGGCAGTACGGATTTCGTGATCGTGGTCGAACGGCGGAACCGGGAAGTAACCACCTTTGATACCTGGACGGTGGCCTTTGTTGCCGCCTTCGATGTCCTGGTCGGACATCCACGAACCTTGTTCGGAGTAGATCTTGAACATCGAACCGGAGATGTCGGACTTGAACTTCACTTCGTCGAAGATGAAGAACTCAGGCTCTGGACCGGCGAAGACGGTGTCACCGATACCGGTGGTCTTCAGGTATTCCTCGGCACGGTGAGCAATGGCGCGCGGGTCGCGATCGTAACCTTGCATGGTCGACGGTTCGATGATGTCGCACACCAGGATCAGGGTGGCGTCTTCGGTGAACGGGTCGAGCACGGCAGTTTCGTCGTCCGGCAGCAGGATCATGTCGGAGGCTTCGATGCCTTTCCAGCCAGCGATGGAGGAACCGTCGAACATCTTGCCGACTTCGAAGAAGTCGTCTTCCAGCGCATCGCGAGCCGGCATGGTCACGTGGTGCTGAGTGCCTTTGGTGTCCGTGAAGCGCAGATCAATCCACTTGACGTCATGATCTTTGATGAGTTGAACCGACTTCGACATAGTGTCCTCCGGGTGAATTAGGGCTGGTAGTGGATGCCCTTAATAGTGGTGATGCCGGCGCGAATACTCTGCCAAGGCAACCTGCCTCACAAGGGAGCAAATTGCATGCCAGTGCCCCAGCATGGGTTTTTTGCCCCAAATTCACGCTTATTAAGGTGCAAAGCGTCTTAAAGCAGAAAATATCGCCCTTTAATGTAGCGTCATAATCTGCAAATGACCTGTTTTGGTGCATGCAAAACCTTCTGCACATTAACTGGTTAAACCTTGAGCAATTTCCGCTATAATCCGCGCCCCCCTTTTTCGGCTGGCCGTTCGCGCGCTGTTTTCATGAAACTAATCGTAAAAGTCTTCCCCGAGATCACCATCAAAAGCCGACCTGTCCGGACGAAATTCATCCGCCAGTTGGCCAAGAACATCCGCACCGTGCTCCGCGATCTGGACCCGGCCGTGGTGGTGAACGGTGTGTGGGACAATCTCGAGCTGGAAACCCGCATTACCGACGCCAAAGCCTTGAAAGAGATGGGTGAGCGCCTGACCTGCATGCCGGGCATCGCGCACTTTCTGCAGATCGACGAGTACCCGCTGGGCGACTTCGACGACATCACCGAGAAGTGCAAACAGCACTACGGCGCTGCACTGGCCGGGAAGATTTTCTCGGTGCGTTGCAAGCGTGCCGGCAAGCACACCTTCAGCTCGATGGACGTTGAAAAATACGTTGGCAGCAAGCTGCGTCGTGAGTGCGGTGCCGCCGGTATCGACCTGAAAGCGCCGGAAATCGAAGTCCGTATCGAAGTTCGCGACAAACGGTTGTTTGTGATCCACAGCCAGCACAACGGCATCGGCGGCTATCCGCTGGGTGCGTTGGAGCAGACGCTGGTATTGATGTCCGGCGGCTTTGACTCGACCGTTGCGGCCTACCAGATCATTCGTCGCGGCCTGATGACGCACTTCTGCTTCTTCAATCTCGGCGGTCGTGCCCACGAACTGGGCGTGATGGAAGTCGCGCATTTCATCTGGAAGAAGTACGGCAGCTCGCAACGCGTGCTATTTGTCAGTGTTCCGTTCGAAGAAGTGTTGGGCGAAATTCTCGGCAAAGTCGATAACAGTCATATGGGCGTCGTATTGAAGCGTATGATGTTGCGCGCGGCGTCCAACATCGCAGACCGCCTGCAGATCGAGGCGCTGGTCACTGGCGAGGCGATCTCCCAGGTTTCGAGCCAGACCCTGCCGAACCTGTCGGTGATCGATTGTGTGACCGACAAGCTGGTCCTGCGTCCGCTGATCGTGGCGCACAAGCAGGACATCATCGACACGGCCAACGAGATTGGCACCGCCGATTTCGCCCGGCACATGCCGGAGTACTGTGGGGTCATTTCGGTCAATCCGAAGACTGCCGCCAAACGCGGTCGCGTTGAGCACGAAGAGAAAGAATTCGACATGGCGGTGCTCGAGCGTGCGCTCGAAAACGCCAAACTGGTGCCGATCGATCGGGTGATCGACGAATTGGGCCAGGACGTACAGATTGAAGAAGTCAGCGAAGCACTGGCCGGCCAGATCGTGATCGACATCCGTCACCCGGATGCCGCCGAGGATGAGCCGCTGGAACTCGCTGGCGTAGAAGTACAGACGATGCCGTTCTACGCAGTGAACGCTCGTTTCAAGGAGCTGGATCCGACTCGCCAGTACCTGCTGTATTGCGACAAAGGCGTGATGAGTCGCCTGCATGCTCACCATTTGCTCAGTGAGGGGCATGCCAATGTGCGCGTTTATCGACCGAGCTAAGTGCCCGGGGCTGTTTGCCTGTGGCCTGCGTCACCGGCCCCCCGACACCGCCGTCAAGCTGTAACGGCCATGCCGGACACTACTGCTAATCGCTGCCAAGACTTGTCAGCAAACCGAATCCTCTGATCGAGATACACAAGTGATCGAAAATCTACGCAACATCGCCATCATTGCCCACGTTGACCATGGTAAAACCACCCTGGTAGACAAACTCCTGCGTCAATCCGGCACTCTGGAGCGCAACGAGCTCAACGACGAGCGCGTGATGGACTCCAACGACCAGGAAAAAGAGCGCGGTATTACCATTCTGGCGAAAAACACCGCCATCAACTGGAACGGCTACCACATCAACATCGTGGACACCCCGGGCCACGCCGACTTCGGCGGCGAAGTTGAACGCGTAATGTCGATGGTTGACTCCGTTCTGCTGCTGGTTGACGCTCAAGACGGCCCTATGCCGCAAACCCGTTTCGTGACCAAGAAGGCTTTCGAAGCCGGCCTGCGTCCAATCGTGGTGATCAACAAGGTTGACCGTCCAGGCGCGCGTCCGGACTGGGTTCTGGACCAGATCTTCGACCTGTTCGACAACCTCGGTGCTACCGAAGAACAACTGGACTTCCAGGTTGTTTACGCCTCGGCCCTGAACGGCATTGCCGGTCTGGATCACACCGCCATGGCGGAAGACATGACCCCGCTGTACCAAGCGGTAGTCGACCACGTTCCGCCTCCGGCTGTTGACCGTGACGGCGCGTTCCAGATGCAGATCTCTGCTCTGGACTACAACAGCTTCCTGGGTGTTATCGGCGTTGGCCGTATCGCTCGTGGCCGCGTCAAGCCGAACACCCCGGTTGTGGCGATCGGTGCTGACGGCAAGCGCCGTAACGGCCGTATCCTGAAACTGATGGGTCACCACGGTCTGCACCGCATCGACGTTGAAGAAGCTGCAGCAGGCGATATCGTTTGCATCAGCGGTATGGACTCGCTGTTCATCTCCGACACCTTGTGCCACCCGGACACTGTCGAGGCGATGAAGCCTCTGACCGTTGACGAGCCAACCGTTTCGATGACCTTCCAGGTAAACGACTCGCCATTCTGCGGTAAAGAAGGCAAGTTCGTGACGTCCCGTAACATCAAGGACCGTCTTGACAAAGAGCTGCTGTACAACGTTGCACTGCGCGTTGAAGAAGGCGACACCGCTGACAAGTTCAAGGTTTCCGGCCGTGGTGAGCTGCACCTCTCGGTACTGATCGAAACCATGCGTCGCGAAGGCTTCGAGCTGGCCCTGGGCCGTCCTGAAGTGATCATTCGTGAAGTTGACGGCGTCAAGCAAGAGCCGTTCGAAAACGTGACCATCGACATCCCTGAAGAAGCGCAGGGCAAGGTCATGGAAGAGATGGGTCTGCGTAAAGGCGACCTGAGCAACATGGTGCCGGATGGCAAGGGCCGTGTTCGTCTGGAATACAACATCCCTGCTCGCGGTCTGATCGGTTTCCGTAACCAGTTCCTGACCCTGACCAACGGTGCTGGCATCCTGACCTCGATCTTCGATCGCTACGACACCGTCAAGTCGGGCCACATGTCCGGCCGTCAGAACGGCGTTCTGGTTTCGGTTGAAACCGGCAAGGCACTGACCTACTCGCTGGAAACCCTGCAGGCTCGTGGCAAGCTGTTCGTAGAACACGGCCAGGAGATCTACAACGGTCAAATCGTTGGTCAGAACAGCCGTGACAACGATCTGGGCGTTAACCCTACCAAGGGCAAGAAGCTCGACAACATGCGTGCTTCGGGTAAAGACGAAACCATCGCTCTGGTTCCACCAGTGAAGTTCACTCTGGAACAGGCTCTGGAATACATCCAGGAAGACGAGCTGTGCGAAGTCACTCCTAAGTCCATCCGTCTTCGCAAGAAGATCCTGGACGAAAGCGAGCGTACCCGCGCTGCCAAGAAAGCCAAGAACTGAGTCATTAGTTCAGGCTGAATGAAAACGCCCCCGGTCGCGAGACCGGGGGCGTTTTTGTTTGTCTGGGGGGAAATGTGGATTGAGTCTTGAAGATCAAGAGCCCCTCACCCTAGCCCTCTCCCAGAGGGAGAGGGGACCGAATGGGGATATTCATGAGATGCATCGACTTGAAAGAA
The DNA here is from genome assembly GCF_013433315.1 of Pseudomonas crudilactis. Taxonomy (GTDB): domain Bacteria; phylum Pseudomonadota; class Gammaproteobacteria; order Pseudomonadales; family Pseudomonadaceae; genus Aquipseudomonas; species Aquipseudomonas crudilactis. The sequence continues at coordinate 132,160 of NZ_WXVV01000009.1, read as the reverse complement.
TTCTGCTGAATCCATAATCGATTTGGTGGGGCTGTACCGAATCTATAATCGACTATATTTTTCAGGTCGATGTCAGGCGCAAGACACCTCGGTCGGCCCCCTCTCCCTCCGGGAGAGGGCTGGGCGGGCGGCGTTCCGATGAGGGTCAGCTTTTAGAACTTCTCGATAGCGCGGAAATTCTGCACGCGCTCAACTTCCTTCGGCTTATACGCGCAATACCCCGGGCGCGGCCCGATCTTCGGGTGATTGCGGCAGGTATCCGGGCGCTTGTCATAAATGGTGCACAGGCGGCTCTTACGATCCAGGTAGTAGCAATCGTTGTTGCTCATGCGCTGCAGGGTGAAGATGCCGGACTTCTGGTTGAAGCGCTCGACCAGGCCTTCCTTCTGCAAACGCTTGGCGATGTTCTTTGGCGGATCGCCCAGTTCGAACTCGTCGACCACACCGATGCGCACCAGATCCTTGATCTTCACCTCAACCGGCAGCGTGCAGCAGCTGGACACGCAGGAACCGCACATCGGGGCTGAGTATTTTGCCCACGTATCGAGACGATCGATCTCGGCGGCGGCAATCAGGTTGGGCTTCATCATCGGGAGTTACCAGGCGTGTGTGCATCAGGGCGCGCGATCATACCGGGACTGGTGGATTTTTGAACAACCTTTCGCCAGATTTTTTCTGCGTACAGGCACATTGCCGGACAATTCGGCACGGCCCCTGCATTCATTAGCTCATCCGCCAAGGTAATGCCGGGCCATCTCACCGTCTCAGGAAATACTGCCGAACCAGAGCCTCGACCGTCGGTCAGACCGTCTAGGCTCAGACAATTCCCCGCTCGCTCGAGGTCCCATTGATGACTCAAGAACCACTAGTTCGCGAAGCAGAGGTGGCCGCATTCCGCGACGCCGTCCTGACCAAACTCACCTACGCGGTGGGCAAAGACCCCGATCACGCCTTCGACCATGACTGGTTCGAAGCCATCGCGTTGGCTGCGCGTGATCACATGGTCGAACACTGGATGGACCACACCCGGCAGATCTACCGCAAAGGCCAGAAACGGGTGTATTACCTCTCGCTGGAATTTCTTATCGGCCGTTTGCTCTACGACAGCCTGAGCAACCTAGGCCTGCTCGATGTCGCCCGTGAGGCGCTGACCGAACTCGGCGTTGATCTGGAGCGCATTCGCTTGCTGGAGCCCGACGCGGCGCTGGGCAACGGCGGCCTCGGTCGTCTGGCGGCGTGCTTCATGGAAAGCATGTCGACCCTCGGCATCGCTGGCCACGGTTACGGCATTCGTTATGAACACGGTTTGTTCCGCCAGGCTATTGTCGACGGCTGGCAGCAGGAGCAGACCGAGCACTGGCTGGATTTCGGCAACCCGTGGGAGTTTGAACGGCCGGAAGTCGTCTACTCCATCGGCTTCGGCGGCAGCGTTGAAACCGTCACCGACGTTTCCGGCAAATCCAAACAGGTCTGGTCACCGGCGGAAACCGTCCGCGCGATTGCTTACGACACGCCGGTGGTCGGCTGGCGCGGGGCGAGCGTCAACACCTTGCGCCTGTGGCGTGCCCGCGCCATGGAAGATTTGCACCTGGAACGCTTCAACGCCGGTGACCACTTGGGCGCCGTCGCCGAGGTTGCTCGCGCCGAAAGTATCTCCCGCGTGCTTTACCCGGCGGACAGTACCGAAGCAGGGCAAGAGCTGCGCCTGCGTCAGGAATACTTCTTCGTCGCCGCCTCGTTGCAGGATCTGCTGCGTCGCCATCGCAACATGCACACCTCGGTACTGACCCTGGGCGATCACGCGGCGATCCAGCTCAACGACACCCACCCTTCGATTGCCGTTGCCGAACTGATGCGCCAACTGGTCGACGTCTACGACGTGGCGTGGGACGCGGCGTGGCAAGTCACCGTCGACACGCTGTCGTACACCAACCACACGCTGCTGCCGGAAGCACTGGAAACCTGGCCGGTGGGTTTGATGGAACGCATGCTGCCACGGCACATGCAGATCATTTACCTGATCAACGCTCAGCACATCGACTCGCTGCGCGCCAAAGGCATTCACGATTTCGACGTGCTGCGCGCGGTGTCGCTGATCGAAGAAGACAACGGTCGCCGGGTGCGCATGGGCAACCTCGCGTTCCTCGGTTCGCACAGCGTCAACGGTGTGTCTGGCTTGCACACTCAACTGATGCGCAAAACCGTGTTTGCTGAGCTGCACAAGCTCTATCCGGAGCGGATCAACAACAAAACCAACGGCATTACCTTCCGCCGCTGGTTGTATCAGGCCAACTCTGAACTGACTTCGATGCTGGTTGATGCGCTGGGGCCGGATTTGCTGGATAACCCGGAAGAGCGACTGCTCGATCTCGAGCCTTTCGCTGAGAAAACCGCGTTCCGCAAAGCCTTCGCCGAGCAACGCCTGCACAGCAAAAAGGCTTTGGCCTATCTGATTCACGAACGGCTGGGTATCGCGGTCAACCCGGCGGCCATGTTTGATGTGCAGGTCAAACGGATTCACGAATACAAACGCCAGTTGCTCAACCTTATGCACACCGTGGCGCTGTATCAGGCGATTCGCGCTGAGCCGGAAGTCGACTGGGTGCCGCGGGTGAAAATCTTCGCCGGCAAAGCAGCGGCGAGTTATCACCAGGCCAAACTGATCATCAAGCTGACCAACGATATCGCTCGGGTGGTGAACAACGATCCGACCGTGCGCGGCCTGCTGAAAGTGGTGTTTCTGCCCAACTACAACGTCAGCCTCGCGGAGAGCATCATTCCGGCGGCGGACTTGTCCGAGCAGATTTCCACTGCCGGGTTCGAGGCGTCGGGCACCAGTAACATGAAGTTCGGCCTCAACGGCGCACTGACCATCGGCACGCTGGACGGCGCCAACGTCGAGATGTGCGAGCGTATCGGTGCCGAACACATGTTTATCTTCGGTCTCAGCGCACAACAGGTTGAAGCGCGTAAACAGAATCATGAGTTCAGCGCCTTGCCAGACATCGCCGCGTCCCATCGTTTGAACGACGTGCTGCAAGCGATTCGCAGCGGGGTGTTCTCGCCGGATGACACTTCGCGCTACACCGGGCTGATCGATTCGCTGGTGGATTACGACCGCTTCCTGGTCTGCGCCGACTTTGACTCTTATTGGGAAGCGCAGAAACGCGTTGAAGAGCATTGGCACGACAGTAACAACTGGTGGCGTTCGGCGGTGCTGAACACGGCGCGGATGGGCTGGTTCTCCTCGGACCGGACGATTCGCGAGTACGCCACGGATATCTGGAAAGCGTTGGAGTAACTTTCCAGTCGGCTCGATATAATCGCGCGCCGGAAAAGATCGCAGCCTTCGGCAGCTCCTACACAGGTGTTCGCATAACCCTGTAGGAGCTGCCGCAGGCTGCGATCTTTTTGGGTCAGGCTGCGCTAATCTTCCCGGATTAGCCTTCGCGCTTAGGGATATCGACCATGCAATGGATGTTCATGTTGATCGGGCTGGTGCTCGGCTGGCTGCTCGACGAGTCGTTCAGTGATGCGCTGTTGGGCGCGCTGCTGGGGCTGGTGATCGGGCAGACGATCCGCATCGCGCGGCTTGGCTCGCAGGCGATGGAGCAGCAACGTCAACTTGAGCAGGCGAAGGTCGCTTTGCAGGGCGTCGAACAGCGCCTGTTTCTGCTCGAAGGCGCGCCCCTTCATGCTGCCCCTCCACCGACTTCGGCGCCGGCCGCCGAACCTGTCGTCGAACCCCTCAAAGCAGTCGAAGAAGCCCCGGCCCCCGAACTGGTCTGGGAACTGCCGCCCGCACTCGAACCGATTTCCGTCGCTGCCAGCGAAACCAGTCAACCGCTGCCTGCTGATGTCTGGCGCCTCGACGCCGTTACGTCCGAGCCGCAAAAACCTGCTGAACCTCGTGGCCCGAACCTCATCGAGCGCGGCATCAGCGCCGCGCGTAACTGGCTGTTTGGTGGCAACACCGTACTGCGGGTCGGCGTGGTGTTGCTCTTCTTCGGTCTCGCATTCCTGCTGCGCTACGCCACCGAAGGCATGGTCGTGCCGATCGAGTTGCGTTACGCCGGTGTCGCGGCGGCCGCGTTGGGCTTGCTCGCGCTGGGCTGGTGGCTACGCCGGCGCAACAGCAATTACGCGTTGATGCTGCAAGGCACCGGGATCGCGGTGCTGTACCTGACGGTGTTTGCGGCGATGCGTCTGCATCCGTTGCTAGATCCGTCCGCCGCGTTGGGATTGCTGGTCGCGGTGACGGTGTTCTCGGCGATTCTGGCGATCACTCAGGATGCTTTAGGGCTGGCAGCTGCGGCGGCATTGGGTGGTTTCGCCGCGCCGATTCTGACCTCGACCGGCGCCGGCAACCACGTCGCACTGTTCAGTTATTTCGCGCTGCTCAACGCCGGCATTCTTGCCATCGCCTGGTTCAAGGCCTGGCGTCTGCTTAACCTGATCGGCTTCGTCGGCACCTTCGGCATCGGCTTCGCCTGGGGCCTGCGTTCGTACGCGCCGGAGCTGTTGTGGAGCACCGAACCGTTCCTGATTCTGTTCTTCCTGATGTACCTCGCCATCGGCCTGCTGTTCGCCCGCCGCAAATTGCTGGACATGCCCGATGCACCGGCGGAGGGCGATCGCGAGGCGCTGCTGCACTGGTCGGCGCGCAAAGGCGATTATGTCGACGGGACGATGCTGTTCGGACCGCCGATCATTGGCTTCGGATTGCAATTTGCGTTGGTGCAGCATCTGGAATTCGCCGCGGCGTTCAGTGCGCTGGCGTTGGGCATGATCTACATGGCGCTGGCCAAGGTATTGATGGGCGGACGCGCGGTGCTGCTGGGCGAAACCTGTCTGGCGCTCGGGGTGATTTTCGCCAGTCTGGCGATTCCGTTGGGGCTGGATGCGCGCTGGACCTCGGCGGCATGGGCAGTGGAAGGCGCGGGGATTTTCTGGCTCGGTTTGCGCCAGCATCGACCGTTCGCCCGGGCCTTTGCCTTGCTCCTGCAACTGGGGTCGGCGTTGGCGTTTCTCAGTCAGTTGCGCGTCGGCGAGAGCAGTCTGCTTGACGGTGCACCGTTGGGCGCGTTGATGCTCGGCATTGCGTTGCTGTTCAGTTTCTATCAATTGCGCAAGGCCACGCCGGAACAAGCCTCGCCTTGGGAGCGTCAAGGTTTGCCGGTGTTGGCGTCTCTGGGCCTGACCTTCCTCTATCTGCTGGCGCCGCTGTTCTTCTTTACGCAAGGCACGGCGATCAGTTGGGCGCTGGCCGGTCTGGTGACGTTGTTTGTCGGTCTGCGGATTCAATCGCGCACCTTCCTGTTCACCGCGTTTGCCGTGCAGTTGCTCGGCGGTGCGTTGTTCCTGTTGCGTCTGCAAGGCGCGGGCGAGGATTCGGCAGCGGTGTTCAGCGCCGGCTGGAGTGGCTTGCTCAGTGCTTCGCTGATCGGCCTGGCGTTGATCGCCGGCATGCTGTTGGCGGCCCGTGATGAAATGGTGCGCGGTGATGTACGTCTGCTGCGCGGATTGTCGGTGGTGCTGTTGGCCGGTCTGGTGCTGATCAATCTGGCGGTTCTGTTTGTCCTGCCATGGCAGACCGCGAGCGCGGTGTGGGCGGCCAGTGGTTTGCTGATTATCTGGCTGAGCCTGTACCTCAAGCAGCGCGTGAGTTTTGTTTTCGGTTTGTTGTTGCAAGTGATCGGTGGCGCGGCGTTTTTGCTGGCCGGTCCGGAGTTGCTCGGGCCACTGTCCAGCGAAGGTTTGAAACCGCTGGCCCATGGCGGATTCTGGACGCCGCTGGTGCTGGGGCTGGCGGCGATGATCGGTGCGTGGCGCCTGCAAATGGGCAATCACGCCTCGGCATTCGATGCATTGAGCTTGCAGCGCTTGTCCGAAGTGTTGCTGGTGTGGGGCGCCGGTTGGTGGGCGTTGGCGTGGGTCAGTGAAGTGCTGCGCTTTGCTGCGCCGAATCTGCAAGGCACGCTGTTGCTAATGGTCGCCGCCGTCAGCGTGTCGTTGTGGACGCTGTTGTCGCTGCGGTTGAAATGGCCGGCGCTGGGCTTGCTCTGCACCTTGCTGATTCCGGCGGCGGGTCTGGTGTTGCTCGCTGCCTGGCATCCGCGTTATCACCCAGCGGCCGATTTCGGCTGGCTGGCGTGGACGGCAGTATTCGCCGTGCATTTCTTCAGCCTGCGTCGCTTGGCACCGATGCTGCCGGCGCGCGCTTTGAGCACGGCGCATGTACTGGGCTGTTGGTTGCTGATTGGCGTGCTGGCGCTAGAGTTGCGTTATGGCCTGCTGCTGTTGTCCGAGCAATACAACGCCTGGCGCTGGCTGGGCTGGGCGATTCTGCCGAGCGTTTATCTGTTGCTGGCAGCGGCCCCGCGCTCTTGGCCGTGGCCGGTCGCAGCGTTTGCCCGCGAGTACCGCTTGTACGCTGCCGCGCCGTTGGCGGTGTTGATGCTGGCGTGGTTCTGGCTGGCCAATGGTGTCAGCGATGGTAATGCCGAGCCACTTCCTTACGTGCCGCTGCTCAATCCATTAGAGCTGGGTTTGTTGTTCGCATTGTTCGGCGTCTATGTGTGGTCGCGCAGTGCGATTTCGCAGTTGTCGATCCGGCAGGACTACGCCGATTACGGCACGCAATTGATCGCCGGGGTTTCGCTGTTCGCCTTCTGCACCGCGTTGGTCACCCGCGCGGCGCACCATTGGGCCGGCATCCCGTTCGAGCTGGATACGTTGCTCGCCTCAATGCTGGTGCAGGCCGGTTTGTCGATCGTCTGGACGCTGATGGCGCTCGGGCTGATGATCGGCGGGCATCTGCGTCATCGTCGCGAAGTGTGGCTGATCGGCGCGGCATTGATTGCGCTGGTGGTGGCCAAACTGATTTTTGTCGAACTGAGCAACCGTGGTGGCCTCGCCCGGATCGTCTCGTTTATTGGCGTCGGCGTGTTGCTGCTGGTGGTCGGTTATTTCGCGCCGCTGCCGCCCAAACGCATTGAAGCTGAGCCGGCGGCGGACAAACCGGCCCCGGATACCGAAGGAGTTTCATCTTGAGTCGCATGCGAAATCTGGGTTGGTTGGCGTTGGGTGTGGTGATGGTGGCCGGCGCTCAGGAAAAGCCGACGGACTTCGCCACGCAGGTGCCGTTGTCGGTCAGTGGCAACGGCCCGTGGTATCGCCTCGAATTGCCGTTGAGCGTGCAATTGCAGGCACGCCAGACTGATCTCAGTGATCTGCGTGTGTTCAACGCCGCCGGCGAACCGCAGGCTTACGCCTTGGCCCGCGAATCGGCACAGACCCGCGACGACGGGCAGTTACACGAGGTGAAATGGTTTCCGCTGTACAACGCCGCTGACGCCAGCGAACGCGCGCCGAATGTGCGTGTGCAAGCGACCACCAACGGCACGCTGGTCGAAGTGCAACCGTCCAGCCAGTTGGAGGCGGGCGAAGAAGTGCTGCGCGGTTGGCTGTTGGACGCGAGTGCGATCAAGGCGCCGTTGCAGCAATTGATCCTCGACTGGACCAGCGAGCGCGACGGTTTTCAGCGCTTCAGCATCGAGGCCAGTGACGACCTGCAACATTGGCAAGCGTGGGGCGAAGGGCAGGTGGCACGACTGACTTTTTCCGATGAGCGCATCGAGCAGCATGAGGTGACGTTGCCGGGGCAGTCGGCGCGTTATGTGCGGTTGCTGTGGGAGTCGCCGAATTCGGCGCCGATCCTGACGGCAGCACAATTGAAAAGCAGTGATCCGCGCAATGTGCCTCTGCCGTTGGTCTGGTCGCAGGCATTGGCCGGCAGCAGCACCAAGGCCGGTGAATACACTTGGCAACTGCCGATGGGGCTGAATGTCGAGCGGGTGCAGGTCGAGCTGAAGCAGCCGAACAGCTTGGCGCCAGTGACGCTGGCAGGGCGCCGTGAAAGCAGTTTGCCGTGGCAGACGCTGAGCAGCGGTTTGCTCTATCGCCTGACCCAGAATAATCAGGACGTGCAGCAGAACGAATTGCAGCTCTACGGGCAGACCGTGCAGCAGTTGAAGCTGACGGTGGATGAGCGCGGCGGCGGTCTGGGTGAGCAGGCGCCGAGTCTGAAATATGCGTTGCGGGCGACGCAGGTGATATTCCTCGCGCGCGGCGAGGGGCCTTACAGCCTTGCGCTGGGTAATCCGAGTGTGAGGACGGCGAATCTGCCGTTGGCGACGCTGATTCCGGATTTCAAACCGGAGAAGCTGGCGGCGTTGGGTAAGGCGTCGGTGCAGGGTGACGTGGTAGCTACGCAGACTTCTACGGCGACCACGGCGGCGGTGGCTGAGACCAATTGGAAGAAGATTGGCTTGTGGGCGGTGTTGTTGTTGAGTGTGGTGTTCCTCGGGGCGATGGCGGCGAGTCTGTTGCGCAAGCCGCCGACCAACACCTGAGAATGGCTGGCGCTGCGCGCCATTCGCGAGCAGGCTCGCTCCCACAGTGGATCTTCAATGGACGCCAATTCAACGGTCACCCCGATTCCCTGTGCGAGCCTGCTCGCGAAAGTGGCGTGTCAGCCAATACATATTCCGAACTGATCAATTAACCCCCAGCCACACCCGTCCGATTTCCAACTACGCTAAACCCGCTACCTGAACTCTCCACCCACATTCACGTCTCATGCAGGCAATTACACCCCAACGCACGTTACCGGGCGTCTTCGCTCGCTACGTTTTCAGACTCCCTGTAAACTGCGCGGGTTTTTAGCCCCCCATTCCACCGGAGCCGTCCATGTCCCGCGTTACCCTGAGTCGCTATTTGATTGAGCAGACCCGCAGCAATAACACTCCTGCCGATCTGCGTTTCCTGATCGAAGTGGTGGCGCGTGCTTGCAAAGAAATCAGCCACGCCGTGTCCAAAGGCGCCCTGGGTGGTGTTCTGGGCAGCATGGGCACTGAAAACGTCCAAGGCGAAGTGCAGAAGAAACTCGACGTGATCTCCAACGAGATCCTGCTCGAAGCCAACGAATGGGGTGGTCACCTGGCCGGCATGGCGTCCGAAGAAATGGACAATGCCTACCAGATCCCGGGCAAATACCCGAAAGGCGCGTACCTGCTGGTATTCGACCCACTGGACGGTTCGTCGAACATCGACATCAACGCCCCGGTCGGCACCATCTTCTCGGTACTGCGTTGCCCGAACGAATATCTGAGCCAGAACGAGCCGCTGAACGAGAAAGCGTTCCTGCAGCCAGGCACTCAGCAAGTTGCCGCCGGTTACGCGATCTACGGTCCGCAAACCATGCTGGTACTGACCTTGGGCGACGGCGTCAAAGGCTTCACTCTCGACCGCGAAATGGGCAGCTTCGTGCTGACTCACGAGGACATCACCATTCCTGAATCGACCCAGGAATTCGCCATCAACATGTCCAACCAGCGTCACTGGGAAGCCCCGGTACAGCGCTACGTTGGCGAATTGCTGGCCGGTGAAGAAGGTCCGCTGAAAAAGAACTACAACATGCGCTGGGTTGCAGCGATGGTTGCCGACGTACACCGCATCCTGACCCGTGGCGGTCTGTTCATGTACCCGCGCGACAGCCGTGAGCCATCCAAGCCAGGCAAACTGCGTCTGATGTACGAAGCCAACCCGATGTCGTTCCTCGTGGAACAAGCGGGCGGCGCGTCCACCGACGGTCACCAGCGCATCCTCGACATTCAGCCAGAAGGCCTGCACCAGCGCGTAGCGGTGTTCCTCGGCTCGAAAGAAGAAGTCGCCCGCGCGACGGCCTACCACAAGGAATAAATCATGACCGCGCCTTGGCAGCCGTTGCTCGATTGGTGGTTCGGACAGGCCGAATCCCCTGACGAGATATCGGCTGACAAGGGCAAGTTGTGGTTCGGTAAGCGAGACAGCCAAGACCTCGAAGCGCGTGAGCGTTTCGGGGTCTTTGTCGATCAGGCCCTGGCCGGAGAATTGACCGAGTGGACGCAACGTCCCGAAGGTTGGCTGGCGCTGGTGTTACTGCTTGATCAACTGCCGCGAATGATCTTTCGTGACACCCCAAAGGCGTTTTCCGGCGATCTACGCGCGCAGAAACTGGTTGCCCAAGGCATTGCCGCGGATTTTGATCGGCAGTTGAAGCCGATTCAGCGTGTGTTCATTTATCTGGTGTTCGAACACTGCGAAAACCTCGCGGTGCAGAATGAGGCCGTTTCCAGGTTTATAGAACTGGTGGCTGAACAGCCGGAAGCGCAGCGGGCGGTGTTTGCCGACAATCTGGATTATGCCGAGCGGCATCAGAAAGTGATTGCGCGGTTTGGCCGCTTTCCGCATCGCAATGCGGTGTTGGGGCGGGAGTCTACGGCTGAGGAGTTGGTGTTTCTTTCCGAGCCTGGCTCTAGATTTTAAGAGCTTACCCTCCCTGAGGGAGAGGGGGCTGACCGAGGTGTCTGGGCTTGATACATCGACCTGAGAGATCGAGTCGAACTCAGGTTTGAACAGCGCGAAGATCTGCTCCCTTTCCCCCTCGCCCCCTTGGGGGAGAGGGCTGGGGTGAGGGGGTAAAGCCCTTGATCTTAAATGCGGAAACTACCCACCAACTGCTTCAACCGCGCCGCCTGCTGCTCCAGATCCGCGCACGCCCGCAACGTCGCCTGCAAGTTCTCCACACCTTCCTGGTTCAGCGTGTTGATCTCGTTGATATCGACATTGAGCGACTCGACCACCGCCGTCTGCTCTTCAGTCGCCGTCGCTACCGACTGGTTCATCCCGTCGATCTCGCCAATGCGCTGAGTCACGCTGCCCAACCGTTCGCCGGCCTGGTTGGCGATGCCGACGCTGCTTTCGCTCTCACGCTGGCTCTCGGTCATGATGTTGACCGCCTGGCGTGCGCCGACTTGCAGCTCTTCGATCATCTTCTGCACTTGCTGCGCCGAATCCTGAGTGCGGTGCGCCAAGTTGCGCACTTCGTCCGCGACCACCGCGAAACCACGACCTGCTTCACCGGCGCGCGCCGCTTCGATTGCGGCGTTGAGCGCGAGCAGGTTGGTCTGCTGAGAAATACTGGTGATCACTTCGAGAATCTGGCCGATGTTCACCGTGTTGCTGTTCAGGGTTTCGATGTTGCCGCAGGAATCGCTGATCTTCGCCGACAGCTGCTGCATGGCCTGGATGGTTTTATCCACCACCTGCTGACCGTCGACCGCAAGGCTGCGCGCATCGCTGGAATGCTGCGAGGCGAGCGCAGCGTTCTGGGCGATTTCCTGAGCGGCGGCGCCGAGTTGGTTGATCGCCGCGGCCACGCTGTTGGTGCGCGAGGCTTGCTGATCGGAGTTGTACATCGACGAGTTCGACGCTGCGACCACGCGCAGGGCGACTTCGTTGACCTGGCCGGTGGCCGAGGACACTTCGCGGATCGAGGTGTGGATTCGTTCGACGAAGCGGTTGAAGGAGGTGCCCAGTGCGCCGAACTCGTCGTTGCCGTGAATCACCAGACGTTTGGTCAGGTCGCCTTCACCTTCAGCGATGTCGTGCATGGCGCGGCCCATGGTCAGCAGCGGCTGCATCAGCACGCGGATGAGCATGCCGAGCAGGGCGATGATGATCACCACGGCAATGACCATGGCGATCAGCGCCGAGGTGCGGAACTCGCTGAGCATCGAGAACGCGGTGTCTTTATCGAGCACCAGCGCCACGTACCAGTCAGCCGACGGCACGCCGTTGATGTGGGTGAAGGAGATCAGTTGGGTCTTGCCGTTGAACTCGACTTCTTTCAGGCCCGGGCTGACTTTAGGTGCGCCGTTCGGATAGGCCTCGGCGAGGGTCTTGAGCACCAGTTTGCTGTCCGGGTGAATCAGGATCTTGCCCTCGCTGCTGACGATGAACGCGTGGCCGTGGCCGCCGAAGTTCAGCGAGTTGATGATCGCGCTGACGCTGGTCAGGTCGATGTCGGCACCGGCGACGCCGAGCATCTGCCCTTGGCGCTGTACTGGTGTGGCAACGGTGATCACCAGTTTGCCCGACGACGCGGCGATGTACGGTTCGGTGACGATGGTCTGCTGCGCGCTGTTCGCCGCTTTGTACCAACCACGGGCGCGTGGATCGTAATCCGGGGCGCGGTTGCCGGCCGGCACCGAGAACATCACGCCGTCAGCGCCGCCGAAATAGCTGAGCTGGAAATTGCCGGTGTAGGCGGGCAGGTCGATGATGCGTTTCAGGCTGGCCGGAGCGTTGCCGTCGACCGCGACTTGCTGCGACAGCGATTGCAGCAATTGAATGCGGCTTTCCAGCCAGGTCTGGATGTTGCTGGTGGTCAGACTGCCCAGTTCCTGCATCGAGGCTTCGGTGCTCGTGCTCAGGGCTTCGCGCTGTCGATAGTCGTTGAAGAAAATGAAACAGGCGAACGCAACGGCCACCACAAGGGCGGCAGCCAACAAAATCTTGTGGCTGAATTTCATGTTTCTGGTCATCGAATGAACTACCGCGAAGGGGCTGGTCAAGAAAGGGCGGCAATTTGCCACACTCGGGGGCTTTGCGCTGCTCTTATTTCGACCGCGATGCGCCAAAGATTAGGCGTCTTTGGCGAAATGCGACGAAATGCTCAATAGCCCTACAAAGTGTCTGATTTATCGGCAAATGCCAGACGGGCGGGCTAATAAATAGCCATTCCCCCACGGAACCAGATGAGGGTTTTCTCTTCTAAGCTTCTGGTTGGCACCATGCCATCCCCCCCTCGTTCCAGGAGTTACACCATGTCGCTGCGATCTATCGCCCTTCTGACGTTTTGCGTGCTGCTGGCCGCATGCAGCAAGGTCAATCAGGAAAACTATTCGAAGCTCTCGGCCGGGATGGCCAAGGCCGAAGTCGAGACCTTGCTGGGCAAACCGACTGATTGCTCGGGCGCGCTCGGCATGTCCAGTTGCACCTGGGGCGACAAGAACAGCTTTATCAGCGTGCAGTACGCCGGTGACAAAGTGCTGATGTTTTCCGGCCAAGGCCTGAAGTAAACCGGGGCTTCGCGCCCACGGAGAAGAAAAATGAAGCGGTTATTGCTGATCCTTTTTGCCGGCCTGGTACTGGCCGGCTGCGCCACTTCCGGCGTAGACCCGTTGGCGCCGAAAACCGTCAACAGCGTCAATCTCAAGCGCTATCAAGGTACCTGGTACGAGCTGGCGCGCTTGCCGATGTACTTCCAGCGCCATTGCGCGCAATCCGAAGCCCATTACACCCTCAAGCCTGACGGCAATGTCGCGGTGCTCAATCGCTGCCTGACCCCGGACTGGCAGTGGGAAGAGGCCAAGGGCACGGCTTATCCACAGGTGCCGGGCAAGACCGACAAGCTTTGGGTCGAATTCGATACCTGGTTTTCACGCCTGATTCCGGGTGTGGCGAAAGGCGAATACTGGGTGTTGTACGTCAGCGATGACTACAAGACCGCCATCGTCGGCGACCCGAGTCGCAAGTACATGTGGTTGCTTTCACGCACACCGACCGTCAACGGGGTGGTGCGCGAAGAGCTGCTGAGCAAGGCGCGTCAGCAGGGCTATGACACCACACGTTTGATCTGGCGGGCGTCGGATCGGCAGATGGCCAAGACTTCGAATTAAGAGCGAAAAGATCGCAGCCTCCGGCAGCTCCTACATGGGAAAGTGTTCACCCTGTAGGAGCTGCCGAAGGCTGCGATCTTTTGCTTTTCTAGCCGAGGAGGTCGCGCAGAACCTGGGTGAAGGCGCGTGCACTTTCTTCTTCGCCAGCATGGCGACCATCGCGCACCACCCACTGGCCATTGACCAGCACATCGCGCACCTGCCGATCGCTACCGGCAAACAACCAGCGATTCAAAATCCCGTCACCCGTGGCCGTCGCCAGATACGGATCGTTGCCATCGAGCACAATCCAGTCCGCACGCTTGCCCACTTCCAGCGCCCCGATCGGCTGCCCCAGCGCCTGCGCACCGCCATCCAGCGCCGCGTCAAACAGCGTGCGCCCGACCATCGGCTGATCCGCACCGTACAAACGGTTACGCCGCTGATCGCGCAGACGCTGGCCGTATTCCAGCCAACGCAATTCCTCCACCACGCTGAGCGACACATGGCTGTCGGAACCGATGCCCATGCGCCCACCCTGAGCGAGGAAATCCACCGCCGGAAAAATTCCGTCACCCAGATTCGCTTCAGTGGTCAGGCACAGCCCGGCGATGGCGCGACTCTTGGCCATCAAAGTGACTTCTTCCGGGTTGGCGTGGGTGGCATGCACCAGGCACCAGCGCTGATCAACTTCGGCATTTTCGTACAGCCATTGCAATGGCCGACGACCACTCCAGCTCAGGCAGTCATCGACTTCCTTCTGCTGTTCGGCGATGTGGATGTGCACCGGGCATTGCTTGTCGCTTGCCGCCAATACGTCGCTGATCTGCTGCGGCGTCACCGCACGCAACGAGTGGAAGCACAGGCCCAGCGATTGCGCCTTTTGCTGCGCCAACATTGGCTGCAGGCGCGATTGCAGATTCAGGTAATTTTCGGTGCTGTTGATGAAGCGGCGCTGGCCGTCATTCGGGGTCTGTCCGCCAAAACCGGAGTGGCTGTAGAGCACCGGCAGCAGGGTCAGACCGATGCCGCTTTCACTCGCGGCCTGACTGATGCGCAACGCCAGCTCAGCCGGATCGGCATAAGGCTGGCCATTGCTGTCATGGTGTACGTAATGAAATTCAGCGACGGAGGTATAACCGGCCTTGAGCATTTCGATGTACAGCTGACGGGCAATCACGCCGAGTTGATCCGGGCTGATTTTTCCGACGAGCCGATACATCAGATCGCGCCAGGTCCAGAAACTGTCATTCGGATTGCCGGCCACTTCGGCCAGTCCAGCCATCGCTCGCTGGAAGGCATGGGAGTGCAGATTCGGCATGCCCGGTAGCAGCGGGCCGCTCAGCCGTTCGGCGCCATCTGCGGTGGAATCGGCCTGGATTTGGGTCAGCAGGCCTTCGGCGCTGACCTCAAGACGTACATTGTTGGCCCATCCGTTAGGCAGCAGCGCGCGTTCGGCAAAGAAGGCGGACATGGTTCAGCACCCCATCGTGTGTTATTTGTATATACATATACAGACGTTTGCCTGCCCGGTAAACTCCGGCAAGCTAGCCACTTTCATCCAATGAACAGGGATCAACCGTGCCGACTCCGCCTCCAGTCTCCCCGTTGGCCGCGAACATGGGCGACAGTCCGGCGCCCTTGTACGCCCGCGTCAAACAGATGATCACCCAGCAGATCGATAGCGGAAACTGGCCGCCGCACTACCGCGTGCCGTCCGAGAGCGAGCTGGTCAATCAACTCGGTTTCAGCCGCATGACCATCAACCGTGCGCTGCGCGAAATGACCGCCGACGGTCTGTTGGTGCGCATGCAAGGCGTCGGCACCTTTGTCGCCGAACCAAAGAGTCAGTCCGCGTTATTCGAAGTGCATAACATCGCCGACGAAATCGCTTCCCGTGGCCACCGCCACACCTGCCAGGTGATCACCCTCGAAGAAGAGGCCGCCGGTTCCGAGCGCGCCTTGGCGTTGGACATGCGCGAAGGGCAGAAGGTGTTCCACTCGCTGATCGTGCATTACGAAAACGACATACCGGTGCAAATCGAAGACCGTTTCGTCAACGCGCTGGTCGCGCCGGAATACCTCAAGCAGGATTTCACTCTGCAAACGCCTTACGCCTATCTCAATCAGGTCGCGCCGCTGACCGAGGGCGAACACGTGGTTGAAGCGATCCTCGCTGAGTCTTCCGAATGCAAATTGCTGCAGATTGAAAAAGGCGAGCCATGCCTGCTGATTCGTCGCCGCACGTGGTCGGGGCGTCAGCCGGTGACCGCTGCACGTTTGATTCACCCGGGTTCTCGTCATCGTCTGGAAGGGCGGTTCCATAAATGAGTGCACTTAAGGTTTTACGCGCCGAGGGTTACCCGCGCATGCCGTGGAAAAACGGTGGCGGCAGCACTGAAGAAATCACCCGTGATGCCGGTGCAGGGCTGGACGGTTTTGGCTGGCGCCTGTCGATTGCCGACATCGCCGAGTCCGGCGGTTTTTCGACGTTCGCCGGTTACCAGCGGGTGATTACGGTATTGCAGGGTGATGGCATGACCCTGTGCGTAGACGGCGACGATACGCGGCCGCTGTTACCGCTCGACCCGTTTGCCTTCAGTGGCGAAAGCCAGGTGTCCTGCACTTTGCTCGGCGGCGCAATTCGCGACTTCAATCTGATCTACGCGCCGCAGCGTTACAGCGCGCGGTTGCAGTGGCTGGGCGGTGAGCAGCGGTTCTTCAGCTCGGCGGGGACGGTGTTGGTGTTCAGTGTCAGTGAGTTGCTGGAAGTCCGGATCGGTGACAGTGTTTCGCAGTTGGGGCGACATGATTGCCTGCAACTGGACGGCAACAGCGGTCTGGCCGAAGTCTCCACCAATGCGGGTTGCTGCGTCATTGAACTGACTGGACGCTGATTCAGAAATCTTAAAAGATCGCAGCCTTCGGCAGCTCCTACAGGGTGTACATCAAACCCAGTGTAGGAGCTGCCGAAGGCTGCGATCTTTTGCTTTTGGGGTGTTCCCAACCCACGCACCAACTTGTTACCGAACGCCCCAGCGTGGCGCAAAACCACGCTCATGTAACGAAGCCCCGCCTCCCTAAATCATCCCCAAGAAAAATTTCATCCATGCCTGAACCCTTGATTCAGGCGCTCTCCAGCCTTGCCCGCAATTTTTCTTGAACGGCCCCCCAGCAAGTTGGCCGCTTGATTGCATATGCTTGTATGTACAAGTAAAGACGTATGCGTATGAGTCGCTCGAGACTCTCCGCAGCGTCCACTGATTCGCTTGTCGCGCATCGAAGCGCACAGGCTGCTTGCCCACTGCCAGGGTTGGTTTGAATTGATCGCTGAGGAGTCTTTTTCGTGACTGACAATAAGCCTACAAAGTTTCGCAACGTTGAGATCCGCGCTGCCCGCGGCAACAAGCTGACCGCCAAGAGCTGGCTGACCGAAGCGCCGCTGCGCATGCTGATGAACAACCTCGACCCGGAAGTCGCCGAGAACCCCAAAGAGCTGGTGGTTTACGGTGGTATCGGTCGCGCCGCGCGTAACTGGGAGTGCTACGACAAGATCGTCGAGAGCCTGACCAACCTGAACGACGACGAGACCCTGCTGGTGCAGTCCGGCAAGCCGGTCGGCGTATTCAAGACCCACGCTAACGCCCCGCGCGTACTGATCGCCAACTCCAACCTGGTGCCACACTGGGCGAGCTGGGAGCACTTCAACGAACTCGACGCCAAAGGCCTGGCCATGTACGGCCAGATGACCGCCGGCAGCTGGATCTACATCGGCAGCCAGGGCATCGTGCAAGGCACCTACGAAACCTTCGTTGAAGCCGGTCGCCAGCACTACAACGACAACCTCACCGGCAAGTGGGTCCTCACCGCCGGTCTGGGCGGCATGGGTGGTGCGCAACCGCTGGCGGCAACCCTCGCCGGCGCTTGCTCGCTGAACATCGAATGCCAACAAGTCAGCATCGATTTCCGCCTGAAAAGCCGTTACGTCGACGAGCAGGCCAAAGACCTCGACGACGCTCTGGCGCGCATCGACAAATACACCAAGGAAGGCAAAGCGATCTCCATCGCCCTGCTCGGTAACGCGGCAGAAATTCTGCCGGAACTGGTCAAGCGCGGCGTACGCCCGGACATGGTCACCGACCAGACCAGCGCCCACGACCCGCTCAATGGTTACCTGCCCGCCGGCTGGACCTGGGACGAATACCGCGCCCGCGCCAAGACCGAACCGGCGGCTGTAATCAAAGCTGCCAAGCAGTCGATGGCTGTGCACGTCAAAGCGATGCTGGAATTCCAGAAGCAAGGCATTCCGACCTTCGACTACGGCAACAACATCCGTCAGATGGCACAAGAAGAAGGCGTCGAAAACGCGTTCGACTTCCCGGGTTTCGTACCGGCTTACATCCGTCCGCTGTTCTGCCGTGGCATCGGCCCGTTCCGTTGGGCGGCGCTGTCGGGTGATCCGCAAGACATCTACAAAACCGACGCCAAGGTCAAAGAGCTGATCCCGGACGACGCGCACCTGCACAACTGGCTGGACATGGCCCGCGAGCGCATCAGCTTCCAGGGTCTGCCGGCACGTATCTGCTGGGTCGGCCTGGGTCTGCGCGCCAAGCTCGGTCTGGCCTTCAACGAGATGGTGCGTAGCGGTGAGCTGTCGGCGCCGATCGTGATCGGTCGCGACCATCTCGACTCCGGCTCGGTCGCTAGCCCGAACCGTGAAACCGAATCGATGCAGGACGGTTCCGACGCTGTGTCCGACTGGCCACTGCTCAACGCTCTGCTGAACACCGCAAGCGGTGCGACCTGGGTTTCCCTGCACCACGGCGGCGGCGTCGGCATGGGCTTCTCGCAGCACTCGGGCATGGTGATTGTCTGCGACGGTACTGACGAAGCGGCAGAGCGCATTGCGCGCGTGCTGCACAACGACCCGGCCACCGGTGTCATGCGCCACGCCGATGCCGGTTACCAGATCGCCATCGACTGCGCCAAGGAACAGGGGCTTAACCTGCCGATGATTACCGGCGGCAAGTAACACGCTTTGGCTTTATGTGGGAGCGAGCTTGCTCGCGAAAGCAATCTGTCAGCCAGCACAGATGTTGAATGTGCTGGCCAATTCGCGAGCAAGCTCGCTCCCACAGAAAAGCAGCCCTACCGAAGCTCAGTGAACAATTAAAACAATCCACAGAGGTTGAATCATGGCTGTCAACACCGATCGTGCAAGCAACAAACCGTTGATCGAAAGGCGTTCGATCGACTACATCCCGGAAGCGGAAAGACACGGTCGTCTGTTTAGC
Source organism: Pseudomonas crudilactis (assembly GCF_013433315.1). GTDB lineage: Bacteria > Pseudomonadota > Gammaproteobacteria > Pseudomonadales > Pseudomonadaceae > Aquipseudomonas > Aquipseudomonas crudilactis. The sequence continues at coordinate 113,322 of NZ_WXVV01000009.1, read as the reverse complement.
CAATTCACCTTGTGGATGGGTGCGAATCTGCAAATCACCGCAATCGTCACCGGGGCGTTGGCCGTGGTGCTCGGCGGTGATGTGTTCTGGTCGTTGATCGGTCTGTTGATCGGTCAATTGCTCGGCGGCGGGGTGATGGCGCTGCATGCCGCGCAAGGGCCGAAGCTCGGCCTGCCGCAGATGATCTCCAGTCGCGTGCAGTTTGGCGTGTATGGCGCGGCGATTCCGATCGTCTTGGTGTGCCTGATGTACCTGGGCTTCACCGCAACGGGCACCGTGCTTTCCGGCCAGGCGCTGGGCCAGTTGTTTGGCGTCAGCGACAGTGTCGGCATCCTGATTTTTGCCAGCGTCATTGTGCTGGTCACGGTGCTCGGTTATCGGGTGATCCACTGGATCGGCCGTGTCGCCAGCGTCATTGGCGTGATCGCTTTCGTCTTCCTGTTCTGGCGGCTGATGAGCCAGACCGACGTCGGCGCACTCCTGCAAATCCGTCATTTCAGCTGGAGCAGTTTCCTCCTCGCGGTGTCGCTCGCGGCCTCCTGGCAGATCGCGTTCGGCCCTTACGTGGCTGACTATTCCCGTTACCTGCCGAGCAACACCTCGGCGGTCAAAACCTTCTTCGCCGCTGGTGCAGGCTCTGTCGTCGGCGCACAAGTGGCGATGATCCTCGGCGTGTTCGCCGCCGCTTCAGCCAACGGCCAGTTCGCCGGTCATGAAGTGGCTTACATCGTCGGTCTGGGTGGCACCGGTGCGACCGCCGCGCTGCTGTACTTCAGCATCGCGTTCGGCAAGGTGACCATCTCGACACTGAACTCCTACGGCAGCTTCATGTGCATCGCGACCATCATCAGTGGTTTCAAAGGTCACCTGACCGTAACGCGCATGCAACGTCTGGTGTTCGTGCTGGTCATCGTTGGCACGGCGACCTTGATCGCGCTGCTCGGCCAGCACTCGTTCCTCGGTGCGTTCAAGTCTTTCATCCTGTTCCTGCTCGCCTTCTTCACCCCGTGGAGCGCGATCAATCTGGTGGATTACTACTGCATCACCCGCGAGCGTTATGACGTGCCGGCACTGGCCGATCCGAACGGTCGCTACGGTCGCTGGAACCTGCTCGGCATCAGCGTCTATGTGTTTGGTGTGCTGGTGCAGCTGCCGTTCATCTCCACCAAGTTCTATACCGGCCCGCTGGTGGCCGCCCTCGGTGATGTGGATATTTCCTGGATCATCGGCCTCGTGCTGCCGGCCGTCGTTTACTACGTGTGCGCGAAAAAATGGCACAGCGCAGTGCCCGATCAACTGATTCTGCCGGTCGAGCAGAACAGCGTTGTACAACCTAAAACAAGCGGGGCCGGTCGCGCTGCGGCGCAGGCCTGATTTGGACGTGGACAGGGCTGGATGCCTCTTGACTGCCGTAAGCCAATTCATGATTAGGAGCGTCACAACAATGAAATCGAACAAGACCCTGCTGACCACATTGCTGTCCATGGGCCTGCTGGCCAGTGCCGGTGCGACCCAAGCCGCTGGCTGGTGCGAATCGGGCAAGCCGGTGAAATTCGCCGGCCTGAACTGGGAAAGCGGCATGCTGCTGACCGACGTCCTGCAAGTGGTGCTGGAGAAAGGTTACGACTGCAAGACCGACAGCCTGCCGGGCAACTCCATCACCATGGAGAACGCCCTGAGCAGCAACGATATTCAAGTGTTCGCCGAAGAGTGGGTCGGCCGCAGCGAGGTCTGGAACAAGGCCGAGAAGGCCGGCAAGGTCGTCGGTGTCGGCGCTCCGGTCGTCGGCGCGGTGGAAGGCTGGTACGTGCCGCGTTACGTGATCGAAGGCGACGCCAAGCGCAAGCTGGAACCGAAAGCCCCGGACCTGAAAAATATCGCTGATCTGGGCAAATACGCCGCGGTGTTCAAGGACGCCGAAGAACCGTCCAAGGGCCGTTTCTACAACTGCCCGGCCGGCTGGACCTGCGAGCTGGATAACAGCGAAATGCTGAAAAGCTACGGTTTGGAAAGCAGCTACACCAACTTCCGTCCGGGCACCGGCCCGGCGCTGGATGCGGCGGTGCTGTCGAGCTACAAGCGTGGCGAGCCGATCCTGTTCTACTACTGGTCGCCAACCCCGCTGATGGGCCAGGTGGATCTGGTCAAACTCGAAGAAAAACCGGGCGTCGACAAGACCGTAAGCATCAAGGTCGGCCTGTCGAAAACCTTCCACGACGAAGCCCCGGAACTGGTCGCCGTGCTGGAAAAGGTCAACTTGCCGATCGATCTGCTGAACCAGAATCTGGGCCGCATGGCGAAGGAACGTATCGAGTCGCCAAAACTGGCGAAAATCTTCCTCAAGGAACATCCTGAAGTCTGGCATGCGTGGGTCAGTGCAGACGCAGCCAAGAAAATCGACGCGGCGCTGTAGGTCGATACCTCCCGGTCAACCGTGAGGCTGGCCGGGAGATATGCCGTAATCGCTTGATTGAGATTTCTGATTGAGAGCCGCTTATGTTTCCCGAAAGCTTTACCTTTTCCATCGCCGACTGGGTCAACGGTTGGGTCGATTCGCTGGTCACCAACTACGGTGATGTGTTCCGCCATATCTCCGATACGCTGCTGTGGGCCATCGTCAACCTTGAAGGCCTGCTGCGCGCAGCGCCGTGGTGGCTGATGCTGGCGATCGTCGGTGTGGTTGCCTGGCACGCCACGCGCAAAGTCGTAACCACCGCTGTCATCGTCGGTCTGCTGTTTCTCGTCGGTGCTGTCGGCCTGTGGGACAAGCTCATGCAGACGCTGGCGCTGATGATGGTCGCGACGATCATTTCGGTGCTGATCGGCATCCCACTCGGCATTCTCTCGGCGCGCAGCAATCGCCTGCGTTCAGTGCTGATGCCGCTGCTCGACATCATGCAGACCATGCCAAGTTTCGTGTACCTGATCCCGGTGCTGATGCTGTTCGGTCTGGGCAAGGTGCCGGCTATTTTCGCCACGGTGATTTACGCCGCGCCACCGCTGATTCGCCTCACTGATCTGGGCATTCGCCAGGTTGACGGCGAAGTGATGGAAGCCATTAACGCATTCGGCGCCAACCGCTGGCAGCAACTGTTCGGTGTGCAACTGCCGCTGGCCCTGCCGAGCATCATGGCCGGGATCAACCAGACCACCATGATGGCCCTGTCGATGGTGGTGATCGCCTCGATGATCGGCGCGCGCGGTCTGGGTGAGGATGTGTTGGTGGGGATTCAGACCCTCAACGTCGGGCGTGGCCTTGAGGCCGGTCTGGCGATCGTGATTCTCGCAGTGGTCATCGACCGCATTACTCAGGCGTACGGTCGGCCACGGCATGAGGTGAGCAAATGAGCGACGCAACCGTGAGCAAGATCGAAGTCAAAAACGTCTTCAAGATTTTCGGCAACCGCGCCAAGGATGCACTGGCGATGGTCGGCCAGGGCAAGACCAAGGATCAGGTGCTGAGCGAGACCGGTTGTGTGGTCGGCGTTAACGACCTGTCGCTGAGCATCGGCACCGGCGAGATCTTCGTGATCATGGGCCTGTCCGGCTCGGGCAAATCGACGCTAGTGCGTCACTTCAACCGTCTGATCGACCCGACCAGCGGCGCGATCCTCGTCGACGGCGTGGACATCCTGCAATACGACATGGACGCCCTGCGCGAATTTCGCCGGCACAAGATCAGCATGGTGTTCCAGAGCTTCGGCCTGCTGCCGCACAAGAGCGTGCTCGACAACGTCGCCTACGGCCTGAAAGTCCGTGGCGAGAGCAAGCAAATGTGCTCGGAACGCGCGCTGCACTGGATCAACACCGTGGGCCTCAAAGGCTACGAAAACAAATACCCGCACCAGCTCTCCGGCGGCATGCGTCAGCGCGTCGGTCTGGCTCGGGCCTTGGCGGCGGACACCGACATCATCCTCATGGATGAGGCGTTCAGTGCGCTGGATCCGCTGATTCGTGCGGAGATGCAGGACCAGTTGCTGGAGCTGCAAAAGACGTTGCACAAGACCATCGTCTTCATCACCCATGACCTCGACGAGGCGGTGCGTATCGGCAACCGCATTGCGATTCTCAAGGATGGCCGTCTGATTCAGGTCGGTACACCGCGCGAGATTCTGCATTCGCCGGCGGATGAGTATGTTGACCGCTTCGTGCAGCGGCGGGCGGCGGTGGTTTAACAGACTTGCGGTGAGGCTGCCGGCCCCTTCGCGAGCAAGCTCGCTCCCACATTGGAATGCGGTCTCCTGTGGGAGCGAGCCTGCTCGCGAAGACGGCGGCACAGCTGTATCAATGTTCGGATGAGGTTAATGATGTCCCAGGCTGAAAAAATCGCTATCACAGGCAGCCCCCTGCGTTGGCAGGACGTGGTCGCCGTCGCTCGTCACGGTGCGCAACTTGAGCTGTCCAGCGACACCTGGGCGCGTATCGAAAACGCTCAAGGCATCGTTCAGCGCATCGTCGAAAGCGGTGAGCGCGCCTATGGCGTCAACACCGGCCTGGGCGGTTTGTCCAACGTTTCCCTAAAAGACGAACAGCTCAGCCAGCTCTCGCGCAACACCTTGCTTAGCCACGCCTGCGGCGTCGGCCCGGTACTCGCCGACGAGCAGACCCGCGCGATCATCTGCGCGGCGATCCACAACTACAGCCACGGCAAATCCGGCATTCATCGCCGCGTCGTCGAAGCGCTGCTGGCGCTGCTCAATCGCGGCATCACCCCGCAGGTTCCGTCGCAAGGCTCGGTCGGTTACCTGACCCACATGGCGCACATCGGCATCGCGTTGCTCGGCGTCGGTAATGTCCGCTATCGCGGGCAGATCACCTCGGCGCAACAGGCGCTGGCCGAAGAAGGCCTGCAACCAGTGCAACTCGGCGCAAAAGACGGCTTGTGCCTGGTCAACGGAACGCCATGCATGACCGGCCTCAGCTGTCTGGCGATTGCCGATGCGACGCGATTGGTGCAATGGGCCGACGTCATCGGCGCCATGAGTTTCGAAGCCCAGCGCGGCCAAATCGATGCGTTCGACGCTGAGATCATCGCGCTGAAACCGCACCCGGGCATGCAGCAGGTCGGCATCAATCTGCGCGCCTTGCTCGATGGCAGTGAAGTGATTGCGTCGAGCAAAGGCATTCGCACTCAGGATGCGCTGAGCATTCGTTCGATTCCGCAGGTACACGGTGCCGCGCGTGATCAACTCGACCACGCGATCAAACAGGTCGAAGGCGAACTCAACGGCTGCACTGATAACCCGCTCCTGCTGGGCACGCCGGACAATTTCCGGGTGATGTCGCAAGCCAACCCGCACGGCCAGTCGGTGGCGATGGCGGCGGATCTGCTGGCGATTGCCATGGCCGAAATCGGCTCGATTGCCGAGCGTCGCCTCGATCGTCTGGTCAACCCGCACGTCAGTGGTTTGCCGGCGTTTCTGGTGGCCAATCCGGGGGTGAACTCGGGGATGATGATCGTCCAATACGTCGCCGCGTCGCTGTGTGCGGAAAACCGCCAATTGGCGCAACCGGCGGTGCTCGACAACTACATCACCTCGGGCCTGCAGGAAGATCACTTGAGCATGGGCACCAATGCCGCGCTGAAGCTGCATCGCGCGCTGGAAAACTGTACGCAGATCCTCGCGATTGAATATCTGCTGGCGGCGCAGGCGTTTGAATTCCTCAAGGAACAAGGCTTTGGCGTGGGCACTGACCGCGCGTGGCGACTGCTGCGCGAAACGGTCCCGGCCTACGATCAGGATCGCTGGCTGGCGCCGGATATCGCTGCCGCTGCGAGCGTTCTGAAAAAACCGAATTCGCTGCACAACGTTCTATCGAATTTGCACTGAAAAACTACCCTGCCAGCGTGCCAAGGCGCCGGATGCCCACAAGGCTGAAAGCGACGGATAACGGAATGCTCCGGAGCGAATGGCAAGTTAATAACAAACTCTCAAAAGGAGCATTTAAATGACTGCGCTGAACCTGATTCCCGGCCAACTGAGCCTGGCCCAACTGCGTGACGTCTACCAGAACCCGGTCAAGCTGACTCTCGACAACAGCGCCTCGGCACAGATCGAAGCCAGTGTCGCCTGCGTCGAGCAGATCCTCGCCGAGAACCGCACCGCGTACGGCATCAACACCGGTTTCGGCCTGCTGGCCTCGACCCGCATCGCCAGCGAAGACCTCGAGAACCTGCAGCGCTCGCTGGTGCTGTCTCACGCTGCCGGCGTTGGCGTGCCGATCAGCGATGAACTGGTGCGGCTGATCATGGTGCTCAAGGTCAACAGCCTCAGCCGTGGTTTCTCCGGTATTCGCCGCGTGGTGATTGATGCGCTGATTGCGCTGATCAATGCCGAGGTCTATCCGCACATTCCGCTGAAAGGTTCGGTGGGCGCGTCGGGCGACCTGGCGCCGTTGGCGCATATGTCGCTGGTGCTGCTGGGCGAGGGCAAGGCACGCTACAAGGGTGAGTGGATGGAAGCCACTGAAGCGCTGAAAGTCGCCGGCCTGATGCCGCTGACTTTAGCGGCTAAAGAAGGTCTGGCGCTGCTCAACGGTACTCAGGTTTCCACCGCGTTTGCCCTGCGCGGTCTGTTTGAAGGTGAAGACTTGTTCGCTGGCGCGCTGGCGCTGGGTGGTCTGACGGTTGAAGCGGTCTTGGGTTCGCGTTCGCCGTTCGATGCACGCATCCACGCCGCGCGTGGCCAGAAAGGTCAGATCGACGCCGCTGCTGCTTACCGCGATCTGCTTGGTGAGCGCAGCGAAGTCTCCGATTCGCACCAGAACTGCGAGAAAGTGCAGGATCCGTACTCGCTGCGCTGCCAGCCGCAAGTCATGGGCGCTTGCCTGACGCAGTTCCGTCAGGCCGCTGAGGTCTTGGCCGTTGAAGCCAACGCCGTTTCCGACAACCCGCTGGTCTTCGCTGCTGAAGGCGATGTGATTTCCGGCGGTAACTTCCACGCCGAACCGGTGGCCATGGCCGCTGACAACATGGCATTGGCCATCGCTGAAATCGGCTCGCTGAGCGAACGCCGTATTTCGCTGATGATGGACAAGCACATGTCGCAACTGCCGCCGTTCCTTGTCGCTAACGGTGGTGTGAACTCTGGCTTCATGATTGCTCAAGTGACGGCAGCGGCACTGGCCAGCGAAAACAAGGCCTTGTCGCATCCGCATTCGGTGGACAGCCTGCCGACCTCGGCCAACCAGGAAGACCACGTGTCGATGGCACCTGCTGCGGGTAAGCGTTTGTGGGAAATGGCCGAGAATACTCGCGGGATTCTGGCGGTGGAATGGTTGGCGGCGGTGCAGGGTCTGGATCTGCGTAACGGTCTGAAGACTTCGGCGAAACTGGAGCAGGCGCGGGCGATTTTGCGTAAGGAAGTGCCGTTCTATGAGAAGGACCGCTTCTTTGCGCCGGACATCAATGCGGCGACTGAATTGCTGGCTTCGCGGTGTTTGACTGAGCTGGTTCTGGCGAAGCTTTTGCCTAGTTTGTAAGTGGGCTTTCAGGGGGAGCTTTGTTGTCAGTGAAATCGATCCCCCTCACCCCAGCCCTCTCCCCCAGGGGGAGAGGGGGAAGGGAGCCGATCTTCGTGGTTTTCAAAGCCTGAGTTCGGCTCAAGATTTCCAGGTCGATGTACCTCGACAGAGCAACCCGGTCAGTCCTGCTTCTTCCTGGCGAGAGCAGGGAGCCGATCTTCATGGTTTTCAGAACCTGAGTTCGGCTCAAGACTTTCAGGTCGGTGTACCTCGACAGAACAACCCGGTCAGTCCCCTCTCCCTCCGGGAGAGGGCTAGGGTGAGGGGCTTTTCAAGGCTACCCACCAAACCAGCCCCAACGGAGGCCAACAGTGAAAACCCTCTGGCAACACTGCCACGTCGCAACCATGGCGCAAGGCGTCTACTCGATCATCGAGGATGCGGCCATCGTGACGTCCGGTGCGCTCATCGAGTGGATCGGCCCGCGCAATCAACTGCCATCCGGCGAATACCCGGCGGTCAATGACCTGCAAGGCGCGTGGGTCACTCCCGGCCTGATCGACTGCCACACCCACACGGTGTTCGGCGGCAACCGCAGTGGCGAGTTCGAAAAACGCCTGCAAGGTGTCAGCTACGCGGAGATCGCAGCCTCCGGCGGCGGCATCGCCAGCACCGTGCGCGCGACGCGCGAAGCCACTGAAGACGAGCTGTTCGCCAGCGCCGCGAAACGCCTGAAAAGCCTGATGCGCGACGGCGTGACCACGGTCGAAATGAAATCCGGCTACGGCCTCGATCTGGCCAACGAGCGCAAAATCCTTCGCGTCATTCGTCGCCTGGAAAAAGAGCTGCCGATCAGCGTGCGCAGCACCTGCCTCGCGGCCCACGCGTTGCCACCGGAGTACAAAGATCGCGCCGACGATTACATCGAGCTGATCTGCGCAGAAATGCTGCCCGCTCTGGCTGCCGAAGGTCTGGTCGATGCCGTGGATGCCTTCTGCGAATATCTGGCGTTCTCGCCAGAACAGGTCGAGCGCGTCTTCATTGCTGCACAAAAACTCGGTTTGCCGGTGAAGCTTCACGCTGAACAACTGTCGTCGCTGCACGGTTCCAGCCTCGCCGCGCGCTACAAGGCGCTGTCTGCGGATCACCTGGAATTCATGGACGAAGCCGACGCCATCGCCATGGCCGAAGCCGACACCGTCGCGGTGCTGCTGCCGGGCGCGTTCTACTTCCTGCGTGAAACCCAACTGCCGCCGATGGAAGCCCTGCGCAAACACAAAGTGAAAATCGCCATCGCCAGCGACCTCAACCCTGGCACCTCGCCGGCGCTGTCGTTGCGGCTGATGTTGAACATGGCCTGCACCTGTTTCCGCATGACCCCGGAAGAAGCCCTGGCCGGTGCGACGATTCATGCCGCGCAAGCGCTGGGCATGGCCGCCACCCACGGCTCGCTGGAAGTCGGCAAGGTTGCGGATTTCGTTGCCTGGCATATCGATCGTCCGGCGGATCTGGCCTATTGGCTGGGTGGCGATCTGGACAAACGCGTCGTGCGTCACGGCGTCGAATCAAGTCTGTAGGAGAGCGGTTGTGGATAAGGTTCTGAGCTTCAAACAAGGTCGCGTGCCGCTGCTGATCAGCATGCCGCATGCCGGGGTGCGCCTGACCCCGACAGTAGAGGCTGGGTTGATCGCGGACGCGAAAAGCCTGCCGGACACTGACTGGCATATTCCGCAGCTTTACGATTTTGCTGAAGAGTTGGGTGCGAGCACGTTGGCGGCGGAGTACTCGCGATTCGTCATCGACCTGAACCGTCCGTCCGACGACAAACCGCTGTACGCAGGGGCGACCACCGGGCTGTACCCGGCGACGTTGTTCGATGGAATCCCATTGTTCAAGGACGGGCTCGAGCCGTCGAAAGAAGAGCGCGCGACTTACCTTGAGCAGATCTGGACACCATATCACCGCACACTTCAAGAAGAGCTGGCACGACTGAAAGCCGAGTTCGGTTACGCGCTGCTGTTCGATGCGCATTCGATCCGCTCGATCATCCCGCATCTTTTTGACGGCAAACTGCCGGACTTCAACCTCGGCACCTTCAATGGCGCCAGTTGCGATCCACAACTGGCCGCGCAACTGGAAGCGATCTGCGCGTGCCACGCTGATTACAGTCACGTGCTCAACGGCCGCTTCAAGGGCGGCCACATCACCCGCCATTACGGCAACCCGACCGAGAACATCCATGCGGTGCAACTGGAGTTGTGCCAGAGCACCTACATGGAAGAGTTCGAACCGTTCCGCTACCGCCCCGACCTGGCCGAGCCGACGCGGGTGGTACTAAAGGAATTGCTGCAGGGCTATCTGGCCTGGGCAAAGTCTCACTACACCGCATAACCCCCTTGTGGGAGCGAGCCTGCTCGCGAAGGCGTCCGTTCAGCCAACATCTACGTTGAATGACACGCCGCTTTCGCGAGCAGGCTCGCTCCCACAGGAGTGTGTACAGCCTGCGAAGTTTATGGCTGACAAACGGTGACTGCGCTGGAGCATGCTCATTGACGTAAATCGGGTTTATGATGCCCAACGGCAGAATAATAGAAGTCCCCCCAGGGATGACCTCGACCCCTTACGGAGCGCGCAATGCAGACTTTGTTTCCGCAGATCAAACCTCACGCCCGGCACGATCTGGCTGTCGATGACACCCATACGCTGTATGTCGACGAAAGCGGTTCACCGGAGGGTTTGCCGGTTGTGTTCATCCACGGCGGTCCCGGCGCCGGTTGCGACGCGCAGAGCCGTCGCTATTTCGATCCGAACCTCTATCGCATTGTCACCTTCGACCAGCGCGGCTGCGGTCGCTCCACCCCGCACGCCAGCCTCGAGAACAACACGACGTGGGATCTGGTCGCTGACCTTGAGCGCATCCGCAAACATCTGGGCATCGACAAATGGGTGCTGTTTGGCGGCTCGTGGGGTTCGACCCTGGCGCTGGCCTACGCGCAAACCCACCCTGAGCGCGTTCACGGCCTGATCCTGCGTGGGATCTTTCTCTGCCGTCCGCAGGAAATCGAGTGGTTCTATCAGGCCGGTGCCAGCCGTCTGTTCCCCGATTACTGGCAGGACTACATCGCGCCGATCCCGCTGGACGAGCGTGATGACCTGCTCAGCGCTTTCCACAAACGTCTGACCGGCAACGACCAGATTGCGCAGATGCACGCGGCCAAAGCCTGGTCGACCTGGGAAGGGCGCACTGCAACCCTGCGTCCGAACCCGCTGGTGGTCGATCGCTTCTCCGAGCCGCAGCGCGCGCTGTCGATTGCGCGGATCGAATGCCATTACTTCACCAACAACGCCTTCCTTGAGCCGAACCAGCTGATTCGCGACATGGGCAAGATCGCCCATCTGCCGGGGGTGATCATTCACGGTCGCTATGACGTGATCTGCCCGCTCGACAATGCGTGGGAATTGCACCAGGCCTGGCCGAACAGCGAACTGCAGGTGATTCGCGATGCTGGCCATGCTGCTTCCGAGCCGGGCATCACCGATGCGCTGGTGCGCGCCGCGGGCAACATGGCCCGGCGCCTGCTCGATCTGCCGCCCGAAGAAGCATGAAGGGGCTTTTACAGCGCGTTCGCGGTGCGCGGGTTGAAGTGGCAGGCGAAGTCGTCGGCGCGGTAGATCACGGTTTGTTGGTGCTGGTGGCGGTCGAACCCGACGACACGCGTACCAGCGCCGACAAACTTCTGCATAAGCTGCTTAACTATCGGGTATTCAGTGATGCGGAGGGCAAGATGAACTTGTCCCTCGCCGATGTCGGTGGCGGGTTGCTGCTGGTCTCTCAGTTCACCCTGGCTGCCGACACCAAAAGCGGGTTGCGCCCGAGCTTTTCGACGGCAGCGCCTCCCGCGTTGGGCGAGGAATTGTTCGACTATCTATTAAGCAGTGCGAAACAGGTGCATGGCACTGTGGCATCAGGTAGATTCGGCGCCGATATGCAGGTGCATTTGGTCAACGATGGCCCGGTTACCTTTTTGTTACAGACCTGAAAGCGCTTGAAACACCTTTTTAGGAAATTTCGACTGTTTTTAAGGTGTTTTCGCGATAAATACTTTGTTACCCCTGATGCGTTGTCATGCGGGCTACTAGATAATCGCGCGCACTGGGATCAGCGCTCGCTGGTTCATTTTTGACTTAGGTAGAGACTTGTCTGGATCCGATTGGGGAATCATTTTGCCCCAACGGAGTCGGAACAATGCTCGCCAACCTGGCATATAGATAGCTGGCCGTTGGTTTATTGATCTGTTTTCGGCGAGGGTTGCTCGTGATTGTTAGTCCCTGTAATGCAGCAAAAATGTCTGCCAAACGCATGCGAAGTGCCCTGGTAGCGGGTTCGGCGCTCCTGTGCCTGCTCAGCGCCGGTCAGCTTTGGGCGTTCAATCTTGACGATGTATCGGCCAAGGCCAAAGAGCTGGCCGGGCAGAAATTCGAAGCCCCGCGCAGCAACCTGCCGAACGAATTCCGCGACATGAAATTCGCGGACTATCAGAAAATCCGCTTCCTCACCGAAAAGGCTGAGTGGGCTGATCAGAAGACCCCGTTCAAACTGTCCTTCTATCACCAGGGTATGCACTTCGATACACCGGTGAAAATCAACGAAATCACGGCGAACACCGTCGAAGAGATCAAATACGATCCGACGCGCTTCGATTTCGGCGACCTGAAATTCGATCCGAAAGCCACCGAACAACTGGGTTATGCCGGTTTCCGTGTGCTTTACCCGATCAACAAGGCCGACAAGCAAGACGAAATCATGACCATGCTCGGCGCGAGTTACTTCCGCGTTGTCGGCAAGGGCCACACCTACGGCCTCTCGGCGCGTGGTCTGGCGATTGATACCGCGCTGCCGTCGGGCGAAGAATTCCCGCGTTTCCGCGAATTCTGGATTCAACAGCCGAAGCCAGGTGACAAGCACCTGGTGATCTTCGCCCTGCTGGATTCGCCGCGCGCTACCGGTGCCTACCGTCTGATCCTGCGTCCGGGCAGCGACACCATTGTCGACGTCAAGGCGCAGATGTTCCTGCGTGACAAGGTCGGCAAACTGGGCATCGCGCCGCTGACCAGCATGTTCCTGTTCGGCGCCAACCAGCCGTCGAAAGTCCTCAACTACCGTCGTGAACTGCACGACTCCAGCGGTCTGTCGATCCATGCCGGCAACGGCGAGTGGATCTGGCGCCCGTTGAACAACCCGAAACACCTGGCCGTGAGCAACTTCAGCGTCGAGAACCCGCGTGGTTTCGGTCTGCTGCAACGTGGCCGCGACTTCAGCCATTACGAAGACCTCGACGACCGCTACGACAAGCGCCCAAGCGCCTGGATCGAGCCGAAGGGCGAGTGGGGCAAAGGCACCGTTGATCTGGTAGAAATTCCGACCGCCGACGAAACCAACGACAACATCGTTGCGTTCTGGAGCCCGGAAAAAATGCCGGAGCCGGGCCAGCCACTGGACTTCGCTTACCGCATGCACTGGACCATGGACGAAGCGGCGATTCATGCGCCGGACAGCGCCTGGGTATCGCAGACTCTGCGTTCGACCGGTGACGTCAAGCAATCGAACCTGATCCGTCAGCCGGACGGCAGCGTTGCCTATCTGGTCGACTTCGAAGGTCCATCGCTGGCGGCACTGACTCCGGATGCCGACGTGCGCAGTCAGGTCAGTGTCGGCGACAACGCCGAACTGGTTGAGAACAGCGTGCGCTACAACCCGGAAACCAAGGGCTGGCGCTTGACCCTGCGGATGAAAATCAAGGACGCGAGCAAGTCGACCGAGATGCGTGCCGCTCTGGTGCAGCCGGTCGTGACCGCTGATCTGGCGAAATCGGTACCGGCGTCCAACTCGTCCGTCGCCAAGGCCGACAAGGTTGCCGCCAAGCAACAAGAGAAAATCGACAAGGAAGCCAAGGCAGCCGAGGCCAAACAGGCCGACGCCAAGCCAGCTGCAGATGCCAAGGACAAGGCCAACAAAGACGCCAAGCAGCCAGTTGCTGCCGACGCGGCCCCAGCCACACCGGAATCGGCGCCGACTGAAGAAGTCCTGACCGAGACCTGGAGCTATCAGTTGCCTGCCGATGAGTAACTCACAAGTACAGCCAGAGACTCTGTCCGAGTATCTGGCGCATCTGCCGATGACCGACGAGCAGCGCGCGGAACTCGCGGGCTGCCAGTCGTTCAGCGAGTTGCATGAACGCCTGTCGTCCTCGACATTCGACGCACCTGCCGAAGCCGCCCAGGCTTCGGTGGGCAAGCGCCTGATCCTGAGCACTGCCGAAGAACTTGAAGACGCGGAAATGCTGGTGCTCGACGCCAGCGGTCGCGTCAGCATGAAGGCGACGCCGCCGATCCGTCGGACCAAAGTCGTGCCGGAGCCGTGGCGCACCAATATTCTGGTGCGTGGCTGGCGCCGTATGACCGGTCGCACCAACCCGCCGCAGCCGCCGAAAGACGAAAACGTCTTGCCGGCCGCGCGCTGGCGCACCGTCGGCTCGATCCGCCGCTACATTCTGTTGCTGCTGATGCTTGGCCAGACCATCGTCGCCGGCTGGTACATGAAAGGCATCATGCCGTACCAGGGCTGGTCGTTCGTTGATCTGGAAGAAGTCCTGCACCAGCCGCTGCTGCAAACCGCCACGCAAGTGCTGCCGTATGCGCTGCAAACCAGCATTCTGATTCTGTTCGGGATTCTGTTCTGCTGGGTTTCTGCCGGTTTCTGGACGGCGCTGATGGGCTTCCTCGAGTTGCTCACCGGTCACGATAAATACCGTATCTCCGGCAAAAGCGCCGGCAACGAGCCGATTGCCAAAGACGCGCGTACCGCGCTGGTGATGCCGATCTGCAACGAAGACGTACCGCGCGTATTCGCCGGTCTGCGGGCAACGTTCGAATCGGTCGCCGCCACTGGTGATCTGGACCGTTTCGACTTCTTCGTTCTCAGCGACAGTAATGACACCGACATCTGCGTCGCCGAGCAACAGGCCTGGCTGGACGTCTGCCGCGAAGCCAAAGGTTTCGGCAAGATCTTCTATCGCCGCCGCCGTCGTCGTGTGAAACGCAAGAGCGGCAACCTCGACGACTTCTGCCGTCGTTGGGGCGGTGACTATAAGTACATGGTCGTGCTCGACGCTGACTCGGTGATGAGCGGCGAGTGCCTGACCAGTCTGGTGCGCTTGATGGAAGCCACGCCGGACGCCGGGATCATCCAGACCGCGCCGCGTGCGTCGGGCATGGACACCCTGTATGCGCGCATGCAGCAGTTTGCGACCCGTGTTTACGGCCCGCTGTTTACCGCCGGTCTGCACTTCTGGCAGTTGGGTGAATCCCACTACTGGGGTCACAACGCGATCATCCGCATGAAGCCGTTTATCGACCACTGCGCCTTGGCGCCGTTGCCGGGTAAAGGCGCGTTCTCGGGTGCGATTCTGTCCCACGACTTCGTTGAAGCCGCGTTGATGCGCCGTGCCGGTTGGGGCGTGTGGATTGCCTACGACTTGCCGGGCAGCTACGAAGAACTGCCGCCGAACCTGCTCGACGAACTCAAGCGTGACCGTCGCTGGTGCCACGGCAACCTGATGAACTTCCGTCTGTTCCTGGTCAAAGGCATGCACCCGGTGCACCGCGCGGTGTTTCTCACCGGCGTGATGTCGTACCTGTCGGCGCCGTTGTGGTTCTTCTTCCTGGTGCTGTCGACCGCGCTGCTGGCGGTGAACACGCTGATGGAGCCGCAGTACTTCCTCGAACCGCGTCAGCTCTATCCGCTGTGGCCA
The DNA here is from genome assembly GCF_013433315.1 of Pseudomonas crudilactis. Classification (GTDB taxonomy): domain Bacteria; phylum Pseudomonadota; class Gammaproteobacteria; order Pseudomonadales; family Pseudomonadaceae; genus Aquipseudomonas; species Aquipseudomonas crudilactis. The sequence goes on along the minus strand of NZ_WXVV01000009.1, from coordinate 98,047 downwards.
CAATGGCACCCGGACAAGGCGATCGCGCTGTTCTCGACGACCATCGTGCTGCTGTTCCTGCCGAAACTGCTCAGCATCATCCTGATCTGGGCCAAGGGCGCGAAAGAGTTCGGCGGCAAGTTCAAGGTGACCCTGTCGATGCTGCTGGAGATGCTGTTCTCCATGCTGCTGGCGCCGGTGCGGATGATTTTCCACACTCGTTTCGTCCTCGCCGCGTTCCTCGGCTGGGCCGCGACCTGGAACTCGCCGCAACGTGACGACGACTCGACGCCTTGGAGCGAAGCGGTCAAACGCCACGGCCCGCAGACCCTGCTGGGCTTCTGCTGGGCGCTGCTGGTGATCTGGCTGAACCCGAGCTTCCTCTGGTGGCTGGTGCCGATCGTCGGTTCGCTGATGCTGTCGATCCCGGTGTCGGTGATCTCCAGCCGTGTCGGTCTGGGCCTGAAGTCCCGTGACGAGAGCCTGTTCCTCATCCCTGAGGAATACAATCCGCCACAGGCGCTGCTGGCGACCGATCAGTACACTCACGAAAATCGTTACCACGCCCTCAACGACGGCTTCGTCCGCGCGGTGGTCGATCCACAGCAGAACGCTTTGGCGTGCTCGCTGGCGACTTCGCGTCACGGCCAGGCCGAGCCGATCGAGTGGCTGCGTCAGGAACGTGTGCGTCACGCGATCAAGGTTGGCCCGGCCGGGCTGAATAACCATGATCGCCTGCAATTGCTTAGCGACCCTGTGGCGCTGGCGCGTCTGCATGAGCAGGTCTGGGCCGAAGGTCATGCCGAGTGGCTGGATGCCTGGCGCGCTTCGGTGAAAGCCGATCCGCATGCGCCGTTGCTGCCGCTGCGACCGGTGAGTTTGCAGGCGCAACCGGCCTGATGAAGAAACCCCGCGATGTTGCGGGGTTTTTTTTGGCCTGCTGAAAAGCCCCTCACCCTAGCCCTCTCCCAAAGGGAGAGGGGACTGATTGGGGGATGCTTCAAAGGTACGCCGACCTGATCCTGCTGTATTGAATCCATAATCGACTGGATCTTTCAGGTCGATGTCGAGCGCAAGACAACCCGGTCGGCTCCCTCTCCCTCGGGGAGAGGGCTGGGGTGAGGGTCAGCTCTTGATTGTTAAACAAATCGTCCATTAAACCTTGTGCAAAAAAACGAGTGCGTTAGCATCCGTCCCCGAATTGGCGCACCCGGGCTTTTTTGCCTGCCTCTGTTGGTTTTCGCGCCGCACACGCAATGGTTTTGGGGACTTGAAGATGAAGAAGTATCTGTCGATGCTGCTGGTCGGCGTCACGGCACTGGTTGCAGTCAATGCGGCGCAGGCTGGCGCAATCGATGACGCGGTCAAGCGCGGCACGTTGAAAGTCGGTATGGATCCGACCTACATGCCGTTCGAAATGACCAACAAGCGCGGCGAAATCATCGGCTTCGAAGTCGACATCCTCAAAGCCATGTCCAAGGCCATGGGCGTCAAGCTGGAACTGGTTTCCACCGGTTACGACGGCATCATCCCGGCGCTGATGACCGACAAGTTCGACATGATCGGCAGCGGCATGACCCTGACTCAGGAACGCAACCTGCGCCTGAACTTCAGCGAACCGTTCATCGTGGTCGGCCAGACCCTGCTGATCCGCAAGGAGCTGGAAGCCACCATCAAGTCCTACAAAGACCTGAACACCGCCGACTACCGCATCACCTCCAAGCTCGGCACCACCGGTGAAATGGTCGCCAAGAAGTTGATCTCCAAAGCCAAGTACCACGGCTACGACAACGAGCAGGAAGCCGTGCTCGACGTGGTCAATGGCAAGGCTGACGCCTTTATCTACGACGCGCCGTACAACGTTGTCGCGGTGACCAAGGTCGGCGCTGGCAAACTGGTGTTCCTCGACAAGCCGTTCACCTACGAGCCTTTGGCCTTCGGTCTGAAGAAGGGTGACTACGACAGCCTCAACTTCATCAATAACTTCCTGCACCAGATCCACGAAGACGGCACCTACGATCGCATCCATGACAAGTGGTTCAAGAGCACCGAGTGGCTCAAGGACATGGAATAAGCCCGGTCAGATAGACCGAGTCGCCCCATTCGTGAGCAAGCTCGCTCCCACATTGGAATGCATTCTCCTGTGGGAGCGAGCTTGCTCGCGAAGGGGCCCTCCAGAGCAACACAAAATCCGGAACCTGCAATGAAACATAAAAAAGCCCAATGGCCCTGGCACGTCCTCACCGTGCTGGTGCTGGTCGGCCTGGCCGGCGCGTTGTATTACGCGACGTCGCTGATGTCCTACGAATGGCGCTGGAACCGCGTGCCGCAGTACTTCGCCTATCAGGCGGAAGAAACCCAGCGTGCCACCGACATCTCCACTGTCACCGAACTGGTGCGCAAGGGCGGCAGCGCTGTTGTCACCCTGCGCAACGACGCCGGTGACGAGCAGCACCTGACCGTCGACGAGAACAGCCTGCAATTCGCTCAGGGCGACGATGTCGCTGAAGGTGACGTCGTGGGTGTCACTCGACATTGGGCGGCAGGGCCGCTGTTGTGGGGGCTATGGACAACGCTGTGGCTGTCGGTGGTGTCCGGGATTCTCGGGTTGCTGATCGGTCTGGTCACCGGCCTCTGCCGTCTGTCGAGCAACCCGACCCTGCGCGACCTCTCGACCATTTACGTCGAACTGGTGCGCGGTACGCCGCTGCTGGTGCAGATTTTCATTTTCTATTTCTTCATCGGCACGGTGATGAACCTGTCCCGCGAGTTCGCCGGGATTGCCGCGCTGTCGCTGTTCACCGGTGCCTACGTGGCCGAGATCATCCGTTCCGGCGTGCAATCGATTGCCCGTGGCCAGAACGAAGCGGCGCGCTCGCTCGGTCTGAGCGCCGGCCAGTCGATGCGCCACGTGGTGCTGCCGCAAGCATTCAAACGCGTGCTGCCACCGCTGGCCGGGCAGTTCATCAGTCTGGTCAAGGACACTTCGCTGGTGTCGGTGATTGCCATCACCGAGCTGCTGAAAAGCGGCCGTGAAGTCATCACCACCTCGTTCTCGCCGTTCGAGATTCTGTTCTGCGTCGCCGGTCTGTACCTGTTGATCAACCTGCCGCTGTCGAAAATCGCCAGCCGGCTTGAGCGGAGGCTCGCGCAAAGTGATTGAAGTCCGCGATCTGGTAAAAGTCTTCGACACCCGTGGGCAAGTGGTACGCGCGGTGGATAACGTCAGCACCACGGTAGCCAAGGGCGAAGTGCTGGTGGTGATCGGCCCGTCGGGTTCCGGCAAGTCGACCTTCCTGCGCTGCCTCAATGGCCTGGAAGAATTCGATTCCGGCTCGGTGAGCATCGACGGCCTGCAACTGGCCGACCCGAAAACCGACGTCAACGCCTACCGCCGCGAAGTCGGCATGGTCTTCCAGCATTTCAACCTGTTCCCGCACATGACCGTGCTGGAAAACCTCTGTCTGGCGCAAAAAGTCGTGCGCAAGCGCGGCAAGAAAGAGCGCGAGGCCAAGGCGATGGAGTTGCTGAAAAAGGTCGGTATCGCACAGAAGGCCAACGAGTTTCCGTCACGCCTTTCCGGCGGACAACAGCAACGGGTGGCGATTGCCCGGGCGCTGGCGATGGAGCCGAAGGTGATGTTGTTCGATGAGCCGACCTCGGCGCTCGACCCGGAGATGGTCGGAGAGGTGTTGGACGTGATGAAAAACCTGGCCGTGGAAGGCATGACCATGGTCTGTGTCACCCACGAAATGGGCTTCGCCCGGGAAGTGGCGGATCGGGTGTTGTTTTTCGATCACGGCAAGTTGCTGGAAGATGCCGCGCCGGCAGCGTTCTTTGATGCACCGAAGGATCCGCGCGCCCAGGCCTTCTTACGTCAGGTCTTGTAGTTTCGGCGTCTCTCAGGACGCCTTCGCGAGCAGGCTCGCTCCCACAGTTGACCGAGTAGTCCAGGCGGACGCGGTCCAATGTGGGAGCGAGCCTGCTCGCGAATGGCATCACCCCGGTCCACAGTGAGCCGAGGCCGATGAATCACTTCAAACCTTGAATCGACCCACCAGCATCTGCAGATGCGTGCCCAGCCGCGCCAGCTCAACACTGGAAGCCGCCGTCTCTTCACTCGCCGCCGATGTCTGATCGGACACATCCCGCACATTCAGCACGCTACGGTTGATCTCTTCAGCCACTGCGCTCTGCTGCTCGGCCGCTGCCGCAATCTGTTGGTTCATCGCTTGAATCGCCGACACGGTGCGCGTAATGCTTTCCAGCGAACCACCGGCACGACGGGTCAGCTCGACGCTGCTGTCGGTCAGGGTGCGGCTGTTGTCCATGATCGTCGCCACTTGCTGGGTGCCGTTTTGCAGGCCGACGATCAGCTCTTCGATCTCTTCGGTGGATTTTTGCGTGCGCTGGGCGAGGCTGCGCACTTCGTCGGCAACCACGGCAAACCCACGCCCGGCCTCACCGGCACGCGCGGCCTCGATGGCTGCGTTGAGGGCCAGCAGGTTGGTTTGCTGGGCCACGGATTTGATCACGTCGAGGACGCTGCCGATCTTGTCGCTTTCGCGCTTGAGTTCGCCCATGGCCTCGGTGGAGTGACCCACTTCAACGGCCAGACGCTCGATCTGCGCGATCGCTTCGCCCACCACTTTGTCGCCTTCGCGCGCCTGTTGGTCGGCGGCGACGGCGGCTTCGGACGCTTCCTCGGCGTTGCGCGCGACTTCCTGCACGGTGGCGGCCATTTCGTTCATGGCCGTGGCGACTTGATCGGTCTCGATTTTCTGATTATTGACCCCGGCACTGGTCTGCTCGGTCACCGCCGACAGCTCTTCAGCGGCGCTGGCGATCTGGGTGACGCCATCGCTGATGCCGCCCACCAGTTCGCGCAGACCCTGGGTCATGCTCTGCATCGAGCGCTGCAATTGACCGAGCTCGTCGCGACGCAGGGAGACCAGGTTGTGCGTCAGGTCACCGGCAGCGACGCGCTCGGCGACTTTCAGGGTCTGGTTCAGCGGGATGATGATCTGGCGAGTGATCGCCCAAGCGGCCAGCAGGCCGAACGCAACGGCCAGCAGGGTGGCGATGATCAGCATGTTCTTGGCGTGCGCGGCATCGGTGTCACGCACCACGGTTTGCGATTCAGTGAGCTTCTTGCTGACGTCGATGAGGATGTCACCCTGAGTCGACATGCGCGCGGCGGCCTTGGCGTTGTTGACCTGCGAGTCGCGGAACTGCGCAACCGCTGCGCGATAGGCTTTGATCGAGTCCGTGGCTTGTTTCAGGTTGGCAATGTGCTGTTCCGGCAGTTTTGCCGGCAGGCTGTCGAGGTTTTTCAGGGCGTTGTCGATGGCGTCGAGGGCCGGTTGCTCGGCTTCGGCCTTGCCGCTGTAGGTGTAGCCGCGCACCTGATAACGCGCTTGCTGCAAGAGTTTGCTCAGCTCGATCACGCTGTTGAATTGCGCGACGCTGTCACCCGCCAGCATGGATTTTTCCACTTCGGCGACTTTCGCCACGGCATTGTCGGCACTGGCGCCGAGTTTGCTGCGGGCATCCTCGCGCTGCACGGTGGCCTGGGTCATGTCGGCAAAGGCGCGTTTGTACTCGGCGACGGCGGCCAGCTGTTGATCGACCATCGCCGCGTCGGACGGCTGTTCAATCAGGCTGCGTGCGGTTTGCAGGCCGCTGTCGAGTTTGTTCAGCAGATCGGTGACCGCGCCCGGGCCTTGTTCGCCACGGCGTGCTTCGTAGTCCAGACGTGCCAGGCGCAGGTCCTTGGTCAGCTCGTTAAGGCTGGAGATAAACCCGAGTTTGTCACCGCGGCTGATGATGCCGCTCATACCGGTCCAGCCGGTGAAGGTGATCAACAGTGTCAGCAACAGCACCAGGCCGAAACCGATGCCCAGCTTGCGTTTGACGCTGACGTTCCCAAGATTCTCGGCTAACCAACGGTACATGCGACCACTCCCTTCGGACCACTAATTGGACTTATGGAGAGGGTATCGGCCGAATGATGGCAATCTGTAACACCATTTATCCGGTGCGCAGAATCAGAAGAGCCGGGCGAGCAGGGCGGTGACGGCGGTTTCGACGCGCAGAATTCGATCACCCAATTGCACCGGATGCAGGCCGGACTTGGCCAGCAGATCGATTTCGTAGGGGATCCAGCCGCCTTCAGGGCCGATGGCCAACGTCACTGGTTCGCTGAGCGCGCGTGGGCACGGTGGATAGTTACCGGGATGGCCGACCAGACCGAGGGTGCCTTCGGTAATCGCCGGCAGCCGATCCTCAACAAACGGCTTGAAGCGCTTCTCGATGATGATTTCCGGCAGCACGGTATCGCGGGCCTGTTCGAGGCCGAGGATCAAATTGTCGCGAATCGCCTCAGGCTCAAGAAACGGCGTTTGCCAGAAGCTCTTCTCGACCCGATAGCTGTTGACCAGAATCACCTTCGACACGCCCATGGTCGCCACGGTCTGGAACACCCGGCGGAGCATTTTCGGGCGGGGCAGCGCCAATACCAGGGTCAACGGCAGCTTTGCCGGGGGCGGCTGATCGATGCAGACGCGCAATTCGGCTTCACCCGCTTCGAGGCGCAGCAACTCAGCCGAACCCATCAGCCCGTTGATGCGGCCGACGCGCAGGTTGTCACCGACTTCCGAACGGTGAACTTCCTGCATATGGGTCAGGCGTCGATCACGCAGCACTACGCGGTCGACCGCAATGAAATCGGCCTCTTCGAGCAACAGCAGGTTCATGCCTGGGTCGCTGGCGGCTGGTCGTTGTGGTCGTCGGCCGGGTTCTCGTCCGGGCGTTCGCGCTTGCTGATCAAACCACCGAACAGAATGCCGATTTCAAACAGCATCCACATCGGCACGGCCAGCAGGGTCTGCGAGAAGATGTCCGGCGGCGTCAGGATCATGCCGACCACGAAGCAGCCGATGATCACGTACGGGCGGATCTTCTTCAGGTATTTGACGTCGACCACGCCGATCCATACCAGCAGCACCACGGCCACCGGGATCTCGAACGCCACGCCGAAGGCGAAGAACAGCGTCATGACGAAATCGAGGTAACTGGCGATGTCGGTCATCATTTCCACGCCGGCCGGGGTGGCTGCGGCGAAGAACTTGAAGATCAGCGGGAACACGAAGTAATAGGCGAACGCCATGCCGGTGTAGAACAGCAGAATGCTCGACACCAGCAGTGGCACCGCGATGCGTTTCTCATGTTTGTACAGACCCGGTGCGATAAAGCCCCAGATCTGATGCAGGATCACCGGGATCGCGAGGAACAGCGAAACCATCATCGTCAGCTTCAGCGGCGTCAGGAACGGCGACGACACGTCGGTGGCGATCATCGTCGCGCCGACCGGCAGGTACTGGCGCAGCGGCGTCGAGACGAAGGTGTAGATCTGCTGGGTGAACGCAAACAGCCCGGCGAAGATGATGAAGATCGCCGCCACACAACGCAGCAGGCGGGTGCGCAACTCGGTGAGGTGCGAAACCAGCGGCATGTGCTGGTCGTTTTCGGGGAGATCGCTCATGGGGCTCGCGGCGGCAAAGTGGTGTCGTGAGGCGCGGGTGTGATCGGCGCGGCAGTCGGAGCTACATGTTCAACTGAAGTGTCAGCAGCGGGCACTGGTTCTGTCGGCGCTACAACGGCAGCAGGTGCAGGTGCAACGGGCGTGGTTGGCGCATGAATCGTCTGCTCGCCCACATGCTCAACCGGTGTCGGCTCCTGCTGAACCGGGCTGAAGATCTTCCGCGCTTCCTGCTCCAGCGACAGAATGTGCTCGTTGTGCAGTTGCCGACGGATCTCGTCGGCACCGATTTCACGTTCTACTTCCTGTTTGATCGCGTTGAAGCTGCGCTTCAGTCGTCCGACCCACAGGCCAGCGGTACGCGCAGCGCCCGGCAGACGCTCGGGACCCAGCACCAGCAGGGCCACGAGGCCGACCAGCAGCAGTTCAGAGAAGCTGATACCAAACATTAGTCAGTGCTCACACGTCTTTGCGGATCGGCTCTTCGACTTTCTGCGCCTGCACGTCGATGGTGTGCGGCGGATTGGCCTGAGCGGTGGCTTGCGGCTGTACCGGTGGCACTGGCTGCGCAGGCGTCACGGTTGGATCAGCGGCCGGTTTTTCATCGTCGTTCATGGCTTTGCGGAAGCCCTTGATCGATTCGCCAACGTCGGTGCCGAGGTTTTTCAGTTTCTTGGTGCCGAACACCAGCACCACGACAACCAGAATGACGATCCAGTGTTTCCAGTCAAAAATGCCCATGTTGCTGTTCCTCTCTAAAAATTGTTCAGGCGGACGGACGCGAGGCTTTCTCGACGTGTCCGGACAGGCCAAAGCGACGATCCAGTTCATCCAGCACGGCCTGCGGATGCTGCCCCAGTTGGGCGAGCATGACCATGCTGTGGAACCACAGGTCGGCGGTCTCGTAGATCACGTCGCTGCAGTCGCCGCTGATGGCGGCGTCCTTGGCGGCAATAATGGTTTCGACCGACTCTTCGCCGACTTTCTCCAGAATCTTGTTCAAACCCTTGTGATACAGACTAGCCACATAAGAGCTGTCGGCGGCTGCGCCTTTGCGCTCTTCGAGCACTTCGGCCAGGCGGGTCAGGGTGTCACTCATGTTTGTGTCCTGCGGAATAGATAGCGTGCGGGTCTTTCAGCACCGGATCGACGGTTTTCCAGTCGCCGTTTTCGAAGACACGGTAAAAGCAGCTTTGACGGCCGGTATGGCAAGCGATGTCGCCGATCTGTTCAACCATCAGGATGATCACGTCGGCATCACAGTCCAGACGCATTTCATGCAGCGTCTGCACATGGCCGGACTCTTCGCCTTTGCGCCACAGCTTGCCACGGGAACGTGACCAGTAGATGGCACGGTTTTCCGCAGCGGTCAGTTCGAGCGCTTCGCGGTTCATCCAGGCCATCATCAGCACGCGTCCGGTCTTGTGATCCTGGGCAATCGCCGGCACCAGGCCATCAGCGTCCCACTTGATCTCGTCCAACCAGTTTTTCATCTTCGACTCCGACAGCGAACCCACACTTCAATAGTCGGGTTCAGGCGTTGAAACAGTGTGCCAGCCGATCACGAAACTGGCTATCGGCGAACGACCAGATACAAGCCGACTGCCACCATGATTCCCGCCGGCCAATGCCCCAATTCGTGCAATGGGCCACCGATGGAGAGGATCACCCCGCCGGCCAGATGCGCGCAACCGAGCAGGCGCAGGAACCAGTCATCCTTGCGTTTGTGCCATGGCGGTGGCGGGTCGTAGGCGTGTGGTTGCGACATGCGTTCGAGCAGATCACGAGCCATATTCGCCAGATGCGGCAGTTGTTCAAACTGGCTCTGCACGTTGCCCAGCAAGGCTTTCGGGCTGACGCGCTCGCGCATCCAGCGTTCGAGGAATGGCTGCGCGGTGTTCCACAGGTCCAGATCCGGGTACAGCTGACGGCCGAGGCCTTCGATGTTCAGCAGGGTCTTTTGCAGCAGCACCAGTTGCGGCTGCACTTCCATGTTGAAGCGTCGCGCGGTCTGGAACAGGCGCATCAGCACCTGGCCAAATGAAATATCTTTTAACGGTTTTTCGAAGATCGGTTCGCACACGGTGCGGATCGCCGCTTCGAATTCGTTGAGTTTGGTTTCCGCCGGCACCCAACCCGAATCGATGTGCAATTGCGCCACGCGGCGATAATCACGCTTGAAGAACGCGAACAGGTTGCGCGCCAGATAATCCTGGTCTTCCGGGGTCAGGCTGCCGACGATGCCGCAGTCGATCGCAATGTACTGCGGGCTCCACGGATTGACGGTGCTGACGAAGATGTTGCCGGGATGCATGTCGGCATGGAAGAAACTGTCGCGGAACACCTGAGTGAAGAAGATCTCCACACCGCGTTCGGCGAGCATTTTCATGTCGGTGCGCTGATCGGCGAGAGTCGCCAGATCGGTCACCTGAATGCCGTAGATGCGTTCCATCACCAGCACTTTCGGCCGGCACCAGTCCCAATAGACTTGCGGCACGTAGAGCAGCGGCGAGCCTTCGAAGTTGCGCTTCAACTGGCTGGCGTTGGCCGCTTCGCGCAGCAGATCCAATTCGTCGTAGATGGTTTTTTCGTAGTCCTGGACCACATCGACCGGGTGCAGCAGACGCGCGTCGGCCGAGAGTTTTTCGGCGGCGCGGGCGAGGATGAACAGCCACGCCAGATCCTGCGCGATGATCGGCTTCAGGCCCGGGCGGATCACTTTGACTACGACTTCCTCGCCGGTTTTCAGCTGCGCGGCATGCACTTGCGCCACCGAGGCCGAGGCGAGCGGTTCGACGTCGAAACGGCTGAACACGTCGCTGATCTTCTTGCCCAGCTGTTCTTCGATCAGCTTGATCGACAGCTGCGAATCGAACGGCGGCACGCGGTCCTGCAACAGCATCAGCTCATCGGCGATGTCTTCCGGCAACAGGTCGCGGCGGGTCGAAAGAATCTGCCCGAACTTGATGAAAATCGGCCCGAGATCCTGCAACGCCAGGCGCAAACGCGCACCCCGACTCAGATCCAGTGGCTTGCGCGGGAACCAGCGCCACGGCAGCACAAAGCGCAGCGCCAGAAGGAACCACGGCAACGGCAGATCGAACAGCAGGTCATCGAGGCGGTAGCGGATCACGACGCGCTGGATGCGCAACAGACGGCGGACGGCAAGCAGCTTCATGCGTTATCGCTTGGGTCGAGGGATCGGGAAAGGCGCTCGAAACGCGCCTCGAGACGTTCCAGATCAAGTTTGATCCGGTCCAGTTCGCTGAACCGCGCTTCGGCTTCGCGCTGCCCGACGAGGGTGCGCGATTCTTCGGCGAGGTATTCGGCGAGATTCTGGTTGAGGCTGGCAAATCCTTGTTGATACCAGCGTGCGCGGCTGCGCAGATGGCCACCGACCAGTTGCGTGGCGACCGGGCCGAGCCAGCGCGAGAGTTCGTACTCCCAGTCCAGCTCAAGGTCTTGCAGCACACCGGCCAGCTCCAGCAGCACGCCGCTGTCGCCATCAAGTTCGACTTCCGGGGCGTGCAGCACCGCGGTCTTGTCTTTGCTCACGGCCAGTTTGATCAGGCTCGACGCCGGCGCACGCAGGGTGCAGTCGACACCGGTTTCCCAGTGCGAGGCCAGCATCAGACCTTCGTCGCTCGGCAGAATGAACAGTTGCAGCGCCGGGCTGCGGCAGTCGACGGCAATCACCTTGCCGGTCAAATGCGCCAGCCGCGGCAGCGCCGTGCTGTCGAGACGCAGCACCCGGTTGAGGCCGAGTTCAACGCTGGCGAGCAGCCCGGTGAGCAGCATCAGGGCTTGATGCCGCGGTGCAGGGCGACGATGCCTGCGGTCATGTTGTGATAGGTCACGCGGTCAAAACCGGCGTCGACCATCATCGACTTCAGGGTTTCCTGATTCGGGTGCATGCGGATCGATTCGGCCAGGTAGCGATAACTTTCCGAGTCGTTGGTGATCAGCTTGCCCATCAGTGGCATGAAGGCGAACGAGTAGGCGTCGTAGGCTTTCGACATCAGCGCGTTGGTCGGCTTGGAGAATTCCAGCACCAGCAGGCGTCCGCCGGGCTTGAGCACGCGCAGCATCGAACGCAGGGCGTCTTCTTTATGCGTCACGTTGCGCAGGCCGAAGGCGATGGTCACGCAGTCGAAGTGATTATCCGGGAACGGCAGTTTTTCCGCGTCCGCCTGGACGAATTCGACGTTGCCGGCGACACCCAGATCGAGCAGGCGGTCACGACCGACCTTGAGCATCGATTCGTTGATGTCGGCCAATACCACCTGACCGGTAGGGCCGACCAGGTGCGAGAACTTTTTGGTCAGGTCGCCGGTACCTCCGGCGATGTCCAGCACGCGGTTACCGCTGCGCACGCCCGACAGTTCGATCGCGAAACGCTTCCACAGCCGGTGCATGCCGCCCGACAGAAGGTCGTTCATCAGGTCGTACTTGGCGGCTACCGAGTGGAAAACCTCAGCGACTTTTTCCGCTTTCTGGCTTTCCGGAACGTTTTTGAAGCCGAAGTGAGTGGTGGGTTCGGCATCGCTGCCTTTGCGCTGATCAGTCATATCGCTGTCACCAAAAGAGAATGCGCGACATTCTAATCCCCAAGCCATGCTTTGTCTTGGAATGGCTAAAGGTAAGATGGGCAACCTTCGGGACGATTTGCCGCAGCGGCGGTCAAGATTTACCGACACATCTTTTTCGCCCCATTCAAAAAGCAGGAGTCAATCAATGGCCAAAATCACTGTTGAGCGTGCCCACAATCTGGGCAAGGAAGCCGCCCGCGAGAAGGCCGACAAGCTGGCGCAGAAACTTTCCGAGCAATATGGCCTGGAGCCGCAATGGGCCGGCGACACCCTGAACCTCAAACGCTCGGGCGTGAAAGGCGCAGTGCATGTGGCGGACGATTCGATCAAGGTCGACGTGGAACTGGGCATCATGATGTCGGCCATGAGCGGCATGATCAAAGCCGAGATCGAGAAGGCGCTCGACAAAGCTCTGGTCTGAAACACGATCCCCTGTAGGAGTGAGCCTGCTCGCGATAGCGCTCGGTCAGTCGACATCATTTTTGACTGATACACCGCCATCGCGAGCAGGCTCACTCCTACATTTGTTTTGTGCAAGGCCTGAGGTTCATGTCAGTTGTTAGGGTGCCGTTTCTAATTTATCTCCTTACTTTGTGCCTGAGCCCGACACTTTCCCGGGCAGTTCCTCAAACCTTCTGCGCGTGAGGTGCACCATGGCCAAAGTAATTTTGAAGAAAAAAATCGACGCTTCGACAACCGCTCTGAGCGACGTCAAATCCTATGCCCGCAAGATCTGGCTGGCAGGCCTGGGTGCCTACGCCAAGGTCGGCCAAGAGGGCAGCGACTACTTTCAAGAGTTGATCAAGACTGGTCAAACTGTTGAAAAGAAAGGCAAAAAAGCCGTCACCGAAAAACTCGAAGCGGCCAACGCCGAGATCGATGAAGCCAAGAGCGAAGTAAGTTCTTTCAAAGGTCGTGTCGAAGTTCAACTCGACAAGGTCGAGAAGGCATTCGACTCCCGCGTAGCAAGCGCCTTGAATCGTATCGGCATTCCGTCTAAACATGACGTTGAGACACTCTCTGCTAAGCTCGATGAGCTGACGGCATTGCTCGAACGCGTCGCGCGTAAATCTTAAGGAGAACGGGATGGCTGGTAAAAAGAACACCGATAAAGAAGGCAGCTCGTGGATCGGGAAAGTCGAAGACTACTCCCGCAAAATCTGGCTGGCTGGTTTAGGCGTGTACTCGAAGATCGACACTGACGGCAGCAAGCTCTTCGATACATTGGTCAAAGACGGCGAGAAAGCCGAGAAGCTCACCAAGTCCGCAGTCGGCAAAAAAGTCGATGCCGCCAAGGACTCCGCTTCTTCGGCCAAGTCGCGCATCAGCGGCGTGAAAGATCGCGCACTGGGCAAATGGGACGAGCTGGAAGGGGCTTTCGACAAGCGCCTGAACAGCGCGATCTCGCGCCTGGGTGTACCGAGCCGCAATGAAGTCAAAGCGCTCAACAGCAAGGTCGACACACTGACCAAACAGATCGAAAAACTCACCGGTCTGAAAGCCCAGCCTGTGGCGGCGAAAACCGCTGCGGCAAAACCGGCAGCGAAAACGGCTGCGGCCAAACCCGCGGCCAAGTCTGCTGCCAAGCCACTGGCCAAAGCGGCAGCTAAACCTGCTGCAAAAGCTGCGGCTAAACCGGCTGCGAAAACCGCTGCCGCCAAGCCAGCAGCAAAAGCAGCAGCCAAACCGGTTGCCGCCAAAGCCGCTGCGAAACCGGCAGCGAAACCTGCGGCCAAAACTGCCGCAAAACCTGCCGCCAAGCCAGCAGCGAAAACCGCTGCCGCCAAACCGGCTGCCAAGCCTGCAGCGAAACCTGCTGCGGCGAAGAAACCAGCGGTGAAAAAACCGGCCGCACCGAAAGCCGCTGCGCCGAAGCCAGCAGCACCTGCTGCCGCCAAGCCGGCCACCCCGGCAGCTCCGGTAAGTGCGTCGAACTCCGCCGCAGCACCGACTCCGGCGGCCACCCCGACTGCTGCATCGACGCCGTCGACGCCAACCAGTCAGTCCTGATTCTTCAGGACAAAAAAAAACGCCCGGCCTGTGAAGGTCGGGCGTTTTTGTATCTGAATTCCAACAGCCCCTCACCCTAGCCCTCTCCCAGAGGGAGAGGGGACCGAACGAGGTGTCTCACGCTATACGCCGACCTGAAAGGCCTTATCGATTATGGATTCGGTAATGCACTATCAGGTCGGCGTAATTTCCGAATATCCCCCATTCAGTTCCCTCTCCCTCCGGGCGGTCCGACGTTTCGGGAGGGCTAGGGTGAGGGGCTTTTGATTCAGTCATGGTCTTCAAGATACTGAAGAGCCATCCGCTCCGTGGCGACCTTAACCGGCGGCAACAAATGCGGCGCCACCAGCATCATGATCTGGTAGACGACTAATCGAACTTCCCCTTCACGATCAAGAATCCGCTGATAATCCAGCGAAAACAGCAACGTCATGGTGATCTGCTCAACCAACTGCCCCAACGCCTGCGTATCACTGACCAACTGCCCCGCAGCCTTCAACCGCGCCAACAACGACGCCAGCGTACGCTTCAGCGCATTGAGTAGCTGTCGAATCCCTTTGGCCAGCTTCGGCAAGCGTCCGGCCAAGTTCGACAGGTCCTGAAACAGGAACCGATACTGCGCCAACCGCTCGACAATCAAGTGCAAAAACAGCCAGTAATCCTCCGGCGCCAGTTCCACATCCGGTGGCGGATCGAGCAGTGGCGCCAGTTCATTCTGGAAGCGTTCGAACAACCCGAGAATCAGCGGTTCCTTGCCGTGGAAGTGGTAATAGAGGTTGCCCGGGCTGATGCCCATTTCGTTGGCCACCTCCATGGTGGAGACGTTCGGCTCGCCCTTTTCGTTGAACAGTTGCAAAGCACATTCGAGAATCCGGTCGCGGGTTTTCATCCAGTCTTCTTAGAAAAGTTCGGTTAAGCGTCAGCGCACACGCACGTAAGTCCCGGGCGCGGCCTCCATCGGTGGATAGTTCGGATTGCCGAGGGTAAACGTGGTTTCGTGCTGGGCACCGGAGCGCTGTTGAATCCATTCCAGCCACTGCGGCCACCAACTGCCGTCGACGTGTTTGCCGTCGTAGTACCAGGCACGCGGGTCGCTGCTCATCTTGCCGTTCTCGACGTAGGCAGCTTTCGGGTTGCTCGGCGGGTTGAGGATGCTCTGCACATGGCCGCTGTTGGACAGTACGAAACGCCGCTCGCCACCGAGCAGCAGGGTCGAGCGATACACCGCATCCCACGGCGTGATGTGGTCATTCATGCCGGCGACGCTGAAGCTGTCGACGGTGACTTTTTGCAGATCGATCGGCGTGCCGCACACTTCCAGCCCGCCCGGATGGGTCAGTGGGTTGTGCTTGAAGAAGTCCAGCAGGTCGCCGTGAAACGCCGCCGGCAGACGCGTGTTGTCGTTGTTCCAGTAGAGAATGTCGAAGGCCGGCGGCTCTTTGCCCAGCAGGTAATTGTTGACGAAGTAGCTCCAGATCAAATCGTTGGGGCGCATCCAGGCGAAGACCTTGGCCATGTCGCGACCGTCGAGCACGCCTTTCTGATAGGAACGGCGCTTGGCTGCTTCGAGGGTTTGCTCATCGGCGAACAGAGTGGCTGAGGTTTCGATTTCACTGTCGAGCAGGCTGACCAGATAGGTCGCGCTGGAGACGCGGCGCAGCTGCCGCTTGGCCTGCAAATGGCCTTGCAGGGCGGCGATGGTCAGCCCGCCGGCGCAGGCGCCCATCAGGTTGACCTCGCGGGCGCCGGTGATCGCCCGGCAGATGTTCATCGCTTCTTCCACCGCCTCAACGTAGGTCGACAGGCCCCATTCGCGATGGCGCACATCGGGATTGCGCCAACTGATCATGAAGGTCTGCAAACCGTTTTTCAGCGCGTACTGGACGAAGCTGTTCTGCGGGCTGAGGTCGAAAATGTAGTACTTGTTGATTTGCGGCGGCACCACCAGCAGCGGTTTGGCGTACTGCTTTTCGCTCATCGGTTTGTACTGGATCAGCTCCAGCATCTCGTTGCGAAACACCACCGAACCGGTGGTGGTGGCGACGGTCTTGCCGACCTCGAAAGCCTGTTTGGTAACCTGGCGCGGCAGGCCGTCGTTGTGCAGCAAGTCATCGAATAAATGGCTGAGGCCGTGCACCAGACTGTGTCCACCGGAGTTGAACAGCTCCTTGACCGCCAGCGGATTGAGCAGGGTGTTGGAGGGCGCCACGGCGTCGTTGAGCAGGGTGAAGGCGAAGTGCGCACGAGCGCGATCGTCCGGGCTCATGTTGCTTTCATCGATCCAGCTTTTGACCTGCTTCTGCCAGGCCAGATAGGCCTGCAGGCTGCGCCGGTAAAACGGATTGAGGCTCCATGCCGGATCGGCGAAACGGCTGTCGTTCGGGTTGGTTGGGTGCAGGGTCTCGCCGAGCAATACGCGGCCCAATTGGCCGCCGAGTTTCAAGGCATGCTTCGCACTGTGGATCGGGTTGCGCAGACCGTGGGCGGCGACAATGCGCAAGGTCGAGATCAAATCCCGCCCACGCAGGCCGGTGATCGCACTTTGTGCATTGATGAACACGGCGGGGCTGGGCACTACGCCCGTCGCTGGTTTGTCGCGCATGACTCAACACTCCTTCGTCTTCAGGCCAAAAACACACTCACCGAACCAGAACACCATAGACGCTGTTACGGGTTACTGCCTGCGCGGCGTCCTGCCGCGCACTCTTTACTAAAGGCTTGCATAAAGCCTGCCGCCGGGGTTAGCCGCCGAGCGGTGTCGGATGCGGGTGCATCACCGCCCGCTGACGTTCCTCCTGGAGGAATTTCATGATGATCGGCGCCACCGCTTCGGCGCGGGTAATCAGGAACAGGTGGCCGTCGTCGATGATGTGCAGTTGCGCGTTGGGAATGCGCCAGGCGAGCATGCGCATGTTGATCAGCGGGATCAGCGGATCGTCATCACCGGCCAGCACCAGCGTCGGCTGATGGATCTTGTGCAGCCAGTGAATGCTGGTCCAGCCGAGGCCGGCGAACAGTTGCCAGTAATAACCGAGCTTGCCTGCCGAACGCACTTTCGCGGCGTGGCTGGCGGCCAGGGTCGGGTCGCGACGGAACGAGCCACCGTAGATCAGCGGGGCGATGCGGATCACGTGGGACGGCTGGATGTAGCGCCGTGGACTGGCCATCATCCACAGCACTTTCGGCTTGCCCGGCACCATCACGGCACCGGCAGCGGTGGCCGCCAGCACCAGTTTCTTGCAGCGCTCGGGGTAGTCGTAAGCGAACTGCTGCGCAAGTGCGCCACCCCACGACACGCCGATGACGTTGACCTGCCCGTAGTCGAGGTAATCGAGCATGCGCGAGGTCAGCTTGGCCAGACCGGGAAAGCGATATGGCCGATTAGGCGTGGACGAGCCGCCGACACCGGGCACGTCGAAGGCGATCACTTCGAGATCCGGGTCCAGCGCCGCGACAAACGGAAACACCAGCTCCAGGTTGGCGCCGATGCCGTTGAAAATCAGCAAGGGCGTCAAGTGAGGCTTGCCGGGGCGCACCGCCGTACGGATGGTTTGACCATCCAGATCGACGGTACGGAATATGAACGGTTGCGGCATGCTTCAGGCCCTGTGGATGGAGTCTGTTTCTCAAATTTATAACTGTGGGAGCGAGCTTGCTCGCGAATGCGATCAATCATTCAACATTGATGGTGACTGACACGACGCTTTCGCGAGCAAGCTCGCTCCCACAGGTTTTACCGCTCGTGAACGTAAGTGCCCGGCGAGGCTTCACCCGCCGGATACGCCTTGTTGCCCAGTTTCAGCGGGGCCTTTTTCAGGTTGCCCGAGCGCTCGGCCTGCCACGCTTGCCAGTACAGCCACCAGGAATCGGTGTGCTTGGTCGAGTTTTCTTGCCACTCATCGGCATTGGCCGCCATTTCTTCGCCAGTCATGTAACGCGATTTCGGGTTGCCCGGCGGGTTCAGAATGCTCTGGATGTGCCCGCTGCTCGACAGCACGAATTCGACTTTGCCGCCGAACAACTGCGCCGACTTGTAGCATGACTTCCACGGTGTGATGTGGTCGTTGGTGCCGGCCAGCGAGAAGATGTCGGCCGTGACCTGCTTGAGGTCGATCGCTGTGCCGCACACTTCCAGTGCATTCGGGCGGATCAGTGGGTTGTTTTTGAACATCTCGATCAGGTCGCCGTGGAACGCCGCCGGCAACCGCGTGGTGTCATTGTTCCAGAACAGAATGTCGAACACCGGCGGCTCGTTGCCGAGCAGGTAGTTGTTGACCCAGTAGTTCCAGATCAGATCGTTCGGGCGCATCCACGCAAAGACCTTGGCCATGTCTTTGCCTTCGAGCACGCCGGCCTGGTACGAGTGGCGCTTGGCGGTCTCCAGGGTCTGCTCGTCGACGAACAGCGCGACGTCGCTGTCCAGCGTCGTGTCGAGCACGCTGACCAGCAGCGTGAGGGCATTGACCTTCTTCTCGCCGATCGCCGCGTAGTGGCCGAGCAGGGCGGTGCAGGTGATGCCGCCGGAGCAGGCGCCGAGCATGTTCACGTCTTTGCTGCCGGTGATCGCGGTGACCACGTCGACTGCTTCTTTCAGCGCATCGATATACGTCGACAGGCCCCACTCACGCTGGGCCTTGGTCGGATTGCGCCAGCTGACGATGAACGTCTGCACGTTATTGCGCAGGCAGAAGCGCGCCAGACTTTTGTCGGGACTCAAATCGAATACATAGAACTTGTTGATCTGCGGCGGCACCACCAGCAATGGACGCTCGTGGACTTGCTCGGTGATCGGCTTGTACTGGATCAGCTCCAGCACGTCGTTGCGAAACACCACCGCGCCTTCGGTGACACCGAGGCTTTTGCCGACTTCGAACGCGCCCATGTTGACCTGGCTCGGCATGCCGCCGTTATGCACCAGATCCTTGGCCAGATGCGAGAGGCCGTCGAGCAGGCTTTTGCCGCCGGTTTCGAAAAAGCGTTTCACCGCCGCCGGATTGGCCGCCGTGTTGGTTGGGGCCATGGCTTCGGTCATCAGGTTGATGACGAAGTGGCCACGTGCGATGTCTTTGGGAGAGAGGCTGCTGTCGTCGATCCAGGCATGAAGTTCCTTGCGCCACGCCAGGTAAGTTTGCAGATAACGTTTGTAGAGCGGGTTCTGGCTCCACGCAGGATCAGCGAAGCGACGGTCATCGCCAGCCGGTTGCAGTTCGGATTTGCCAAACAACACGTTCTTCAGTTCGAGGCCGAAATGGGTGACGTGCTTGACGCTATGGATCGGTTGTCTGATGGCCTGTTTCAGCACCATACGAGCAGAGGCCAGCAGATCCTTTCCGCGTAGCCCAACGACGGGATTAAGCCCCAGGGTGTTTTCCGAGGCTTGGTACTTCAGGTCATCGTTATTCTTGTTACTCATCTACGACGCTCCATTGTCCTGAGACGAGTACCCGGTTTTCTGCTGTGCAGTTCCACAGCCAATGCCAGATACTACTGCTCGGGTGACCGTTAATTCTGCATAGCTGCTTTACAGTCGTAGAGCACTGCAGGGAACTTGCCAGCTCCATTGGTTACCCGAGTTTAATTTTTTTCGCAAGCAGGCCGATCCTCGGCCATACAGCGGAGCATTCAAACAGATGAATTTAGAAAATGCCCTCTAATGAGCGCAAGGCTCGGACTAGAGCATCAGCTTGACGATGGACTCGTTCGGATCGCGGGTTTTTCCGGCGGCTTTGAGCTCGGCCAGATAATCGGCCCAGAGTGCGTCATAACGTCGCCCCAGCTCGTAGAGATAATCCCAGGTGAACAAGCCGCTGTCGTGACCGTCATCAAAGGTCAGTTTCAGTGCGTAGTGACCGGCCGGTTCCAGTTTGCTCAGACCGACGTTGAGCTTGCCGAATTGCAGGATCGGTTTGCCGTGGCCCTGGACCTCGGCGGAGGGGGAATGCACGCGCAGGAATTCGGCGGGCAGGGTGTATTCCTCGCCGGACGCGTAGGTGAGCGTCAGGGTTTTCGAGGCTTTGTGCAGTTTGATGTCGGTGGGGATTTGAGTCATGGGCTGGCGTCCGATGTGTGGGCGACCCTTGAGCAAATGTGGGAGCGAGCTTGCTCGCGAAAGCGGTGTGTCAGACAACACTGATGTCGACTGACACGGCCTCTCCGCGAGCAAGCTCGCTCCCACA
Source organism: Pseudomonas crudilactis (assembly GCF_013433315.1). Classification (GTDB taxonomy): domain Bacteria; phylum Pseudomonadota; class Gammaproteobacteria; order Pseudomonadales; family Pseudomonadaceae; genus Aquipseudomonas; species Aquipseudomonas crudilactis. The sequence goes on along the minus strand of NZ_WXVV01000009.1, from coordinate 77,753 downwards.
GGGTCCGCTACTGCTGTAAGTATGGCTTACAGGATATAACGGGACAGGTCTTCGTTCTGCGCCAATTCGCCGAGGTGGCTGTTGACGTATTCGGCGTCGATCTGGATCGGCTTCTCGTCGTGGCTGCTGGCCAGGTCGCCAGCGCTGAACGAAACCTCTTCGAGCAGACGCTCAAGCAGGGTGTGCAGACGACGGGCACCGATGTTCTCGGTCTTCTCGTTGACCTGCCAGGCGATCTCCGCCAGACGCTTGATGCCTTCGGGCTGGAACTGGATGTTCAGGCCTTCGGTTTTCAGCAGCGCGCAGTATTGCTCGGTGAGCGAGGCATGCGGTTCGCTGAGGATGCGTTCGAAGTCCGACGGGCTCAGCGCTTTGAGTTCAACGCGGATCGGCAGGCGACCTTGCAACTCAGGCACCAGATCGCTCGGCTTGCTCAGGTGGAACGCACCGGACGCGATGAACAGGATGTGGTCAGTCTTGACCATGCCCAGTTTGGTGTTGACGGTGCAGCCTTCGATCAGCGGCAGCAGGTCGCGCTGTACGCCTTCACGGGACACATCGGCGCCGCCGACGTTGCCACGCTTGGCGACTTTGTCGATCTCGTCGATGAACACGATGCCGTGCTGTTCAACGGCTTCCAGCGCCTTGGCCTTCAGCTCTTCTTCGTTGACCAGACGCCCGGCTTCTTCGTCGCGCACCAGCTTCAGCGCTTCTTTGACCTTGAGCTTGCGCGCCTTCTTCTTGCCCTTGCCCATGTTGGCGAACAGCGACTGCAACTGGTTGGTCATCTCTTCCATGCCGGGCGGCGTGGCGATTTCGATGCCGGCAACTTCAGCGACTTCGATCTCGATTTCCTTGTCGTCCAGCTGACCTTCGCGCAGGCGCTTGCGGAACAGCTGACGAGTGTTGGAATCGGAGCTCGGCGCTTCTTCATTGCTGAAGCCCATGCGGGCCGGCGGCAGCAGTGCGTCGAGGATACGATCCTCGGCAGCGTCTTCAGCGCGATGGCGAACGCGGGTCATTTCCTGCTCGCGGAGCATCTTGATCGCCGCGTCGGCCAGATCACGGATGATCGACTCGACGTCACGACCAACGTAGCCGACTTCGGTGAACTTGGTCGCTTCGACTTTGATGAACGGCGCGTTGGCCAGTTTCGCCAGACGACGGGCGATCTCGGTTTTACCGACACCGGTCGGGCCGATCATCAGGATGTTCTTCGGGGTCACTTCAACGCGCAGCTCTTCAGGCAGCTGCATGCGGCGCCAGCGGTTGCGCAGGGCAATCGCGACGGCGCGCTTGGCATCGTCCTGGCCGATGATGTGGCGGTTGAGTTCGTGGACGATTTCGCGGGGAGTCATGGACATAATAATTGACGGTCCTCAAGCAGAAACAAGCCGTGGCACAGGGCCGCGTCAGGCTTATTCAGCGAGATCCTGCTCCTCAATGGTCTGAGTGTGGTTGGTGAATACACAGATGTCGCCGGCGATGCCAAGGGCGGTTTCGACGATTTCGCGGGCCGACAGGTCGGTCTTTTTCAGCAGGGCGCTGGCCGCAGCCTGAGCATAGCCGCCGCCGGAACCCATGGCGATCAGGCCATCTTCGGGTTCGACCACGTCACCGTTGCCGGTGATGATCAGCGAAGCATCTTTGTTGGCGACCGCGAGCATCGCTTCGAGGCGGCTCAGGGAGCGGTCGGTGCGCCATTCTTTGGCGAGTTCGACAGCGGCGCGCACCAGGTGGCCCTGATGTTTTTCAAGTTGGCCTTCGAAACGTTCGAAGAGGGTAAAGGCGTCGGCGGTGGCACCGGCAAAACCGGCGATGACCTGGCCGTGGTACAGGCGACGGACTTTTTTCGCGTTGCCTTTCATCACGGTATTGCCGAGAGAAACCTGGCCGTCGCCGCCCATGACGACTTTGCCGTGACGGCGGACTGAAACGATGGTGGTCAAGGGAATAGTCTCCACACAGCGGGGCGAAAGTGCCTTATGCCCATTCATATGGGGGTGCTGGAGAGGATTTCAACCGGGGAGGGTGCGGAGGGACGAACGGCGCAGGGCAGATCAGAATTTTGTGGTGCTGGTTATGACGCCTTCGCGAGCAAGCTCGCTCCCACAGGATTAGCGCATATCCTGTGGGAGCGAGCCTGCTCGCGAAGAACGATGACGCGGTGCTACTGACGAAATCAGCGGCTCTGGCGTTGTTGTAACAACAGATTGCTGAAGCCGGCGCCAGCCAGTTGTTTCTGCGCAGTAGTCAGCTGTTCGCGGTTGCTGAACGGGCCGACCAAAACGCGATACCAGGTTTCATCCTTCACCGTGCCGGACTCAACCGCCACCGCCTGACCGAGCAGAATGATCTGCGCGCGAACTTTATCGGCATCGGTTTCCTTGCGGAACGAGCCGGCCTGCAAGAAGAACTTGGTCACCGGCGCCGCTTTGCTCACCGGTGGTGCTGGCGGCGGGGTAATCCCGGCCAGGGCTGCCTGAGCGCGCGCGGTGTCGATCTTCGCCGCTTCCGCCGGGGTCACCGGCGTGGTCGGGATGGCCGGCACTTGTGGCGTCGGCAAGGTCTTCTCCGGCACGGCGTCCGGCGGCACGATCACTTCCGATTCCGGCAACAGGGTGTAGAAGTCGTACTTCGGCTTCACCGGTTGCGTCGGGCTCGGCGGGGTCTTGTTGGCCTCGGCGATCTTCGACGCTTTCTGCTGTTGCGCCTGCTCGACCTTCTCACGCTTGACCGTGTCGCTGCCCTTGCCCGGCTCCAGCTTCATCAGAAACACGATGAACGCGCCGACCGTGAGGCCGATGGCCATCCACAGCCAGCCCGGAATCGGTTGCTTCGCAGGAGCTTGGTAACGGCTGGCGCCACGCTTGGGTGCAGGTTTTTTCTTGGCAGCCAACTTACATACGCTCCAGAGTTTCCAGACCCAACAGCTCCAGGCCTTGCTTGAGGGTGCGACCGGTCAGCGCGGCCAGGCGCAGACGGCTCTGCATCTGGGCCGGGGTCTCGGCGGCGAGGATCGGGCAGTTCTCGTAGAAGCTGGAGAACAGACCGGCAACGTCGTACAGATAAGTGCAGAGAATGTGCGGCGTGCCTTTGTCGGACACGTTGTTCAGCACTTCGCCGAATTGCGCCAATTTCGCTGCCAACTCTTGCTCGTGCGCCGCTTCGAGGACGATCTGGCCGTCGACTTCGTTGAAGTCCTTGCCCAGTTTGCGGAACACACCGGCGACGCGGGTGTAAGCGTAAAGCAGGTACGGCGCAGTGTTGCCTTCGAAATTCAGCATCAGGTCGAAGTTGAAGCTGTAGTCGCTGGTGCGGTGCTTCGACAGGTCGGCGTATTTCACTGCGCCGATGCCGACGACTTTGGCGATGTTGCGCAGCTCGTCTTCGGCCAGTTCCGGGTTCTTCTCTTTCACCAGGTTGTAGGCACGTTCCTGCGCTTCGGTCAGCAGGTCGATCAGCTTCACGGTGCCGCCATCACGGGTCTTGAACGGACGGCCGTCAGCGCCGTTCATGGTGCCGAAGCCCATGTGCTCCATTTCCATCGGATGGGTGACGAAACCGGCTTTGCGCGCTACGGCGAACACTTGCTGGAAGTGCAGGGCCTGACGCTGGTCGACGAAGTACAGCGCGCGATCGGCTTTCAGTTTGCCGCTGCGGTAGCGCACGGCGGCCAAGTCAGTGGTGGCGTACAGGTAACCGCCGTCAGCCTTGACGATGATCACCGGCAGCGGGTCGCCGTCGGCGTTCTTGAACTCGTCGAGGAACACGCATTGGGCGCCGTTGCTCTCGACCAGCATGCCAGCGGCTTTCAGATCGTTGACCACGTTGATCAGGTCGTCGTTGTAGGCGCTTTCGCCCATCACGTCGGCCATGGTCAGTTTGACGTTGAGCAGTTCGTAGATCTTCTGGCAGTGCGACAGCGAGATGTCCTTGAACTTGGTCCACAGCGCCAGGCACTCGGCATCGCCGGCCTGCAGCTTGACCACCAGACCACGGGCGCGGTCGGCGAATTCTGCGGATTCGTCGAAACGCTGCTTGGCCGCGCGGTAGAAGTTTTCCAGGTCAGACAGCTCGTCGCTGGTGATCGGGTTTTCCTGCAGATAGGCCATCAGCATGCCGAACTGGGTGCCCCAGTCGCCAACGTGGTTCTGACGGATCACTTCGTCGCCGAGGAATTCAAGAACACGGGCCACGCCGTCGCCGATGATCGTCGAGCGCAAGTGGCCGACGTGCATCTCTTTGGCCAGGTTCGGTGCCGACAGGTCGACCACGGTGCGCTGCGCCGGGCCTGCCTTGCGTACGCCAACATGGGCATCAGCCAATGCAGCGTCGAGACGCGAGGCCAGCGCCTGAGTGTTCTGGAAGAAGTTGATGAAGCCCGGGCCGGCGATTTCGGCCTTGGTGACGTTCTCGTCAGCCGGCAGCGCGGCGATGATTTTTTCCGCCAGATCGCGTGGCTTCATGCCCGCAGGCTTGGCCAGCATCATGGCGATGTTGCTGGCGAAGTCGCCGTGCGTCTTGTCGCGGGCGTTCTCCACCTGGATCGCCGGCGTCAGGCCTTCAGGCAACACACCTTCGTTGACGAGTTGGGTGAGGGCTTGTTGGATCAGCTGGCGAATGGTGTCTTTCATGGTCTTCTCTTTCGACCGCAAGCGCGGCGGGCGCATCGATGCGCGGGTGGAAAAACTGGGCATTATCCGTTGCGAAGACGGGCTTGCCAACCTTAGCAGGCAGGATGTGGATGTGCGGTGACAAATAGATCATTTTCGCGAGCAAGAGCGGCGCAATCCTTGTGGGAGCGAGCCTGCTCGCGACGGCGATCTTTCTATCAATACAAATCTACAGGGTCGACATCCAGCGACCAGCGCACCGCCCGCCCACTCGGCATTTGCTCCAGCACCAGCAACCAGCTCGCCAGCAACCGATGCAGCGGTGCCCGCGCCGTCGCTTGCAACAAAAGCTGTGCGCGATACCGTCCGGCGCGCCGCTCCATGGGCGCCGGCACCGGCCCGAGCAATTCAATCCCGCTCAGACTCTGCTCGGCCAGCAAGCGTTCGGCCTCGCTGCACGCCTCATCAAGAAAACCTTCCGCCTGCCCCGGCTTGTGCGCTTCGGCACGCAACAGCGCCAGATGCGCAAACGGCGGCAGTCCGGCGGCCCGGCGCTCGCTCAAGGCCTGCTCGGCAAAGGCGAAATAGCCTTGTTCGGTGAGTTGCACCAATAAAGGATGGTCGGCGAGGTGGGTCTGGATAATCACCTTGCCCGGTTCTTCGGCTCGCCCGGCGCGCCCGGCCACCTGTACGATCAACTGCGCCATGCGCTCGCTGGCGCGGAAGTCACCGGAGAACAAGCCGCCGTCAGCATCGAGGATCGACACCAGCGTCACCCGTGGAAAGTGGTGCCCTTTGGCCAACATTTGCGTGCCGACCAGAATGCACGGCTGGCCCTTCTGGATCGTCGCGAACAGTTGATTCATCGCGTCTTTGCGTGACGTGCTGTCGCGGTCGACGCGCAGCACCGGATAATCGGGGAACAGGATTGCCAATCGCTCTTCGGCGCGCTCGGTGCCAGCACCCACGGGCCGCAAATCAACCTTGTTGCACTTCGGACATTGGCGCGGCGTGCGCTCGACGTAGCCACAATGGTGGCAGCGCAATTCGCCGTAACGCTGGTGCACGGTCATCCGCGCATCGCAACGTGAACACTCGGACATCCAGCCGCAGTCGTGGCAGAGCAACGTTGGCGCAAAGCCGCGACGGTTGAGGAACACCAACACCTGTTGCCCATTCGCCAGCGTCTGACCGATGGCTTGCTGCATCGGCCCGGAAATCCCACTGTCCAGTGGACGGCTCTTCACATCCAGACGCAGGAAACGCGGCTGTTTGGCCCCGCCAGCCCGTTCATTCAAGCGTAGGAGACCGTAACGGCCGGTGTAGGCGTTGTGCAGACTTTCCAGTGATGGCGTCGCGGAACCCAGCACGATCGGGATATTTTCCTGGCGCGCGCGCACCAGCGCCAGATCGCGCGCGTGATAGCGCAAACCTTCCTGCTGTTTATAAGAGCCGTCGTGCTCTTCATCGATAATGATCAGCCCGGGGTTCTTCATCGGCGTGAACAGCGCCGAGCGGGTACCGATAATAATGTCGGCCTCACCATCTCGGGCAGCGAGCCAGGCTTCGAGGCGCTCGCGGTCATTGACCGCCGAGTGCAGCAGGGCGATGCGCGCATTGAAACGCTGCTCGAAGCGCGCCAAGGTCTGCGGGCCGAGGTTGATCTCCGGGATCAGTACCAAGGCCTGCTTGCCGGCTTCGAGGGTTTCGCGGATCAGTTGCAAATAGACTTCGGTCTTGCCGCTGCCGGTGACGCCGGCCAGCAGGAACGCATGATAACTGTCGAAACCGGCGCGGATCGCTTCGTACGCGGCGCGTTGTTCGGTGTTCAGCGGCAATTCCGGTTGCGCCAGCCAGTGTTCGTGACGCGCGCCTGGGGCATGGCGGCGGATCTCGACTTGCACCAGACCTTTGGCCAGCAGCAGATCGAGACTGTCTTTGCTCAACATCAGTTTGCTCAGCAACTGATGGGCGACGCCGTGCGGGTGCTGGGCCAGCGTCGCGAGTGCTTCACGCTGGCGCGGCGCGCGGGCGATGCGTGGATCTTCAAGGCTGGCGCCGGGGACGGCGGACCAGAAACGTTCCTGCCGGGCTTCAGCCAGTTCGCCCTGACGCAGCAGCACCGGCAACGCCCAGCTCAGGGTGTCGCCGAGGCTGTGCTGATAATACTGCGACGTCCACAGGCAGAGCTTGAACAGCGCCGGTGGCAGTGGCGCTGTAGCATCGAGCAGGGCCAGCGCCGGTTTGAGTTTCTCCACCGGCACTTCGCTGGTGTCGGTGACCTCGACCAGAATCCCGATCATCTCGCGCCGACCGAACGGTACCCGCAGGCGCATGCCCGGCTGCAATTGTTCACGCAGCACGCCGGCCGGGGCTCGATAGTCGAACAGGCGGCGCAAGGGTGAAGGCAGGGCTAGGCGCAGAATGGCGTCGGGCACGCGGGGGGATCTCGATAAACGCAAAAGAAGGGCTGAGCGCAGATCAATTGTGGGAGCGAGCTTGCTCGCGAAGGCGGTGTATCAGGCGCTTGAACATTGACTGACACAACGCATTCGCGAGCAAGCTCGCTCCCACAGAGGAATGCGTTCAAGGTCGGGAGCCTAGCAGACGGTCGGTCTCGGTGACAGCTTGCGTGTTTGAAAAGGTCTGGTAGAATCCGCGGCCTAATTACGTGCGGTATTCAACAATAGTGTTGGGTGGCGGCACGCTAGCTGAGGAAGACACCATGAAAGCTGATATCCACCCGAATTACCCAGTCATCGCTGTTACCTGCAGCTGTGGCAACAAGTTCGAAACTCGTTCGACTTTCGGCAAAGCTCTGCCAATCGACGTTTGCAACGAATGCCACCCGTTCTACACCGGTAAGCAGAAGACTCTGGACACTGGCGGCCGCGTTCAGCGCTTCGCAGACCGTTTCGGTGCTTTCGGCAAGAAACCTGCTGCTGCAGAGTAAGGTTGAAGGGCCCGGTGGGCTTTTCCTCGTTGCTGAAAAAGGCGTCCCTCGCGGGCGCCTTTTTTGTGTCCGCGATTTGGCTAACCGGCGTGCAGGCCTTCTGCCCGGCGCCTGCGGGACTGGCCAGCGTCACGGTGCAGCGTGTGGTCGATGGCGACACGCTGCGTCTGAGCGATGGTCGCAGCGTGCGGATGATCGGTCTCAACACGCCTGAGCTGGGCAAGCAGGGTCGCAGCGACGAACCGTTTGCCGTAGCGGCACGCAAACGCCTGCAAGCGCTGGTCGATGCCAGTGGCGGACGCGTCGGTTTGCTGCCTGGCAAGCAGGCAAAAGACCATTACGGGCGTACGCTCGCGCATATTTACAGCGCCAGCGGCGCCAATCTCGAAGCGCAAATGCTCGCCGATGGCCTCGGTTTCCAGGTCGCGGTGGCGCCGAATGTCGATCTCGTCGCCTGCCAGCAAGCCGCCGAACGCAGTGCGCGATTGGCCGGGCTGGGCCTCTGGCGGCAGTCGCCTGTACTGAAAGCGGAGCAGATCCAGCGCTCGGGTTTCGCCGTGATCAGTGGGCGTGTGAGCAAGGTTCAGCGCAATCGCGGCGGAATCTGGATCGAGTTGCAGGATGCGCTTGTATTGCGCGTTGCACCCAATCTGGTCGGACAATTCGACAATGCCCGTTTGCAGGCGCTGAAAGGCAAGCAGATCGAGGCTCGCGGCTGGATCGTTGATCGTTCGCGGCGCGGCGGATTGCAATCCGGTCAGTCACGCTGGCTACTTCCGCTGACGGATCCTTCAATGTTTCAAACGCCGCGCTGAAGAAAAATTGTAGACATTTTTTCTGTCGATTGTGAACAGTCAAGCCCTTGTGCGCCGTGGCTCTTGGCCCAAAGTCGTAGGGCAGGGCGCTTGACAGGGGTGACTGCTCAGTCTTGTGGGGACTTTGCGAGGCGCGTATCCTCGCTGACCAGTCTGTCCAACAGTAAAAAGCGGAATGCCAAAATGTCTGATCTGAAAACTGCCGCTCTCGAATATCATGCCAATCCTCGTCCAGGGAAGCTGAGTGTCGAGCTCACCAAGGCCACTGCTACCGCTCGCGACTTGTCGCTGGCCTACAGCCCCGGCGTAGCTGAACCAGTGCGTGAGATCGCTCGCGATCCTGAACTGGCCTACAAATACACCGGCAAGGGCAACCTGGTTGCAGTCATTTCCGATGGCACCGCGATTCTCGGCCTGGGCAACCTCGGCCCATTGGCTTCCAAGCCAGTGATGGAAGGTAAAGGCGTACTGTTCAAGCGCTTCGCCGGCATCGACGTTTTCGACATCGAAGTCGACTCCGAAAGCCCGCAAGCCTTCATCGACACCGTAAAACGCATCTCCATCACCTTCGGTGGCATCAACCTGGAAGACATCAAGGCGCCTGAGTGCTTTGAGATCGAACGTGCTCTGATCGAGCAGTGCGACATTCCGGTATTCCACGATGACCAGCACGGCACTGCGATCGTGACCGCTGCGGGCATGATCAACGCCCTGGAAATCGCTGGCAAAACCCTGCCGGACGCCAAGATTGTTTGCCTGGGCGCTGGCGCTGCGGCCATCTCCTGCATGAAATTGCTGGTGAGCATGGGCGCTCGCATCGAAAACATCTTCATGGTTGACCGTACCGGCGTGATCCACTCCGGCCGTGACGACCTGAACCAGTACAAAGCAGTATTCGCTCACGCCACCGAGAAGCGCAGCCTGGCTGACGCACTGGCAGGCGCTGACGTGTTCGTCGGTCTGTCCGGCCCGAACCTGCTGAGCGCTGAAGGCCTGCTGTCGATGGCACCGAACCCGATCGTGTTCGCCTGCTCGAACCCGGACCCGGAAATCTCCCCGGAACTGGCGCACGCTACCCGTAGCGACGTGATCATGGCCACCGGCCGTTCCGACTACCCGAACCAGGTCAACAACGTACTGGGCTTCCCGTTCATCTTCCGTGGTGCCCTGGACGTTCGCGCCAAGCGCATCAACGAAGAGATGAAAGTGGCTGCCGCCAACGCTCTGCGTGAACTGGCCAAGCTGCCTGTTCCACAGGACGTTTGTGACGCTTACGGTGGTGCTCCGCTGGAATTCGGTCGTGAGTACATCATTCCGAAGCCAATGGACAAGCGCCTGATCACCCTGATCTCCGACGCTGTGGCCAAAGCCGCAATCGAGACCGGTGTGGCGACCCTGCCGTATCCGAAGAACTACCCGCTGAAAAGCGTGGATGACGTGTTCAACGGCTAAGTCGTTGTAGCGCTTCAAACAGAAGCCCCGGCTCGTGAGAGTCGGGGCTTTTTTGTTTTCGGGAATTCTCAGGATCGCATTTCATATCAACAAGGGCCCTCACCCTAACCCTCTCCCAGGGGGAGAGGGGACTGATTGGGGGATGCTGGAGAGTGACGCCGACCTGAAAGTGTTGTGTTGAATCTATAGGCGCTGATGCGCTTTCAGGTCGACGTATCTCGCGAATTTCCCACGGTCAGTCCCCTCTCCCTCCGGGAGAGGGTTAGGGTGAGGGTGGCTCTTGATCCTCAGGCAATAAAAAGCCCCGCACTTCACGCGAAGGCGAGGCTTTTCATTGTCAGCGGATCAGAACAGATCGATCGGCGCCTGCTCATCCGCCGGCAGTGGACTGCCCGGTGCCGTGCCATTGCCCAGCTCATTCACCGACGGCGGGGTGTCTTCCGACTTGAACAACTCGAAGTACGCGCCCGGTGTGCTCGGCGTCGCCGCACGGCCACTGACCGGATCCACGCGCAGGCTCAGCAAGCCTTCCGGCTCAGGCTGCACGTGCGGCGGCTTGTCCTTCAGCGCAGCCGACATGTAATTCATCCAGATCGGCAGCGCCACAGTACCGCCGAATTCACGGCGACCGAGGCTTTCCGGCTGGTCGAAGCCAGTCCACACCGTGGTCACGTAATCGGCGTTGTACCCGGAGAACCACGCATCTTTCGATTCGTTGGTGGTACCGGTTTTACCGGCGATATCGCTGCGGCCCATGGCCAATGCGCGACGGCCGGTGCCGAGCTTGATCACGTCCTGCAACATGCTGTTGAGGATGTAAGTGGTACGGCCATCGACAATGCGCTCGGCCACGGCTGGCGCTTGCGGTACGGCAGCGTTGCCCGGCGCTTCACCCGGAACCGGCGCGGCATTGACCGTGAACGACTCAGTGCTCGGCGCAGCGATACCGTCCGTCGCCGAACCACCCTGAGGCACGGTTGGCGGGTTGGCAACGAACAACGTGTCGCCGTTGCGGCTTTCGATCTTGTCGATGATGTACGGGGTGATCTTGTAACCGCCGTTGGCGAACGTGCTCCAACCGGTGGCAATCTCCATCGGCGTCAGCGTTGCGGTACCCAGCGCCAGCGAGAGGTTTGGCGGCAGGTCCTGCTTGTTGAAACCAAAGCGAGTGATGTAGTCGATGGTCTTGCCTACGCCCATCGCTTGCAGCAAGCGGATCGATACGAGGTTACGCGACTTGTACAGCGCCTCACGCAAGCGGATCGGGCCGAGGAAGGTATTGGTGTCGTTCTTCGGGCGCCAGACCTTGTCCAGGTATTCGTCGACGAACACGATCGGTGCGTCGTTGACCAACGTGGCCGCGGTGTAGCCGCTATCCAGCGCAGCACTGTAGACGAACGGCTTGAAGCTCGAACCCGGCTGACGCTTGGCCTGCATCGCGCGGTTGTAGTTGCTTTGCTCAAAGGCGAAACCGCCGACCAGCGAGCGAATCGCACCGTTCTGCGGATCCAGCGACACCAGCGCACCTTGCGCCTGCGGAATCTGGCTGAACTTCAACGAATTGTCTTTTTGGCGCTGTACGCGAACCAGATCGCCGACCTGCGCGACATCCGACGGCTGGCGCGGGTTGGCGCCCATGCTGTTGGTGTTGAGAAATGGGCGCGCCCATTTCATGGTGTCCCAGGCGACGTGTTCTTCACCGGTGCGGGTCAGCACTTGCAGGCCGTTCTTGTCGACCTGAGTGACGATGGCCGGCTCAAGGCTGCTGATAGTGCGTTGTTTGGTCAGTTCGCTGGCCCAGGCTTCGCGGGTCTTGCCCGGCAGGCGCGACTCGGGGCCACGGTAGCCGTGGCGCTGGTCGTAGGTCATCAAACCTTCGTGCAGCGCGGTGTTGGCCATTTCCTGCAGGTTGCTCGGCACCGTGGTGGTGACGCGGAAACCTTCGGTGTAAGCATCGCTGCCATAACGGCCGACCATTTCGGCACGGGCCATTTCGGCAATGTACGGCGCGTTCACTTCCGGGGTCGGCACGTGATAGCTGGCGTTCAGCGGTTCGTTGATCGCGGCAGTGTAATCCGCTTCGGTGATCTTGCCGAGCTTGTACATGCGCCCGAGGATCCAGTCGCGACGTTCTTTACTGCGCGCCGGGTTGGCCAACGGGTTGAAGCGCGACGGCGCTTTCGGCAGGCCTGCGATCATCGCCATCTGCGCCAGGCTGACATCGCGGATCGACTTGCCGTAATACACCTGCGCCGCCGCTTCGATACCGTAAGCGCGGTTGCCCAGATAGATCTTGTTCACGTACAGCTCAAGGATTTCGTCCTTGGTCAACTGCCGCTCGATCTGCAGGGCCAAGAGAATTTCGGTGGTTTTGCGCGAGAAGCTGCGTTCGCTGGTCAGGAAGAAGTTCTTCGCCACCTGCATGGTGATGGTGCTGCCGCCAGACTGAATGTGTCCGCTTTTTACCAGTTGCGTCGCGGCGCGCATCAGGCTGCTCGGGTCGACGCCATAGTGGTTGGCGAAATTGTCGTCTTCAGCACTTAGTAACGCATTAATGAAATTGGGGGGAATGTCGGCGAAACGGATCGGTGTGCGGCGCATTTCGCCAAATTCTGCGATCAACTTGTTGTCGCTGGAGTAGACCCGCAACGGAATCTGCAACTGAATGCTTCGCAGAGCCTCCACAGACGGCAAACCCGGACTAAGGTAAAGAAACGCGCCGCTGAGACCTAAAAGCAGTCCGCAGAAAACGGCGACGATGGACCAACCGAAAAATTTCAGCAGACGAATCAAGGCGTTTGGACATCCAGGGCAAAGAATGAATTTGGCGACGGGGCTCCGGCTACACACAGAACCATCCGCGCTTGCAGTAAAAAGCAGAAAAAAACGCTGGGCATTATAAGCACTTTTCTGTTGGGGGCGTCATTTGCGCTTCTGTCAAGACGGGGTGAAGGAACGCAATGCGTATTACAGAGTCCGTAACTCACGGAAAGTCATAGGGAATTGGTAGTGCTGGGACTCTTCAATAAAAAAGCCAATACGTTACTGGGGATCGACATCAGCTCCACGTCAGTGAAGCTGCTGGAACTGAGCCGTCAGGGTGATCGCTACCGGGTCGAGGCGTACGCGGTAGAGCCGTTGCCGGTCAACGCCGTGGTCGAAAAGAACATTGCCGAACTTGAAGGCGTCGGTCAGGCCCTGAGCCGTGTGCTGGTCAAGGCGCGCACCGGGCTCAAGAGCGTGGCGGTCGCGGTGGCCGGTTCCGCCGTGATCACCAAAGTCATCGAAATGGACGCCGGGCTGTCCGACGACGAACTGGAAAACCAGCTCAAGATCGAAGCGGACCAATACATTCCCTATCCGCTGGACGAAGTCGCTATCGATTTCGAAGTCCAGGGCTTATCACCGCGCAACCCCGAGCGGGTGAACGTGTTGCTCGCCGCCTGTCGCAAGGAAAACGTCGAAGTCCGTGAAGCGGCGCTGGCTCTCGCCGGGCTGACCGCGCGGGTAGTCGATGTCGAGGCCTATGCACTGGAGCGCTCGTTCGGCTTGCTCGCAACGCAACTGGCGGCCTCTCAGGAGCGTCTGACCGTGGCGGTGGTCGACATCGGCGCGACCATGACCACCCTCAGCGTCCTGCACAACGGCAAGATCATCTACACCCGCGAGCAATTGTTCGGCGGTCGGCAATTGACCGAGGAAATCCAGCGTCGTTATGGCCTGACCCTCGAGCAGGCAGGGTTGGCGAAAAAGCAGGGCGGTCTGCCCGACGATTACATCAGCGAGGTCTTGCAGCCGTTTCGTGAGGCGCTGGTGCAGCAGGTCTCACGTTCATTGCAGTTCTTCTTCGCTTCCGGGCAATACAACGCCGTCGACCACATTCTGCTGGCTGGCGGCACGGCTTCGGTACCCGGGCTGGATAGGCTGATCGAGCAGCGCCTGAACACTCCGACGCAAGTGGCCAACCCGTTTGCCAACATGGCCTTGAGCAGCAAGGTCAACGCCGGCGCGCTGGCCAGCGATGCGCCGGCGCTGATGATCGCCTGTGGGCTAGCGCTCAGGAGTTTCGACTGATGGCGCGGATCAACCTCCTGCCCTGGCGCGAAGAGCGTCGCGAAGAGCGGCGCAAACGCTTTCTGCTGGCCTTGATCGGCGTGGTGGTCGGCTCGGTCGGCGCGGTGCTGATTGCCGATCAAATCATCAGCGCGGCCATCGAGCGGCAAGTGGCGCGCAACGACTACATCGGCAAGCAGATCGCCGTGGTCGACGAACGGATCAAACAGATCAGCGATCTCAAGGCGCGCCGTCAGCAACTGGTCGAACGCATGCGCATCATCCAGGACTTGCAGGGCAACCGGCAGATCAGCGGGCGGATCTTCGATCAACTGGCACGCACGCTGCCGGACGGGGTGTATTTCACCGACGTGAAGATGGTTGGCAAGACTCTGTCTATCAGTGGCGCCGCAGAATCGAACAACCGGGTCTCCGAGCTGATGCGCAATCTGGATGCCTCCGACTGGTTCGACGCGCCGAGCCTCAATGAGGTGAAAGCGACGACCGCAGGTCAAGTGGATCAGGCCAACACGTTTGAACTGACCGTTCGGCAGACTCAGCCCAAGACCCTGGAGGACGAGCAATGAAGCCGTCCGAATGGCTGGAAAGTCTGCGCGACATCGATTTCAACGACCTCGATACGAGCAATATCGGCTCGTGGCCAGCGGCAGTCAAAGCCATCGCCGGGGCGCTGTTGATGGTGCTGGTATTGGCGCTCGGCTATAACTTTTTTATCAGTGATGTGGAGAGCCAACTGGAGGCCAAGCGCGAAGAAGAGGCCACGCTCAAGGAGCAGTTCGCCAGCAAGGCGCGTCTTTCAGCCAACCTTGAGCTGTACACCCAACAAATGAAGGAGATGGAAAACACCTTCGGCGTGTTGCTGCGACAATTGCCCAGTGATACCGAAGTGCCGGGCCTGCTCGAAGACATCACCCGCACCGGTCTGGGCAGCGGCCTGGAGTTCGAAGAGATCAAACTGCTGCCGGAGGTCACCCAGCAGTTTTATATCGAACTGCCGATCCAGATCACCGTCACCGGCGCCTATCACGACCTTGCTACCTTCGTCAGTGGCGTGGCGGGGCTCCCGCGCATCGTTACCTTGCATGACTTCGAACTCGCTCCTGCCGATAAAGAGGGTGGGCCGAAGCTGCGCATGAGCATCCTTGCCAAGACCTATCGCTATAACGACAAGGGGCTGCAGAAATGACCCCGATTCGTTACATCGCGTTGTCGATGACGCTGCTCGCGCTGAACGGTTGTGGTGGCAGCGATGACTTCAGCGATCTCGACACTTACATGAACGAAGTGCGCCTGCGCCCGGCGGGCAAGATTGAACCAACCCCGACATTTCGGTCTTACCCAACATTCACTTACAGCGCTGCCAACCTGCGCAGTCCGTTCTCGCGCCAGGTGCGCGTCGATCTGGCTGGGCAGAAACATGGCTCGCGCAACGTCAAACCGGACTCCAACCGGGTCAAGCAATACCTCGAAGGTTTCAACATCGAGCAGTTCGAGATGGTCGGCACGATCTCCAATGTTTCCGGCTCCTTTGCGTTGTTGCGCGGTGCTGGCGGCGTACATCGGTTAAAGGTCGGCGATTACCTGGGGCGCAACGACGGTCGCATTGTCGCCATCAGCGCAACACAGGTCGACGTGGTCGAAATCGTGCCGGACGGCCAGGGCGCCTGGCTGGAGCGCCCGCGCACCATTCCTTTGAAAGAGCACTCATAGTGGAAGTCGAACAATGAACAGGATTTTCTCCACCCTCGGTTTTTCGCTATGGATAGCGCTGATGTCGCCGATGGTATTCGCGGCCAATCTGAAGACGCTCGACGTGGCGGCGTTGCCGGGTGATCGCGTCGAGCTGAAGTTGTCGTTCGACGGCCCACCGCCACAGCCCAAGGGCTACACCACCGAATCGCCGGCGCGGATCGCCCTGGATTTGCCCGGTGTTGCCAGCCAGTTGGCCAGCAAGAACCTTGATCTGGGCAGCGGCAATGCACGCACCGCCACGGTAGTCGAAGCCAAGGACCGCACGCGGCTGATCGTCAGCCTCACGCAACTGGCGCCTTACAACACGAGGGTCGAGGGCAACAATCTGTTCGTGGTGGTCGGGCAGGGCGCGCCGGCGGCGCCGAGAGTCGCAGCCGTTACACCACGCGCTGCGGTAGCGGCTGCGGCACCGGCCAAGGCCTTTGTGCCGAAAAACCGGACCATTCGCGGCGTGGATTTCCAGCGGGGTACGGCAGGTGAGGGCAATGTGGTCATCGACCTGTCCGACCCGACCATCGCTCCGGATATCCAGGAACATGACGGCAAGATCATCCTCAGCTTTACCCGCACGCAGTTACCAGACAAGTTGCGGGTACGCCTCGACGTCAAGGATTTTGCTACTCCGGTGCAGTTCGTCAATGCCGGGGTGAGCGGTGATCGCACGGTTATTACTGTCGAACCCAGCGGCACCTACGAGTACTCCACCTTCCAGACCGACAACAAGCTAACCGTCAGCATCCGCCCGATGACCGTCGATGACCTGCAGAAACGTAATGCCGACCGTCAGGCGTACGTCGGCGAAAAGCTATCGCTGAATTTCCAGGACATCGATGTGCGCTCGGTGCTGCAACTGATCGCCGACTTCACCAACCTCAACCTGGTTGCTAGCGACACGGTGCAGGGCGGCATCACCTTGCGCCTGCAAAACGTGCCGTGGGATCAGGCGCTGGATCTGGTGCTGAAAACCAAAGGTCTGGATAAACGCAAGATCGGCAACGTGCTGCTGGTGGCTCCCGCCGATGAAATCGCTGCCCGCGAGCGTCAGGAACTGGAATCGCAGAAACAGATCGCCGAACTGGCGCCGTTGCGCCGCGAACTGTTGCAAGTGAATTACGCCAAGGCTGCGGACATCGCCAAGTTGTTCCAGTCGGTGACCAGTGCCGAGGCTAAAATCGACGAGCGTGGCTCGATCACCGTCGATGAGCGGACCAATAACATCATTGCCTACCAGACTCAGGATCGCCTCGACGAACTGCGGCGGATCGTGGCGCAGCTGGATATTCCGGTGCGTCAGGTAATGATCGAGGCGCGCATCGTCGAGGCCAACGTCGATTACGACAAAAGTCTGGGCGTGCGCTGGGGCGGCTCGATCCAGAACAAGGGCAACTGGAACACTTCAGGCGTGAGCAACGGCACATCGACCACCATCGGCACGCCGGGCAGCACCAGCACCAACTCGCCGTTCGTCGACATGGGTACCGTGGGCAACACTTCCGGGATCGGTATCGCCTTCATCACCGACAACGTGTTGCTCGATCTTGAGCTGACGGCAATGGAGAAAACCGGCAACGGTGAAATCGTTTCGCAGCCCAAGGTCGTTACCTCGGATAAGGAAACCGCGAAAATCCTCAAGGGCACCGAGATTCCGTATCAGGAGGCCAGTTCCAGCGGCGCGACATCGGTGTCGTTCAAGGAGGCCTCGCTGTCATTGGAAGTCACCCCGCAGATTACCCCAGACAACCGCATCATCATGGAGGTCAAGGTCACCAAGGACGAACCGGATTACCTGAACAAAGTGCAGGATGTGCCGCCGATCAAGAAAAACGAGGTCAACGCCAAAGTGCTGGTCAACGACGGCGAAACCATCGTGATTGGCGGTGTTTTCTCAAATACTCAAAGCAAGGTCGTAGATAAGGTGCCATTTCTTGGCGATGTGCCGTATCTTGGCCGCCTTTTCCGGCGTGATGTGGTTTCGGAGAAAAAATCCGAGCTGCTGGTATTTCTCACACCACGTATCATGAATAACCAGGCGATTGCTGTGAGTCGTTGATTCTGTGCGAAATTTGATTCTTGTAGGACCGATGGGGGCTGGTAAAAGCACCATCGGCCGGTTACTGGCCAAAGAGCTGCGCCTGCCGTTCAAAGATTCCGACAAGGAAATTGAGCTGCGCACGGGCGCCAATATCCCGTGGATCTTCGACAAGGAAGGCGAACCCGGCTTTCGTGACCGTGAGCAGGCGATGATCGCCGAGCTGTGCGCGTTCGATGGCGTGGTGTTGGCGACCGGCGGTGGCGCCGTGATGCGTGATGCCAATCGCAAGGCCCTGCATGAGGGTGGGCGAGTGGTGTACCTGCACGCCTCCGTCGAACAGCAGGTCGGACGCACATCGCGCGACCGCAATCGACCGTTGCTGCGCACGGCCAATCCGGAAAAAACCCTGCGCGACCTGCTGGCTATTCGTGATCCGCTCTACCGGGAAATCGCCGATCTGGTGGTAGAAACCGACGAACGGCCGCCCCGCATGGTCGTGCTCGACATTCTTGATCGTCTGGCGCAGCTTCCACCCCGTTAAAGCATCGTTCGAAATGCGCTATCCTCGGCGTCCTGTCACAGCCCGTCGAGGTTGTGGCGGATGGCGTGCGAGCGGCGTCATACCCGCTATAGGCCGCAGATAACCAATAATTCAGGGCAGGACGCCTGCTTCCATCTTCACTGTGGGGACACATGCAGACACTCAAGGTCGATCTAGGCGAGCGCAGCTACCCGATTCATATTGGCGAAGGTTTGTTGGATCAGCCCGAACTGCTGGCTCCGCACATCCATGGGCGGCAGGTGGCAATCATCTCCAACGAGACCGTTGCGCCGCTCTATCTCGAACGTCTGACCCGCAGCCTGACGCAGTTCTCAGTGATCTCGGTGGTGTTGCCGGACGGCGAAGCCTTCAAGAACTGGGAAACTCTGCAACTGATCTTCGACGGTCTGCTGACTGCCCGTCACGACCGCCGTACCACTGTGATCGCCTTGGGCGGCGGTGTGATCGGCGACATGGCCGGTTTCGCTGCTGCCTGTTACCAGCGCGGCGTCGACTTCATCCAGATTCCTACCACCCTTCTGTCTCAGGTCGATTCTTCGGTGGGCGGCAAGACCGGTATCAACCATCCTCTGGGCAAAAACATGGTTGGCGCGTTCTACCAGCCGAACGTGGTGCTGATTGATACGGCGTCCCTGAAAACCCTGCCAGAGCGCGAGCTGTCTGCCGGCTTGGCGGAAGTTATCAAGTACGGCCTGATCTGCGATGAGCCGTTCCTGACCTGGCTTGAAGACAACGTCGATGCCCTGCGTGCGCTGGATCAGAAAGCCCTGACTTACGCCATCGAGCGCTCCTGCGCAGCCAAGGCTGCGGTAGTGGGTGCCGATGAGAAAGAAACCGGCGTACGCGCCACGCTCAACCTCGGTCACACCTTCGGCCACGCCATCGAGACCCACATGGGCTATGGTGTCTGGTTGCACGGGGAAGCGGTCGCCGCTGGCACGGTGATGGCGCTGGAAATGTCTGCCCGTCTGGGCTGGATCAGTGACGCGGAGCGTGATCGCGGCATTCGGCTGTTCCAGCGTGCCGGTCTGCCGGTGGTGCCGCCGACGGAAATGACCGAAGCCGATTTTCTTCAACACATGGCAATCGACAAAAAAGTGATCGACGGTCGTCTGCGCCTGGTGCTGCTGCGCCGGATGGGCGAAGCGGTAGTGACCGACGATTATCCGCATGAGGTTCTACAGGCCACGCTGGGAGCGGATTACCGCGCCCTGGCTCAGCTTAAAGGTTAATAAGATTCCGATGACTAGTTTGCATGCCGACGAGGCGTTCCTCGGCCACTTCCAGTTAAGTCATGACCCGTTCGCGCCGCGCGTGCCGGGCTTCAAATTCTTCCCGGCCCAGCGCAAGCCGGTGCTGGGTCAATTGCATCATCTGGCGCGCTACAGCCAATTGCTACTTGTGGTCACCGGTCCGCAAGGCAGCGGCAAAACCTTGCTGCGTCAGGCGCTGGTCGCCAGCACCAACAAGCAGTCGGTACAAAGCGTGGTGGTTTCTGCGCGTGGTGCCGGTGATGCCGCTGGCGTGCTGCGCCAGGTTGCGCAGGCACTGAACGTCGCTCAGGCCGAAGTTGGCGCGATTCTCGATCAAGTGGTGCAACTCGCACTGACCGGTCAGGAAGTCTATCTGCTGGTGGATGACGCCGAGCAGCTCGATGAATCCGCCCTCGAAGCGCTGATGGCGCTGGGTGCCGGCGCACCGGAAGGTCGCCCGCATGTGTTCCTGTTCGGTGAGTCGTCGCTGATCGCTCAACTCGAGGCTTTGCACCTCGAGGAAGAACGTTTCCACGTCATCGAATTGCAGCCGTACACCGAAGAAGAGACCCGCGAATATCTCGACCAACGGCTCGAAGGTGCCGGCCGGGGTGTCGAACTTTTCACCGCGGATCAGATCTCTGATATTCACGAAAGTGCCGAGGGTTGGCCGGGCAATATCAACCAGGTCGCTCGCGATGCTCTGATCGAAGTCATGATTGCCAGCCGCTCAGCGGTCAAGCGTCCAAGTATGGGGTTCAACATGCCGAAGAAACACGTATTGGCGATTTCCGCCGTCGTTGTGGTCGCGGTCGCCGCCGCCTGGTTGATGCCGGGTCGCAACAAGGCGCCAACCACCGGCGCTCCTGCCAATGAGCAGGCACAGTTGCCATTGGGACAGGGTGCCAATGGCGGTGCACCGAACGTCGAATTCGCCGGTAATACGCAGCCGATGCCGCTGCCGTTGGTCGGCAACTCTCAACCGGTCATGCGCGGCCCGTTGGCTGAAGCCGCTGGCGGTATCACCGAGGGCGACGACGGTGTGCCTCTGGAAGGCTCCAGCGCCACACCGCCAACCGTGACCACTTCGGCGCCACCCGCAGGTGTTCCGGCAGGTCCTGCGCCGACACCGGTGCCAGTTCCGGCGGCCAGACCGACTCCTGCGCCAACCCAAGTCGCCACCGCCAAGCCTGCTCCGGCAGCGCCAGCGGCGAAACCGGCTCCTGCACCAGCCAAACCTGTTGCTGCGGCCAAACCGGCCGAGAAGCCGGTTACCGTCGCCAAAGCGGCCGGTGGCAGCTGGTACGCCGGTCAGCCAACCAGCAACTACGTGGTGCAGATCCTCGGCACCAGCTCGGAAACGGCCGCGCAAAGCTTCGTCAAGGAGCAGGGCGGCGAGTACCGGTATTTCAAGAAAGTTCTCAACGGCAAGCCTCTCTACGTGATCACCTACGGCAACTTCGCCAATCGTGACGCAGCCGTTTCTGCCATCAAGGCCTTGCCAGCGAAGGTTCAGGCTGGTAAACCTTGGCCTCGCACTGTCGCCAGCGTCCAACAGGAACTGGCAACAACTCGCTGAAGATTCGGCGGCCTTACCCAGGCCGCCTCTCCAAGCACCTCAAAATTTCTACGAGTGCGCGCCGCCCTTACGGGCCGCGTGCCTTGTGGTGTCTGCGTCACAGTAGTCTTTGAGTCGTTGCGGTCAAAATTAAAAAAGTTTTGACTAGCACAGCAGATCGCTTTAAACCTTTCACAAATGCGACATGAATTTGCGACATTTCGTCGTCAAATTTGTGAGCCTCTGTGTCGCTGTGTACAATGACCACCCTTTTGCCCCCGCCAAGCCGGCGTACGTTCGGCGCAGGATGCAAGTGGTTGAATTGAAAAGAAATTTGCCTCGAAAAGAGGCAGCCTGGTGAGAAAGTGTCTATGAAAGCAGGTCTGTACCAACCAGATGAATTCAAGGATAACTGCGGTTTCGGCCTGATAGCCCATATGCAGGGCGAGCCCAGTCATACCCTTTTGCAAACGGCCATCGAGGCCCTGACCTGCATGACCCACCGCGGTGGGATTAATGCCGACGGCAAGACCGGTGACGGTTGCGGTCTGCTGATTCAAAAGCCTGATGCGTTCCTGCGCGCGATTGCCCAGGAAACCTTCAGCGTCGAATTGCCCAAGCAATATGCCGTGGGCATGGTCTTCTTCAACCAGGATCCGGCCAAGGCTGAAGCCGCTCGCGAGAACATGAACCGCGAGATCCTCGCTGAAGGCCTGCAGTTGATTGGCTGGCGCAAGGTGCCAATCGACACCAGCGTCCTCGGCCGCCTGGCCCTTGAACGCCTGCCGCAGATCGAGCAGGTGTACATCGGCGGCGAAGGCCTGAGCGATCAGGACATGGCGGTGAAGCTGTTCAGCGCGCGTCGTCGTTCGTCGGTGGCCAACGCCGTCGACTCCGACCACTACATCTGCAGCTTTTCGCACAAGACCATCATCTATAAAGGCCTGATGATGCCGGCTGATCTGGCCGCGTTTTATCCAGACCTGAGCGACGAGCGCCTGCAAACCGCAATCTGCGTGTTCCACCAGCGCTTCTCCACCAACACCCTGCCGAAATGGCCGCTGGCTCAGCCATTCCGCTTCCTCGCCCACAACGGCGAGATCAACACCATCACCGGTAACCGTAACTGGGCGCAGGCCCGTCGGACCAAGTTCAGCAACGATCTGATGGATCTGGAAGAACTCGGCCCGCTGGTCAACCGTGTCGGTTCCGACTCGTCGAGCATGGACAACATGCTGGAGTTGATGGTCACCGGTGGCATCGACCTGTTCCGTGGCGTGCGGATGATCATTCCGCCAGCGTGGCAGAACGTCGAAACCATGGACCCGGATCTGCGTGCGTTCTACGAGTACAACTCGATGCACATGGAACCGTGGGACGGTCCGGCTGGCGTGGTCATGACCGACGGTCGTTACGCGGTGTGCCTGCTCGACCGTAACGGTCTGCGCCCGGCGCGCTGGGTCACCACCACCAACGGTTTCATCACCCTCGCCTCGGAAATCGGCGTGTGGGACTACAAGCCTGAAGACGTGATTGCCAAAGGCCGTGTCGGCCCTGGCCAGATCTTCGCGGTGGACACCGAAACCGGGCAGATCCTCGACACCGATGCGATCGACAACCGTCTGAAGTCCCGTCATCCGTACAAGCAATGGCTGCGCAAGAATGCCCTGCGCATTCAGGCGACCATGGAAGACAACGACCACGGTTCGGCTTTTTACGACGTCGATCAGCTCAAGCAATACATGAAGATGTATCAGGTCACGTTCGAAGAGCGCGATCAGGTCCTGCGTCCGCTCGGCGAGCAAGGCTACGAAGCCGTGGGCTCGATGGGCGACGACACGCCGATGGCCGTGCTGTCGCAGCGCGTGCGTACACCGTACGACTATTTCCGTCAGCAGTTCGCGCAGGTCACCAACCCGCCGATCGATCCGCTGCGTGAAGCGATCGTGATGTCGCTGGAAATCTGCCTCGGTGCCGAGCGCAACATTTTCCAGGAGTCGCCGGAACACGCTTCGCGCGTGATCCTCAGCTCGCCGGTTATTTCCCCGGCCAAGTGGCGCTCGCTGATGAACCTCGACCGCCCGGGTTTCGAACGGGCGATCATCGACCTCAACTACGACGAAAGCGTCGGCCTCGAAGCGGCCATCCGCAACGTTGCCGATCAGGCTGAAGAAGCCGTGCGCGGCGGTCGTACCCAGATCGTCCTGAGCGACCGCCATATCGCCCCGGGCAAGCTGCCGATCCATGCTTCGCTGGCAACCGGTGCAGTGCACCACCGTCTGACCGAAAAAGGCCTGCGTTGCGATTCCAACATCCTCGTTGAAACCGCGACCGCCCGTGACCCGCATCACTTCGCCGTGCTCATCGGTTTCGGTGCCTCTGCGGTCTATCCGTTCCTGGCCTACGAAGTGCTGGGCGACCTGATCCGCACTGGTGAAGTGCTGGGCGACCTCTACGAGGTGTTCAAGAACTACCGCAAAGGCATCACCAAAGGTCTGCTGAAGATTCTGTCGAAGATGGGCATTTCGACCATCGCTTCGTACCGTGGTGCGCAGCTGTTCGAAGCCATCGGCCTGTCCGAAGAAGTCTGCGACCTGAGCTTCCGTGGTGTGCCGAGCCGCATCAAGGGTGCGCGCTTTGTCGACATCGAAGCCGAGCAGAAAGCACTGGCTACCGAAGCCTGGAGTCCGCGCAAGCCGATCCAGCAGGGCGGTCTGCTGAAGTTCGTCCACGGTGGCGAATATCACGCCTACAACCCGGATGTGGTCAACACTCTGCAAGCTGCTGTGCAGCAGGGCGACTACGCCAAGTTCAAGGAATACACCTCGCTGGTGGACAACCGTCCGGTGTCGATGATCCGCGACCTGTTCAAGGTCAAGACCCTCGATACGCCGCTGGACATCAGTGAAATCGAGCCGCTGGAATCGGTGCTCAAGCGCTTCGACTCCGCCGGTATCTCGCTGGGCGCCTTGTCGCCGGAAGCTCACGAAGCCCTGGCCGAAGCCATGAACCGCCTTGGCGCGCGTTCCAACTCCGGCGAAGGTGGTGAAGATCCGGCGCGTTACGGCACCATCAAGAGCTCGAAAATCAAGCAGGTTGCGACTGGCCGTTTCGGGGTAACCCCGGAATACCTGGTCAACGCCGAAGTGCTGCAGATCAAGGTCGCGCAAGGCGCCAAGCCGGGTGAGGGCGGGCAACTGCCGGGCGGTAAGGTCAACGGGCTGATCGCCAAACTGCGTTACGCAGTGCCGGGCGTAACCCTGATTTCGCCGCCGCCGCACCACGACATCTACTCGATCGAAGACTTGTCGCAGTTGATCTTCGACCTGAAGCAGGTCAACCCCAAGGCACTGGTTTCGGTGAAGCTGGTGGCTGAAGCAGGCGTCGGCACCATCGCCGCCGGTGTGGCCAAGGCCTACGCGGACTTGATCACCATCTCCGGCTACGACGGTGGCACCGGTGCTTCGCCGCTGACCTCGATCAAATACGCCGGCGCACCGTGGGAACTCGGCCTCGCCGAAACCCACCAGACCCTGCGCGGCAACGACCTGCGCGGCAAAGTCCGGGTGCAGACCGACGGCGGCCTGAAAACCGGCCTCGACGTGATCAAGGCTGCGATCCTCGGCGCCGAAAGCTTCGGCTTCGGTACTGCGCCGATGATCGCGCTGGGCTGCAAATACCTGCGTATCTGCCACCTGAACAACTGCGCCACCGGCGTTGCGACGCAGAACGAGAAGCTGCGCAAGGACCACTACATCGGTACCGTCGACATGGTGGTGAATTTCTTCACCTACGTCGCCGAAGAAACCCGTGAGTGGCTGGCCAAACTCGGCGTGCGCTCCCTCGAAGAGCTGATCGGTCGCACCGATCTGCTGGAAATCCTCGAAGGCCAGACCGCCAAGCAAAATCACCTCGATCTGACGCCGCTGTTGGGCAGCGATCACATCCCGGCGGACAAACCGCAGTTCTGTGGCGTTGAGCGCAACCCGCCGTTCGACCAGGGCCTGCTGGCCGAGAAAATGGTCGAGATGGCCTCGTCGGCGATCAACGACATGAGCGGCGCCGAGTTCGACCTGGATATCTGTAACTGCGACCGTTCGATCGGCGCGCGGATCTCTGGCGAAATCGCCCGCAAGCACGGCAACCAGGGGATGGCGAAAGCGCCGATCACCTTCCGCTTCAAGGGCACTGCCGGGCAGAGCTTCGGCGTGTGGAACGCCGGCGGTCTGAACATGTACCTCGAAGGCGACGCCAACGACTACGTCGGCAAAGGCATGACCGGTGGCAAGCTGACCATCGTGCCGCCGAAAGGCAGCGTTTACAAAACTCAGGAAAGCGCCATCATCGGCAACACCTGCCTGTACGGCGCCACGGGCGGCAAGCTGTTCGCCGCCGGCACCGCAGGCGAGCGTTTCGCCGTGCGCAACTCCGGTGCCCACACGGTTGTGGAAGGCACTGGCGATCACTGCTGTGAGTACATGACCGGTGGTTTCGTCTGCGTTCTGGGCAAAACCGGTTACAACTTCGGCTCTGGCATGACCGGTGGTTTCGCCTACGTGCTCGATCAGGACAACACCTTCGTTGACCGGGTCAACCACGAGCTGGTTGAAATCCAGCGGATCAGCGGCGAGGCGATGGAAGCCTATCGCAGCCACCTGCAAAACGTGCTGAACGAGTACGTCGCGGAAACCGACAGCGAGTGGGGTCGTGAACTCGCCGAAAACCTCGATGACTACCTGCGCCGTTTCTGGCTGGTCAAGCCTAAGGCTGCCAACCTGAAGTCGTTGCTTTCCAGCACTCGTGCCAACCCGCAGTGATATGCGCCTGAAGAGTTTGATGAGGTTTTAACAATGGCTGAACGTCTGAATAACGACTTCCAGTTCATCGATGTCGGGCGCAAAGATCCGAAGAAGAAACTGTTGCGTCAACGCAAGAAAGAGTTCGTCGAAATCTACGAACCGTTCAAACCCCAGCAGTCGGCCGATCAGGCCCACCGCTGCCTGGGTTGCGGCAACCCGTATTGCGAATGGAAGTGCCCGGTGCACAACTTCATTCCCAACTGGCTGAAGCTGGTGGCCGAGGGCAACATCCTTCAGGCCGCCGAGCTGTCGCACCAGACCAACACCCTGCCGGAAGTCTGTGGCCGGGTCTGTCCGCAGGATCGTCTGTGCGAGGGTGCCTGCACCCTTAACGACGGCTTCGGCGCGGTGACCATCGGTTCGGTCGAGAAGTACATCACCGACACCGCGTTCGCCATGGGCTGGCGCCCGGACATGTCCAAGGTCAAACCGACCGGCAAACGTGTCGCCATCATCGGCGCGGGCCCGGCGGGTCTGGGTTGTGCCGACGTGCTGGTACGCGGCGGCGTGACCCCGGTTGTGTTCGACAAGAACCCGGAAATCGGTGGTCTGCTGACCTTCGGCATCCCCGAGTTCAAACTGGAAAAGACCGTGCTGAGCAATCGTCGCGAAGTCTTCACTGGCATGGGCATCGAGTTCCGTCTGAATACCGAAGTCGGCAAAGACGTGACCATGGAGCAACTGCTCGCCGAATACGATGCGGTGTTCATGGGCATGGGCACCTACACCTACATGAAGGGCGGTTTTGCCGGTGAGGATCTGCCGGGCGTTTATGACGCGCTGGACTTCCTGATCGCTAACGTCAATCGCAACCTGGGCTTTGAAAAGTCGCCGGAAGATTTCGTCGACATGAAAGGCAAAAAGGTCGTGGTACTCGGCGGCGGCGACACGGCGATGGACTGCAACCGCACGTCGATCCGTCAGGGCGCCAAATCGGTGACCTGTGCTTATCGCCGTGACGAAGCGAACATGCCCGGCTCGCGCAAAGAGGTGAAGAACGCCAAGGAAGAAGGCGTGAAATTCCTCTACAACCGCCAGCCGATCGCCATCGTCGGTGAAGACAAGGTCGAAGGCGTCAAAGTGGTCGAGACCCGTCTCGGCGAACCGGACGCCCGTGGCCGTCGCAGCCCAGAGCCGATCCCGGGTTCCGAAGAGATCATCCCGGCCGACGCCGTGGTCATCGCTTTCGGCTTCCGCCCGAGCCCGGCGCCGTGGTTCGAACAGTTCGAAATCCAGACTGACAGCCAGGGCCGCGTCGTTGCGCCTGAGCAAGGTCAGTACAAGCACCAGACCAGCAACCCGAAAATTTTTGCCGGTGGCGACATGGTGCGCGGTTCCGACCTGGTGGTGACGGCGATCTTCGAAGGCCGTAATGCGGCTGAAGGGATCCTCGATTACCTGGGCGTCTAATCCCGGCTCCTGAGCCAAAGCAACACCCCTGTGGGAGCGAGCTTGCTCGCGAAAGCGGTCTATCAGCCAACTGCAATGTTGGATGTGCCGGCCCTTTCGCGAGCAAGCTCGCTCCCACAGTTGTTTCTCTGTGTTGCTGATGGCGTATTTCCAGCGCAATAAATTGACCCGATAGACAAAAGGCTGACCTGCATCCGTGCCTTTTGCGTCGCGCTCTGAGAAAATGCCCGCACTTTTTTTCCGGATGCCGACATGACTGCCCTGAAGAACGACCGTTTCCTCCGCGCCCTGCTCAAGCAACCCGTTGACGTCACCCCGGTGTGGATGATGCGCCAGGCCGGCCGCTACCTGCCGGAATACCGCGCCAGCCGCGCCCAGGCCGGTGATTTCATGAGCCTGTGCATGAATCCGGAATTCGCCTGCGAAGTCACGATGCAACCGCTCGACCGCTATCCACAACTGGACGCGGCGATCCTGTTTTCCGACATCCTCACCATCCCCGATGCCATGGGCCAGGGCCTGTACTTCGAGACCGGTGAAGGTCCGCGCTTCAAAAAAGTCGTCAGCACCCTCGCCGATATCGAAGCCCTGCCGATCCCTGATCCGCACAAAGACCTCGGCTACGTGATGGATGCGGTCAGCACCATCCGTCGCGAGCTCAACGGGCGTGTACCGTTGATCGGTTTCTCCGGCAGCCCGTGGACCCTGGCGACCTACATGGTCGAAGGCGGCTCGTCGAAAGACTTCCGCAAGACCAAAGCGATGCTCTACGACAACCCGCAAGCCATGCACCTGTTGCTGGATAAACTGGCGCAGTCGGTGACCTCGTACCTCAACGGCCAGATCATGGCCGGCGCGCAAGCGGTGCAGATCTTCGACACCTGGGGCGGCAACCTGTCGGCGGCGGCGTATCAGGAGTTTTCGCTGGCCTACATGAAGAAAATCGTCAGCGGCCTGATTCGTGAACACGACGGTCGTAAAGTACCGGTGATCCTTTTCACCAAGAACGGCGGTCTGTGGCTGGAAAGCATCGCTGACGCTGGCGCTGACGCACTGGGTCTGGACTGGACCTGCGACATCGGCAACGCCCGCGCCCGTGTTGGCGACAAGGTTGCCCTGCAAGGCAACATGGACCCAACCGTGCTCTACGCCAAACCGGAAGCAATCCGCACTGAAGTCGGGCGTATTCTGGCCAGCTACGGCAAGGGCAGTGGGCACGTGTTCAACCTTGGCCATGGCATCACGCCTGAGGTTGATCCGGAGCACGCCGGTGCGTTCCTGCGTGCGGTGCATGAATTGTCGGCGCAGTATCACGAGTGATCGCCACACCATAAAAAACGCCCGGCATATGCCGGGCGTTTTTGTTTGAAGGATTCAATGTCGGACACAGATCCACTGTGGGAGCGAGCTTGCTCGCGAAAGCATTGGGTCAGTTGATGCAAATGTTGCTGATCCATCGCCTTCGCGAGCAAGCTCGCTCCCACATTGGGTTTTGTGTCAGGCTTTTACGCCACCGAGAGGCGGCAACTTCGCCAGTTTCAACGCCACCAGCAGCGCGATCAGCAACAGCGCACCAATAAACAACCCAATCCCGTTCCACCCGCCAAGATGCCAGAACACCCCGCCCGCCGTGCCGGCAATGCTCGACCCTGCGTAATAACTGAACAGGTACAACGACGACGCCTGTCCCTTGGCCTTGGTCGCGCGACGGCCGATCCAGCTACTCGCCACCGAATGCGCGCCGAAGAAGCCAAAGGTGAAAATCAACATGCCGACAATCACCAACAGCAACGGCGTAAACATCGTCAACGCAAGTCCCGCAAACATCAGCGCAATGGTCGCCCACAGCACTTTGCGTCGCCCCAGCTTATCCGCCAGCGAGCCAATCTTCGCCGAGCTGTAGATCCCCGACAGATACACCACCGACAGCAAGCCCACGAACACTTGATCAAGGTTGTACGGCGCCGCCAGCAAGCGATAACCGATGTAGTTGAACAGCGTGACGAACGCGCCCATCAACAGGAATGCTTCAAGAAACAGCAGCGGCAGCCCGGCATCGCGAAAGTGCATGGTGAAGCCATCGAGCAAGCTGCGCGGGTGCAGTGAGCGTGAACGGAAGTTGCGCG
Organism: Pseudomonas crudilactis; assembly: GCF_013433315.1. Taxonomy (GTDB): domain Bacteria; phylum Pseudomonadota; class Gammaproteobacteria; order Pseudomonadales; family Pseudomonadaceae; genus Aquipseudomonas; species Aquipseudomonas crudilactis. Next base: position 48,291 of record NZ_WXVV01000009.1, on the reverse strand, counting down.
ATTCGGGGAGGATCTTCCAGAACACCGCTGCGGCAATCATCGCCAGACCACCGATCACCAGCATCGCCGTGTGCCAACTGACGAAGTCGATCAACACGCCGGTGATCAAGCGCCCGCTCATCCCGCCAATCGCGTTGCCGCCGATGTACAAACCCATCGCCAGACCGATGTGTTGCGGATGGATCTCTTCGCTCAGATAAGTCATGGCTACCGCTGCCAGACCGCTCAGCGACAATCCGATCAGCGCACGCATGATCAGCACGCCTTCCCAACTCGGCATCATTGCACTGGCCATGGTGCACAGCGCCGCTGCGAACAGCGCAGTCACCATCACCGGTTTGCGCCCGACCCGATCGGAAATCGGCCCGGTGATCAGCAGGCCGATGGCGAGCATGCCGGTGGCCACCGAGAGGATCAGGCTGCTTTGCGCCGCGTTGATTCCGTACTCATGGGACAACAGCGGCATCATCGGCTGCACGCAGTAGAGCAGGGCAAACGTCGCGAAGCCGCCGCTGAACAGCGCCAGCACCGTGCGCATGAACATCGGCGTGCCTTTTTCGATGTAGATCTCTTGTAGCTCGGCGACGACATCGTCCGCCGCAGCAGGCGGGACTTCATGGGCAAGGGGCGCGACAGCAGTTTTCACGTCAGACCTCGGAGGGCACGGCCAGGCAGGCGATGAAAAAATCATATAGCTGGCTAATGTTTCTATCCAATATATTGTTCGACCTGTTTGATAGCTTTAACGACCTAATGGGGTTTCCATGGAATTGCGTCATCTGCGCTACTTCATCGCCGTCGCCGAAGAACTGCACTTCGGCCGCGCCGCACAAGTGCTGGGCATCTCGCAGCCGCCGCTGAGCCAGCAGATTCAGGCGCTGGAGCAAGAGGTTGGCGCGCGGTTGTTCGAGCGCACCAATCGTCGGGTCGAGCTGAGTGAGGCGGGGCGATTGTTTCTGGAGGAGGCGCGGCTGGTGCTGGCGCAGGTCGATAAAGCGGCGGATGTCGCCCGGCGAGCGCAACTGGGCGAACTGGGTGAGCTGAAGATAGGCTTCACCTCTTCGGCGCCGTTCAACTCGACCATTCCCCAGGCGATCTTTTCCTTTCGTCAGCGTTTTCCGGCGGTGCACCTCAACCTTCGCGAGATGAGTAGCACGCAAGTTGCCGAAGGCCTGGTGGATGAGTCGATCGAGGTGGGCATCATGCGCCCGTTGGGGTTGCCTGATTCGCTGAGTGTTGTCGAGTTGATGCGCGAGCCGCTGGTCGCCGTGCTCGGTTCCAAGCATCCATTGGCACAGGGCAGTGAAGAAGGGCTGTTCCTCTCGGCGCTGGCGCTGGAGCCGTTTGTGTTCTTTCCGCGCAGCTACGGCAGCGGGCTGTATGCGCAATTGCTGAGTCTGGCCCGTGATGCCGGGTTCAGCCCGCACTTCGCCCAAGAGGCGGGGGAAGCGATGACCATCATCGGTCTGGTCGCAGCGGGGTTGGGGGTTTCGGTGCTGCCGGCGTCTTATCAGCGGATGCGCATCGACGGCGTGGTTTATCGACCGTTGCTCGATCCGGAAGCGGTGTCTGCGGTGTGGCTGGTGCAGCGCAAGGATCAGAAATCGCCGATGGCCAAGGCGTTTGTCGACCTGCTTACGCGCAAGGTCGAGTCCGCTTAAAAGATCGCAGCCTTCGGCAACTCCTACAGGGAAACGCGAATTCCATTGTAGGAGCTGCCGAAGGCTGCGATCTTTTGATCTTGCCGTTAGGGCAACCGCACCAAATCCCCCTTCAACGCCACCCGCGTGACAAATATCCCCGCCCGGCACTCGTACGTATTCAAATCCTTGCGCACATGCTGGTCGTAGTAACTGACGATATTGACCACTGCATTCGCCCCGACCCGCTTGGCATCGGCCTGCAGCTTGATCAGATTCGACTGCAACACCCACTCGCAGGAGTTGTGGTCACTCTTGTTGAAGCCATTGGTCTTCAAATCACTGACCACCCCTCGGCGCAGCAACTGCTGCGTGCCCTGCGGCCCATTGCCGAGCAGATAGAACTTCACACTGCCATCCAGCCGCCCGGCGCGAATCGCATCCGACAGCACGGTTTCGAAGGGCATGTACATCAGATTGGTGGCATGGCTGGCGCTCGGGAGCAGGCTGAAGAGCGTGGCGGCGATCAGGGCTTTCACTTGCATGGTCATCTCCTTGACGGTGAAAGAGAACCGCGAGTGCTCGACCGACCGGGCCCGCCGTTCTGACAGGCGTATTGATGGCCTGCATGAGCGAGTGTAGATGCTGTGTGGCGAGTGTTCTGCTTGTGGAGCCGTGTTCACCACATTTGCGGTTACGAACTGTTTTAGCGAGTGTTTGTTTTCTTGCGCAGAATCGATTTCTTTAAGTGAGTGCCATGGATGCCACTTCGATACCAGCCCAAGGAAGGTAGTGTTCTGATCTGCGACTTCAGAGGTTATGAAGTACCTGAGATGGTCAAGGTCAGACCCGTTGTTGTGATACGCAAACACAGAACCAACAGTATGTTGGTGACGGTCGTGCCGCTGAGTACCACTGCGCCGGATTGCTTACTTGATCACCATTACGAACTCTCCAGCCATCTTCAAGGCGCCAGCCCGATCTGTTGGGCGAAGTGCGATATGGTGGCCACTGTCAGCCTTTCCCGACTGGACCGGATCAAAAGCAGAGATCGTGAAGGAAAGCGTGTCTATCTGATCTCACACCTTGAAACAGAAGAGTTCTACGCCGTTAAAGCCGCAGTCAGGCGGGCGCTTGGGCTGTAATGGCAACAGAAGTGGCGCAGTGAGGCTAAACGCCAGCCGTTGTCCGGATTGATGATTCGGGCAATACTGCGAGCGTTCCCGCAAGGGGCTTGTGAGACTCTGAGGATCCTGGGTGACCAGCCATCGCAGAGCCAGACAGGTAATCGGCGATGACAAGCCAACCTGTTTGTGAAAGGGCGCCGAATGGCGCCCTTTGTCGTTTCTACAATCCCATCAATCCACGTGCGCCAAATCTCCGCGCAACGCCACGCTCGACACCACCAGCCCGGCACGGCACTGGAATTTCTCGGTGTCTTTGTACAGGTCGCGCTGGTCGACGCTGGCGATGTTGATTACCGCGTTGGCGTCGGCTTTTTTTGCGGCGTTCTGCAGAGTCGCGAGCGCCGATTGCAGGGCCCAGAAGCAGGCGTCTTCGTCGGATTTGTTCGAGCCGTTGGTTTTGCGGCTGCTGCTCACGGTGTCGAGTTTGCGCACTTGCTTGGGCAGGGTTTCGCCGGCCAGGTAGAACTTCACGCTGCCGTCGAGCAGGCCGGCGTCTGTGGCGCGTTTGACGCCTTCACGGAAGCTCAGGTAAGTCGGCTCGTCGGCGCCCTGTTTGATGATGCCGAGGTCGTTGACGGCTTCGATGTCCGGGTTGATCGACAGCTCTTTGAGCACGTTGTCGCGCAGGCGGTTGACCCAGCGGTTGTAGTTGCCATGGATCTTGCCGTCCTTGGCGTCGAGGCCGTAGCTGCTGCGGTAGTCGATTTCGAACGAGGTCGGGGTGAACGGGATGTCGACTTCGGCGTGATGACGACCGCGCACGGTGATCGCCGCTTTGATCATGCCCGGGCGTACCGATTGCACGACCCATTGACGGTCGTTGAGCGCAGTGACGATGGCGCGGCTCATTTGTGACTGGGTAAAGCCGAGGTTCGGCGAGAACTCTTCCTTGGCGTTGTAAACCGGTTTGCTGGTGCAACCGCCGAGCACAAAAGCCAGTGCCAACAGAGCGGCGATGCGGTGAAACTGAGTCATTCCCTTCACTCCAAAGGTGTTGCGGTCAGTGCCAGCGGCGGAAAATCAACGAGGTGTTGACGCCACCAAAAGCGAAATTGTTGTTCATCACGTAGTCGTGATGCATCTGGCGGAATTCACCGCGCAGGTAATCGAGTTTGCCGCAGTGCGGATCGACCTCGTCGAGGTTGAACGTGTGCGCGTACAGGTCGCGATTCATCATCTCGATGCTGAACCACGACTCCAGCGCGCCGCAGGCGCCGAGGGTGTGGCCGAGGAAACTCTTCTGCGAACTGATCGGCATGCGCTCGCCGAACAAACTGCTGGTTGCCAGTGTTTCGGCAATGTCGCCCTGTTCTGTAGCCGTGCCGTGACCATTTACATAACCGATGGCATCCGGCGTCAGGCCGGCGTCTTCCAGCGCCAGTTCCATTGCACGGCGCATGGTCACTTGTTCCGGGCGCGTGGTGTGCTGGCCGTCGGCGTTGCTGCCGAAACCGACGATCTCGGCGTGGATGTGCGCACCGCGCGCCAGAGCATGCTCCAGCTCTTCGAGGACCAGCATGCCGCCACCTTCACCGATCACCAGACCATCGCGGCCCTTGTCGTACGGGCGTGGACTGGTCTGTGGCGCATCGTTTTTCAGGCTGGTGGCGTAGAGCGCATCGAAGACCATGGCCTCGGTCGGGCACAGCTCTTCGGCGCCGCCGGCGAGCATCAGCGGCAGGCGGCCGAACTTGATTGCTTCGTAGGCGTAACCGATGCCCTGACTGCCGCTGGTGCAGGCGCTGGACGTCGGGATCAAACGACCGGTCAGGCCAAAAAAGATGCTGATGTTGGCGGCAGTGGTGTGCGGCATCATCCGTACGTAGGAGTTGGCGTTGAGGCCTTCGGCCACCGAGTTGAGCAGCATGTTGCCGAACGCTTTGATCTCGTCGGTGCTACCGGTGGACGAACCGCAAGCGACGCCCATGCGCCCGTCCTTGATCGACTCGTCACCGAGTAAACCGGCGTCAGCCAGGGCGTTTTCTGCCGCCCGAACCGCCAGCCGCGATACCCGGCCCATGCTGCGCAGTTGCTTGCGCGTCCAGTGCGCAGGCACTGCAAAGTCATCGATCGGCCCGGCCAGGCGCGTGTTGAGTTCGCTGAAACGATCCCACTCGTCCATCCGCCGTATGCCGCTGCGGTTGGCCGCAAAGTTGCCGGCGATGGTCTCCCAGTCGCTGCCCAGCGAAGTGATGCCGGCCATGCCGGTGACGACGACGCGCTTCATCAGCACAAGCCTCCGTTGACCGCCAGGACCTGGCGGGTGATGTACGAGGCTTCCGCCGACATCAGGAAATTCACCGCACTGGCGACCTCTTCCGGGGTGCCCATGCGTTGCGCGGGGATCATTTTCATCAATTCTTCCACCGGCACGTTTTCGTCGAGCATTGCCGTGTCGATCAGGCCCGGCGCGACGCAGTTAACGGTGATTTTGCGCTTGCCCAGCTCGATCGCCAACGCCTTTGCCGCACCGATCACCCCGGCCTTGGAGGCGCTGTAGTTGACCTGGCCACGGTTGCCGATCAGCCCCGACACCGAGGTGATGCAGACAATGCGACCAGCGGCACGGCGGCGGATCATCGGCATCATCACCGGGTGCAGCACGTTGTAGAAGCCGTCGAGGTTGGTGCGCAACACCACGTCCCAATCGTCGTCGCTCAGCGCCGGAAAGGCACCGTCACGGGTCAGGCCGGCGTTCAACACTACGCCGTAATAGGCGCCATGGATTTCGACGTCGGTTTCCAGAATGGTTTTGCAGGTTTCGCGGTCGGCGACGTCGAATTGCAGGATCCGCGCCTTGCGCCCCAGCGCTTCGACTTCAGCCTGAACGGCTTGTGCTTCGGCCATGCCGCTGCGGCAATGCAGGACGATATCGTGCCCGGCCTGCGCCAGACGCAAGGCAATGGCGCGGCCGATGCCACGGCTGGAGCCGGTGACCAGTACGGATTCAGTCATCGTTCGACTCCTGTGTCTGTTGCAGATATTGGGATGGCTGGGGTGGGCGGAACACGTTCAGCCGCGCGCTGGCATGGATGCCGGCGCCGTGGATATGACATTCGAAGACGCCCATGCCGTTGTCGTCTTCCAGCGAGCGCAGACCATGGATGGTCAGTTCGCTGCCGGCGGGAAACGCTTCGACGTTGCACTCGAACTTGCGCGTACCGAGCAGAAAGCCCAGCTCCACTGGATTGCCTTTCTGCCGCGCATGGCAACCGGCAAATGCGGCGACGCTCTGCGCCATCAGTTCGATGCCGACCCAAGCGGGCAGGCTGCCGTCGGGCAGGTTGAACAGGCCATCAGGCTGGACCGTGAGGCGGGTGAAAATCTGCTCCTCGTCAAAGCTGAGGATGCTGTCGATCAGAATCATGTCGCCCGCATGGGGCAGCAGTTCGGCGAGCGGCCAATCAGTCATGGGACGTCTCCGATAATCAGGCTGACGTTGTTGCCGCCGAAGGCAAACGAGTTGCTCATCAGGTAGCGGGGTGCAATGGACGTCAGACGCTCGCTCGCGGTCACCCACTTCAGCGGTGGCAGCGCGGGATCGGCCTGAGCGTCCCAGACGTGCGGCGGCAAGGCGTGATCGGGGTTGTCGGCGCTCAGGCTCAGCCAGCAGAACGCCGCTTCCAGAGCACCGGCTGCGCCAAGGGTGTGGCCGGTCATCGGTTTGGTCGACGAGCAAGCCACCCCATCGGGGAACAGCGTGGCAACCGCCAGACTTTCCATGGCGTCGTTGTGCTGGGTGGCGGTGCCGTGCAGGTTCAGGTAGTTGATCTGCGCTGCTTGCAGATGTGCGCGGCTCAAGGCTTTTTGCATCGCTTGCAGAGCGCCGCGCCCGGTCGGTTCAGGGGCGGAAATGTGATGCGCGTCGGAACTGGCGCCGGCGCCGAGCAGGGCAATGGCCGGCCCGTTGCCTTGTCGCTTGCTCATCACGAACAGCACTGCCGCTTCGCCGATGTTGATGCCACTGCGGTTGGCCGAAAACGGATTGCAGCGTTCGTCGGACATGGCTTCCAGTGACGAGAAACCGTTGAGGGTCAGTTTGCACAAACTGTCGACGCCGCCGCACAGCACCGCGTCGCACAAGCCCAGGTCGAGCAGACGCTGAGCGCTCATCAAGGCGCGGGCGCTGGAGGTGCACGCCGTGGAAATCACATAGGCCGGGCCGCTCAGTTGCAGCCAGTCGGCGAGAAAATTCGCCGGCGCGCCGAGTTCCTGTTGCCGATAATCGTATTCCGCCGGGAACTGCTGCTCGCGAATGTAGTGCGCCAGACCACGGCTGGCCTCGTCGATGCCGGAAGTGCTGGTGCCGAGCACGACACCGATGCGCTCGCGGCCGTAAGTCTGGATCGCCTGGTCGATTTCATTGCGAATCTGCAATGCCGCTTCCAGCAACAGCTGATTGTTGCGGCTGCGCTGATCGGCGAGCTGTGCAGGAATCGGCGCCAGCTCACCCTGTACGGCGGCTACCGGCATTTCACGTTCCGCTACCCAGCCGGACTCGTGGCACATGCCCGAGCAATCGCCGGCAAACAGGTTGCGCGCGACTTCGGACTTGTCGCGACCCAGCGCGCAGATCACGCCGAGGGCATTCAGGTAAGCGGTCATGGTGTCGGTTCACCCAACGGAGAAACGCGATAGTGCGGGCCTTGAGGCAGGTTCAATTCGAAGCTCAACGGTTGTGCATAACGGATATCCCAGCGCGCCGGCAGGGAGCGTTGCTGGCCCTGTTGCTGCGCGGCGGGGTAATTGCGCAGCAGCTCGCCGGACGGAGTCAGGGCGAACAGCAGTGCGGCGAACAGTTCCCGGGCTTCCGGGTTCGGTGGCAGCAGACCATCGGCTTGCCAGTGGCCGTCGATCAGTTGCTGACGCGCCTGAGGGATGCCCAGCGGATCCATCATCGACCAGCGGATGCCGGAACCTTCGCGCTGGATCACCAGCAGCCAGTCCTGACGTTGTTCGGCTTGATTGCGTTCGATGTGCAATTGCAGCGGCAGCGGCAGTGTCGGATTGCCCGCCGGCAACGGCGCCTGGCTCGCGCAGGCACTTAACACCACCATTACGCCGATCAACAACAGTCGTAGCGCCGAGGTCACTGTGGGAGCGAGCTTGCTCGCGAATGCGGTCTCACATTCAACAGTTCTGGTGACTGATACACCGCTTTCGCGAGCAAGCTCGCTCCCACAGGTTATAGGTAGCATCAGGAAACCTCTGCCAGCGGTTTACGTGCGACGACGTTGACCAACGTCTCTTCGCGCTCGCCAAACGGTTTCGGTTTGCGTAAGCCAAACCGCTCCAGCAACCCAAAATCCTTTGACCGGCTCCACCACAGATACGGGTAGGAAACATTCTGCTCGCCAAACTCAAACCCCTGCCCGCGAATCATCTGCAGATACTGCGCCGCACTCTTCTGCACATGCATCGGATGGCGGAACAGCCAGCGGATCACCCACGTATCAATGTAAGCCTCGGTGGACTCGGCGAACAGCAGATAGCCGCCCGGCTTCAACACCCGATAAAACTCGGCCAGCGCCTTTTCCTGCTCGACCAGATGATGAAAAGTCTGGTGACAGAACAGCAGATCAACACTGGCGTCCGCCACATTGAGCGTCGCGCAATCACTGCCGATCAGTTCCACGTGCAGGCCCAGACGCGCCGCTTCTGCGCCGCTCAATTCAAGGCTGTGCGGGTCGGCATCGACGCCGATCAAGCGCTGTGGCGCAAAGGTCTGGCGCAGATGGCCGAACGACTTGCCCTGTCCGCAACCGGCGTCCAGCAGCACCGGGTTTTCCGGCAGAGTGTCACTGAACAGTCCGTGCAGGTCATTGATCGCCACGCGCAATACATGGTGCTGCCAGGTGTGGCTGCGCAGGAACCAGAAACCGAAACGGGTTTCCTCGACGTAGCTGTCGCTCAAGTAGTTCATGTGGCGTCCTTTGCACAGAGTTCGGAAATCATCTTCAAGCGACGGCGCGCTTCGCTGACGAACGGGTTGCGTTCGTCCCAGGCGTAACCTGCGAGGATCGAGCAGATCATCCGGCGAATTTCCGCCTGGCTGTCTTCATAGAAAATCACGTCCTGAAAGGTGCCGGCGTACCAGCCCTCGACGTAGCAGCGAAAGGTGTCGACGCCGCGCTTGAGCGGTTCGGCGAATTCGCTTTGCCAGTCGACGGTTTCACCCTGCAACTGACGGTGCAGCGCGGCAGCGGCCATGCTCGCCGAGCGCATGGCGATGGTCACGCCGGAGGAGAACACCGGGTCAAGAAATTCCGCCGCGTTGCCGAGCAAGGCAAAACCAGGCCCATGCAGGGTTTTCACATTGGCCGCGTAGCCGCCGAGGGTGCGCGCCGGCGTGTCCCATACAGCGTTGTTCAACACGCCGGCAAGGCTCGGGGTTTCGGCGATGAAGCCGCGCAGGCAGGCATCCAGATCGCTGTCGCGATCCTTGAAATGTTCTTCAGCGGCGACCACGCCCACCGAACAGCGACCGTTGCTGAACGGGATCGTCCAGAACCAGATATCGCGGTGCTCTGGATGAGTGGTGACGAGAATTTTTTCGCGGTCGAATGCCGGGTTGTCGATGTGATCTTCGACGTGGGTGAATACCGCCTGACGCACCGGGAAATTCGACGGTGCTTCCAGGTCCAGCAGTCGCGATAACACGCGACCGTAGCCGCTGGCATCGAGGACGAAATCCGCTTCGACGCGGTACTTGCTGCCGTCTTCGCGGCGCACATCCAGCTGCGGTTTCGTCCGCTCGAAATCGACGCTGACGATGGCATCGCCGTAGCGGATTTCCGCGCCTTGCAACGCCGCTTGATCGGCCAGCAGTTTGTCGAAGTCGGCACGCTGCACCTGGAACGTGGTCGGCTTGCCGCCGGTAAAGGTGTCTGCGAAATCGAAGGCGCTGTAACGCTCGCCCCAGGCGAATGCGGCGCCGGTCTTGCGCTGGAAGCCGGCGGCGTTGACGGCGTCGAGCATGCCGGCCTCTTCGACGAAATCCAGGCAATGACTGAGCAGGCTTTCGCCGATGGAAAAGCGCGGGAAGTGCTGGCGCTCGATCACCAGCACATCGTGGCCCTTGCGCTTGAGCAGCGCAGCGGCGATGGCGCCGGACGGGCCAGCGCCGATGATCACGACCTGACGGGATTCCATTTCAACGATTGGCACGTGAACTCCGGGGCAAAGGATGTTGCAGATTCAATGGCGCGCGATGCAGGCCGATCAGGGCCGGCAGCAGCGTCGCGATCAGGCCCATCAGCATCAGCGCGAAGTACAGCGCCGGGGTGATGAGCTGTTGTTGCAGGAGCAGATTGAGAAAGACGATTTCGCTCAGGCCACGAATGTTCAGCAGCACACTTTCGCGCCAGCGGCTGGCGCCCTCGAACGAGGCGCCGGCCCAGCCGAGGCCGAGCCAGTTGCCGAGCAGTTTACTGGCAATCGGCAACAGCAGTAGTGCCGCCCATTGCAGCGCGCCGAGGCTGGCAAGGGCGCTGTGCACGTCGATCTGCACAATGCCGAAGGTGAGGATCAGCGGGATCGCCAACCAGGTCTGCAAACGGTTCATCCAGCGCGCCGGCAACGGTAGCACCAGCGGTACTTTCAGCACGGCCATGCACAGCAGGTAGCCGATGCCGAAGATCAGCGCGTTGAGTTTGTAATGCTCGGCCATTACCAGCAGCGCAAAGAACCCTAGGCTGTAGGTCAGCGGTCGGCGCACACGCAACAGATGCAGCAACAGCGGTACACACGCGAGGCCCAGCGGCAGCAACAGGCTGCTCAGATGCAGACTGCCCTGAGCGAGGCCGAACAATGTCCAGCAGGTCAGATCAATGAGGATCGCAGTCTGCACCAATCGGCGCGTGGCGGCCGGCGGATAATCGATGTGGCGCAGGTAGAGGTACAGCACCGGGATCGCGGTAATCGCGAACACCAGACCGATGGCCAGCGAGTTGAGCCACGGTTGCGCCGGCAGTAGCCAATACGCGGCGGCAAGGCCACAGGTGAACGGCACGGCAAAACTCGGTACGGCGATTTTCACGCTCTGCCGATCGAGTTTCAGATCGATCACGTCACTGAGAATGTGCCCGAGCAGCAGGGCAAAGCTCAGGCTGTAGAGGTTTTTCAGCCAGTCTGGCGCGATCAGTTCGGCACCGCTGAGCTGCCAGCCCGGTTCGATCCAGAAGTACATCAGCAGCGGCAGACCGAAGCTCGCCAGCAGCAACTGGCTGACAATCGGGATCAGGCCAAAGCGGCGGCCGACGCGGGTGGCCACGGCAAACAACGCCAGCGCCATGAGCCAGAAGGCGACGACCATCACGCTGCCGGCTCCGCGACTGTGGCGGCATGCTCGTGGCGTCCGGCCCACGGAGCGAGGATGAAGCTGAACGCCAGACCGAGGCTCACCGACAGGCCGAAGTTGCTCACCGCCGGGGTGCTGGAAACCGCCAGCAAACCAAACGACAACCACGTCGTCACAGCGGCCAGCAAGGTGCCAAGCAGGCTCACCGCCGCACCGCCAACCTGTTCACGCATAAGAATCGCGTAATCGACGCTGATTGCCGTGACCAGTAGCAGGCCGAACAGGCTGAACAGGGTCAGCGGCTGACCGAGCCAGCCGAGACTGGCGAGACTGCACAGCGCGGCGAGCAACGGCAGGGCAACGATACGCAGCGCCCCGCCGAGACCGAACGGCAACATCAGCACCAGCACGATCAATGCGCAGGAAGCGAGTTTCAGTTCAGCAGCGCTGATTTGCGTGGCGGCAAAAACTTCATTCAATTCGCCAAGACGATCGACCAGCATCACCCCCGGTAAATCCAGCGCCTGCACGCGCAACAGCGCCGGGTTGTTCAAACCTTGCAGGCTGGTCATCGCCGCCACGCCGTCTTCGGTCGGGCCGAGCCAGAGTGTGCGATACGGCTCGCCAAGTGGACCGGCCAATGCCGCGTCGATGTCTTCGGCGGGCACGGTCTGCAGCTGTTGCAGTTCGCTTTGCAGCGCCGCGAGCGGCACGCCGAGTTCGAGCAGTGGCTGCCAGTATTGCGGCAGTTTGTTCAGCGCCTCGCGCACCTGTTCTTGCTGGTTCGGCGGGCTGACCAATTGATCGAGGGCCAGATAACCTTGCAGCTTGTCGAGGTTGACCAGTTGCTGCAGACGCTCGCTCAGCGCGGCCTGACGCTCGAGCAGTTGCTGCTGATTGTCGGCGCGCACGAGGAAAAACTGGCTGGTGGGCTGATAGCCGGTGATGCGTGCGATGGCCTGCGCTTCGTCGGTCAGATGTTGCGGTGCGCCGACCCATTGGCGGATGTCATTCTTGCTTTGCAGCTGCACCAGGCCGCCCACGCAGAAGGCGATCAGCAGCGCCAGCAACACTGGCGTGCGTACCCGTTCGAGGAGTTTTTCGCGCAGGTTGACCATGCGCTCGGCCAGCTGCAGCGGCCATTGCGCGGGGCGCAGTTCGACGTTTTTCAGCAGCGCCGGCAACAGGCACACCGCCGACAGATAAGCACCGAGCAGGCCGGCGGCAGAGAACACGGCGATTTGCGTCAGTGCCGGGAACGGCGTCCACGCCAGCGCCAGATAACCGATGGCGCTGGTGATCAGACTCAGGGTCAGTCCGGACAGCGTCAAACGCAACGCCGGCCAGCTGCGCCACGGCTTCAGGCTCCAGCTCTTCGACAAATAGTGCAGCGGGTAATCCACGGCCACGCCGATCAGGCTGGAACCGAGCACCAGCGTCATCACATGCATATGGCCGAACAGCGCCACACACGCCACCGCCCCGAACAACATGCCGACCAGCACCGGCACGAACGCCAGCAACACCCGCCAGCGACGGAAAGCGAGCAACAGCAGCAACAGAATGCCGACAGTGGCGCCGCCGCCAACCCAGGTCATTTCACGAGTCGCTTGCTGCTGACCGTTGGCCGCGTACAGCAAACCGCTGGCAGCCAGCAGTTGCACGTCGGATTTCGCGGCCTGCTCGCGGCTGTGTAGCAGCAGTGCGGCGACTTGCAGCGGCAAGTTCATGTCGAAGGCGTTGCCGGTGGTGCGCGCCCGCAGCAGCACCCAGCTCTTGCCGTCGGCATCGGCAATCAACGCGCCGCTGCCGATGTCCAGTTGCACCGAACCGTGCTGCGGCTGGCTGTTCTGGATGCGCCCGGTCAGGCCGAGCCAGTCGTCCTGACTCGGCACCAGGCTGAAACCGCTGAACGGGTCGAACAAGGCTTGCACGCGTTGCTGAATGAACGCGTCGGGGTGTTCGATCAGCAGTTGCCGATCATCCGCCGAGAGCATTGCCAGCCGCCCTTGCAGCAATTGCGTGCGCAGCGCTGGCAGGTCTGCTTGCAGGTTCCACTGCACCTTTTCGAACAATCCGCTGGCTTGCCATTGCTCGCCCAGGGTCTGCGCCATGGCGACTGCTTGCTGGCGATCGGGGTGACCGACCAGCACCAGCATTTCGCGGTTGAGCGGCTCCTGCATGCGCTGCTCGGCGCGCTGTTCGAGGGCGTCGGGGTGGGTGCCGGGCACCAGCTCCATCAGGTTCGCCGACAACGGCGCACCGTCACGCCACTGCCAACCGGCCAGCGCGACGACCGCCAGCAGCAGGATCAGAAACAGCCAGGGCAGCCTGCGTTCACTCGGCAAAGTCATGTTGCTCCGCGTTGCTCAACGGTTGGCCAGCAGTGCTGTCCTGCATGCGCAGCACGGTGCTGTCGCCCTGGGTTTCCAGCAGTTCGATGGTCTGTACCAGCGTGCCACCGTCGATATTGATCTGCTTGAACACTTGCTTGAGCAGCAGCGAGCGCGGGGTCAGGGTGAGTTTCCACTGCTGCGCGTCGCCGCTCAGGGTCAGTTCGAAATCCCGTTGCAGGCCACTGCTGTCCCCTTGCAAAACGGCAAGGAACAAGCGGTTCTGCTCGGCGCCGGCGCTCTTGTTCGGCAACAACTGCCAGCCATTGCCGTCACGCCGGGCGATGCCCTTGGCGGTGATGCGGTAGTCCTGTTGCAGCGGCGTTTTCAGCAGCCAGAGCAGGCCGTGATTTTTCGCGAGAACGAAACTGCCCTTGCTGATCAGCGGCTGCGGCAAGGCGCGCAGGTGTTTTTCCTGGATGAACTGGCCGTGGATCACGTCCGGTTTCGCCAGTTGTTCGCTGAGCTGTTGCAGGTCGAAGGCGTTGGCCAGTGCTGACAGCGTCAGCAGCGCCAATACGCTCAGGCTTTTAACCAAAACATTCATCGCAGCATCCTTTCCACGGCATCGGTAAAGACTTTCGGCGAAGCCAGTTGCATCTCGCGGCTGCTCACTTCAACGGCGACCTGCACCGAGCTGGCGCGGGTCAGGCGCTCGCCGCTGTGCAGGTCGGTGATCAGGTAATTGATCTTCAGCCGGTTTTCCCACTCGACCAGACTGGCGCGCACATTCAGGCGCTGACCGAACACCGCGCCGCGCACATAGCGCAGTTGCAGGTCGATGATCGGCCAGGCGAACCCTGACTCGACCATGTGCGTGTAGTTGTGGCCGATCTTGTCCAGCAGCGCGCAACGCGCCACTTCGAGGTATTTGACGTAATGCCCGTGCCAGACCACGTGCATGGTGTCGACGTCGAAAAACGGCACGAGGATTTCAGTGTCGGCGTGAAGCACTCCGGCGCTACGCATGCAGCCTCCAGTGTTGTGCGGCGATGCGTTGCAGGCACAGGCGCAATTCGCCTTCCAGGGCGCGGTCTTCGATGACCGGCGGGAAGTCCTTGGCCAGTTCTGCGTGCATCGCCGCTAACGATGGCGGCAGCGGTCGGGCGTCTTCGGCCTGCGCGCGCAGCCATACGCCTTGATTGGCGGCGAGCAGGGTGGCGGCGGCGACCTGTTCGGTCAGCTCCAGCACACGGATCGCATCGCGAGCGGCGATGGTGCCCATGCTCACTTTGTCTTGGTTATGGCACTCGGTGGAACGCGAGAACACGCTGGCCGGCATGGTGTTTTTCAGCGCTTCGGCGGTCCAGGCGCTGGTGCCGATCTGCACGGCTTTGAAACCGTGGTTGATCATGGCGCGATCCGCCGGAGCACCGGAGAGGTTGCTCGGCAGACCGTGGTTGTAACGTTCGTCGACCAGCAAGGCGAGCTGCCGGTCCAACAGGTCGGCGACGTTGGCCACCAGGTTTTTCAGGCTGTCCATGGCGAACGCGATGTGGCCGCCGTAGAAGTGTCCGCCGTGCAGCACGCGCTCGGCTTCGGCGTCGATGATCGGGTTGTCGTTGGCACTGTTCAGTTCGGTTTCGATGAACGAACGCAGCCAGTTCAGGCTGTCGGCCAACACGCCAAGCACATGCGGTGCGCAGCGCAGCGAGTAGCGATCCTGCAGGCGATGCAGCGGCGCGGTCGGCGCGTCGATCGCCAGATCCTTGCGCAGCCACGCGGCGACCTGCATTTGCCCTGGATGTGGTTTGGCGGCGAACAGACGTTCGTCGAAGTGCTCCGGATTGCCTTGCAGCGCCACCACGTTGAGCGCGGTGATGCGGGTGGCCAGTTGCAGCAGGTAGTCGGCGCGGGCGAAAGCGAGGCAGGCGAGACCGGTCATCACGGCGGTGCCGTTCATCAGCGCCAGCGCTTCTTTCGGGCGCAACACCAGTGGCGTCCAGCCAAGTTCGCGATGCACATCGGCAGACTGACGGCGTTCGCCACGGAACATCACTTCACGCTCGCCGGACAAGGTCGCGGCGACGTAGGACAGCGGCGTCAGATCGCCGCTGGCGCCGACCGAGCCTTCTTCGGGAATCAGCGGCAGGATGTCGTATTCGAGAAACGCGTGCAGACGCTCAAGCAATTCCACGCGCACCCCGGACACGCCGTGGCACAACGACTGCAATCGCGCCGCCAGCACCGCGCGGGTGGCTTGGGCATCGAGCAGTTTGCCCAGTCCGCAGCCGTGGAAGGTGTAGAGGTGACGCGGCAGCGCTTCGACGTGATGCAACGGCACCGCAACCACGCAGGAGTCGCCGTAACCGGTAGTCACGCCGTAGATCACGCCTTCCTTGTCCAGCAGCGAATCGAGAAACCGTGCGCCCTTGGCGATGCGCTCGCGATAGTCGGCGTCGCTCTGCAACTGCACGGGCGCCTGACGGTTGGCCAGGGCCAGCACGTCTTCGATGCGCAAAGGGCGTTCGCCGAAGGTTACCGGCTCATGGGTTGGCGTCGTCATCGGTCTTCCAGAAAGGGTAAAAGTTGAACCATTGTTGCGGCGCTTCGAGGCAATAGTGACTCAGGCGCTGCGCATAGCGGGTGGCCCACTGATGAATGACCTGCTCGCGCTCGCTGCGCTTCCACACCACGGCGTCGGCGAAGGGTTCAAGGGTCAGGCGATAGTGACCGTCCGGTTGCTTGAGGCACATCAGCAGATTGACCGGGCATTTCAGCAGACCGGCGAGCAGCCACGGCCCTTGCGGGAATGGCGCCGGATGGCCGAGAAAATCGACGGTGACGCTTCGCCCGCCGTGCAGCGGCACGCGGTCGCCGGCAATCGCCAGCCACTCGCCGCGCTCCAGGCGTTCGTGCAGTTGCAGCATGATCACCGGGTCGAGTTCGCTGACCTGAATCAGGCGCAGATTGGTCGCCCCGGCTTCACCGAGCAAGCGGTTGAATTGCTCGGCGTGCTTGGTGTGCACCAGCACGTTCATGGTGACCTTTTCACCGATCTCCGCCAGCGCACGGCAGACTTCCAGATTGCCCAGGTGCGCGCCGACCAGCAGTTGCCCGCGACTGCCGCGCAACTGGTTGCGCAGCAGCGCCGGGTCGATGATTTCGATTTGTTCGATACGGAGTTTGCCGTTCCACACGTCGAGTTTGTCGAGCATCGAATCGGCGAACGCCATGAACTGGCCGAACACCCGCCAATGCGTCGGGCGCAACGCGTCGCGTTGGCTCCATGCGGCCAGGCGTTGCTGGTATTGCCAGGCACTGCGCCGTGCGGTGCGGCCAAACAGGAAAAAGTACAGGACGATGCCGTACAGCAATGGACTGAGCAGGCGCCGGCCCAGAACCTTGGCGGCGAATGCGGTGAACTTCATCAGCAGGAAGCTGCCGCGCTCTTCACGGTCAGCCCAATGCTTCTTGTCGGCCTCGCCAGTCATGCGCGCCACCGCCGCCAGAGGATCACCGGGAAGCGCAGCAACATGCCAAGAAACAGCCGCGTGTGCATGCTGGAAATCAGTGCGTTGTCGTGTAACAGACGAAAGTGCGACACGCCGTCCAGCGGGTAGTGCACGCTGGTTTGCAGCCAGCGCATCGGCTGATTGCGCCACGACAGGCGCACAAGAATGTCCGAGTCGAAATCCATGCGTTTGCCGACTTTCGCCGAGTCGATCACCGCCAGCGTCGGGGCCAGTGGATAGACGCGAAACCCGCACATCGAATCGCGGATCTGCAGCGACAGCGTGTTGACCCAGACCATCACGTGGGTCAGGTAGCGCGCGTACAAACGGCCTTTCGGCACGCTCTCGTCGAACAGCGGATAACCGCAGATCATCGCCTCGGGATGGGCGCGGGACTCATCGACGAAACGGGCGACATCGTGCAAATCGTGCTGACCGTCGGCATCGACCTGCAGCGCATGGCTGAAACCCAACAGCGAGGCTTCGCGCAAACCGGTCATCACCGCACCGCCCTTGCCCTGATTGGCGGTGAGGCGCACCAGGTGCACGTTGTCGCGTTCCGCCAAACTGTCGAGCACCTTGGCGCAGGACTGGGTGCTGGCGTCATCCACCAGAATGCACGGCAGATTTTGCGCGAGCAGAGCATCGACCACAGTACCGATGGCAGTTTCGTGGTTATAAACCGGGATCACTGCACAAGGATTATGCATACCGCTGATCTCTGTGGGAGCGAGCCTGCTCGCGATTGAGTGCGCAGCACTCACCAAGGTCAATCATGCTCTACACCCAAAAGAATCCGCCCACTGGAACAGGTCGCCGTGTCATTGCGATAAGCGAAATACAACTTGCTGCGCTCCGCATCAAAGCGCAGATGCAGCTGAATTTCATCCCCCGGGCGCACCAGTTGCTGGAACTTCAGCACTTCCATCCCGGCAAACGGGCCGGTCAGATTGAGCAATTGGCGACCCAGGTTCAGTGCCCATTCCACCTGCACCACGCCGGGCAATACCGGGGCCTTAGGGAAGTGACCACTGAAATAAGCCAGATCCGGTGGCACGCTCAGTTGCAGACTCCATTCGCCCTCGGTCTCGAGCTGCGATAGCACTTGCGGCGCTTTCGGGCGCGGGGCAATCAGCAAGGCTTCGACATCGGCCTGCGGCAGCTTGCCTTGGCTATTCAACGGCAATTGCCGCACCAGTCGCCAGCGTCGGGGCAGCGCCAGGGCTTCGCAGTGTTGGCGCAAATGCTGGCGCAGGGTTTCGGTCAGACTGCGGCGGCCATGTTCACGCAAGGCAAACAGACCTGACTCGCTGAGCACCAGCAGAGCTCCGAGAGAGGCGCGATTTTCCTGGACCACGCCCAAGCGCGCTTCTGCGACCCAAGCGTGGGCGACCAAGGCTTGTTCGAGCATCGGCAGAGAAATACGTTTTTCTTCAAGTTTGACGATGCGATCCAGCCGTCCCAACAACTCGAAACGACCATCAGCAGTAATGCGCGCCGCGTCGGCGGTGTGTTCGACATGTCCGGTAGGCAGATAAGGCGAAGCGATCAACAGCGCGCCGTCGCTGTCCTGGCTCAGTTCGACACCGGCGAACGGTTGCCACAGATGTTCGCCCTGACGCCAGGCGATACCGCCGGTTTCCGAGCTGCCGAGGATTTCCGTTGGCCATTGCTGCAAGCGTTGTTGCAGGCACTGTGCGGCTTCAAGCGGCAACGCGCCACCGGAGGAAAATACTCGGCGCACGGCGCTGAGGGCCGGCCAGTCGAGGTTGTCGCCCATACGCTTGAGCAACGCCGGGCTGGCAACCCAGGCGAAGGCCGGATACTCGCGGCTGGCACGCTGCAAGTCCTCGGGAAACGCCAGCTGCTTGCGCACAAACGGGCGCCCGGCGCACAGCGGCCACAGCACGCGAAAGAGCAAGCCGTAGATATGCTGGGTGGCAACGCTGCCGATGATGCAGGCTTCGCCAAGGTCCGCGCCCCACAGTTGCTCCAGCGCTTCGACTTCGTTGGCCAGTTGGCACAGGGATTTGTCGATGCGCTTGGGCTCGCCGCTGGAGCCGGACGTGCACAGGCTTAGACGGCACTGGTCGAGATCCAGTTCGGCGCCGGGCAGCGGCGGTTGCTGAAAGTCGTTCAGTTGCGCGTCATCGGCTTGATCCGTCAGCCACAGATCGACCTCAGCGGACCAGCGCTGGCGGGTTTGTGGCTGCAGATCCGCAGGCAGCAGAACACTGACGCCAGCGCGCCATGCGCCCAGCAAAGCGATGGCCAGTTCGGCGGCATCTTCCAGATGCACAGCCAGGCGCTTCACGCCCTGCGCTTGCAGACCGGCGGCAACGCTCAACGCCTGTTCGCACAGTTGCGCGTGATCGAGTACCGGTGCGTGGCTGATGGCCCGCGCCGGCGCAGCCTTGAGCAACAGCTGCTCAAGTTTTATCCAGTTCATGTACGGCCTCTTACCCGTTGTCGTATCAGCCATTCAATGGCAAACATCAGGCCGATCAATCCGTAGGAGATCAGGCCGGTGTACAACATCCACCAATTCAGCGGCGCCCACAGGGTCAGCAGGGCGGCGCACAAACCGTTGCAGAAGAAAAACACGCTCCAGGCGACGGTGACCTTGCGCGTATAGCGAATCGCAATGGCCGGCAGTTCTGGCTCACGCAACCGCGCGAGGCGCTCGACCATCGGCGGCCCGAATTTCAGGCTCAGGCTGAACAGCACCAGCATGAAGCCGCTGATCAGCACCGGGTACCAGCGCAGCAACAACGGACTGTCGAACAGCGCCAGCAGCAAGCAGAACACAATGGCCACGCCAGCCATCCACAGGCTGCCGGGTTTACGTTCACCGGTCAGCGCTCGCGCCAGCCACAGGCTGCCCAGCAGCAGACCGAACTGCCACGGGGCAAAATGCTCCATGCCGAAATACACCGCAAAGGGGTACAGCAGACCGGCCAGCAGCAGACCGAGGCCGATCAGCCGGCTCATGCGGCCGGTTGAACCAGACGGTAGACCGCCTCGACCACGTCGCCGACAGTGCGCACCGATTTGAACTCTTCGGCGGCGATTTTCTTGCCGGTCTGGCGTTTGATGTGATCGATCAGATCGACGGCGTCGATGCTGTCGATTTCCAGATCCTGATACAGATTGGATTCCAGGCTGACACGGGCCGGATCCAGTTCGAACAGTTCGACCAAGGCATCGCGCAGGGTGTTGAAAATATCGTCACGAGTTTGCATGGTCCGGTCTCAAGCTGCCTGTTTTGCCGTGACGAACGCCGCAAGGCTCGCCACGTTGGTGAAATGGTTACGGGTGTCTTTGGCGTCGGCGTCGATCTTGATGCCGTATTTTTTCTGGATCGCCAGACCCAGTTCCAGCGCGTCGACGGAATCCAGACCCAGGCCTTCGCCGAACAGCGTCTGCTCGTCGCCGATGTCGTCGACACTGATGTCTTCGAGGCCGAGGGCATCGATGATCAGCAGTTTGATATCACGATTCAGATCGCTCATCTTCGGCGAGCTCCTTAATAAAGTAGGTGTGCAAATAGTCGTTGAGCTTGCGCGAGGCTTGCGGGGCTGGCCCCTGCGCAGCGAAAGTCTGTGGGTCTATATCGGCGCCGACGCGAAAACTGAAGTGCACGCGGCGATTGGGGATTCGATACCAGGGCTCGGCCTTCGTCAGCGTGGTCGGGCTGACCTTGATGATCACCGGCGTGAGGATTTTCGCACCGCGCAGGGCAATCGCTGCGGCGCCCCGATGAAAGGCCGGCGCCTGACCAGGCTGGGTGCGCGTACCTTCCGGGAAAATGATCAGGGTCTGGCCGTTTTGCAGGGACTGGGCAGCGGCATCGAGCATGTCCATGCTGCCGTCGTTGCTGATGTATTCGGTGCTGCGCAGCGGGCCACGGGTGAAGGGGTTTTCCCACAGGGTTTTCTTCACAACGCAATTGGCTTGGCGCACCAGCCCGATCAGGAACACTACGTCGATCAACGACGGGTGGTTGGCGATGATCATCTGCCCGGAGCGGCCAAGACGTTCGGCCCCTTGAATGTCATACGTCAGCACGCCGGTACGGGCCATGAAACGCACGAAAAACCAGAACAGCCGACTGACGGTCTGCCGCGCGCGCTGCCGATGTTTCAGCGCATCACCCGGCAGGCATCCGAGTAGCGGAAACACCAGTACGCGCAGGCACAGTCCACCCAGCCCGAACAGGGCGAAGCTTGCAGCGGTGGCCAGCAAGCGCCAGTAATAGGCGTCGCGGTTTTTCTCGGTCACGGGTTGCGTTGCCAGGTCCATACACGATTTTTCCAGGCATGTTGGCAATGGGGTTGCTGGCCGAGCAGGGCACGAAGCAAGTTGAGCGCGTGCGGCCAGTGCGCTTTTGACCGTGTTTCTGTGGTGCTGTTCAGGGTCAGCCGCCAGTCGGTACCAGGGGTGAGCAAAAGGCCGAGTGCGTAGGGAAACGGCACGTCGTCGATCCACGCTGAATAGGCTTCGGGCGGTTGTTCTTCGGTGATCACCAGGAGCACCGCCGGGGCGCCCTCATTGAGCAGGGCTGCGGCTTCGAGCATGCCGTGTTCGAGGCCGTCGCCGGCAGCGGCGAGGGCAGTCATTTCGCTGGTCTCGCCGCGCATGATCGACCACAGGCCGATAATCGCGTTGTGCACTGACAAACTGAACTGCGTCGGCGACAGGGGCTGTTCGTTGGCCAGATCGGTGAGGATCTCGTAGGTACGCGGGGTTTCACCGTGGCGCGAGACAAACACCAGCGGCAGATTGTCCCTTCCGTCGGCCAGGGGCCAGCCAACACTGAATGCCATACGTGCCAGTCGACTTAGACGGCGGCGCTGCATGGCCGGCAAAAACGACACATCGGGCGCGGCATCACTGCTCTGGAGCACGACCGGTTGTCGGCTCCAGGCCTGCCAGGCGTCCACGCTGTCGAGCCCGGGAGCCCACGCGCGCCACTGGGCGATGTTGAAGTTGATCACGGACATTCATCCCGCCCCTGCGGGCTTTTGTTGACGCGTTGAGTGGCCAGAGCCGCAGCAGGCGTGACGTGGCGCTTGGCGCCGGGTGGCGCGCATTATCCCGGTGCGACGAGTGTGTAGCAAATGCTGGTTACCTTTTGCGCAACGAAATGTACCGAGTGGTTCGCGGAAAAACTGTCACTTGGCCATTATCCAGATTGTCAGCGGCTTGTCTGTCGGCAATCTCAGCGATCAATGGCCGTTATTGCGCTATCTGTCCGCGGATATTTGCACCTGACTCTGTAGTCCATGTCCTTGAAGGTGGCAAAGCGAGGCTGCGCGCATCTACACTCGGTCATTCTTTGATACACGGAGGTTTTGGTCATGCGGCGCGTGGTGTTCAATCAGAAAGGTGGCGTAGGCAAGTCGAGCATTGCCTGCAATCTGGCGGCGGTCAGCGCCAGCGAGGGTTATCGCACGTTGTTGGTGGACCTCGATGCTCAGGCCAACTCCACTCAGTATCTGACCGGGCTGACCGGTGACGACATCCCGATGGGCATTGCCGACTTCTTCAAGCAGACCCTGTCCTCGGGGCCGTTCTCCAAGAAGAATCAGGCGGACATCTACGAAACCCCGTTCGACAACCTGCACATCATCACCGCCACCGCCGAGCTTGCCGACTTGCAGCCCAAGCTCGAGGCCAAGCACAAGATCAACAAGCTACGGAAGTTACTCGATGAGTTGTCCGAGGATTACGACCGGATCTACCTCGATACCCCGCCAGCCTTGAATTTCTATGCAGTATCGGCGCTGATTGCCGCTGATCGGGTGCTGATTCCCTTCGACTGCGACAGCTTCTCCCGTCAGGCCCTGTACGGACTGATCGCGGAAATCGAAGAATTAAAGGATGACCATAACGAAGGCCTGGAAGTCGAAGGCATCGTGGTCAATCAGTTCCAGGCCCGGGCGAGCCTGCCGCAGCAGATTCTCGATGAGTTGATTGCCGAAGGCTTGCCGGTACTGCCGGTGTACCTGAGCAGTTCAGTGCGCATGCGCGAATCGCACCAGGCCAGCATGCCGCTGATCCACCTCGACCCGCGGCACAAGCTGACCCAGCAGTTCGTCGAACTGCATAATCTGCTCGAAGATCACTGATCTCTTGAGCTATCCATGAACCCCTGTGGGAGCGAGCTTGCTCGCGAATGCGTCAGTTCAGTCGACATCTTCGTTAACTGATCCACCGCTTTCGCGAGCAAGCTCGCTCCCACACTGGGTTCTGGGTGGGTCAGATACCCTGGCTACGCAGCCACGCCATCAACTGCGGCAACGGAAACGCGCCACTCTGCCGCGCCACTTCCTTTCCGTTCTTGAACAGAATCAGACTCGGAATCGAGCGAATCCCCAACTGCGCCGACAACTGCTGATTGGCCTCGCTATCGAGCTTGGCCAAGCGGCACTTGCCGGCCAGCTGCGCCGCCGCCTGCTCGAACACCGGCGCAAACGACTTGCACGGCCCGCACCACTCCGCCCAGACATCCACCAATAGCGGCAGATCGCCCTTGATCTGGCTGGCGTAATCGCCTTGCTTGAGTTCGAAGGGTTTGCTCAGCAATACGGCGGATTTGCAGCGGCCGCACTTGGGCTGATCCGCAAGGCGCTCGGCGGGGATGCGGTTGAGGCCGTTGCAGGAGGGGCAGGGGATGAGGAGTGGGTTGGTCATATTCGGCTCGTTGGCGTTCAGCGTTTCGTACGACTTATCTGGAGCCGTACGAACTGTTTATCAAGATGAGGCGTTGGCACTCAGGAAGAACAACTGATCTCCAAATGCTTGCCCCACTCCGGCGGCCGCTCGGCATAAGCCTCCATTCCCGGCTGCTCCTCAAACGGTTTGCTCAACACCGCGTGCAGCCGGCGTACTTCTGAGTAATCCCCTTGCTCAGCCGCATCGATGGCTTTTTGCGCCAGGTAATTGCGCAGGATGTACAGCGGATTGACCGCGTGCATGCGGATGCGACGCTGTTCCTGATCGGTGTCACCACCGCGGGCAACCCGGGCGACGTAGCGTTCGCCCCAAGCGTCGAAGCCTTTGATGTCGACGAAATCGTCGCGCAAACGGGCGACGGCCTGCTCGGCTGATTCTTCGCCAAGTCGGCGGAAGAACAGGGTGTAATCGACGCCGCTGTTCTGCATCAGTTGCAGCAGGTCTTCAAGCAGCTTCTGGTCATCGTCCTCGGCCGTGGTGAAGCCGAGGCGGCGGCGCATCAAGTCGAGGTAGTGCGCCTGGAACAATGGCAGGTACAAGCCGAGAGTTTCGCGCAGGGCTTCGACGCTGATGAACGGCGTCAGTGCCTGCGCCAGCGCGCTGAGGTTCCACTGGCCGACCGGCACCTGATTGCTGAACGAGTAACGGCCCTGATCATCCGAGTGGTTACAGATGAAGTTGGCGTCGAAGTCATCGAGGAAGGCGAACGGGCCGAAGTCGAAGGTGATGCCAAGGATCGACATGTTGTCGGTGTTCATCACACCGTGGCAAAAGCCGTAGGCCTGCCACTTGGCGATCAGTTCGGCGTTGCGTTCGACGATTTCGCGGAACATCGCCAGATACGGTTCCGGCTGTTCCAGACATTCGGGGAAATGCATCGCCAGCACGTGCTCGCCGAGCTGCTTTTGCTGCTCGGGGCGTTTAGCGTAGTAGAAATATTCGAAGTGACCGAAGCGGATGTGGCTCGGCGCCAGACGCAGCACCATCGCCGCGCGCTCCTGCTTTTCGCGCCAGACCGGGGTGTCGGAGCCGATCACGCACGCCGCGCGCGACGAAGGGATGTTCAGCGCGTAGAGCGCCTCGGAAGCAAGAAACTCACGGATCGACGAACGGAGTACCGCACGGCCGTCACCCATGCGCGAGAACGGTGTTTGCCCGGCGCCCTTGAGGTGCAAGTCCCAGTGCTCGCCGGCCGCGTTGTACACCTCACCCAGCAGCAAACCCCGGCCATCGCCCAATTGCGGTGTGTAGCCACCGAACTGATGCCCGGAATACACCATCGCGCGCGGTTCGGCATCGGCCCACAGCTTGTGGCCGCCAAACAATTCGGCAAATTCCTCGGATTCAGCCGTCGCCGGATCGAGATCGAGCAAGGCCAGCGCCGCCGGGCTCGCCACGACCAGACGCGGATTGTCGATCGGCTCGGGCAGCACGTGGGCGGAGAACGCGTCGCCCAGGCGGGCGAAGCGATTGTCGAAGGTCAGTTCGTCGAGGGCTTTCAAGGGCCGGCTCCAGCAGAATGTCCGAGCATTCTGCTGGGAATAGACCGGTTAGTCGAGTTTGGCCGGCGGCGGCTCTTGCAGTGGTTTCTGATCGTCGGCGATCGGCACGATGGTTTTCGTTTCCGGTTCGATCGGCACCATCTTGTATTCCTGACCGTGGAGGTTCTTCAGGTAAACCTCCATCTGGCGGAACGAGATGTTGATGTGCTGCTTCTTGAACTCGCGGTTGATGAAGCGGTTGACCTCATCGAGCACCGGGTTACGGTCACCGAGGTCGCGCACGTGCATGCGCAATTCGTGGTCGAGGGTGCTTTCGCCGAAATTGAGGAAGTACACGTGCGGCTCGGGTTCCTTGAGTACGCGCGGGTTCTCGCGGGCAGCCTTGAGCAGCAGTTCCTTGACCAGATCCAGATCCGAACCGTAATCCACACCCAGTTTCAGCGTGACGCGGGTGATGGTGTCGGTCAGCGACCAGTTGATCAATTGCCCGGTGATGAAGGTCTTGTTCGGGACAATGATGTCCTTGCGATCGAAGTCGGTGATGGTCGTGGCGCGGATGCGGATCTTGCTCACCGTGCCCGAAAGGTTGCCGATGGTAATGGTGTCACCGATCCGTACCGGGCGTTCGAACAGAATCATGATGCCGGAGATGAAGTTGGCAAAGATCTCCTGCATGCCGAAACCGAGACCGACCGACAACGCCGCCACCAGCCATTGCAACTTGTCCCAGCTGACGCCGAGGGTCGACAGGGTCGAGACGAAGCCGACACCGGCGATCACGTACGACAGCAACGTGGTGGTCGCGTAGGCACTGCCCTGCGCCAGATTCAGCTTGGACAACACGAACACTTCAAGCAGACCCGGCAAGTTGCGCGCGAGGGCGAAGGTGATGCCGATGATGATCAGCGCGCCGAGCATGTCGCCGATGCTGATTGGCACCATGCTCATGTTGGCGCCGGTGCCGCTGGTGTATTCGTAGAGGGTGATGTTGTCGAGGTACGAGAACACCGAAATCAGGTCCGACCAGACCCAGTACAGCGCGGCGATGAAGCCGCCGAGCAGGGCCAGACGGATCAGGCGCAAGGACTGTTCGTTGACCTTTTCGATGTCCAGGGTCGGCTCTTCGATCACCGCTTCGCCGTCGCCAGCCTCTTTCGCTGCCTGACGTTTAGCCAGGGCGCGCTGGTAGGCCAGACGTCGCGCGGCAACGCTCAGGCCACGGACGAAAGTCGCTTCGATCACCAGCCAGAACATCAGCAGGTAGAGGGTGTTGATCAGTCGGTCGCTGAGTTTCAGCGCGGTGTAGTAGTAGCCGAAACATACCGCGACAAACAGCGCGATCGGCAGCAGGGTGAACATCACCCCGACGGCCTTGCGGAACAGCGAGGCGTTTTCGTGGGCCGGGCTGCTGATCAGCAAGCGGCTGAGCAGCCAGGCCATCAACGCGTAGCAGGTCAGCACCACTGGCATGCCGAGTACATCGTCGGCGAGCGCCGCCGGTTGCAATTCGGCGACCGCCACCACGGCCACCAGCGCCATGACCACCAGCCCGAGCCGGCGTACCCAGCCCTGAAGGAATTCGACCTGGGGTTTTTCCCAGCGAAAGTGCAATTCGGCCACACCGCCGGGCGCGAGGATTCGATAGGCGGTGTAGAACACCAGCCACGCCTGACCCATCTGCAGGAGCGCTGCGCCCATGTTGGCGTTCTGGCCGCGCGCGTCGATCTGCAAGGCCAGCCCGCACAAGGCGAGGCCCAGCGCCACCGGCATCGCCAGCAGAATATTGATCAGGATGGCCTGCGGTGTGTGCCACTGGCTGTCGCGCTTGAAATGGCCGATGTCCTGGTGAACCTTGTTCAGGCGACCGTAGAGACTTTTGCGGCGCCACAGCAGTGCGCCGATCAGCAATGCCAGAGGCAGAAACAGCAAGGGGCGCTGGGTCAGGCCGTCGGTCAGCTCGCTCAGGCTGGAGGCCCACGGCAGTGTGTCGACCTGACGTTTCAGGCGCTCCGGTACACCCCGCATCCACTCCAGATCCAGCGGCTTGTTGCTGGGAATCCAGAACATTTGCTCATCGAGGGTCGCACGCAGGCTCTGCGCGGTGCTCAGCAGTTGTTTCTGGTTGAGTTGCAGGGTGATCGATTCGTTGAGCATCGAGCTCAGTTCGCGGTTCAGGCGCTCCAGCAGATCAACGCGTGTGTTGGCCAGATCCAGCAGGCTTTTGCGCAACTGCGGGGTGACTTGTTCCGGCGGCTGAGTGGCCAGCAGGGTGTCGACATAGGACGCCGGATTGCTCAACAGTTCACGCTGCTGGCTGACGTCGAACTGATACAGGCGAATGTCGGCGATCTGATCCGCCAGATCACGATCGACCTTGAGTCGTGGCAGAGCTTGCTTCTGTTTGTAGAGAATCTTCGACAGCAGCAGGCTGCCCTTGAGCACGTTGATCTGCTCATCGAGGGCGGCATCGCTCTGGGTCAGGGTGTCGAGTTGCTGCTTGGTCTGCAGGTTCTGCTGGGTGACTTCGTTGAGGCGGTCGGTGCTTTTGAGCAGATAGTCCGAAAGCTTGAGGTTGGCTGAACTCTCAGTGGCGAGCAAGCTGCTGCTGCCGGCCTTCTGCGCCTCAATCGATTGCTGGGTGACGGTTTCCTGCGACTGCGCCAGACGCTTCTGATTGATCAGCGTCTGCAGTTCCTGAATCTCGCGGTCGAGTCGATCGGATTTCTCCGAGAGAAGATCATGCTGGGCGTTGCCCAGATCCTGCAACTGGCTGTTGCCGGCCAACTCCTGACGGCGCAGAGGGATCAGCGCGTTCAGTGCTGCCAGCTCCGCGTTCAGCTGATCGCGTTGCTCGTTGCTGACAGTCTTGCCGGCGTCCTTGCCGGACTTGAGGATGTTGTTGATCTGCTGGATGCGCGTCTGGCTGGCGGAAATTTCCGCTTGGGCGCGCTCGGGACGGGTCTGGGCAGTGATGATCAGACTGTTGGCGTCGGCCAGCGCTTTCTGCAGATCGCTTTGCTGGGTCGAGCGATCCGTCAGGATCTGCTCCAGCTGTTGGATCGACTCCTTGGGAAAACGCTGCGCCACCGGCACTATCGCCGTGGCCTTGAGGCGCGTCAGTTCGCGAGTGTTTTCGATCGTCTGCTTCGGCGCCGTGGCCAGCTGCTGTTTGAGGTCGATCAGCTTTTGTGCGTAATCACGCTGATTGTTCAGCTGAGTCAGCGTGCTCTGCAAGGTGGTTTGCAGGGCCTTTTTATCGGCATCCGGCAGTTTGCTGTCGGCGAGTTTGTCGAGACTGGCCTGCACGGCGTCGCTGGACGGCGGTTCGGCGGCGTACAGCGGGCCGACAGTAAGACTCAGGCCCAGCAGGGCCGCGGCGAAAAAGGAGCGCAGGGTAGGCATAGAGACCGGTCAAGCAAGTGAGAGTGGACGCAGTTTAGAGGAAGAGTCCGGGACCCGGGCGACTTCCTTCGGGGAATCTGACGCCCACTTTGCCGATCTTGTTCCCGTCCATGACCGCAACCGTCCAGTGGGTGTTGTTCCACTCCACCTGGTCACCGACGATGGGGGCACCACCGACTTTCTGCGCGATGAAGGCACCCAGGGTCATGTCCGGATCGATGCCCTCGGCCGGCAGACCATAGAGCGCTGCAACCGCTTTAAGCTGGGCATCTCCTTCGAGTACGAAATCGCCGAAGAAACGCAGATCGAGGCCACGTTGCGGCGCCTGGCTGAACAGTTTTCCGAGGGCGCCGAGGTTGTGTTCATGGCCGATGACACACAGTAAATCATCGACTTCCAGCACCGTACTACCCGACGGATGGAGCAGTTGCTGACCACGAAACAGTGCCGCGATGCGCGTGCCTTCAGGCATTTTCAGCTCACGCAGGGGCGAACCGATGCACCATTTCTCCGCGCCGAGCTTGTAAACGAACAGCTCCCACTCGCTGGTGACGTGGACTTCCAGAGCCGCCCGGGAAATCGGTGCGGGTTCTGGCGGCACCGTCACTTTCAATAGCTTGGCCACCCACGGCAGGCTCGTGCCCTGCACCAGCAGCG
The DNA here is from genome assembly GCF_013433315.1 of Pseudomonas crudilactis. Taxonomy (GTDB): domain Bacteria; phylum Pseudomonadota; class Gammaproteobacteria; order Pseudomonadales; family Pseudomonadaceae; genus Aquipseudomonas; species Aquipseudomonas crudilactis. The sequence goes on along the minus strand of NZ_WXVV01000009.1, from coordinate 19,018 downwards.
ACACCAGCACGATAAAGAACGCGAGATTGAAGTACAGCTGTGCATTTGGCAGCCCGGCCATCAGCGGGAATACCGCAAGAATGATCGGTACCGCACCGCGCAGGCCTACCCAGGAAATAAAGGCTTTTTCGCGGCCATGGAAGGCCTTGAACGGCAGCAGGCCGACCATCACCGACAGCGGCCGCGCAAACAGAATCATCCACAGTGCCAGACCGAGAGCGGGCAGGGCGATCGGCAGCAAATCATGCGGCGTTACCAGCAAACCCAGCACCAGGAACATGCCGATCTGCGCCAGCCATGCCATGCCGTCGAGCATGTGCAGAATGCCGTGGCGACTGCGCACCGGGCGGTTACCGATGACCAGACCGCACAGATAAACGGCGAGGAAGCCGCTGCCGTGCAAGGCGTTGGTCAGGGCGAACACCACCAGACCGCCGGCAATCACCAGAATCGGATACAGCCCGGCAGCAAGGTTTATGCGATTGACCAGTTGCAACATCAGCCAGCCGCCGCCGAGGCCGATCACGCCGCCGATGCCGAACTCGCGGATCAGGTGCGTCAGCAGACTCCAGTGCAGGCCGGTCTGGCCGCTGGCGAGCATGTCGATCAGGGTTACAGTGAGAAACACCGCCATCGGGTCGTTGCTGCCGGATTCGATTTCCAGGCTGGCGGTGACCCGTTCGTTCAGGCCTTTGCCGCCGAGCAGCGAGAACACCGCCGCGGCGTCGGTTGAGCCAACGATGGCGCCGATCAACAGACCTTGAATCAGATTGAGGTCGAACAGCCACGCGGCAGCCATGCCGGTCAGCCCGGTGGTAATCAACACACCAACCGTGGCCAGCGATAGCGCTGGCCATAACGCCACGCGGAAACTCGACACCCGCGTGCGCAAACCACCGTCAAGGAGGATCACCGCCAGCGCAAGGTTGCCGACCAGATAGGCCGTCGGGTAGTTATCGAAAATGATCCCGCCGCCATCGACCCCGGCGGCCATGCCGACCGCAAGAATAATGACCAGAATCGGAATGCCGAGACGGGAAGAAAGCGAACTGACAAGAATGCTTGCGCCTACCAGCAACGCGCCGATCAAGAACAGGCTGTTGATGGTCGTCGCATTCAAAGGCAGTACTCCAGAAGCGTAAAGACGGGCACAAACTGACCATGCAGTCTGCGTGCCAGCGATTCTAACCTGTTGAAATGTGATGCTGTCAAAAAGGTTTTTCAGTGTGGCATCAGGTTTTGTGTTCGGCGGGCGATTGCTGCCCTCACCCTAGCCCTCTCCCGGAGGGAGAGGGGACTGATTGAGGTGTTTGGGCGAGGTACATCGACCTGAAATATCGCGCCGAACTGAAAATCTGAAAGACCCCCGATCTGCTCCCTTTCCCCCTCTCCCTCTGGGAGAGGGCTGGGGTGAGGGCGCTTTTGATCTTGATCTTGATCTACAGAATTACAGGCTAAACCGCCCAACCATGTTGTTCAGATCCAGCGCCAACCGCGACAGTTCATTGCTCGCCGCACTCGTCTGATTCGCCCCAGTCGCCGATTGCACTGACAGGTCGCGGATGTTCACCAGGTTGCGATCCACTTCCCGCGCCACTTGCGCCTGTTCTTCGGCGGCGCTGGCGATCACCAGATTGCGCTCGTTGATCTCGACGATGGCGGTGTTGATGGTGTCCAGCGACATGCCGGCACCACGGGCGATGTTCAGGGTCGACTCGGCGCGCTCGGTGCTGTTGCGCATCGAATCCACGGCGTGTTCGGTACCGCTCTGAATGCTGCCGATCATCCGCTCGATTTCGCTGGTCGACTGCTGTGTGCGGTGCGCGAGGGCACGTACTTCATCGGCCACTACCGCAAAACCACGACCGGCCTCACCGGCACGCGCTGCTTCAATTGCCGCGTTCAGCGCCAGCAGGTTGGTTTGATCAGCCAGGCCACGAATCACATCCAGCACCTTGCCGATGTCACGGGATTCATTGGCCAGATCACCGATCAACGACGCAGTGCTCTGCACATCGGCGCTCATGCGTTCGATGGCGCTCACGGTTTCTTGCACCAGGTCCCGACCGTCGCCGGCGGAGGTGGTGGCGTTTTTCGACGCTTCCGAAGTACTCACGGCGTTACGTGCGACTTCTTCCACAGCGCTGGTCATCTCGTTGACGGCGGTGGCCGCCTGTTCGATTTCGTTGTTCTGCTGAGTCAGGCCACGGGCGCTTTCGTCGGTGACGCTGTTCAGTTCTTCAGCCGCCGAAGCCAACTGAGTCGCCGAGCCGGAAATACGCTGCAGGGTGTCACGCAGCTTCGATTGCATCTTGGCCATGGCCGCGAGCAGACGGCCTGCCTCGTCTTCACCGTCAACGTGGATCGGCTGGGTCAGGTTGCCTTCGGCGATGGTTTCCGCAGCTTCCAATGCTTTGGAGATCGGCTTGGTAATGCTCACGGTCAGCAGCCAGGCGAAGAGGAACGTCAGGCCAGTGGCGATCACCAACAACGTGACCACAAGGTTGAAAGACATCGAAAACTGCTCGCTTGCGCCTTTATCCGTGTCGGCGATTTGCTGGGTGTTGATCTCCAACAGCCGCGCCAGGGCGGTGTTCACCGCTTCCGAGTTGCTCAGCAAGTCCGAGTTGAGCATCTGCCGCAGTTCATCGATCTGATTGTTGCGCGACAGGGTTTTCATCCGGTCTTCAAGCTGGCGGTACTGCGCGAGCAACTGCACGTATTGATCGTAAGCCGCACGTTCTTGCGGGCCGTCGATCAACGGTTCGTAGGCGCGCTGGGCGTCGGCGATCTGCTTGTTGCGCAGCGCGAACAGCTCGACAGTCTTTTGTTGAACGTCCGGTTCACGATTGATCAGCAACCGATACGACAAAACGCGCAGGCGCAGGGTCAGTTGGGTGAATTCGTCGAGGGCCTTGATCGAAGGCACGCTGGCGGTGGCGATGTCTTCGCCTGCTGCGCGGATTTTGCTCATCTGATTCAGCGCGAACACACCGAGAATCAGCATCAGGCCGCCGATCAGGGCGAAGCCGGTAAACGCCCGTGGGGCGATATTCATATTGCGAAGGGACATGGGGCGGATACCAAGAGAGGGCCGCTTCCATGCGGGCTGAGACTGCTGTATGGATGACTTATCGGTCATACGACTAAAGTCTTGAGGCACTGTGCGTATTTGTCGCAGAAGGGCTTGGGCGACGAAGTGCAGGAACCAGATCGACAGATCACAGTCTTTAAAGCTCGCAGGAACGGTCCGCCACCAGGAAAATCAAGGCCTTGCGCCGGTTTAACCCTGGCATCCGTGGTGACTTTTCTTTATCGTACGCGCCCTTTGAAAAACGCTTGGAAGATCAAAATGTTGGAAGCATCCCTCAGCCAATTGGAACAGCTCGTCAGCGACCTGGTGCAACAGAACCAGAGCCTTGCGCAAACCAACCAGACCCTGTCCACGGAACTGGCCCAGGCCAAGGATGAAAACGAAAGCCTGCAACTGAACCTGATGGAGCAGGAAGAGAAGCACGGCGCCACCGCTGCACGCATTCAGGCACTGGTTGATCGCGTCAACGCCGGTCCTGTCAGCGCATGAACCACCACACAGCAGGGGTAAAAGTCGTCTCCATTCTCGGGGAGGACTATTCGATCAAGGCACCGGCCGGGGAAGAACAGACCCTGCTGGACGCGGCCATGATGCTCAAGGCTGCGCTGGATGACACCAAGCGCAAATACCCGACATTGATCGGTGACCGCTTGCTGGTGCTGGCGGCGATGAATCTGTGCTCGCAGCAGATCGAAATGAAGAAGCAACACCAGGAAGAACTCGACCGTTACCAAGAGCAAGTCAGCGCCACGGTCGACACTATCGCCAAGACCATCAACCAGGGTTGATGAAGCTGGGCACAACCAAAGAATAGATTGTCGACTGGGTTGTATACAATCGGCACGGCTGTTGCATTGTTTCGGCCACTTATTCTTTGGGGGTGCTCCATGCAGTTGTGGCGACGCAGTATTCAATGGCAGCTGATTCTCAGCATGGGCACGGCCCTGCTGGTCAGCATCCTGATCGTGGTTGGCATTTATACCCTGGTGGTCAACCGCCTCGCCCAGAGCTATCTGGTCGAACAAGCACTGCCGTCGAGCATTGAAGCGACGCGCAATGATATCGAACGCATCCTCGTGCAACCGCTGACGGCGGCCAAGGATATTGCCAGCAACACGATGGTCCGCGACTGGCTCGCCTCGGGCGAAGACAGCAGCAAAACAGCGGGCTTCGCGCAGTATCTGGAAGGCATCCGCGCCGAACATAAAGCCTTTACCGCTTTGATCATCGGCACCGAATCCAATCACTACATCACCGAAAAAGGTCTGGACCGCACCCTCAGTCGTTCCAAACCGGCTGACGCGTGGTTCTATTCCTTCCTCGACAGCAATCAGCCGCGCACCCTTAATATCGACAACGACGGGGCGACCGGAGAACTGGCGCTGTTCATCGATTTGAAGGTCGAGCAGGCCGGCAAAGTGGTCGGCGTAGCCGGGCTTGGTTTGAGCATGAAGGAGCTGTCTGAGCTGATTCACAACTTCAGTTTTGGCGAGCGCGGCAAGGTCTATCTCGTGCGTTCCGATGGTTTGATTCAAGTGCATCCCGAGGCGCAATTCAGCGGTAAGCGCACCCTGGCGGAGCAGATTGGCGCCTCCGCTGCTCAAGCCGTCATGGGCCAGAAAACGGCGATCAGCAGCAGCTTCCAGAGGGATGGCGAAGACTTCCTCGCCTTCAGCCTGCCTTTACGTGATTTGGGATGGACCCTGGTGGCCGAAGTGCCACAGTCGCAGATCTATGCCGAAGCCCGAAAAGCGATGTGGATGAGCGGCGGTATCGGTCTGGCCGTGGCGCTGGTGTGCCTCGCTTTGGTGGTGTGGCTGGCGCAAGGGCTGGTGCGGCCGATCCGCCAGGTAACAGCGGCGCTGGTAGCAATCGGTAGCGGTGGTGGAGATTTGACCCACCGGTTAGATTCCAGCCGTGCCGATGAGTTGGGCGACCTCGCTCGCGGCTTCAATCGTTTCCTCGACAGCCAGCGCGGGATGATCGGCGAAGTACTGACCACCAGCGAGCGTCTGCGTACGGCTGTGGGGCAAGTGGCGAAGGTGGTGGAGAACACCGCTGAGCGTTCTGGTCGTCAGCAGGAAATGACCGACATGGTTGCGACGGCGGTTCACGAGATGGGCCTGACCGTGCAGGAAATTGCGCAGAACGCTGGCAACGCGGCACTGGCCTCGCAGACCGCGCGGGATGAAGCGATGCAGGCGCGCGAAGTGGTCGGCGGCTCGATCAAGCATATTGAAAGCATGTCGGATGAGATTGGCGTAGCGGCGGGTGCGGTCGGTGAGCTGGCGCATCAAGTCGCGTCGATTGATTCGGTGCTGGCGGTGATTCGTGGCGTGTCCGAGCAGACCAACCTGCTGGCACTTAATGCCGCCATCGAAGCGGCGCGGGCCGGGGATATGGGGCGCGGGTTTGCCGTGGTGGCGGATGAAGTGCGCACCCTGGCACGACGCACGCAGGCCTCCACCGATGAAATCCAGCAGATGATCGGCAGCCTCAAACAAGGCGCGGAAAACGCCGTGTCGTCGATGCGCACCGGGCAAGCAGCAACCGGCACCGGGGTTGAGTCGAGCCAGCGTACCGGGGCGTCGTTGACGGCGATTACCGGGCAGGTCGAGCGCATCAGTGACATGAACCATCAGGTGGCGACGGCGACCGAAGAGCAGTCGGCGGTGACGGAAGAGATCAACCGCAATGTGCAGGGCATTTCTGATCTGGCGCGGGCGACGGCGGGGGAGGTTCGGGCCTGTCGTGAAGACTGCCAGATGCTGCAGAAACTGGCGGATGATCTGGCGCGGCAGATGGGTGGTTTTCGATTGAATTGAGCGTTGGTTTTTTCAGTTCGACGCGCCGGCTGAGGCGCGTCGGGCGAATTACTACTCAGCTTTGATCAGGCGGAGTTCTCTACCGTAAAAGTCAATTCCGCCCAAGGTAAGCAAGTAGTAAATCTGTTTCTCCTTGACCCGCCACTCTGCTGACTCATCAACGTAGAGATCGTCTGACGCCAATGTTCTGAACATGTCGTCGTTGTTGAAAGCCTTGGAGTTGGTATAGGTCTTGTAAGGGGTCACAATTTCATTGCTGTAAAGATCGTTGGCTAGCCTGGTGTAGATTTTTTTGCTGATGCGCTCTTGGCTGCCCTCATCTTTCACGTTGTCATTGACTCTGGCGGCCATGAAAAACTGATATTCGTTGAGCATGACATAGGGGTCGATTAACGATTCTGGCGTGTCATTAAGCAATGGAGTGCCGTACACCGTAGCATTCCATTGATTGTCTTGCATGTGGGTGAAGTCCTTGTAGGTGACGCGATGTGTCGATAAATAGTGATCGTCCACAGAAGTCACTTCAAACATTGCCGTTGCGGTAGTTGCAGTACCCGGCTCGTTATCGCCTGGAGCCAATACGATGCTGATCAGGCTTTGCTCATCCGATAATCGTTGATGATTTTTGCTGATGACAGTGGATACGGTTGAATCCTTGTTCGTCCAGATCGTACCGCTGCGCAGAGACGTGGCTGAGGTGGAGGCGAGAATGCAGTAGTCCTCGGTCACAACCCCCGGAAGCTTGATGAATCGTTCTTCGATTGTTTTGCTGCTCATGATGTCTGACTCGCTCGGAGTGGAAGGTGTACTTCAAATCCATACTTGCCGGGCAAACTACATGTCAGGCGAAAACAGACTATCGCCAGATCCTGATTTGCACACCTGTAAAACCTGACAGGTGTGCAAATGTTTTAAGTGTGAGTGGGTAACTCAACGGCTTGATCAGAACCACGCATCCTGCATCGCCAGGCACGTATCATCCCGCGCCTCCAGCAACGCCAGTTCATGGTGGCAACCCGGCACTTCCCACGTCAGGAAATACCGCGCGGCCTGCAACTTGCCCTTATAGAAGTCGGCATCCGCCACATTCCCCTGCGCCAACCCTTCTTCGGCACGAATCGCCTGCTCCAGCCAGCGCCAGCCAATCACCGTGTGCCCGAACACCTTCAGGTACAACGCCGAATTCGCCAGGCTGCTGTTGACCTTGCCCTGTGCCAGATCGGTCAGCAGGCCGATGGTCACCGTTTGCAGGCGCGCCACCAGTTTCTCCAGGGGTTCACGCAGTGCGGTCAGCGATTCGTACGCTGTAGCGCGTTCAGCGGTGGTGGCGATCAGACGAATCAGTTGCTTGAGCCCCGCGCCGCCGTTCTGCGCCAATTTACGCCCGAGCAAGTCCAGCGATTGAATGCCGTGGGTGCCTTCGTGGATCGGGTTCAAGCGGTTATCGCGGTAGTACTGCTCCACCGGGTATTCGCGGGTGTAGCCATGGCCGCCGAGAATCTGGATCGCCAGTTCGTTGGCCTTCAGGCAGAACTCCGACGGCCAGGATTTGACGATCGGCGTCAGCAGATCCAGCAATTCATGCGCCTGTTTACGCTCGGCTTCGGTCCCCAGCGTCGTAGTGTCATCGAACAGTCGCGCGGCGTACAAACCGAGGTCAAAGGCCCCTTCGACGTAGGACTTCTGCGTCAGCAACATGCGTCTGACATCCGCGTGTTGAATGATCGCCACCGGTGCAGTCGTCGGATCCTTGCTGTCCGGCACCCGCCCTTGTGGACGTTCGCGGGCATACTCCAGCGAATACAAATAACCGGCGTATCCAAGCATCACCGCACCCATGCCGACGCCGATCCGTGCTTCGTTCATCATCTGAAACATGTAGCTCAGACCGCGATGCGCCTCGCCCACCAGATAGCCGACGCATTCCCCGTTATCGCCGAAGTTCAGCGCCGTGGAGGTGGTGCCGCGCCAGCCCATCTTGTGGAACAGCCCGGCCAGCAGTACGTCATTGCGCTGGCCGAGACTGCCATCATCGTTGACCAGAACCTTCGGCACGATAAACAGCGAAATGCCTTTAACGCCCGCCGGTGCGTCCGGCAGTTTGGCCAGGACCATGTGCACGATGTTTTCCGAGAGCGGGTGATCGCCGCCGGAAATGAAGATCTTGTTGCCCTTCAGGCGATAAGTGCCGTCGGACGCCGGCTCGGCGCGTGTACGAATATCCGACAGCGATGAACCGGCATGCGGCTCGGTCAGCGCCATCGTGCCGAAGAAACGCCCGTCGATCATCGGCTGCAGAAAGCGCTGTTTCTGCTCGTCGGTGCCAAAGCTCTCAATCAGATTCGCCGCGCCCATGGTCAGGAACGGGTAGGACGTCGAAGCCGCGTTGGCCGACTGGAAATGCGCGAAACAGGCTTGCGACAGCAATGTAGGCAGTTGCATGCCACCGGCGTCGAAACTTCTCGCAGCGTTGAGGAATCCTGCCTCAAGGAAGGCATCCACCGCTGGTTTCACTTCAGGAATCAGAATCGCCTGACCGTCTTCGTAGCGCGGTTCGTTCTCGTCGCCCTTGCGGTTGTGTGGTGCAAAGTATTTCTCGGCGATGTTGCGCGCGGTGCCGATGGCGGCGTCGAAGGTCTCGCGGTTGTGCTCGGCAAAGCGCTCACGCCGGGTCAGGCCCTCGGCATCGAGGACTTCATACAGCTCGAAAGCCAGATTGCGGGAACTGAGCAGCGTCTCGGACATGGCGGCCTACCTGAAATTGGGGTTGGGCCGAGTCTAGGCGTGCTGATAAACGCTGAACAGGATGATTGATCGCGGTGATGTTAGAGCCGAGCACCAACTTAACAAACACCCCAAAACAACTGTGGGAGCGAGCCTGCTCGCGAAAGCGGTGGTTCAGGCAACATTGATGTCGACTGACACTCCGTCTTCGCGAGCAGGCTCGCTCCCAAAGGGGAATTGCAATCCAGGCGACCGTTGCGGTCGCCTGGAGTTACAGCGGTTTAGCCGATGGTCATCAGGCTGGCATTACCACCCGCCGCAGCGGTGTTAACGCTCAACGCTCGTTCAATCACCAGACGCTCCAGCGCAATGTTGGTCTCGCCCTGGGACAGGCCCTGGACCCCAACGATCGCGCCGGCACGCTTGGCAATCTGCTGGCAAACGCCGCGCAACTGGTCGGAATGACCGTGATGCAGAACCGCATCGAACACCACCTCATCCTTGTTCCAGTCAGAAACCAGCTTGATCCGCGCCTGAATCTCCTTCGGCAGGCGTGCGAACAAGGCCTTGCTGATGTCGGACTCCGGCCATACCGCCGAACCGCCTACCGCCAGCACCGCCGCCAGTTGCGCCAGCAGATCACCTTCAACCTCGGCCAGGCACAACACGTGCTCGCGCGGCAGAATGGCGTAGCTGTTTTTCTCACCGGTCGGGCCGGCCAGAACGCGAGTGATGCCGCTCTGCGATTGCGCAGCGTACTGCACGCACAGTGTGCTCAGGTCGGCGTACTTGTTGCTTTCAGCCCAGGCTTTCAAGGCGTTCAGCGGTTTGCTCATGGCGTCGCGCAAACGAACGTCCGGGGCCATGGCAGCATCACCGCGAGCGAAGGATTGTTCGATGGCGTCGGTAGGACGGGTCGCCAGCAAACGGTACAGATACAGCGGGCCACCGGCTTTCGGGCCTGTGCCCGACAGGCCTTCGCCGCCGAACGGCTGCACGCCAACCACGGCACCCACGATGTTGCGGTTGACGTAGACGTTACCGGCGTTGACGTTGTCGATCACCTTGGCGATGGTCTCGTCGATGCGCGTGTGTACGCCCAGTGTCAGGCCATAACCGGAAGCGTTGATCTGAGCGATCAGTTGATCGATTTCTTTACGCTTGTAGCGCACCACGTGCAGCACCGGGCCGAAGATCTCGCGTTGCAGCTCGTCAAAGCTTTCCAGTTCGATCAGGGTCGGCATGACGAAGGTGCCGCGTTTGACCTCTTCGGTGTCGGCAATCGCCACCTGGTACACGTTGCGACCTTTGTCGCGCATGCCCTGGATGTGCTTGTCGATGCCAGCCTTGGCTTCGGCGTCGATCACCGGGCCGATGTCCACGGACAAGCGCTCAGGGTTGCCGAGACGGCTTTCGGCCATGGCACCTTTGAGCATTTCGATGACGCGATCGGCGGAATCTTCCTGCAGGCACAGTACCCGCAGCGCCGAGCAACGCTGACCGGCACTGTCGAAGGCCGAGGACACCACGTCGATCACGACTTGTTCGGTCAGTGCCGAGGAGTCGACGATCATCGCGTTCTGGCCACCGGTTTCAGCTATCAGCGGAATCGGACGGCCCTGGCTGTCGAGACGGCCAGCAATATTACGTTGCAGCAGACGAGCGACTTCGGTGGAACCGGTGAACATCACGCCTTTGACGCGCTCATCGCCAACCAGGCCGGCGCCAACGGTTTCACCGCGACCCGGCAGCAGTTGCAGCACGCCTTCCGGAATCCCGGCTTCGAGCAGCAAGCGCACGGCTTGCGCGGCCACCAGCGGAGTTTGCTCGGCAGGCTTGGCCAATACCGGGTTACCGGCAGCCAATGCCGCAGCGACTTGACCGCTGAAGATCGCCAGCGGGAAGTTCCACGGGCTGATGCATACCACAGGGCCCAGTGGACGATGGGCGTCGTTGCTGAAATCGTTGCGCGCCTGCACTGCGTAATAACGCAGGAAGTCGATGGCTTCGCGAACTTCGGCGATGGCGTTGGCGAAAGTCTTGCCGGCTTCACGCGCCAACAGGCCCATCAGCGGCTGGATCTCGCCTTCCATCAAGTCGGCGGCACGTTCCAGAATCGCCGCACGTTCGGCCGGCGGGGTAGCCTGCCAGATCGGCGCGGCGTTCAGCGCGCATTGAATGGCGTTGTCGACGTCTTCGACGGTGGCTTCCTGAACATGGCCGACCACATCGCGGTGATCCGCCGGGTTCAGCACCGGAGCCGGAGCTTCGGTGCTGGAGGCGCAACCGAGCATCGGCGCGGCTTTCCAGTCGGTGTGCGCGGTGGCCAGCAAAGCGCAGGACAGCGAAGCCAGACGATGTTCGTTGGCCATGTCGATGCCGCTGGAGTTGGCGCGCTCAGCACCGTAAAGATCACGCGGCAGCGGGATGCGCGGGTGCGGCAGGCCGAAACCACCTTCCACGGTCGCCATCTGCTCGATCTGCGCCACCGGATCGGCCACCAGTTCCTGAATCGAAATCGACTGGTCGGCGATGCGGTTGACGAACGAGGTGTTTGCACCGTTTTCCAGCAAGCGACGTACGAGGTACGCCAGCAGGGTTTCGTGGGTACCGACCGGAGCGTACACGCGGCACGGACGGTTCAGCTTGCCTTCGGAAACTTTGCCAACAACTTGTTCGTAAAGCGGTTCGCCCATGCCGTGCAGGCACTGGAATTCGTACTGGCCCGGGTAATAGTTCTGACCGGCAATGTGGTAAATCGCCGACAGGGTGTGGGCGTTGTGCGTGGCGAACTGCGGGTAGATGACTTCCGGCACCGACAGCAGTTTGCGTGCGCAAGCGATGTAGGAAACGTCGGTGTACACCTTGCGGGTGTAGACCGGATAGCCTTCCAGGCCTTCGACCTGGGCGCGCTTGATTTCGCTGTCCCAGTACGCGCCTTTCACCAAGCGGATCATCAGGCGATGACGGCTGCGACGAGCCAGATCGATCACGTAATCGATCACGTACGGGCAACGTTTCTGGTAAGCCTGAATGACGAAACCGATGCCGTTCCAGCCGGTCAGTTGCGGCTCGAAGCACAGACGCTCGAGCAGATCCAGCGACAGTTCGAGACGGTCGGCTTCTTCGGCGTCGATGTTCAGGCCGATGTCGTATTGCTTGGCCAGCAGGGTCAGAGACAGCAGGCGCGGGTACAGCTCGTCCATCACACGCTCGTACTGCGCACGGCTGTAACGCGGGTGCAGTGCCGACAATTTGATCGAGATGCCCGGGCCTTCATAAATCCCACGACCGTGGGACGCTTTGCCGATCGAGTGAATCGCTTGTTCGTACGACGCCAGGTACTTCTGCGCATCGTGTTCGGTCAGCGCCGCTTCACCGAGCATGTCGTAGGAATAACGGAAGCCCTTGGCTTCGAACTTGCTCGCGTTGGCCAGCGCTTCGGCGATGGTTTCGCCGGTGACGAACTGCTCGCCCATCAGGCGCATGGCCATGTCGACGCCCTTGCGGATCATCGGCTCGCCGCTCTTGCCGATGATGCGGCTCAAGGACGAGGTCAGGCCGGCTTCGTTGTGCGTCGAGACCAGTTTGCCGGTCAGCAGCAGACCCCAGGTTGCGGCGTTGACGAACAGCGAAGGGCTGTTGCCCAAATGCGGGTGCCAGTTACCGGTGCTGATCTTGTCGCGGATCAGTGCATCACGAGTGCCTTTGTCCGGGATACGCAGCAGCGCTTCGGCCAGGCACATCAGCGCTACGCCTTCCTGGGAAGACAGGGAAAATTCCTGCAGCAGGCCCTGAACAATGCCTGCACGACCGCCGGCACTTTTCTGGTTACGCAGTTTTTCCGCGATGGAAGCGGCGAGCTTGTTGGTGGCTTCAGCCATGGCGACCGGCAGGCGAGCCTGCTCGATCAGCATCGGCACCACTTCCGGCTCAGGGCGACGGTAAGCGGCGGTGATCGAAGCGCGCAGAACGGATTGCGGCAGGATGCTTTCGGCGAATTCGAGGAAGCATTGGTGGGCGTGATCGGAGTGCACTTCGCCCGCCTCATCGGCGTCCTTGGCGGTCAAACCGTTCAGCTCAGTCAGGGTTGCACCACCCTCGAGTTTCTCCAGGTAATTGAAAATTGCCTGCTTGATCAGCCAGTGCGGTGTGCGATCAATCGAGGTTGCGGCGGCCTTCAGGCGTTCGCGGGTCGGGTCATCGAGTTTGACCCCAAGGGTGGTGGTAGCCATATTTTTATCCTCATGGTTGCCACAGTTGCGTGGCATCAGCTGGCGGCAAGATTAGCCGTGCGCCGAAAGAGGTGCAACCGGGTGCAACCCTTTTTTTGTCGGAATAATAGGCAACTCGTCAGGAATTATTTTCTGGTACGGAAGTGCTGCTCCCGCTTGGTGCTTTTGCTTCTAGCAAAGGGCCATGACTGCCACAAAAGGGAGCAAAAACGGGGTGGTCGTCGATAAATCCGATTGGGTGCAACTAATTCTCACGAAACTGGTTGCACCTTATTTGATTTGTTGCATAGCATTCGCGCCCAAGGTGCAACCGGGAATAACCCGGTGTACCGGCTGATGGCTTTCCTGGGGAAACATCAGTCCTAAATGCGCGGGATCCCGGATCGTCTGCCAAACGTCGTCGTTTGCGTGCGGTTCACCACCGCCGCTACATAAAAACAAAGCCAGGGCGTAACTCAATGAGCGTAAGCAATCCAACCCTGATCACGTTCGTGATCTACATCGCAGCAATGGTGCTGATCGGCTTGATGGCCTATCGCTCCACCAACAACCTTTCTGACTATATTCTCGGTGGTCGCAGCCTCGGCAGCGTCGTCACCGCGCTGTCTGCCGGTGCGTCCGACATGAGCGGCTGGTTGTTGATGGGCCTGCCGGGTGCCATCTACATGTCCGGTCTGTCCGAAAGCTGGATCGCCATCGGTCTGATCATCGGTGCCTACCTGAACTGGCTGTTCGTTGCCGGCCGTCTGCGCGTGCAGACCGAGCACAACGGCGATGCCCTGACCCTGCCGGACTACTTCGCCAGCCGTTTTGAAGACAAAAGCGGCCTGCTGCGGATCATTTCGGCGATCGTGATTCTGGTGTTCTTCACCATTTACTGCGCTTCCGGCATTGTGGCCGGTGCCCGTCTGTTCGAAAGCACCTTCGGCATGTCTTACGAGACCGCGCTGTGGGCCGGTGCTGCGGCGACAATTGCCTACACCTTTATCGGTGGCTTCCTGGCCGTGAGCTGGACCGACACCGTACAAGCCACGCTGATGATTTTCGCGCTGATCCTTACGCCGATCATCGTCCTGCTGGCCACCGGCGGCGTCGACACCACGTTCCTGGCGATCGAAGCACAAGATCCAAGCAACTTCGACATGCTCAAAGGCACTACCTTCATCGGCATCATCTCGCTGATGGGCTGGGGTTTGGGCTACTTCGGTCAGCCGCACATCCTCGCGCGTTTCATGGCCGCGGATTCGGTGAAGTCGATCGCCAAGGCTCGTCGCATTTCCATGACCTGGATGATCCTGTGCCTGGGCGGCACCGTGGCCGTGGGCTTCTTCGGTATCGCTTACTTCTCGGCGCACCCGGAAGTGGCCGGTCCCGTGACCGAGAACCACGAGCGCGTGTTCATCGAACTGGCGAAAATCCTCTTCAACCCTTGGATTGCCGGTGTGCTGCTGTCGGCCATCCTGGCTGCGGTGATGAGCACCCTGAGCTGCCAGTTGCTGGTGTGCTCGAGCGCCCTGACCGAAGACTTCTACAAAACCTTCCTGCGTAAATCCGCTTCCCAGGTTGAACTGGTGTGGGTCGGCCGCGCGATGGTGCTGCTGGTCGCCCTGATCGCGATCGGTCTGGCCGCCAACCCGGAAAACCGCGTACTGGGTCTGGTGTCCTACGCTTGGGCCGGTTTCGGTGCCGCGTTCGGTCCGGTTGTGCTGATCTCGGTGGTCTGGAAAGGCATGACCCGCGACGGCGCACTGGCCGGTATCCTGGTCGGCGCGATCACCGTGGTGGTCTGGAAGCATTTCGAACTGCTGGGTCTGTACGAAATCATCCCGGGCTTCATCTTCGCCAGCCTGGCCATCTACATTGTCAGCAAGCTCGGTTCGCCGACTGCTGGCATGGTGCAGCGCTTCGAAGCGGCGGAAAAAGATTTCCACCTGAACAAGTAATGCCCTGAGCTCCGGCTCACCCGAAAACGGCCCGTTTCCTACAGGAGACGGGCCGTTTTTTTGTGCCCATGATTTCTCGAATCCTGTGGAGATCCAATGTGGGAGCGAGCCTGCTCGCGAATGCGGTGTGTCAGGCAATGTTGATGTCGACTGACACTCCGTCTTCGCGAGCAGGCTCGCTCCCACAGGGTTCGACGGTGGTTTTGGAGACTTGTCTGTAGTTGAAGGCGCCGCTTTTTGCAGGGGTTTTCAGCAATGAAAGTAGGGCAAATCTGATTTTCCCGTCACCCACTCATCACCCCTTGCCCCTCATGCAGAATCGCCCGCCCTTCATTTTGCAGAGAGACATCGGATGTTCGCGCCTGCCAATCAACCGCGTTTCACGTTGACCCTCGAAGGCGCCCAGCATGACCTCAAGGTCCTTGAGTTCACGGGCAAGGAAGCCATCAGCGAACCTTTTCGCTTCGAGCTGGAAATGGTCAGTGAGCGACCGGATCTGGATCTTGAGAGCCTGCTGCACTGTCAGGCGTTTCTGAGCTTTGATGCGGACGGTTCCGGCGTTCACGGTCAGATTTATCAGGTCGGGCAGGGTGATTCAGGGAAACGTCTGACGCGCTATCACCTGAGCCTCGTCCCACGTCTGACGTATCTGGGACACCGCATCAATCAGCGGATTTTCCAGCATCAGAGCGTGCCGCAAATTGTTGCGCAGGTGCTTAAGGATCACGCGATCCTTCGGGATGCTTTCGAGTTTCGGTTAGGCAGCGAATACCCGGTTCGTGAGTATTGCGTGCAGTATGCCGAAAGCGATCTGGCGTTCATCCAGCGCCTGTGTGCCGAGGTCGGCATTCATTACCACTTTCAGCACAGCCTCGACGCGCACGTACTGGTGTTCGGTGATGATCAGACGGTGTTTCCAAAACTGGCCACGCCGACCCTTTATCTGCCGGGCAGTGGCATGTCTGCAGGAGCCCCGGCGATTCAGCGTTTCAACGTGCGCGTGGAAACCCGCACCAGCGTGGTGACCCGGCGCGATTACAACTTTGAAAAACCGCGGCTGCATTTGCAAAGCCGTATCGACGGCGAGCAGCGCCCAGTGCTGGAGGACTATCATTTCCCTGGCCAATTCAATGATCGGGACACCGGCAAGCATCTCGCTCAGCGGGCACTTGAGCGACATGTCGCCGATTTCCGTCAGGCCGAGGGCATCAGCGATGAATCCGCGTTGGTTTGCGGACATTTCCTGCAACTGAGTGAACATCCGCGCCACGACTGGAATGACCTGTGGCTGCTGACCGCCGTTGAACACCATGGCCGCCAGCCGCAAGTGCTGGAGGAATCGGTGACCAGCGATGGCGAAGCTTTCCAGGGTTACCGTAATACCTTTCTCGCGACGCCGTGGGACGTGTTCTTCCGCCCGGCGCTGGGGCCGGAGAAGCCGCGCATGCTCGGCTATCAACCGGCGGTTGTAACCGGGCCGAAAGATACGGAAATCCACTGCGACGAGTATGGCCGGGTCAAGGTGCAACTGGCCTGGGATCGCGACGGTGAATTGAACGAGCATTCCAGTTGTTGGCTGCGCGTTGCCAGCGGTTGGGCCCATGACCGTTACGGCAGTGTGTTGATTCCGCGAGTCGGCATGGAGGTGCTGGTCGGTTTCATCGATGCCGACGCCGACAAACCTTTGGTCGTGGGCTGCCTGCCCAACGCCGCGACGCCGATTCCGCTGGATCTGCCGGCGGACAAGACTCGTAGCATTTTCCGCAGTCAGAGCAGCCCCGGCGGTGGCGGCTACAACGAACTGCGCATCGAGGATAAGAAAGGCGCTGAGGAAATCTATCTGCGCGCCCAGCGTAACTGGACGCAGCATGTATTGAACGATCAACAGGTGCAGGTTGATAACCAGCGCAGCATCGTCGTCACCGGCACCGCGCGGCATGAGTTGAAGGCTGATGAACAGCGCATCACCCACGGCCAGCGACAGACCGAAGTGAAGCAGGACGATCATCTGAGCGTGATCGGCGACCGGCATGTTCGCGTGAGCAATCAGGCGATCAGCGCCAGTGGGCAATTCCATGTCAGCGCTGGTCAGCAAGTTGTCATCGACGGCGGCGCGAGTGCGACGATTCAGGCGGGCGGGCAATGGATCAACATCGGCCCGGGTGGCATTTTCAGCAGCGTGCCGATTGTCGTGGGCGGCGCAGCGATGGCGGCGATGAGTGCCGCGCCGGTTGTACCGGGATTGCCGGAGAAACTCGCCGCCGCGCCGGCTGCCATGCTGACGGCTGCACAAATCATGAGCTTCAAGGGTGACGCGCCATTCTGCGAAGAGTGTGAACGTTGCAAGGACGGTCTCTGTGCAGCCTGATTTTCTTTTGCCTGCCGAATGGTTGGCGCGCGAACCTTTGCAAGCATCCGAGCAATTGTTCGCAGTGTTCAGTAATGCCAGTGCGGCGAAACCGCTTGAGGCCTGGCCAGACATGGCGAGTCCGATCTGGGCCGAGACGATCTATGCCGAGTGGGATGCGGTGATGCCTTACGTGGGAATTGTCGCTGCTGACAGTGAGTTTCTGCATTGGGTCGCCACTACCGAATCGCGGGATTGGGGTTGGCTTGCGGTATCGTCGGCAAGCCTTGAAGAGGTGGTGGCGCACTTTCGCAGCCTGACCCAAGTGCTGATGCCGGGCGGCAAAACGGTGTTTTTCCGACTCTGGGACGGACGGTTTCTGTTGCCGATTTTGCAGTCTGATGAGGTGGAGGTGGCGCGACTTTTTCCGCTGATCGGGCGTTGTTTGATTAATGGTCAGGCGCTGGAAATTGGTGGCAGGGCGCAGGTTTCGGGACGGGTATTTCCGTGGTGGCAGGTGCCGGAGTCGGTGCTGGCGCAGCAGGGCAATGACGTTCGAACGGCCAATGCGTTGCAGTGGTTGAGCGAAGAACATCCGACCCTTTTCGAGGCGTTTTCCGAGGCGGTTTTGCGTTGCAAGGTCAGGCGGTTTTTTCAGGTTTCAATGTCGGAAGATTCGTCGCAATCGGCGTTGCTGGCGTTTTTGCTGGCAGAGTCGGAGTGAGTTTTCGGGGCGAAGGTCTCGGACGATTCCTTCGAGTTGCGGCGGTTTTCATGAACTGGTGGGCGGTGGGTTGCAGGGATAGTCTTTTCGTTGTCACTGCGAGAGCGGTGGCAGGGTGTAGGAGCCCTCTACCTATGGTGCATCAGCGCTGTTGTTTGAATTGCGGCACGTAACTTGTGTGAGCAATGTCGTCAGCGGCGGCTGTGTGCGGGACACGCTTCGGCGTGGCCGAATTCCATGGGTCGGTTTCCTACTCCCGTGCACGGCTGCCACCCAATCCCGTAGGAAGGAATGCGGCAGTTCACTTTTACACTCTATGGAAGATAGAAATGACGACAATACGAACGGCTCCACCCTACGAAAAAATCATCCCCCATCCCGATAACCGCTTCATGGCCCTGACCGGCAATTGCAGCGACATGCCGACCCTGTTCATCGACACCCACGTGCCCCTCGACATCCTTATGGACGCCGCCAACCATCGCCTGCGCGCCGTGATCCAGGTGCTGGAAAACATGTGCATGCGCGGCTCGGTCGAATGCGACTCCGTCATCCTCAGCGACTTCGCCCAGCTCTGCGTGATTCCTTTGCGCGACGGCTGTGATGTGCTCGATGTCATCGGCAGGCGCCTGCGCAGCATGCCCTAAAAGCAAAGCCCCTCACCCTAACCCTCTCCCAGAGGGAGAGGGGACTGACCGAGGTGTCTGGGTGATGTGCGCCGACTTGCGACTTTAGTGGTGAACTTGGCTTGGCCAAGCTTGGATGGTGGTGTTCTTTCGGGGGACTGACCGAGGTGTCTGGGTAATGTGCGCCGACTTGCGACTTCAGTGGTGAACTTGGCTTGGCCAAGCTTGGATATGCGTTGTTGTTTCGGGGGGGACTGGCTGAGGTGTATGGGGGATGCACGCCAACTTGCGACTTCCCCGCTGATCTTCGCTTGGCCAAGCCTGAGATCACGCTGATCTTTCAGGTCGATGTAACTCGCAAGATCACTCGGTCAGTCCCCTCTCCCTCCGGGAGTGTATGTACCGGAGACATGGTGGACACATGTTCGGAGACATGGTGGACGGTTTTAGATCTTCTTACCTGCCGTAACGATCTGCAAGTTCAAGTCGATTCGGGCGAT
>NZ_WXVV01000008.1 GCF_013433315.1 Pseudomonas crudilactis | reverse complement strand
GGAGAGGGCTAGGGTGAGCGGATTTGTGCCGATGGAATTGATCTTGTGAGCGGATTTCCGCTTATTGGAGCTGAGATCAAAAGCCCCTCACCCTAGCCCTCTCCCGGAAGGAGAGGGGACTGACTGCGGTGTTTATTCAAGATTCACCGACCTGCAATTTCGGCGTCGAACTCAGGCTCTAAAACCAACAACGATCGGCCCCCTTTCCCCCTCGCCCCCTTGGGGGAGAGGGCTGGGGTGAGGGGGAGAAGATCTCAGCTACACAGAAAATCCCAAGCCCGACTCACTCGCTCAGAAACATCTCCCGACTCAACCCATGCCGCTGCAGCTTTTCATTGAACGTGCGGCGCGGCAGTTGCAGTTCTTCAAGCACCGCTTTCACATCGCCCTTGTGCCGGGTCAATGCCGCGCGCAAACACTGCGCCTCAAACGCCTCCTGCTGCGCCGCCAGCGATTGTCCCGGATCGATCCCCGGTGCCGGCTCATCCAGACCCAACACCTGACGTTCGGCAACATTCGCCAGTTCGCGGACATTGCCCGGCCAGTCGTGGCTGAGCAGATGACTCAATTGCGCGCCACTCAAGGGTGGAAAGGTGCGCCCCAAGCGTTCAGCGGCATGGTGGGCGAAGGTTTCGAACAACAACGGAATGTCTTCGCGACGATCACGCAATGGCGGCAAACGCAGTTCGGCGACGTTCAGGCGATAGGCCAGATCCTCGCGAAAACGTCCGGCCCGAGCCTCGTCGAGCAGATCCGGTTTGGTCGCCGCGACAATGCGCAGATCGACGCGAATGCTCTGGTTCGAACCCAGCCGTTCAAGCTTTTGCTCCTGCAATACGCGCAGCAGTTTCACTTGTTGCGCCAGCGGCATGCTTTCGATTTCATCGAGAAACAACGTACCGCCATCGGCGTATTCCAGTTTGCCGATGCGCTTGCCCGAGGCACCGGTAAACGCGCCGCTCTCGTGGCCGAACAACTCGGCTTCGAACAGCTGCTCAGGAATCGCCGCGCAGTTCAGCGCCACAAACGGCTTGGCCGCGCGCGGACCGAAATCATGCAAGCAACGCGCAACCAATTCCTTGCCGCTGCCGGTTTCACCACGAATCAATACGTTGACCGGCAACGCCGCCAGATCCAGCACTTGCCGGCGCAACGTCTGTAAACCACGGGAGACGCCGAGCAGGGTCGCATCGAGTTTCGCGCGGTTGTCGGCCTGCTCGTGCAGGGCGCGGTTCTCCAGAACCAGACGACGTTTGTCCAGCGCCCGGCGCAAGCTGCCGAGCAGGGTTTCCGGGCTGAACGGTTTTTCCAGAAAGTCATAGGCGCCGTCGCGCATCGCCTCGACGGCCATCGGTACATCGCCATGGCCGGTGAGCAGAATCACCGGCAGATCAGCGTCGCGTTTCTGCACTTCGGCCAACAATGCCAGGCCGCCCATGCCGGGCATGCGCACGTCGCTGAGGATCACCCCGGCAAAGTGCGCGGGCAGGGCGGCGAGGCATTCTTCGGCGCGGCTGAACAACTGAACCTCGAAGCCGGACAGGCTCAGCCACTGCTCGACGGCGCTGCGAATGCTGCTTTCGTCATCGACCACCATCACCGAGTTGAGCATCAGATGTGTGCCTCCAGATCGATTGGCAAAGTCAGGCTGAACACCGCGCCGCTGTCGCCATTTTCGGCGCTCAGACGGCCGCCGGATTCATGCACGATGGCGAAGGATACCGCCAAACCGAGGCCCAGGCCGTCACCCACCGGTTTGGTGGTGAAGAACGGATCGAAGACCTGGCCCAGATGGTCTTCGGCGATGCCGCCGCCATTGTCGCTGACGCTCAGGCGCCACAATTGTTCATCGGCTTCCAGACGGATTTCGAGACGCTTGCACGCTTTGCCCTGCATCGCATCGAGGGCGTTGCGCAGCAGGTTGATCAGCACCTGTTCGAGACGAATCGCATCACCGCGCACCCACGCCGGACGCGTCAGGTGCAGCACCAGACTGACCTGTTCGTCACGCAGCCGGGCATCGAGCAACTGCAACGACTGATCGACCACCGTCGCCAGATCCAGTCGTTCGCGCAAGCCGCTGGGGCTTTTGCGCGCGAAGGTTTTAAGGTGGCCGGTGAGGGCGGCCATGCGCGTGAGCATGTCGTCCACCGGTTTCAATGCTTTGTAGGCATCGTCGACGCGGCCATGGTCGAGCAGCAGGCGCAGGGTCGCCAGTTGCATGCGCTGCGCGGTCAGCGGCTGATTGATTTCGTGGGCCAGCGCGGCGGACATCTGCCCGAGCGCGGCGAGTTTGGCTGATTGCACCAGACCGTCCTGCGCAGTGCGCAAGTCGCGGGTGCGTTCTTCCACCAACTGTTCAAGTTCTTCGCGATTGCGCTGGCGGATTTTCGACAGGCGCCAGCGCTGGTTGAGAAACAGCAGCAGGAACACCAGAGCCAGCCACACTCCGGCGGCGGCCAGCCCGGCGTTGCGCAGATCTTCAAACGCCACTTGCGGATGGCGCAGCAGGTGCAAGGTCCAGCCTTCGGCGCTCAGGGGCAGCGATTCCCACAGATAATCCGCTGTGCCCTCGGGGCCTTCTACGCGGCGCAGATCACTGTTGTCATCGAAGCGGCGCAGGGACAAATGGGTCAAGGGCTGCAGCGACTGTTTGTCGTACTGGCGCGTGGCTTTGATCTCGGCCATATCACTGGCGCTCAACGGCCGCAGTGCGCGATAACGCCAGCCGGGCTGATTGGCGATGAAGATGATTCCGCGCGCGTCGCTGACCAGCAGCGTGTCATTGCCCTGACTCCATTCGCGTTCCAGTTCGGGGAACTCCAGCTTGACCACCATTGCGCCGAGGAACTCGTTGTTATCGCCAAGTACCGCGCTGGAGAGGAAGTAGCCGGGAATTCCGCTGGTTACGCCTACGGCGTAAAAACGCCCGGTGCCCTGGGTGCGGGTCTGGCTGAAGTAGGGGCGAAAACCGTAATTGTGGCCGACGTAACTGCTCGGCAGACGCCAATTGCTGGCGGCCACGGCGAGGCCGGTGTGATCGAGCAGTTCAAGGGTCGAGGATTGCGCCGCGCCGTTGATCTTTTCCAGCTTCAGGTTCAGCGCCGTCTGTTCATCGGCATCGACCGGCCCGGCCAGCGCCGAGCGCAGTTGCGGATCCAGCGCCAGCACGGCGGGCAGGGCGCGATAGCGGTCGATCAGGGTGTGCAGGGAATTGGCGTACAACGCCAGTTGCTGGTTGGCGCGAGCGGCGTCTTCCTCCAGCGCCTGACGTTCGGCGTGGCGGATCGCCAGCGTGGCGGCAAGCGCCGCACCGGCGATGATCAGCAGGGTATACAACGACAAACGCAGGTTTCGGGAAGTCGGCAGCATGCTGGGCGAAGGGTCGGCAGGACGGGCGGGCACGATAGCATGCGCCCACGTGGCTCGGCGCGATCTTCGCGCGGGCCACGTTGGTCATACGGATGTTTCCTGCACTTGACGTCGACGCTGCAGATTCAGTCGCGGTTTCGGGACCGGTCTGGGTCTCGGTTCTTCAGCGATTGACCGTTGCAGCTGTTGCAGACGTTCGGTAACGCCTTCGGCTTCGCTACGCGCGTCGAGTATCGTCTGAGCTGTTTCCTTTATTTTGTCGATGGCTTCGAACGGGTCAACTCCAGCCCTCGCCAGCTTCATGACTTGACGTTGTTTTTCGTCATCCAGTGAGTCCAACTGTTTGTAGAACCTTTGCTGAAGATCCTCAGGGTAGGCGTTCAGGTTATTGGTGAAGGTTTTGATAGTGTCGATCAGGGCGGAGCCGCCGTTGAGCAGATCCTTTACTGTGTCGACCCCGTTCGAAACAGTTGCACCAAGCGTATTCAGACCATCCTTGAGTTCTCGAGTGTGTAGCGTTTGCGCCAGCTTCAAACCTTTCTTGAAGAAGTGGTAGCGTAACAAAGGCATCGCCACGGCTCCGACAACCGCACCGACTGCCAGGCCGATGGCATTACCGGCACCCGGTACGATGCTGCCCAGGAGCCCGACTACCGTACCTCCCGCAGCGACCCCCTTGAAGACCGACTTGATGCCGTGTTTTGACTTGAGGAATTTGCCGAAAGTCATACTGGCACGCAGCTCGTTGATGTCGGCGTTTTCCGGAACAAGCCCGTCGAATTCAGTGGCCAGATTATGTATCTGATTCGCCGCTGTCTGAGCCTTGTCCAGCATTCCGACAAAGTCGCCAAGCAATTCGAATACGGCTTTCTTGCCGCCGGTCCTGTCGACGTACAGGAGTGGATTGTTGCCAACCATGGCGTACAGATTCAGGCCGTCTACAGCACCATTCGGGTCGGCGCTCAACCAGCGTTGTAACCAGGGTGCGTAATAGCGTTCGCCGTAGTAATACAACCCGCTGACATCCATCTCCTTGCCTGAATAACGGATGAATTTGTAGCGCACTTCGACGGCGTGGCGTGCGGCCATCCACGCCGTGGCACCGAACGGGTAGTAACCCTCCTGGCTGATCAGGTCGCCCTGTTGATCAAGCTCCATCACGCAGGAGCCGAGATGATCTTCGAGGTTGTAACGCACTTGGTCATTGGCGATTTCATCGGGTGGTTTTTTCGCCCAGTGCAGGCAACGCGCACTGCCTACCGAGATGACGTGCAGTTCTTCGCAGTTGTCCTTGCTGCGGATTTCCAGGCCCGGCAGGTAGCGCACCTGATGAAAATGCACAGCGCTGTCGGTGTACGTTTCATGGCGTTTGAACACTCGCACACCCTGGCTGTAACGGTAGTGTTCGGCGTCGTCATCAGTGCCGTCTCGGGCAATCAGCGTCACGCGTTGCAGTTCATCCCGTGCATTCCATCGCATGGCCTGTCCCGGTTGCAGGTGCTGCTGGTTGCCGTGGCGGTCGAACAGTGTGTCGAAGTCAGGCTCCGGATCCTCCGGTTTCCAGCGCACGCCGCGATTGCTGACTGAATCAATGCGCATCTGCACGGTGCGGTTGGCGCCGGCCCGTACATGCACCAGTTTCTCCAGATTGCCGCCGGTGTCGTACGTGTAGGTCTGGGTGTAGTTGAGGCGGTTGTTAGGGTCGGTGGGTTTCGGCAGGTCGGGAATGTCCGAGAGCGGGCCGTCGTCGTAACCTCTGGCGCAGACCAGTCGGTACAGCGAGTCGTAGCTGAAATCACGGTGACCGTCGACCCGCTGGTTGGCGAAATAGACCGGCTGGAAGGCGTGGTCTTCGATGCGGGTAATGTTGCCGACGGGGTCGTAGAAATATTCGAGGTCTTGCAGCACTGCGCCGGTGTCTTTGCGACTGGACTGAGTGTGCAGACGACCATCGGCCGGCTCGTAGGTCCAGCGACTGACGACAAGATTACCGGCCTGCTGCTCGATGATCTGGTCGGCGGCGTTGTACTGCGCATCAAGCAACACGGGCCGCCATTGGCTCTGGTCCTTGATCAACAGTTGTACCTGCCGAAGGTGCCCGGCCAGACCATAACGCGATTGCTGACGATGGCCGCCGGCATCGGTCTGCTCCAGCACGGCGCCCATCGGGCTGAACACACGACGGCTGGTGAAGCCTTGGTCATCGTCAAAGAAACGGGTTTCGGCCAGCGGCTGGCCGGTGAGGGCGAAGCTGTCGGTGCGCAGGGTGCCCGAGCTGTCGTGTTGCTCCAGCAATTGTCCGCGTCGATTGAACCGGGGGTCGGCGCTGGCATCGGCGTAGGTAAACACATCGACATCGGCCACGCCGTTTTCTTCGACGGCGACTACGCGCAACTGCTTATCGAAAGTCGTGCGCCAATGACCGTCGCGCTCGTCCCAGCGTTGCACCGGTTCGCCGGCCAGGCCCGGCAGGAGCAGGCGCCAGCCGGCGTCGACGCTGTCCGTTTGTACCGACTCGCCGTCCAGGCGGTAAATAGTGGTAAGGCATGGAGTGGGCAAGCGCGGATCCCATTGCTCAATCAAACGGCCAGCCGCATCGTGCTGTTGCCGGGTTATCCGGTGCTCGACATCAATGCCGGCCGCGCTACGCAAATAGGCGACATTTCTGACTGGCAGAATCCGAGGGTCATGAACGCGCAGCATTGGTGTGCGCCAATGCACCGATTGATTCATCGCCGGACACTCGTGCGGTCAGCCATCTCAAGCGACCTTTTTCTTGTTACTGGCACGCGCCTGCTTGAGCAAAAACTGATTGTCTGTGGTGCCCATCTCTTTGTACCAGGCAACCATGGCTTGATTGCGGTCAATGTGGCCCAGTGTGGCTCGGTGCAACTCGCGCATGCCTGAGCGACTGATGGGGGCCAGGGTTTCCCTGGACGTCATATGGTTGATGTTGGTCAGCAGCCTGGCCGGAGAGACCGTGTCTGTACCCAGTGCGTCAAACGCGTTTTCGGCCCAGGCGAATCGTTGCTCAACCGCGGCTTTCCAGTCAGCCAGCATTTTTTCGATTTTTTCGATTTTCACTGGATCGAGTCGGTTCTTGATGTCCTCAGCCTCAATGGCCCTTGTAAACAGAGTGAGAAAATGGGGGATGATCGAGATCCATGAGGCCATCACTCTGTTCATGACGAAATCAGGATTGAGTACGGAATCGAGCGCCGGGTGGATCAATTGCTCTTTCACGTCTGCCCACGATTTGATCTCCTCGATGGCATTACTGACACCCAAGCGTTCGTCAATCGCGCTGACTGACATGGTTGAAGTTCGAGGGATCAGGGGACCCAGACTGAGCCCGGTACCCTCTGCGACCGGGGCGATCATGGCGCCCGTCACATCGCCGCCGATGTTGCCTCCGATCAGTCCACTGCCTGTCAGATAGGGAATCTCCGTTGGCAGGCCGGGAACGGCGCGGTCGAACAATTCGGCACCCATATTGCCCCCGTGATAGGTTGCGCCGAACCAGCCGACGCCCTCGGCCGTGGCGTTCAGCGCCATTGTTTTGGTAAAACCCTGTGGATGGAGAATGTTGTGCAGTTGCCCCATGACCTGCACCGCATGTTCATCGACGGCAGACAGAAACTGTGACGTCAACATGATCACCGCTTCCGCTCGCGTGTTTCCGTCAGGATCGACATAGCGCATTGGATTGTTGCCCACAAACCCATACAGATTCAGGCCATCCGCTTGCGATGCATCGGTAGATATCCAGCGCAGCAACCACGGTGCGTAATAGCGGGCACCGTAGTAATACAACCCGCTGACATCCATCTCCTTGCCCGAATAACGGATGAATTTGTAGCGCACTTCGACGGCGTGGCGTGCGGCCATCCACGCCGTGGCACCGAACGGGTAGTAACCCTCCTGGCTGATCAGGTCGCCCTGTTGATCAAGCTCCATCACGCAGGAGCCGAGATGATCTTCGAGGTTGTAACGCACTTGGTCATTGGCGATTTCATCGGGTGGTTTTTTCGCCCAGTGCAGGCAACGCGCACTGCCTACCGAGATGACGTGCAGTTCTTCGCAGTTGTCCTTGCTGCGGATTTCCAGGCCCGGCAGGTAGCGCACCTGATGAAAATGCACAGCGCTGTCGGTGTACGTTTCATGGCGTTTGAACACTCGCACACCCTGGCTGTAACGGTAGTGTTCGGCGTCGTCATCAGTGCCGTCTCGGGCAATCAGCGTCACGCGTTGCAGTTCATCCCGTGCATTCCATCGCATGGCCTGTCCCGGTTGCAGGTGCTGCTGGTTGCCGTGGCGGTCGAACAGTGTGTCGAAGTCAGGCTCCGGATCCTCCGGTTTCCAGCGCACGCCGCGATTGCTGACTGAATCAATGCGCATCTGCACGGTGCGGTTGGCGCCGGCCCGTACATGCACCAGTTTCTCCAGATTGCCGCCGGTGTCGTACGTGTAGGTCTGGGTGTAGTTGAGGCGGTTGTTAGGGTCGGTGGGTTTCGGCAGGTCGGGAATGTCCGAGAGCGGGCCGTCGTCGTAACCTCTGGCGCAGACCAGTCGGTACAGCGAGTCGTAGCTGAAATCACGGTGACCGTCGACCCGCTGGTTGGCGAAATAGACCGGCTGGAAGGCGTGGTCTTCGATGCGGGTAATGTTGCCGACGGGGTCGTAGAAATATTCGAGGTCTTGCAGCACTGCGCCGGTGTCTTTGCGACTGGACTGAGTGTGCAGACGACCATCGGCCGGCTCGTAGGTCCAGCGACTGACGACAAGATTACCGGCCTGCTGCTCGATGATCTGGTCGGCGGCGTTGTACTGCGCATCAAGCAACACGGGCCGCCATTGGCTCTGGTCCTTGATCAACAGTTGTACCTGCCGAAGGTGCCCGGCCAGACCATAACGCGATTGCTGACGATGGCCGCCGGCATCGGTCTGCTCCAGCACGGCGCCCATCGGGCTGAACACACGACGGCTGGTGAAGCCTTGGTCATCGTCAAAGAAACGGGTTTCGGCCAGCGGCTGGCCGGTGAGGGCGAAGCTGTCGGTGCGCAGGGTGCCCGAGCTGTCGTGTTGCTCCAGCAATTGTCCGCGTCGATTGAACCGGGGGTCGGCGCTGGCATCGGCGTAGGTAAACACATCGACATCGGCCACGCCGTTTTCTTCGACGGCGACTACGCGCAACTGCTTATCGAAAGTCGTGCGCCAATGACCGCCGCGCTCGTCCCAGCGTTGCACCGGTTCGCCGGCCAGGCCCGGCAGGAGCAGGCGCCAGCCGGCGTCGACGCTGTCCGTGTGCAACGACTCACCGTCCAGGCGGTACACCGTCTTCAGGCACGCAACCGAAAGGCGTGGATCCCACTGTGCCACCAACTGCCCGCTCGCGTTGTGCTGCTGACGGTTGACCAATGGCGTGGGTGTGTCCTGAGCCACAGTGCGCAAATAAACCACCTGACGAGTAGGCAGGCCGCGGCCATCGTTCACCGAAATCGCAGGCGTGCGCCAATCCAGTGAGGGGGTCATGAACGTGGCGATTCCGAGCGGGGTGGCGGTTGCGCGGTGTCGTTGAAATCTTCGCTGGTGCGATACCAGGGATGGTGAGCCTCGCGGGAGATGTCGCCTCTGGCGTTGACCAGTTTGATCTGCTGGCCCAAGGCGTTGTAGTACACCTGATCGAAGTGGCCAAGTTTGCGCAGGGATTGATCGTTGACGTACCGATGGGTATCCGCGAAAAAAGGTCGGAACTGACGAACCGGCAATCCCTTGTTGTTGTACTCGACTCGTTCGCTGATGCGCCAGCGCGGGTTCGCCAGAACCTCGACGTACTGGCCATCTTCGACAACGAGTGAGCCATCTTCAACCTTGTACGCCATGCCCGGGTCGACCAGTTGCTGGGTTTGCAGTGCCCGGCCAAAGCCGTCGACGCAGGCCTTGATGATCTGGATCTGCGCTGCGATCTTTTCGTCGGGATAGCAGTCGGCACTGAGCATCACGCTGTGTACCGGCTCGCGGTGGGCTGTGGTAATGGCCTCGAGCAAGGTCTGTTCGGTGCTGGTCAGTTGGGTGCTTCGTGCCAGCCGCTGACGGGCACTGGCGCGAATATGGCCGCTGGGCAGCAGATAGCCTTGATCCACCCATTGCGCGGTGACAGCAACGCTGCCCATCCAGCTGAACAAATCCTTGCGCACGGTGCTGGCGGCCTTTTGCACAGCAGCCTCCGGATCGGCAATGGCCGGATCCGGGCGAAGATCTTCGGGTCGCCTGTATTCACTCAGCGGCCTGAATCCTGCGGCAATGCCATTTTCAGTGCCGTGAAAACTGGTGGCCAGTGGTTGCCCGGAAGGCGCGTAGATGGCCTCTTCAATATTCTCGTTGGGGTCGGTGATGCTCAGTGGTTGCAGGGCGTGATAGTCGTAAGTGATGTGGGTGGTGCAGCCATCTGGCAATTCGACGCGGATGATCGCCAGGCCATAGTCGTCGTATTCAGCCCTGGTGTGGCCGTGGCTAGGGGTTTCACGGTAGCTCAGGACATCGTAGAAGCGATCCGGGCCGGCGTATTCGGCAAAGCCGAAGTGCGCCGAATACAGCGCCGGGTCAGCCCCGGGCGGGGCGGTCGGTTCAAACAGAAACGGCATCGCCGTATAACCGATTTTGCTCAATTCCGCATGGATGTTGAACGGCGGCGGCAGGATGCTATAGGCGTCCAGGGCAGTCTTGTCCAGTTGCGCCAGTTCCAGCGGCCCGGTCAGGGCCTCGAATTCGGCTTCACCGTCAGCCAGCGCTGTGCCGTCGAATTTCACGTAGCGCTGTATGGACTGGGTCGTCAGTACCCGTTCGGTGTTCCAGTGCGGCGAATCCTCATGGCGCGCCAGTTGCTCGAACGACACCTGTGTCGGACTGAGGCCGCTTGGCAGTGTGCCTTTGGGCAAGACCAGCGCATTGGCGCGTTGCAGATACGGCAGGCCCAGCCGCCACTGCTGAGGATCAGTCAGGTCAATGTATTGCGCACGGGTTTCGTTCAGGTAAAACGACTGCTGTGCCTCGTCATGGGCATCGCGCCACCACTGTTGTTCATCTGGATCGGTAAAGGGCGGTGGGCTCTCTTCAGTCAGTCGGCGCGCATAGCTCACGGTCAGCGTCTGAGTCGTCGAACCGTATTCGTTCTGGCGCAGGCTGATCTCATGACGGCACAGCGGATCGTCGATAAACCGGTCGTACTGGTAGCTGATTTTTTCCAGCAGCAGGGGCAGCAGAACAGCGGCGGCGTACTGCCCCTGAGCGCGGACTTCACGCACCCGATAGCGCAGCTCTTCTACCGCCAGAGGCGTGGCGATGCCCGGTGCGTCGCTGTCTGCGTCAGCATAGGTTTCGATACGGGCGACCGAACCCGCCAACGCCCGGGAAATCTGGTATTCGGTATCGGCGTCGTGCGGGGCAATCGACTGATCGAACTCCTCTTTGGGCGGGGTAAGGCTGAACAGGGTGCTGCCCAGGCCAATGGCGCCCTTGTCTTCATTGAAATAACGCTCACGGCGGCGATCCATCGATTGCCCGGTATGAAACCAGGTGCAGACCCGCACCGGCTGGGTGAAGCCTTCGTCGCCGTCGCCGTCGCCGTCGCCGGCGCTTTCGCTGTCGGTTTGCTGCAGCAGGCCGAAGCCACGAAACTCGCGTTCTTCACCGTCGTAAACGCCTTCGCGCCAGGTCAATAGCTGCGTCAGGCAGTTACCGGTGATCTCATCCAGTTGCTGCTGCTGGACCACCACCGGCACTGCGAATGGCAAGTGCGAAACCGGCAGCTCTTTACGCTTGAGGATTTGCTGTTTTTCATCCAGCCACTCTTGAGCGGAACTGCGGTAGACCACACTGGCATTGCAGCCCATGTTGTTGTTGCTGGCGGTCAACAGGTACGGTTTGATCGCGACGAAATCATAGCGCCAGTGCTGCGGCTTGATGTGCGGCACGGTCAGAATCAGGCTGGCACAACCCAAGCCCTGCAGGTCGGCGAAGCTCACCTGACACAGGCGGTCATAGCGCACGCCTTCGGGCCAGGGCACGCTCACCGGTATCTGCTCAAGACCATTGCCACCGCGGTTCAGGTAGATTTCGAATACATCGGATTTCAGATAGATCAGTGCCGGTGCGCCGGAACCGTCAAGGTCGGCCACCCGGATCCGCGAAGAATCGAACTGCTCGTACGTGAACGGCAGGTCACTGATCTTGCGACCCTCGCCAAACCTGCCGTGGCCAAGGTTAGGCCAGCAGCGGATTTCGTCATGGCGGATACGGCACAGCTCCGGCATGTCGCTGCCCAGCAAGTTGCCGAGCATCACCAGTTCGGTCGGTGCGTTGCTGAAGATTGGCAAGCGGTCATCGGCCGGCCCATGCGGCACATCCTCGGCGGCGGCGAAGCCTGCTTCGCGGCGGTTGGCGTACAGGCGCACCGAGTTGGGACCGATCAGCGCAATAGAGCTCAGACCATCACCGCTCAAATCGCCCAGTTGCACCAACGTGGTGAAAAACTCCAGCGGGAACCCCGTGAACGGGACCAAATCGGCGAAGTCTCGCTGCGCATTCAATGTACGGAAACCGCTGCTGCCTGGCTGGGCCGTGATCCAGTCGAGCCGCCCGTCACCGGTCAGGTCGGTAAGCATGTGCTGGACTGCACGATTACGGTCGGCCACTGGCGTCCGGTGCAGCGCCGTCCATGGGCCGTAGCCGATCTCATCACCTCCCGCCGCTGCTCGCAGCGGTTCGCGGTAGTACCACGCCTGGTCATAACGGCAGAGAAACCCCGGCAGACCCTCGCCGTACAGGTCGACGCATTGATAGAACCCGCCATCTTCGACGCCCGGCTGGTTATCTGCAGCAAGCAGGCGCTGAGGGTTTTTATTGATCTGGAAAGTGGAATAGTCGAACTCCACCGGTGGCGAGTGTTCGACCTGGCCGCTGGCATCGAAGCTTTGATAGTGCGCGGCGCTGATCTGGCTGTAGTCCCATTGCGTGATGTTTTGCGCAATGCGGTATTCCAGCAGCAGACGTTGCGCCAGCAGCGGTTTTTCTCGCAGGTCGGCGGGATTTTGATGAAACATCAGCACTTGCCGACAGAGCCGGCGCGTGCCGATTTCAAAGCCTTGACCGTACGTCGAAAAGGGGTCCGGGCGTACCCGCCACGGCCCGAGTGTGTCGCCGTCATACAGCGGGATTTCGCTCAGCGACGCCGTACGCTCGCCGTAGTCGAAAATCAGCTGAAACTGCCAATCCAGCTCGCTCGGGTCTGGCACGGTCCAGGCGAACAACCGCTCGCTTGCCGTGAAGTTGCCGTAACACACCCGCTCCAGATAACGCTGCGCGCGGTAGTCGTGGGTCGGGTCGGGATCCTGATCATCGGCTTTGTAAACGAAGCAGATATGCTCGCCGTGGGTGTTCATGCTTTCGCAGAGCAGCCACGCAGCAATATTTTGCGCGGCATCCGGATCGGCACGGCGTGAGGCGGCGGTTTTGCCATAGACGTGCAGCGAGCCATCAGCGCCATGTATCAGCCAAAACGTCGACGCAGCGTTTTCCGTGGTACGGGTCTGCAGTTGCCATTGCTCGCGCAGGGCAAAGTCGCTTTCAACGCGCGGCCAATAACGGACCACGCGATGCGGGCCGATGCTCTTGCCGCCGTAGGTTGATTCAAAACGCGACTTGATCGTGCCGTCAGCTTCCAGCTCCGGCATCCACACCTCGCCATCGTGACCGACGATCTCATCGTGTTCGGAATAACGCGGAACACCCTTGGTGGTGCGCCGGCTAATCTGGCTCAGCCCCATGCCCCAGCCGATACCGAAGGACCCGTTACCGCTCTGGCTGCTGTACGTCAGCGACAATTGCGGCGCCAGACCCCATCCGCTCGAGAGAGGGATGGGCAGCTCGAAGGACGCTGCACCGGTCGGCCCCACGGCGCCCCAGCTTTTACCGATGGTGGCAATCGATGAACTCTTGGCGATGGAGGGAGTAACGATGCTCAGGTCTTGTTCGGCCATGATTGCGTCCGGTGCACTTGCGGTGGCGTAAGTGAAATGACGCTATCAACAATTGCCAAGGGCGTAACCTGTCAAACCTGACAGGTGCACAAGATCGATTTGTGTGGTTGCCTCGGATTTTTATCGCCGAATCAGTTTTCTCCAATGCAATCGCAGGCACAAAAAAAGGCCGATCCGTCATGTGACGGGTCGGCCTTCTCTTTTTTACGGCTTCAGGCGCTTACTGCACTTCTACCGCCAGGCTTTCGCTGATCTTCTGTTGCCAGATCGCCGGGCCGGTGATGTGAACGGACTCACCTTTGCTGTCCACCGCAACGGTGACCGGCATGTCCTTGACCTCGAACTCGTAGATCGCTTCCATGCCCAGTTCGGCAAAGGCCAGCACCTTGGACTTCTTGATGGCCTGGGCCACCAGGTAGGCAGCGCCGCCGACAGCCATCAAGTACACGGCTTTGTTGTCCTTGATCGCTTCGATCGCGGTCGGGCCGCGCTCGGATTTGCCGATCATGCCCAACAGGCCGGTTTGCTCGAGGATCTGCCGGGTGAACTTGTCCATCCGCGTCGCGGTGGTCGGGCCAGCCGGGCCAACCACTTCGTCACCGACCGGATCAACCGGGCCGACGTAGTAGATGAAGCGACCCTTGAGGTCGACCGGCAGGGTTTCACCCTTGTTGAGCATCTCGACCATGCGCTTGTGCGCAGCGTCGCGACCGGTGAGCATCTTGCCGTTAAGCAGAACGGTTTCGCCCGGCTTCCAGCTCTGCACGTCTTCCGGGGTCAGGGTGTCGAGGTTGACTCGGCGGGCCGACGGGCCGGCTTCCCAGACGATTTCCGGGTAAGCGTCCAGCGGTGGCGCTTCGAGCGAGGCCGGGCCGGAACCGTCGAGCACGAAGTGCGCGTGACGAGTGGCGGCGCAGTTCGGGATCATGCACACCGGCAGCGAAGCGGCGTGGGTCGGGTAGTCCATGATCTTTACGTCGAGCACGGTGGTCAGGCCACCGAGGCCCTGGGCGCCGATGCCCAACTGGTTGACCTTCTCGAACAGTTCCAGGCGCATTTCTTCAATGCGGTTCTGTGGGCCACGGGCCTTCAGTTCGTGGATGTCGATGGATTCCATCAACACTTCCTTGGCCATCACCGCAGCTTTCTCGGCGGTGCCGCCGATGCCGATGCCGAGCATGCCCGGAGGGCACCAGCCGGCGCCCATGGTCGGAACGGTCTTCAGCACCCAGTCAACGATCGAGTCGGACGGGTTGAGCATGGCCATTTTCGACTTGTTCTCGGAACCGCCGCCCTTGGCCGCCACGTCCACTTCCACGGTGTTGCCCGGGACGATGGAGTAGTGAATCACGGCAGGGGTGTTGTCCTTGGTGTTTTTCCGAGCGCCCGCCGGGTCGGCGAGGATCGAGGCACGCAGGACGTTTTCCGGCAGGTTGTAGGCGCGACGCACGCCTTCGTTGATCATGTCGTCCAGGCCCATGGTGGCACCATCCCAACGCACGTCCATGCCGACGCGCACGAACACGGTGACGATACCGGTGTCCTGGCAGATCGGGCGGTGGCCGGTGGCGCACATGCGCGAGTTGATCAGGATCTGCGCCATCGAGTCACGGGCCGCTGGCGATTCTTCGCGCAGGTAGGCTTCGTGCATCGCCTGGATGAAATCCACGGGGTGGTAATAGGAAATGAACTGCAGGGCGTCGGCAACGCTCTGAATCAGGTCGTCTTGCTTGATCACGGTCATGAGTCGCGCTCCTCTAAAAGACGGGAACATTCAATAAGGTGCCTGCGGCTTGGGTGCATCGGTCGGTCGCAGACACCTTTCAAGGCACGCCGGGGCTGCTGGCGCGACGCTAAAAAGGCGCGGC
Source organism: Pseudomonas crudilactis (assembly GCF_013433315.1). Classification (GTDB taxonomy): domain Bacteria; phylum Pseudomonadota; class Gammaproteobacteria; order Pseudomonadales; family Pseudomonadaceae; genus Aquipseudomonas; species Aquipseudomonas crudilactis. The sequence continues at coordinate 232,805 of NZ_WXVV01000008.1, read as the reverse complement.
AGTATACCGCGCCTCGGTGGGGCATACACGCGCCGGCAGTCATTCGTTGGTCGCATGGGTGGGCGAATATCGGCCAGCGGGTTTGCATTTCCGGATTTACCCCCTCACCCCAGCCCTCACCCCCAGGTGGGCGAGGGGGAAAGGGAGCCGATCTTCGTGCTGTTCAGACCTGAGTTCAGCTCGGGGAAAGGGAGTCGAATTTCATGCTGTTCAGATCTGAGTTCGGCTCGGTATTTCAGGTCGGCGTATCTCCAGCAATCGACTCGGTCAGTCCCCTCTCCCTCTGGGAGAGGGTTAGGGTGAGGGGCTTTTGGCGGTACACGCAGGCCACACTTTTGACGTCAAATTTCGAGCCCGAAAATCGGTGGTCATTTATCGACTACGCCACTAAAGTGGCAGCCGGTCTGTAGAGTAGGACACTCGGTCAGCCTCTTATCGCACGGTGAGTCAACGATTGACCCATAACGCCATTCAACGTCTTTTGCTTAAACGTTTCGCCCTTGCTGCGGCCACCTACGGATTGGCTTTGCTGCTGCTGTGGCTGGCGTTTTTCGCCGGTCATTACGGCCAGTCCCTGAGTTCCGTGGCCATCGGCAGCGCGCTGGTGGTAATCAGTCAGGCGACGCTGTTCGCAATGTTCTGGAGCGGGCGCAACCAACGCTTTGCCGACCCCAGCCTGACCGAAGTGCAAGTGCTGCTCGGACTGGGCTGGCAGACCTGGCTGATCGCGCATCTGGATGAAGCCCGTGGCGCCTTTCTGGTGTTCTACGTGCTGATTCTGCTGTTCGGCCTGTTCCATCTCAGTCGACGGGCCTTCATCCGCTGCGCCCTGCTGGTGTTCTTCAGTTTCTGCGCGATCACGCTGTGGGACGGCTATCACTTCCTCTTGCCCGACCCTGCGCTCGCCGCCTTGCAGGTGTGCATTCTGGCGATGGTGCTGGCGTGGCTGGTGCTTTACGCGCGCTTCGTTCAAGTCTCGCGGCAACGCCAGCGCCAGCGCCGGTTTGCCTTGCAGGCGCATCAGGACACCCTGCGCGGGATGATGCGTCAGCTCGAAGACCTGGTCGCCACCGACGAATTGACCGGGTTGTTCAATCGCCGGCACTTTCTGCGCCTGGCCTCGCGTGAGCTGAATGCGATGGACAACGACGTGGTGCACGGCCTGGCGTTGATCGATCTCGATCATTTCAAACGCATCAATGATCTGCACGGTCATGCTGCCGGCGATCAGGTGCTGCAGGCATTCGCCGGCGTTGCGCAGGCGTGTCTGCGCGACGGCGATGTATTGGCGCGTTATGGTGGCGAAGAATTCGTGGTGCTGCTGCCCGATTGCAATGCCGAACGCTTGACCGCTTGCTGCGAGCGTCTGCGCATCGCCTTCACCGATGTCGAGCTGGTGGGGCTGAGCGTGCGCAACCTCAGTCTGTCGGCGGGCATGACCCTGCTGGAACTGGGTGATGACCTCGACGACGCCTTGCAGCGTGCCGATCAGGCGCTGTACCGAGCCAAACGTGACGGGCGCAATCGTTGTGCCGCGGCGTGGGAGAACGTCGATGCCTGAACTTCGCGTCGGTGAACAGCAATGGTCAGTGGCGGCGGGCAGCAACCTGCTCGATGCCCTCAATCAGCGTGGTGTCGCCGTGCCCTACAGCTGCCGCGCCGGCAGCTGTCATGCGTGTCTGGTGCAATGCGTGCAAGGTCTGCCGGCGGATAACCGTCCGGATGCGTTGAGCGCTGAACAGCGGCAACAGGGCTGGCGACTGGCCTGTCAGTGTCAGGTAACCGAAGACTTGCAGGTGCACACCTTCGATCCGCTGACCGACGGTCGCCCGGCCGTGGTCGAGGCGCTTGACTGGCTGAGCGACGGCGTGTTGCGTTTGCGCCTGACCCCGCAGCGGCCGTTGCGCTACAGCGCCGGGCAACATCTGGTGCTGTGGATCGAGCACATCGCCCGGCCGTATTCGCTGGCCAGTCTGCCGGAAGAAGACCGCTTTCTCGAATTCCACCTCGATTGCCGCCAGCCCGGCGAATTCAGCGATGCCGCGCGGCGCCTGCAGATCGGCGACGCGATCCGCCTCGGCGAACTGCGTGGCGGCGCCTTGCATTACGACCCTGACTGGCACAACCGACCGCTGTGGCTGCTCGCTGCCGGCACCGGTCTGGGGCCGTTGTTCGGTGTTCTGCGCGAAGCCTTGCGTCAGGATCATCAGGGCGCCATTCGTGTCATTCACGTGGCCCATGATGCTGACGCGCACTACCTGGCCAAACCTTTGGCGGCACTGGCCGCGCAACGCGAAAACCTCAGCGTCGAGCTGTGGACGGCGGCCGAGTCAGCCGCCGCTTTGGCGCAACTGCGCCTTGTTTCCCGGCAAACCCTGGCCTTAGTCTGCGGCTCGACGGCCAGTGTCGACGCCTTTGCAAGGCGGCTGTATCTGGCCGGATTGCCGCGCAATCAACTGCTGGCCGATGTGTTTTTGAGCCGTGGTTGAGCGCTGATCTTTCAGACGCGAGACACGCCATGACTGAAGCCATCCTGCTGGAACGCGAACGCGGTTTGCTGACCCTGCGCCTCAACCGCCCGGACAAGAAAAACGCCCTGACTCGTGCCATGTACAGCCGTCTCGCCGAGGCGCTGAAACAGGCTGACAACGACTCTGAAATCAACGCCGTGCTGATCACCGGCAGTGCTGAATGCTTCACGGCCGGCAACGACATTGCGGACTTCATTCAGCAACCGCCGAGCGACCTCGACAGCCCGGTGTTTCACTTCATGCTCAATTTGCTGGAGTGCCGCAAACCGGTGATCGCTGCCGTGGCCGGGGCGGCGGTGGGTATTGGCACGACATTGCTGCTGCACTGTGATCTGGTTTACGTGGCCCGCGATGCGCGCTTGCGCATGCCGTTCGTCAATCTCGGTTTATGCCCGGAGTTCGGCTCCAGCCTGATCCTGCCGCGTTTGCTTGGGCAGGCCAAAGCGGCAGAGTTGTTGTTGCTCGGCGAAGGATTCAGCGGTGAACAGGCTGCGCAGTGGGGGATTGCGACCGAAGCGTTGGGTAGCGGCGATGCGGCGCTAAGCAAAGCGCGGGAAATGGCGCTGCGCTTCGATGAATTGCCGGCCGAAGCGGTGCGTATCAGCAAGCAATTGATGAAGGCGCCGGATCGTGAGTTGATCCGTAGGGTGATCGAAGAGGAGGGCGTACTGTTCACCCAACGGCTGCGCTCGCCGGAAGCATTGGCGGCGTTGAGCGGATTCATCAAGCGGCATTGAAAAGCCACCCTCACCCCAGCCCTCTCCCAGAGGGAGAGGGAGCCGACCGAGGTGTAATGCGCTATACATCGACTTGAAAGAACCGGTCGGATTCAGCGCAGAGCTATCAGGTCGGTGCAATTCTGCAATATCCCTCAATCGGTTCCCTCTCCCTCTGGGAGAGGGCTAGGGTGAGGGGCTTTCGATTCAACGTAGACAACAAAAAAGCCCCGGTACTCACATGCCGGGGCTTTGGTTTTTCAGCGCGTCACTCAGACCTGCGGGTCGCCCACGTGCAGGATCTTCATGCCGTTGGTGCCACCGGTGGTGTGGTAGCTGTCGCCCTTGGTCAGGATGACCCAGTCGCCTTTTTCCACAACGCCGCGCTTGACCAGCTCGTCAATCGCCTTCTGGCTGACTTCATGCGGTTCCAGCGAGGCCGGATCGAACGGTACGGTGTACACGCCACGGAACATCGCTGCACGCGCCTGCGTTTCGCGGTGCGGCGAGAACGCGTAGATCGGCACCGAGGAACGGATACGCGACATGATCAGCGGGGTGTAGCCACTTTCGGTCAGGGCGATGATCGCTTTGACGCCCGGGAAGTGGTTGGCGGTGTACATGGTCGCCAGCGCGATGCTTTCGTCGCAGCGGGTGAATTCCTTGCCGATGCGGTGGCTGGAGGTTTTACCGGTCGGGTGTTTTTCAGCGCCGACGCAGATGCGCGCCATCGCTTGAACCGCTTCCAGCGGGTACAGCCCGGCAGCGGATTCAGCCGACAACATCACCGCGTCGGTGTAGTCGAGCACGGCGTTGGCCACGTCGGACACTTCGGCGCGGGTCGGCATCGGGTTCTGGATCATCGACTCCATCATCTGGGTCGCGACGATCACAGCCTTGTTGTGGCGGCGTGCGTGCAGAATGATTTTCTTCTGAATGCCCACCAGCTCGGCATCGCCGATTTCCACACCGAGGTCACCACGGGCAACCATTACCGCGTCGGAAGCCTTGATCAGGCCATCGAGGGTTTCGTCATCGGCCACGGCTTCAGCGCGTTCGATCTTCGCCACCAGCCAGGCAGTGCCGCCGGCTTCGTCGCGCAGTTGACGGGCGTATTCCATGTCGGCAGCGTCACGCGGGAAGGACACTGCGAGGTAGTCGACTTCCATTTCGGCGGCGAGCTTGATGTCGGCCTTGTCTTTTTCAGTCAGGGCCGGTGCGGTCAGGCCGCCACCGCGACGGTTGATGCCTTTGTGATCGGACAGCGGGCCGCCGATGGTCACGGTGCAATGCAATGCATCGTCAGTTTGGGTATCAACGCGCATCACCACGCGGCCGTCGTCGAGCAGCAGCTCGTCGCCCACGCCGCAGTCCTTGACCAGATCCGGGTAGTCGATGCCGACCACTTGCTGGTTGCCTTCGGTCAACGGATGGCTGGTGGAGAAGGTGAACTTGTCACCGATCTTCAGCTCGATCTTCTTGTTGGCGAATTTGGCGATACGGATTTTCGGGCCTTGCAGGTCACCGAGCAGGGCGACGAAGCGGCCGTGCTTGGCAGCGAGGTCACGCACCAGCTTCGCGCGAGCCTTGTGCTCGTCGGGGGTGCCGTGGGAGAAGTTCAGACGGGCAACGTCCAGACCAGCCAGAATCAGCTGTTCGAGAACTTCCGGCGAGTTACTGGCCGGGCCAAGGGTAGCGACGATTTTGGTACGACGGACGGACATGCAAAGACTCCTGAGTTCAAGCGCTAGCGAAGGCTACTATGCTCTTGGGGTGTAGTCATTGTTCGAATGCACTACTTATTGTTTTCTTTATTGAACACGACGATTGGCGCAAACACTTCTGAAGATTTCTCGGCAAGGGTCGATAAAGAGCACAAGACAGGAGAACCCTCATGCGATTCGTACCCATTGCCGCCCTTGCCCTCAGCGTCCTCGCCGTGACGGGCTGCACCCGTTGGTCGATGAACCATCATTTGAACAACGCCTACAGCGCCTATGACCGCGGCAACTGCGAGCAGGTCATGCTCGAACTGTCCAAGGTCGAACGCGCCAGCCGTGCCCGCCCGTATGTGTGGCCGGAAGTGTCGATGATGCGCGGTCAGTGCCTTGAGCGGCAGAAAATGTTTGTCGACGCGGCGCAGACCTACCAGTTCATCATTGCTTCGTACCCGAACAGCGAATACGCCTATCGCGCCCGCGCGCGTCTGGAAACCTTGCAGAGCCTGGGCCATTATCCGACCCGCAGTGCGGCAGCCGTGGTGCGCCCGACCCGCTTCTGATGACAGTTGTCATACAAAATCTGGCCGTGTGTACAAGCTGAGCTATAGTCGAATAACCCGGATTTAGAGCTGAATCTGTAAACCCGGAGCAACACCTGCGACTGGCAAGTGGTCAGGTGACGGCGACGTAGTGATCGTCACACCGGAAGCGGGGAGAGCGGGCCGGCGATACCGGCACGTTCCGAAGCAAAGATGCGGCTCTGTGATGGAGCCTTGCATGGCGAACTGCGCATGTTTACCGACCGCCGGATCGAACGGCATCAGCTGCCGTATTTCCTCAGAGTGTTCAACAGCATCACCGACAAACCCATCGGTTTTCTGGGCAACGTGTCCGAAGACGGGCTGATGCTGATCAGCCAGTTGCCGATGATGGTGGGTGTGGACTTCCATTTGCGGCTGCAAATCCCTTGTGGCGAGGGTTGCCAACAGGTGATCGACCTGGCCGCGTGTTGCCTGTGGTGCCACGAAGACGCGACCCCGCTGCACTACGACGCCGGTTTCAGCCTGCAACAGCCACCGCCGGAATACGGGCAATTGATTGAGGCGTTGCGTCAGTACTTCAGTTTTCAGCCATTGCCGGCCTCGGCCTGATTGGAAACGCCAAAAGCTTCGCGAGCAAGCTCGCTCCCACAGTGATCCGCATTCTTTCAGTTGAAATGCTTCGAGTGTGGGAGCGAGGTTGCTCGCGAAAACGTCAGTACAGACAACCTTTCTCCAAGGTCAGGTAACGGCAATCGCCCGCTCGTTATCCAGCGCCTTCTCCGCCAGCAACAAACCCATCTCGCTCAATTGATAGATCGCCATCGCCAGGTGTCGCGGCTTGTTTTCAAGGCTGTCGGCCAGGTCGAGCAGCAGAATGCTCACCGAAGAAAACGTTTCGTAGGTCTGGATAGCCACGGCTTCGGGGTTGAGGTCGGGCGCGATCATGAACATCTGCATGCCGCGATCCACGGAGTTGCGTGGGTCGGGTTTGGGTTTGAGGTAGTGGTCGAGGGCTTTTTCGGCGGCCTCGTGGAGCTTTTTCGAGTCGCTGGATTGATAGGGGGAAACCGAGTCGGTTTCGGGGGGATTTGGAGTGTCTTTGAACATAGTGATAACCCTTGTAGTGAGGGCCTTCACCACTTCGCGACTAAACGAAGGGGTGGCGGCTGGACGCAGGTTAGTCGACCGGGGGGTATCACCAAAAACCGGCGCGCCGAAGCGCCCTGCGTACAGCCACCATCGAGTGGGGGGATAGGGAGTTCCCGACTTGATGACGCTTATACACATTGGTGACACACCCCGGGCGACTAAACCCGACCACTGATTGGCAGCGGCACGGATCAAGTTACGGGGCATCAGCCAAGCGCACAAGCCGGCGGATTCTGAGGGATGTGTAGGCAATGGCGCAACTCGGTGTAGCCGTGTGTTGGCGGCTGTAGGAAGCCTCTGAACGGCAATGCGGGAAAAATTACCATCCGTCGGGACTGTCAGATTTTACAGGTAGGCACCTGCTTATTTCCCTGCGTACATATACCCCTCAAACATTGCTCGGGGCAGAGAGGGGAAATTCATGTCACAGGATAAGAATCTCGAAGGCGTATCAGAGAGTGCCGATATCTCTGTACCGCAGGAACAGGAACCTCTGCTCTCGAATGGTGTAAGTCCGGATGGGCAATATGTCGGACCATTACAAATTCAGCTCTGGGAAATCATCGAGACCGTTGATACCAAAAGTTCGATCATCTTCAACATTCCGCAGTCTGACGGTAGACACCAAGTCTGGATTGATTACTACGGTCCGAACGGATATTTCCGCAATTGCCTCGTTGGTGAATGGTATCCGGGCGTGCAGTGGAATGAGTACCCTGCAACCGATCTACCTGAGGGTAATGGTTACTACGCTACGAAGTGGAATTACAAAGGCAACTGGTCCGAGCGCAGAGATAAGCGGGTATTTGTAAGAAAACTCCCTGTCATCACTGGTAAAGATGAATTTGCAGCGACTGTTTACGGGACGGGTGTTACCAGTGGTCGTCTTGAAATAGTCGAAAACCTTACGGGACAAAGCCTCAGTCCGCAGATCACCGGTACGCTGAGTAACTGGTCGATAAAGCTTTCGGATGGTCTAAAACCAAGAAGTTACAGCGTCAAGGTACGTCATTCGGAATCAGGATATGCCACTCGCTTCTCGACTCCGATAATTTTCAATTATTACGGCGTCCCTGCCATTACTCGACCGAAAAAAGATGATGTGATAACGCAAGGCCGACCATTAGTTGAAGGAGAAGGATACCCAGATGCGACTGTCAGGATCTATCAAGCGGATTCTCGCGTAATTCTTTACGGAGAGACGAAAGTCAGCGCTAACGGATATTGGTCGACAACGCTGTTGCAAGATCTGCCAGCCGGCCGCTTCACCTTTACCGCACAGCAGTCGTATGGCGGTAGTAACCTGCCTGGTTGGGCGAAAGGCGTGGATGTTTTTGTAACCACTGCACCTGTTATTACTCCGCCAGATCCAGGCTCGTATCAGAATCAGGTTTTTACCGTAACCGGTTCAAAGGGAGCTTTAGGTGGCACTGTTCAGGTTTTACTGGACGGGAAAGAGATCAAAGTCGGTGAGAGTCTGATACTGACGGGGGCAAATTGGAGCGCCTCCGTTGAAGTGCCTGCAGGCAATACTTCGCTGGTGGCTATCAACGTCATCGAAGGAAGAAGGTCCGAGCCAAGTGGTCCGCGTGCATTCAAGGTCCGGCCAGACAAATTTACCGGTGTCACCGTCGAGCACATCGACAATTCCATCAAGTTCTCAGGCTCCGCCCACGCCGGCGCAACGGTGGTGATCACCGCGCCCGGTTATGCGGTCAAGCCGCCAGAGGCGGTTGTGGCAACCGGGGGACAGTGGGCAACCACCGCAACGGACTGGCCATACGGCACCTACAACCTGCAAATCGTGCAAAAAGTGGGCGACGGTGCCAGTGGCTGGATCGAGTCACTGCCTTTTCCTTTCACGGTCGAAAACAAGTTGCCGAATGTCAGCGAGTTGGCTCACACACTGGAGTATCAGCCGACCTTCAGCGGCCTGGGCAATGCCCGCGCGACCGTGTGGCTGTGGAAGATCGACATGGATGAAGAGGTGGCGCCGCATCGCCCGCTGACCACCACCGGGAAATGGACTAGTCAGGCGACGCAAGTATGGGGCCCGACCTTCAACCGCCGGGTTCGCATCAAACAGGCGGGAGACGGGCAGGAAACCGATTGGGTTTATCTTGATGTAAACATTCCGCCACTGGCTCCCGGTCTTGACGACCCGCTCGAAGATGGACTTTCACCCAGGTTCAGCGGCACTTGCTGGCCGGGCGCGGTGGTCAGCCTGCAGTACAGCGACGAAGATAATGTGGTGCACAAGCCAACGGTCAGCAATGACAAGTGGACATTCCGCCGCGACATGGCGTTCGAGACGGGTGTTGAGCATACCGTCACCGTGACCCAGTTCGCCGCGGAGCAGACCTCGTTACCGGCGAGCGCCACCTTCACCGTCAGACGGCCCATGTCCCAGCCGCGGATCACCTATCCGGACCCGACCAGCAAGGTGGGCCGCGATGTCACGGTCGAGGGCGAGAACGGTATGCAGGGTGCCGTGATGCAGTTGCGGGATGCCCAGTTCCAAAGCCCGCTGGGGCCGGAAAAAACACTGGATGCAGACGGTGCGTGGTCGATCGATCTCGCCGGTCTGGAATTCCGCAGGTACACCATCGATGCACAGCAAATCCTTGACGAACGGCCGTCCGAGCGCAGTGAGCATTGCTATTTCGATGTGGTGTTGTTACCGCCGCAGATCACCCAGCCGACAGAAAACGGGAAGCTGCCACGTACCGCAAAAATCGCCGGCAGCGGCATGGCGAACGGGCGGGTCGAGGTCTTTCTGGAAGGTGTCAGCGAGCCTCTGCTCAGCAACATCCTGGTGAACGCCAAGGGCGATTGGGAAGGTGAGGTGAGGTTGCCGGTGGGGCGTACAAGCATTCGTGCGCGGCAAACGTTCGTCGATGGAAACAACCAGCGGCAAGAGTCGGACCTCGGCGATGCGCGGCAATATGACGTCGTCCCGGCTGCACCGCTGATCGAAACCCCGACCGAGGATGACCCTGTCGGCAGACGCACGGTGGTGTCTGGTTTCGGTGTGCCCGGCGACACGGTCACGGTGACGCTGGCCGACGCCACGCACTCGCTGCAGTCCAGCGCCATCGTGCAGGAGGATCGCACCTGGTCGGTGACACAGGACTTCAGTTCCCTTGCCGGTGGGCCTTACGTGCTTGAGGCGGTGGCGTCGCTGGAGGAGTTCGCCTCCGTCGAGGCACTGCGCCCGATCATGCTGGGCACTTTTCTGCCCACCCTCGACGCCCCGGCGGCGGGCCGCTGGGTCAGTCATCCGCTGCAGTTTGCCGGCCGCGGGCGCGAAGGCGTTGGGACAGTGGTGAGTTGGTACAACCCGGATGTGCAGTGGACGGGGCCCTTGCCCATTGCCGGTGACACATGGCATGGGGAGGCGACGCAACCATTGCCGGAATCCGGCAACTGGTACCGATTCAGGCAGAGCCTCACGGATGAGAAGTGCGATGAGAAGATATCCGACTGGGTCGTGAGCGCGCGCTTCGAGGTCGAGCGCGCAAATCCGCCGGTGGAAGGTTCTTGAACGCAAACCCGACGAACGGTTGTAAAACCTGTCAGATCTGACAGTAGACACTCGACCTGTCGAAGCGCCAAATCTTAATCACTGAGTGTGCAGCCTGGTGGAAACGCCAGGTTGCTCCGGCCGGCTTTCGCCTCAAGGAACCTGATCATGGCTGATTCGCGTCGCCCCGCTTTGCAAATGTTCGATCAATTGTTTGGTGACGAACAACACGCACAAAACCTCGGGCTGGACAATCTCAAGACGTATCTTGAACAAGGGGGATCGATTTTTCCCTTGGTGGAAAAGGGCGTTCAGGGTCTGGTCAGGGAGCAGCGGCTCAGCCCGGATGACGCCCGGCGGTTTTTGCGCGGGGCCAACAGCATGGCCACGTATCTGCGTCGTCAGTTTATCGAGCAAACCCTGACGGGCGATCGGAACGCGACAACACGCAGCTCCAGCGGTTTGTTATCCATGGTTGACGGCCCCACTTATCAAGTCCTGATCGGTACCGACTTTGCTGCACTGTGTCCACCGGATGCACTGGAGTCCCTTGTCTCGCCCATAGCGTATCTGATCGATTTGCTGCGCTGGATTCGTGACCGTATCAAGCCCGAGAACCAGGAAGAACACTATCAGTTGCACAACCGCCGCACGGATTTGCTCGCGCTGGAGGTCGACGTCAATGCGGTCTATCAGTCGGTATCGTCGGTCGACATCATCGTCGCGGTATTGGAGCAGTTCATCGCGGCGAACAAGCCCAAGCCAGGACAGTCGACTGAAGACGTGTTGATCGAGGCCCGCTACCCCAACGGTCTGCCGTATTACCAGCATTGGGTCACGATTGATGCTATCGCGCAGTCCCATGACCTGTCGGTGGGGGACTTCGAGCACCGGGTCGATCTGGCCTACCCCTATTTTTTACAGCCCGATGCCCGGGGAAACCATACCGGTCCCGGCTTCGCTCATGCTACGCGTCTTGGTCCCTATCAGCGGCAATTGCTGACGGAACCCCGCGAGAGCTTTGTCAATCGTAAAGAGTTTTTCGACCGCCACTTCGGTACCAATGACCTTGATAGTTACCAGAACCTTAGTCAGGTGGAGTTTCTAGGCGAGCGAACCAAGTTGAGCAGCGCGCAGATCGAAGCTTTGCTGTCGATTCGCGATGCTGCGCCGGTGCGCTCAGCCAATGTGGACTACCCGGATGAAAAACCCGAGATACCCGAGATACCCGAGAGTGAACGGTCGGGGTCGGTGTACATCAACAACAACACCGCACCCGCCGTGCGGATCGACGACGCGGCACAATTTCGCCATCGACTGACGGCAGACCCCGACAAGGAACTGGGCTTCAACCGCTATGACCGGATAAACCAAATGGTCCGTCTGGCCAACTGGACCGGTTTGCCGTTCGATCAGGTCGATGCACTGCTGGTGGCTGCGATCCGGGCAGTAGAACACGGTAATCCTTCGCACCCCGCCGCTGCGTCAGAGATGGACATATCCAGCGGCGTCGTGCATGCCCTGGGTCTTTTTCAGACTCTGCGTGAGCGTTACGAATGCACTGCGGCGGACTTTGCCGGGTTCATCGCAGAGCTGTCGATCTACGGCCGTGGCGAGGCACTCTCGCTGTTCGACCAGATCTTCAATGATCGAACGGATTACCGCGAGCCCTTGCGGCTCGACAACCTTACGTTTCCAGTGACGCCGGCGCCGGGCGAGGTCGATCTGACGATCAGCCAGTTGTGCCGTGGCCTGGCGATTGACCCGCAGACTTATTACGTCCTGGCAACCACGGTGGCCAGAGCACATGGATTGACCGACACACTGACGCGCAGCCCGGCGATCATCTCGAGTTTTTACCGCCTGGTTCGACTGCCCCGACTGTTGAACATCACCCCCATCGAAGGTGTGCTGATGCTGTCGGTGCTGGGTGGGATCGAGTGGGTTGATGGCTTGGCGGGTACCCCTCGTATCCACACCGTTGCAGAAGGTCCACCAGACATACTGGAACTGATCGAAGCCATGCACAGTTGCGTGCAGTGGTGCGCGCAAAGCGATCTGCCAGTGTTGTGGGTGTTGCAGCATGCGGTCAAACCGCTGGCGGCGCAGCAACCGTCCGAGCAGGATCAGCAACTTTTCGAGCAGTTGCGCAATTTGCTGCCGACCGCATTGTTGTCCAACGGTGTGTTTCTGATGGCCGGCGTGCCGTCTGCAGGGGTCGCCGACTGGCTCGAATTCCTGGTGAGCCGCGCCGATGGCCAGCTTCCTATTGTCGACGCCTATGGTCTGGTATTGCCTCAGTGGGGGACATCCGAGCAATACCTGGACGATGTCCGCAGAAAAATTGCCTGGGCGGTCGACAGTGCCTTGGGGGTGGTCGAGGAGCCATTGCGCCTAACCCTTATCGACATCATGACCGGTGTGGTTCTGCAGGCGCGCGATGCTCAGGCATCGTTGGTCAAAGAGACGCTGGCCGTGTATGCCGGTGTCGGTGTGGAGCAGGTACTACCGATCCTGAGCTGGTCAAACACCACGGTTCATCAATTGCTGCAACAAGTGCTTGAGCAAACCCCTGTGGAATCAGAGGGGGCAAGCCGAAAACAGCACCGCAATGCCGATGTGCTGCTCGATCTGCTGGCGCAGGTGCGCTGGCGCAGTGAAGTGGTGTCGACGCTGGGGTTGAGCGCCGCGCTGTTGCACGAATATCTGGATTACGGTCACGAAGCCTGGCTCGGTCAGAGCAACAGGCACGAATTGACGATACGCACACTGTATTACTTGACGACACTGACCCGTGCCTTTGCCCTGAGTGAACAACCGTCGCAGAAACTGTTGGACTATCTGCGTCAGGTCAACGATCTGTCGGATCTCACGGGGGATGCAATGAGGCTGGTGCAACAGGCCGCCGCCATCAGGCTGGCCAATTTTTTTGGCTGGAGCGTGCAGGAAGTCCGCGAGTGTGTCGACCGTATCGATCCCACCAACCTCAAGGTGTTGAAAAACCTCAGCCAACTCGATCTGTTGATGCGCGTCCGGGAGCTGTCCATCGAGACCGGCATGGATGCATTGACGATTTTCCTGATCGGCAGTCTGCCCGAAACCGTCGACAAGACAGCCTATGCCAAGGCCGCCGAACTTGCTCTGCTGGGCGCGACCAGTGAGCGCTCGCCTGTGGCGCACGTGGCAAGCGACCTCAACGAGTTGGTCTCAATTACCTGCGACGTGGTGGATGGCAGCGATGTCGTGGCCAACAAGCCAGGTGAGCTAGCCACGTATCGGGTGACCGTGAACAACGCGCAAGGTCAGCCGCTGAGCGGCATCAAGGTTCACTGGCGAGCCTCCCTGGGCAGCATTAAAACAGGTGCGACCGACACAAATGGAACGCTTTTGGTCATCTATACCCCGGGCAAGGTCATGGGCACCGATACGCCCGTGTATTGGCTGGATCTGTTTGAGCCGCGCTACGCCACATCTATCGACATCACCTTCGACCGCAAAACGCTGACTTTTCCGTTGGCAGAACTGTCACCAACGCCCTTGGGAGTCGTGCCGGAAGGCCAGGAAGTCGAACTCTACGCGTTGCTGGAAGACGGCTACGGCAACCGCGCGCACGACTCGTTGGTGGATTGGTACTGGGTGACCGTACCCCCGACAAATGTGGATACCGCAACTATCAGACCCCGTCAGGGGTTCACCGATCAACAGGGACTCACGCGAGTTTTTGTGTCCAGCGAAACCGGAGGCACCTTCGTTTTCAGTGTTCGGAGTCAGTCTAGCGATAGCGAAAGCGTGTTCATTAATCCCATCACCTTCGCGGGTGAGGCGATACCGGGGTAAGCGGTATCGCTTGGCTAACGGTTGTCCCCGGAGCATATCCCAAGGAGCAGGATCATGGCATTGAGCAACATTGGCGGGCTGCTGGAAAAACGTCGCGCGGCACTGCTCGAATACTGCATCGGCCAGGTGGCCAATGCGAAATATCCGTTCTTGAAAACGGCGGCCGATCTGTTCGAACTGCTGCGCATGGATCCACTGGACACCTACCAGGTGCGCAGTTCGTGGGTAGCCGAAGCGACCAGTTGTGCACAGCAGTACATTCATGCGGTGTATCGCAAGCTGGAACCGGGCTTTGAGAAGCAAGCGTTCGACAATCGGCATTTGCTCGAATGGGAGCTGTACAACAACTATCCCGACTGGGCCGCCGTGCAGCTGATTTCGTTTTACCCGGAAAACTTCATCAATCCCTTTGTACGCCTGCGCAAGACCAGCCTGTTCAGAACCCTTGAAAACAATCTCAATCAGGCACGCTTGAGCAACGATTCCGTGCAGTCGGCGCTGCAGGACTACCTGCAGACCTTCGAACAAACCTGCGATCTGGATGTGATCAGTTGCTACATGGATAGCATGACGCCTGCCCGCGCCAATTATTACTTTGTCGGGCGACAGCGGGTGCAGCCCTTCCAGTACTTCTGGCGCAAGGCCGAGATTGAACTGGGCAGCCAGAGTGTGGCGGTCAATCCGGCGGCCTGGAGTGAATGGCAAGCCGTGGAAATCCCCGTTGCCGACGAGGTGCTGGATATTCGCCCGGTGTTCTGGAATGGCCGGTTATGTCTGGTCTGGGCGCAATGGCGTGTGAAGGTCGCAGCGAAAGATGGCTCAGGCGATATTCCTTACAAACTGGACATCAATCTGGCGTTCATGACCCAGAACGGCCAATGGTCGGCGCCGCTGTGCCTGCACAGCTCCGAGCATGGGCAGATTCTTTTGCCGGGCGCTCGGTTGATTGCGAGTGTGCGGACCGATTACCTGGACCCGAAGGGCAAGCTTGGGGTTTTAATGACGGGCAGTTTTGATCCTGTAAAACTTGCTGGCCTGAGGGTGCATGCGGTTTACGACGTGTTGATGCGCCCGGTCGCCGGCGACGGTGGGGGATGGCTGGATCTGGCGCTCCAGCATCGATTCGTCAACAACGAAACGGTTCAGCATCCACTGAGCAGCCAGGTGACGGCCGTTCCCCGTGTCGAGACAGAGGGTTTTCTGACGCCGCATATGGATCTGCAAGTCATGGCGTTGCGGGTGGGAGATGAAGATATGATCACGGTGCAGGGATATTGCAGGCCCACCGGACTTGCCAGTGCCATGGTGAAGATCAAACTGTGGCTTGTGGGCGGTTCAGGTGAGGATCCTAAACCGCTGGAACAAGAGCTGGATCAGGCGGGTGGTTGGGTAACCGAATCGTTGGTATCCAGCCGAAAAAAAGGCTCATGGCCGAAGCCGACCACTTTTGCATTAGCCGGCCCCACCGCTTATACGGGCGATAAGCGATTTCACCTGACCATCGTCGACCTCGAGGATTTCGTCCCGCCCTCCTTGTGCAAAAACGCTGTCGATGCGGCGCAGTTTCTTTCCTTCAATCAGTCTGACTTGCAACTGAAGTTCGTCCGGCTCAATTCATTGTTTGGCCCGGAACTGGTGCAGCGCTCCAATGGTTCCGTGGACGCCGTGCTGGACTGGAACACTCAGTTCATTGCCGAGCCGTCGCCCACCGGGGTGCCGTTCGTTGAGCCCAATGGTGCTTTCAACGGCGCCAATGGCCTGTTTTTCTGGGAGCTGTTTTTCCATCTGCCGCATTTGATGGCCACGCGCTTGCGCGATGAAGAGCGCTTCCGTGAGGCACAAAACTGGCTGCATTACGTGTTCGATCCACAGGCAACTGCCGATCCTCGGGAACATCCAGACTATCCCAACCCAAGACCGGCATACTGGCGTTGCCGCCCCCTGGACATCGTCAGAACTCCAGGCGATCCGGGTTGTGAAGTTCAGAACCCCACGGATCCGGATGCCATCGGCTACGCAGCACCGGCGCACATGCAGATTCTGGCATTCACCGACTATGTGAAAAACCTGATGAGCTGGGGCGACTGGTATTACCGGCAACTGACCCGCGACAGTCTGGTGGCCGCCAAGCTGTGCTACGTCCAGGCCGGGTTTCTGATGGGCAAGGCACCGACCGCCAACACGGCGACCCGTTGGCAAACGACCAAGGTCGCCGACTTGCTGGAGCAGAGCACT
This sequence comes from Pseudomonas crudilactis, assembly GCF_013433315.1. Taxonomy (GTDB): domain Bacteria; phylum Pseudomonadota; class Gammaproteobacteria; order Pseudomonadales; family Pseudomonadaceae; genus Aquipseudomonas; species Aquipseudomonas crudilactis. The sequence goes on along the minus strand of NZ_WXVV01000008.1, from coordinate 216,551 downwards.
GTGCGGCCGCGGCTCGAAGCCTTTGAAAAGACGCTGAATTTCAGCCTGGCGGATTACCCGGTCGCTTCCGATACCCCGCCGATGCTCGGATTGTTGGCCTGTGGGCCTTTTGAAATCCCCATCAATCAGTCGCTGCTCGACCTGTATGCCGCGCCTGAACTACGGATGCACAACCTGCGCCACAATCTCACCATAGAGGGCAGGCCTATGGATCTTGCGCTGTTCAGCCCGCCGACGGATCCCAATCAATTGCTGCGCGACCTGGCGACCGCTGGCGTGGCCGGGCCGAGACCGATGGGTGGGCGAATGGTGGTCAATGCCTTCCGTTGGCGTGTGACGTTCGAAGTCGCACTGCGGGCCGTGCAGGCGCTGCAGGATTACGGCAGTCAGGTGCTCAATCTGCTGGAGCGGCGTGATCGCGCCGAGCAGGAAGAATTGCAGCAAAACCATCTGGTGGAATTGGGCAGCTATGTCGAAACGGTGCAGGATCAGTCGATCGCCCAACTGGAGGCGAATGTGACAGCGCTGCAGCAAAGCCGGACCATGGCGCAGGAGCGGGCGGATGCTTACGCAGCGCGTTACAACGAAAACGTCTCGGCGATCGAATATCAGGTCATGTCGAGCCTGAAACAGTCGAAAACCTCCGCGTTGCAGGCCAGGGTCGTCAGGACCGCCGGGGGCGTCATCGGGGCGTTGCCGAAAATATTCGGCACCTCCAATGGCGGCTTCAAACCGGAACATGTGTTTGATGCAGCGGCTTTCGGCATGGAGGTTGCCTCGTCGCTGTTGCAGATCGATGCCGACAGCCAGGCCACGACCGAAGGTTACCGGCGTCGCCGAGGCGAATGGGCGCTGCAGCGTAATCAGGCAATGGCGGAGGTGCGTGCGCTCGATGAGCAGATCGTGGCGCAGAATCATGCGGTCGCTGCGGCACGATCCAGCCTTGCGCAGACCTTGCGGGCCAACAGTCAGGCATTGACGGTCTACAACTACCTGAAAAAACGTGCGAGCAATGCCGAACTGTTCGGCTGGATGCTCGGCCAGCTCAAGGCGCTGCATTATCAGGCCTACGATGCGGTCATCAGCCTGTGCCTCAGCGCCCAGGCTTCGCTGGCCGCCGAAACCGGTGATTACGATACGCAAATCCCCTTGCCTCAGGTGTGGCTGGACCATCGTCATGGTCTGACCGCCGGTGAGCAGTTGCGCGGGCATCTGCTGCGTCTGGAGCGTGAATATCTGCAACGCCACGAGCGACGGCTGGAGCTGGTAAAAACCATTTCCCTGCGACAGTTGTTCGACGACGAAGTGGAACCTCAGGTGGGCATTGCCAACTGGGCGGATGCCTTGCAGCAACTGACAGACACCGGGGTACTGGAATTCAAGCTGACCCAGTTGCTGTTCGATCGCGATCATCCCGGGCATTTCTGCCGGCAGATCAGTTCGGTAGAGGTCGATCTGCCGGTTCTGACCGGACCCTATGAGGATGTGCGGGCGACCTTGCTGCAGATCAGCAGCATGACGGCGACCCGGCCAACCACGCAGTCCGTGCAGTACTTGCACAATCCGGGCGGGGTAGCGCCGCTGGATGTGGTGATCAATTTGCGCAGCGCTCAGCAAATAGCCTTGTCGGTGGGCATCGCTGACAACGGTCTGACGAACATGAAGCCCGATGAAGGCCTGCTCCGTCCGTTTGAATGCACTGGCGCGATCTCCAACTGGCGATTGACTGTCCCGTGGCCGGGCAAACGGTTGCAGGCCGCCATGCTTGCGTCGTTGACCGACCTCATTGTGCGTATCCATTACACCGCCAAGGCCGGAGAGCCGACCTTCGTCCAGAAAGTCGTAGACCTGGTCACCCAGGCTGAAAACGCCAGGCTGAACGAACAGGCCAAAGGAGCGAGCGATCATGCATGAGCCAGTCATCCAAGCGAATCAAAGTCTGGTGCTCAACGGTGATTTCACTCACCAGCTCAACCACTGGACTCACAAAGGGTCAGTCGGCTCAACGAGTGAAATGTATGAAGGCGCGTTTATCAGTTTCCTGGTGGCGGGGGTCGGTGGCTCGGTTACACAGCAGGTATCAGTGCCTAAAAAGCCCGATGCCGGCGCCAGTTACGAACTGACATTTTTGTGCGAGTTTCGCCCGGGGGCTGACTGGTCGGGCCAGCTCGGAACGTTGCGCATCCTCAAGGGCAACACGGAGTTGATGAGCATCGAACTCAAGCGCGAGATGCTACGCAGCCTTGAGAACGATAACGCTCGTCTGGCGACGGCACAGCCGTTGGATTTCATTCCGATTGCCTATCGCGAATCGCTGGATCACCTGGCATTCGACAGCGGCGAAACCTTGACCTTCGAAGTCAACGGTGTGCCGAGCAACCCTTCAGATAAGCGCTCGGTTGTGCGTATCACGCGCATCGACCTTCAACTGAAACTGGAGCCCTTGAAACTGCAGGCGCTAAGTCTGGACGAGGAGACCCTGACGCCAGGCCAGACGTTGTATCTGTGCCTGGGGGCATCCCTTGGCGGCGCATTGGACGACTTCCTTTTCACTCCACACAAGCTGTCTTTTATGCCTGTAGCCGGCAGCGCCTGGCTGGATACCCAGATCGCATTGACCAGCCACGGTAACCCGATGGACGCGGTCAAGGCTGATCCTGAATGGGGTGTCGATCAGGCGCTGCTGTCGCATTGGTCGCTCGACTGCCCGGCGATCGGCGAAGAGAAAAGCTACGATTTTTCGATAAGCCTGGTTAACCAGTACAGCGCCGAACCTTATGCGATTGACGTTTCGCTGGGGCATCACCGCCTGGCCTTTCGCGAGGTACAGGAAGCGGCTTACTACCCGGTGCTTGAATATGCGCAGAGTGTCCGGCTCGGCGTGCAAGTCGTTTCGTTCTACACCGGCCAGGCGCTGGATGGCCGGACAGTGAACTGGACGGCGTCCGGGCAAGGTGTGCTGGGTGCTGGTATCACTGACGAGCAAGGCTGGATTTACTTTGATTTTGCACCGAGTAATGCGGGTGATGTGGTCATCAAGGCAGCGGTCGAAAGCCCTTATTACGCCAGTGGCGAAGTAACCCACGAATTTGCGGTCAAGGTGTTGGCGACGGATCCGTGGAAGGCGTTGCGATCCGTCGTCGAGGAGATAGAAACGCAGTGGGATGTGACCGGTTATCCCAACCGGGGCGCCGCGCACCCTGTCATCGTGCGCCTGCTCGCCGACAGCCCGTTGCAGGGCACTGATCTGTCGCTGCACTGGAGCGGCGTCGGGCACGAGCAATTGGGGATCACGGTCAGGCCGCCGCTCGAGGAGCCGGTTCCGTTCGATGGGCGCGACAGCCTCTGGACGCTGACCAGCGAGGACCGGCTCGACGGTCGCTTTGATCTGTCATTGGTCTGCTCAAAGCTGTTGTTGCCATCTGTAGCCAAACCGATGTCGCTGGCGCGCAACCGGATCAAGGTGGGGGAGGTGCGTGAGGCCAACAAATATCCGATCGTCGACGAGGCCGAGAGCGTGCTGCTGCGGGTGCAAGCGGTGCATGAAGTGGCCAGAGGCGATGGTGATCCGGTCAGCAATGCGTTGGTCGAATGGGTGATTCCCGACGGTGACCCGGTCCACAGTGCCACTGGGTCGGGCGGCTGGGCCAGTTTGCTGTATACGCCGAAAACTGCCGGGGAAAAGACCATCACGGCCCGGCTCAAGGCGCACCCGGAAGCGATGTCGGTCGAGCACCCCTTCACCGTCACGGCCTATGCCACCAGCCCATGGAAAAGTCAGGTGAAAATCTGGCTCGACGACGCTGAGGTTCAACGCAATACACTTGGCGTGCTCTGTCGACGTGGACAGACTCATACCCTCAGAGTCGAACCGGTTACCGGCAGTGATTGGCTCGGGCGCAATATCAGTCTGCACTGGCGCGGCGTTGATCCTGATATCGGGTTGCGGCCCACAGACTTGGGAACGCTCAAGCCATTGACGTTGCCAGGGCCGCAATGGCAACTGGTCTCCGACAGCAGCACCAGCCTTAGCAGCCTGTTTGAGCTGGAACTGCGCCTTGAAGGCGAGACAAACGTTCGCGAGTTGGCAGGACGGCTGATGTTTGCGGAACTGACGGGGGAAATGTCGCTGATGCTCGATCAGGTGCCATCGGCGCTGGATGATCGCAGCTTGTATCCGTGCCTGGGGGCCGTTCACCGCTTCAACGTTTTACCTCATGCACTGAGCCCGTTGGTGGGGCTTGAGGCATCCCTGATCTGGTCGGGCACACCGGCCGATTCACTGGGCGCGACCGTCGCCCCGCCGCTGGAGCATACGCAGACACTGAACGACGGCGGCGCAATCTGGACGCTGGACTTCACCGGCAGTGAGACGCAAGGCGAGTTTGCTCTGACCCTGGCCCTGCCTCAGTTGAGTTTCGAGGCGATCGCCAAGCCGATGACACTGGCTCACAACAAGGTCAGATTCGAGGCATGGCGCGAGTCGGCGGTGGATCCGGTCATTGGCCAGGCGCCGGCGTGGATGTGGGTGCAGGTGTACTCGCATTACACCAACCGCCCTGTGGATCAGGCACCGGTGAGCTGGATCATCGATGGCAATCCTCGCGATATCCAAACCACGACCGATGGCTGGAGCGGCTTTGACTTCAGGCCGCAGGTTGCCGGTGAAGAGTCGGTAACCGCAGCGGTACTCAGTCGTTATGACGACTACGAAGATCGTCGTCCAATGACAGTCAGATCGCTGGCCAGTGATCCCTGGGAGGGGCTGATGGTCAGTTTCGACAAGCAGTCGGAACAGCCAATGGGTCAACAAACGTTCTTTCCGCGACGCAAGGGTCAACATGAACTGCGCGTGCGAGCGCTGGACGGCAGTGACTTGCTGGGTCAGTACCTGACACTGGGCATGACGGAGTCCGGGCCAGCGGCACTCGGCATCCGTTTCGAGGAACCGAGGTTGGGCGATCCCAGATTATTTTCGTCCGCAGGACTGACCTATAGGTTCCGGGTGGACGACCTCAAGGATGGCAGCTTTGGATTGCACTTCTCGTCGACGCGGCTGGCCAGTCTGTCTCCCGTGAACGCCATGTCGCTGGGACAAGGCGAACAGGTGGTGAAGATCGCTGAACGCCAGCGGGTCAATCAGACGTTGTTCTGGGGCGATGCCGTGACTGAACAGATCACGGTCATCTCCTCGATCAGCGGCAAGCCGATGGTTGGGGTCACTGTGACCTGGCGCAGCCCCGACCTTGGAGAGGTGACATCGATCACCAACTTTCACGGGGTGGCGAAGATTGAGTTTGTACCGACTACAACGGGAGCGCTGGAGCTGACCGTATCGGTGGGCGGAGCACTGCACTCGGATTCGATAGCGTTGCCGTTCTTCGTGCATGAGCCTCGGGAAATCCAGTCGTTGATCAGTTCTGATCCGACGGGATATCCGGGGCAAGAAGTCAGCGCACAGGTCATTGTGGTTTCTGCCAGAACAGGCGAGCCCCTCGTTGATGTCGACGTGGAATGGGAATACCCGGGCATCAAGATCGCCCCGACGAAAACGGATGGTACCGGCAAGGCCGAGGTCGCGTTCAGACTCCCACCGGTCAAGGAGGGTTGGTTGCTTGCCGCTGTGAAGGGCGGCTACGCCGGATGGGAGGTCAGATCGATGATGTTTACCGCGATTGCAAACTCGGACACCTGGTTGCAGGAATTCACGCTTTGGCTCAATGGCGAAGAGGTGAGCCTTGTCGACGGGAAGCTGCTGCTGTCTCACGCAACCGCTTACGATCTGGAGTTAAGGGTAAGGCCGCACAGTTGGCTGATCCCCTGGGCTGAAGTGGCACTTGAAGACTCATCCGGGGCGCAGGCGCTCGGGCTGACGTTTGATCCGGATCTTGAAACCTTGCGTCCGGTGGACGGTGAACCCATTCGATGGTCTGTTAATAACGAAGGCCCATGGCGCAATGGCGACTTCACTTTAAAGTTGACCAGTCCCAGCATTCCGGATCGATTGTTGCCGGGGCAACTGTTTGATATCGAGGCAGAGCTGGACATGCAGTTCGACAGTTTTGCGAAGGTCTTTGGGCATGACACGTTGTATCCTTGTCATCGCGTGGCGCACGTAATCAGATTGCGGGCAAAGTCTGGCAGTTCGCTGACGGGGGCTTATGTAAGGCTGGGATGGCAAGGCGAAAGCGCCGAGAGCCTTGGATTGAGCATAACGCCTGATCTTGCACAGGAACATCAACTCGGACAAGACTGGTTGTTCTGGACTCTCGATTGCCGAGAAAGTATCCGGGATGGCGCGTTTGCCCTGACGCTGAAGACACGGAATGATCAATGGCTTATTTCGCCAGCGGCCATGCGCCTGGCGCATAACTGGGTGGATGCAGAACGGTGGCGCGAAGACATTGAAATGGGTAACGGGGAAATAATGACCCGAAATTTCATTCGGGCGACCTCCAAAATGAAGAAAGAGCTTGCGCCGGGAGTTCGAGTCTCCGTTCAGCATTCCGATTCAAGCGAGACCTACTACGTAACAACCGATCTTGCCGGTGAAGCGTTCGTTAATACGTACAGGGGCGTAACTGCCGAACTGAAAATTTACAATCACTATGACGGCAGCACTGTCTGATTGTGAGTTTTGGTCGTGGGAATAAATCAGCACCTTTTCCAACTGAAGAAGGCGCTAAAAACCTCCGGCACTCTTCAAAGCCAGATACCGCGTCACCAGTTCGCCCCCCAGTTCCGCTGGCCGGACATCCACTACCGGAACCCCATGAGCCCTCAAGCGCTCATGGAGTTCTGCCTGCTCGTTCAAATAACTCACCGTCCCGCAATAGGCCAGAGCCTCGGGCAAGGTTTGCACCGGTGCATGTCGCAGGGCGTCTAGCGTCTCCTCGCGCAGGCTTGCCACCATCACGCGGTGCTGTGTGCTCAGGCGTTTGACGGCAGCCAATAGTTCATCGTCGACTTCATCGCGCAGGTTGCTGACCAGCACCACCAATGCCCGGCGTTTTTGCCGGGCCAATAGTTGATTGGCGGCGGCCTGGTAGTCGGCAGGGCGTTGTGTGCTGCCCAGGTCATACACTGTGTTGAGCAACACGTTCAGTTGCCCGGCGCCTTTGACTGGCGCGAGATGGCGCGGCTGTTCGCTGGCGAAGGTACTCAGTCCCACCGCATCGCCCTGGCGCAGGGCCACATAACTCAGCAGCAGGCAAGCATTGAGCGCATGGTCGAAATGCGACAGCTCGCCGTCCTGGCTGCGCATGCATCGGCCGCAGTCGAGCAGAAAGATGACCTGCTGATCGCGCTCGTCCTGATACTCGCGGGCAATCGGTGTGCGTTGACGGGCGGTGGCTTTCCAGTCGATCTGGCGCAGGCTGTCGCCTTCACGGAATTCGCGCAACTGATGGAATTCCAGACCCTGACCGCGCCGTTGGCGCTGACGCACACCGAGCTGGCTGAGCCAGTTGTCCACGGCCAGCAGTTCACCGCCGTAGAGTCGGGCGAAGTCGGGGTAGACGCGGGTCTGGTCGCTGACATCGAGCAGGCGTTTGCCTGTCCATAATCCCAAGGGACTGGGCAGGCTGACCTCGCAGTGAGCGAAGCTGAAATGGCCGCGTTGGAGCGGGCGCAATCGATAACCGAGCAGGTTGCGCCGGCCGGGTTGCAGTTCAATCGACAGCGGCAGGTTTTCGAAACTCAGCCCGGCTGGCGGGTGATCGAACAGTTCAATGTGCGTCGGTTCGCTGAAGTCATGTTCGACTTCCAGGCGCACTTCACCCCAGCGGCCGAGCGCAAGACTGCCGGGCATCTGCCGTGTGATGCGCGGTGTTGGCAGGCGTTGCAGGCGCAGGGCATCGAGCACCGCCAGGGCCAATAGCGCCAGCAGCAACCCCCAGTTGATCGATATCAGGCTGGCAGGGATGTCGACTTCCAGCGCCCGCAATGTACCCAGAACGATGCCGACCGCCAGCAGCAAGGCCAGCCAGATCAACAGCAGGCGTGAGGGTTTCACAGCCGCGGCGCCGCAATCTGGTCGAGCAGTTGCTGCAGCACCTGATCGACCTGCAGCCCTTCAATGTCCAGCTCCGGGGCAATGCGTACGCGATGGCGCAGCACAGCCAGTGCGCAGCCTTTGATGTCGTCCGGGATCACGAACTCGCCGCCGCGCAACAACGCGCGGGCACGGGCGCAACGCACCAGTGCGATCGAGGCGCGGGGCCCGGCGCCGAGAATCAGCCCCGGCCAGGTGCGCGTGCTACGGGCCAGACGCACGGCGTAGTCGAGCACCTGATCGTCCAGCGGCAAGTCACTGGCGATGCGTTGCAAAGCTTGCACGTCCTTGGCTTGCAACACCGTGCGCAGCGGTTGCACATCGAGCATGTCGGCGCGGGTTGAACGGCTGACCTGTCGCACCATGTTCAACTCTTGATCCGCGTCCGGGTAGTCCATGCGCACCTTGAGCATGAACCGGTCAAGTTCGGCTTCCGGCAGGGGATAGGTGCCTTCCTGTTCGATCGGGTTCTGCGTCGCCAGGACCATGAACGGTTGCGCGATCGGCAGGGCGCGACCTTCGAGCGTGACCTGCCGTTCCTGCATCGCTTCGAGCAAGGCCGCCTGGGTTTTCGCCGGGGCGCGGTTGATCTCGTCGGCCAGCAACAGGTTGGTGAACAGCGGGCCTTTGCGCAGCTTGAACTGCTCGGTTTGCAGGTCGTATACGGCGTGGCCAGTGACGTCGCTGGGCATTAGATCCGGGGTGAATTGAATCCGCGCAAACTCGCCGCCGAAACAACGGGCCAATGCGCGCACCAGCAGGGTTTTGCCTAGCCCCGGCACGCCTTCAAGCAATACGTGGCCACCGGCGATGAGCGCCGTGAGCACGTCGTCGATCACCTGGTTCTGGCCGATCAGGGCTTTCTGCAATTCGCCGCGCACCGCTTGCGCCAACTGGCTGGCACGCTGGCGTTGCTGGGCGGCGTGGCTGGCGCTGCCGGGCTCGATCTGTTCAGTCATAGCGTGTTCCTCAAGGTTTGCAGGTGGGCGACCTGGCGGCAGAAATCGGCGCTGGAGATCCGCCGGTTCGGCACCGGGCTCAGGGCCTGGCTGATAGCGCGGGTGGGTAGCCGGGTCAGGCGCGACAATGCCAGCCATTGTTCGGCAACGTTCAATTGATCGAAGCCGGGATGGCGGCGACGGGCGCGGCGCAGCACATCCTGTTGTAGTGCTTGCAGCAGTGCCTGTTGGCCGTTGTGGCGCAGCAGGAAATCGGCGCTGGCGCGCAGGTGTTCCTGCAATTGTCGGCGTCCACTCGGGGCGGGTAGCTGAAGTGGGCCGTGGCGTACACCGACATGCCACAGCCACAGGCCGATCAACGCGAGCAGGGCAACGATGGCTTGCGGGAAGTAGCGCCAGAGCAAGGTCAGCAGGCCATCGTGCTCGGTGTTGTAGATCAACGTGACGTCGGTGTCGGCGCTCAGATACCAGAGCAGCCAGGCGTTGTCGTATTGGCTGATGATGTTGTTCTTCCACAACTCGGCGTCGGTGACCACGGTGATCGAGCCAAGGCTGTAGGGCAGTTGCATCATGTGCGTGGCCTTGGCGCTGTTGGCCCAGGCTTGCGCAAGATTCTTCGGGTCGTCGAGGTGGAAGTCGGTATCGAAACCGGCGTAGGCCGGGGCGTCTTCGTCTTCCAGATAGAGTTTGGTCAATTTCGGGAAGCGGTCTGGCGCCACGTCGGCGGGCAGGTCTTTCAGATCCTTGCTCAGGGATTGATGCAGCTGCACCCGATCAATCAACAGGTCATTGCTTTGTTTGCTCTGCTCATCCCACAGCGATTCGGCGACGAACACCAGCCGCCCGCCGGCCCGCGTCCAGTTCAACACCTGATCGACCTGACGCGGGGTCATGCGTGAGCGGTCGTTGAACAACAGCAACGTATGACGGCGAGGGTCGATTTCCGGCAGTACCGCGAGGCTTTCGGCGTGGCTGACCATGAGGCCGCGCTCACGCAAAAACAGCTCGGCCGCCAGATAAGGATTGGCTTGCGCGGCGGGCGAGGGGCCGTGATCGACTTCTTCCTGATAAGGCTTGGCCTTGAGGTAGAGGAAAACGCTCAGCGCGCCCAGCAACAGGGCGATCAACGCGCCAACCCACCACAGTGTCCGGCGACTCAACGGGCGGCTCCGGGGCCGAACAAGGCGCGCCAGCCATCGCACAATTCCTGCTGCATGGACGCCGGTGGTACGCGATGCCCGTAGGCCATGTTCTGCCAGTGATTAGTCAGGCTGCGGCTGAAGGCGAGCAGTTCGGGGCGCTGCAATTGTTCAACGTGCGCGAGCACCTGGAGTTCGGTGTCGGCGGGTTTCAGGCTCAGATCGAAGTCATGCAGCAGATGGCTGAGCAACCCTCGATAGAGCAGGCCCAACGCTGCACGGGGCTGGCTTTGCCACAGTTGTTCGGCATGGCCGGCGATGTCGTCAGGCAAGGTGTCGCGGTTCAAATCCAGACCGAAGGCTTGCTGCGGCAACGCTCGTTTCGGTTTGGAAGGCAGTCTGGGGCGGCGGCTGACAAAGGCCTGGAGAAACTCGCGATAGCGCCAGCCCAGCCAGCCCAGCACCGCAATGAGCGTGCCCCACAACAGCACTTCAATGACCTTCGCCAGCACATTCAAGTGTTGTCCGTCGAGCCAGCCCAGCAGGGTTTTCAGCCACTGCGGCGCTTCACCCGGTTTTTGCGCTTCGGCAGGTTTCGCCGGGTCGTCGCCAAAGCGATAGCGGGTGACGACTTCCTTGTTCTTGAACGGCGGCTGTTCAAGCAATGCCTTGATACTGTCCCGTGAGGCCTGGCTAGTGAGTGGTTGATTCAACAAGCGCGGTGCCTGCGGACTGTCATCAGGCTCGGCCGCCCAGGTCGACGGCATATTCGGCAGCACCAGACAGACCGCCAAGAGCAATCCCACCACGCCATTGTTCAGGCGCTGACGCAAGCGGCGGAACACCAGTTCGATATCCCACGCTTCCAGTTGTGTGCGTCGGTTCAGATAAAGGCTGAAACCGCAGGCAACGTAGATCGGCTCCCACACCACCAGCACCAGCGCGTAGAAAGCATTGGTCAGATGTTCCAGCCAGCGCCAGTCTTGATCCGCCGCGAGAATCAGTGACTGCCAGCTCCAATCCGTTTCGACCTGTTGCGGCAGTAACATGTAGAACAGCACCATCAGGCCGATCCACAGCGCGGTTTCCAGATGCACGCCGATGAGGGTCAGCCATTGCGCAGCGCCGGCGTTGCGTTGCAGCAGCACGTGCAGGCGTTGTTGCCGGGCACTGCCGTCGAGACCTTCGAGTTGCACCACCGGCAGCAGAAAACTGCGGCTGAAACTCAGGCGGCGCCAGGTCAGACTGGCCAGCAGTTGCGGTTTGAGCAGGCGTGGCCATTCGCGCAAGGCCTGTTTAAGTGTCGGCGTCTCGCCAAACAGCGCTTGCGACAGGATGTACAGCGGCAGGCGTTCGTACGCTGGTTTCAGCCACCAGAAGATAAACACCGCCAGCGACGGCGAGTCCCACAGCAGCAGGCTGAGCAGGGCGAACAGCGGCAGGGTGACGATCGCCCAACTGGTCATCAGCAGACGCCGGTGTTGCTGGCTCATCAGCACGCCGAGGTCCATGGCCTCCCAGGTCGTGCGCGGGCGGATCACCACGGTGGCGTCACTCAGGCGCATGACGTGTCCTTCCGGCGAACGACAGATAGAGCGCAACCAACGTCCAAAGCCCGGCGCCGACCAGATATTTGGTCAGCGGCGTGACAGTGGCTTTCGACGACCAATAGGCTTCGATAAACGCGGCAATCAACAGGAACAGCATCACCCCGCATACCAGCAACACGCTTTTGCGCGCTGCCCGTTGCAGCGCTTCACCGCGCGTCAGCCGTCCGGGTGCGATCAACGCCCAGCCGAGTTCCAGGCCGGCCGCGCCGGCGAGGGCGATGGCGGTGAGTTCAAAGGCGCCATGGGCGATGACGAATGACCAGAAAGTCTGGCCGAAACCGATCTCGCTGAGATGCCCGGCGACCGCGCCGATGACCATGCCGTTGTAGAACAGAAAGAACGCACTGCCCACGCCCAGCAACAAGCCGCTGGCAAAGGTCTGAAAGGCAATGCCGATGTTGTGCATCACGTAGTAACCGAACATTACCCAGTCTTCACTGGCCGCACGTTCGGCGGGGCGTCCGAGGTGGCCGGCGACCGGATCGTACATGCCTTGCATCTCGCGCACCTGATCGGCGGGGATCAGGTTGTAGACCAGGTCGGGAAATACATACACCAACACGCCGACGCCGATCAGGCTGCCAAAGAACAGCAGGCTGGCGACCAGCACAAAGGGCCATTCGGCGCGCACCAGTCTGGGAAAGTCGGCGAGGATGAAACTCAGCAGATTGGCGCCGAATCGGCTGCGATGACGGTACAGCTGTTGATGGCCGCGCAACACCTGTTGCTGCAGTGAGTCGATGAGGAAACTGCTGTAACCGCGCGCCTGTGCCAGCGCCAGATGTTGGCAGAGGCGTCGATAGGCCTTGGGGAAACCGCCGACTTGCGAGGTGTCCTTGCCGCGCTCAAGGCGTTCGAGGGCCAGCGCAAACCGCTCCCATTCGGCCTTGTGGCGGGTTTCGAAAAGACTCTGCTTCATGTCGGGCCCAACAAACCGCGAGCGATGCCATTGAGTTCAATCACAGCTTTGGGCGCAGAAATATGCAGAGGTTGGGCGAGCAGCGCCGCCAGTTCATTGACCCGCGCTGGCGATAATTCACTCTGGCGCTCGGCAAAGCCAAGCACGGCGCGTTGTTCGCTGAGGGTGAGAGGGACGGGACAGCGTCGCGGTTCGGCATCAGGCAATTGCGGTCGACTCAGCGGGCGTTCGCTGTAGACCACCAGTGTGCCGGCAGCGATGTCGCCGAGGCGTTTGAAGGTCGGGTGTTGCAGGCAACTGAGGGTGCCAAGGAAGTAGCCGAAGGGCAGCAGATCGACAAAGCGCAGCAGGTTGCGCAGCAGCGAGGCCGACCAGCCAATCGGAGTGCCGTCATCGTGCACCACGCGCAGCCCCATCCATTGTTTACCCGGCGAGCGCCCCTGACGCAGCACTTCGAACAGCACCATGTACCACCAGCTGATCGCAAACAGCAGCAGTGAACCCAGGCCCATGCCGAGCTTGCCGAGAAACGCCAGGGCGATGAACAGCACACCCATGACCACGCCGCGCAGAGCCAGATCGATCGCGAAGGCCACGGCGCGCACCATCAACCCGGCAGGGCGCAACGGCAGATCGATGCCTTCCGGCGTTTCGACCTGATACCGCGTATCCAGCGGCGGGGCCAGCGGTGCTTTCCTTGGCGGTGCTGTAGGCTCGAGCATGGGCTACCTGATGTTCGCCTGTTCGGGGGGCAAGTGAGGTCGATGCTAGCAGCCTCACGGGGGAAAACGACATAACTATGTATTGCACCGCGTGTGGCTCGCAGTGATTGAATGACGCGAGGCTGGCCGCGAGCGCGGTTGAACGCCTAGACTTCGCCGATCTTCAGTTCAGGAACCGCCCGTGACTTCAATCTTCTGGTACGACTACGAAACCACTGGCATCAATCCCCGCTGCGACCGTCCGTTGCAGGTCGCCGGGATTCGCACCGACCATGACCTCAACGAGATCGATGAGCCGGTCAACCTCTACTGCCAGCCCAGCGAAGACATCCTGCCGCACCCGGCGGCGTGCGCCATCACGGGCATCACCCCGGGCCAGCTCGCCGAAAACGGTTTGAGCGAAGCCGATTTCATGACCCGCGTTCATGCGCAACTGGCTGCCCCAGGCACCTGCGGGGCGGGTTACAACACCTTGCGTTTCGACGACGAGATGACGCGCTACAGTTTGTATCGCAATTTCTTCGATCCTTACGCCCGCGAGTGGCAGGGCGGTAACAGTCGCTGGGATCTGATCGACGTGGTGCGCGCCGCCTACGCGCTGCGTCCCGACGGGCTGGTCTGGCCGACGGACGACGACGGCCGGGTGACGCTCAAGCTCGAACGCCTGACCGCCGCCAACAATATTGATCACGGCCATGCCCACGAAGCCCTGTCGGACGTGCGCGCGACCATCGCCCTGGCGCGGTTGATCCGTCAGAAGCAGCCAAAACTGTATGACTGGCTGTTCCAATTGCGCAGCAAGCAAAAAGTCATGGATCAGATTCGCTTGTTGCAGCCGCTGGTGCATGTTTCCGGGCGCTTCTCGGCGGCGCGCAGTTATGTTGGCGTGGTGCTGCCGCTGGCCTGGCACCCGAAAAACCGCAACGCCTTGATCGTCTGCGACCTGCACCTCGATCCGCAGGGCTTGCTCGATCTGGATGCGCAAACCCTGCGCCAGCGCTTGTACACCCGCCGTGACGATTTGCCTGAGGGCGAGTTGCCGGTGCCGCTCAAGCTGATTCATGTCAACCGTTGCCCGGTGGTGGCTCCGCTGTCGGTACTGCGTGCGCAGGATCAGCAAAGGCTGGGTCTGGACATGGCGCTTTATCAGGAACGCGCGCTGCGACTAACTGACGCACAACAAGTTTGGAAAGATAAAGTTGCTGCGATTTATGTCAGCGAAGATTTCACCCCGAGCGAAGATCCGGAACAACAGTTGTACGACGGTTTTATCGGTGACCGCGACCGGCGTCTATGTGAGCAAGTGAGGAGCGCTGACCCTTCGCAATTAGCGCAAGAGCAATGGCCTTTCGATGATGAACGTTTGCCTGAATTACTCTTTCGATATCGAGCACGTAACTTTCCCGAGACCTTGAGTTTTGAAGAGCAGGAACGCTGGCGGATATTTTGTCAGCAGCGTTTGTCCACACCTGAATGGGGTGCGCCGAATACCTTGCAATCTTTTACCGAGGCCGCAGAGCAATGGTCGCTTAGTGCGACACCGATGCAGAGAGCCGTACTCGATGAATGGCAGAATTATGTCCGGGCATTACGCAAACGTTTGAATCTTTGAAATCGAACATGATCGGCGCTAATTTTCGCGGATAAAAAAAACGCCAGCATTCGCTGGCGTTTCTTTTCGTGGCAGATTGGTCTGCGACGGGTACTGCGGCTTAGCCCAGCAGGGTAGCCCAGCCTTCAACCACATCACCGCCCCACTTGGCTTTCCACTCTTTCAGAGTTTTGTGGTTGCCACCTTTGGTTTCGATGACTTCGCCGTTGTGCGGGTTTTTGTATTGTTTAACTTTGCGAGCACGCTTGGTGCCGGTAGTTTTTACTGCGCCACCGCGTGGTGCTTTGGTTTTCGATTCTGGATCCAGCAGCGCGATGATGTCACGCAGGGATTTGGAATATTCACCCATCAGGGTGCGCAGTTTGCCTTCGAATTCCAGCTCGGCTTGCAGTTTGTCGTCTTCGGACAGGTTCTTCAAACGGGCTTGCAGCTCTTTGATAGCTTCTTCGGTGGCGCGATATTCGTTGATCAAGGACATGATTACTACCTTAGTAGAGTGCTGAATGGCAGGGGACAGTGCCGCAATAATAGTCAGGCTGTTTCATCAAGTAAACATTTAACCGGACTTTTTATTTAAATTAGTTACGAAAGAAACCGGCAATTTGAATGTTCAGTTAAATAGTGTGATGCAGTCATCACAGATATTCACAGTCAAAGGATCAAACAGGACTCGCGCAGCGCCGCGAGAGTGACGTTTGCCGCCGTCAGAAATCCGAGTGTCGAGGCGGTGCGCGCGAGGGTGCTCATCAGTACTGCAGTTTTGCCGCGCAATCGCTAGAATGGCCGCCTTTGCGAAGTTCTGGAGTTCCCCCCTCATGCGCACTTTTCGGCTGGTGATATCTTGCCCGGACCGCGTTGGCATCGTTGCCAAAGTCAGTAATTTTCTGGCAGCCCACAACGGCTGGATCACCGAAGCGAGCCACCACTCGGACAATCAGGTCGGCTGGTTCTTCATGCGTCACGAAATTCGTGCCGATTCGCTGCCTTTCGGAATTGAAGTTCTGCGCGAGAAGTTCGCGCCGATCGCCGAAGAGTTCTCGATGGACTGGCGCATCACCGACACCGAGCAGAAAAAACGTGTTGTGCTGATGGCCAGCCGCGAGTCCCACTGCCTTGCTGACTTGTTGCACCGCTGGCACAGCGATGAGCTGGACTGCGACATCTCCTGCGTGATTTCCAACCACGACGACCTGCGCAGCATGGTCGAGTGGCATGGCATTCCTTACTACCACGTTCCGGTCAATCCGCAGGACAAGCAACCGGCCTTCGACGAAGTGTCGCGTCTGGTCAAACAGCACGATGCCGAAGTGGTGGTGCTGGCGCGTTATATGCAGATTCTGCCGCCAGACATGTGCCGTGAATACGCACACAAGGTGATCAACATTCACCACAGCTTCCTGCCGTCGTTCGTCGGTGCCAAGCCGTATCACCAGGCTTCCCTGCGTGGTGTGAAACTGATCGGCGCGACCTGCCACTACGTGACCGAAGAGCTGGACGCCGGTCCGATCATCGAGCAGGACGTGGTGCGCGTCAGCCACAGTGACAGCATCGAAGACATGGTGCGCTTCGGCCGTGATGTCGAGAAGATGGTGCTGGCTCGTGGCTTGCGTTATCACCTCGAAGACCGTGTGCTGGTGCACGGTAACAAGACTGTAGTGTTCTGATCGAACTCACGCAGGCTTGAAAAACCAAGGGTCTGGGCGTTCAATCGCTCAGACCCTTGTTCATTCAAGCCTCGAGGAAACCTTCATGAGCGACCCACTGGACAAAGCCACTTCCAAAGCGCCGGCGACTTTGGGCGAGGGGTGTTTGAGTCGATATGATCCCGAGGACATGAGCCCGGAAGATGGCACCGAGTTTCCCGGCGCTGCCGAGTTGTGGGAACAACTCCAGGAAGAGCATCAGGACGACGTCAAGAAGCCTGTCTGACGTTCATCAGCTTCTTCAATAGCGGCCGACCCAACATCAACAGAAACACCGGGCCGCCCACCAGCAGATAAAAGTAATACGTCACCACTCGCCAGATCAGAATCGCCGCCGCTGCGGTGGATTTCCCCACCATCGGCGCCAACAGTGCCGCCGAGGTCAGCTCCGCCGCTCCCGCGCCGCCCGGCAGCAAGCTGAACTGGCCAGCGCCCAGCGAAAGCATCTGCACCAGAAAACTCCACGCCCACTGCAAGTCTGCGCCCAGGCCGCGCAGCGCCAGATACAGCACGCTGTAACGCAACAACCAATGCACGCAGGTCAGGGCGAACACTTTGATCAATGTTTGCCAGGGCAACTTCAACGTATCGGTAAACGCCGCGAGAAAGTGCAGCAACTTGCGCGCCCAGCGACGGCGGGTACCGGCCTTGACGTTCATCCTTGCCAATAGGCGACCGCTCAGGCGAATCAAGGTGCGGTGATAGCGCGCGACCAGCACACAACTGAACAAACCGCCGAACAGCGAAATCGCACTGACGGTCAGTAACCACTCGAGGCGATCGCTGAGGTGCTGGAACAGCGCATAAATCAGAATCCCGCTGAGGGCGCAGAGAAAGAACAGCAAATCGCTGAGCTGATCCATGGCAAACACCGCGCTGCCCCGCGCCGGACGCACGCCCGATCGGGCCAGCAGCGCCATGATTGTCAATGGCCCGCCGCTGCCGCCGGGAGTGGCGCAATAGGCGAACTCGGCGGCCATTACTACGCCAAGGCTTTGCAGCGGCGTGACACGCTCGCGCTGATCGCCGAGTAACAAGCGCAGACGCAAGGTATTGATGCCCCAGCAGAGCAGGATCATGCCGAACATGATCAGCAGCCAGTGCAACGGGAAACTTTGCAAGCGCGACCAGGTTTCGCCGCCACCCAGCACAACCGGAATCAGCACCGCCGCGAGCAGGCCGATCAGCAAGAGAATGCCGCGACTCATGCAGCGTGTCCCCATTGACCGCGCTGTTGGTCGAGCCAGTGGATTTTGGTCATCGGTACGCGTCCTTCACTCAGTAGTCGTTCGAGGGTGTGCAGCCAGTAGTCACGGGAATAACCGTGGCGCATGTCCACGGGATGCAAGCCTAGACGAATCACCGGCGCCTGACGCCAACGCTGTTGACGCTGCTCGCTGACAATCTTCGATAAGCCCCTTCGCCACGCGCTGCGGGCGCTCCAGACCAGGCCTGGTGCGTCGAGGGGGGTGAAATCCGGCAAACGATAAAGATGTTGCGGATCACTGGTGTAGCGCAGCGGTAACTCGCGCAGGGCCTGGCGGGTGCCGTCGCTCATCAACCACGCCGGGGCAACGAAACCGTGCAGCGGCCAGTCGTGGCGCTGGAAGATTTCGATGCCGGCACGCAGGCGGGCGAGGGCGGCTTCATGGGATAAACGATAGAACTCGCCTTCATGGGTGTAAACGCGGCGCATGAACCAGTCGCCCGGTGTCGTCGGGCCGGGCTCCTGGTCATCGTGGAAATAACCATGCAACGCCAACTCATCGCCACGGGCAACGCGCGTATTGAGCATTCGGCAAAATGCCGGCTGATCGTTGAGGGCATTGTGCCGGTGGAAGTCCGGTACGACCAGCCACGTCATCGGCACGTTGCCCAATGCGTCGACGGCCTCGACAAACGGTTGGTAGTCCGCCCACGTCGACGGAGCCACATCGTGCAGCACCAGCAAGACGGCGGGATTATTGGTCGATTCAAGCATTGGCCACCCTGGGCAGCGTATGTCCAAGTACAGCGTGATAGTGGCCCAACAAACTGTCGACCACCGTGTCCCAGGCGTAGTGAGTTTCGACATGCTGGCGGGCCTGAGCGCCGAGCCTGGTACAGCCGCGATTGAACAGTTCGCGCACGGCATTGGCCATCGCCTGCGGGTTGTTCGGTGCGCACAGCAGGCCGCAGGACTCAGTGACAATCTCTTCGAACGCCCCGGCCGCCACCGCCACCACGGGAATGCCGCAGGCCATGGCTTCGAGGATCACCAGGCCGAAGGTTTCCTGGTCGCCGGCATGGAGCAGTGCATCGGCACTGGCCATCAACTGCGCGACGCGTGGCGCGGGACAGAATTCGTCGATCACACTGACGTTGTCCGGCACGGCGGTGGGCATCGACGAACCGACCAGCAGCAAGTGATAGCGCGGGCCGAGGCGCTGCATGCATTTGAGCAGTACCGGGAGGTTTTTCTCTTTCGAGCCGCGCCCGGCAAAAATCAGCAACCGGGTTTCTTCGGCGATGCCCAGTTCTGCGCGTAGTTGCGGGTCGCGGGCATTGGGGTGAAAGGTCTGCAGATCGACGCCCAACGGTTGCACGAAGACATTGCGTACACCGAGGCCGCTGAGCTTGTCAGCCATGACCTGACTGGGCGCCAATACCCGGTCGAAGTTGCCGTAAAGCCTGGTGACATACGCCTCGATATTCGGCGTGACCCAATGGCCCATGCGATTACCTACCAGCAGTGGCAGGTCCGAGTGATAAAAACCGATCACCGGCACATCCAGCTGCCGCCGCGCATCCAGTGCGGCCCAGGCGGTCAGGTAGGGATCGCCGACTTCGATCAGCTCCGGCTGCAAATCGTGCAGCACGTTGCGCCAAGGGGCGAGGCGAAGGGGGAAACGATAACCCTTGCCGAACGGCAGGGCGGGGGCTGGAACCGTATAAACACCGTCGTGTTCGCTGAAATGCGCACCGGGGATCAACAGGCTGTGGCGAGTGCCGGGTTTGATGCTCAACCGGCGGTGTTTGGCATCCAGATAAGTGCGCACGCCACCGCTGGCCGGGGCGTAGAACATGGTGATGTCGGCGATATGCACGGTGATCAACCCTCCGCTGCGTGGTTCTCCCTTGGTTGACCTTTATCAAGAATAGATGTTCGGTCGGGATTGCGCGGTGGGTTTGAAGAGCGCCCTCACCCTAACCCTCTCCCGGGGGGAGAGGGGACTGATCGAGGCGTTTGGGCTTGATACATCGACTTGAAAGTCTTCAGTCGAACTCAGGTTCTGAACAGTATGAAGATCGGCTCCCTTTTCCCTTCGCCCTTTTGAGGGAGAGGGGACTGATCGAGGCGTTTGGGCTTGATACATCGACTTGAAAGTCTTCAGTCGAACTCAGGTTCTGAACAGCATGAAGATCGGCTCCCTTTCCCCCTCGCCCCCTTGGGGGAGAGGGCTGGGGTGAGGGGGTAGGCCTTTGATCTTAGATGCGGAAACTGCCAACCAGTTGTTTCAGACGCGAAGCCTGCTGCTCCAGATCCGAGCAAGCCCGCAACGTCGCCTGCAAGTTCTCCACGCCTTCCTGGTTCAGCGTATTGATCTCGGTGATATCGACGTTGATCGACTCCACTACAGCGGTCTGTTCCTCGGTCGCCGTGGCCACCGACTGGTTCATCCCGTCGATCTCGCCGATACGCTGCGTCACGCTGTTCAGGCGTTCGCCAGCCAGGTTAGCAATCTCGACGCTGTCCTGACTGTGGCGCTGGCTGTTGCTCATGGTGCTCACCGATTCACGGGCGCCGACCTGCAGCTCCTCGATCATGGTCTGCACTTGCTGCGCCGATTCCTGGGTGCGATGCGCCAGATTGCGCACTTCATCGGCCACTACGGCAAAACCACGGCCGGCTTCACCGGCGCGCGCCGCTTCAATCGCTGCGTTGAGCGCCAGCAGGTTGGTTTGCTGGGAAATGCTGGTGATCACTTCAAGAATCTGGCCGATGTTCACGGTTTTGCTGTTCAGCGACTCGATATTGCTGCTCGACGCGCTGAGCATGCTCGACAGTTGATTCATCGCCTTGATGCTGCGATCCACCACCTGCTGGCCGTCTTCAGCCAGGCTACGCGCGTCGCTGGCCTGATTCGACGCCTGTGCAGCATTACGGGCGATTTCCTGCGCGGCGGCGCCGAGCTGGTTGATCGCTGCGGCCACACTGCTGGTGCGCGAGGCTTGCTGATCGGAGTTGTACATCGACGAGTTCGACGCCGCGACCACGCGCAGGGCGACTTCGTTAACCTGACCGGTGGCCGAGGACACTTCGCGGATCGAACCGTGAATACGCTCGACGAAACGGTTGAATGCGGTGCCCAGCACGCCGAATTCATCGTTGTTAACGATGGTCAGGCGTTTGGTCAGGTCGCCTTCGCCGTCGGCAATATCTTCCATGGCGCGAGTCATGACGTGCAGCGGCTGGATCAGAATGCGGATCAGCATGCCAAGCAGCGCGAGGATGATCGCGACTGCGATGACTGTGGCGATGACCGCAGAGGCGCGGAACTGGCTGAGCATCGCAAAGGCCTGATCCTTGTCCACCGACAGACCGATGTACCAGTTCACCGAC
Source organism: Pseudomonas crudilactis (assembly GCF_013433315.1). Taxonomy (GTDB): domain Bacteria; phylum Pseudomonadota; class Gammaproteobacteria; order Pseudomonadales; family Pseudomonadaceae; genus Aquipseudomonas; species Aquipseudomonas crudilactis. The sequence goes on along the minus strand of NZ_WXVV01000008.1, from coordinate 195,231 downwards.
GGCAGGCCTTTGATCGGCGCGAAGGTCACGATGCGGGTCTTGCCGTCGACGGTGACTTCGCTGAAGTCGCTGCTGATGCGCGGGGTGTCTTGCGGATAGGCTTCTTTCAGGGATTTCATCACCAGAGCCTTGTCCGGGTGGACGAGGATCTTGCCGTCGGCGCTGACCAGGAACACATAACCCATGCCGTCGAAGTCCCGGGCGGCGAGGGTGTCGACCAGCGATTGCAGGCTCAGATCACCGCCAACCACACCGACGCTCTGACCGGCCTTTTTCGAGGCGGTGGCGATGGAGATGATCAACTGGCCGGTGGCGGCGTCGATGTACGGTTCGGTCAGGGTCGAGGTGCTGCTGCTCTCGGCACCTTTATACCAAGGGCGCACGCGCGGATCGAAACCGTCCGGCATCTTCGTGTCCGGGCGGATGGTGAAGTGCCCGGTGGCATCGCCCAGATAGGTGGCCATGAACGTCGAGGTCAGGGCTTTCTGCTCCAGCAGGCTGGCGACGTTGGCAGACTCGGGGTTGATCGAAATGTTCTGGGCGGCGTTCTCGATCAGCAGAATGCGACCGTTGAGCCAGGTCTGGATATTGTCGGCGGTGACCTCGCCCATCTCGTTGAGATAGTTGTTCAGGTCATCGCGGATCGCATTGCGCTGTAGCCAGTCGTTGTACAAGGTAAACGAGGCGAAGGCGGCGATGACGATGAGGGCGGCGGCAAGCAAAATTTTATGGCTGAAGCGCAGATTTTTGTTCATGGCTTGGGGTTCCGCTAAGGTCTTAATGTCCAGGGCGTGCTTTTATAGAAGCGCGCATAATGGGCAAGGGTGAAAACAAGCTGATATTTCCGTCTCTCCTTAGGGAAATGTCCGGCCTGACTTGTGGTCGGGTCTCTCACTCTTCTTTATCGGCCATGCAGAATCAAAGATTAACCATTGGGTGACAAAATGCCTGACTCCTCGCAACTCGTAATCGGCGCCGATCTCGCAGGCCAACAGATTGCTCAGGCCATGCGCCTGGCGAACCGCCACGGACTGGTCGCGGGCGCCACCGGTACCGGTAAAACCGTCACCTTGCAGCGTTTGACCGAGGCGTTCAGCGACGCCGGCGTCGCGGTGTTTGCCGCTGACATCAAGGGCGATCTGTGTGGCCTCGGTGCCGCCGGCAATCCGCAGGGCAAGGTGGCCGAGCGCATTGCCGGGATGCCGTGGCTCAACTACAAGGCGCAGGCCTATCCGGTGACCTTGTGGGACATCCACGGCGAGTCCGGTCATCCGTTGCGCACCACGCTGAGCGAAATGGGCCCGCTGCTGATCGGCAGTCTGCTGGAACTGACCGACAGTCAGCAGTCGGCGCTTTATGCAGCGTTCAAGGTCGCCGATCGTGAAGGCCTGTTACTGCTGGATCTGAAGGATCTGAAAGCGCTGCTCAATCACCTCAAGGAAAACCCGCAGCTGTTGGGCGAAGACGCGGCGCTGATGACTACTGGCTCCAGTCAGGCACTGTTGCGCCGCTTGGCAATCCTCGAACAGCAGGGCGCTGAAGCCTTGTTTGGCGAACCGGCACTGCAACTCGAAGACATTCTGCAACCGACCGCCGATGGTCGTGGGCGCATTCACTTGCTCGACGCCAGTCGTCTGGTGCACGAAGCGCCGAAGGTCTATGCGACATTCCTGTTGTGGCTGCTGGCCGAGCTGTTCGAGCAGTTGCCGGAGCGCGGTGATGCCGACAAACCGCTGCTGGCGCTGTTTTTCGATGAGGCGCATTTGCTCTTTGGCGATACGCCCAAGGCCTTGCAGGAAAGGCTGGAGCAAGTGGTGCGCTTGATCCGTTCCAAAGGCGTTGGCGTGTATTTCGTCACGCAGTCGCCGGCGGACTTGCCCGATGACGTGCTGGCGCAGCTCGGCCTGCGCATTCAGCATGGCTTGCGCGCCTTTACCGCCAAAGAGCAGAAGTCCCTGCGCGCGGTAGCGGACGGCTTCCGGCCGAATCCGGCGTTTGACAGCCTGTCGGTGCTGACCGAGTTGGGGATTGGCGAGGCGTTGGTGGGGACGCTGACGGAGAAAGGCACGCCGGAGATGGTCCAGCGCGTACTCGTGGCGCCACCGCAATCGCGAATCGGGCCGCTGACCGATACCGAACGAACCATGCTGATTGCCGGATCGCCGTTCAAGGGCCGCTATGACAAGCCGATCGATCGTGAGTCTGCGTATGAAATTCTGATGGGGCGTAAAGGGCTGGCGCCTGAGGCTGAAGCGCCAGCGGCTTCGCAAGAGCCGAGTCTGGCGGACAGGGCTGGAGAGTTCCTGGGTACGGCAGCAGGGCAGGCCTTGAAGTCAGCCATGCGTCAGGCTGCCAATAACCTCGGCAAACAACTGGTGCGCGGCCTGATGGGGTCGCTGCTCGGCGGCAGCAAACGCCGCTGAAACCTGTGGGAGCGAGCTTGCTCGCGAAGGCGCCGTGTCAGGCAACACATAGGTTGAATGACAGTCCGCATTCGCGAGCAAGCTCGCTCCCACAGGGAATTTGTCAGGTCTTGGCTTTGGCGTGCGCCGCCAGTCGTTCCAGCGCCGCGCGCAACCCCGGGTCAGTGATCCCGTCCGCCGTGGCCTGAATCGTCGCCGCTGCATCCGTCGACAAATCCATTGTGTGCCCGGCCGCTCCGCGTTGAACGGTCGGCGGCTGCACCTTGAACAGAATCCGCGTCAAACTGGCGAACTCGTCAAACATCTGCAACTGCCGCTGCAAGCGTTTTTGCTGGTAACGCAGGCGCGTGGCCCAGTGGCCATCGGTGACAATCAGCAACAGACTGCCCTCACGCCACGACGCTACATGGCAATGTTCACGGGCGGCGGGTTGCAGTTGGCTTTCGAGCAGGCGCTGCAGATGACCCAGTCGTTGGGCGTGGCCGAGGATGGCTTTGAGCGGCTTGGCTTCGCGCAGGAGAACGGCGGGTGCTCTGGCCGTAAGAGGGCGAAATGCCATGATCGAACACCTGAAGTAACAGAAACGCCATGGTAGCAGAAAGAGGTGGATTCACTCGCCCATTGCTTTTGCCCCCGCTTTACCCATTAAATCAACGACTAACTTCTGCCTTGTATGACTTGAAGTTGAGCAAAACGCCCCTATTTTAAGTGAGCCCCGTCAAAGCGCAGTGCCAGCATCGTGGAACATCGCCACTTTCCTCACTTCCGTTTCCGGGTAGAATGCTCGTTCGCATGCGGCCATGAGGGCTGCACGGGCGACGCTCACGGGGCCGCCCTCCATCCCTTTAGTGTGGAAGATCCTGCCGATATGTTTGCGCCTTTGTTAAAGAAACTTTTTGGAAGCAAGAACGAGCGTGAAGTCAAACGCATGCTCAAGACGGTGCAGCTCGTCAATGCCTTCGAAGAGCAAATGGTGGCCCTTTCGGACGATCAATTGCGCGCCAAGACCGAAGAGTTCAAGGCCCGCATCGCCAAAGGGGAAACCCTCGACAAGCTGTTGCCAGAAGCCTTCGCGGTCGCCCGCGAAGCCGGCAAGCGCATCATGGGTATGCGCCACTTCGACGTGCAACTCGTCGGTGGCATGACCTTGCACGAAGGCAAGATCGCCGAAATGCGCACCGGTGAGGGTAAAACCCTCGTAGCGACCCTGGGTGTTTACCTCAACGCATTGTCCGGCAAGGGCGTGCACGTTGTGACGGTGAACGACTACCTGGCGCGTCGCGACGCCAACTGGATGCGTCCACTGTATGAATTCCTCGGCCTGACCGTCGGCGTCGTGACGCCGTTCCAGCCGCCGGAAGAGAAACGTCTGGCCTACGCCGCCGACATCACCTACGGCACCAACAACGAATTCGGTTTCGACTACCTGCGCGACAACATGGCGTTCAGCATGGAAGAAAAATTCCAGCGCGAACTCAACTTTGCCGTGATCGACGAAGTCGACTCCATTCTCATCGACGAAGCGCGTACCCCGCTGATCATCTCCGGTCAGGCCGAGGACAGCTCCAAGCTGTACATGGAGATCAATAAACTGATCCCGCAGCTGGAACTGCACGTTGAAGAAGTCGAAGGTGAAGTCACCAAGGCTGGCCACTACACCGTTGACGAGAAGACCCGTCAGGTCGAACTCAACGAAGCCGGTCACCAGTTCATCGAAGACATGCTCACCCGCGTCGGCCTGCTGGCTGAAGGCGAGAGCCTGTACTCGGCGCATAACCTGGGCCTGCTGACCCACGTGTATGCCGGTCTGCGTGCGCACAAGCTGTTCAATCGCAACATCGAATACATCGTGCAGGACGGCCAGGTCGTACTGGTCGATGAGCACACCGGCCGTACCATGCCGGGTCGCCGCCTGTCCGAAGGCCTGCACCAGGCCATCGAGGCCAAGGAAGGCCTGAACATCCAGGCTGAGAGCCAGACCCTGGCCTCGACTACCTTCCAGAACTACTTCCGTCTGTACACCAAGCTTTCCGGCATGACCGGTACCGCTGACACCGAAGCGTTCGAATTCCACCAGATCTATGGTCTGGAAGTCATGGTCATCCCGCCGAACAAACCGTTGGCGCGTAAAGACTTCAACGACCTGGTGTTCCTGACCGCCGAAGAGAAATACGCGGCGATCGTTACGGACATCAAGGAAAGCATGGCTGCCGGTCGTCCGGTGCTGGTGGGTACTGCGACCATCGAAACTTCCGAGCACATGTCCGCATTGCTGGTGAAGGAAGGCATCGAACATAAGGTTCTGAACGCCAAGTTCCACGAAAAAGAAGCCGAGATCATCGCGCAGGCCGGTCGTCCGGGCGCACTGACCATCGCCACCAACATGGCCGGTCGTGGTACCGACATCCTGTTGGGCGGTAACTGGGAAGTGGAAGTCGCGTCGCTGGAAAATCCGACCCCTGAGCAGATTGCCCAGATCAAGGCCGACTGGCAGAAGCGTCACCAGCAAGTGCTGGAGTCCGGCGGTCTGCAAGTGATTGCCTCCGAGCGTCACGAATCGCGCCGTATCGACAACCAGCTGCGTGGTCGTGCCGGCCGTCAGGGTGACGCCGGTTCGAGCCGCTTCTACCTGTCGCTGGAAGACAGCCTGATGCGCATTTTCGCCTCTGACCGGGTGAAGAACTTCATGAAAGCCCTGGGCATGCAGCCGGGCGAAGCGATCGAGCACCGCATGGTGACCAACGCGATCGAGAAGGCGCAGCGCAAGGTTGAAGGCCGTAACTTCGATATTCGCAAGCAACTGCTCGAGTTCGACGACGTCAACAACGAACAGCGTAAAGTGATCTATCACATGCGTAACACGTTGCTGGCCGCTGACAACATCGGTGAGACCATCGCTGACTTCCGTCAGGACGTGCTCAACGCCACCGTCAGCGCACACATTCCGCCGCAATCGCTGCCAGAGCAGTGGGACGTGGCCGGTCTGGAAGCGTCGATTGCCAGCGATTTCGGCGTGACACTACCGATCCAGCAATGGCTCGACGAAGACGACCATCTGTACGAGGAAACCCTGCGCGAGAAGCTCATGACCGAGCTGATGGCGGCGTACAACGAGAAAGAAGACCAGGCCGGTGCCGAAGCACTGCGCTCGTTCGAGAAACAAATCGTGCTGCGCGTGCTGGACGACCTGTGGAAAGACCACCTGTCGACCATGGATCACCTGCGTCACGGTATCCACCTGCGTGGCTACGCTCAGAAGAACCCGAAGCAGGAATACAAGCGCGAGTCGTTCACGCTGTTCTCCGAGCTGCTGGATTCGATCAAGCGCGACTCGATCCGTGTGTTGTCGCACGTTCAGGTGCGCCGCGAAGATCCGGAAGCCGAAGAGCAACGTCTGCGTCAGGAAGCCGAAGCACTGGCCGCCCGCATGCAGTTCGAGCACGCCGAAGCGCCAGGTCTGGAGCAACCGGAAGTACTCGGTGAAGAGGTTGATGTAGCCCTCGCCACCGCCCCGGTTCGCAATGAGCAGAAGCTGGGCCGCAACGAACTGTGCTACTGCGGTTCGGGCAAGAAATTCAAGCATTGCCACGGGCAGATCCAGTAAAACCCGTTTCAATCGCTGAAATACCCGCGCCGCGACCGGCTCCTGCCGTCGCGGCGTTTTGCCATTTAAACCACCGTTGCTGCGCGTGACGGTGCTGACATCATTGAGTAAGGAGCGCATTCATGGCTGTTGGTCTTGGTCCTTTGCCAACGTTGCACCCGGTTGCCGGTTTTGAACTCGGTATCGCCTCGGCCGGCATCAAGCGCCCCGGGCGCAAAGATGTCGTTGTGATGCGCTGCGCCGAAGGCTCGACCGTGGCGGGCGTGTTCACCTTGAACGCCTTTTGCGCCGCGCCGGTGATCCTGGCGAAGAAGCGTGTACAGAATGCCGTGCGTTATTTGCTGACCAACACCGGCAATGCCAACGCCGGCACTGGCGAGCCGGGCCTGGCCGCTGCTGAACGCACCACCGCAAAGTTGGCCGAGCTGACCGGCGTTGCTGCCGAGCAGATCCTGCCGTACTCCACCGGCGTGATTGGTGAGCCACTGCCGGTCGAGAAGATCGAAGGCGCGCTGCAAGCCGCACTGGATGACCTGTCGGAAAACAACTGGGAAGCCGCCGCCACCGGGATCATGACCACCGATACCCTGCCGAAGGGCGCCAGCCGCCAGTTCGAGCATGACGGTGTGACCATCACCGTCACCGGCATCAGCAAAGGCGCGGGCATGATCCGCCCGAACATGGCGACCATGCTCGGTTACATCGCCACTGACGCCAAAGTCTCCCGCGAAGTGCTGCACAACTTGATGCTCGACGGTGCCAACAAGTCGTTCAACCGCATTACCATCGACGGCGACACCTCGACCAACGACTGCTGCATGCTGATTGCTACCGGTAAAGCTGCACTGCCGGAAATCACCCGCGCCGAAGGCGAGTTGTTCGCCAAGTTGAAGCAAGCGGTGTTCGAAGTGTGCATGGACGTGGCCCAGGCCATCGTGCGTGACGGCGAAGGCGCAACCAAGTTCGTGACGGTTGAAGTGAATGGTGGCGGCAATCATCAGGAGTGCCTGGACGTTGGCTACACCGTTGCGCATTCGCCGCTGATCAAGACTGCGCTGTTCGCTTCAGACCCGAACTGGGGCCGTATCCTCGCCGCGGTCGGCCGTGCCGGCGTGCCGGATCTGGACGTAAGCAAGATCGACGTGTTCCTCGGCGAAGTGTGCATTGCCAGCCGTGGTGCCCGTGCGGCGACCTACACTGAAGCCCAGGGTTCGGCGGTGATGCAGCAGGAAGAGATCACTATCCGCATCGAACTGGGTCGCGGCGATTGCAGCGAAACCATCTGGACCACCGACCTGTCGCATGAATATGTGAAGATCAACGCCGAATACCGCACCTGATCCAAGACCGGGTCGCTTCTTTCGCGAGCAGGCTCGCTCCCACAGGGGATTTGTGACAACACGATCCAATGTGGGAGCGAGCCTGCTCGCGAAGGCGGCAGCTCAAAGAATGCAAGTCTCCAGGTTTCTCCACTGACGAAAAGGCGCCACACCCATGTCCCTGCACCTGATCATCGGCGACAAACTGCTTTCCTCCTGGTCCCTGCGTGCCGCACTGGCGCTTGAACTGACCGGCGCACCGTACAGCGAAGAACTGATCAAACTCGGCAAGCCCGATACCCGCGCGCTGCTGCTCAAGCATTCGCCGACCGCCAAAGTCCCGCTGCTGCAAACGGCGCGCGGCACCATTGCCGACTCACTGGCAATTGCCGAATACCTCGCCGAGACGTTCCCGTCCGAGCAACTATGGCCCTCCGACATTTTCGCCCGCGCTCAGGCCCGATCCGCTTGCGCACAAATGCACAGCGGTTTCTTCGCCATGCGCAATCACATGCCGTTCAACCTCAACCATGACGCACCGCTGAACCCGGTGCCGCCAGAAGTGAAGATCGACATCGAGCGCATGCTCGCGCTGTGGGCTGAATGCCGCGCCGCCGCCACCGAGAGCGGGCCGTACCTGTTCGGTCGGGTGAGTCTTGCCGATGCCTTCTTCGCCCCGATTGCCGTGCGTTTGCGCACCTACCAAGTGCAGCTGCCCGCCGCCGACGAAGCCTATGTTGAAACCGTCTACCAATGGCCCGCCTTCAAAGCATGGCAAAAGGCTGGACTGGAGGAGTTGATTCCGTGAAACGCGTACACGTCGCCGCTGCGGTCATTCGTGATAGCAGCGGCAAAATCCTCATCGCCCGCCGCGCCGACACCCAGCATCAGGGTGGTCTGTGGGAGTTTCCCGGTGGCAAGGTCGAGGCCGACGAGTCGGTCGAAGGCGCACTGGCCCGTGAGCTGCACGAAGAGTTGGGCATTGTCGTTGGCTCAGCCCGCCCGCTGATCAAAGTGCGTCACGACTACCCGGACAAGCAGGTATTGCTGGATGTCTGGGAAGTGTCGGCATTCACCGGCGAGCCGCACGGTGCTGAAGGGCAGCCGTTGGCCTGGGTCTCGGCGAAGGAACTGGCGAGCTACGAATTCCCGGCCGCGAACCAGCCGATCGTTGCGGCGGCGCGTTTGCCGGCGGAGTACCTGATTACCCCTGAAGATCTGGAAACCCCGGCTCTACTGCGCGGTATCCAGAAGGCGATTGCCGGTGGGATCAAACTGATCCAGTTGCGCGCGCCGAACGGCTATGACCCCAAATATCGCGATCTGGCTGTCGATGCGGCCGGGCTGTGTGCCGGGAAGGCGCAGTTGATGATCAAGGGGCCGTTCGAGTGGCTCGGCGATTTCCCGTCTGCCGGCTGGCACATCACCTCTGCACAGCTGCGCAAATACGCGGCGGCGGGGCGGCCGTTACCGGCGGAGCGCTGGTTGGCGGCGTCGTGCCACAACGTTGAAGAACTGGCGCTCGCCGAGCAGATGGGCGTGGATTTCGTCACGCTGTCGCCGGTGCAGCCGACTTTGACGCACCCGGATGCCCAGCCGTTGGGCTGGGAGCAGGCTTCAACGTTGATCGAAGGCTTTAGTAAGCCGGTGTTTCTGTTGGGCGGGGTTGGTCCGGCTGAGCGCGAGAAGGCTTGGGGCGTTGGCGCGCAGGGTGTCGCGGGGATTCGCGCGTTCTGGCCTGATTCTCTGTAAAGGCTGCTGGCCTCTTCGCGAGCAAGCTCGCTCCCACATTTGACTGCATTCCAACTGGATGAACCCAATCAACTGTGGGAGCGAGCTTGCTCGCGAAGGCGGCCTGTGAGGCGCTACTTTTCTGCAGGTTTTACCGCCGGTTGCCAAAGAATCTCCGCAATCCCCTGCCGCCGCGCAATCAACCGCGCCGCGACAAACAGCAAATCCGACAACCGATTGATATACGCCAGCCCAACCCCGGCCAACGGCTCCAGCGCATTCAAATGCTGACAGCGCCGCTCGGCACTCCTCGCCAGACTCCGGCACACATGCGCCTGCGCAATCAGCATCGACCCGCCCGGAAGAATGAAATTCTCCAGCGGCCCCAGCTCTTCATTCCACAGATCGATCGCAGTTTCCAGCCGTTCGATTTCTGCCGCGTTCAATGCCTGATACTCCGGCATCGCTAACTCGCCACCCAGATCGAACAGCCGATGCTGACAAGGTGCCAACACCTCGATCAGTTCATTTAGTCCGGGATACGTGTCACGCTCGGCCAGCAACCCGGCCAGCAACACGCCGACCTGACTGTTCAGCGTATCGACCTCGCCGATTGCCTCGATGCGCGGGTGATCCTTGGGCACGCGGCGGCCATCGCCCAGGCCGGTTTCGCCTTTGTCACCGGTGCGGGTGTAGATTTTCGACAGGCGAAAGCCCATGGGTTACCTCGATAATTGATTGGTTTCGGCAGCGATAGGCAGCGGTTGCGTCAACGGCAGGCGCAAGGTGAAACAGGTGCCTTGGCCCGGTGCCGACTGCACCTCCATCTGTCCTTTGTGATTATTGGTGATGATGAAGTACGACACCGACAAGCCAAGGCCGGTGCCCTGACCGATTTCCTTGGTGGTGAAGAACGGCTCGAAGGTGCGTTTGCGCACGTTCTCGCTCATGCCGATGCCGTTGTCCTCGACCTGGATTTCGGCCCACGGTGGATTGAGCTTGGTGCGCAGGATGATCCGTCCCGGTTCGCTGTCGTCTTCACGCTGATGGATGGCCTGCGCGGCGTTTTTCAACAGGTTGAGCAGCACTTGCTCAAGTTCATTGGCGGTGCCCGGCACCGGACCGAGCGCCGGGTCGAACTGACGGATGATCGCCTGGCCCTTGAAGTCGAAGCCGATGGCCAGATCAAAGTCGTTGCCAGCGATTTCCACTGCTTGATCGATCAATGCCGGTAAGTCGCACGGCGCCATTTGTCGGGTGCTGCGACGGCTGAAGCTGAGCATGTGCGTGACGATTTTCGCCGCGCGGGCGCCGGCCTGTTGGATGCCGTCGAGCAGTTGCGGTACTTCGCGGCCCTGCAGATAGCGGTTTACCGTGTCCAGTTCAATGCCCAGTTGCTCGGCGGTTTCGAGGTTCTTCGGCAGATCGGCGGACAGGCGTCGGCGAATGTTCTGCACGTTGTGCAGGATCGCGCCCAGCGGGTTATTGATTTCATGGGCCATGCCGGCGGCGAGACCACCGACCGAAAGCATTTTTTCCGACTGCACCATCATTTCTTCCAGCGACAGACGCTGGGTGATGTCGTCGATACGGATCACCACGCCACGCCCGGCGCCGCCCATCAACGGGTAGAACGTCAGCGCGTAATGCTTCGGTTCATCGTCCTTGAACCACGTCACTCGCTCGATTTTCGCCACAGTGTGCTGTTCGACGGTCTGCTTGAGTTGCGGCAGAAACGGCTTGAGCGGTTCGAAGGCGAGAAAGATCGGCTGGTTCAGCGCCTCGTCCAGCCGAGTGCCGGAAAGGGCGCTGGCCTCCTGGTTCCATTGGGTGACGTAAAGCTGTTCGTCGAGGGCGATCAGCGCCGAGGGCATCGAGTCGATGATGCTGTTGAGGTAGTTCTGGAAACCGGTGAGCTTCTTTTCGATCTTGCTGCGCACCTGGACTTCCAGTTCCAGCTTGCGGTTGGTGTGGCGGGTTTCTTCCGCCAGACCCTGCGCCTGATCGTAAGCGGCTTGCGAATCGTCGCGGGCGCGCTTGAGTTGCTGCTCGCGGGCTTCGATGCGCGACAGCATGGTGTTGAACGCCTCGGCGAGACTGCCGATTTCGTCATGATTGCCGCGTGAGGCGCGCAGGGCGTAGTTCTCTTCGCGGGTCACCTGACGGGACAACTCCTCGAGCTGATGAATCGGCCGGGTGATCAGGCGTTTGATCTGACGGGCAATCACCAGCCACAACAGCACGCTGAAAATCAGAATGCCAAGGCTCGCGGTCAGGGTGCCGGTGTAGAACGCCATCGGCAGTTCGCTGCTGGCCACCAGCAACAAGTGGCCCGGCGCAGTGCCGGGGCGGGGCAGGGTGATCAACTGGTTGCTGCGAAATTCGGTCAGTTGCCACGCTTCGATGTGCCGATAGCGCTCCGGCAGATTCAGTTTGTCGCCGCGCTGCACTTGCGCCAGGCGTTCGCCCTTGCCGTCATACAGGGCGGCGGCGCGCAGTGGTGAATAGCTGTCGAGTTCTTTGAGCAGGCGCTCGGCGCTCTGCGGTGATTGCAGGGCTTCGCTGACCAGGCTGGGGTTGGAAATCAGCCGGCCGATGGTCTGCAACGCCTGCGGCGCCATGCTTTCCTGGGAAATGTAGTAGGCGGCACTGATAAAGGTCAGGTTGGCGACCAGCAGAACGGTGGTCAACAGCACCAGCAGGGCGGCCAGCAGTTTCTGGCCGACCGGCAGGTTTTCGAGGCGCTGGCGCAATGGCATCAGGTTTTTCACAGCAGAGGAACAAGTGGCCAGCGTAGCCGCTGCTCAGTCGCTGGGCAATCCGAGGCTGCGCAGATGCGTGATCAGTCGTTGCTGCAACTGCTTGAGGTGCGGCAGGTTCAACTGGTGGCGCACGGCGACTTTGCAGGCGTGGCCCAATAGATAGCTGATTTCGGTACGGCGTTGATTGGCGACGTCCTGATACATCGATGAGTAATTGGCGGCGGTGGCATGGATGACCCTTTCGACTTCCTGTTGCAGGTTTTCTGCTGCAGCCGGTTGGCCGCAACGCTCCAGCAACTCAGCGAGTTCGGCGCACAGGGTGGCGACCTCGCAATGGTGTTCCTGCAAACCACCGTTGCGGCAATTGTGCAGCACGGTCAACGGATTGATCGCACAGTTGAGTGCCAGTTTGCGCCACAAGCGCGTGAGGATATCGGTACTCCATTCATGGGGGATTTTCGCCGCCTCCAGATCGTCCAGCCAGATCGGCGCGACCGGATGCCCAGCGTCGCCCAGCCAAGTGAAGCCGTGGCCGGCGAACACCACACGCCAGGCGCCATCGCGAAAGGCGCCCTCGGTACTTGAAGCGCTGATGCAGCGTGCCAGCGGCACACGGTTGGCCACGGCGTCCTGACTGCCGAGGCCGTTTTGCAGGAGGATCAGTTCGGCGTCCGCCGTCAGCCGTGGGGCGAGGCGGGCGACGGCGCTTTCGGCGTCGTAGGCTTTGCAGGCCACCAGCAAACGGCGGATTGGCTCGGGACTATCGGGTGTTTCGCCGGGAACCGCATAGGTGCTCGCCACACCGTGCTCCACCAGCGTCAAGCCGCCCGCAGCCTGATAGCTTTGCAAGCGTTCGGCATCGCGCACGATCAGCCTGACCGGCAGACCGGCACGAGCCAGACGTGTAGCCCACAGCGTGCCGAGACTGCCGGCGCCGAGAACATGCCAGGGGGTGGACATCAGTTTTTTACTCGATTGCGTACAGGCATGTGCGGCTCGCCGTGTCGGTGGGAAAAGACCCGTTATAATGAGCCCGATTTTAACCGCAAGCCAAGCGCGCTCCATCCACATCGAGCGCGCCTTTTTATTGGAGAGATTACATGCCGTCGTTCGACGTGGTATCCGAACTGGACAAACACGAACTCACCAACGCGGTCGAGAACGCCGTGAAGGAACTCGATCGTCGTTATGACCTGAAAGGCAAAGGCAGCTTCGAGTTCAAGGAAAAAGACCTCACCGTCAGCCTGACCGCTGAAGCCGGGTTCCAGCTGGAAGCGATGATCGAAATCCTCAAGCTGGCGCTGGTCAAGCGCAAGATCGACGTACAGTGCCTTGAGGTCAAGGACGCTTATGCATCGGGCAAACTGATGAAGCAGGACGCGATCCTCAAGGAAGGCATCGACAAAGAACTGGCGAAGAAAATCGTCGGCCACATCAAGGATGCCAAGCTCAAGGTGCAGGCCGCCATTCAAGGCGAGCAAGTGCGCGTGACCGGCAAGAAGCGTGATGACCTGCAAGAGGCCATCGCGGCACTGCGGGCCAAGGAATTCGGCATGCCCCTGCAGTTCAACAACTTCCGCGACTAAGCTCGGTCAGATGACCTGTGGGAGCGAGCCTGCTCGCGAAGGCGGTGTGTCAGTCAACTCATTGCTGAATGACACGGCGCCTTCGCGAGCAGGCTCGCTCCCACATTGTTTTGTGTACACCCGGCGGGTTTCTGCCGCTTATTTTTCGCGTGCCCAATGGCCGGAAATCAGGAGATAGAACATGGATTTGAATGCTGAGGTGGACAACCTGGTCAAGGCATCCCAGGCGTGGATCCCGATGATCATGGAATACGGCAGCCGCGTGCTGCTGGCAGTGATTACCTTGGCCATCGGCTGGTGGCTGATCAACAAGGTCACGCAGAAACTCGGCGGTCTGCTGGCCCTGCGTAATGCCGATCTGGCGCTGCAAGGTTTTATCAGCAGCCTGGCGAACATCATTCTCAAGGTGCTGCTGATTGTCAGCGTCGCTTCGATGATCGGTGTTGAAACCACTTCGTTTGTTGCTGCGATCGGTGCTGCCGGTCTGGCGATCGGTCTGGCCTTGCAGGGCAGCCTGGCGAACTTCGCTGGCGGCGTGCTGATTCTGCTGTTTCGTCCGTTCCGTATTGGTGACTGGATCGAAGCGCAAGGCGTAGCGGGCACGGTCGACAGTATCCAGATTTTCCATACCGTGCTGCGTACTGGGGATAACAAGACCATCATCATGCCTAACGGCAACCTGTCGAACGGCATCATCACCAACACCAACCGTCAGCCGACCCGTAAGGTTGTGTTTGATGTGGGCGTCGATTATGAAGCCGATCTGCAAAAGGCCCGTCAAGTGCTGCTGGATCTGGCCAACGACGAGCGTATTCTGAAAGACCCGGCACCGCAGGCGGTGATTTCGACGCTGGGTGACAGTGCGATCACAGTTTCCCTGCGTGTGTGGGTTAAAACTGCAGACTACTGGGACGTGATGTTCATGTTTAACGAGCAGTCGCGTGATCGTTTAAAAACCGCCGGTATTGATATTCCTTTTCCGCAGCGGACGATTCGCGTAGTTCAGGAAACAGCAGCACAGTAACAACCTTGATACCTGGCTTTGCAGTCAGTTAATCAATAAGAACCCAAGAGTCATTCATGCTCTTGGGTTTTTTTATGCCTGTCGTGAAAGTTCGCCAGCTAATAGATAGCTGGCTAATCTTTGTTGCAGGGATGCAATAAGTGCAGGCATAAAAAAACCGCTCACCTGAATCAGGTGAGCGGTTCTTGTTAGAGCATGGCTCTACAGTACGTCAGCTGCGCATCTCTATTAAAGGATGTTCAGTGGGTACTCAACGATCAGACGGGTGTCGTTGTTGTCAGACGAGTAGCCGCTGTACGCGCCGTTGGAGCGGTACATGGCATAACGCAGACGGAACGACAGGTCTTTGGCCGGGCCTTCCTGGATCACGTACTTGGACTCGGCGTTCCACTCGTTTTCCTTGCCTTCACCCAGACCGTTGGTGGTGATGTGGTCACCCATCACGTAACGGGTCATGAAGCTCAGGCCAGGTACGCCGTAGGTTTTCATGTTCAGGTCGTAGCGAGCCTGCCAGGAACGCTCGTCGCGGCCCACGAAGTCGGAGATCTGAATGGAGTTGGCAACGAAGATGGTGCTGTTACCGTCAACGCCATAGTAGTAAGCGTTGTCGCCGCTGGAGCGCTGGTGAGCGAGGGTGAACTTGTGGGCACCGATGCTGTAAGCAGCGGCCAGGGACCACAGGTTGTTGTCCACACCAGTGGTGCCGTCGCCGATCGCGTCAACCAGGTCACCGCGGCTTTCGCCTTTGGTGTGGTAGCCGTTGAAGTCGAAGTTCAGCGACTGCTCGTCGTTGATTGGCAAGGTGTAGTTCAGGTTGACGTAGTACTTCTTGAAGTAGTCGTCAGCGTCGGAAGCAGCCAAGGCACCAGTGAAGTTATCGGTGAACGAGTAGCTGGCGCCGAAGATGTTGATGTTGGTCAGGCCTTTGCCGCCATTGCCGTTCTCATCAGGCAGACCGCCGATGCTGTCACGGCCCATACCGGTTTGTTTGCTCAGGGACGTGAAGCGACCTGCGCTCAGTTCCAGACCTTTGATCTCTTTGGAAGTGATCAGGGTACCGGTGGCGACTTCTGGCAGCAGACGGCTGTCGTCGGTGGCGAATACCGGGCTGGCAACGAATTGCTGGCCGTATTTCAGAACGGTGTCGGATACGCGGAATTTGACTGCGCCGCCGATTTTGCCCTGGGATTTTTCCGGGTTGCCATCGCTGTCGTTGGCGAACAGGCCGTTACCGCGGTGGCCCGAGCCGCCGTCCAGTTTGACCGAACCCATTGCCATGGCGTCGAGACCGAAGCCAACGGTGCCTTGAGTGAAGCCCGATTCGTAAGTCAGCAGTTGGCTGAGACCGGAATCCTGGCGATAACCAGCAGTACCGGAAGTGCCGTTGCCTGCACCGTTTTTAAAGTCACGGTTCATGTATTCAAAACGGGTCTTCAGTTTCAGGCTCTGGTCTCCAAAGAAACCTTTGGACTCGTCCTGGGAAGACGCCATTGCGAACTGCGAGGTGCCTGCTGCAACAGCCAGGGCGATCATGCTCCACTTCATCACGCGCATCGTGATTTGCTCCTTTGGTTTTTAGAAGAGTACTGCCGTCCCACCTGTTTTATTATCTGGGCGGCTCTTTCTTTTTGTGTCGGCGCAAACTTATATCACGCCGACAATGTTGGCGATACTTGCGAATCTAACCTTTCACCTTCTTTACGACGCTGTCGCAAACGGTTGTGTAGATGTCGCAAATTCACAGTACCGATGCAATCGGGCCTACAACTTTTTCGCTGTTTTCTTAGCCGTTCGCATCGCTAAAAAAGAGTCCCTGGCAAAACACTTGAATCTCCATCGGGCAACCCTGCCACTGTTTTTGTTGGGCTTGAGGCATCCACATCGTGTGGTGCGCTTATAGTCCATATGTGTGCGAATGCAACAAGCGTGCACAAACCGCAAAGTCAGTGCGGTTATTTTTCTGAACAGCGCGTGTTACCTGTAAAAACCTCATGAATACGGGGCGCAAAGCCTATTTTTACAAGGGCTTGACGCCATTCCTGCATTGGTGTTGCCACGGCGTCCGCTGCCCGCGACAGCGAAAAACGTTACCGGTTCACCCCGTGAGTGAGTATTCGGCGGATGCTTCGACGCATGAGCGTAGACGCACTGTGCGGTTTTGGTGCAAAAAAACACACACGCTGTCCTGTAATCACACAGCTTGGTGAGTGGGCGACCTTGAGCGCATCAGGGGTTTTCGGTCATTTGCGTGTGTTTATTGCCGTTCCCGGTTCTTTGCTGGTGCAACGTGTCGGTATATGTCCCATGTCGGGGCGTGCGGCGAATGACAAGAGGGCACAGCTGTCGTGAAGGCTGGCGCAATCGCAGGTATGCTGCCGGTCTGTCGCTTGGTGCTGCGTCCTGCGGGATGGCCGCTAAGCTCAAAATGTCGATCAGCCGGAGTGCGCGTAGTGTTTGCTTTAGATTCACGACTTCAACAGGACACGCTGACCCTCGGTGACTTCCCGCTCTGCCGACTGTTGCTGTCCAATGACAGCAACTATCCGTGGTTCATCCTGGTGCCTCGTCGCGACGATATCAGCGAGTTGTTTCAGTTGGATGTCGCCGATCAACAGCAGTTATGGCTGGAAACCACCGCGCTGGCCGAGTTGCTCAAGGATTTGCTGGATGCGGACAAAATGAACGTGGCGACGCTGGGTAACGTCGTCAGCCAATTGCACATGCACGTGATTGTGCGCAAACGCGATGACGCCGCCTGGCCGGCGCCGGTCTGGGGCAAACACCCGGCCAAGCCTTATAGCGCCGAGCAAGTGACGGCCATTCGCGAACGCTTGCGTCTGGTGCTGACCGAAGACTTCACGTTTCTGGAGGGCTGAAGCATGAGCCTGGAACAACGCGTTACCGATCTGGAAAGCCGTCTGGCGTTTCAGGATGACACCATCCAGTCGTTGAACGACGTGCTGGTCGCGCAGCAGCGTGTGGTTGATCGCCTGCAATTGCAGATGGCGGCACTGCTCAAGCGTCAGGAAGAGATGGTCGGGCAGTTCGAATCGTTCGAAGAAGAAGCGCCACCGCCGCACTATTGAGTGAGCCATTTGCTTGAATAGAAAGTGAAGACATAAAAAAACCGCGTACAGCCAGGCTGCACGCGGTTTTTTATTGCCTTGGATCAGCGACGCGGCAAGGCGGCGATCACGTCCTCGGCTTGCAGGCCTTTGTCCCGGTTCATCACCGAGAATTCCACGCGCTGGCCTTCGACCAGTACGCGGTGGCCTTCGCCACGGATGGCACGGAAGTGCACGAAAATATCATCACCGGAATCCCGGGAGATAAAGCCGAAGCCTTTGGAGGTGTTGAACCACTTGACGGTACCGGTATCACGGTTGGTCATGTCATAGCTGGTTGGAGCGGCAGCAGGTAAAGAACGATAGAAGCTCACCGCCAGGTGCAAGACCACGGCAACCAGCGCGATCACCAGGGTGAACAGCACGGCTGGCTGGCCGGCGATGACGGGCATCGGGGCGATCAGGGTCAAGGTTTGCAGGACGACGGTCAGCACCAGAAGAGCGCTGACCAGATTTTGCAGATGCTGACGCGGGCCTTTGTTCCAGTAAGGAATTACTGGAGCGATGACCAGGTTCAGCAGGCCGAAAAAGGCCAGGTAAAGTGCATCGGGTTGTTGCAGGTAGGGAACGGCTTCGGATTTCAAGCTGGGTATGAACGACAGCAGCAATGCCGCTGCGCCCATTAGCAGGTGGACGATTTTCAACATTTTGATTGGCTCACGTTTATGACGGCTCACAAGGAAGAGCTGAAGGCGCACGGTTCGCTTCGGAACAAAATAAGAGGCGGTGGACACGTTCACGGCATCAGCCTATGCGCAACACCCCGAAAAATGGGGCATGGCGACACACTGCCTATTTAACAGCAAAGCCTGCGGCTACTCAAATCAGCCCGGCCAGCGGCATCGCCTCGGTCGATTTGTCGCAGTGGCTGCACCTGATCGGGGCTGCGGGGTGTCGACAGCCTTGCTAGAGTGGGTCTGCACCTGTTGGATGAATTCAATCGCCGTTAGGGGGTAAACATGGCAATCGATATCGGTATCAGTGAAGAAGATCGCAAGTCCATCGTCGAAGGCTTGTCGCGTCTGCTGTCGGACACCTACGTGCTGTATCTGAAAACCCACAACTTCCACTGGAACGTCACCGGCCCGATGTTTCGTACGCTGCACTTGATGTTCGAAGAGCAATACAACGAGTTGGCGCTGGCCGTGGACTCGATCGCCGAGCGTATTCGCGCGCTGGGCTTTCCTGCACCGGGTGCCTATGCCACCTATGCACGTCTTTCTTCTATCAAGGAGGAGGTGGGGGTGCCGAGTGCCGAGGACATGATCAGACAGCTGGTCGATGGTCAGGAGGCGGTGACTCGCACTGCGCGCGGTATCTTCCCGCTCCTCGATAAGGTCAGTGACGAGCCAACGGCAGACTTGCTGACCCAGCGCATGCAGGTTCACGAAAAAACCGCGTGGATGTTGCGTGCGTTGCTCGAAGCCTGATCCAGGCCCGAGGGCACGTCTGAGGGCGTGCTCGCGGGCAGTCCGGAATCTTACCGGCATCGTTGGCTTATCCTACGGCTATGGTCAATAAGTCATCTGGATATAACTTTGCGTCTGCGCTTTTATGAAGTCACAGGATGTGGCTTTGTAAACCAGCAGAGATGACAAAGGAGTGTCAACGATATGGTAGAGGGAGACAGGCGAAGCGACAGGGTTGTCGGCTTGCCGCATGAGTTGAAATTCGATCCGTTCGTCAGCGAGTTCGACATGTCATTGGTTCAGCCGCTGTCCCGATCCGTGCGTTTGAACGGATTCGCGACATGCCTGCGACTGGAACAGGTTTACTGGAATATTCTGGGCAACATGGCCAGGAATAACAGCTGTTCGATCAGTTCGCTGTTGTCCCACGTCGACCGGGAAGTGCATCTGCGCCATGGCGGGGTTAAAAATTTCAGCGCACTGGTGCGGGTGGTCTGTGTGATGAGTGCAGGCCAGGGAAGCTGAGTCGACGCGAAGCAGCGGTTGCAAACGAGGTTGCGGGCTGTGCAGTCTTACGGCTGCACAGCCCGCATTTAATCGATATAATCCCGCTCTTTCGCCGCAAAGCCCTGCGCGCGGTGGCAATCTGATCGCCGAGACACCCCCATGCCGATGTACGATTATCAATGTGCTTCCTGTGGTCATCAGTTGGAAGCCATTCAAAAGATCAGCGAGGCCCCGCTGGTCGACTGCCCTGCCTGTCAGGCGCCAGAGCTCAAGAAACAACTGTCGATGCCAGGCTTTCGCCTCAGCGGCGGCGGTTGGTACGAAACCGATTTCAAGACCGGCGCCAAGAAGAACCTGGCCGGTGGCGACAAATCTGACTAGGGTTCAACCCCGGGTTGAACGACACGCGTGAGTTCCGCATTGCTTGAAAAGCAACGGGAGCTCCACCGAATTTTTCGAATTACGAGAAGCGAACCACGACCATGATGCGCAGCCACTATTGCGGCCAACTGAACGAAAGCCTGGAAGGCCAGGAAATTACCCTTTGCGGATGGGTTCACCGTCGTCGCGACCACGGCGGGGTGATTTTCCTCGATATCCGTGATCGTGACGGTCTGGCCCAGGTGGTTTTCGATCCGGATCGCGCCGAGAGCTTCGCCGCAGCCGATCGCGTGCGCAGCGAGTACGTGGTGAAGATCACCGGCAAGGTGCGTCTGCGTCCGGCCGGTGCCACCAACGCCAACATGGCGTCGGGCATGATCGAAGTGCTGGGTTACGAACTGGAAGTGCTGAACGAGTCGGAAACCCCGCCGTTCCCGCTGAACGAGTTCTCCGACGTTGGTGAAGAAACCCGTCTGCGTTATCGCTTCCTCGACCTGCGTCGTCCGGAAATGGCCGAGAAGTTGCGCCTGCGTTCGCGCATGACCACCAGCATTCGTCGTTTCCTCGACGAAAACGGCTTCCTCGACGTTGAAACGCCGATCCTGACCCGTGCGACTCCTGAAGGTGCGCGTGACTATCTGGTGCCAAGCCGTACCCACGCCGGTTCGTTCTTCGCCCTGCCGCAATCGCCGCAGCTGTTCAAGCAACTGCTGATGGTTGCCGGTTTCGACCGTTACTACCAGATCGCCAAGTGCTTCCGCGACGAAGACCTGCGCGCTGACCGTCAACCGGAATTCACCCAGATCGACATCGAGACCAGCTTCCTCGATGAAAAAGAGATCATGGGCCTGACCGAAGAAATGATCCGCAACCTGTTCAAGGAAGTGCTGGGTCTGGAATTCGGCGACTTCCCGCACATGACTTTCGAAGAAGCCATGCGCCGCTACGGTTCCGACAAGCCAGACCTGCGTAACCCGCTGGAACTGGTCGACGTTGCCGATCAACTGAAAGAAGTCGATTTCAAAGTGTTCAGCGGCCCGGCCAACGATCCGAAATGCCGTATCGCCGCACTGCGCGTTCCAGGCGGGGCGAGCATGCCACGCAAGCAGATCGACGATTACACCAAGTTCGTCGGCATCTACGGTGCCAAGGGCCTGGCGTACATCAAGGTCAACGAGCGCGCTGCCGGTGTTGACGGTCTGCAATCGCCGATCGTGAAAAACATCCCGCTGGAAAACCTCAACGCCATCCTCGATCGCGTGGGTGCAGTTGACGGCGATATCGTGTTCTTCGGCGCCGACAAGGCCAAGATCGTCAGCGAAGCCTTGGGCGCACTGCGTATCAAGCTCGGTCACGACCTTAAGCTGCTGACCTGTGAGTGGGCACCGATGTGGGTTGTCGACTTCCCGATGTTCGAAGAAAACGACGACGGCAGCTTCTCCGCGCTGCACCACCCGTTCACCGCGCCGAAGTGCACGCCGCAAGAGCTCGAAGCCAACCCGGCTGGCGCTCTGTCCCGCGCGTACGACATGGTCCTGAACGGCACCGAGTTGGGTGGCGGTTCGATCCGTATCCACCGCAAAGAGATGCAACAGTCGGTATTCCGTCTGCTGGGCATCAACGAAGCGGAACAGGAAGAGAAATTCGGCTTCCTGCTCGACGCGCTGAAGTACGGTGCGCCGCCGCACGGTGGCCTGGCCTTCGGTCTGGACCGTCTGGTGATGCTGATGACCGGCGCCCAGTCGATTCGTGAAGTGATCGCCTTCCCGAAAACCCAGAGTGCTGCTGACGTGATGACGCAAGCGCCGGGTGTGGTGGATGCCAAGGCACTGCGCGAGCTGCACATTCGTTTGCGCGAAACGCCAAAGGCTGAGTAAGACGGGCCTGAAGGCGCATCTTCGGATGCGCCTTTTTTCTATCTATAGAGAGCAGGTCGAGATTTTTTGTTTGCTGGCCGCTGCATGAGCAGGGCGGGCAACGTTTCAAAGAGAATTCGGAGCGAGTTATGGCTGGTCATTCCAAGTGGGCGAACATCAAGCACCGCAAAGAACGTCAGGATGCCAAAAGGGGCAAGATCTTCACCAAGTGGATCCGCGAACTGACCGTTGCGGCCCGTCAGGGCGGCGGTGATCCGGGCTCCAACCCGCGTTTGCGTCTGGCGCTGGATAAAGCGCTGAGCGCGAACATGAGTCGCGACATCATCGACCGCGCCGTCGCGCGTGGCGCCGGTGCCACCGAAGCGGACAACGTTGAAGAACTGACCTACGAAGGTTACGGCCCGGGCGGCGTAGCGGTGTTGGTCGAGTGCATGACCGACAACCGCAACCGTACCGCAGCAGCCGTGCGCCATGCGTTCAGCAAGTGCGGTGGCAACCTCGGCACCGACGGTTCGGTGGCGTACCTGTTCGAGCGCAAAGGCCAGATCAGCTTCGCACCGGGCGTCGATGAAGACGCATTGACCGAAGCGGCGCTGGAAGCCGATGCCGATGACGTGGTTGCACACGAAGACGGTTCGATCGACGTGTTCACCTCGTTCACCAGTTTCTATGCGGTGCGTAACGCGCTGGAAGCTGCGGGTTTCAAGGGTGATGACGCGGAAATCGTCATGCAGCCGACCACCAGCGCCGAACTGGATCTGGAAGGCGCGGAGAAGGTGCTCAAGCTTATCGACATGCTTGAGGATCTGGATGACGTGCAGAACGTCTACTCCAACGCGGACATTCCGGAAGACGTGGCCGCTCAGCTCGGTTAAGAGCGGCTACGATTCAATGTGGGAGCGAGCCTGCTCGCGAAGGCGGATTTTCAGGCAACATCGTTGCTGATGATGAAACCGCTTTCGCGAGCAGGCTCGCTCCCACATTTGTTATGGGTTGATTTGAAAATCGTGCTTTTACCGAATCTGCAGGCGTTATGACTTTAATTCTTGGTATCGACCCCGGTTCGCGTATCACCGGTTACGGGATTGTTCGCGATACCGGGCGTGGCGGTTGTATTTATGTGGCTTCGGGCTGCATTCGTACCGGTGCGGGCGAACTGCACGAGCGTTTGCAAATCGTTTATCGCGGTGTTCGAGAAATCATTCAGACTTACGGCCCGGTGACCATGGGCATCGAAAAGGTGTTCATGGCGAAAAACGCCGACTCGGCGTTGAAGCTCGGGCAGGCGCGCGGCGCAGCGATTGTTGCCGGCGCCGAAGAGTGTCTGGAGATTGCCGAGTACACCGCCACTCAGGTCAAACAGGCTGTAGTCGGCACCGGCGCCGCCAATAAAGAGCAGGTGCAGATGATGGTCATGCACATGCTCAAGCTGACCAGCAAACCGCAAATCGATGCCTCGGACGCCTTGGCCATTGCCATTTGCCATGCGCACACCCGTTCCAGTCTGCTGCCGCACGGTTTGGGAACGGCACGCAGTCGTGGCGGGCGCCTGCGTCTCTGATAGCATCAGCATCAAATTTGTGGAGTGTGGACTTTCGCGCCTGTGTCGTCGGCCTGAGTCTTTCGCTCCGATTGTCGCCAGCCCACGGCTGGCCAACGCTCAAGGATCTTAAACGTGATTGGACGCTTGCGCGGCACCTTGGCTGAGAAGCAGCCGCCGCACCTGATTCTGGATGTAAACGGCCTCGGGTATGAGCTGGAAGTGCCCATGACCACCCTTTATCGTCTGCCGTCGGTCGGTGAACCACTGACCCTGCACACCCATTTGGTCGTACGCGAAGACGCGCAGTTACTCTATGGTTTTGCCGGCAAGCGTGAGCGAGACTTTTTTCGCGAATTGATCCGTCTCAATGGTGTCGGGCCGAAGTTGGCCTTGGCCTTGATGTCGAGTCTGGAAGTCGACGAACTGATTCGCTGCGTGCAGTCGCAGGACACCTCGGCGTTGACCAAAGTGCCGGGTGTCGGCAAGAAAACCGCCGAGCGTCTGCTGGTCGAGCTGAAAGATCGCTTCAAGGCCTGGGAGACTACGCCGGCCATGTTCGCGCTCGTACCGAATCAGCCGGACGGCCCGGCGCCGGTCAATACCGCTGAGAACGATGCGGTCAGCGCGCTGATTTCCCTGGGCTACAAACCGCAGGAAGCGAGCAAGGCGATTACCGCCATCAAGGACAAGAATTTGAGCAGTGAAGACCTGATCCGCCGCGCCCTGAAGGGAATGATTTAAGTGATTGAAGCTGATCGTCTGATCGCCGCCGCGCACAGTCCGCGCGAGCGCGAAGAAGTCCAGGACCGCGCGATTCGCCCGGTCAGTCTGGCCGACTATATTGGCCAGCCGACCGTGCGCGAGCAGATGGAGCTGTTCATCCAGGCCGCCCGTGGCCGTAGCGAATCCCTCGACCACACGCTGATCTTCGGCCCGCCGGGTCTGGGTAAAACCACCCTGGCGAACATCATTGCCCAGGAAATGGGCGTGTCGATCAAGAGCACATCCGGACCGGTACTGGAGCGTCCGGGTGATCTGGCCGCATTGCTGACCAATCTTGAGCCGCACGACGTACTGTTTATCGACGAAATCCATCGCCTGTCGCCGATCGTTGAGGAAGTGCTGTACCCGGCGATGGAAGATTTCCAGCTCGACATCATGATCGGTGAAGGGCCAGCCGCGCGCTCGATCAAACTCGATCTGCCGCCGTTCACTTTGGTGGGCGCAACCACTCGCGCCGGCATGCTGACCAACCCGTTGCGTGACCGCTTCGGTATTGTCCAGCGTCTTGAGTTCTACAGTACGGCCGACCTGGCGACGATTGTCAGCCGTTCGGCAGCCATTCTCGGTCTGCCGCTGGATCCGGAAGGTTCTTTCGAGATTGCTCGTCGCGCC
Organism: Pseudomonas crudilactis; assembly: GCF_013433315.1. GTDB lineage: Bacteria > Pseudomonadota > Gammaproteobacteria > Pseudomonadales > Pseudomonadaceae > Aquipseudomonas > Aquipseudomonas crudilactis. Next base: position 170,545 of record NZ_WXVV01000008.1, on the reverse strand, counting down.
CGGGGCACGCCGCGAATCGCCAACCGTCTGTTGCGCCGCGTGCGTGACTTCGCCGAAGTCCGCGCCAAGGGCCATATCACCAAAGCGGTGGCGGACCTGGCGTTGAACCTGCTGGACGTCGACGAACACGGTTTTGATCATCAGGATCGGCGTCTGCTGTTGACCATGATCGAGAAATTCGATGGCGGCCCGGTCGGCATCGACAGCCTCGCCGCTGCAATCAGCGAGGAACGCCACACGATTGAAGATGTGCTGGAGCCGTATCTGATTCAGCAGGGTTACATCATGCGCACACCACGGGGCAGGGTGGTGACGCGCCATGCGTACCTGCACTTCGGTTTAAACATTCCGTCACGAATGGGTGAAATGCCCGTGGCAGACGAGTTTCTCGATGCCGTGGACGATTGATACACAATTTTTGTCGATTTATTCAGGGTTTGTACGGTCATAGGACGGTACTTTTGCGGTAAAGCTCTGAAACCATGAAAAACAGTTGCCTGGCCGGATTGGCAACCCGAGGAGTAAGCACTAGAGTATGCGCGCGCAAAACGGGCTTGGGCCGTTCGCACATCGTTGTCGCGTTTATTACGAGGACACCGATGCGGGCGGCATCGTGTATTACGTTAATTACCTCAAGTTTATGGAACGGGCTCGAACCGAGCGGCTCCGCGAACTGGGCTTTGCCCAATCTGCGCTTGCCGGGGAGGACCTGTTGTTTGTCGTGCATTCCAGCGAAGCGCGCTATCACGCGCCGGCGCGACTGGACGACGAACTGCTGGTAAGCGCTGATGTAATCGAATTGAACCGGGTCAGCCTGCGCTTCAAACAGCAGGTCAGGCGGGCAACGGATAATGTGCTGCTCTGTGAAGGGCAGTTTTTGGTGGCCTGTGTGCGCACTAACAGTTTGAAACCCCGGGCCCTTCCCGAAGACCTGCGTGCGGCCTTCGCCGACGCGGTCGGCCCGGGTACACACTCAAAGCAGGAGATAAAGCGTGGAAGCTAACGTCGTCGACCATTCCTCCATGTGGAGCCTGGTCAGCAATGCCAGCATCGTGGTGCAGTTGGTAATGTTGACTCTGGTGGCCGCATCGGTGACCTCATGGATCATGATCTTTCAGCGCAGTAATCTGCTGCGCGCCGGTCGACGCGCCCTGGAGAGCTTCGAAGAGCGCTTCTGGTCGGGTATCGATCTGTCCAAGCTGTACCGTCAGGCGGGCAGCAACCCTGATCCGGATTCGGGTGTGGAGCAGATCTTCCGCGCCGGTTTCAAGGAATTCTCCCGTCTGCGTCAGCAGCCAGGTGTCGATCCTGAAGCGGTAATGGAAGGTGTGGCCCGTGCCATGCGCGTGGCCATCTCCCGCGAAGAAGAAAAGCTGGAGCAGAGCCTGCCGTTTCTCGCCACCGTCGGTTCGGTCAGCCCGTACATCGGTCTGTTCGGTACGGTGTGGGGCATCATGAACTCCTTCCGCGGTCTGGCCAGCGCCCAGCAAGCAACCCTGGCCACTGTGGCCCCGGGTATCGCCGAAGCCCTGATCGCCACCGCGATCGGTCTGTTCGCCGCGATCCCTGCGGTTATCGCTTACAACCGTTTCGCCGCTCGCAGCGAAACCTTGCTGGGCCGCTACTACACCTTCGCCGATGAATTCCAGGCGATCCTGCACCGCAAAGTGCACACCAGCGAAGAATAAGCAGGTAATTTCCAATGGCTTTAATCGCTCGAGCTCGCAAAAAGCGCAAGCCGGTCGCCGAGATGAACGTGGTGCCTTACATCGACGTGATGTTGGTGCTGCTGGTTATCTTCATGGTGACCGCGCCGATGCTCAATCAGGGCGTGAAAGTTGATCTGCCCAAGGTTTCCAGCGAAGCCTTGCCGCAGGACAACAACACTCAGGTCCTGACCATTTCGATCAAGGCTGACAAGACCTACTACTGGAACCTTGGCAGCGAAGTCGATACCGAGAAGCAACAGGACAGGGCCATGACCCTGCCGCAAATGACCGACGCGGTGACCAAGATCATTCGTGCCGGCACTGAAGGCGGCAAGCGTACCCAGGTCTTCATCCGCGGTGACAAGACCGTCGACTACGGTTCCGTCATGGGCGCCATGGGCGGGTTGCAGAAAGCCGGGGTCGGTAATGTTGGTTTGATTACCGAGGCCCCCTGATGCAGCAACAGCGAGAGCCGTCCGCCTCGGAAAGCTACTTCTGGCCTAGTGTTCTGGCAATTGTCCTGCACGTGCTGGTGTTCGGCATGCTGTTCGTCAGTTTTGCCTTTACACCAGAGCTGCCGCCGGCCAAACCGATTGTCCAGGCGACCCTCTACCAACTGAAATCGAAAAGTCAGGCAACCACCCAGACCAATCAGAAGATTGCGGGTGAGGCGAAGAAATCCGCCGCGCGCCAGACCGAAGTCGAGCAGATGGAGCAGAAGAAGGTCGAGCAGGAAGAGATCAAGGCCGCTGCGGAACAAAAGAAAGAAGAAGCGGCTCAAAAAGCCGAGGAAGCCAAGAAGGCCGACGAGTCGAAGAAAGCAGACGAGGCGAAAAAGGCTGACGAAGCCAAAAAAGCCGACGAAGCCAAGAAGACCGCCGAAGCCAAGAAGGCTGAAGAGAAACAATTGGCTGATATAGCCAAGAAGAAATCTGAAGAAGAAGCGAAAAAGGCTGCTGAAGAAGAGGCCAAGAAAGCCGCTGCTGAAGAAGCCAAGAAGAAGATCGTCGAAGACGCGAAGAAGAAAGCCGCCGAAGACGCCAAGAAGAAAGCTGAAGCTGAAGAGGCGAAGAAGAAAATCGCCGACGAAGCGAAGAAGAAAGCTGCTGCCGATGCTGCGAAGAAGAAAGCGCAGGATGCGGCACGTAAATCGACCGAAGACAAAAAGGCTCAGGCCTTGGCCGATCTGCTTTCCGACACGCCGCAGCGCCAGCAGGCCTTGGCCGATGAGCAGGGTGACGAAGTCGCGGGCAGTTTCGATGACCTGATTCGTGCGCGAGCGGCAGAAGGTTGGGCTCGTCCACCTTCGGCACGCAAAGGCATGACGGTCGTGCTGCAAATCGGCATGTTGCCGGACGGTACGGTGACTTCGGTCAGCGTGGCCAAGTCCAGTGGCGACGGTCCGTTCGATGCATCGGCAGTCGCGGCAGTGAAGAATATTGGACGTTTGACAGAAATGCAGGGAATGAAGCCGAGCGATTTCGCTCCGTATCGTTCATTCAAGATGACATTCACACCTGAGGATCTAGCCTTGTGAGAAACCTTCTTCGAGGAATGCTGGTCGTGATCTGCTGCATGGCAGGGATCGCGATGGCGGATGAAAAGAACATTCTGGTTACCAGCGGCAGCGATCGGGCTACTCCGATCGCCGTTGTACCGTTCGGTATGCAGGGCGGTGCTGTGCTGCCGGACGACATGGCAGAAATCATTGGTAACGATTTGCGTAACTCGGGCTACTACTCGCCGATTCCAAAGCAAAACATGATCAGCCAGCCAAGCCAGCCGAGCGAAATCATCTTCCGTGACTGGAAGGCGGTAGGTGCTCAATACATGATGGTCGGCAGCATTGCTCCAGCCGGCGGTCGCCTGCAAGTGCAGTGGGCGCTGTTCAACGTGGCCACCGAACAGAAAGTGGCTGACGGCAGTGTTTCTGGTACCACCGAGCAACTGCGCGACATGGCGCACTTCATCTCTGATCAGTCGTTCCAGAAGCTGACCGGTATTGAAGGTGCGTTCTCGACTCGCCTGCTGTATGTGACGGCTGAACGCTTCTCCGAGAAGAACACGCGTTACACCCTGCAACGTTCTGACTATGACGGTGCCCGTGCCGTGACTCTGCTGCAATCGCGCGAGCCGATCCTGTCGCCGCGTTTCGCACCGGATGGCAAGCGCATTGCTTACGTATCGTTCGAGCAGAAGCGTCCGCGCATCTTCATGCAGAACATCGACACCGGTCGCCGTGAGCAGATCACCAACTTCGAAGGCCTGAACGGTGCACCAGCCTGGTCGCCGAACGGCGATCGCCTGGCATTCGTACTGTCCAAAGACGGTAACCCGGACATTTACGTGATGAACCTGGCTTCGCGCCAGATCACCCGAGTGACCGCAGGTCCTGGCATTAACACCGAACCGTACTGGGGCAAGGATGGTTCGACCATCTATTTCACCTCGGACCGCGGCGGCAAGCCTCAGATCTACAAAACCAGCGCCAGTGGCGGTGGTGCCGAGCGTGTGACGTTTGTAGGTAACTACAACGCCAACCCGAAACTTTCGGCAGATGAAAAGACTTTGGTGATGATTCATCGTCAGGATGGCTTCACCAATTTCAAGGTGGCAGCTCAGGATCTGCAGCGAGGTAGTGTAAAGATCCTCACTGATAGCACTCTGGACGAGTCACCTACTGTTGCGCCCAACGGCACCATGGTAATCTACGCCACCCGCCAACAGGGCCGGGGAGTCTTGATGCTCGTGTCCATTAATGGACGCGTTAGGCTCCCGCTTCCTACCGCTCAAGGCGAAGTCAGAGAACCGTCCTGGTCCCCTTACCTGAAGTGAGCGGGCGCTACACGTTTTACTTAACACACTGGGGTTCATTAGGAGTTTCACGATGGAAATGCTGAAGTTTGGTAAATTTGCTGCGCTGGCTCTGGCCATGGCTGTAGCTGTAGGTTGCTCGTCCAAAGGCGGCGACAACGCCGGTGAAGGCGCTGTTGATCCAAACGCTGGTTACGGCGCAAACACTGGTGCCGTTGACGGTTCCCTGAGCGAAGAAGCTGCTCTGCGCGCAATCACCACCTTCTACTTCGAATACGACAGCTCGGACCTGAAGCCAGAAGCCATGCGCGCTCTGGACGTTCACGCCAAAGACCTGAAAGCAAACGGCGCTCGCGTTGTTCTGGAAGGCAACACCGACGAACGTGGTACTCGTGAGTACAACATGGCACTGGGCGAGCGTCGTGCGAAAGCCGTTCAGCGCTACCTGGTACTGCAAGGTGTTTCCCCAGCTCAGCTGGAACTGGTTTCCTACGGCGAAGAGCGTCCAGTTGCTACCGGCAACGACGAGCAGTCCTGGGCTCAAAACCGTCGCGTCGAACTGCGTAAGTAATTCGATATGCGAACGTGCCGTCGTGCTGTAACTGTTCTGGCTCTCAGCCTCGCGCCGCTTGCGGCGTGGGCTGCGGTTCCTGTGGTCGATGACAACTCCGGTTATAACAATAGCGGGAGCAGTTATCCGCCTGCAGGTTACGGTACGAACGGCGCCTATGCCGGGGGAGCGGCTTCGGCCCCTGCCTCGGCACAAGGCATGCTGTTCAACCAACTGCAACAAATGCAGGATCAGATATCGCGCCAGCAAGGTGTGATCGAAGAACTGCAGAATCAAGTTGCGCGCATGAAGCAGGAATCCCTGGAGCGATACCAGGATCTTGATCGGCGCATAGGATCCGGTGCTGCACCTGCCGCGACTCCTGAGAATTCTTCTGCCGGTGGCGATGCAAGTGCTGCTGCCGGTGCTGCCGCTGGCGCCGGGGCTGCTGCCCAGGCACCTGCTGCAAGTAGCGAACCGGGTGATCCGGCCAAGGAAAAGCTGTATTACGATGCCGCTTTCGATCTGATCAAAGCCAAGGATTTCGACAAGGCCAGCCAGGCTTTTGCCGCTTTCCTGCGCAAATACCCGAACAGCCAATACGCGGGCAACGCTCAGTACTGGTTAGGCGAAGTGAATCTGGCCAAAGGCGATCTGCAAGGCGCAGGCCAGGCTTTCGCCAAGGTTTCGCAGCTGTATCCCAAGCACGCCAAAGTGCCGGATTCGCTGTACAAGCTGGCTGATGTAGAGCGCCGCCTCGGTCATACCGACAAGGTCAAAGGCATTCTGCAGCAGGTGGTGGCCCAATATCCGGGTACCTCCGCCGCTCAGTTGGCCCAACGCGATCTGCAACGCATGTAAGCAGGCTTGACCCGTTTGGAAGAAACCCGCGCTTGTCGCGGGTTTTTTCGTTAGAATTCACGCCCTTTTTCTGAAACACGCTTCTTGTGGTCCGCGCGTTGGCGGGATTACCTGAAGTGCCTGACGGAGGCGGACAGCCTGTTTAGCTGTTACGCCCGTGGCGACTATGCAAGACACATTGAGAATCACCGAAGTTTTCTACTCTTTGCAGGGGGAAACGCGGACTGCCGGGCTGCCCACGGTTTTTGTGCGCCTGACCGGTTGCCCATTGCGTTGCCAATACTGCGACAGCGCCTATGCCTTCAGTGGCGGTACCGTGCGTACCCTCGACGACATCCTCGAGCAAGTGGCCGGATTTCGCCCGCGCTACGTCTGTGTCACCGGCGGTGAGCCGCTGGCACAGCCCAATGCCATTCCTTTGCTCAAACAGTTGTGTGATGCCGGTTATGAGGTCTCGCTGGAAACCAGCGGCGCCCTCGACGTCTCGGCGGTCGATCCGCGCGTCAGTCGCGTTGTCGATCTGAAGACGCCGGATTCGAAAGAAGCCCATCGCAACCGTTACGAGAACATCGAACTGCTGACGCCCAACGATCAGGTGAAGTTTGTCATCTGCTCGCGCGACGACTATGACTGGGCCGTCTCCAAACTGATTCAGTACGGTCTCGATCGGCGTGCCGGCGAAGTGCTGTTTTCCCCAAGTCACCATGACCTCAATGCTCGCGATCTGGCGGACTGGGTGGTGGCGGACAACCTGCCGGTGCGGTTGCAATTACAGTTGCATAAATATTTGTGGAATGACGAGCCGGGGCGCTGATATGACCGAACAACTGAACTCCACTGGAAAACGTGCGGTCATCCTGCTGTCCGGCGGCCTGGATTCGGCGACCGTTGTGGCCATGGCTCGCGCCGAAGGCTACAGCTGCTACACCATGAGCTTCGATTACGGTCAGCGTTCCCATGCCGAATTGCACGCGGCTGCACGCGTCGCCCGCGACCTGGGCGTGGTTGAGCACAAAGTCATTGGCCTGAACCTGAATGGCATGGGCGGTTCGGCGCTGACCGACAGCAGTATCGATATCCCGGAAGAACTGGGCGAAGGCATTCCGGTCACTTACGTGCCGGCGCGCAACACAGTGTTCTTATCGTTGGCGCTGGGCTGGGCTGAAGTGCTCGGCGCGCGCGACATCTTTATTGGTGTCAACGCCGTGGACTATTCCGGTTACCCGGATTGCCGTCCCGAGTTCATCGAGTCGTTTGAGCGCATGGCCAATTTGGCGACCAAGGCGGGCGTGGAAGGCAATGGTTTCCGCATCCAGGCACCGTTGCAGAACCTGAGCAAGGCGCAGATCGTTCAGGCGGGCGTGAAGCTTGGCGTTGATTATGGTCTCACCGTTTCCTGCTATCAGGCCGACGATGAAGGCCGCGCGTGCGGTAAATGCGACAGCTGCCGGCTGCGCGCAGAAGGCTTTGCGGCCGCTGGTGTGAGTGACCCAACACCTTATTTTTGATTATTTTCAAAAAGGTGTTGAATAGTCCTTAAAAATCAGTATTATACGCGCCACCACACAGCGGGTCGTTAGCTCAGTTGGTAGAGCAGTTGGCTTTTAACCAATTGGTCGTAGGTTCGAATCCCACACGACCCACCATATTTGGCGGTTTAGAAAATCCGGAAGGCCCACGAAAGTGAGGATTTCCGGGTTTTTTTTTGCCTGCAATTCGGACCTGCGTCGTTTCGATACCTGCAGCGCTGACGCAGGTCAGAATCATCTTTTGTATCAACGGGATATTCTGTAGCCTTGCGCAGCTTCAATGCTGTCCGTGCCTGATAATACTCACTCTCCCGGCGGTACCCTCAAGCGGTCCGGAGCCGGGTGTATACTCGACTTTCGCGCGAACGCGCCTGCAGGTCTTGCGAATATGACGCAGATTTCCGAACGCCTTCTGGTTCAAGCCCACCTCGATGCCAAACAGCCCAAACCGCTGACGGCCGAGGAAGAGGCCTATTACCGTTCCGCCATCGCCGCCGAGCTCAAGGCTCAGGACGCGGTGCTGGTGGCTCACTTTTATTGCGATCCGGTGATTCAGGCTCTGGCCGAAGAAACCGGTGGCTGTGTCTCTGACTCCCTGGAAATGGCCCGCTTCGGCAACGCTCACCCGGCCAAGACCGTGGTGGTGGCCGGCGTGAAGTTCATGGGTGAGACCGCGAAGATTCTCAACCCGGAAAAACGCGTGCTGATGCCAACGCTGGAAGCGACCTGCTCGCTGGACCTGGGTTGCCCGGTTGATGAGTTCTCGGCGTTCTGCGATCAGCACCCGGAGCGTACGGTGGTGGTCTACGCCAATACCTCCGCTGCTGTTAAAGCACGGGCTGACTGGGTGGTGACTTCAAGTTGCGCACTGGAGATCGTCGAAAGCCTGATGGACAACGGCGAGACGATCATTTGGGGCCCTGACAAGCACCTCGGCACCTATATTCAGCGCAAGACCGGCGCCGACATGCTGCTCTGGGACGGTGCGTGCATCGTTCACGAGGAGTTCAAGTCCAAGCAGCTCGAAGACATGAAGGCGCTGTACCCGGACGCCGCGATTCTGGTGCACCCGGAGTCGCCAACGTCGGTGATCGAGTTGGCGGACGCCGTCGGGTCCACCAGCCAGTTGATTGCTGCCGCGCAGAGCCTGCCAAACAAGACCCTGATCGTCGCCACCGACCGTGGCATCTTCTACAAGATGCAGCAGTTGTGCCCGGACAAGGTTTTCATCGAGGCGCCAACCGCCGGTAACGGCGCTGCGTGCCGCAGTTGCGCACATTGCCCGTGGATGGCCATGAACACCCTTGAGCGCACGCTCAAGAGCTTGAAGGAGGGGACGAACGAGATCTTTGTTGATCCGGCGTTGATTCCGCAGGCGATCCGGCCGCTGAAGCGCATGCTCGACTTCACCCAGGCAGCGCGGATGAGGCTGGCAGGTAACGCCTGAGGTCTTTCAGGCAACAAATAAACCTGTAGGAGTGAGCCTGCTCGCGATAGCGGTGTGTCAGATAACAATTATGTTGACTGACACACCGCTATCGCGAGCAGGCTCACTCCTACAGTGGTTTTTGGTGTCTGGAAGTTATTTGGTCTTTTTCGGGATTCGCACCACGCGTGTATCGGAATAGATGTCATGCCACGTGCGCTTCTGCTTGTCGTACAGCGACCAGAAGAATCCCAGCCCCACGCACAACCACGACGCAATCGACACCATGAACCGCAACAGCGCCTGCCACAGGCTGATCGCGGTGCCATTGGCGTTCTGCACGCGAATGCCCCACACCTGCATGCCCAGTGTCTGCCCGCCATGGGTCCAGAACTTGGCGAAGAATGCGAACAACACCAGCAGCAGCACGGTGGAGTAGAGCGGGTCGCCGTCCATTTTTCCGGCATCAGTCAGCGCACGCAGGCGTTCTTCGCCAATGATCGCGGCCTGGATCAGTTTGTAAACGAAACCGGTGACGATCAGCAGCGCTGTGCACAGCAGAAAGTCATAGAACATCGCTGCCAGACGACGGCCCAGGCCAACGGCAGGAAAATCGCCCTGTGGGGTGAGCAGGTTTTTCGACATGGCAGCCTCTGGACGCAAAGTGAAGCGCCATTTTACGGATTCGCGCGCACAAAAAAGCCCCTGATATCAATATCAGGGGCTTTTTCGTAACAGAAATCAGGCTTCTGCTTGTACTTCGTCAGCCTGCATGCCTTTCTGGCCTTGCACAGCAACGAAGGTCACTTTCTGGCCTTCTTTCAGGCTTTTGAAGCCGTTGCCCTGAATGGCGCGGAAATGCACGAACAGATCCGGACCGCTTTCTGGAGTGATAAAACCAAAACCTTTCTCGTCGTTAAACCACTTGACGGTACCGCTCTGACGTGTGGACATTTCTTATTTCCTTTGACGCAAAAATTAATGACAGTCTCCTTCACATGAAAGAGTACTGGGGCTGGTTGCAGGAGAGTAAGAAGACGTCGAACGGGATGTAGCTAACTTGTAGGCTACTGCCCAGGTCACGATTCCAAGCTGACCCATGCAAACACAGTGGACAAACTCTACGCCAACTACGGGAGAAAAAACAAGCCCTGCGAAGGCCCCGGTTTTACTGCGCTTTCTGGCAGTTAGTCAGTTCACTAGTGCGGGCTTAGACGATTAGCTTGTTCAATTGTTTTCGGGCGTTATAAGCAATGTTCATATTCGAATCGAATGTTAGAAAATGCACTTTTTTGTGGCGATTGCGTGACACATTAGTGCACGCATTACGCAATCGCGTTACTTATAGAAACAGTCAATCAACCGCGATAGTAGCGTTGTGGAACAAATGGCATTTTGCTTACAAGCATTTGCACCTTTTTCCCACGAACGATGGCCCAGACCGGTGTGTCGAGGGTGACATAAGCGCTGTCGAGGTAACCCATCGCCAACGGCCCGCCCAAGGTCGGACCAAAGCCACCGCTGCACACGCTGCCGATGATCTCGCCGGCTTCGTTGACGATTTCTGCGCCTTCACGCACCGGGGTGCGTTCTTGCGGTAGCAGGCCGACGCGTTTACGTGCGACGCCATTCTGCTGCTGGGCGAAAATGTTTTCCGCCCCCGGGAAACCGCCGGCGCGCGCGCCATCAGTGCGGCGAGGCTTGGACATTGCCCACAGCAGACTGGCTTCGATCGGCGTGGTCTCGGTGTTCATGTCGTGGCCATACAGGCACAGGCCGGCTTCCAGGCGCAGCGAATCGCGAGCACCGAGTCCGATGGCCTGGACTTCCGGTTCAGCGAGCAGGGCGCGCGCAAGTTTTTCGGCATCGGCCGCCGGAACGGAGATTTCGAAACCGTCTTCACCGGTGTAGCCCGAACGGCTGACGAAGCAGTCGACACCCAGCAGATTGACGCGGGCGAACTGCATGAACGTCATTTTCGCCACGTCGGGAGCCAGTCGCGCCAGCACGGTAACGGCTGCCGGACCCTGCAATGCCAAGAGGGCGCGCTCTTCGAACAGCGCCGTAATGGTGCACTGATCGCCGATGTGTTTTTGCAGGTGGGCCAAGTCCTGATCCTTGCAGGCGGCATTGACCACCAGGAACAGTTCGTCGTTGCCGAGGTTGGCGACCATCAAGTCATCGAGAATGCCGCCGTTCTCGTTGGTGAACATCGCGTAACGCTGCATACCCACCGGCAGGTCGATGATGTCTACCGGCACCAGGCTTTCCAGCGCTTTGGCGGCGTTGGCGCCGGTCAGGCGGATCTGGCCCATGTGCGAGACATCGAATAGCCCGGCCTGCTCACGGGTGTGCTGATGTTCTTTCATCACGCCGAGCGGGTATTGCACCGGCATGTCGTAGCCGGCGAACGGCACCATGCGGGCGCCGAGTTCGAGGTGCAGAGCGTGCAGCGGGGTTTTCGACAGTTGTTCGGTGGACATGCGTGGCTCCTTGAAAATTTGAGTTGGGGGGAAGCGGCAAGATCAAGATCAAAAGCCCCTCACCCCAGCCCTCTCCCGGAGGGAGAGGGGGCTAATTACGTTTCTCTCCCTGGGGGAGAGGTGGTCAATTTTGGTTTGGCTTGGTTCGTGATCAGCATTCGATAATGTTGACCGCCAGACCGCCGCGGGCGGTCTCTTTGTATTTGCTTTTCATGTCGGCGCCGGTCTGGCGCATGGTGCGGATGACTTTGTCGAGGGAGACGAAATGCTGGCCGTCGCCACGCAGGGCCATGCGCACCGCGTTGATCGCTTTCACCGAGCCCATCGCATTGCGCTCGATGCACGGCACTTGCACCAGTCCGCCAATCGGGTCGCAGGTCAGGCCGAGGTTGTGTTCCATGCCGATTTCTGCGGCGTTCTCGACCTGCTGAACGCTGCCGCCGAGCACTTCGCACAACGCGCCGGCGGCCATCGAACAGGCCACGCCGACTTCACCCTGACAACCGACTTCGGCGCCCGAGATCGAGGCATTTTCCTTGTAGAGAATGCCAATGGCCGCCGCCGTCAGCAGAAAGCGCACGACGCCGTCATCATTCGCACCGGGGATAAAACGCATGTAGTAATGCAGCACTGCCGGAATGATCCCGGCCGCACCGTTGGTGGGGGCGGTGACCACGCGGCCACCATTGGCGTTTTCTTCGTTGACGGCGAGTGCGTAAAGGTTGACCCAATCAAGCACCGACAACGGATCACGCAACGCCGATTCCGGGTTCTTGCACAGTTGCCGATGCAACGCCGCCGCACGACGTTTGACCTTCAAACCGCCCGGCAGAATGCCTTCGTTACGACAACCGGCGGCGACGCAGTCCTGCATTACTTGCCAGATTTTCAGCAGGCCGGCACGGGTCTCCGCTTCCGGGCGCCAGGCGCTTTCATTGGTCAGCATCACCTGACTGATCGACAGACCATAGGTGGCGCAATGGCTGAGCAAGTCCTTGGCACTTTTGAACGGGAAGGTCAGCGGCGTGGCGTCTTCGACGATGCGATCGGCGCCGGCCGCATCTTCATCGACCACAAACCCGCCACCGACCGAGTAGTACTCGCGGCTGCGAATCTGCAGGCCCGCCGCATCAAAGGCGCGGAAGATCATGCCGTTGGGGTGATAGGCCAGCGGCTTGCGGATCATCGCCAGGTGTTCTTTCTCGTTGAACGCAATGCTGTGTTCACCGAGCAGGTTAAGCCGGCCGTTGCCGCGAATTTCTTGCAGACGGGCGGCAACGGTTTCGGTATCGACGGTGTCCGGGTGTTCGCCTTCGAGGCCGAGCAGCACGGCTTTGTCGCTGCCGTGGCCTTTACCGGTGGCGCCGAGGGAGCCGTAGAGTTCGACGCGAACGCTGGCGGTGGTGGTCAGCAGGTTTTCCCGGCGCAGGCCTTCGGCGAAACGCGCAGCAGCGCGCATCGGGCCGACGGTGTGGGAACTGGAGGGGCCGATGCCAATCTTGAACAGGTCGAACACGCTTAACGACATGAGTGGTTCTCCGGTTTCTTGTTATAGGAATTGGCGAAACATCAGGCTTGATGCGTTCCCCTGTAGGAGCTGCCGAAGGCTGCGATCTTTTGATCCTGATCTTTCAACAGCAAGATCAAAAGATCGCAGCCTTCGGCAGCTCCTACAGGTTAAGCGGTGGGGGCGAGTGGTTCGCCCCTTTCTGGTTTAAGCGTAGCTTTCGATCGACGGGCAGGCGCAGACCAGGTTGCGATCGCCGAAGACGTTGTCGACGCGACCGACCGGTGGCCAGTATTTGCCTTCGATCAACGACGCAACCGGATAAACGGCCTGCTCGCGGCTATACGGGTGAGTCCACTCGCCCACCAGTTCTGCCGCCGTGTGCGGCGCGTTCTTCAGCGGGTTGTCGTCCTTGTCCAGCGTGCCGTTTTCCACCGCGCGGATTTCTTCGCGGATGCGAATCATCGCGTCGCAGAAGCGGTCCAGTTCTTCCTTGGATTCGCTTTCGGTCGGCTCGATCATCAGCGTGCCGGCTACCGGGAACGACATGGTCGGCGCGTGGAAGCCGAAGTCGATCAGGCGCTTGGCGACGTCATCAACGCTGATGCCGCTGCTGTCTTTCAACGGACGCAGATCGAGAATGCACTCGTGTGCCACCAGACCGTTGCTGCCGGTGTACAGCACTGGGTAGTGCTCTTCGAGGCGACGGGAGATGTAGTTGGCATTGAGGATCGCCAGCTGCGAAGCGCGCTTCAAACCGGCGCCGCCCATCATGCGAATGTACATCCAGGTGATCGGCAAAATGCTTGCGCTGCCGAACGGTGCTGCGCAGACCGCGCCTTCCTTGCGTTCCATCTGGCCGTGGCCCGGCAGGAACGGAGTCAGGTGCGACTTGACACCAATCGGGCCGACGCCCGGGCCGCCACCGCCGTGGGGGATGCAGAAGGTTTTGTGCAGGTTCAGGTGCGAAACATCGCCGCCGAACTTGCCCGGTGCGCAGAGGCCGACCATTGCGTTCATGTTGGCGCCGTCGATGTACACCTGACCGCCGTTGTCATGAATGATCCCGCAGATTTCGCGGATGCCTTCTTCGAACACGCCGTGGGTCGACGGGTAAGTGATCATCAGCGCGGCGAGGTGTTCGCGGTGCTCGATGGCTTTGGCACGCAGGTCTTCAATGTCGACGTTGCCGCGCGCATCGCACGCGGTCACGACAACGCGCATGCCAGCCATGTTGGCGGTGGCCGGGTTGGTGCCGTGGGCGGACGACGGAATCAGGCAGATGTCGCGACGCTCATCGCCACGGCTCTGGTGATAGGCGCGGATGGCCAAGAGGCCTGCGTATTCACCTTGCGAACCGGCGTTCGGTTGCAGCGAGATCGCGTCGTAACCGGTAGCGGCGCAGAGCATCGCCTCCAGTTCGTCGGTCAGTTGCTGGTAACCGGCACTTTGCGCGGCCGGTGCGAACGGATGCAGGGCACCGAATTCAGCCCAGGTCACCGGGATCATTTCGCTGGCAGCGTTGAGTTTCATCGTGCACGAGCCCAACGGGATCATGGTGCGATCCAGTGCCAGGTCCTTGTCGGCCAGTTTGCGCAGGTAGCGCATCAGCTCGGTTTCCGAGTGATAACGGTTGAATACCGGATGGCTGAGGATTGGCGACTGGCGTACCAGCGATGCTGGGATGGTGCTTTGTACGGAGCCGGCGAGAGCTGCAAAGTCCGGCAGGGTCTTGCCGTCGGCGATCAGGCTCCACAGGGTTTCGATATCCGCCTGGGTGGTGGTTTCGTCGACCGACAGGCCCAGACGCTGAGCGTCGATCACGCGCAGGTTGATCTGCGCAGCGTGTGCCTTGTCGTGCAGTGCGGCGGTTTGTGCGCCGGTGGCCACGGTCAGGGTGTCGAAGAAGCTGGCTTGTTCGACTTTCGCGCCGAGCGCGGTCAGGCCCTTGGCCAGAATCGCGGTCAGGTGATGTACGCGGTTGGCGATCTGGGTCAGGCCTTTCGGGCCGTGGTAGACGGCGTACATGCTGGCGATGTTGGCCAGCAGCACTTGCGCGGTGCAGATGTTCGAGGTGGCCTTCTCGCGGCGGATGTGTTGCTCGCGGGTTTGCATCGCCAGACGCAGCGCCGGCTTGCCGAAGCGGTCAACCGAAACGCCGACCAGACGGCCCGGCATGTCGCGTTTGAACGCATCTTTGGTGGAGAAGTAAGCCGCGTGCGGGCCACCGAAGCCCAGCGGCACGCCGAAGCGTTGCGCGGAGCCGATGGCGACGTCAGCGCCGAACTCGCCCGGCGCGGTCAGCAAGGTCAGGGCCAGCAGGTCAGCGGCGACGGCGACCAAAGCGTTGGCGGCGTGGAAGCGTTCGGTCAGTTCGCGGTAGTCGAACACATCACCGTTGCTCGCCGGGTATTGCAGCAGCGCGCCGAAGAACGGCGTCACGTCAGTCAGTTCACGCTCGTCGCCGACGACCACGTCAATGCCCAGCGGCTCGGCACGGGTGCGCAGCACGTCGAGGGTTTGCGGGTGGCTGTGGATCGAGGCGAAGAATTGGTGGCTGCCCTTGTTCTTGCTCAGGCGTTTGCAGAAGGTCATGGCTTCGGCAGCGGCGGTGGCTTCATCGAGCAGGGAAGCGTTGGCGATCGGCAGGCCGGTGAGGTCGCTGATCATGGTCTGGAAGTTCAGCAGCGCTTCGAGACGGCCCTGGGAAATTTCTGGCTGGTACGGCGTGTACGCGGTGTACCAGGCCGGGTTTTCCAACAGGTTGCGCAGGATCGGCGACGGCGTGTGGCAGTTGTAGTAGCCCTGGCCGATGTAGGTCTTGAACAACTGATTCTTGCCGGCGATCGATTTGATCATCGCCAGGGCATCGGCTTCGCTGAGGCCGTCGTCCATGCCGAGCACGCTGGTGCCCTTGATGCTTTCCGGGATGACGCTGGCGCTCAGCGCTTCGAGCGAGTCGAAGCCGAGGCTGTTGAGCATGGCTTGCTCGTCACCGGCGCGCGGGCCGATATGACGGGCGATGAATTCGTTGGCGGTGCCGAGGTTGATTTGAGTCATGTCGGTGTTCCTCAGGCTTCGGCTTGGGCTTTGATCAGACGGTCGTACGCGTCCTGATCGAGCAGTTTGCCGACAGCGGCGGCATCGCTTGGCTGGAAGCGGAAGAACCAGCCTTCGCCCAGCGGATCTTCGTTGACCAGTTCCGGGCTGTCTTCCAGTGCCGGGTTGGTCGCCAGCACTTCGCCGTCGAGCGGCATGTACACGCCGCTGGCGGCTTTTACCGATTCCACGGTGGCGGCTTCGGCGCCTTTGTCGTAAGCCTGCAATTCAGGCAGTTGCACGAACACCACGTCGCCCAAGGCGTTCTGCGCGAAAGCGGTGATGCCGACAGTAACGCTGCCGTCAGCTTCGGTGCGCAGCCATTCGTGATCTTCAGTAAAACGCAACTCGCTCATGGAAACTCCTCAGGGGGCCAGACTCGTCTGGTGGACGCGGTGGAATAGTCGGGCGCGAAGGCCCTTATTTATGAGGGGTTGATTAGCAAGAATGCGGCCAAGGTTTATTAATCTTTATAAATCAATGATTTAGATATCGAAGGGGGCGACACTGGAGGCATCTCTGTAGCGAAATCGCTACAGCCTAGAGCGAGGATAAAAGCTGAACGGGATCAAAGCCTTGCACAGCGGTGATCGGAGGAGGGTGTATCGATATCGTTCCGCTGTAGCGCTTTCAGTACAGTTGGAGGTCGTTTTTGAACGGATTACGAATCCGCCACAAATCAATGTAGGAGTGAGCCTGCTCGCGATAGCGGTGTGTCAGACGTCGCAAATGTTGAATGTCAGACCGCTATCGCGAGCAGGCTCACTCCTACAGGGGATTTGTGGGGTATTCAAGGTTTGTTGGGAATTCCGTATTTGCGCAGGCGATGGGCGATGGCCGTGTGCGAAGTTTGCAGGCGGCTGGCCAGTTGGCGGGTCGAGGGATAGCTGACGTAGAGTTTTTCCAGCAGCGTTTTTTCGAAAGATTCGACCGCTTGTTCGAGGCTGTCGACATCGCTGTCGGTTTGCCGCGCCACCGAGGTGCCGGCAATGTCGAGGTCGCCGATATCCACCAGGCTACTCTCGCAAATCGCCGCCGCGCGGAAGATCACGTTCTGCAATTGTCGTACGTTGCCCGGCCAGCGATTGCCGAGCAGCGCCGGGTAAGTCCCCGGGGCGAGGCGGCAGACCGGGCGCTGAATCTGCGCACAAGCCTGCTGCATGAAATAGCGTGCCAGCAACAGAATGTCCTGGCCGCGCTCGCGCAGCGGCGGCACTTCGACGTTGAGTACGTTGAGGCGATAAAACAGGTCTTCGCGGAACAAGCCTTCGCTGACCATTTTTTCCAGATCACGGTGGGTCGCGCTGAGGATGCGCACGTTGACCTTCACCTCGCGATCACCGCCGACGCGGCGGAAGCTGCCGTCGTTCAAGAAACGCAGCAGCTTGGCCTGCAAGTACGGCGACATCTCGCCGATCTCATCGAGAAACACCGTGCCCTGGTTGGCCAGTTCCATCAGCCCCGGTTTGCCACCGCGCGCTGCACCGGTGAAGGCACCGGGGGCGTAGCCGAACAGTTCGCTTTCGGCGAGGTTCTCCGGCAGCGCTGCGCAGTTGAGGGCGAGAAACGGTGCGCTGTGTCGCGCGCTGATGGCGTGGCAGGCACGGGCGACCAGTTCTTTGCCGGTGCCGGTTTCGCCCTGGATCAGCAGGGGGGCGTCGAGGGCGGCGACTCTTTGCGCGCGTGCCTTGAGTGTGCGGATTGCCGGGGACTCGCCGAGCAGCGCGTCGAAACCTTCGGCGTGGTCGTGGTGCAGCGCCGAGAGTTGTTCGCCGATGCGGTTCGGTTGGTACAAGGTCAGCAGGGCGCCAGCGTCGGTGATTGGCGTGGCATCGAGCAACAAGGTCTGACCGTTGACGGTGATTTCGCGCAGCGGCAGGCGAAAGCCGTGTTCGAGCAAGGTGTCGAGCAGGGCGGGGTCGTTGAACAGTTCAGAGACGCTTTCACCGGCCGGTTCGCGACCGTAGAGCGCGATTAATGCCGGGTTGGCGAGCAGCACTTTGCCGGCGCTGTCGAGCGCCAAAACCGGATCGGTCATCGCAGCCAGCAACGCGTCGAGCTGCAAGTGCCGACGCTGGCCGGGGAGGATGTCGACCACGGTCACCGCTTCCACGCCGAGCACGCGGAACAGCGCATCTTTCAGTTCTTCGAGCACTTGCGGGCTCAGGGTCGGCGCGTCGATGTAGACGTTGGGCGGGATCATCTCCACCGCATCCAGATTGAGATTGCGCCCACCGAGGATAGCCAGAACTTCCTGGGTGATGCCGACGCGGTCGATGAAACTGACGTGGATACGCATGGGGCGGTTCAGTGATCTGCAGAGCGGAGGGTGGCAAGTATGCCTTGGGCTTGGAGAGAGGTGAAAGCAAAAGCACCCTCACCCCAGCCCTCTCCCGGAGGGAGAGGGGGCCGATTGTGGAATGCTCACGAGGTACGCCGACCTGAAAATACGGCTGTGAATCCATAATCGACTCGGTCTTTCAGGTCGATGTCTGCCATCAGACACTTCGGTCAGTCCCCTCTCCCTTTGGGAGAGGGCTAGGGTGAGGGGCTTTTGCGGGTTATTCGAAGTGCTCAAGATTGACCGGGTCGCCGGACTTCATATCAAGTTGCTTGCGGATGTCTTCGAACATCATGTCGTAATGCTTGTGAACCGAGCCAATCTGGCTGTGCGTCTTGGGAATGCCGTACTTCTCGGCGATTTTCGTCACATTGTTGGCAAAGTTGTAGGCCTCCTCTTTGGGCAGGAAGAAGGTCTCTTTCATGTCCTTGCCCTGAAGGTTGCCATGCATCGTGAACTGAATCCCTTTGCCTTTTTGCGGATCGGTGAACACTTCATAGTCGAGGTGCACGTTGTAACTGACGTCATCCGGCGTCAACGCATGCCGCTCGATGTGCAGGCGACCGGGTTCGAATTGGGCCATGGTTTACTCCTTTCAAGGCATGGGAGAAGGGCAGACCTCGGGCCTGCCCCCGGAGTTTCTAATTATCGATAGCTGATGCCGGGCTTGGCGGTGGTCACGCGAGTACCGGCAGTGCCCTGAACGATGGCTTCGATATCCGCCAGCGAACCGATCACCGCAACTTTGCCAGTATGGCGCGCGAATTCGCAGGCTGCCTGCACCTTCGGTCCCATCGAACCGGCGGCGAAACCGAGGCGTTCGAGTTCATCCGGGTGCGCTTCGGCAATGGCTTTCTGCGTTGGTTTGCCGTAGTCGATGAACGCCGCGTTGACGTCAGTGGCGATCACCAGCAGGTCGGCTTCCAGTTGCTCGGCGAGCAGCGACGAGCACAGGTCCTTGTCGATCACCGCCTCGATACCCTTGAGATTACGGTTCTCGTCGTACATGGTCGGAATCCCGCCACCGCCGGCGCAAATCACGATGCTGCCCTTGTCCAGCAGCCACTTGATCGGGCGGATTTCGAAGATGCGTTTTGGCCGTGGACTGGCGACTACGCGGCGGAACTTGTCGCCGTCCGGAGCAATCGCCCAGCCTTTATCGGCGGCGAGTTTTTCCGCTTCGGCCTTGTCGTAAACCGGGCCGATCGGTTTGGTCGGGTTCTTGAAGGCAGGGTCGTTGGCGTCGACTTCAACCTGGGTCAGCAGGGTGGCGAACGGCACCTCGAAGTCGAGCAGGTTGCCCAGTTCCTGTTCGATGATGTAGCCGATCATGCCTTCGGTTTCGGCACCGAGCACGTCCAGCGGGTAAGGGGTGACGGAGGTGTAGGCCGCCGCTTGCAGCGACAGCAGGCCGACTTGCGGGCCATTGCCGTGGGCGATGACCAGTTGGTTGCCGGGATGGATCTTGGCGATTTGCTCGGTGGCGATGCGGATGTTGGCGCGCTGATTGTCAGCGGTCATCGGTTCACCACGGCGGAGCAGGGCGTTACCGCCCAGCGCTACGACGATACGCATAATGCAATCCTTTCAGAATTCGATGACCCTGTAGGAGCTGCCGAAGGCTGCGATCTGTTGATCTTGATCTTGAACAAGCAAAGTCAAAAGATCGCAGCCTTCGGCAGCTCCTACAGGTTGTTGGTTGATCAGGAGAACCTGATCATCCAGTTACAGATCAGCCAGGGTCGAGACCAGAATCGCCTTGATCGTGTGCATGCGGTTTTCCGCTTGCTCGAAGGCGATGCAGGCAGGCGACTCGAACACGTCGTCGGTCACTTCGATGCCGTTTTTCAAATGCGGATACTGCTCGGCAATCTGTTTGCCGACCTTGGTATCGCTGTTGTGGAACGCCGGCAGGCAGTGCATGAACTTGGTGCGTGGGTTGCCGGAGGCTTTCATCAGCTCGGCGTTGACCTGGTACGGCAGCAGTTGCTGGATACGCTCGGCCCAGGCTTCCACTGGCTCGCCCATCGATACCCAAACGTCGGTGTGAATGAAGTCGACGCCTTTAACGGCGGCTTTCGGGTCTTCAGTCAGGGTGATACGTGCGCCACTTTCTTCCGCATATTTGTGGCAACGCTCGACCAGATCATCCAGTGGCCACAGCGCTTTCGGCGCGCAGATGCGCACGTCCATGCCCAGTTTGGCGCCGACCAGCAGCAGCGAGTTACCCATGTTGTTGCGCGCATCGCCGAGGTAGGCGTAGCTGATGTCATGGATCGGCTTGTCGGCGTGTTCACGCATGGTCAGCACGTCGGCGATCATCTGAGTCGGGTGATATTCATCGGTCAGACCGTTGAACACTGGCACACCGGCGAACTTGGCCAGTTCTTCGACGATTTCCTGTTTGAAGCCACGGTACTCGATGGCGTCGTACATGCGCCCGAGCACGCGGGCGGTGTCTTTCATACTTTCCTTGTGGCCGATCTGCGAAGAGTTCGGGTCGATGTAGGTGACGTTGGCACCTTGGTCATAGGCCGCCACTTCGAACGCGCAACGGGTGCGGGTCGAGGTTTTTTCGAAGATCAGGGCGATGTTGTTGCCCTTCAGGTGTTGTTGCTCGGTGCCGGTGTATTTCGCGCGTTTGAGATCGCGGGACAGGTCGAGCAGGTAACGCAGCTCACGTGGGGTGTGGTGTTCCAGGCTGAGCAGGTTACGGTTGTGAATGTTGAACGCCATGATGATTCTCCTTGGATTCGGTAATCGGCCCGGCCGCTACGGGATGGGTGCGGCCGGGGAGATGGTCGTTTAGTAATCGATTGGGTCACGCACGATCGGGCAGGTCATGCAGTGGCCGCCGCCACGGCCTCGGCCCAGTTCACCGGCGCTGATGGTGATGACTTCCACGCCGGCCTTGCGCAGCAGGGTGTTGGTGTAGGTGTTGCGGTCGTAGCCGATGACCACGCCCGGCTCCACGGCCACCACGTTGTTGCCGTCGTCCCATTGCTCGCGCTCGGCGGCGAAGCTGTTGCCGCCTGTTTCCACCACGCGCAGCTTCGCCAGGTTGAGGGCTTTGGCCACGGTGTCCAGGAAGGTGCCTTCTTCGCGGCGGATGTCGATGCCGCCCTGTTTGCTTTCGTCAGGGCGCAGGGTGAACGCGACAATCTGATTAACCACCTCAGGGAAAATCGTCACGAGGTCGCGATCGCAGAAGCTGAACACCGTGTCCAGGTGCATCGCCGCGCGGGACTTCGGCAGGCCGGCGACGATGACTTTTTCCACGGCTTTGTTCTTGAACAGGTTCAGCGCCAGTTGGCCGATGGCCTGACGCGATGAGCGCTCGCCCATACCGATCAACACCACGCCGTTGCCGATTGGCATGACGTCGCCCCCTTCAAGGGTGGAGCTGCCGTGCTCCTTGTCTGGGTCGCCGTACCAGATTTCGAATTCGGCGTTGGTGAACTGTGGGTGGAATTTGTAAATGGCGGTGGCCAGCAGGGTTTCCTGACGGCGCGCTGGCCAGTACATCGGGTTCAGCGTTACGCCGCCGTAGATCCAGCAGGTGGTGTCGCGGGTGAACTGGGTGTTCGGCAGCGGCGGCAGAATGAAGCTGGAGTGGCCGAGGAAGTCGCGGAACATCTGGATGGTCTTGCCGCCGAAACTGTCCGGCAGATCATCGGCAGACACGCCACCAATCAGGAATTCAGCGATGTGCCGTGGCTCCAGGCTCTTCAGCCAGGATTTGACTTCGTTGATCAGGCCCAGGCCCACTGAGTCGGCGGTGACCTTGCGCTCGAGAATCCAGTCCAGTGCCTCAGGGATAGCGACGATGTCAGTCAGCAGGTTGTGCATTTCCAGCACGTCGATGCCGCGCTCGCGCATCTTGGTGACGAAGTCGAAGTGGTCGCGCTTGGCCTGAGCCACCCAGAGCACGTCGTCGAACAGCAGTTCATCGCAGTTGTTCGGGGTCAGCCGCTGATGGGCCAGACCTGGGGAGCACACCATGACTTTGCGCAGTTTGCCGGCTTCGGAATGGACGCCGTACTTAACTTTTTCCGTGGTCATTTCAGATCCTCCAGATAACAAAACAATCAGGGGTTACAGAGTCAGGAAGCCGTCGTAGAGACCGTAGGCAGCCACCAGGGCACCCACGACCACTGCGGCGAAAATCAGCTTCTCGACGTTAGTGAAAATCGGTTGTTTGAGTTCCAGCTTGGCTTTGGCGAACAGGATCGCGCCGGGCGCATAGAGCAGGGCGGAGAGCAGCAGGTATTTCACACCGCCGGCGTAGAGCAACCAGACCGCATAGATCAGCGCGATGCCGCCGATAATCAGATCCTTGCGCCGCTCGGCCGCGAAGCCCTCGTAGCTTTCGCCGCGCACCGCCAGCAGCAGGGCATAGGCCGCCGACCACAGGTACGGCACCAGAATCATCGAGGTGGCGAGGTAGATCAGCGACAGGTAAGTACTTGCCGAGAACAGCGTGATGATCAGGAAAATCTGCACCATCGCATTGGTCAGCCACAGGGCGTTGACCGGTACGTGGTTGGCGTTCTCCTTACGCAGGAACTCCGGCATGGTGTGGTCTTTGGCGGCGGCGAACATGATCTCCGCACACAGCAGCACCCACGACAGCAGCGCTCCCAGCAAGGAGATGATCAGACCGACGCTGATCAGCACCGCGCCCCAGTGACCGACTACATGCTCAAGCACGGCGGCCATCGACGGGTTCTGCAGTTTCGCCAGTTCCGGTTGGGTCATGATGCCCAGCGACAGCACGTTCACCAGCACCAGAAACAGCAGCACGGTGATGAAACCGATCACGGTGGCTTTGCCGACGTCCGAGCGTTTTTCCGCACGGGCCGAGAAGATGCTCGCACCCTCGATGCCGATGAACACCCAGACGGTGACCAGCATCATGTTGCGCACCTGGTTCATCACACTGCCCAGATCCGGGTTTTTGATGCCCCAGATGTCGGCGGTGAAGATGTCCAGTTTGAAGGCGAACACCGCGATCAACACGAACAGCAGCAGCGGTACGACCTTGGCGACCGTGGTCACGAGGTTGATGAACGCCGCTTCCTTGATCCCGCGCAGCACCAGAAAGTGCACGGCCCACAGTAAAACCGAGGCGCCGATTACCGCAGCAACGGTGTTGCCTTCACCGAAAATCGGGAAGAAATAACCGAGGGTGCTGAACAGCAGAACGAAGTAACCGACGTTGCCCAGCCAGGCGCTGATCCAGTAACCCCAGGCGGACGAGAAACCCATGTAATCGCCGAATCCGGCCTTGGCGTAG
Organism: Pseudomonas crudilactis; assembly: GCF_013433315.1. GTDB lineage: Bacteria > Pseudomonadota > Gammaproteobacteria > Pseudomonadales > Pseudomonadaceae > Aquipseudomonas > Aquipseudomonas crudilactis. Next base: position 146,930 of record NZ_WXVV01000008.1, on the reverse strand, counting down.
GCGTAGACACCGCCGTCCAGGTCAGGCTTGCGATTGGCGAGGGTTTGAAAGACAAAAGCGAGAGTGAGCATGCCGACAGCGGTGATGGCCCAACCGATCAGTACTGCACCGACGTCGGCGCTGGCGGCCATGTTTTGTGGCAAAGAAAATATCCCGCCACCGATCATTGAGCCGACTACCAATGCAACCAGTGCACCTAGTCGTAGTTTTCCGGGAGCTTCAGACATTGCATGACTCCATTGCAGGAGAGAAGAGATCACAGCGTAGTTCTGTTGTCTGTTCAAACAGCTGACTTAGATCAGTGCATGGTCACATTCCATTGTTAATGAATGACTTAGGCTCCGGCTGAAGGCATAAAGCTCCTGCCCGCAAGGCCCGTCCTAGAGGCGTTGTGGCTACATCTTTGGGAATGGCTATTATTACTTTCGAATTATCACGCTAGTTCTTTTTCAGCTTTTGGCAAATTTTCCGCCTCTGTTTTCAGTACAGAATTGATTTATCAGGATCAGCGCACAAAACTGTCTTAACGTGCTAGGCGTTAGCGTCATCGGCTATATATTTAGTGGCTTTACCTGATAGCCATCATCTTGCTTTATTGATTTAGTAAATAGTCGTTACAAACAACCGATCACCACACAAAAAGGGAAACTGAAATGTCGCAACCGACGCAAAAGCTGCGCCTTGGCGCGTTGATCGCCCTGGTGGTGGGTTCGATGATTGGCGGGGGGATTTTCTCGTTGCCGCAGAACATGGCAGCACGCGCCGATGCCGGGGCGATTCTGATCGGCTGGGGCATCACGGCGATCGGTATGTTGACCCTGGCGTTCGTGTTTCAGACGTTGGCCAATCGCAAGCCGGAACTGGACTCGGGTGTCTACGCTTACGCCAAGGCCGGGTTTGGCGACTACATGGGTTTCTCGTCCGCCTGGGGTTACTGGATCAGCGCCTGGCTGGGCAACGTCGGTTATTTCGTCCTGCTGTTCAGCACCCTCGGTTACTTCTTTCCGGTGTTCGGCCAGGGCAATACGCCGATCGCTATTGGTTGCGCGTCGGTGCTGCTGTGGGCCGTGCATTTTCTGGTGATGCGCGGGATCAAGGAGGCGGCGCTGATCAATCAACTGACCACGGTGGCCAAAGTCGTACCGCTGATCATGTTCATCGTCATCGCTGCCGTCGCCTTCAAGGCTGACATTTTTACCCGCGATATCTGGGGCACCAGCAACCCGAATTTCGGCGGGGTGATGGATCAGGTGCGCAACATGATGCTGGTCACGGTGTTCGTGTTCATCGGCATCGAAGGCGCCAGTGTGTACTCGGCGCGGGCGGAAAAACGCAGCGACGTCGGCCGCGCCACGGTGATCGGATTTATCGGCGTACTGGCGCTGCTGGTGCTGGTCAACGTGCTGTCGCTGGGGATCATGAGCCAGCCGGAGCTGGCGAATCTGCAAAACCCGTCACTGGCGGCGGTGCTTGAGCACATCGTCGGGCCGTGGGGCGCACTGTTGATCAGCATTGGTCTGGCGATTTCCCTGCTCGGTGCGCTGTTGTCGTGGGCGCTGCTGTGTGCGGAAATCCTCTTCGCCACGGCCAAGGACAAGACCATGCCGGCGTTCCTGAAAAAGGAAAACAAGAATCATGTGCCGGTCAACGCGTTGTGGCTGACCAACGCGATGATCCAGATTTTCCTGTTGATCACGCTGTTTTCGGCGGGCACTTACACCAGCCTGATTTATCTGGCCTCGTCGATGATTCTGGTGCCGTACCTGTGGTCGGCGGCGTACGCAGTGCTGTTGAGCGGGCGCGGCGAAACCTATGAACACGCCTCGGCAGAGCGCACCAAGGATTTGCTGATCGGCGGTATCGCCCTCGGTTATGCGGTGTGGTTGCTGTATGCCGGCGGGGTGAAGTATTTGCTGTTGTCGGCGTTGCTCTATGCGCCGGGGGTGATCCTGTTTGCCAAGGCCAAACATGAGGCGGGCGAGCCGTTGTTCACTCATGTCGAGAAAGGCATTTTCACTTGCGTGGTCATCGGCGCGGGGCTGGCGGCATACGGGTTGTACAGCGGTGTGCTGTCGTTGTGAGGTTGGCGCTTGCGTATGCGCCGCCGTATGACTGGGAGGCGATGTTGGGGTTTCTGGCGGCACGGGCGGTGGTCGGGATGGAGGTCGTGGTCGATGGTGTGTATTCACGCAGCATCGGTTTGAACGGGCTTCATGGCACGGTTTCAATTTGGCCTGAGGCAGGGAATGCCTTGGCCGTTGAGCTGGATTTTCCTGATCCGTTGATGGTGCCCGAGATCGTTGTCAGGTTGCGGCGGATGTTTGATCTGGATGCGGAACTGGCGGTGATGCAAGGGCATCTGGCGAATGATCCGTTGCTGGCGCGGCTGATTGCCCAGTGGCCGGGGTTGCGGATTCCGGGAGCGTGGGATGGCTTGGAACTGGCCTTTCGCGCGGTGCTTGGGCAGCAGATTACGGTGGTGGCGGCGATTCGTCTGGCGGGGAAACTGGTGGCGCAATATGGCGCGACGCTGGAATCCACAGTGCCCGGATTGACGCATGTGTTTCCCGAGGCGCACGTATTGGCGGCGGCAGATCTGGCGGCGCTGGGCATGCCGAAAAGTCGCGGGCGGACGCTGTCGGGGGTGGCGCAGGCGTTGCTGGAAGAACCTTCATTGTTCGAGCCGAATCGCGAGGACGGAGTGGCACGTCTACTGGCGTTGCACGGGATAGGCGAGTGGACGGCGCAGTACATTGCGTTGCGGCAATTGCGCGATCTGGATGGTTTTCCCCATGGCGATGTCGGGCTGCTACGGGCACTGGAAGTGTTGGAGGGCGTGCGACCGACAGCGCGGGATTTGGCTTTGCGCGCTGAGGCCTGGCGGCCTTATCGAGGGTATGCGGCGCAGCTTTTGTGGACGTCTTTGAGCAGGGCAGATTGATACATCATCGCTCGGCCTGAAATTGCAGCCCTCACCCCAGCCCTCTCCCAGAGGGAGAGGGGGCCGACCGAGGTGTGTTGCGTTGTACATCGACCTGAAAGACCGAGTCGATTATGGATTCAGCGCCAAGCGTTCAAGTCGGTGCATCTCTCGAATACCCGCCAATCAGTCCCCTCTCGGAGGGAGGGGGGCCGACCGAGGTATGTTGCGTTGTACATCGACCTGAAGGACCGAGTCGATTATGGATTCAGCGCCAAGCGTTCAAGTCGGTGAATCTCTCGAATACCCGCCAATCAGTCCCCTCTCCCGGAGGGAGGGGGCCGACCGAGGTGTGTTGCGTTGTACATCGAGCTGAAAGACCGAGTCGATTATGGATTCAGCGCCAAGCGTTCAAGTCGGTGAATATCTCGAATACCCGCCAATCAGTCCCCTCTCCCAGAGGGAGAGGGGGCCGACCGAGGTGTGTTGCGCTGTCCATCGACCTGCAAGACCGAGTCGATTATGGATTCAGCGCCAAGCGTTCAAGTCGGTGAATCTCTCGAATATCCGCCAATCAGTCCCCTCTCCCGGAGGGAGGGGGGCCGACCGAGGTGTGTTGCGTTGTACATCGACCTGAAGGACCGAGTCGATTATGGATTCAGCACCAATCGTTCAAGTCGGTGAATCTCTCGAATACCCGCCAATCAGTCCCCTCTCCCGGAGGGAGGGGGGCCGACCGATGTGTGTTGCGCTGTCCATCGACCTGAAAGACCAAGTTGATCAGGGATTCACCGATATTCGTTCAAGTCGGTGAATCTCTCGAATATCCCCCAATCAGTCCCCTCTCCCTCTGGGAGAGGGTTAGGGTGAGGGGCTTTTTAAGCCCACCGTGGTTGGTGAGACCCCAACTCTGTAGCCGGCAACGCCCATTGAATCGGTGTGCCGCTGATCTTCACCGGCACCTGCAAGCGATGCGCCGGCCCCCACGGTGTCTGTTCCAGAAATGAACCCTGATCCCGCTCATCTTCCGCCTGCAATGCTTCATTCGTCCCCGGCCCAGACTCGATCAACAGTTTCGCCGTCCGCGCCAGCGACAACCGCGCCGAGCCACTTCGACCCGTCTTCAAACGCTCGGTCAACAGTCGGAGCGCACTCGCCGCCAGCAAATACCCGGTCGCATGATCCAGCGCCTGCACCGGCAACGGCGTCGGTTTGTCTGCCTGCAGCCATTGCTGCCCGGCCTCGGCGATGCCGCTGCTCATCTGCACCAGACTGTCGAAGCCACGGCGGTTTTGCCACGGGCCGCTCCAGCCGTAGGCATTGAGGCCGACATCGATCAGGCCCGGCGCGAGCTGGCGACGGCGCTCAACGCCGAACCCGAGATTTTCCAAGGCATCGGCGCGGTATCCGTGCAGCAGAATATCGGTTTCTTTCAACAAGCCCTCGAACACCGCACGATCCGCCGAGTCATGCAGATTCAGCCGCGCGCAGCGTTTGCCGAGGGTCATTTCCGGGACGACACCGGGCTCGTTCCAGATCGGTGAATCGATGCGCAATACATTGGCGCCAAGGCCGGCGAGAAAACGGCTGGCGGTGGGACCGGCGAGTACGCGCGTCAGATCCAGCACCTTGATCCCGGCCAACGGTTGCGCCACCGAACCTTGCCACGGTTGACCGTGTTCATCCGGCGAATCGATGAAATGCACCAACGGTTCGGCATTTACCGCCAATCCCTGCGGATGCTTTTGCCACTGCGCCCAACTGCGCATCTCGGCGGCACAACCGTTGGCGTCAACCACCGCTTGCTCCAGATCTGTGCTCGTCCATTGCGCGACTTTCGCCGCCATCGCGGCACGATCGGCGCAGGCACCGAGCACACTTTCAGCGGCGGCGCGGTGATGCGGGGCGTTGGTGTGCAGACGGATCCAGCCGTCCTTTGTCGCGTAGTCTCCGGCAACCGGGTCCCACAGCGGTGGTACTTGCCAGCCCATCGGGCGCAGCGAGGTCGAGAACCAGAACGAGGCCAGGCGTCGGTCGACTTCAATATCGGGCAAGTGACCGGTCTGCTGTTCGATCAATTGGCTGACGGCCTGACCGGCAGCGGCCATGCTGGCGCAGGCAAGCTCGGTGACCGCGAATGCCGAGGGCAGGGCGCCATCGGCGGTGAACGGAATCGGCGTGTGCGGCAAGCCGAGTGCGGCTTGAATGGACGTGAGTAAATCAGTCATCGAAGGCCCTCCGGAGCGAGAGGGCGATGATAGTGCAAAAAATCATTGGATTAGATGAAAGCCCAGCGAATGAACACTCTCCCCTGTGGGAGCGAGCTTGCTCGCGAAGGGGGCGTCACATTCAACATCATTACTGAATGGCAGACCGCTTTCGCGAGCAAGCTCGCTCCCACAGGGTTCAACGGTGTAGCGTCAGACGCGGAACTGATCCATCAACTTCATCTGCTGACTGGCCAGGGCATTGAGCTGGCTGCTGATCGCCGCCGATTCGGTGGCTTGCTCAGTCAGCGTTTCGGTGACAGTACGAATCGCCGAGACGTTGCGGTTCACTTCTTCCGCCACCGCACTCTGCTGCTCAGCCGCACTGGCAATCTGCAAGTTCATGTCGCTGATCACCGTCACCGCGTCGCTGATCTTGCCCAGTGCATCGACCGCCTGACGAATCTGCCCGGCGTTGTTGTGCGCCTGGGTCTGGCTCGAATGCATGGTCGCGACCACGCCCCGCGTACCCGTCTGAATGCGCTCGATCACGATGCGAATTTCTTCCACCGAATCCTGCGTACGTTTGGCCAGGTTGCGCACCTCGTCGGCAACCACCGCGAAACCACGACCGCTCTCACCGGCACGGGCCGCTTCGATCGCTGCGTTGAGGGCGAGCAGGTTGGTCTGTTCGGCGATGCTGCGGATCACCTCCAGCACCGAGCCGATCTGCTCGCTATTCACCGCCAGCGCTTCAACCTCGGTCACCGCTTTGCTGACTTCATCGGCCAGTTGGTTGATGTCGCGGGTGCTGCGCTCGATGATCGACATGCCGTCCCTGGCCGACTGATCGGCACCTTTCGCGGCATTGGCCGCGTTGGAGGCGCTGTTGGCGACGTCGTGGGCGGTGGCGCTCATTTCGTTGGAGGCGGTGGCCACCTGGTCGATCTCGCGGAACTGCACCTGCATGCCTTCGCTGGTCTGGCGGGCGATTTCCGAAGACTGGTCGGCGGTGCCGCGCGCTTCGGTGATGCTTTGCTTGATCTGCGCGATGGTCGGTTGCAGCTTGTCGAGGAAACGATTGAACCAGTTCACCAGTTCGCCCAGTTCATCCTTTTTGCTGTAGTTCAGACGCTGGGTCAGGTCGCCTTCGCCGCTGGCGATGTTCTTCAGCATCTCGGCAACGCTGTTGATCGGACGCGTCACACCGGACGCGGTCAGCCAGATCAGCAACAGGCCGACCAGACCGGCGACCACGGCAACCAGCAGCGCAGTGATCACGCCGGTTTCCTGCGCGTCGTCGAGTACCGCTTGCAGCTTGACCGAATCGGCCAGCAGCACTTGTTTCGGCAGGTCGATGACTACGCCCCAGGCGCGTGAGTTACCGATCGGATCAACTGGGTAAACGGCACGAATCAGATCGCCCTGTTCAAGAATCTTCGGTGTACCCGAAGTCAGCAGTTGCAGTACATCCTTGCCATCGGCACCGAGGGTGTCGCTGATCTTTTTGCCGACCTTGGTGGCGTCGGAGCTGTCGGCAGCGAGCACGCCGCTGCCGGAGACGATCAGCATGTGCCCGGCGTTATTGAACAGGTTGCTCTGGGAATCCACGGCCGCCGCTTGCAGGGCGTCGAGGGCGATGTCGACGCCGACCACGCCGATGGCTTTACCGTCGACGATCAACGGCACGGAGATGGTCGTCATGAGCATTTCCTTGCCGCCGACGGTGTCGGCATACGGGTCGAGCAGGCAGGTGCGCTTGGCATCGCGAGGGCAGGTGTACCAGCTGTTGTACGGCGTGCCGCTGACGCTGAGGGTGGTTTTGGTCAGGTCTTCTTCGACCATGATGGTGTTCAGCGAGGCGCCGGCGGCGCGGCTCCAGTACGTGGCGAAGCGCCCGGCTTCATTGGACTGGCGAGCGGCATCGTTGGCGAATTCGCTGTCCTTGCCGTCGAGAGCGTTCGGTTCGAAAGCGAGCCAGATGCCGAGCACTTTGTCGTTGCGCTCAAAAGCGGTTTTCAGGCTCAGGTTCAACTCTTCGCGCAAGGCGCCGGCGTCCAGCGAACGCTTGGCGGCCATGACGCGCATGTCCTTGATCTGATCCGCTACGGCCGTGATCACCGTCAGGCTTTCACCGAAGGTCTTCTGCACCCGTACTGCTTGTTCAGCGGCTTTGGCTTGCAGCAGATTCTCGACACTGGCGGTGAGCAGCTTGTTGCTGGAGTCACTGACCAGTTCGTCGTTCTGGTTGGTCTGGTAAATGTTCATGCCGACGATCAGCGCAACCACACCGAGCAGGCACAGGCCGGAGAGCAGAACGATTTTCAGGCGAATGGACAGAGCGTCGAACATGGGGCGATCTCGCGAATGAATAAACGGGTGGCAGGCGGATATGAACTATCCGGTTCGCCAAATCCATTCAGCGCCATTCAATGCTCATCGGCGTGGAACGAGAGCGCATGAGGCGCGTGCCGACGGACGGTCAGCGCTAAACGTTTGCGCAGGAGAAAGTGCTGAAAAAGCGATTAATTACAGGGATGTTTCAGGACGGTGACGGCGCTTGTCACGGGCAGGAGAGACTTGTGGCGAGCGTGATCAGGCAGTTTTTGCCAGAGATTCCGGGCGCGACCAGATCCACAGATTGCCCAGGCTCATCCCGGCAATCGCCAGATAGACCGGCCAGCCATGATCGAGCATCACCAGCATCAACGTGGCGCAGAGCAACATGCTCACCGTGGCGCTGACCTTGGCCTTGCGCGCAATGATCTTGCCGTTGCGCCAGTTGCTGAGGATCGGCCCGAACAAGCGGTGATTTTCCAGCCAGGCACTCAGGCGCGGCGAGCTGCGGGTCGCGGCCCAGGCGGCAAGAAGGATGAACTCGGTGGTCGGCAGGCCGGGCACGACAATGGCGATCAGGCCAATGCCGAGGCTGACGTAGGCCAATAGGCCGAACAGCACACGGGCGAGTTTCGAGGAGGCGGGTTGCGGCATGGGCTCAGCGGTGGCTTCTGAAGCGGAATGGAGATCTTACAGGCTTACGCAGTTCCCCTGTAGGAGCTGCCGAAGGCTGCGATCTTTTGATCTTGAAAACAACATCAAAAGATCGCAGCCTTCGGCAGCTCCTACAGGGGGATGTGTGTTGTGTCAGGCCAATTCGGCTTCGGTGGCGTAAGCCTGTTCCAGCAGCACGGTGAAGCGGTTGAACGCGTCGATCGCGCCTTGCTCGACTTCGGCTTCTTCCTCGGCAGTGAACTGCAGCGAATCGAGGGTGCGCACGAAGCTTTTCCAGCCTTCGGCACGGCCACCTTCAGGCTCGCCGAGGTGACGGGCGCCAAAGGTTTCGCTCAGCTCCAGGGCCACGGCGCGTTTGATCAGGAACGCCGCGCCGAGCTTCGAACCTTCGGAGACAAAGATCCAGCCCAGCGCACGGGCCTTGCTCGGATTTTTCACCGCGCCGGCTACCGGGGCCGGTACTTCGGTGTCCAGATCAGCCAGGTCAGCCTTGGCCGCTTCGGCGCGGCAACGGGCCGGCAGATCCGGGACGATCGCGGTCAGTTCGGCATCGTTGTACAGCTCGACCAGTTCCGACTGGAACAGGTATTGCGCAACGACGAAGCGGGCGAAGTTGGCGCGGGTCTCGAACGGCGCGTGGGCTTTGACCAGTGCATCGAGCTTGCTGTGCGGTTCATTGGTGATCTGGTTCAAGCGTTGCGAACGCAGGGCTTTTTCCGAAGTGGTCATGACATGTCCTTGATAAAAGAGGCGCTTGATAACGAGACGAACAAGACGCTGTGCAAGCGTAAAAAAACCTCACGGCGCGGTGCCTGAACACGCGCCGTGAGGTTCACCGGATCAGATGTCCCAGATCAGATTGATCGCGAAGTTGCGGCCCGGTTGGGTCAGGCGATCGAGGTTGGCCGGTTGCGTCACTGACGCTTCGCCGACGCTGTCGTAACCGCGCACGTCATCCCACAGCCAGTATTTCTTGTCGGTCAGGTTGTAGATGCCGCCGCTGACGGTGACGTCGTCGGTGACTTTGTAATAACCGGCCAGATCCAGAATGCCGAAGCCCGGCGTCTTGAACTGACTGCTGACGCCATCCGGCGATTTGAAGTTGCTGTCGTCGACGCGATCCTTTTTCTTCACCAAGGTCCAGCTCAGCAGGCCGCCGTAGTTGTCCTGGTCGTAACCCAGACCGAACACGCCGGTCAGCGGGTTGACGCTGTTGATCGGCTCGCCGTTGTCGTTGTTGCGACCGTAGGCGTAGGCGATCGAGCCCTGGGTGTAGAGGCCTTGTGGGGCGCCAAACGCATCCAGATTCAGGCGACCTTTGACTTCCGCACCCTTGATGGTGGCGTGCTTGATGTTGGCCGACTGGAAGGTCAGCTCGTTGCGGCCCGGGGTCACGGCGTCTTCGTTGATGAAGTCGCTGTACTTGTTATAGAACACCGCCACATCGAACGAGCCTTGCTCGAAGTTGCCGCGCAGACCGGTTTCATAGCTTTTGCTTTTCTCAGGTTCCAGGTCCGGGTTCGGCGCCACGCTGTAGCCGGTGGTGGTGTTTTCGAAGCGGCCGTACAGAGCTTTCGCGGTCGGTGTGCGGAAACCTTCAGCGTACTGACCGTACCAGGTGTAGTTCTCGGTCAGGGCGTATGTCAGGCCGAATTTCGGCGAGACTTTGTGCCAGGTCTTGTTCTTGTCGCTGACCGTGCCTTGGCCGTCAGCCGCCACGGTGTTGAGGAATTCCTGAGTGATGTGCGGCTTGAGCTGGGTGTAGTCGTAGCGCAGGCCCGGCAGGAAGGTCCAGTTGTTCCAGCTGATCTGATCCTGAGCGAACACGCTGTAGGTGTTGATTGTCGGGTCCGGGAAGTCGGTGGCTTTGGCCAACACGTCAGCGGGGCTGGTCGCGCCGATGGCGGTGCAGCCACGACCGACGGCCAGGCAGGTGCCGTCGCCGCTGCGCGAACCGGTGACTTTCTGTTGCTTGATGGTGGTGCCGTAAGTCAGCACGTGATCGGTGTCGCCGATGGCAAACGCCTTGTCCAGTTGCGCGTCGAACACCCACTGTTTCTCTTCGTAAATGGTGTCGCGAGTACGCAGCACTTTACGGGTGATCGGGTAGTAGAACTCGGTGGTGCTCTGGTCGGTCTTGGCGATCTGGTGGTTGAGGCTCCACTTAACGTTGTCGACCAGCAGGCTGTCGAGGGCGAACGAGTGCTCGATGCCGAAACGCTCACGAGTGATGGTGTCGTTGCCGGTGCGCCACTGATACATGCCGCCGGGCAACACGCTGTCGGGGATGGTCGGGGCGCCATTGAAGTATGGGCCGCCGTAGGCACTTTTCTGATCGGTGTCGCGATCATCCTTGTACTTTTCGTAGGTCAGACCCAGACGCGAATCTTCGTTGTAGTTCCAGCCGATCTTGGCCAGCACGTTGTAGGCGTTGACGTCTTCCGGGTTGGCGGCGGTGCGCTCAAGGCCGGTGCCATTGTTGCTGCCGTAGGAGTCGGTCTCGTGACCGTCGCGCTGGCTGTAATGCAGCAAACCGTCGAACTGGTCGGCGCGACCGGCAACGGTGGCGGACTTCAACCAGCTGTCATCGGCCGAGCTGTAACCGCTTTTCAGACGAGCGCCGACGTCTTTGCCCGGCTTGATGATGTCGTCGGCATCGAGGGTGTAGTAGCTGACGGCGCCGCCAATGGCGTTGCTGCCGTACAGCACCGAGGCCGGACCTCGGAGGATTTCCACGCGTTTGACGATTTCCGGATCGACGTAGTTGTGCTGGGTCTTGGCATACGGGCCGTTGAAGAAACCGTCCGGCACTTCCACGCCGTCGACTTGCGTCAGGATGCGGTCGCCGTCGATACCACGGATGTTGTAGCCGCTGATGCCGCCACGGGTGCCGGCGCCGCCGACGGAAACGCCCGGCTCATAACGGACCAGATCCTTGATGGTGTTGACGTTGTTGCGGTCCAGGTCCTGACGGGTCTGCACAGTGACGGTGGCCGGCACGCTGTTGACCGACTGCTCCTGACGGGTGGCGCTGATGGTCACCTGATCGAGATTGAGCGTGCCGCTGGCGTTGCGCTTTTCCAGCACGACATTGTTGTTGCTGATTTTGCGGAAGCTCAGGTTGGTCCCCACCAACAGGCGCTCCAGGGCTTTTTCCGGAGGGAGCGAGCCACGCACGCCCGGCGACGACACGCCCTGACCCAATTCTGCCGGCAAGCCGACCTGCCAACCGGTCACGGCGGTGAAGGCATTGAGCGCCGACACCAGCGGCTGCTGACCGATGGCGAACGAGTAATCGCCCATGTTGCGCGTCGGTTGTTCGGTGGCCGCCATCAGCGGTGCAGCACCGGCCATCAGAATGGCAGCGGTCAGCAGCGACAGCACGCGGGAAGGGGAGGAAGTCTGGCGGGTAAGGCGTGAGGACATCGATAGCGCTCCGTGTCGCACGAATCTTTATAGGGGCTGATTGGCTTCGCGTGTTGCGAATCAATTGCATTGGCTATAACGAGACGTACTGAGGTTGGCTATCGAGTAAAAATAATTCTCATTTAGTTCAGGATGACCACGGCGGGGAATTCTTTCAGTTGCGCCGAGGTGATGTGCGCGAGGGAGCGCACCACGTCGAGCGGCTGATCGAGACGGTAATTGCCAGTCACCGCGACGTCGGCCAATTGCTCGTTGGTGTTGATGATCCAGCCTGGATAGTAGCGGCGCAATTCGGCCAGCACCTGATTCAGCGGGCAGTTCTCGAACACCAGCCGGCCCTGAACCCACGCCAGATCGGTGTTGGCATCGAGTTTGGCCGGGCGGTCGAAGCCGTTCGGACCGATGCGAATGCTCTCGCCGGCGGTCAGGCGCACGCGCGCATCGTTATGCGTTGCACGCAAGTCGACATCGCCGCGTTGCACGTTGACCTGCGCCACACCGTCGAGATAACGCACGGCGAACGCGGTATCGCGCACGCTAGCAGTGACGGGGCCGGCATCGATTTCCAGCGGTTGACTGCGGCCGCTGGCAATTTCGAAAAACGCCTCGCCCTGAAACAACCGGGCGACGCGCTGTTGATCGTTGATGGTGCTGGAGAATGCCGAGTTGGTATTGAGCAGGACTTTTGAGCCATCCTCCAGTTGCAGACGCTGACGCTCGCCAACCACAGTCAAATGATCGGCCTGAAGGCGCATCGGCAAATTGCTGAAACTGAACAAACCGAGGATCAGCACCGCAGCAGTCGCCAGCGGCTTCCAGTGCGGACGCAGACGCTTGAGGAAAGTGACTTTCGCCGGTTTCGCCGCCAGGCTTTGCGCGCACTGGGCGATTTGCGGGCCGTCCCAGATCGCCTGGGCCTTGGCGAACGCTTCGGCATTCAGCGGATCGGCCGCCAGCCAGGCGTGAAATTGCCGGGTCTGCTCCTCGTCCGGGCTGCCGAGTACGATGAGCCAGTCGAGTGCCTGGTCCATTGCGTTGGCAGCGTCCTGCACCGAATCCGGCGAAGGCGAGCGGTGGGTGTCCGTCACGGTGTTTCCTCGGCAGTGTCTGCGCACGGCTGTTTTTCTAAGTGAAGCGTAAAAGTCGGGCAAGGGTAACAAAGCCCGATGATCCGTGCAGTCGATCCTGGCACTTACAGAAAAGCCCTACAGTCTCAGTCGCCATTCAGGCGTTCAGCGACGCCAATGCAAATGCTCATGATCAGCTTCAATTCTTTCTGCACGGTGCTGAGGGATACGTTCAGCTCGTCGGCTATTTCCTGATAACTGTTCCCGTGCAAACGGCTGAGGATGAAAATCTGCTGTTGGCGGGGGCTGAGTTGACTGAGGCTCACATTCAGGCGCTCCAGCATCTGTTCGGCGTGGGCGGCATCTTCGGCGCTGCTGGCGGGGGCGACGACGCTGTGCACGACATCCTGCGGCACATCATCGACCATGGTTCGCGAATGGATCTTGCGCGCACGCAAATGATCCAGCGCCAGATTGCGCGCGGTCTGGAAGACAAAGGGTTCGAGGTGATCGATGGCCCGCTCGCTCAACGCCCGCGTCACGCGCAGATAGGTCTCCTGCAACAGGTCTTCAGCGGTGCTGTGATTGTTGACCATCCGTTCCAGCGTTCGCAGCAGCGAAGTGCGCTGGGTGAGGAAGACGTGGTTGAAGCGCGATTGACTCACGGGAGGACCTGATCCATTTCAAGCGAATGATAATGATTGTCATCTGCCGGTATGGTCAAGCCTTGATTTGTCAAAGAACGGTAAAGGTCTTGTGCGGATCGAAATGTAGGAGCTGCCGAAGGCTGCGATCTTTTGATATTGATCTTAAAAACCAGATCAAAAGATCGCAGCCTTCGGCAGCTCCTACAGGGGATCGAGACAACCTTACTCGGCGTTACACAACGCCAGGCAGTTATCCAGCATGCGGTTGGAGAAGCCCCACTCGTTGTCATACCAGGCCAGCACTTTCAGCAGTTTGCCGCTGGATTTGGTGTGGTTGGCATCAAAAATCGATGACAGCGGATTATGGTTGAAGTCGCTGGATACCAGCGGCAGGGTGTTGAAGCCGAGAATCTTCGAGTGTTGGCTAGCCGCTTTCATCAGCGCGTTGACTTCTTCGGCGCTGGCTTCTTTTTTCAGCTGCACGGTCAGGTCCACCAGCGACACATTGATCACCGGCACCCGCACGGCCATGCCGGTCAGTTTGCCCGCCAGTTCCGGCAGCACCAGGCCCACCGCTTCAGCGGCGCCGGTCTTGCTCGGGATCATGTTCTGCGTGGCCGAACGCGCGCGGTACGGGTCGGTGTGATAGACGTCGGTCAGGTTTTGATCGTTGGTGTAGGCATGAATGGTGGTCATCAGACCGCTTTCGATTCCCAACTCGCGGTGCAGCACTTGCGCCACCGGCGCCAGGCAGTTGGTGGTGCACGAAGCGTTGGAGATGATCTGGTGGGATTGGCGCAGAATGTCGTGGTTCACACCATAGACAACAGTGGCGTCAGCACCTTTGGCCGGAGCCGAGATGATCACTTTGCGTGCGCCGGCAGTAAGATGCGCGGCCGCTTTGGCACGATCAGTAAAGAGACCGGTGCATTCGAACACCACATCAATCTTTTCCGCCGCCCATGGCAGTTCGGCCGGGTTGCGAATGGCGCTGACCGCAATGCGGTCGCCATTGACGGTCAGACTTTCATTGTCATGCTCGACCTGAGCGTCGAACGTGCCGTGAACGGTGTCGTATTTGAGCAGATGGGCATTGATCGAACTGTCGCCAAGATCGTTGATGGCGACGATCTGCAAATCCTGTCGATAGCCTTGGGTATACAGTGCGCGCAGGACATTACGGCCGATGCGGCCAAAACCATTGATTGCGATTCGAAGAGTCATGGAACAGCGCCGCCGTCGTTTTGTTGTTGGAATTACAAGATTATTCGCATAAAAATAGAAAACAAGCCTTTTTAGTGGCAATATTTTGTTTTATCTACAACGAGTGACCTGAATCAACTGGTCCGAATGGTCAAAAAAGCCGTCTGTCATTCCAACAACAACGGCCTTTGATCAGCATAGACAATCAGGTCGCCACATCCGTTAGCCTGGAGTTCTACACATGCATCCCCGCGTCCTTGAGGTCACCGAACGGCTTATCGCCCGCAGCCGCGCCACGCGTCAGGCTTACCTTGCACTGATTCGCGGCGCCGCCACTGACGGGCCGATGCGCGGCAAGCTGCAATGCGCCAACTTCGCCCACGGCGTGGCCGGGTGCGGCAGCGAAGACAAGCACAGCCTGCGGATGATGAACTCGGCGAACATCGCCATTGTGTCTTCGTATAACGACATGCTTTCGGCGCACCAGCCGTACGAAGTATTCCCGGAGCAGATCAAGAACGCCCTGCGCGAAATCGGCTCGGTCGGCCAATTCGCTGGCGGCACTCCAGCGATGTGCGACGGCGTCACACAAGGTGAGCCGGGCATGGAACTGAGCCTGCCGAGCCGCGAAGTGATTGCCATGTCGACGGCCGTGGCGCTGTCGCACAACATGTTCGACGGCGCGCTGATGCTCGGCATCTGCGACAAGATCGTCCCGGGCCTGATGATGGGCTCGCTGCGCTTCGGTCACCTGCCGACGATTTTCGTCCCGGGCGGGCCGATGGTCTCGGGGATTTCCAACAAGGAAAAAGCCGACGTGCGCCAGAAGTACGCCGAAGGCAAAGCGACCCGCGAAGAGCTGCTGGAATCGGAGATGAAGTCCTACCACAGCCCGGGCACCTGCACCTTCTACGGCACCGCCAACACCAACCAGTTGCTGATGGAAGTCATGGGCCTGCACTTGCCGGGCGCCTCGTTCGTCAACCCGAACACGCCGCTGCGCGACGCGCTGACTCGCGAAGCCGCGCATCAAGTCACGCGCCTGACCAAGCAGAACGGCAACTTCATGCCGATCGGCGAAATCGTCGACGAGAAATCGCTGGTCAACTCCATTGTTGCGCTGCACGCCACCGGCGGTTCGACCAACCACACCCTGCACATGCCGGCCATCGCCATGGCGGCGGGCATTCAACTGACCTGGCAAGACATGGCCGACCTCTCCGAAGTCGTGCCGACCCTGAGCCACGTCTACCCGAACGGCAAAGCCGACATCAATCACTTCCAGGCAGCGGGCGGCATGTCGTTCCTGATCCGCGAACTGCTTGGCGCCGGCCTGCTGCACGAAGACGTCAACACCGTGCTTGGCCACGGCCTGAGCAAATACACCAAGGAACCGTTCCTCGATAACGGCGAACTGGTATGGCGCGAAGGTCCGGTCGACAGCCTCGACGAAAACATCCTGCGCCCGGTCGCCCGTGCATTCTCGGCGGAGGGTGGTCTGCGTGTGATGGAAGGCAACCTCGGTCGCGGTGTGATGAAGGTGTCCGCCGTTGCGCTGGAAAACCAGATCGTCGAAGCGCCAGCGATGGTGTTCCAGGATCAACAAGATCTGGCCGACGCGTTCAAGGCCGGCCTGCTGGAAAAAGATTTCGTCGCCGTGATGCGCTTCCAGGGCCCGCGTTCCAACGGCATGCCGGAGCTGCACAAGATGACGCCGTTCCTCGGCGTGCTGCAGGATCGCGGCTTCAAAGTCGCCCTGGTGACTGACGGGCGGATGTCCGGCGCCTCGGGGAAAATCCCCGCAGCGATTCACGTCAGCCCGGAAGCTTATGTCGGTGGTGCTTTGGCGCGCGTGCAAGAGGGCGATATCATCCGCGTCGATGGCGTCAAAGGCACTTTGGAACTCAAGGTCGACGCCGCAGAATTTGCAGCGCGCGAACCCGCCAAAGGCCTGTTGGGCAACAACATCGGCAGCGGTCGCGAACTGTTTGGCTTTATGCGTTTGGCCTTCAGCTCGGCGGAGCAGGGCGCCAGCGCCTTCACTTCTGCCCTGGAGACGCTTAATTGAAACTGGCTTTGGTCGGTGACATCGGAGGCACCAACGCGCGGTTTGCGTTGTGGAAAAACCAGCAACTGCAATCGGTTCAAGTGCTGGCCACGGCCGACCACGCCAGCCCGGAAGAGGCGATCAGCCTCTATCTGAGTGGGCTCGGTCTGGCGCCGGGTTCGATCGGTTCGGTGTGCCTGTCGGTGGCCGGCCCGGTCAGTGGTGATGAATTCAAATTCACCAACAACCACTGGCGCCTGAGCCGCAGCGCGTTCTGCAAAATCTTGCAGGTCGAGCAGTTGTTGCTGGTCAACGATTTCTCGGCGATGGCGCTGGGCATGACCCGTTTGCAGCCGGGCGAATTCCGCGTGGTCTGCAAGGGCACGCCGGAGCCATTGCGTCCGGCGGTGGTGATCGGCCCGGGTACTGGCCTTGGCGTCGGCACCTTGCTCGATCTCGGTGAAGGCCGTTTTGCGGCATTGCCGGGCGAGGGCGGTCACGTTGATCTGCCGCTGAGCAGCCCGCGTGAAACTCAGTTGTGGCAGCACATCCACAATGAAATCGGCCATGTCAGCGCGGAAACCGCGTTGAGCGGCGGCGGTTTGCCGCGAGTCTATCGCGCGATCTGCGCAGTGGACGGGCATGAGCCAACGCTTGATACGCCGGAAGCGATTACTGCGGCCGGGTTGGCGGGTGATCCGATTGCCCTGGAAGTGCTCGAGCAGTTCTGCTGCTGGCTCGGCCGTGTCGCCGGCAATAACGTGCTGACCACGGGCGGGCGTGGCGGGGTGTATATCGTCGGCGGGGTGATTCCACGCTTTGCCGATTTCTTCCTCGAAAGCGGTTTTGCCCGCAGCTTTGCTGACAAGGGTTGCATGAGCGATTACTTCAAAGGCATTCCGGTGTGGCTGGTGACAGCGCCGTATTCCGGGCTCGTTGGCGCCGGCGTGGCCCTGGATCAATCAATCCCGACCTGAGATGCAATCACCCCTGTGGGAGCGAGCTTGCTCGCGAATGCGGAGTATCAGTCAACCCAAATGTTGAATGTAACGACGCCTTCGCGAGCAAGCTCGCTCCCACAGTGGTTCTATGGTGTTTGTAAGTTCGATGCTTAAGGCATAATCCGCCCCAATTCCAACAACAAGGATGCCTTCGAAGTGAGCTCAGTCAACAAGTCGATATTGTTGGTCGATGACGACCAGGAAATACGCGAGTTGCTGGAAACCTACCTGACCCGCGCCGGGTTTCAGGTGCGGGCCACCGCCGATGGTGCCAGTTTTCGTCAGGCCCTCAACGAGGCGCCGAGCGATCTGGTGATCCTCGATGTCATGTTGCCCGACGAAGACGGCTTCAGCCTGTGCCGTTGGGTGCGTCAGCATCCGCGTCAGGCGCAGGTGCCGATCATCATGCTTACCGCCAGTTCTGACGAAGCCGATCGCGTGATCGGTCTTGAACTCGGCGCCGACGACTACCTCGGCAAACCCTTCAGCCCGCGCGAACTGCAAGCGCGCATCAAAGCCCTGTTGCGGCGTGCGCAATTCGGTCAGGAGCGCAGCGGCAGTGATGTGCTGGCCTTTGACGAGTGGCGGCTGGACATGGTCAGCCATCGGCTGTTTCACACCGACGGCGAGGAAGTGATTCTCTCCGGCGCTGACTTCGCTCTGCTGAAACTGTTCCTCGATCATCCGCAGGAAATCCTCGACCGCGACACCATCGGCAACGCCACCCGTGGCCGTGACCTGATGCCGCTCGATCGCATCGTCGACATGGCCGTCAGCCGTTTGCGCCAACGTCTGCGCGACACCGAGAAACCGCCACGGCTGATCCGCACCGTGCGCGGCAGCGGCTATCAACTGGCAGCCAACGTGGTTGCCGGCAATGCTCACTGATTCGCTGCGTAAACTCGCCGCCAAGGTGCCGGTGCCGCGTTCGTTGCTCGGGCGGATGTTGCTGCTGACGCTGTTGGCTGTGCTGTTCGCGCAAACATTGTCGAGCGTGATCTGGGTCTCGCAACTGCGCGCCACCCAGCTCGAAGGTCTGGTCACCAGCGCCCGCAGCCTCGCCCATTCAATGACCGCCAGCGTCAGCTATTTCCGCTCATTGCCGGTGGCTTATCGGCCGTTGGTGCTCGATCAGTTGCGCAGCATGGGCGGCACCCGATTCGTCGTGACGCTCAACGACAAGCCGTTGGGCATGGACGTGCTACCGGTGACGCCACGCAAAGCGGCGGTGATGAAAGCGGTCGACGAAGTGCTGCGGCAGACGTTGGGCCATGACACCGATATTTCGGTGACCTTCGTCAGTCCTGAGGATCTGCGCATCTTCAATGCCGGGCTGAAACTCGATGAGCTGCCACGCTCCTGGGCGCATTACGCGCTGACTCTGGAGCCGGTCAATCCGCCCGTTTTGGTTACGCAGATTCAAATGGCGCCGGGCGAATGGTTGTACATCGCCTCGCTGCTCCCCGAGCCCTACACCAGTCTTGAAGAGCAAGGTCTGCCCTCGCAACAGGTGTGGTTCATCGTCCTCACCAGCGGATTTTTGCTGCTGTTCATCGGTCTGTTGGTGCACTGGCAGAGCCGGCCGCTCAAGCGCCTGGCGCGTTCTGCGCGGGATCTGTCGCTGGGCGCTGACGTCGAGCCGGTGGCTGAGGGCGGCGGCAGCGAAGTGGTCGAAGTGGGGCGTGCGTTCAACACCATGCGCGAACGCATCAGCCGTTACCTGACCGAGCGCAGCCAGTTGTTCAGCGCGATTTCCCATGACCTGCGTACACCGATTACGCGTTTGCGTTTGCGCGTCGAATTGCTTGAAGACGAGAAGTTGCAAGCCAAATTCGGCCGCGATCTGGATGAGCTGGAACTGCTGGTCAAAGGCGCGCTGCAATGCGTGAAAGACACCGACATCCACGAGAACATCGAGCCGGTGGACTTGAACCATGTGCTCGACTGTCTGGTGGAGCCGTATCTGGCGCCGAACGGCAATGGCCGCGTGACGCAGCAGGGCAAGGCGCTGGCGGCTTATCCGGGCAAGCCGCTGGCGTTGAAGCGCTGCATCGGTAACCTGATCGACAATGCGTTGAAGTATGGACAGAACGCGCATCTGCACATTGATGATGATGACAGCGCGTTTGTCCTGCACGTTGATGATGAAGGGCCGGGTGTGCCGGAGCAGCGCTTGGAGCAGGTGTTTGAGCCGCACTTCAGGCTGGCGGGGCAGCAGCAGGGGTATGGGCTTGGGTTGGGCATTGCGCGCAATATTGCCCACAGCCATGGTGGGGAGGTGACGTTGCAGAATCTGCGTGAGGGTGGGTTGCGGGTGACCCTGCAATTGCCGCGTTCGGTGGATTGAATCAAAAGCTTTCCCTCACCCTAGCCCTCTCCCAGAGGGAGAGGGGACTGATCGGGGGATGCTGCAGAGATACGCCGACCTGGAAGTCCGGTAGCGAATCCATAATCGACTCGATGTGTCAGGTCGGCGGATAACTCAGCACCACTCGGTCGGCCCCCTCTCCCTACGGGCGGTCCGACGTTTCGGGAGGGCTGGGGTGAGGGTCGCTTTTTGTCACGATCTGGTGACAAACCCCGCCCCCTTCGTTACAAGCCCACCCCGGCCCGTTGTTTAGACTCCCCGCAGTCATAACAACAAAAAAGGCCACCCATGGATCTCTTCCAACCCGGCTTCAGCAGTTGGCTGAATGCCCCTGCCCACCAGCAATGGCTCGCCGCCGAAGGCCTGCGTCTGCTGGATTTCGCCAAGGCAGCAAAACTCCCACAAGGCTTCGGCAACCTCGACGAACGCGGCTGTCTGCCAGCGAACGCGCAAGCCGAAACCATGAACACCGCGCGCATGACCCACAGCTTCGCCATGGCCCATATTCAGGGCCTGCCGGGTTTCGCCGAGCTGGTCGATCACGGCATCGCCGCCCTGCGCGGGCCGTTGCGTGATGCACTGCACGGCGGCTGGTTCGCCGTCGCCGAACACCGCGATGACAACACCGGCAAGAACGCCTATCTGCATGCCTTTGTCGCGCTCGCGGCGAGTTCTGCGGTGGTCGCGCAACGCCCCGGTGCACAGGCGTTGCTGGATGACGCCATCGATATCATCGACACCTGGTTCTGGAGCGAAGAAGAGGGCGCCATGCGCGAATTCTTCAACCGTGACTGGAGCGAAGAAGAAGCCTATCGCGGCGCCAACAGCAACATGCACGCGACCGAGGCGTTCCTCGCGCTGGCCGATGTCACCGAAGATCCGCGCTGGCTGATCCGCGCGCAACGCATCGTCGAGCGGGTGATCCACGGTCACGCCGCCGGCAACGGTTACATGGTCATCGAGCACTTCGATCGCGATTGGCAGCCGCTGCGCGAATACAACCACGACAATCCTGCTGACGGTTTTCGCCCTTACGGCACTACGCCTGGCCACGGTTTCGAGTGGGCGCGGCTGTTGCTGCACCTCGAAGCGGCCCGCGTGCAGGCCGGCATGCTCACCCCCGGCTGGCTGGCGACCGACGCGCAGAAACTCTTCGAGAACAACTGCCGTAACGGCTGGAACGTCGATGGTTTGCCGGGCATCGTCTATACCCTCGACTGGGGCAACAAAGCGGTAGTGCGCCACCGCTTGCACTGGACCCACGCCGAAGCCAGCGCCGCCGCCAGCGCCTTGCTCAAACGCAGCGGCGATGCGCAATACGAAACCTGGTACCGACTGTTCTGGGAATTCTGCGAGATGAATTTCATCGACCGTTGCGACGGCAGCTGGCACCACGAACTCAATCCGCAAAACACCCCAAGCGCCGATATCTGGCCGGGCAAACCCGATCTGTATCACGCCTGGCAGGCGGTGCTGATCCCTCGTCTACCCTTGTCGCCGAGCATGGCGACTGCGCTGGCGCAGTTGTCCCAGAGCATTCCTGTGTAACCATGCGGTGACATTCGCGCGTCCCTTCGTTACCTGCGAAGGGAAACGTCCTGTTTAAACTCCTGTGCAGCGCAAGCACCAGACTTGCATGCATAACAACAAGAAAGGTACATCTCAGATGA
This sequence comes from Pseudomonas crudilactis, assembly GCF_013433315.1. Lineage (GTDB taxonomy): Bacteria > Pseudomonadota > Gammaproteobacteria > Pseudomonadales > Pseudomonadaceae > Aquipseudomonas > Aquipseudomonas crudilactis. The sequence continues at coordinate 125,362 of NZ_WXVV01000008.1, read as the reverse complement.
ATGCGATTTCTCGCCTCGCTACTGTCATTTCTGTCGCCTCCCTGTTCCCGCTCGCAATTCTGCCTCTCAGTGTTTCCGCTGCCGAATCCAAAGGTTCGGTCGAAGTCGTGCACTGGTGGACGTCCGGTGGCGAAAAAGCCGCCGTTGATGTGCTCAAGGCGCAAGTCGAAAAAGACGGTTTCACCTGGAAAGACGGCGCTGTCGCCGGCGGTGGCGGTGCGACTGCCATGACCGTGCTGAAAAGCCGTGCCGTTGCCGGCAATCCGCCCGGCGTAGCCCAGATCAAAGGCCCGGACATTCAGGAATGGGCGTCCACTGGCCTGCTCGACACCGACGTGCTGAAAGACGTCGCCAAGTCGGAAAAGTGGGACAGCCTGCTCGACAAGAAAGTCTCCGATACCGTGAAGTACGACGGTGATTACGTGGCCGTGCCGGTGAACATTCACCGCGTGAACTGGCTGTGGATCAACCCGGAAGTGTTCAAGAAAGCCGGGATCACCAAGAACCCGACCACCCTCGAAGAATTCTACGCCGCTGGCGACAAGCTGAAAGCTGCGGGCTTCATTCCGCTGGCTCACGGCGGTCAGCCTTGGCAGGACAGCACCGTGTTCGAAGCCGTGGTGCTTTCGGTCATGGGTGTCGATGGTTACAAGAAAGCCCTGGTTGACCTGGACAACGCCGCGCTGACCGGCCCGGAAATGGTCAAGGCGCTGACCGAGCTGAAGAAAGTCGCGACCTACATGGACGCCGATGGCAAAGGCCAGGACTGGAACCTGGAAGCGGCCAAAGTCATCAACGGCAAGGCCGGCATGCAGATCATGGGTGACTGGGCCAAGTCCGAATGGACTGCCGCCAAGAAAGTCGCTGGCAAGGACTACGAGTGCGTAGCGTTCCCGGGCACCGACAAGGCGTTCACCTACAACATCGACTCGCTGGCCGTGTTCAAGCAGAAGGACGCCGGCACTGCGGCCGGTCAGCAGGACATCGCCAAAGTCGTGCTGGGTGAAAACTTCCAGAAAGTCTTCAGCATCAACAAAGGCTCGATCCCGGTGCGCAACGACATGTTGAACAACATGGACAAGCTCGGCTTCGACTCCTGTGCGCAGACCGCTGCCAAAGACTTCCTGGCAGACGCCAAGTCTGGCGGCCTGCAACCAAGCATGGCGCACAACATGGCGACCACGCTGGCCGTGCAAGGCGCGTTCTTTGATGTGGTGACCAACTACATCAACGACCCGAAAGCCGACCCGGCCGACACCGCCAAGAAACTTGGCGCAGCGATCAAGTCGTCCAAGTAATCCTTGGACCCTGTAGGAGTGAGCCTGCTCGCGATAGCAGTTTGTCAGGCAACAGATTCATCAACTGACACACCGCAATCGCGAGCAGGCTCACTCCTACAAGGGGACGAGTTGCCCAAGTAGTCCTTTTCTCTCGTACTGGATTTCCCCATGAGTTCTGTTGCTGTGTTCAGCAAGGCCTCGCCGTTCGATGCATTGCAACGCTGGCTACCCAAACTGGTGCTGGCGCCGAGCATGTTCATCGTGCTGGTGGGCTTCTATGGCTACATCCTGTGGACGTTCGTGCTGTCGTTCACCACCTCGACGTTCCTGCCCAACTACAAGTGGGCCGGTCTGGCGCAATACGCGCGGTTGTTCGACAACGACCGCTGGTGGGTCGCGAGCAAAAACCTCGCGGTGTTCGGCGGCATGTTCATCGGCATCACCTTGGTGATTGGCGTGTTGCTGGCGGTGTTCCTCGACCAGCGCATCCGTCGCGAAGGCTTTATCCGCACCATCTACCTGTACCCGATGGCGCTCTCGATGATCGTCACCGGTACCGCGTGGAAATGGCTGCTCAACCCAGGCATGGGCCTGGACAAATTGTTGCGTGACTGGGGCTGGGAAGGCTTCCGTCTCGACTGGCTGATCGACCCTGATCGCGTGGTCTACTGCCTGGTGATCGCTGCTGTGTGGCAAGCCTCGGGCTTCATCATGGCGATGTTCCTTGCTGGCCTGCGTGGCGTTGATCAATCGATCATCCGTGCCGCCCAGATCGATGGCGCGAGCATGCCGACGATCTACTGGAAAGTGGTGCTGCCAAGCCTGCGTCCGGTGTTCTTCAGTGCGGTGATGATTCTGGCGCACATCGCGATCAAGAGCTTCGACCTGGTCGCGGCGATGACTGCCGGTGGCCCGGGTTATTCCTCCGACCTGCCGGCGATGTTCATGTATTCCTTCACCTTCAGTCGCGGCCAGATGGGCATGGGCTCGGCCAGTGCGATTCTGATGCTCGGTGCGATCCTCGCGATCATCGTGCCCTACCTGTATTCCGAGCTGAGGACCAAGCGCAATGACTAGTCTCGCTGCCAAACCTGCTATCAGCCTGAGTCGCGTCGCGATTTACGCGGTGCTGATCCTCGCCGTCCTGCTTTATCTGGTGCCGCTGGTGGTCATGTTGCTGACCAGCTTCAAGACCCCGGAAGACATCAGCACCGGCAATCTGCTGAGCTGGCCGACCGTGGTCAGCGGCATCGGCTGGGTCAAGGCCTGGGCCACGGTTGACGGTTACTTCTGGAACTCGATCAAGATCACCGTTCCGGCCGTGATCATCTCCACCGCCATCGGTGCGTTGAACGGTTACGTGCTGTCGTTCTGGCGCTTTCGCGGTTCGCAGCTGTTCTTCGGTCTGTTGTTGTTCGGCTGCTTCCTGCCGTTCCAGACCGTGCTGCTGCCAGCCTCGTTCACCCTCGGCAAGATGGGCCTGGCAAGCACCACCACCGGCCTGGTGTTTATCCACGTGGTTTACGGTCTGGCGTTCACCACGTTGTTCTTCCGTAATTACTACGTGAGCATTCCGGATGCGCTGGTGAAAGCCGCACGCCTGGATGGCGCGGGTTTCTTCACGATTTTCCGCCGCATCATTCTGCCGATGTCGACGCCGATCATCATGGTCTGCCTGATCTGGCAGTTCACTCAGATCTGGAACGACTTCCTGTTCGGTGTGGTGTTCTCCAGCGGTGATTCGCAACCGATCACGGTGGCGCTGAACAACCTGGTCAACACCAGCACCGGCGCCAAGGAATACAACGTTGATATGGCAGCGGCGATGATCGCCGGCCTGCCGACCCTGCTGGTCTATGTGGTCGCAGGCAAGTATTTCGTGCGCGGGCTGACGGCCGGCGCAGTCAAGGGGTAATCATGGCAACGCTCGAACTTCGCAACGTCAACAAGACCTACGGTGCCGGCCTGCCGGACACCCTGAAGAACATCGAACTGTCGATCAAGGACGGTGAGTTCCTGATCCTCGTCGGCCCGTCGGGCTGCGGCAAGTCGACCCTGATGAACTGCATCGCGGGTCTGGAAACCATCACCGGCGGCGCGATCATGATCGGCGATCAGGACGTCAGCGGCATGAGCCCGAAGGATCGTGACATCGCCATGGTGTTCCAGTCCTACGCGCTGTACCCGACCATGAGCGTGCGCGAGAACATCGAATTCGGTCTGAAGATTCGCAAGATGCCGCAGGCAGCGATCGACGAAGAAGTCGCGCGCGTGGCGAAGCTGTTGCAGATCGAGCACCTGCTCAATCGCAAGCCGGGTCAGCTATCCGGTGGTCAGCAACAGCGCGTGGCGATGGGTCGTGCGCTGGCGCGTCGACCGAAGATCTATCTGTTCGACGAGCCGCTGTCCAACCTCGACGCCAAGCTGCGCGTCGAGATGCGCACCGAAATGAAACTGATGCACCAGCGCCTGAAAACCACCACGGTCTACGTGACCCACGACCAGATCGAAGCGATGACCCTGGGCGACAAGGTGGCGGTGATGAAGGACGGCATCATCCAGCAGTTCGGCACGCCAAAAGAGATCTACAACGATCCGGCCAACCTGTTCGTGGCGAGCTTCATTGGTTCGCCGCCGATGAACTTCATCCCGCTGCGCCTGCAACGCAAGGACGGCCGCCTGCTGGCGCTGCTCGACAGCGGTCAGGCGCGTTGCGAGTTGCCGATGAGCATGCAGGACGCCGGTCTTGAAGATCGCGAAGTGATCCTCGGCCTGCGCCCGGAGCAGATCGTATTGGCGAACGGCGAGGGCAATGGCCTGCCGAGCATTCGTGCTGAGGTGCAGGTGACCGAACCGACTGGCCCCGACACCCTGGTGTTCGTCAATTTGAATGACACCAAAGTCTGCTGCCGTCTGGCGCCGGACGTGGCACCGCAGGTGGGCGAGAACCTGACGCTGCAATTCGATCCGGCGAAAGTGTTGTTGTTTGATGCCAACACCGGTGAGCGCCTCGGCACTGCCGGTCAACCACAGACCGATGCGCGGTCTGCGAACGTGGCGCAATTCAAAGGCCGCTGAAGAACAGTGTAGGCCTTCGCCTGCTCGCGATGACGGTGTATCAGTCGACAGAGATGTTGAATGTAAAACCGCTATCGCGAGCAGGCGAAGGCCTACAAGGAGCACGCGGTGGATTGCCTGTAATCCATCGCAATTTATGTAAACCGCGTTAGATAAAAACAGTTAATAACAATAAAGACGAGGATGTAGGGATGAAAAAGAAACACGTCAATGCCCGGTTGATCTGCCAAATGTCAGCTGCGGCGGCATTGGTGCTGGCCGGTAACGCCATGGCGGCGGATGCCTTCAGCTCCGACTCGAAATGGATGACCGGTGACTGGGGTGGCGAGCGGACCAAGCTGATCGAGCAGGGTATCGACATCAAGGCCGACTACGTTGGGGAAGTCGGTGGCAACCTGAACGGTGGCTACAACGACGACAAGACCGCGCGTTACGCTGACCAGTTCGGTCTGGGCGTGGCACTCGATCTGCAAAAGCTGTGGGGCTGGGATAACACCCAGGCGAAGATCCAGCTGACCAACCGTAACGGCTACAACATCTCCAACGACCGCGTTGGCGATCCGCGCGCCGGCACCTTGAGTTCGTCGCAAGAAGTTTACGGCCGTGGCCACATGGTGCGTCTGACCCAGTTGTGGATTCAGCACCAGTTCTTCGACAACAAACTCGACGTCAAGGCCGGTTACTTCGGCGAAGGCGAAGACTTCAACACCTTCCCGTGCGACTTCCAGAACCTGGCGTTCTGCGGTTCGCAAGTGGGTAACTGGGCAACCAACATCTGGTACAACTGGCCGGTCAGCCAGGCCGCGATCCGTGTGAAGTACAACATCAACGACGAGCTCTACGCGCAAATCGGTGCGTACAACCAGAACCCGTCGCAGCTGGAACACGGCAACGGCTTCAAACTCAGCGGCAGCGGCACCAAAGGTACTGTGTTGCCGGTGGAGTTGGTCTGGTCGCCGAAGGTCAACAGCCTGCCGGGCGAATACCGCGTCGGTTACTACAAGAGCACGGCCGATGCCGACGATGTTCGTGAAGACGTCAACGGTTTTGACGCCGCCACCACTGGCGACGCGTACAAAACCCACAGCAGCAAAAGCGGCTACTGGTTTGTGGCACAACAGCAGCTCACCAGCCACAACGGTGATGCTTCTCGCGGTCTGAACATCGCGGCCAACGCCACGTTCCACGACAAAGACACCAACTTCATCGACAACTATCAGTCGGTGATGTTTGTCTACAAAGGCCCGTTCGACGCGCGTCCGAAGGATGACGTCGGTATCGGCGCGGCGCGTATCCACGTCAACGATGACGTGAAGAAAAACGCCGAGCTGCTGAACGCTTCCAACGGTGTTTCGGACTACGACAATCCGGTGTTCTCGCCGATTCGTGAAACCGAATACAACTACGAGATCAACTACGGCTTCCACGTCACCAACTGGCTGACCGTACGTCCCAACCTGCAGTACATCACTCACCCGGGTGGTGTGGATGAAGTGGACAACGCATTGGTCGCTGGCCTGAAAATTCAGTCTACGTTCTGACGCGTCTGCGATAAGCTCCTCTCTATGTGCGCATATTTGCGGACAGCCAAGGCTGTCCGCTTTTTTTTGGGGCTGGCGCCGCCCGGTGAAAGTCGAGTTCAGGATCGTGGCAAATGCATGAGCATCCGCTGCAACGCTTCTTCAAATCCCTGCGTGAACAACCGGTGTTCGCCTGGGAGCGCTATCAGATGCGCGACGTGTTGGTGATCGATCATCCGCTGTGTCAGGCGGTGTTCAGTCGTCAGGGCGCGCAGTTGCTGCACTTTCAGCCGCGCGGGCAAAAGCCGTGGTTGTGGTGTGCGGCGAAGTGGCCGCATGTCGGTGCTATTCGCGGTGGTGTGCCGGTGTGCTGGCCGTGGTATGGCCGTCATCCGAGCGAAAACGCCTGGCCGTCGCATGGCTGGGCACGGTTGCTCGACTGGAAGTTGCTCGACAGCAGCAGCGCCGACGACGGCGTGCGCCTGCACTGGCAATTGCAGCTGTGCGACTGGCAAGTTGACCTGCATGCCCATCTGGGCGAACGCATGGAACTGCGCCTGAGCACCGAGCATCAGGACGACATGCCGTGCCAGTTGAGCCAGGCTTTGCATGCTTACTGGCGTATTGGCGATGTCGGTGAGATAGCGCTGTCTGGGCTCGAAGGGGCGCAGGGTTATGACCAGTTGAATCGCCAGGTTTGTCAGCAGGAAGGCGAGCTGCGGGTGGATGGTGGCTGTCAGCGGGTGTTCCAGCATGACGGCGAATTGCAGCTGAAAGATCACGCTTGGCAACGCGAGTTGTGCATCGATACCGGTGACAGCGCGGACACTGTGGTCTGGCATCCGGGCGCGCGGCCGTTGTTGGGCGTGACGTGGGATGAGATTTCGGAGTTTGTCTGTGTGGAAGCGGCGGCGGGCGGGACGGACAGCTTGCATCTGGCGCCGGGGGAGAAGGCGCATTTGAGTTTGCAGGCGTGGGCGGCGGCTTGAGTGTGTCAAGTACACCGCTACCCTCACCCTAGCCCTCTCCCGGAGGGAGAGGGGACCGAATCGGGGATATTCGAGAGATTCACCGACCTGAACGAATGTCGGTGAATCCATAATCGACTCGGTGTTTCAGGTCGATGTACCGCGCAAGACACCTCGGTCGGCTCCCTCTCCCTTCGGGAGAGGGCTGGGGTGAGGGTGCTTCTGATCTTTAGTTGAATTCATCCCCAACCGGATACCGGCTGGCATTCAAGCTCTCTTTGATCTTGCGCAAATGCGGCTGGAAGTCCACGCCACGACGCAACGTCATTCCCGTCGCCAGCACATCCAGCACCGTCAACTGAATGATCCGCGAAGTCATCGGCATATAAATGTCGGTGTCTTCCGGCAACGGAATGTTCAGGCTCAGCGTACTCGCCTTGGCCAGCGGCGAATTCTCCGCCGTCAAACCCAACACCGAAGCACCGTTCTCGCGAGCAATGCGCGCCACTTCGACCAGCTCACGAGTGCGGCCGGTGTAGGAAATGATCACGAACAACTCACCGGTGTGCGCCACCGACGCAATCATCCGCTGCATCAGCACATCGGCGTGCGCGGTAACGGCAAGGTTGAAGCGGAAGAACTTGTGCTGCGCATCCAGAGCCACCGGCGCCGAAGCCCCGAGGCCGAAGAAGTGAATCTGCCGCGCCTGGATCAACAGGTCGACGGCGCGGCTGATCAGGTTCGGATCGAGCGCCTGGCAAGCGCTGTCCAGCGACGCAATGGCGCTGCCGAAAATCTTCTGCGTGTACGCCTCGGGATTGTCATCGGCCTCGACCGCGCGGCTGACGTACGCCGCGCCGCTGGCCAGGCTCTGCGCCAGTTGCAGTTTGAGTTCGGGATAGCCGCTGACACCGAACGAACGGCAGAAACGGTTGACCGTCGGTTCGCTCACCGAGGCCGCCTGGGCGAGGGCGGCGATGCTGAAGCGGGTGGCCTGCTGCGGGTTGAGCAGGATCACCTCGGCGACTTTGCGTTCGGCCTTGTTCAGGTCTTCAAGGCGACTCTGGATCTGTTCCAGTAAATTTCGCACGCGGTCCATATGGAATTCCTAATTCACCTGCGCAAAGGTGCGCCGGGCTATGCAAATTGGGCCTTTGATATGGCCCGTAACGGTGGCCTATCCTACTGATGGCTCCGACTGACCACCACTCGGAATCTGTATTTTGCGAAAATGTTGTGGTTATTACTACATTTTCCCTTGAGTGATGCCTTGAAAAAAGGTATTTGTAGCTTAACTTGATAAAAGAACAAACATCATGCCTTCGATTACGGTTGAACCGTGCACCTTTGCCTTGTTCGGCGCGCTTGGCGATCTGGCCCTGCGCAAGCTGTTTCCTGCCCTTTATCACCTCGATGGCGCCGACCTGTTGCACGAAGACACGCGGATCATCGCGCTGGCCCGTGAAGACGGCACCGAGCAGCAGCACATGGCGTTCATCGCCGCCGAACTGCGTCGCTATGTGGGCAAAGAGCTGAACGAGGCCGTCGCCGAGCGTTTTCTCGCACGCCTGACCTACCTGCACGTCGACTTCCTCAAATCCGAAGATTATGTAGCGCTGGCCGAACTGGCCGGCAGCACGCAACGCATGATTGCCTACTTCGCCACGCCGGCGGCGGTGTATGGCGCGATCTGCGAGAACCTGGCGAAAGTCGGCCTGGCAGAAAACACCCGCGTGGTGCTGGAAAAACCAATCGGCTCCGACCTCGAGTCGTCGCGCAAGGTCAACGACGCCGTGGCGCAGTTCTTCCCGGAGAACCGCACCTACCGCATCGACCACTACCTGGGCAAAGAAACCGTTCAGAACCTGATCGCCCTGCGTTTCGCCAACAGCCTGTTCGAAACCCAGTGGAACCAGAATTACATCTCCCACGTGGAAATCACCGTGGCCGAGAAGGTTGGCATCGAAGGTCGCTGGGGTTACTTCGACAAGGCCGGCCAGCTGCGCGACATGATCCAGAATCACCTGTTGCAACTGCTCTGCCTGATCGCCATGGACCCGCCGGCCGACCTGTCCGCCGACAGCATCCGTGACGAGAAAGTAAAAGTGCTCAAGGCCCTGGCACCGATCAGCCCGGAAGGCCTGACCACTCAGGTCGTGCGCGGCCAGTACATCGCCGGCCACAGCGAAGGCAAATCCGTACCGGGTTACCTCGAAGAACCGAATTCCAATACCCAGAGCGACACCGAAACCTTCGTTGCCTTGCGTGCCGATATCCGCAACTGGCGCTGGGCTGGCGTGCCGTTCTACCTGCGTACCGGCAAGCGTATGCCGCAGAAACTGTCGCAGATCGTCATCCACTTCAAGGAACCGTCGCACTACATCTTTGCCCCTGAGCAGCGTTTGCAGATCAGCAACAAACTGATCATCCGCCTGCAACCGGACGAAGGCATTTCCTTGCGCGTGATGACCAAAGAGCAGGGCCTGGACAAAGGCATGCAACTGCGCAGCGGCCCGCTGCAACTGAATTTCTCTGACACCTGGCGTAGCGCGCGGATTCCCGATGCCTACGAGCGGTTGTTGCTGGAAGTGATGAACGGCAATCAGAACCTGTTTGTCCGTAAAGATGAAATCGAAGCCGCGTGGAAATGGTGTGACCAGCTGATCGCCGGGTGGAAAAAATCCGGTGACGCGCCCAAGCCGTATGCGGCCGGGTCGTGGGGGCCGATGAGCTCCATTGCATTGATCACGCGGGACGGGAGGTCGTGGTATGGCGATATCTGATGTACAACTGCCTGCGGGCGTGAACGCTTACGAATTCAAGAGCCCGGTGCTGTTGGCCGAAGGTCTGGCGCTGAACGTCGCCAAGCAATTGAGCGAAGCCATTGCAGCACGCGGCAACGCGGTGCTGGTGGTGTCTGGCGGTCGTAGTCCGGTGGCGTTTTTCCAGCACCTGGCCAAGCAGGAACTGGACTGGTCGAAGGTCGTCGTGACCCTCGCCGACGAGCGTTGGGTGCCAGTTGAACACGCCGACAGCAATGCCGGCCTGCTCAAGCAATACCTGCTCAAAGGCCCGGCGGCGAAAGCGCAGTTCCTCAGCCTTTATAGCGCGGCGGCCAACGTCGAGCAGGCGGCTGAACAGGCTGACCGCTTGCTCGCCGAATTGCCGCCGATTGACGTGCTGGTGTTGGGCATGGGCGATGACGGCCACACCGCGTCGCTGTTCCCCGACAGCCCGAACCTCGCCGAAGCCTTGCAGGCTGATGGCACGCGCCGTTGCTGGCCGATGCTGGCGCCGAGCGTGCCGCGTCAGCGCCTGACCATGAGCCGTGCGCTGCTGGCCTCGGCCAAGCACAAGATTCTGTCGATTTCCGGTCAATCGAAACTGACCACCCTGAATGCCGCACTGGCATCCGACGACGTCGCCGCCATGCCGGTGCGCGCGTTTCTGCAACCTACGTTAGAGATTTACTGGTGCCCATGAGCCAAGGAACAGCCGCTATGACAACCCCATCCTCGACCGTTTCCATGGCGGACAAAGTTGCCCTGATCGACAGCCTCTGCGCCAAGGCGCGGATCCTGCCGGTGATCACCATCGCTCGCGAACAGGACGTGCTGCCACTGGCTGACGCTCTGGCCGCCGGTGGTCTGACCGCGCTGGAAGTGACCCTGCGTTCGCAGTTCGGCCTCAAGGCCATTCAGATCCTGCGCGACCAGCGTCCGGAACTGATGACCGGTGCCGGCACCGTGCTTGATCGCAACATGCTCGCGGCTGCCGAAGCTGCCGGTTCGCAATTCATCGTCACCCCGGGCATCACCCGTGACCTGCTGGAAGCCAGCGTCGACAGCCCGATTCCGCTGTTGCCGGGCATCAGCAACGCCTCCGGCATCATGGAAGGCTACGGTCTGGGTTATCGCCGCTTCAAGCTGTTCCCGGCTGAAGTCAGCGGTGGCGTGGCGGCAATCAAGGCCCTCGGCGGCCCGTTCGGCGAAGTGAAATTCTGTCCGACTGGCGGCGTCGGCCCGGCCAACATCAAGAGCTACATGGCGCTGAAAAACGTCATGTGCGTGGGCGGTAGCTGGATGCTTGATCCGGAGTGGATCAAGAACGGCGACTGGGCCCGTATTCAGGAATGCACCGCCGAGGCGTTGGCGCTGCTGGACTGATTGTTACCAGACACTTCGTTGTGTGTTCTACGGCTTTACGGTGCGCTTGGTCGGTGCACCGTTTTTTTTTGCCTTGAAGAAAGTGCGAGGACATCACGCGATACATAGTTACCGCACAGCCGCGTTTGCGTGGCGCTAATCTGCGTTCATCTTACGGAAGAGAGAACGCCTCATGGACGACCATCAATCTGTCGCTTTATCAATCAACGCTCTGCGCCCGCGGCAGTTGCCCGTGGTTGGCAGTTTCGATTGGCACAACAGCAAGGGCAAGGTGCGCAACATCAGCGCGGGCGTCGAAGGCTTGCCTCTTCTATTGCGGCTGACCCTGGTCGATGCCATGACCGGCGAGCCGGTCAGTGGCGCCGTGGTCCGCATCGAGCAGCACATTGGCACCGACACACTGTGCGGCAGTCAGTCGACCGACAGTAAAGGCATCGTTCGTTTCACCAGCCTTTACCCGGATCGGCAAACTGCCTTTTCGTGCATCGCGCTGAGCGTCGCCATCGCCAATGACGATCAACAGCCGCAGTTGTATCAGGAGGCCTGGGCGGGGTGTCTGCATTTGCCCTGTGCCTGCAATTGCACAGCCACTGATAACGATGCCGTTCGGCTGGCGTTGCGGCCGATCACGGACAATGATCCGGAGGACGGCTACTTCGGCAACCTGACGATCGGCGTCGACACCTTTGCCCTGTCATCGCAGATCGGCGTGGCGGGCTATGACAAATACCTGATCACGGTGTTTTAGCGCAGCTCGTTCAGCGCGCGGACCAGCAACTGCATGTCGTCAGCGGTGGTAGTCAGCCCCGGAGTAATGCGGATGCTCGGCCCGCTGGCCGCGCCGTTGCGCACCACGGTGAACAGGTTGTAGTCGTTGAGCAGGCGCTCGGCCATCGCCTGTTGATCATCGTGACGGGTGAAGCGCAGCGAGGTGATGCCGCAATACAGCCGTGGATCATCTGGCGTCATCACCTCGATACCCGGCAAGTGTCGCACCGCGCTGACCCACAGATTGCGCAGATAATTGACGCGAGCGCCTTTGGCCGGTGCGCCGCCGAGAGAGCGATGCTCCTCGAACACCAGCGGCAAGGTCATCAGCGCGGGAATGTTAGGTGTGCTGTACGACGTGCGCGCGCGGATGTCATTAACCGGGTAATGCATTTCATCCATGTCCGGATCGATATCGGCCAGGCGTTGCGGCGCGATATAGAGGAAACCGAGGGTGAGCGGTGCGCCGATCCATTTGTGCAGGTTGAAGCCGGCGAAAGAAATGCCCAATGCTTCAAGATCGAACTCGATCTGACCGAGCGCATGGGCGCCGTCGAGGATTACATCAACGCCATGCTCTTTGGCGAGGGCGGCGATGGCTTGCACCGGCATGACCAGACCGGTGCGGTGAGTAACGTGAGTCAGGGCCATCAGCTTGATCTTCGGGTGACCGGCAAAGGCTTCGCGGTACGTCTCCAGCAGGCTGTCGTAGCTCGCCGGGTGCGCGTGGGCAATCTCGATCACCTCGGCGCCACGATGTCTGGCCAGCCAGCGCATGGCGCCTTTGACCGTGTCGTATTCCAGATCACTGATCAGCACCTGATCGCCCGGCTGCAAGCGGTTGTAGTTACGGATCAGCGATTGCAGGCCTTCGGTGGCGTTGCGGGTGAACGCCACGCTCTGTGCACGTACGCCAATCAGCTCGGCGAGTTGCGCGCGGATATCGAGGTTGTCGTGCTGCTCGAAACGCTGGCGCACGTACACCGAATTACTCGTGTTGATCAGCTCGATATTGCGTTGGTACTCCTCGATCACCGTGCGCGACATGCGCCCGAAGTAACCGTTCTCCAGGTTCACGGGGCCAGGTTGAACATCGTATCTATCGCCAAACGTTTGCCAAAAGGCTTCGTCACGGGCGCGGCGGGTGTTATCGGGCATGGTCGGCTGACTCTAGAGAGGAGGGCGCTTCAATGGCGCGGGGCAGGTTTGCCGTGTTTGGCGCGCAGCGGTTCGAGCAGGTCCGAGAGGCCGTTATGGTCGATTTCCTGCATCAGCGCGAGCAAGCCACCGAGTTCGCCGTGGGGGAAACCTTCGCGGGCAAACCAGTTCAGGTATGGCCCCGGCAGGTCGGCAATGATCCGGCCCTTGTACTTGCCGAAGGGCATTTCGCGGGTGATCAGCAATTCGAGTTTTTCGGGATTCATCAGGGATTTCGTCTGGCTTCAAATCAGCTTGGAAAATACAGGCATTCTGCATGCAGGCCAAATGACAGATCATGCAAATAACCGTGATACAGATAGTTCACTTATCTTTAACTTGTTGATAAATAAAGAAATTTTATAAATAAAAAAGCTGGCACGCACACTGCAATATCCCTTGCATCTTCAACCAATCGCAAGGAATTGAAAAATGACCGACATGAATAAAGAAGCCATCTCTGTACTCAATGACCTGATTGAAACCAGCAAGGACGGTCAGGAAGGGTTCAAGACTTGCGCCGAAGACATCAAGCATCCAGAACTGAAAACCCTGTTCGTGACTCGCTCCGCTGATTGCGCCACCGCTGCAGCAGAACTGCAAGCCGAAGTTCGCAAGCTGGGCGGCGATCCGGAAACTTCCACCAGCGTCAGCGGCGACCTGCACCGTCGCTGGGTCGACGTCAAAGCCATGTTCACCGGCAAAGACGAAGAAGCTGTGCTGAACGAAGCCGAGCGCGGTGAAGACCATGCGCTGAAGGCTTACAAAGAAGCCCTCGAGAAAATCAGCAAGCACAATCTGGTAGGTATTCGTGACCTGGTTGAACGCCAATACCACGGCGTACAACGCAACCACGACCAGGTGAAAGCCCTGCGTAACCAGGCTCGCGCTCGTTCTTAAGCGCTTGTCGGTAACAAAAAACGCCAGCTAGTCTGGCGTTTTTTTTGTGTATGGGGGAAAGCCAAAGCAAGAGCCCCTCACCCTAGCCCTCTCCCGGAGGGAGAGGGGACTGAACGAGGTGTTCTTTCGAGCTACATCGACCTGAAATATCCAGTCGAACTCAAGATCTTAAAACAGCGGAGATCGGCTCCCTTTCCCCCTCGCCCCCTTGGGGGAGAGGGCTGGGGTGAGGGGAATCAGCCAATGCTGATCGGCGGCAAAGTCGGCAACGTCACCGTCTGCTGCTTGCGCGGTGCGAGGATTTCAGCCTCGCCATCCACCACCAGCTCATCCTTCTGGTTGAACACGCGAGTGGCAATGCGCACCCGAAACTTCGGCAATTTCTCGAGAATTTCCAGGCGCACGGTCAACGTGTCGCCAATCTTCACCGGCTTCTGAAAGCTCATCTGCTGACCGATATAAATGGTGCCCGGTCCAGGCAGTTCGCAGGCCACCGCAGCACTGATCAGCGCACCGCTGAACATGCCATGAGCAATGCGCTCCTTGAACATGCTCGCGGCGGCAAACTCGGCGTCCAGGTGCACCGGGTTGTGGTCGCCCGACATCGCGGCAAACAGTTGAATGTCGCGCTCTTCGACGGTCTTGCTGTAGCTGGCGGTCTGGCCGACTTCGAGGGCTTCGTAAGGGATGTTGGTAACCTGGGTCATCGGTCTCGATTCCTGTGACGGATTCAGTGAATCCACAAAAAATTATTCGCTGCGGTGAGGGCGCGGATGGCTCAGGGCCTGATCGATCCAGGCCAGCACATCAGCGATCACTTCGTCGCGGTTGGTTTCGTTGAACAATTCGTGCCGCGCTTGCGGGTAGATCTTCAGTTGCAGGTGCTGGCTGCCGGCCGTGCGCAAGGCATTGGCCAGATCTGTCAGACGCTTGCCTTCACTCACCGGATCACATTCGCCGCCGATTACCAGCAGCGGCAGGCCCGGGTCGATCTGGGCGAGATTGGACGCTTTGCTGATCTGCTGCAAGCCGCCGAGCAGGTCGATCCACAGTTGATTGGTGCAGCGAAAGCCACACAGCGGGTCGTTGGCGTACAGGTCAACCTCGGCCGGATCGCGGCTCAACCAGTCGAACGGTGTGCGCGCCGGTTTGAATTTGTTATTGAACGAGCCGAACGACAGCCATTCGATCAGCGCACTGCGGCCCTTGCCACCCTGACGGAGTTTTTCCAGGCGGGCGATCTGTTGCGCAGCGCGATACAGCGCAACGGGCTGAAAGTTGGAACCACTGAGGATCGCCCCGTGCAGGCTGGCGCTGTGGTGCAGTAGATAGCCTTGGGCAAGATAGCTGCCCATGCTGTGCCCCAGCAGAATGATCGGCACGCCGGGGTGCTGCTGGCCGATGTGCTGGTTGAGGCTGGCCAGATCGCCGAGCACTTTGCACCAGCCATCATCATCGGCGAAGTGGCCGAGGGTGCCGTGATTGGCGGTTTTGCCATGTCCGCGCAGATCCGGGGCATACACGCCATAGTCTTTGTCGCAAAACGTGTCGGCCAGTCCTGCGTAGCGACCACTGTGTTCCGCCATGCCGTGGGCCAGCAGGATCACCGCTTTCAACGGCGCCGTAGGCAGCCATTGATTGACGAACAGGCGGCTGCGGTCATTCGCGTCCAGCCATAGGGTGTCGTGGATCATGGCGATTCCTTTGCTCAGAGTCGGAACATTGTATAGCGCGTCTGATCAGCCCACGCCACGGCAGGAAGATTCACACGATCAATGACGGCTTTGCCCATATTTGCCTCGATGGCCATTGCTGCTAGTGTCCGTGAAGCTCCGCTTTTTCAGAAATGACAGAAAGCGGCCCGGATCGGCTCAGGTAAAGAGGACAAGAACAATGCAACCTGATTTCTGGAACGACAAACGCCCGGCCGGCGTACCGCTGGACATCGACATGGGTGAGTTCAAGTCGGTGATCGAGGTGTTCGAGCGTTCCTGCAAGAAGTTCGCCGATCGCCCGGCGTTCAGCAACATGGGCATCACCCTGACCTACGCCGAACTCGAGCGCCAGAGCGCCGCTTTCGCCGGTTATCTGCAGGCGCATACCGATCTGGTCCCGGGGGATCGCATCGCCGTGCAGATGCCCAACGTCCTGCATTACCCGATTGCCGTGTTCGGTGCATTGCGCGCCGGGCTGATCGTGGTCAACACCAACCCGCTGTACACCGCGCGGGAGATGCGTCATCAGTTCAAGGATTCCGGCGCACGGGCACTGGTGTACCTGAATATGTTCGGCCAGAAAGTCCAGGAAGTGCTGCCCGACACCGACATTCAATATCTGATCGAAGCGAAGATGGGCGACCTGATGCCCAGCGCCAAGGGCTGGCTGGTCAACACCGTGGTCAGTAAAGTGAAGAAGATGGTCCCGGCGTATTCGCTGCCGCAGGCGATCTCCTTCAAGAGCGCACTGCGCATGGGCCGCGGCCTGGGCATCAAGCCACTGAAAGTCAGCCTCGACGACATCGCCGTGCTGCAATATACCGGCGGCACCACCGGGCTGGCGAAGGGCGCGATGCTCACCCACGGCAATCTGGTGGCGAACATGCAGCAAGTGCGCGCCTGTCTCGCCCAACTCGGCCCGGACGGTCAGCCGCTGTTGCGCGAAGGCCAGGAAGTGATGATCGCGCCGCTGCCGCTCTATCACATCTATGCCTTCACCGCGAACTGCATGTGCATGATGGTGTCCGGCAACCACAACGTGCTGATCACCAACCCGCGCGACATTGCCGGCTTTATCAAAGAGCTGAAGAACTGGCGGTTCTCGGCGCTGCTGGGGCTGAACACTTTGTTCGTGGCGCTGATGGAGCACGCGGATTTCAAGACTCTCGATTTCTCCAGCCTCAAGCTCACCAACTCCGGCGGCACCGCGCTGGTCAAGGCTACCGCCGAGCGTTGGGAGCAAATAACCGGTTGCCGCATCACCGAAGGTTACGGCCTGACCGAAACCTCACCGGTGGCCTGCACCAACCCGTACGGCGATCATTCGCGGCTGGGTACGGTCGGTTTGCCGGTGCCTGGCACGTTACTGAAAGTCATCAACGATGACGGTGTCGAGCAGCCGATGGGCGAGCGCGGCGAGTTGTGCATCAAGGGCCCGCAGATCATGAAGGGCTACTGGCACAAACCGGAAGCTACGGCCGAAGTGCTGGATGCCGAGGGCTGGTTCAAGTCTGGCGATATTGCGTTGATCGAACCGGACGGTTTTGTGCGCATCGTCGACCGCAAGAAGGACATGATCATCGTCTCCGGTTTCAACGTTTATCCGAATGAAATCGAAGACGTGGTGATGGCTCACCCGAAAGTGGCCAACTGTGCGGTCATCGGCGTGCCGGACGAGCGTTCGGGCGAGGCGGTGAAGCTGTTTGTGGTGGCGCGGGAAACCGGGGTCAGTCTCGAAGAACTCAAGGCTTACTGCAAAGAGAATTTCACTGCGTATAAGGTGCCGAAACACATCGTGTTGCGTGAGTCATTGCCGATGACGCCTGTCGGGAAAATTCTGCGGCGCGAGTTGCGCGATATCGCGTAGCCCTTAACCGCTGCGCTTCGCGCATTCGCGAGCAAGCTCGCTCCCACAGGGAAAGAGTAATCCTTGTGGGAGCGAGCCTGCTCGCGAATTTTTTGTTTGATGTCCCCGAAAACCGGGGCTTTCAAGGAGGTCTAGGATTTTTGCTCTAAAATGACTGCTAGATAGTCTTGAGTCATGAATATGACTGTAGGGGCCGCTTTTGGCTCTAGTCGACCCTTGGCAAAGCTGCTACTCTCGGCGCGCTTTGTGACTTCTCGGCCTATGTAAAAGCCAGATTCACCAATACCAAACACACACCAATAATAATCGCATCAAATGCGGTGAAGAATTCGCGTTGCTGAGGAGTGGGCTTCCATGATCGAAGACTTTTGGAAGGATAAATACCCGGCTGGAATTGCTGCCGACATCAATCCGGACGAGTATCCGAACATTCAGGCAGTGTTGAAGCAATCCTGCCAACGCTTCGCCAACAAACCGGCTTTCAGCAACCTGGGCAAGACAATCACCTACGGTGAATTGTACGAATTGTCCGGTGCGTTTGCCGCGTATCTGCAACAGCATACCGATTTGCAGCCCGGCGATCGAATCGCCGTGCAACTGCCCAACGTTCTGCAGTACCCGGTGGCCGTCTTCGGTGCGATTCGCGCCGGGCTGATCGTGGTCAACACCAATCCGCTGTACACCGCGCGGGAAATGGAACACCAATTCAACGACTCCGGCGCCAAAGCCCTTGTTTGCCTGGCGAACATGGCGCATCTGGCTGAAACCGTGGTGCCGAAAACCGGCGTCAAACACGTCATCGTCACCGAAGTCGCCGACCTGCTGCCACCGATCAAGCGCCTGCTGATCAACAGCGTCATCAAGTACGTGAAGAAGATGGTGCCGGCCTATCACTTGCCAAAAGCTGTCAAGTTCAACGACGTGCTGAGCAAGGGCCAGGGTCAGCCGGTG
Source organism: Pseudomonas crudilactis (assembly GCF_013433315.1). GTDB lineage: Bacteria > Pseudomonadota > Gammaproteobacteria > Pseudomonadales > Pseudomonadaceae > Aquipseudomonas > Aquipseudomonas crudilactis. The sequence continues at coordinate 106,952 of NZ_WXVV01000008.1, read as the reverse complement.
GCCGAAGCCAATCCGCACAGCGGCGACGTGGCGGTGCTGCAATACACCGGCGGCACCACTGGCGTGGCCAAGGGCGCAATGCTGACCCATCGCAACCTCGTCGCCAACATGCTGCAATGCAAAGCGCTGATGGGCTCCAACCTCAACGAAGGTTGCGAGATCCTGATCACGCCGCTGCCGCTGTACCACATCTATGCGTTCACCTTTCATTGCATGGCGATGATGCTGATCGGCAACCACAACATCCTGATCAGCAATCCGCGCGACCTGCCGGCGATGGTCAAGGAATTGTCGAAGTGGAAGTTCAGCGGTTTCGTCGGCCTCAACACGTTGTTCGTGGCGCTGTGCAACAACGAAGGTTTCCGCAAGCTGGATTTCTCCGCGCTGAAAGTGACCTTGTCCGGCGGCATGGCCCTGCAACTGGCCGCTGCCGAGCGTTGGAAAGCGGTCACCGGTTGCGCCATCTGCGAAGGTTACGGCATGACCGAAACCAGCCCGGTGGCCACGGTCAACCCGATCCAGCACATTCAGATCGGCACCATCGGTATTCCGGTGCCATCTACTTTGTGCAAAGTCATCGACGATAACGGTGTCGAGCAGCCGCTGGGTGAAATCGGCGAGCTGTGCGTCAAGGGCCCGCAAGTGATGAAGGGCTATTGGCAGCGTCAGGAAGCCACCGATGAAATGCTCGACAGCGAAGGCTGGCTGAAGACGGGCGATATCGCGCTGATCCAGCCGGACGGCTACATGCGCATTGTCGATCGCAAGAAAGACATGATTCTGGTCTCCGGTTTCAACGTCTACCCGAACGAACTGGAAGACGTGCTGGCGACCCTGCCGGGCGTGTTGCAGTGCGCGGCCATCGGCGTGCCGGACGAGAAGTCGGGCGAGGCGATCAAGATCTTCATCGTCGCCAAACCGGGCGTGACCCTGACCAAAGAGCAGGTAATGGATCACATGCGTGCCAACGTCACGGGTTACAAGGTGCCGCGTTCGGTGGAGTTCCGCGATGCGCTGCCGACCACCAACGTCGGCAAGATCCTGCGTCGCGAGTTGCGGGATGAAGAGCTGAAGAAGATCAAGGCCAAGTCCGCCGCTTAAAACACCAAGCCCCGCAGATGCGGGGCTTTTTGTTGGTGCAGCAGGGTTTGAGATATCTGTTGTTCGGTTAAACCAGCCCCTCACCCCAGCCCTCTCCCGAAGGAGAGGGCTAGGGTGAGGGGCAGGGGGCTGCACAAATCCTACTGACGGAACGGCGCGAAATTCACGTTAGTTCCCGCCGGACGCATGTCCTGCAGATACGAGTCCTTGTCCGCACTCAATTCCAGGCTCAACGCGGCTTTACGCTTGCCTTCATTGCGAATCACCAGCCCTTCGAGCTTTTCACGCAAAAACACCGTCGGCACTTTCAGGTGCAGCAGTTCGCCGGTGGCCGGGGTGTGCATCAGCAGGTGAATCCACTCGTACTGACCGATGGCCAGGCGCGACACCGGCAGGTCGAACCACCAGATGTTGCGGTTACGGTTCAGTTCGGCGAAGTGGCAGTTGTTGGTGCCGAGCACGGCACCGCCCAGTTCCTTGTTGCGTCGGGCGATGGCCTGCGTTTTATCGAGTTTCATAACATTCCTGCGGGATCGGTTCCTGGCGCTTGGCGCCCATATGTTGCGCATTCTCGGGGCTACGCACGCAAACATAAAGCCCAACCTGCTCGTCGCGACGAAATGAACCTCCGAAAATAAATGAAACTTGGCGCAAACCCGGCCAGTCAATCATTACGTACTGACTTTTCCCCCTTAATGCACCAAGGAGAAACACCATGAGTAGCACAGGCGATAAAGTAAAAGGCATGGCCAACGAAGCGGTCGGCAACGTCAAGCAAGGCGTCGGCAAAGCCACCGACAACACCAAGCTGCAGGCCGAAGGCAAGATTCAAGAGAAAAAAGGCGAAGCCCAGCAAGCTGTCGGCAAAGCCAAAGACGCCGTCAAAAAAGGTGTCGACAAGGCGTAATCCAGCCTTGAACGAAATACACGAGCGGCCATCCAAGGATGGCCGTTTTTGTGTCGAAATCCTGCTGACACCCGGCAAGGTTCGCCAAACAGGCTACCTTGATGTAAAAAACGGCCCCTGAGTCGCCACGACTTCAACCTGTACTGCGGCGAAAGGAGACGCGAATGATATTTCCAGACATGAAAGGTCTGCCCCTGCATCGGGTGATGATGCGCACGGTCACTGAATTCGTCGACGACGAAATGTCGACCTACGCCTCGGCACTGGCCTACCAGATGCTGTTTTCGCTGTTCCCGTTCATTCTGTTTCTGATTGCCTTGATCGGTTTCCTGCACTTGCCGGACTTCTTCTCCTGGCTGCGCCTGCAATCGGAACTGGTCCTGCCGCCGCAGGCACTGGAACAGGTCAATCCGGTGATCGACCAGTTGCAGCAGTCCAAGGGTGGCCTGCTTTCAGTCGGTATCGTGATCGCCCTCTACACCGCTTCCGCCGGTGTGCGCTTGATGATGAGTGCGATGAACGCGGCGTACGACGTGGTCGAAGGCCGACCGGTCTGGAAGCGCTTCCCGTTGTCGATTTTCTACACCGTCGGCATTGCCGGGATGCTGCTGGTGGCCGCCGCGCTGATGGTGCTCGGGCCGCAGGTGATGGGCTGGATCGCCGCGCAGGTCGGGCTGGAAGACTTCATCGTCACCGTGTGGACCATCGCGCGCTGGCCGGTGATCGTGATTTTGATGATGGTCGCCGTCGCCCTGATTTACTACGTCATGCCCGACGTCAAACAGGAATTCCGCTTCATCACACCCGGCTCGGTATTGGCGGTAGTGGTGTGGATCATCGCCTCGCTGGGTTTCGCCTTCTACGTGAAAACCTTCGCCAACTACAACGCGATGTATGGCAGCATCGGGGCGATCATTGTGCTGTTGCTGTACTTCTACATTTCCGCTGCGGTGCTGTTGCTCGGCGCCGAGATGAACGCGGTGATCGAGCACATGTCCAGCGAGGGCAAGGACGCGGGTGAGAAAGTCCCCGGCGAACTCGATGAACATCCCAAACAACACGTCTCGGGCCTGGGCCGCGATCATTCGCTCAAGCCGGACACTGACGAAGTCTGATCATGATCCGTGAAATTCTGAAAATGGGCGACGAGCGCCTGCTGCGTATTGCCCCGCCAGTACCGGCCGAGATGTTCGACAGCCCTGAGCTGTGGCAACTGATCGACGACATGTTCCAGACCATGGAAAGCGTCGGTGGCGTCGGCCTGGCTGCGCCGCAGATCGGCGTCGACTTGCAACTGGTGATCTTTGGTTTCGAACACAGCGAACGTTACCCGGACGCTGAAGCGGTGCCGCAGACGATCCTGATCAATCCGCTGATCACACCGTTGAGTCCGCTGACGGAAGAGGGCTTTGAAGGCTGTCTGTCGGTGCCGGGTTTGCGCGGTGCGGTGGATCGTTATCAGCAGATTCGTTACGAAGGGTTTGATCCGAAGGGTGAGCCGATTGTGCGCGTAGCATCAGGTTTCCACGCACGGGTTGTGCAGCACGAATGCGATCACCTGATCGGCCGGTTGTACCCGTCGCGCATTACCGATTTCAGCAAGTTCGGTTTTACCGAAGTGATGTTCCCGGATCTCGATCCCACCGCTGACGACTGATCCCCGAGAACACCACAATTCCCCTGTAGGAGTGAGCCTGCTCGCGATAGCGGTCTGTCAGTGACATTTTCGGTGACTGACACACCGCTATCGCGAGCAGGCTCACTCCTACAGGGTTTTGTATTAGGCGGAGGGTCTCAGCTCCATCGCAATCATCGGCTTGCTCCGCGCATACCGGCTCAATCGCTCCGCCATCGCCTGGGGCAGCGCCGGGTCGAAGGTGAACCCGCGTCGCTCATAAAACTCACGCAAATCCGGATGACAGAAGAGCCACACCGGCTCGCTCAGATCCTGCACCGCCGTGGCGATCAACTGCGCGGCAACGCCCTGTTCGCGACACCCCGGCTCCACAAACAGCCCGGTCAACCAGTGCCCGCCAGACACCGGCCGCAAGCACAGCGCGGCAACAATCTCTCCCCGCCGCGCGACCCACAATTGCGCATCGCGAACCGCTTTCATCGAGGACTGGTGGCTGCGGTAGAACTTGTTCATCAACGGCCATAACGACTCGTCGAGCAAGGTGTAATGGGTGTCAGGCATGGGTTCGGACTGTCGGTGGGCAAAGCGGCGATTATAAAAGAACGCACGGCTCTGGATAGGTGTATACCTGACCTCACATCCCCTGTGAGTGGAGTACGCATCATGTCCAAAGGTATGGATTCAAAGAAAGCCGCGAAGAAGAAACCGGCCAAGACTGCGATTGAAAAACGCGCAGAGAAGAAAGCCAAGAAAGTCGACATCTTCGGTCATTGATCACGCCTTTCCGGAGCCCGGTTCTCGGGCTCCTGCCTTGACCTGAAAATAATCTGCAAGATCCAGCATCGTCGTTGCACAGAAGGGCAAGACTCCCGTTTGAGCAACGCCATGCCTCATTACTTCGACGCCGCCCATCGTCAGCAGATAGAAACCCTGCGCCAACGCTTTACTGCCCGCACCGAATGGCCGACCTGGCTGTTGCTGATCGGCGTCTATGCAGGCTGGTTTGCCATTGTGCTCAACAGTCACTGGCTGGGCCGTGCCTTGAGCACGCTGTTGCTGATTCCGCTGGTGGTGTTGTGGCTGTCGGTGCAGCACGAGTTGCTGCACGGGCATCCGACGCGCTGGGTGCGCCTCAACAAGATACTTGGCTACGCGCCCTTTGCCGTGTGGTATCCGTACACGCTGTATCGCGACAGCCATTTGCTGCATCACCGCGATGAGGATCTGACCGTACCCGGGCTCGATCCGGAAAGCCGTTACCTGAGCCGCGCTGGCTGGCAGGGCAGTTCTCTGTTCGAACGGAGCCTGCACTGGCTGAACAAAACCGTGCTCGGGCGTTTCGTGCTCGGCGCACCGCTGGCGCTGATGGCACTGGCCCAAGAAGAGTGGCTGCGGCTGAAGAATGGTGAGCGCCCGGCCTGGTCGATGTGGCTGACCCACGGGCTGTTCACGTTATTGATGCTGTGGTTCATCGCCCGTTTCAGCGCGCTGCCCGTCTGGCATTACCTGCTGCTGATCAGTGTGCCGGCGCTGTCGATCGCGATGATCCGCTCCTATTATGAACATCGCCCACATGCGCAACCGGAACAGCGCACAGTGCTCAATGAGGCCGGTTGGCCTTGGCGCTGGTTGTTCCTGAATCTCAATTTTCATCTGGTGCATCACGATTTGCCCAAGCTGGCGTGGTACGACTTGCCGAAGGTTTACCGGATGCATCGCGAGCAATGGATCGCGCGCAGTGGCGGGTTTCTCGTTCAGGGGTATGGCGAGTTCTGGCGGCGCAATGGCTTCAAGCCGATCGACAGTCCCGTGCATCCTTACCACTAACCCGAGAACACTACCGCCCCCTGTGGGAGCGAGCTTGCTCGCGAATGCGGCTTATCAGTCCAAAATGTTTTGAATGACTCACCGCTTTCGCGAGCAAGCTCGCTCCCACATTGGCTATTTGTAACTCGGGAAAAATGTGTATGACCCAACACCACACCGACCTCCTGATGTACATCGCCCCCGAGCCAATCCGCGCGGCGAATGAGCGCTGGATTGCACGCATTCTCGAACGCTTGGGGCGGTCGAGGCTTGATGCGCAAAAGCTTTCTCTACCCGAACTCTGGTTATCCCCCGATCTGCTGCTCACGCAAACCTGCGGCTACCCGCTGATGACTGCATTGCGCGGACACGTGCGCATCGTCGGCCGCCCCCGTTACGAACTCCCCGACGCCAGCGCCGGCAACCATTGCAGCCTGATCCTCAGCCGAGTTGACGACCCACGCAAAACCCTGGCGGACTTTCACAACAGTCGCGGGGTGATCAACAGCGAAGACTCCAATAGCGGAATGAACCTGTTGCGCCAGCGCTTGGCGCCACTGAATCAGGACGGACAATTCTTTGCCTCGGTCGGCATCAGCGGCGGCCATCGCGAGAGCCTGCGCTGGCTGCGCGAAAACCGCGCCGATCTGGCCGCCATCGACAGCGTCACCTACGCCTATCTGGCGCAACATGCGCCGGAAGACGTCCGTGCCTTGCGGGTGGTCGCGCGCAGTGCCCTGAGCCCGACCTTGCCGTTCATTACCGTCGCCAGCGCCACGGATGAGCTGATCGAGCAGCTCCGACAGGTAATGAATGAAACCTTGCGCGAACTCCCTGATGTCGCACAGACCTTGGGATTGCCTGAGGTGTTTGCGGCCAGTGAGCGCGATTATCAAATCCTGCTCGACTATCAGCGTGAGGCTGAAGAACTTGGCTATGGCCGCTTGCGCTAAAAGATCGCAGCCTTCGGCAGCTCCTACAGGGGATCGGTGTAGGAGCTGCCGAAGGCTGCGATCTTTTGATCTTTTATTTGTAAATGGAATATAAAAATTCGTTTTAAGTATTTTTAACGAATAAGGCGCCTTGTTACGATCGCGCCACCGGAACACCGGACATTCAGCGAGCCTTAACCAGGAGCCCCTATGTCCGGCGCCGAGCTTTCCCATCGCAACACCGTGGACGATCTGTTTCGCGCTCACTATCGCTGGCTCTGTGCTTACCTGCGCGGTCATCTGCACGACGCGGCCGGCAGCGAAGACATCGCCGCCGAAACCTTCGCGCAATTGCTTGAAGCCCCGTCGCTGAGGGCCATCCGCGAACCCCGCGCCTTGCTGACGACCATCGCCCAGCGCCTGCTCTATCAACGCTGGCGGCGCGGTGATCTGGAGCGTCGTCATCGCCAGCAACTCGATGTCGATTACGCCGTTTCGCCTGAAGATCTCGTCACCCTATCGCAAACCCTCAACCGCCTCGATCACAGCTTGCAACGCTTGCCCGACAAGGTCCGCACGACGTTTCTGCTCGCCCGCATCGACGGCCTGACCTACCCGCAAATCGCTGTCGAACTGGGCATCTCCCAGCGTTCGGTCAGCGAGTACATGAACCGTTCCCAAGCGCTGTGCGATCGCCACAGCGCCAACCAATCCCTGCAAGACAAGAGGTCCGCATGAGATCGATCAAAACCCTGCTCGGCACGTCGCTGCTGGCGTTGAGCCTGAGTGTCGGCGCTGTTTCGGCGACGGAAAAAACCGCGCCGATCCACTTCGGCGACATCACTTGGGAAAGCGGCAGTTTCATCACCGAAGTGCTGCGCCTGATCGTTGAAAAAGGCTACGGCAACCCGACCGACACGTTGCCCGGCAGCACGGTCAGCCTGGAAGCGGCGCTGGCGAAAAACGATATTCAGGTGATCGGCGAGGAATGGGCCGGGCGCAGTCCGGCGTGGGTCAAGGCGGCCGCCGAGGGCAAGGTGTTCGGTTTGGGCGACACGGTCAAAGGGGCCACCGAAGGCTGGTGGGTGCCGGAATATGTGATCAAGGGCGACCCCGAGCGCGGCATCAAAGCCTTGGCACCAGAGTTGAAATCGGTGGCCGATCTGCCGCGCTACAAAGACGTGTTCCGCGACCCGGAAGATCCGTCTCGCGGGCGTTTCCTCAACAGCCCGACCGGTTGGACTTCGGAGATCGTCAACAGCCAGAAGCTCAAGGCCTATGCGCTGAACGACAGCTTCGTGAATTTCCGCACCGGTTCCGGCGCTGCACTGGATGCCGAGGTGGCATCGTCGATCAAACGCGGTAAACCGGTGCTGTTCTACTACTGGTCACCGACGCCGCTGCTGGGGCGATTCAAACTGGTGAAACTGGAAGAACCGCCGTTCGATGCCGAGGCCTGGAAGACTTTGGCCGATGCCAACAACCCGAATCCAAAAGGCACCCGGTCGATGCCGGCGAGCCTGGCGATTGGCGTGTCAGCGCCGTTCAAGACGCAGTATCCGGAGCTGGTGACATTCTTTGAAAAGGTCGATTTGCCGATTGATCTGCTGAACCAGACTTTGGCGGGGATGAGTGAAAAACGTTTGCAGCCGAGAGTGGTGGCGCAGGCGTTTTTGCGTGATCAGCCGCAGGTCTGGAAGCCTTGGGTGCCAGCTGAGGTGGCGACCAAGGTGAGCGGAAGTCTGTAAGTCATTTCTGTTGTTTTTGTAGTGCTTCTCATGGCGCCTTCGCGAGCAGGCTCGCTCCCACATTGCAATGCGTTTCTCCTGTGGGAGCGAGCCTGCTCGCGAAAGCGCCCGCTCCGGCAACAATTCTCCCCGCGCTGAACCGTTTCTTGTGCAAAAAGTGCCAGATACTGGCCGACTAGTGGCCTTGCGCAAGGCTTGCCGCTGGCTATGCTTCTCGTAACTAACTATGTCGACCGTCATGTCAAAACGTGGCTGAAACGCAGGGTTGGTCCGTGAATTCATGCTGCCAGAGTGCGCAACCCAAGGCACCGACACTGAACCAACAAGGAGCGTCGCTTACATGGAAGTTCTTCAACGCGTTAGGGCTGGCCCGCGTGCGGGCTATCAAGAGAAGGATGTCTTGATTAGAGCGTCGCTGCATGGACTCTCCGATTGATCATCATTTATCACCTGACAACTTCCTCCCGTGGAGGAATGCGTGTGCCTGTTCTGTGGAACGTAGTGGTGGATCGTGAAAGAACTGAACTTTCATCAAATCAAAAGTCCGCGCGGAAGGTGATACAACCATGTTCAACCTACATCACAAGGCTGACCTGCAGCAGATCGAGCGATTCAGCTGCGCCTTGACCGAGGCCAACGCTAAGCTGGAAGCGATCAGCCGTTCAATGGCAATGATCGAGTTCACCCCTGAGGGCATCGTCCTGGATGCCAATGAAAATTTCTGCAAGACCATGGGCTACAGCGCCGATGAAGTGCGCGGCAAACATCACCGGGTGTTTTGTGAAGAGGCTTTCTATCGCAGCGAGGAGTACGCCAAGTTGTGGCGTGATCTGGCTCGCGGTGAGCCGATCAGCGGCACTTTTCTGCGCTTGAACAAGGCCGGCAGGGAAGTCTGGCTCGAAGCCAGTTACATGCCGGTGTATGGCCCGGACAAGCAAGTTCAAAGCGTGATCAAAGTGGCGGCGGACATTACCGCGCGGATCAACAAGGAACATGAAGAAGAAAGCATGCTGGCCGCGATCAGCCGCTCGATGGCGGTGATCGAGTTCACCCCGGAAGGCAATGTCATCGCCGCCAACGACAACTTTCTGAAGACCATGCAGTACTCGCTCAACGAAATCGTCGGGCATCACCACAGCATGTTCTGCCATCGCAGCGAAGCGGAATCCTCGCAATACAAGGCATTCTGGGCCTCACTCAATCGCGGCGAATATCACTCGCATCGTTTCGAGCGCAAGAACAAGTCGGGGCACATGGTCTATCTGGAAGCGTCGTACAACCCACTGTTCGACGCCAAGGGCCGCCTGTACAAGGTGGTGAAATTCGCCAGCGACATCACCCATCAGATGACCACGTTGCAGAACGCCGCCGAATCGGCCCACAGCACCTCGGTACAAAACGACGCCTGCGCGCAAAAAGGCTCACAGGTCGTGCAGCAAACGGTGCAGATCATTCAGGACATTTCCCGCGACCTCAATGAAGCGGCGGCGAGTATTGACGCGGTGAGCAAACAGTCGGACATCATCGGCACCATCGTGCAGACCATTCGCGGGATTGCCGATCAGACCAATTTGCTGGCGCTTAATGCTGCGATTGAAGCGGCGCGAGCCGGTGAACATGGGCGCGGTTTTGCGGTTGTTGCGGATGAAGTGCGCAGCCTCGCGGCAAGGACAAGTCAGGCGACCCTGGAAATTGTCGATGTGGTGCGCAAGAACCATGACCTGTCGCTGAGTGCGGTATCGAGTATGCAATCAAGCCTGAGCCGCACCGGACTGGGAGTGGAGCTGGCGAATGAGGCGGGGGAGGTGATTCTGGAGATTCAGCAGGGCTCAAGGCATGTGGTGGATGCGATCAGTCAGTTCAACGAAACCCTGCAACTGAACTGATTTCTTCAGCTGGATACAATCAATGTGGGAGCGAGCTTGCTCGCGAAAGCGATGTGTCAGTCGGTGGAAATTTCACTGATACACCGCCTTCGCGAGCAAGCTCGCTCCCACATTTGATTTCAGGCGACCTGGAGATCACAGCGCAGCGAGAAACTTGTCCGCCTGCTTGTCGCTGTCCTTCACGTCGTTGTCTTTCTCCGCCTGCGCCAACTTCATCTTGTCCTGCAAGCGCTCGGCGATCTCTTTGCCGATGGCCAGTTGTTTCTCCGGCGGCATGGCTTTGATGTCGTCTTCGGTCAGCCCCATGGACTGCAGGATACTGTCGCGCAGACGCTGTTCCGGCGTCTTGCTCATGTAGTCCTTGAATTCTTCGGTAGCCGAGGTGCCTGTGGTCTTGGTGGACGTGACGTCGGTCGACTGCAGGCCCACGCGGGTCTTGGCAAACGCTTCGTCGACGTTGTCGCTGATGCGCGAGGCTTCGCTGACTTGCTGGGTCGCGATCTGCGTGGCCGAGTCCTGCACCTTGGCGGTGGCTTCGGCGGTTTGCGCCTGGGTCTGGTTTTGCAGGGTTTGCAGCATGGCGCCGTGCAGGCCACCTTGCAGACCGGCCGCAGCGGTGGACGTCGCATCGTCATTCAGCGCTTTTGGCAGATGAATGATTTGCTGTTGTTTGGCACTGATCAACATGATGTGTGGACCTGTAGGTAATTGCTGACTGGCGTAGCGGAGCAATTACCGTGCCTTCTGAATGAATCCTTTTATTTCAACAAGTTGTTCGTCAGTCAGGTGTTGGTGGCGGTCATCCCTTGCCGATAAGCGGCAGGGGATGACCGTTGCCACCCTCAGCGATGGGCAATGTTCTCCAGCGCCAGATTGCGTGTATGCGGGCCGAACCAGCCGATGGTCAACATCACGATCAGCATGCTGCTGACGATAAATGCCAACACTCCCGGTGTGCCGAAGTTGTCGAGAAACAGACCGATCAACAGACTGCTGAACACCGTCGACAAGCGACTGAACGAATAACAGAAACCCACAGCGCGGGCGCGGATGTTGGTCGGGAACAGTTCGCTCTGGTACGAGTGATAACTGAAGCTCAACCAGGCGTTGCAGAAGGTGATCATCACCCCGCAGAAGATCAGCCCAAAGGCGCTGGTCTGCAAGGCGAACAAAGTACCGAAGGTCATCGCGCCGAGGGCCGAGCCGACGATCTGCCACTTGTTCTCGAAACGGTTGGCGAACTTTACGAACAGCAACGGCCCGAGCGGGTAGGCGAGGGTGATGATGAACGCATACATCAAACTGTGGGTAACGCTGACGCCCTGGCCGGAAAGCAGCGCTGGCAACCAGTTGCCGAAGCCGAAGAAACCGATCGCCTGGAAAATGTGGAAGACGATCAGCATCAATGCGCGTCGGCGATACGGTGGCTGCCAGATATCGGCGAAGCGGCCCTTGCCTTCGACGTCGACCGGTACCGTTTCCGGCGTATCCAACGGTTTACCGTGATCCTTCTCGCAGCGTGCTTCGATGTGGTCGAGAATCCGGTTGGCTTCATCAAAGCGGCCATGCTGCGCGAGCCAGCGCGGCGATTCCGGCAGACGCTTGCGCAGCCACCAGATAAACAGCGCAAACACCGCGCTGGCCAACACCACCCAGCGCCAGCCGCTGATGCCGAACGGCGCTTGCGGCACCAACCACCACGACATCAATGCCACCGCCGGCACCGACAGAAACTGCACGAAAAACGCGAAGGCAAACGCCGAACTGCGCATGCGCTTGGGCACCAGTTCCGAGAGGTAGGCGTCGATGGTCACCAGTTCGATACCCAAACCGATGCCGACCAGAAAGCGCATGCAGATGATGCCCAGCGCCGAACTCTGAATCCCCATCAACACCGTCGCCACCGTGTACCAGACCAAGGCGAAGGTGAAGATCGCGCGGCGGCCAAAGCGATCGGCCAACGGGCTGAGCAGGCTGGCGCCGAGGAACAGGCCAAGGAACGTCGCCGAGGCAAACGCCGCTTGATCGGAGAAACCGAACACACCCTGATTGCCGGTGGCAAAGATGCCGTCGCGGATCAGACCGGGGCTGATGTAGGCGGTCTGGAACAGGTCGTACAGTTCGAAAAAACCACCGATCGACAGTAGCGCCACTAGCCGCCAGATCGTTGCGACCGCCGGAAGGCGATCGATGCGGGCGGACACCTGAGCGGCGCGGATCGGGTCGATGCCGTCGCTTTGCGCGGCGGCGGGGGCGTGAGCAGTCATGGGCTGATCCATTTTTTATTGATGGAAAAGCTTAGCCTGCTATCGGAGTTAACGGATTGTGAATATCGGCGGTTTATCCGGGTAAACCGCTGATTTCTCGCAATATCCGCTTACGAATTAACGATTTATGCCGCAGCCGCCGAATCGGGCAGCGCGGAGGCTGGCAGCCCGAAGATCCGGTCGAACAGCCAGTTGAAGGCGAACGTGTAGCACGGAATGAAAATGATCAGCGCCAGATCCAGCAGAAACGCCTGCACCAGGCTGATGTTCATCCACCAGGCGATCAACGGAATCAGGAACACGATCAACGTCAGTTGAAAACCGACCGCGTGAGCGATGCGCCGTTTCACTGTGCGGGTTCGCGATACCTGCCGACTCTCCCAGTGTTCGAACATCGAGGTGTAAATGAAATTCCAGGTCACGGCGATCGTGGTGATGATCACCGCCAATGGCCCGGTGCTGCCCGGGGAGGTGCCGGACAACAGCGCCAGACCGAGGGCGGAGAAGGTCATGCCGATCACTTCGTAGAGCGACACGTAGACCAGTTTGCGTTTGACGCCTTGCATGGGGTTTGCCTCTTTCTTGCCATTTGTTGGCCAGCGGGACTGGCGAAGGCGGCGAAAGATAGCTTCAATAGGGCTGACAGAAAAAGTAAGTAGTTTTCAGTTTTGTTGATAGGTGTGGAAAGTGAATTTCAACAGCGACAGCATCGAGCTGTTTCTTGCGGTGATTGAGCGCGGCTCGTTTTCGGCGGCGGCGCGTGCGTTAGGTCGGGTGCCTTCCGCCGTCAGCATGAGCATTGGCAACCTTGAAGCCGAACTGGGTTATCTGCTGTTCGACCGCAGCCATCGCGAACCGCAACCCACGGCAATGGCTCTGTCGCTGGTACCCCATGCGCGGCTGATTGCCGAGCAGCTCAAACAATTGCAAGTGCACGCGGTGCAGTTGTCGCTGGGGCTGGAAAGCAAGTTATCGATCGGCGTGGTCGCGGACATCGACCGCCGGCGTTTGCTGGCTGCGATCAAGGTGATCGCCGAGCGGCATCCGCTGCTCGACATCGAAGTGCTGACCGCGCCGCAGGATGACGTGCTGGCGATGTTGCACAGCGGTCGGGTCAGCATGTGCCTGGCGTTCGCCGGGTTGAGCATGAACGTGCTGGAGCGTTTTCAGTTTGTCGGCAGCGAACGGATGATCGCTACGCTGGCGGCGGACAGTCCGCTGTTGCAGGGGCAGGATGTGTTTCTTGAAGACCTGGTGCATGTGCGGCAGATCATCGTTGCCAGTCGCGACTTGCCGATCAGTGAAACGCGGCCGTTGGTGGCAGAGTCGTACTGGCGCACCGACAGCCTCGAGACAGCGATGGAGATGGTTGAGGCGGGGTTGGGCTGGGGTAATTTTCCGCTCTCGGTGGTGCAGGCGCGGCTGGACAGCGGACGGCTGAAACGGCTGAATTTCCGCAATATCGAAAACGGACTGGTGATGCCGGTGCATGCGGTGTGGCTCAAGAGCCAACCCTTACAAAAAGGCGCACTGGCCTTGGTCGACCTGCTCAGCCACTGAACCCGCCGCAGATCCCCTGTAGGAGTGAGCCTGCTCGCGATAGCGTTGTGTCAGGCGATGCATGTGTTGAATGACACACCGCTATCGCGAGCAGGCTCACTCCTACAAGGGTTGTGTTTCAACTCAGCATTTGTGAGCACCACATAAAACTGTAGGAGCTGCCGAAGGCTGCGATCTTTTGATCTTGTTTTTAAGAGCAAAATCAAAAGATCGCAGCCTTCGGCAGCTCCTACAGGGGATCGCGACAGTTTCAGGTACTTTCGCGGATCTTCAGTTCGAAACCCATATCTTCAACTGGACGGGCAACGCTGTTACCCGCCATCAACGTCAGCATCTGCTCTGCCGCTCGCCGGCCAATCGCTTCACGCGGGGTGTTGATGCTGCTCAGGCGCGGCACCATGTGCTCGGACATCGGCAAGTCGTTGAAACCGAGAATCGCCACTTGCTCGGGAATCTTGATGCCGTGGCGCAGCGCTTCCAGCAACGCTCCCTGCGCCAGGTCGTCGTTACCAAAGAAGATCGCATCGACATCCGGATGCGCCGCGAGCAACTGCATAAACAATTCCCCACCCAAGCCCACCGATGAAGAGCGAGGCGTCAGCACTTCCAGATCCGGGTCGTAACGACCGGCCTTCTGCAACGCTTTGCGGAAACCTTCGCCACGCAACAAGGTGCGCTGATCGAGTTGCGCACCAATGTAAGCCAGACGTTTGCGCCCACGCGAAAGCAAATGCTCAGCCGCCGTTTCACCGGCACTCAGTTGCGAAAACCCCACGCAATTCACGCCAGCGGCACTGTCCAGCTCCATCATGTACACGCAGGGAATGTTGCTCGCCTCGATCATCCGCCGCGAACTTTCCGTGCGGTCAAACCCGGTCAGCAAGAAACCACGTGGCTGATAGGCCATGTAGTTGCGCAGCAGGTTTTCTTCTTCATCGCGCGAATAGTGGAAGTTGCCGATCAGCACTTCAAAGCCTTTGGGCGTGAGCACCCGATGAATGGCTTCCAGCGTATCGATGAACAGCAAGTTGGATAACGAAGGCACCAGAACCACCACCGAATGGCTCTGCGCCGAGGCCAAAGCACGGGCGGCAGGGTTCACTACGTAGTTGAGTTCACTGGCTGCTTTCTGCACTTTTTCCACCAGTTCGGTGGCGACCGTGCTGACCCCACGCAAGGCGCGCGAGGCGGTAATCGGGCTGACACCGGCCAGGCGGGCAACTTCGTTCAGGGTGGGACGGCCGGTGGTGCGGGTATTTTTATCGTTTTTAGGGGTGGTCATCGACGGCTTGCCAAACAAAAATCAAGGCACTAAGGTAGCGCTGTCCTGATGCAGCTGTAAATGCGTAAGCGAGGTCCTGCCTGATCTTCGCTTTTTGGCGTTGGGAACAAACCTGCTGCAACCCAAAAAAACGACAAGAAGGCGTCGGCAACTTCTGCCTGTGCACTAGAGTCATAGCTAGCAAAGGTAGCGCTGTCTGCGCGCTGAGGTGTTATATGAGTCATCCCATCACCGCCCTGGTCATCATGGGCGTTGCCGGTTGCGGCAAGACGTGCGTCAGCGAGGCCCTGTGCCAATTGAGCGGCGCCACTGCCATTGAAGGCGAT
Source organism: Pseudomonas crudilactis (assembly GCF_013433315.1). Lineage (GTDB taxonomy): Bacteria > Pseudomonadota > Gammaproteobacteria > Pseudomonadales > Pseudomonadaceae > Aquipseudomonas > Aquipseudomonas crudilactis. Next base: position 91,501 of record NZ_WXVV01000008.1, on the reverse strand, counting down.
ACTTTCCATCCGGCCGCGAACATCGAAAAGATGAGCGCGGGGATCCCCCTGAACGACGACGACCGTGCCGGCTGGCTCGACAGCCTGTGCGATGAACTGCGTCGCGTCGATGCATCGGGCAAACGCCCGGTGCTGACCTGCTCGGCCCTTAAACACAGTTATCGCGAAGTGTTGCGCAGTGCCTTGCCGGGCCTGGGCTTCGTGTTTCTTGAATTGACCCCTGAAGTCGCCGCTGAGCGTGTGTCCCATCGTCCGGGCCACTTCATGCCGGCCACGTTGATCGAAAGCCAGTTCGCCACCCTCGAATCGCCCAAGGGCGAGCCGTTGACGTTGGCCCTGAATGCCTCGATCCACAGTGTTGAAGAACTGGCGTCCCAGGCTCACGTCTGGTGGCAGGCCCACGGTCTGAAGCAGGCGGTATGAGTGTGTTGAAAGAGCTAGCGCGGTCCTCCCGACTTCTGTTTAACCCGCTTTAATAACAACAACAATCCAGGAGACACCCCCCATGTTTGGCATGTCCCACGACGCGTTTCTGCTGCTTGATGCAGTGGTCACGGTGATCGGACTGATTGTCCTGATCACCAAGTTCAAGCTGCACCCGTTTATTTCCCTGACCATTGCCGCCGCGTTCCTCGGTCTGACTTCCGGTATGCCGGTCGGCACCATCATCAAGGCGTTCCAGGACGGTTTCGGTGGCGTACTCGGTTTCGTCGGCATCATCCTCGCGCTGGGCACCATGCTCGGCAAAATGATGGCCGAATCGGGCGGGGCGGATCAGATCGCCCAGACCCTGATCCGTGCGTTCGGTAAAGAAAAAGTCCAGTGGGCAATGATGTTCGCCGCGTTCCTGGTGGGCATTCCGCTGTTCTTCGAAATCGGCTTCGTCCTGCTGATTCCACTGGTGTTCATCGTTGCCCGTCGCACTGGCGTGTCGATCATCAAGATCGGTATCCCGCTGCTCGCCGGTCTGTCCGCCGTGCACGGTCTGGTGCCGCCGCACCCGGGCCCGCTGTTGGCCATTGGCGTGTTCGGCGCTGACATCGGCAAGACCATTCTCTACGGTCTGATCGTTGCGCTGCCGACCGCGATCATTGCCGGTCCGATCTTCGGTACGTTTATCGCCAAGCACATTCCGGGTCACCCGAATCAGGAACTGGTCGATCAACTGGCCCGCGAAAATGACGACTCGGCCACGCTGCCGAGCTTCAGCATCACCCTGATCACGGTGCTGTTGCCGGTGTTCCTGATGCTGCTGAAAACCTTCGCTGACGTGGCGTTGCCGGACGGTCACTTCTTCCGCACCTGGATGGACATGATCGGTCACCCGATCTCGGCGTTGCTGCTGGCGTTACTGCTGTCGCTGTACACCTTCGGGCACAAGCAGGGCATCGGTTCCCAACAGATGCTCAAGTGGCTCGACGCAAGTCTGGCGCCAACCGCCGCGATCATCCTGATCATCGGTGCCGGCGGTGGCTTCAAGCAGATGCTGGTCACCAGCGGTGTGGGCGACGTGATCGGCCACATGGCGGTCAGCGCACAGATCTCGCCGATCCTGCTGGCGTGGCTGGTGGCAGCGGTGATTCGTATCGCTACCGGTTCGGCGACTGTGGCAACCATTACTGGCGCGGGCATTGTGGTGCCGGTGGTGGGGATGATTCCGGGCGTTAACCGTGAGTTGCTGGTACTCGCTACGGGCGCCGGTTCGTTGATTCTGTCGCACGTGAATGACGCCGGTTTCTGGCTGGTGAAGCAGTACTTCAACATGACCGTGGCTGAGACGTTCAAGACCTGGACAGCGATGGAAACCATCCTCTCGGTGGTTGCGTTGGGCTTTATCCTGCTGTTGTCGCTGTTCGTTTAAGCGGCTTCACGCAGGCACAAAAAAACCGCAGCGATGCGGTTTTTTTGTGGGTGGAGATATCACGGCTGAACACACAACCAATGTGGGAGCGAGCTTGCTCGCGAAAGCGGTGGGTCAGTCAGCATTGTTGTAGCTGACACGACGCCTTCGCGAGCAAGCTCGCTCCCACAGGGGATAGGTGTCAGGCGGAAGTTTTTGGAGTCAGGCCATCGGCCCGGAACATGCCGCGAATCCCGCGTACAGCCTGACGAATGCGGTCCTGGTTTTCGATCAGCGCAAAGCGCACGTGGTCGTCGCCATACTCACCAAAACCCACCCCCGGCGAGACGCACACCTTGGCCTCGGCCAGCAGTTTCTTGGCGAATTCCAGCGAGCCCAGATGCGCATACGCCTCGGGAATCTTCGCCCAGACATACATCGACGCCTTCGGATTCTCGACCATCCAGCCCAGCTCATGCAGGCCTTTAACCAGCACATTGCGACGCTGGCGATACTGCTCGGCGATGTCGCGCACGCATTGCTGATCGCCTTCCAGCGCGGCAATCGCCGCGACTTGCAGCGGAGTGAAGGTGCCATAGTCGTGGTAGCTCTTGATCCGCGCCAAGGCGTTGACCAGTTCCGGGTTGCCGACCATGAAACCGATGCGCCAGCCGGCCATGTTGTAGCTCTTGGACAGGGTGAAGAACTCCACCGCGATGTCCTTGGCCCCCGGCACCTGCATGATCGACGGGGCTTTCCAGCCGTCGTAGACGATGTCGGCGTACGCCAGGTCGTGAATCACCAGCACGTCGTACTGCTTGGCGAGGGCGATCACTCGCTCGAAGAAATCCAGCTCCACGCACTGCGCGGTCGGGTTCGACGGGAAGCCGAGGATCATCATTTTCGGCTTCGGGATCGAACCGCGAATGGCCCGTTCCAGTTCATCGAAGAAGTCCACGCCTGGCACCAGCGGCACCGAACGGACCTGGGCGCCGGCAATCACCGCGCCGTAGATGTGAATCGGATAGCTCGGGTTCGGCACCAGCACGGTGTCGCCCTGATCGAGGGTCGCCAGCATCAAATGCGCCAGGCCTTCCTTGGAACCGATGGTGACAATGGCTTCGCTTTCCGGGTCGATATCGACCGCGTAGCGATCCTTGTACCAATTGGAAATCGCCCGGCGCAGACGCGGAATGCCCTTGGATGTGGAGTAACCGTGGGTGTCTTCGCGTTGGGCAACTTGTACGAGTTTTTCGACAATGTGCGGCGGCGTGGCGCCGTCGGGGTTGCCCATGCTCAAGTCGATGATGTCTTCACCACGACGACGCGCGGCCATCTTCAGCTCGGCGGTGATGTTGAAAACGTAAGGGGGGAGTCGATCTATGCGCGCAAAGCGGCGCGGCGAACCTTGTTCGGCCATTGTTGCCTCGGATAACGTAAGCGCCCGGAACCGTCCGAGCGACGCTGGTCACTGCGGTGACCTGTGGCGGAAGATAAGGTCAGTGATGGCATACTGTCCAGCCCGTTTGTAAACAATTTTGTCCCAAGGAAATCGGTAGATGGAATTCACCAGCGGCTTCTTGCTGAGCCTTTCGCTGTGCCTGGATATCGGCGTGGCCAACATCGCCATGATCACGCTGGCGATGCAGCGCGGTTACTTTCAGGGCTTTGCACTGGGCCTCGGCACCTGTGTCGGCGACCTGATTTACGCGGTGCTGGCGCTGGCCGGCATGACCGTTTTGCTGCAATACGAAAGCGTGCGTTGGGTGTTGTGGATCGGCGGTGCGGCGCTGCTGATCTACTTTGCGGCGAAGATGATTTACTCGGCGATTCACCACGAGGCGCAGTTGGCGGCCACGGCGGAAGTGGGGCAAAACTCCCATCGCAAGGAGTTCTTCCGGGGGATATTTCTCGCGATGTCGTCGCCGAGCGCGATTCTCTGGTTCGCCGCTGTTGGCGGTACGTTGATCGCCCGTTCCGGTGGCGGTGGGCCGGTGAGTTCGGCGCTGTTCCTTGGCGGATTCCTTTGCGCCGGGCTGCTGTGGTCGGCGGGTTTATGCTTTGCCGCAAGCCATGGTGGCAAGCTGTTGGGCGACAAGCTGTTGCGCTATTCCTACATGGCATCTGCGGCGATCTTCTGCTATTTCGCGGTGTATGTGATCGTATCTGGCTATAACGAATTCGTTGGTTCGGGCGCCGTCGAGCAGTTGCACGCGCTGTAAACGTGCGAATCGGCTTTGGCTTTCTATACTCCCAGCCGAACCCCTCTTTTGTTCCAGGAGTCGAGTCATGGATGAGCAAAAACGCGTCGAAGTGGCTGAACCTCGCTTCGAACATGGACACTTCCTGCTGATTGCAGGCTTTCGCGGTCGATTTACTCAAGACACAGCAAAAAACATCCCGGCGCTGTGGGAAAAGTTCTTGCCGCACCTGGGAAAGATCCAGGGACAAAAAAACGAAGTGACCTACGGCGTCTGCAGTAATTTCGACGACAAGGGTGGCTTTGATTACACCGCCGGGGTGGAAATCAGCAAGCTTGATGACCTCGACCAGAAGGTCTACCAATGGATCGAAGTGCTGCCTCGCCAGTACGCAGTGTTCGAGCACAAAGGACCGCTCGAACAGTTGCCGCAAACCCTGCAATACATCTACAAGACCTGGTTGCCGACCTCTCATTATGTGGAACTCAACGCCCCGGAACTTGAGCGTTACAGCGCCGACTTCAACCCGAAGAAGCACACCGGCAAACTGGAAATCTGTGTACCGGTCGATACCAAGGCCTGAGCGGGGCAAGCCTGAGGCGGATCATTAATCCGCCTCATGGTTTTTAACCCCGCTTGCCTTTGCCCAACCGTCGCGCCCGCAACAGGTCGATGCCTAACGTGATAAAGCCGAACGTACTGATGCCCAACACCATCAACAGGCCGATTTCAACGCTGCTCATAAGCGGTTTCCCCCAAGGGTGATCAGAGATACACCGCAGAAATAGCCCGGCCCGCCCCCGAAGAAAAGCACTTATACGCAGGCTTTACGCCGCCCGTGCGCATCGATATGCAGGCCTTATTCCTTTATGCTTTCGGCACTTTCTTCTGCTGATTTCCGAGCTGCCATGAACACCGTCATCCGCAATGTCACCGCCGCCGACCTGGACCGCTGCTACGCCATCGAAACCGTTGCCTATGAGGGTGACGAAGCGGCTACCCGCGAAAAAATCGCCACGCGCATCGCCACCTGGCCGGAAGGCTTTGTTGTGGCTGAGGTCGATGGCATCGTCGCAGGCTTCGTCAATTCCGGTGCGGCGTTTGACGTGCAGATGTCGGACGAGGCATTCAAGGAACTGATCGGCCACGACCCGCAAGGGCCGAACGTGGTGATCATGTCGGTGGTGGTGCACCCGGATTATCAGGGGCAGGGTCTGGCCAAGCGTTTGATGGGCGAGTTCATCGAGCGTATGCGTGCGATGGATAAAGCGACGATTCATTTGATGTGCAAGGAACAGCATATTCCGCTGTATGCCGGGTTTGGTTTTGCCTACATCAAACCGTCGGAGTCGGATCACGGCGGCATGGCGTGGCACGAGATGATCCTGACTCTCTGACTTTATGGATGATTACCCCTGTAGGAGCTGCCGAAGGCTGCGATCTTTTGATGTTGCTTCTTAAAAGATCAGCATCAAAAGATCGCAGCCTTCGGCAGCTCCTACAGGGGACCGTGTTCTGTCAGTAGAGAGTATCGGTGACCCGTTTAGGCGCTTCGCGGTCGTAGGTTTCGGCGTCGAACTCGCCATCATTCAGGCGCTTGTGGAAAGCGCCGGCAGAGGGCAGGGCCGAGCGCGGCAGGTGCGTTTCCGGATTCCACGCATCCGAACGGACGAACGCTTTCGAGCAATGAAAAAACGCCGCTTCCACCGTCACCAGCAACACCGTTTTCGCCGGTTTGCCATTCACCGCAAAGCTTTCCAGCAGCTGTGGATCTGCGCTGATCGTTGCCGTGCCATTGACCCGCAACGTCTCGCCAATCCCCGGAATGATGAACAGCAGCGACACCCGAGAATCCTGCAGCACATTGCGCAAGGTATCGATGCGGTTGTTACCCGGGCGATCCGGCAGGGCCAGGGTGTTTTGATCAATGATCCGCACAAACCCCGGCGTATCCCCACGCGGCGAATTATCCAGGCCATCGGCCCCCACCGAGCTGACAATCACCAGCGGTGACAGGCGCACCATCGCCTGATAATCCTCGTTGAGAAAACCGATCTGCTTGCGCACCGCCCGCTCGTGGGGCAGTCCGTAAATCGCTTCCAGCGCTTCGATTGAGTCGATCATCGTGCATTCCTCGATGACTTAGAAAAACAGCCCCATACGCCGCTCGTAACCGATCCGGCCCTTGTACGCTTCACCGCTGTCGACGTAACCGTGTTTGGCGTACAGCGCGATGGCCGCGTCGTTATCCGCGTCCACCGACAATTCCAGCCCCTTGATCTCCGGCCACGCCAGACGCGCAACCTCGGGTAGCGCTTGCAGACAGGCCTTGCCGTAACCCTTGCCTTGTGCGCGGCGATCGACCTGCAACGCATGCAAGGTGGCGCTGTGTTCATCGGCCCAGGCCGGCAAGACCGGCGGGCGCTTGAGCAGCAGAAACGCTACCGGCACGTCATCCGCCAGCAGCGCAAAGCCTTTTACGCCGGGGCCGGGCTTCGACAGCAGCGTGTGCAACGCGCCATGGATATCACCGGAGAACTTGATCTGCTCGGCATGGATTTCAATTGCCTCGACTTGCTCACGCTGTAAAGCGTTGAGGCTGTCGTACGGCACGAGTTGGGCTGACACGGGAATTTCCTTTTTCCTACAAAGATAAGCCTCGGATTCTAGCGATTTTGGCCTCAGTGGAAATTTTTTGTTTCGACTGTCGATCTGCCTGTTTGCCGAACGACTAAGGGTGTCTTCACAACAAAAACCACGGAGAACACCATGAGCGCACAAACCGAGATCCAGACCCTGATCAACACCTACCGCGAAGCCGTCATGACCAAGGACGTGGAGAAAGTCATGGCGTTGTACGCCGACGACATCGTCTCTTTCGACGCGATCAAGGCCCTGCAATTCAAGGGCAAACCGGCCTACCGCTCGCACTGGGTGGCGTGCATGGAAATGTGCCCCGGCCCGCACGTCTTCGAATTCCACGAAATCGTCATCGAAAACGCCGACAACATCGCCTTCGCCCACTGGGTGGCCAACTGCGGCGGCACCAACGACAAGGGTGAAACCCAGAGCTGCTGGATGCGCGTCACCGCCTGCTATCGGCAGATCGGCGGGGCGTGGAAAATCGCCCATGAACACTGGTCGGCGCCGTTCGATCCGATGAGTGGCGCAACCCTCTTCGATGTGACTCCCTGATCTTCAGCCATAGTTGAACCGTCCGATTCAGGAGAACGCCATGAAGTATTTATGCCTGGTCTACAGCGATGAACGCCTGCTGCATTCATCCCCCGACAGTCCGGAAGACGCTGAGTGCTGGGCTTATGCCGAGTCGATTCAGGGCAGCGGCCGGATGGTTGCCGCCGAGGCGCTGGAGTCGGTGCAGACCGCCACTACCGTCAGGATGCGCAACGGCAAACTGTCGATCACCGATGGCCCGTTCGCTGAAACCAAGGAGCAATTGGCCGGTTTCTACCTGATTGACGCCAAGGATCTCAACGAAGCGATTCAGGTCGCCGGCAACATTCCGGCGGCGCGGGTCGGTAGCGTTGAAGTGCGCCCGGTGCGGCAGTTGAATGTCTGAAGTCCGGGCGCGGGTCGAGCAGGTCTATCGCGAAGACTCGCGGCGGATACTGGCGACGCTGATTCGCCTGCTCGGCGATTTCGACCTCGCCGAAGAAGCCTTGCATGAGGCGTTCTTCGTCGCGGTCGAACGCTGGCAACGCGACGGCGTGCCGGACAATCCGCGCACCTGGCTGGTCTCGACCGGGCGCTTCAAGGCGATTGATGTATTGCGCCGCCGCGCGCGGTTCAAGGCCTCGCAACCCCTGTTGCTGGCGCAACTGGAAGAACTGGAACAGGCCGACTGGAGTGGCGAGGACGTGGAAGACGATCGCCTGCGGCTGATCTTCACCTGTTGTCACCCGGCGCTGGCGGCGGATGCGCAAGTGCCGCTGACCTTGCGTGAAGTCTGCGACCTCACCACCGAGGAAATCGCCCGCGCCTTTCTCTCGGCGCCAGCGGCGATAGCCCAGCGCATCGTGCGGGCGAAAGCCAAGATCCGTGACGCGAAAATCCCTTATCAAGTACCGAGCCTGAGCGAATTGCCCGAGCGCCTCGACAGCGTGTTACGGGTGATTTATCTAGTGTTCAACGAAGGGTATTCGGCGTCGGTCGGGGCTGAATTGACGCGTGAGGATCTGACCCGTGAGGCGATCAGGTTGGGGCGGTTGTTGATGGAGTTGCTGCCGGAACCGGAGGTGATGGGGTTGCTGGCGATGATGTTGTTGCACGAGTCGCGGCGTCTGGCGCGCACTTCGTCGAGTGGTGAACTGGTGCTGCTGGATGATCAGGATCGCTCATTGTGGGACAGCGCGTTGATAGCTGAAGGCTGTGCGCTGGTTGAGCGTGCGCTGACCACGCGGCGGTTTGGGCCCTATTGCCTGCAAGCGGCGATTGCCGCGGTGCATGCCGAGGCGCCAACGGCGGCGGAGACGGATTGGGAGCAGATCGTTGGTTTGTATGACGTGCTGCTGCGGGCGGTGCCTTCGCCGGTGATCGAGTTGAACCGGGCGGTGGCGGTGGCCAAGCGCGATGGGGCGCTGGCGGGGTTGAATTTGATTGAGGGGATTTTGGCCCGGGGTGAGCTGCAGGATTACCACTTGGCGCATTCGGCGCGGGCGGAGTTTTGTCGGCAGTTGGGCAGGGTGGAGGCGGCGCGTTCGGCGTATTTGCGGGCCTTGGAGTTGACCCGACAAGAGCCGGAGCGGCGGTTTATTGAAGGGCGGCTCATGGCGCTGGAATCGCCCTCACCCTAGCCCTCTCCCAGGGGGAGAGGGGACCGATTGGGGGATGCTGTACAAGTACGCCGACCTGAACGCTCAGCGGTGAATCCATAATCGACTCGATATTTCAGGTCGATGTATGACGCAAGACACCTCGGTCGGCCCCCTCTCCCACCGGGAGAGGGCTGGGGTGAGGGTGGCTCTATCTTCAACGCTATTCCAGCATCTTGCTCAACAACCAACTCCCCGCCGGCCCCGGCGGATACAGGCGCGACCACAACGCATCAACAAACACCGGCTTAGGCCAGCCGCGCACTTTCAACTCCACCAACAGATCATTGCCAAAGCGCTGCGCCAGCCAACGTGGCAACGGCGCCCAGCCAAAGCCCTTCTCGGCCATTTCCAGCAGCATCAGGTAACTCGGCGCCGACCACACCCGACCTTTGCCGCGACTGTCATACGGATTGACGATCGTCGCCAGACGCAATTCGCGATGCTGCTCGAGGATCTGCTGATCAATGTGATCAAGCTTGGCCAACGCATGGTCGCGATTGACGAACAGGGCGATCTCCGTGCGTTCGGCCACGGTCGAGGTGACCAGATCCGGCGGATAGTTCTCCTGCATCTCGGCGAACGCCAGATGCGCGCGACCGCGCTGTACCAGCTCGATCAGGTCATCGCACTCAGCGATCAGGCATTCCAGTTCCAGATCCGGATAACGCTGCTCAAACCCGACCAACGCCGCTTCAAAACGGTCCGACTGATAGGTGTCGGAAATCGCCACGGTCAGCTTCGGTTCGACGCCTTGGGAAAGTTGCCGCGCAGTCATCTCGAGGCGACTGCTGGCCGCCAGAATCGCCTCGGCACGTTGCAGCATCACATGCCCGGCCGGGGTCAGCGTCGGTTTGCGGCTGCTGCGATCAAACAGCTGCAGATCCAGATCGATCTCGAGACTGGCCACCGCCGCGCTGATGGTCGACTGGCTGCGCCCGAGCTTGCGCGCCGCTGCGGAAAACGAGCCTTGCGTGGCGGCCTGGACAAACGCCAGCAGTACTTCCTGCGAGATCATCAACTATCGCCTTGATCGATGGTTATTGGTTATGAAGTATCGGTATCAAGATAGATCATGGCAACCATCTTCACTCAAGGAGTCAGGCCATGACTGCCAACAAATCCATCACTGAACGTATTTTCCAGGCCATCGGTTTCGAACTGCTGGCGATTCTGATCTGCACCCCGTTGCTGGCGTGGATCATGCAAAAACCGATGCTTGAAATGGGCGCGGTGACCGTGTTGATCGCCCTGTTGGCGTTGGGTTGGAACGTAGTGTTCAACCGCTTCTTCGACCGTATGCTTGCGCGCATGAACGTGGCGCACAACGCCTGGGTACGGGTGGTGCACGCGCTGCTGTTCGAGGGTGGTTTGATCGTGATGGGCGTGCCGCTGATTGCCTGGTGGTTGTCGGTCAGCCTGTGGCAGGCGTTTTTGCTCGACATCGGTGTGCTGCTGTTTTTCCTGCCGTACACCTATGTGTATCACTGGGGATATGACGTGGTGCGTGAGCGCGTGATGATGCGTAATGCGTGTCAGGGTTAAACAAAAAAATCGCAGCCCGAAAGGCTGCGATTTTTTGTGCCTGGTATTTAGAGAAACATCCCGCCGGATGCCTCGACCCGCTGACCATTGATCCACTGCGCACCCGGCGACAGCAACAGTGCCAACGCCCCGCCAATGTCATCCGGCTGACCGGCACGACCCAGCGCAGTGTTGTCGGCGACCATCGCATTCACTGCCGCGTTGTCGCGAACGGTGCCGCCGCCAAAGTCGGTTTCAATCGCACCTGGCGCCAAGGTATTCACGGCAATCTGCCGTGCGCCCAGCTCTTTCGCCTGATAGCGGGTCAGGACTTCAATAGCGCCTTTCATTGCGGCATAAGCGCAGGCGCCGGCAATGGTGAAACGCGCTAGACCACTGGAAATGTTGATGATCCGCCCGCCGTCGTTGATCAGTGGCAGCAGTTGCTGGGTCAGGAAGAACGGCCCTTTCAGATGGACATTCATCAGCAGGTCGAATTGCTCGACGGTGGTCTCGGCGAAACCGGCATGCAAGCCGACCCCGGCGTTGTTGATCAGGAAATCAAAGCGCTGGCGGTCGAAGGTCTGCTGTAACGCTTGCTCAACACGTGTAGCGAAATCGGCAAAGCTCTCGCTACGGCCAACGTCCAGTTGCAGCATCACGGCTTTGCCGCCGAGAGCCTGGACATCTGCGACCAGCGCTTGGGCTTCATCGGCACGGCTGTTGTAGGTGCCAATGATGTCGATGCCTTGAGCGGCGAGGTGCAGAGCGGCGTTCTTGCCCAGGCCACGACTGGCGCCGGTAATCAATGCGATTTTGCGATTCATGGAGGCTTCCTCGATTGCGGTGAGTGGTGATGAACTCAGTTTATTTGTCCGCCCTGAGGTGATAAACAGAGTGAATCCGGAATCACTGATCGGCTCAGCCGAACAATCGACAGGTGCCTAATGAACAAACTGGAACTGCTGCGCACCTTCGTCCGTGTCAGCGAACTGTCGAGTTTTACCCTCGCCGGGGAAAATCTCGGTCTCCCGCGATCGACCGTTTCCGAGCATGTGCAAGCGCTCGAAGCGCTGCTCGGCACGCGCCTGCTGCAACGCACCACGCGCAAGGTGCAGGCAACTCAGGACGGCCTGGTGCTGTACGAACGCAGCAAGGATCTGCTCTCGCACATGGACGAAATCGAAGGGTTGTTCCGCCAGGACGAGGCGTCGCTGACCGGGCGCATTCGTGTCGACCTGCCGAACATTCTCGCGCGGCGCCTGGTCATGCCGCACCTGCCGCAGTTCATGGATCGGCACCCGAATCTGGAACTGGAAATCAGCAGCACCGATCGCCGCGTCGACCTGCTCAGCGAAGGCTTCGATTGCGTGGTGAGGATTGGCGCGCAACCGGATCAATCAGTGGTCGCGCGGCACCTCGGTGACTTCCCCATGGTCAATTGCGCCAGCCCCGCCTACCTCGAACGCTACGGTGTGCCGCAGTCGCTGGAAGATCTCGCGCAGCATCGACTGGTGCATTATGTCGGCGTGCTGGGTTCGCGTTCGGAAGGGTTTGTGTACGAGGAGGGCGGGCAGGTTAAGCGCTTGCCGATGGCAGGCAGCATTACTGTCAACAGCACTGACGCTTACGAGTCGGCGTGCCTCGGCGGCTTCGGTCTTACTCAGGTGCCGCGTACCGGCATGCAACCGCATCTGGCTAACGGCGAACTGGTGACGGTGTTGCCGCAATTCACGGCGCCGGCGATGGGCATTTCATTGCTGTATGCGCGACAGCGGCATTTGCCGTTACGGGTGCGGGTGTTTATGGATTGGCTCGGCGATCTGATTCGCTCCGCGCTCTGAACCTGAATACAAAACCAATGTGGGAGCGAGCTTGCTCGCGAAGACTGCGTGTCAGTCAATTCAGAGTTGACTGATCCACCGCTTTCGCGAGCAAGCTCGCTCCCACAAGGATAGTTGTGCGGTTAGAAGATCTGGGTGAACAGCCAATACAGGCTGCCCGACAGCAGAATCGCGGCCGGCAGCGTCAGCACCCACGCCATCAACAGATTGCGGATGGTCCTCATCTGCAACCCGCCACCGTTGGCGACCATGGTCCCGGCCACGCCCGAGGACAACACATGCGTCGTCGACACCGGCAAACCAAACATGTCCGCCGCACCAATGGTCAGCATCGCCACGGTTTCCGCCGAAGCACCTTGCGCATAGGTCAGGTGGGTCTTGCCGATCTTCTCGCCAACCGTCACCACAATCCGCTTCCAGCCAACCATGGTGCCCAGCCCCAGCGCGATGGCCACGGCGATCTTCACCCACAGCGGAATAAACCGCGTGGCGTTGTCGATCTGCTGCTTGAACAGTTGCAGTTTGCTGCTGGTGTCGGCGTCGAAATTGCCGACCTTGTTCTTGTCCATCAGGCGAATGCTTTCGCTGGCCAGGTACATGTCATTCCGCACGTTGCCCATGGCTTCAGCCGGGACTTTCGCCAGCGAACCGTAGCCTTTGACTTCTTCACCAATGTGCCCGGTGAGGGCGGCGAGGGCGGGGATCAGTTGCGGCGTGGCTTCCTTGCTGCGCACGTAGTCGGAGAGGACGGGACGCGGATCGGCCGGCGCCGGCAGCGGTGCACTTTTCACCAGCGCTTGCTGGGTGACTTGCGCCACAGCGGCGAACTGCAGCGATTGTTCTTCCGGCATGGTGCGGTTCAAGGCGTAGGCCATCGGCAGTGTGCCGACCAGAATCAGCATGATCAGGCCCATGCCTTTCTGGCCATCGTTGGAGCCGTGGGCGAAGGACACGCCGGTACAAGTCAGAATCAGCAAGCCACGAATCCACCACGGCGGCGGGGTGTTGCCTTCCGGGGCCTTGTACAGCGAACGATTCTTCACGAATGCGCGCAGCGCCAGCAGCAACAGCGCCGCGCAGCCGAAACCCACCAGCGGCGACAGCAGCAAGGCGTAACCAATCTTGGTCGCCTGCGCCCAGTCGACACCGCTGGTGCCGTCACGGCCATGCATCAAGGCATTGGCCACGCCGACGCCGATGATCGAACCGATCAAGGTGTGCGATGACGAGGCCGGCAAACCCAGCCACCAGGTGCCGAGGTTCCACAGGATCGCCGCGATCAGCAGGGCGAAAATCATCGCGAAACCGGCGGACGAACCGACCTGCAGAATCAGCTCCACGGGCAGCAGGGCAATGATGCCAAACGCCACCGCGCCACTCGATAGCAGCACCCCGAGAAAGTTGAAGAAGCCCGACCAGACCACCGCGACATTCGGCGGCAGCGAGTGGGTGTAGATCACTGTCGCGACGGCGTTGGCGGTGTCGTGGAAGCCGTTGACGAACTCAAAGCCCAGGGCAATCAGCAGCGCCACACCGAGCAACAGGAACGGCGTCCACGTAGTCACTACCGTGCCGAGTTCGTGCATGTCGTGCATCAGGCTGTAGGCGGTGAACAACATCCCCATCGCCAGCACGGCGAAAAAGATCACGTAGGTAAACGGGCTGGTTTTCTTGTCGAGGGCTGGCCTGCCGCTGGCGGCGGACGCGGGGCTGGCGGTCAGGGAGGGAGTAGCCATGAGCGGACAATCCTGAGCGAGGGAAGGAGTGTCGCCCATGATCGTTGCAGAATGTTACAGAGAGACTGCGTCAGGTCAGTGTTTGCGGTTTTAGCTCCACCGCTGATCCGAAGACTAAAGAAGATCCCTGTGGGAGCGAGCTTGCTCGCGAAAGCGGTGTGTCATCCGACAATGATGGTGACTGACACTCCGTCTTCGCGAGCAAGCTCGCTCCCACAGGGGATCTGCGGTGGTAGTGCATTTCGTGGTCAATAATCCCCGCGCTTACGAAACGCCCAACGCCCGGCAATCACGGTAAACGTCGCCACCAGCGCAACCAATATCCAGAACCCCTCCGGATCCTGCGACAACGGCACGCCACCCACATTCATCCCGAAAAAACCGGCAATGATGTTGATCGGCAACGCCAGCACAGTCACCACCGTCAGAGTAAACAGCGTGCGGTTGCTCTGTTCGTTGAGGTTGGCGGCGATCTCTTCCTGGAGCAGTTTGATCCGCTCACCCAGCGCAGTGAGGTCGTTGATGATCAGCGCAAACTCCTCGGTGGACTTGCGCAGCTCCTTGACGTCCTCCTTCTGCAACCACGGCGGCGGCCGGTTGAGCAGACGCAACAACGAACCCGGTTCCAGCGCCAACAGCCGTTGCAGACGCACCAGCACCCGCCGGTTGGCACCGAGTTCGGCACGGTTGGTCGACAGCCGTGAGGAAAGCAATTCGTCCTCGACCTGATCAACGCTCATGCTGGTCTTGCGCACGATCTGCGTCAGCACCTCGCCCTGATCACGGAGCAGATGCACGAGCAGTTCCGAGGGCGAACGAAAGCGCTCGCCGGCCTTCACTGACGAGCGCAATTTATCCACCGAGTGCAGCGGTTGCAGGCGCGCGCTGACGATCAGTTTGCTGCGCACGCAGACCCACAGCGTCGACACGTCCGAGGAGACCATGCTGCTGAGGTTGAACACCACGTCGTTGACCACCGCCAGCAACGCCGAGTCGACATGCTCGATGCGCGTCGACCGTGAGCCTTCGTGCAGCGCCTCGAAAAACTCTTCGGGCAATTGCAGATGACTTTTCATCCAGCGCTCGCACGCCGCATGCGCCAGATTGAGGTGCAGCCAAAGAAATTCGCCACTGTCGCTGTCGTCCTGCAAACAGCGCAATGCCGTCGCCGAGTCAACTTCGCGACCGCGTTCGCCGGGGAGGAAGCGATAGCCGTAGAGCAGGCCAAACAGATCGGGATCGCGATGGCTGATATCGAGGCTGTGGTTCATGAAGGCTCGCTGCGAGGAGGGTGTGTCGGTCGCGCAAATGGCAGGTTCACTGAGCCGCATCATCGCAATGTCACATGACGTTTATGTGACAGCAAAGTGACGTCAAATCAGCGACTTACCGACGGTCGGAATTTCTTCAAGAAGCGCTCTGGTACGCCGATCACGCTTGGGTTACGTTGCGCGCGCTTGGCCATGAGCCAAGGCTCGCCGACATGGATGTCCGGCACAATTTCACGCCCTACCGGGCGTGCCTCATCCTTGTTCTGAGTATCTTTCGATGCTGCAAAAATCCCTGAGAGCGCAAATTCTCGCCTTGCTGAGCGGCAGCCTGCTGGCGGTGCTGTTGATCGCGCTGGCCTGTTTTCATTTTCTGTCCAACGGCGTGCAAAGCTACAGCCAGTTGATCGCCGGTCCCTTGCACACTTCACAACTGATCGATGAAGCCAACCTGCAATTCAAGGTGCAGGTGCAGGAATGGAAAAACGTCCTGCTGCGCGGCAAGCAACCGGCGGATCTGGCCAAGTACTGGGGCCAGTTCGAAGACCGGCAGCGCGATGTGCAGAATATTCTCGGCGAACTGGCTGGCCAGAAAGGCCTCGAGCCGAGCCTGAAAAACCGTATCGAACGCCTGCGCGATGAGCATCGTCAGCTCGGTTCTGCCTACCAGAAGGGCCGCGATGCCTACGTGGCTGCCGGTGGTGATCCGACGGCAGGTGACGCGGCGGTCAAAGGCGTTGACCGTGCCGCCAGTGATCAGATGAGCGAACTGGTCGCCGAGTTGCGCAAGCAAGGCACCGCGCAGTCGGCGCTGATCAGTGCCGAGGCCGATCGCACCGTATGGCTGGGGCTGCTGGTGATGCTCGCGTCGGGTCTGTTGATCGGCCTGCTCAGCCTGTGGCTGGTCAACCGCAACCTGGTCGAGCCGATCCGCAAACTGATCGATTACGTCACTCAGTTGAGTCGCGGCAAACTCGCCGAGCGTGTGGTCAGCGACCGTCAGGATGAACTGGGCAATCTCGCCGCTGCGGCCAACACCCTGCGCGATTTCCTCGCCGACACCTTCACCCGTTTGCAACGCAGTGCGTCGGATCTGGACAGCGCCAGCGGCGAGTTGAACGCCATCGCCACGACCATGGCCGGCGGCACCAACGAGCAGTTCAACCGCACCGATCAGGTGGCCACGGCGATGAACGAAATGTCCGCCACCGCGCAGGAAGTGGCGCGTCACGCCGCAGACGCCGCACGTGCGGCCGACGATGCCGACCAGTCCGCCCAACAGGGTGAAAAGGTCATGCAGAGCACCATCCACTCGATCACCCAGATGCGCGGCGAAATCGCCAACACCGCCACGGTGATCCGTCGTCTGGAAGCCGACAGCGGTCGTATCGGCAAAGTGCTGGAGGTGATTCGCGGCATCGCCGAACAGACCAACCTGCTGGCGCTCAACGCTGCGATCGAAGCGGCGCGCGCCGGTGAAGCCGGGCGTGGTTTTGCCGTGGTCGCCGATGAAGTGCGCAACCTCGCGCAACGTACGGCTGAGTCGATCATCGAGATCAACCAGATCATTCAGAGCGTGCAGACCGGTGCGGTGGATGCGGCGCATGCCATCGACAGCGGCCAGACGCGCAGCGAAGAAAGTGTCGAGCAAGTGACTCAGGCCGGCGCGATGCTGGAGCGCATCACCCACGCCGTGGAAGCGATCCGCGACATGAACCGTCAGATCGCTACTGCTGCCGAAGAGCAGACCTCGGTGGCCGAGGACATCTCGCGCAACCTCACCGAGATTACGTCGATTGCCAGCACCAACCTCGACAACGTGCAGCGCACCGAAAGCGCCAGCCAGAACCTGCATAGCCTGTCCGGGCAACTCAATGAAGTCACCGCTCGCTTGAGCGCCTGACGCTATCGGACGTGTACCGGTTCGGATACCGAGTCGGTACACAGTCGATCTCAAATCGATACGGGCGTGGTCGATGACCGGTTATCTATAACCGGCATTGGAGCCTTTCCATGGTCAGCATCACTTCTGTTTCGATCAATCAGACCGTCACCACACCCACCAGCAAAACGTCGATCAGTGACGTTGGTGACGACACGTCTACCTCAGCAACCGCCAGCACGGGTGCGACGGCCGATACCGGTAAAGTCGCCGCCGGTGGTGGTGCCGCTCCGGCGGGTGACAGCGGTTCCAGCAGCAGCGAGGAGTCGGATTCGGTGAAAGAACTGCGCAAGCAGATTGCCGAGTTGCAGAAGCAATTGCAGGAACAGCAACAGGCGTTGCAAGCGGCGCAGGCGAAGCAGGAAAGTTCGGATGCGAAGGTCGCCGAAGTGGCTGCCGCACAAGCGCAGATCACTGCCACCTCGGCCTCCCTGTCCACCGCCACTGCCTCGCTGTTGCAGGCGTTACAGGATTCCGACTCGAGCACCTCGGGTTCGCTGGTCAGCACCTCGGCGTGATGCCTTTTCCCCTCACCCTAGCCCTCTCCCAGAGGGAGAGGGGACTGACCGCGGTGACTATTTGAGGTGCGCCGACCTGAAATATCGAGTCGAACTCAGGCCTTGAATAGCCCGCGGTCTGCTCCCTTTCCCCTCGCCCCCTTGGGGGAGAGGGCTGGGGTGAGGGGGAGAAAATCTCACTGACAACACATCAACCACGCCAAACACCAGACACAAAAAAGCCGCACGATCTTTCAATCGTGCGGCTTTTGGTGGTGCGTTCAATCAAGTGTCTTGCTTGTTGCTCAACACCTTGCCAGTGGTCGCATCAAAGTCCACGTCGAACTCTTTACCATCAGCCGTCTTCAGCTCAACTTCATACTCATAACCATTGAAGTGGTTATCCAGGTCGGTGTCAGTAATAGTCGCACCCGGATGCAGTTTCAGCGCTTCGGCGTTCATCGACTCCAGCGACTTGATCTTGCCCGACTTGACCAGTTCAGGAATCTGGTCAACGCGAACATCAGCCTGAGCCAGGCCAGCGGTAAGAGTCAGGGCGGCAGCAGTAAACAGGGCAGTCAAAGTTTTCATCGGTTCGTTCCTTGGGGTGATTCGTTTAAGTGGCCTCAGGTTAACCAGCGCAACTTAACTCACCCTTAAAACTCCGCACCCAAACAAAACGGGCAAGCCACACACCCGCACAGAACCTGTGGAAGTGTGGCTTGCCCGCAATGAAGGCGCCTCGATTTCAGATCAGAAGCCGTTGTTCTTCAACACCTGATCAACACTGCCAGCCGCCGGGCGTTTGTAGAACTTCAACAGTTCGCTGGCGCGGTTGGTGAAGATGCCGTCGACACCAGCGGCCATGACTTTCTCGAAGTCCACCGGCTCATCAACGGTGTAGACATGCACCAGCAGGCCTTGATCGTGGGTGTATTTATTCATCCACGGTTGCACCAGATCCGAATAGCTCTGATCGCCGCCCTTGGTCAGCTTCGCCGAAGGGCCGGTGCCGATTGCACCTTGAGCCTTGGCGTAATCCACCCATTGCTTGAATTCGGCTTCGGACTTCGGCTCTTGTTTACCGTAGAAAACGTTTTTGTCCTTCTCGCCGGATTCGGCAAACGTTACTTTCGATTTCGGCTCGATGCTGCCTTCACCCACCCACAGCAGGAGGATCTTCGGCACCTGCGGCATTTCTTTTTCCAGCAGTTCGAGGCTGTTTTTCTCGAAGGTTTGCAGGATCACTTTGCCTTTGCCCTGACCGACACCCAGCGCACTTTTCGCCAGTTTCGAACCGGCCGGGCTCAGCCAGCCACGATCCTGCAGTTTTTCCTTGAGGTCTTTTTCGATCCCGGGAAACAGCTGCGGCTCTTTGGTCTCGATGTACAGGCCCGGTTTGTGTTGCGGGTTGGCCTGGGCGATGTCGATGATTTCATCGAGGGTCAGAATTTTCAGTCCGGCGTAGGACGGGCGGGCGCGATCCGGGTACTTGGCGTTGAACCAGCTGCCGGCATCGAGGGTTTTCAGTTCGGCCATGGTGAACGCGGTGGCCGAGGCGTCTTTGCGCTCCGGAAACTTGCTGGCAACGTCAGTGGTGCGTTGCAGGTTGTCGTCGTGCAGGGCGAACAGCACGCCGTCCTTGCTGCGCTGCAGGTCCATTTCCAGGTAATCGGCGCCCAGATCACGCGCCAGTTTGTAGGACGCTGCGGTGGATTCCGGTGCATCGAAGGACGCACCACGGTGAGCGATTACCGCCGGGTGCGGGATGCCGTGGGCCGCGGCGACGGCGGCAGGATCCGTCTGGCTGGCGGCGTGCGCCTGACCGAGGCCGAGCAGCAGGCTCAGGACCAGAGCGCTTTTGGTGAAAGTGGCGGGCATGTTCGAGTTCCTTTCGCAGGGCATTTTCAAAGACGTATCTTTTAACAACTGAATCGATTGCGTGCTATCGCCAGACCGACATAAACGTATTAAAAGCGATTTTTCCTGCACTTTTGTGGCGCCGTTTGCAGTACGCTTGCCCTCGGCAGACGTCCCGGCAGAGGGCTCGCCGTGCAGTTGCCCTGCGTGTAAACCATCGATCACCTTTCGTGAGGTTTACCATGCGCATCACCTCCCAACTCATCTGCCAGGCTGCTGACGATCTCAAAGGATTTGTCGGCCTTAACCGTAAAACCGGTCAGTACATCGTGCGATTTAGCGAAGATTCGTTCGGCATGGACGTGGCGGATGACGGCATTATTCCTGTGAACGAATTTGTCTGGGCGCCGGCGACAGCGCAGACCATGACGCTTAAACGCGAGTTGATTCAGTTGTTGCTGGATCAGCATATCGATGAGCGGATCAACATCACCGAGCCGTTGCGGGTGTATATGAGCAAGGTTGACGTGCCGGAGATTGTGGCGGTGCGCAGTCTGGTGCGCGGCTGAGACGCTCTGTGACAGTGCAGGCCTCTTCGCGAGCAAGCTCGCTCCCACATTGGATCTGCGTCGATCACAAATCCACTGTGGGAGCGAGCCTGCTCGCGAAGGCGGCCGCCAATGCGCCGCCCTTTTATTGGCCGAACCGATACTCCCGCTCCACCCGACACACCCGCGTATGAAACGCCGAATACCATTGCGAACGACCACGCGCCTGAATCTCCCGATGCTCAGGATGCTGCCGCCACGCCAGAATCGCCGCTTCGCTCTGCCAATACGACACCGTAATCCCCACGCCATCCGCCCCACGAACCGACTCGACACCCAGAAACCCCGGCTGCTCACTCACCAACACGGCCATGCGCTCGGCCGCCTCGGCATAGCCGTTGTCACCTTCGGTGCGAGTCGACGTAAAAATCACCGCAAAGCAATCAGTCATCAACGTGACTCCCCACAAGCGTCAACAAACGCGCGCACCAGCGGCGGCATCAACCCTTTGAGCGCCGCACGTTCCGGCTGGAACAACGTCGCGACAAAGAAACGGTGATCCGTCAGCTCAATCGCGCGCAAATCCCCTGACGAATCATGCCCCACTGCCTGTAGCCGATCGCCCAACAGTTGCTGTTCGAACTGCGGGTTCACACCGAAGCGGCAGCGATAGCCTTCACGAATCTGCGACGTTTCGTACGCCTTGGCGATCAACGAACCGGGCACCAAGTGAATGCTGTCCACCGCTTCTACCAGCGAACAGGTCAACGGCGTGAGTACCGCACGTTCAGATTCAGGTGACGTCTCACCATGCTCGGCATCCTCCCAACCCAGCACGTTGCGGGAAAATTCCAGCACCGCATGTTGAAAACCACCGCAGGTGCCGAGGAAAGGGCGCTGCTGTTCGCGGGCAAAACGGATCGCCCGCAATGCGCCGGCTTCACTTTTGTAAGGACTGGCGGGGACGCACCAGAAACCGTCGAACCGCTCGAGCGGCGTATCGGCGTGGATCTGCTCGGTGGGCAACCATTCGAATTGCACGTTGCGGTTGAGGTGTTCGGCGACCAGCCCGAGGGCGACGGGAATGGCTTGGTGAGCGGTGACCTGCGGGTCGTAATCGCCAATCAGGGCGATACGGATGGCGCTGTTTTCCATGGAGGTTCCCTGCGCTTGTTGATTGATGGCAGTCACTATAGATTGGCGTTCACGCACTCAACATTGGCGTTTGCCCAAGTGATCAATGCAGCGACGCACTATCAGCTCGACTATCCCGATCTGGCCCTGATTCTCGCCTTGGTACGCGGCGGCTCGCTGGCTCGGGCCTCGCAGTTGTTGAAAGTCGACGTGTCGACGGTGTTCCGCGCCGTGCGCCGTCTCGAAGCTGCGCTCGGCCAGCAACTGTTCGAAAAAAGCCGTGCCGGTTATCTGCCGACAACGTTGGCGCAAACACTGGCCGAGCAAGCCGAGCGCGCCGAACAAGCACTGGAAGCCGCGCGCATTGGTGTAGAGCAGGGCGGTGAAGTGGTCAGCGGCACGGTGCGCCTGACCTGCACCGATTCGGTCTTGCAAGGTTTGCTGCTGCCGGCGCTGGCGCAGTTCATGCCCAATTACCCGGCACTGACCATTGAGCTAAGCACCTCCAACGATTTCGCCAACCTCAGTCGCCGCGATGCTGACATCGCCCTGCGCCTGACGCGGACACCGCCCGAGCATCTGGTCGGACGACAACTGGCGAAGATTTCCTACCGGGTCTGCGCCAGTGCGCGGTATCTGAAGAATGTCGATGCATCGGATCTGACGACGTTGACCTGGATCGCCCCGGACGACTTTCTACCCGATCATCCGACGATTGCGTGGCGCCGCCAACACCTGCCCGGCGTGACACCGGGCTATCGTTGCAACAGCATGTTGTCGGTGACAGAGCTGGTTCGCGCGGGCCTCGGCGTGGCGGCGTTACCGGACTTCTTGATTACCGACGGTTTGCAGGCGTTGAGCGAGCCGCTGCAGGGTTATGACACCGCGCTGTGGCTGCTGACCCGCCCGGATTGCCGGGCGTTGCGCTCGGTGGTGACGTTGTTCGATGAATTGGGGCGGGCGCTGCGTTTGCCGTGATCAGCGCTGCGGGTTCTGGCGCATGTGGTCGTGCAACTCGCTGGTCAGGCTGGCGATGCGTTCGGTGAGGTTTTTGGTCATCTCGGTGAGGCGGGTGTTCTGCTCCAGCAGCTCAAGCAGTTGCGCGGTGTTCTTCGCCGCTTGGGCCTGACGCTCGGTATTGGCCTGTGCCAGGTCTTCACGATGTAGTGCGTCAGCATCGGCCTGCGCCTTGTCGCGGGCAGCCTGGCGTGTTTGTGCGAGCAGAATCAGCGGCGCGGCGTAAGCCGATTGCAGGCTGAAAGCAAGGTTCAACAGGATAAACGGGTAGACGTCGAAGGTGGTCACGCCAAACACGTTGAGACAGATCCACAAGAGCACAATCAGGGTTTGCGCACCGAGAAACATCGGCGTGCCGAAGAACCGCGCAAACGCCTCGGCGCGCAGGGCGAACGTGTCGTTACCGAAGGTGGTGCTGAGGTGGGCGTGGGGGCGGTGGAAGCGCAAGTGATCGACGGGAGCTGTTTCAGGCGATGCGGGTTTTTCAGTGGTCATGATGCACTCGGCAGGGCGTGGGACGTGTAGTCACTATAGCCCTGCGTTGTGGTGACCGGCCCCTTCGCGAGCAAGCTCGCTCCCACAGGTAGCCGGGGTGTTCACACATATTGTGATCAACCTAATCCCTGTGGGAGCGAGCCTGCTCGCGAAGGCCGCGACGCGGTCTACCTGCCTTTAACCCGGCACCCGCTCATTGGCAAACATGCTCACCGCATCCACCGCCTCGCTGGCGCCATCACGAATCTGCAAAATCACAGTGCCTGCCTGATTCGCCAACTCGACCCCTTCCGCCGCGCGCCCCCGGGTGCCTTCCATGCTCTTGATGGCCTGGCGGGTCTCGTTCTGGATCAGCCCGATCATGCTGGAAATCTCCGCGGTCGAGCCGCTGGTTCGAGCCGCCAATTGCCGCACTTCGTCAGCGACCACGGCAAACCCGCGCCCCTGTTCACCGGCGCGCGCTGCTTCGATCGCAGCGTTGAGCGCCAGCAGGTTGGTCTGATCGGCAATCGCGCGGATGGTGTTGACGATGGCGGTGATCTGCTCGGAGCGTTCGCCCAGTTGTGCAATCAGCGTTGAAGACTCAGCAATGTCTTCGGCGATTTCACGCATTTCGCTGGCGGCTTGCTGGATCACCTGCGTACCTTGCTCGGCGACTTTTCGGGTTGCCACGGAGATGTGATACGCCGCGCTGGCACTGCGTGCGTCCTGTTCGTGTTGCTCGACGCGGGTAGTCACGTCGGAGGCGAACTTCACCACTTTGCACAAGCGCCCGGCTGCGTCATAAACCGGGTTGTAGTTGGCTTCGAGCCATACGGTTTGCCCGCGTTTATCGACGCGTTCGAACTGACCCTGGAAAAGCTCGCCCTGGTTCAAGCGCCGCCAGAAATCTTCGTAGGCGCTGCTGTTGACCAGTGCCGGCGTGCAGAACAAACGGTGATGTTTACCTTTCAGCTCGGCGAGGGTGTAACCCATGCGCGTCAGAAAATTCTGATTGGCTGTGAGAATACTGCCGTCGAGGTTGAATTCGATGACCGCCATTGCCCGGTCAATCGCCTGCAACTTGGCGTTGGCTTCGCTTTCCTGCTGCACCTTGGCGGTCACGTCCATCGCGTACTTGACCACTTTCACCACCCGTCCCGACGCATCCTTGATCGGGTTGTAACTGGCCTCCAGCCAGATCGGCTGGCCCTTGCCGTCGACGCGTTCAAATGTACCGGACTGAAACTGGCCGTTTTTCAGGCGTGACCACAAATCAGTGTACTGAGCGCTGCGCCCGAACTCTGGCGTGCAAAAGCGTCGATGAGATTGGCCGATCGCTTGTTCGGCGGTGTAACCCATGGTCTTGAGAAAGTTGTCATTGGCACGCAGCACCACGCCATCGAGGTCGAACTCGATCACCGCCATCGAGCGATTGATCGCATCGAGCAGGCCGGCTTGTTCGGTGAGGGTGCGCTGAAGATCGTCGATGACGGATTTGTGGCGATTGAAGAACATGTTCGCACTACTCTGGAAGTGGGGAGGATCGAGGATTCAGTCCCTATTTCCGCGCCGGCAGACCGAATGCGCGGACGGCATTCGGCAATGTCTGCTCAATACCAGTATTCCTTAGCTGGCAGATGGCTACTTATACAAAACTTCATAAACTTGTACAAGAAAGTAATTATTTGTAATTTTGTATAACTTTTCGAGCGTCGGCGTTGTCCGTCGCGGTCCTGGTCAAGGCAGCGTTGATGGTGTTGAGGCCCTTGTGTTTAGCGGTGTAGAGCGTTTTATTGGCATCGTTCTGCCAGTCGAGGACATCCTTGTACAAGGATTGATAGCGCGCCAAACCGATACTAAGGCCCACTCGCAACTCTGGCACCCGCGGATGACAACATGAATTCAAGGCTTGACCAACGCTCCATCAACTCTCCAGGCCTCATGCAGCGGCAACTGGCGGGGTCACACAGAGCGGGTTACAGGAGGAGGGCGGATTAGCGTTGATAGCAGGTTAAAAACATATCCAGTGCGGATTCGGCGACGGTGTTCTGCATCTCGACATCGAGGGCTGCGCGGCCCATCGACATCTGTGGCCAGAAGGCAAAGGTCTTGAGCAAGCCTTGTACTTGATGGGCGGCGAATTCCGGATCGACCGGTTTCAGTCGACCGTCAGCCTGCGCAGCGCGAATCCACACGGTCAGGCCTTCCTCGCGCTCGCCCATGCGCTCGATCATGTTCTGCGCGCGCTCCGGCGAATGAATGGTCGCAGCAATTGCCACTCGGGCCAGGGTCAGAAAGTTTTCGTCGGCCATCAACTGCACTTTGGCCTGAAGCATTTGCCGCAACTGATCACGTAGAGGCTGATCGCGGTTATAGACGACCGATTGCTCAGCGCTGATTCGTGCCCACAACTGGTTGAGAATTTCGGCGAACAGCTCTTCTTTGCTGGGGAAATGGTTGTACACCGTGCGCTTGGATACACCGGCGGTGGCCGCGATTTTGTCCATGCTGGTGACTTCGAAACCGTTGGCACGGAATTCAGTAATCGCCGCTTGAATAATGGCTTCGCGTTTACGGTCGGTGAGGCGCTGTGGAGCTGTCATAAGTACGCTTTGGCAGAGAAAAGATGAAATTACACTTGGCAGTTTACTTGTCATCCGCTTTGATGCAACCTAGAAACTACACCGATCAGTGTAATGTTGCGTTAATCCTCGCAACTTAAAAAGCAGAAGTTCGGCCTATGCGTGCAGCTTTGGCCATTTATCGTCCCACCGTAGAAAAACCGTGAATTGCGCGGTTTTTCTGGAGTCATTCAGTCATGGCCAATCCAGTTTCCCTTCCGGATAACACATCCACGCCTGAAGCCTCGCGGCAGCATCAGGGGCTGTTTCGCAATCACGCACCCGTGCAGCGCGAAGGCCTACGCAAAATGCTGCGGATCATGTGGAACATGATTTTCCACAAACCGCGCAACACGCGCCCCGCCGCGCCGATCCCGGTGCAAACGTTGACCCGGGAAGAACTGCTGGCGGCACCCAATCACAGCGTCTATCGCCTCGGCCACTCGACCCTGCTGCTGAAGCTGCGCGACAAATTCTTCATCACCGACCCGGTCTTCGCCGAACGTGCATCGCCGGTGCAATGGGCCGGGCCGAAACGTTTCCACCAGCCACCGATCAGTATCGACCAGTTGCCGCCGATCGAAGCGGTGATCCTGTCGCACAACCATTACGACCACCTCGATTACCAGGCCGTGCTCAGACTGGCCGCCAAGACCAACCTGTTCCTGACCCCGCTGGGCGTCGGCGACACCCTGATCAAATGGGGTGTCGATGCCAGCAAAGTCCGTCAGTACGATTGGTGGCAGGGCGCAGAGATTGCCGGCATCCGTTTCGTCGCCACACCGTCGCAACACTTTTCCGGCCGTGGCCTGTTCGACGGCAACAGCACGCTGTGGGCGTCCTGGGTGATGATCGACGGCGACACGCGGATCTTCTTCAGCGGCGACAGCGGCTACTTCGACGGCTTCAAACGCATCGGCGAACAGTACGGCCCGTTCGACCTGACCCTGATGGAAACCGGCGCCTACAACGTCGAATGGCCACACGTGCACATGCAGCCAGAAGAAACCCTGCAAGCGCACATCGACCTCAAGGGCCGCTGGCTCTTCCCGATCCACAACGGCACCTTCGACCTGGCCATGCACGCCTGGCACGAACCGTTTGACCGGATCCTGGCACTGGCGTGGGAACGCAGTATTTCCATTACCACGCCGCAAATGGGTGAGGCGTTTAACATCACTCAGCCGCAACGCGGAGAGGCGTGGTGGTTGGCGGTTGAAGGGGAGAGTGACGCGGTGGTGCAGAGCGCCTGATAGCTCGCCCAGTTCGCCCCTTCGGGGGCGATTGTCTTACTCAGCCATCGCAAAATCCCCACGCCCCATCGCTTCCGAAGACACGCCCTGAACACTCGCACTACGCCCCGGTGCAAACCCGGGAAAGAACACCAGCCCCTGCGCCTCGAACCGGTAAGCCAGGGCCAGTCGCGCCGCATCCGCTACGTCCTGCTGCGCCTCAAACCGATGAATGTCTTCAACCGAAACCTCAGCCTCCCGCGATAGCTGTTCCACGCTCCAGCCCAGCATCGCTCGGGCCTGGACGCAGTGCGTCGGGGTGAACTGGAAAAGGGCAATGCGTTCGAGGATGTGGTTCATCGCAAGAGAGGCCATGGTGTGCTCCGGGCTCAAGAGTGCTGATTGAAAATGTACTGTGTTTTTGTACAGTTGTTTTCGGCCGGGATCAAACGCATTTTTTGATTTGCCCTAATTCGCTGCCTGCAACCAGACGGACGGTGCCTGCCCGAGGATCCGACGGAACATCGTCGAGAACGCCGCCGGGCTTTCATAACCGAAGTCCAGCGCGATGCGCGTCACCGCTTCACCCGCGGCCAGTCGTGCCAGCGCCAGAACCACGCAGGCCTGCTGCCGCCATTGCCTGAAGCTCAATCCGGTCTGTTGCCGAAACATCCTGTTGAAGGTGCGCAAGCTTATGTGTAACTGCTGGGCCCACTGCTGTGGAGATTGATGGGCGTACGGCTGATGCAGAAAGGTCTGACACAGAGACAGGAGCTTTCCGTCAGTCGGTAGCGGAATGTGCAACGGCAGCGGCGCACTGCGCGTCAATTCATGCAGCAACAGATCAATTAACACACCATCGCGGCCTCCCAAGTCATAGGCCAGCGGCACCTCCACCGCCTCCATCAGCAAATGCCGCATCAACGGCGACACACTGATCACCTGGCAGCGCTCGCCCAAATCCACCGCGCCCGGTTCGATATACACACTGCGAGTGCTGACCCCGAGCATCATCACCTCATGCGCCACCCCCGGCGGAATCCACACCGCCCGCTGCGGCGGCACTACCCAGTTACCGTCATGGGTGCTGACCTGCATCACACCGGTCGCGCCGTACAACAACTGCGCCCGCCGATGCGTGTGAAAGGGCAGCAAGTGACCGTGGGAATAATCCGTACCGATCGCCACCACCGCGCGCGGCGTGTCATCCAGCAGATTGATCGAAATATTGCGCATCAGACGTTTTCCGGTGATTGGCGTAAACGCAAACATTATTGGCTGAATTGCTGAAGCAGGCCAGGCGCCGTCGCTCTATCGTCGACCGCTCTCCATCCACGGACGCTTCGACATGTTCTATTTACTGCTGACCCTCTTCGGCTGCCTGACCGGCATCACCGCCGTGCTGTTCGGCTTCGGCGGCGGCTTCGTCGCCGTGCCGCTGCTGTATCGCATGCTCACCGCCAGCCACGGCGCCGACGACCCGATCAGCCAGTCGGCAATGCACATCGCCGTCGCCACTTCGACCTGCGTGATGATCGTCAACGCCCTGATCGCCACCGACAAACACCGTCGTGCCGGCAATCTCATCCGTCATTACCTGTGGCCGCTGGGCGGGTTCATCGGGTTGGGCGCGGTCGTTGGCGCAATAGCAGCGATGTGGGTCAGCGGCGAAGTCATTCGCTACGCGTTCATCGGCTACCTCGGCGTGACCATCATTGATTGCCTGCTGCGACGCGGCTTTCTCACTCAGAACCCAGACGTCATCCCACGCCGACTTGGCGCTACGGAAACTTCCGCAGGTGGTGTAGGCATTGGCGCCATCGCGACGTTTCTCGGTGTAGGAGGCAGCGTCATGACCGTGCCGTTGTTGCGTCGGTGTGGCCTGAGCATGTCGCAAGCGACGTCCATGGCCAACCCGCTGAGCGTGCCGGTGGCAGTGGCCGGCACGCTGACGTACATGGCGTTGGCCGGGTTCAGTCAGGCTGACTTGGGCGCGTGGTTTGTCGGGTATGTGGATTTGCTGGCGTTTGCTGTGCTGACGGTTGGCTCGCTCATCGGGATTCGCTTGGCCACGCCATGGATCGGGCGGATACCAGACCAGGTGCATGCCTGGGTCTATATCGGGTTGCTGATTATTGTGCTGCTGTGCATTTCGCTTAAATGAATCATTGCCAGGTTACAGCGGAAGAAATCAAAATCGGTAACTGAGCGCCGTCCTCCAGCAACTACCAGAGAACCAGGATGTTGATCTTCAATTGCACCGAAGCCGCCAGTAAGTTTTTCAGCCGTGTTCACAAAGGCAAAAAGATCACGCCGGTGGACACTAATCCGCCGTCCTCAATCATTGAAGATGATGAGTCGAACGGCGCTGATGAGCAGTGGCTGGTGCACGCGATAACGGTACAACGCAAGCACGTGCTGCTGGCCATTCACATAAAAACCCGCTATTGCCTGATTTTCGCTGATGCGAAAAAGGCTGACACAGAAGACTTTGTTGATCGATTCGTGGATCGTTGGGTCAAGGGGATAGTGATCAACGCACATCATCATGACCTCGGGCAGTGGCTTAACCCTGAGTTGATGTTGGCGCGGCTGAAACAGACTTGTGAGCATCAACGGTTCTATCGACGTAGTCATCGCAGCGCGCAAAAACACATTGATGAAATTGCATGGATGTTTCAGGACAAGGTCGCCCATACGGGATCTTTGCCGCCGGATGAAATCACTGCGATGGTTTTTGACGAGCAAATGAATGACACGCCCAGGAACAGCAAGGGCGCCAAGTCTTACTACTTTCCGGATGAGGAAATGGCGCTTCACTGGCTGCGTCACTACTGCTTTCTCGATGACGTCCAGCTTCATGCTGCCAAGGAACGTCGCCAACAGATGGCTCGGGAAATTGCGGCCCTTGAGCACGAAGCCTGGCTTAAAAAGTACGAGCAAGAAAACTCGAATAGTTAAACCGTCCCCGCCATAATCCGCAGCGTATTTTTCAGCGCCGGCGCCTGTGTGCCGACGCGACCACCGACTCCTTCAAGGATTGATTCATGCTCAAGGGACTGATGCGCCTGGCACCGTGCGCCGCTGTGCTGTTCTCACTGATCTCCACTGCCCATGCCGAAGATGGCCGTCGCGTATTTACCGGCACATTGGGCAAGACGGCGATTGTTGTTGAACTCAACACCACACAGCAGGACGAAGTCACCGGCCGCTATTTCTACGAGAAATATCACCGCGACCTGGCACTCAGCGGTTCGCTGCAGGACAGCACGCTGAGCCTCGTCGAAGGCAATAACCGCTACGGTGACGACAAGCCGCTGCCGACCTTGAAGCTGGAAGAAACCGGCAGCGGCTGGCAGGGCGAATGGCAAAGTCCGCAGGGCAAGAAGTTGCCAGTGAAACTCACCGAGGCCAGACTTCCCGCGCCCACCTCAGCAACTTTGCCGTTCATTGCCGCACTCCCATACGGCGAGCCTTACGAGTATTTGCGCCTGCAGGGGCTGAAGCTCAAACCGGCGAAGAAAGAAAACTTCATGGGCTATGACCTGCAATGGTGGACCGAGCCTGAGACAAAGATTTCGCTGTTCAGCGTGGAGTCCGGATTGTCGAAAGATGATCAGCAACGGGTTAACCAGCAGTTGCTCGGGCGTCTCTGGAATGAAGTCATCAGCTATCACGGCTGCCAATTACAGGGCGGGGAGAACGTGGAGTTCATGCAGCAGGCAGAACCGAAAATGATCTCGCCAGCCGTCGTCAGTCTGAACATCTCGACCAGCTATTACTGCGGCGGCGCGCATCCTGATTTTGGCGATTCCCCCCTCAACATTGATGTGAAAACCGGCCACCCATTGTCACTCGAAGATGTGCTGTGGGTCGGAGAGGGCAAACCGCTGCTACA
Source organism: Pseudomonas crudilactis (assembly GCF_013433315.1). Lineage (GTDB taxonomy): Bacteria > Pseudomonadota > Gammaproteobacteria > Pseudomonadales > Pseudomonadaceae > Aquipseudomonas > Aquipseudomonas crudilactis. The sequence goes on along the minus strand of NZ_WXVV01000008.1, from coordinate 61,030 downwards.
TGCCGAGCGCGACAGCCTGGGCGACAAACCTCTTAGCAAAGACGAAAGTAACGCGCGCTATCAGTACGTAAGCAAAGAGTTGGTACCTTGGGTGATCAAACAATTCACCGCCCTGTACCCCGCAGAAATGAAGACACCGACGGGAGATGACGACTGCAACTTCCAGGATGAGAGCATCTGGGGCACTTCACCTTGGTACTTCACCGAGAAGGGCTTGTACCTCGGCGCTTACTTCGCTCGCGTACAACGCTCTTGCGATAGACCTGACTGGTCGATCCTGCCGTACTCCCTCGTCAAACAACACCCCGGCGCAGTCAAACTGCAACTGCCCCAAAGCTAACCGTCACTCCAGCCCCGGCGCTTCACGAATAATGAAGTGATCCAGGTTCTCGATATTGGCATTGAAGACCTCGAAAGGCTTTTCGGGGTTCTTCTTGCCGGGCACCTGCTTCAACTCCGGCGTCACCCCATAGAAGAAACAGAACAACGCCTTGTCGCTATCCACCGCGTGCTTGATCTCCTCCAGAAACGCCTTGCGCTTGCGGTAGTTGTCGATCAGCTTCTTGTTCAGATAAACACTGACCGGATACGGCTTCTTCTTACTGTCCTCGGGCTTCTTGAACCAGACCTTGTCCTCGAAATCGATACGAAAACTGGCACTGTGGAAGTCCTCGATCTTCTTGATCCGCCCCCAGTAAATCAGCCCCTTGTTGTCCGTCAGATACTCGATCTTCTTGAAGAACGAACTGTACGGCGCCGTATGCTCGCCGACCTTCAACGGCATCCGCTTGAGCAACTCCTTGTCCGCGAAGTTGGAAACAAAACACTCCACCGGATGCGCAAACACACTGGTCTTGTCCGGCGCCGATTCACGATCCGCCGACTCTTTACCACTCTCCGCCGCCACCCGCACCGGATCATCGCGCAACACATCCGCCGCCCCCGCTGGCGCGACAGGCTTGCGCACATACTCACGGCGGGTCAGCAACAACTCTGATGGGAAGTGTTCCTCACGCCCGTCATCCACCTCGCCATCCGCCGTTTCAACGCCCGAAGCCGAGGCCTTCAAACTCACATACGGACAACCCGCCACGTGCTGCGTCGTGGGCAGATTCTTGAAGTGCGGCGTGCGCACGTAATTCACATTCTTGGCGTTGAACGTACCCAATTCGTTGGAAGCCTCGAACGCTGAACGACAGGCATCGTTGGGGCACTGGAAGTGTTCCTTCGCGGAGTCAAACGCCACCGTCTCATCGAAATTGAGATCGCGAACATCATAGATCGACAACTTGTCGTCGAGGCTGAGGCAGTAGGCGAGATCGAATTTCATGGTGGGGCTCGGATCCTTGAGTGGGGGAGGGGTATTAATAGCGGGAGGTGGCGCGGGTTGCACTGATTGTTTTCAGGATGATGCGGAATCTGTGGGAGCTAGCCTGCTGGCGATTGGCGGTATCACAAAATACCGAATTCAGGCATCAACTCAGCTGGAACACGTTTCAATTATGGTGAGTGGATTTATCCTCGATGGGCAGCGAAGCTGCCTTAAACCAGACAAATACGAACATTTAGATGAAGCACAAGCGATTCGCTGGGTGACTGCTCCGCAGTGAATCGGAAATGAATCTGATCGTCACAGGATCAAGCTCAATCTCATGGTTCTCGCTTCAGTCGATCCAATTTTTCATAAAGTGATTCGGTGAACTCTTTGCTGTCGTTCGAATGATGGCAGCGCCGATGACAGTTCGGACATAGCGCGACAGCGTTGCTAGTTCGATCCGAACCCTTTTTCGCCAAGTGTTTAACGTGATGAACTTCAAGGTAGGGCGAATCATCTTTAGTGAATGGCGCCGGTTGGCTGCATCCTTCACATATCCCGTTGGCGTTTTTACGAACCCAAGCTCTAACACTAGGATCGCGAATATAAGTTCTGCTTTTAGCAGATACACGCTTCGGGTTCAAAATCCCTGCAGGCTCCTCGTTGAGAGGTAGCTTCTCCAAAGCTGCCGCTCTCCGCTCAAGCGCGTCTTCATCGGCGGTCGGAGCAGTGGGATCACCAGGCGTGACTCCCTTTGCAATCAATACGGCTCGGATTGCGGGTTCAACGTTGGCTCCCCCAACATTTTTGGCAGGCATATAACCTTTGATGAAGTCTCGGTGCATTCTCATTAAAACAGCAGAGATATTTTGCATCCGAAACTCTACTGAGCTTTCAGTACGGCCGGACAAGGCTGACGCACGTAGAACCCGATTCTCGTGTGCCTTGTTGTATTTTTGATCGGCCAACTCTAGCTCAAGCATTTTTAGATAAGCGTCAACAGCTGCCTCAATCTCAGCAACAGTCCAGGGTGTGTTCTCTTCTTTTTCGCTCATAAAATCGCCGAGGGTCGGAAACCCTCGGACGATACTGAGTGGCCATCACGGCTGTCTAGGAAAATTCCTACAAAGATAAGCGACAGTTCTCGCAAGTGGTCTCACAAGCACGACACCTACCCCATCAAATGCTTCGAAGATTGAAACACCTCCGCAGCCTTCCTCCACCAAGGCTTAGCGACAGTTACTCGCAGCTGTGGCTGATCCTGCAACAAATACGGCATGTCTCGTAGCCGAATCCAGCTTTCATCCTGCCAATGCAACAGACTCACTGACATCTCAGGCCATTTCAAAAAACTCAGCATAGGCATATCCGAATTTTCCAAGGACGCGGCATCGCGTAAGGCTGGAACTACTTGATGGGTCAGCCATTCACGCAACGGACGATTCCCTGGGACGTAGTGATACACCAACAGCGCATACACGCCGGACTCACTGAGCATCAACTGCTTGTCAGGTTGGCGGTGATACTCAATCCACAGAAAACGATGCTGATCCTTGTCCAGTTTACTAACCATTCGATCACTGAGATGGACGCCCATCAGGCGACCAATATCGCGTGCGCAAAACCATGGCTGGCCTTCAAGGAGGAGGGCATGGAGAGAGAGTTTGTGCAGAGTGAAGATAGTCGAACTGTGAGGTTCAGACATGGCAGGCCTCCAATGCTGGAAGCATGTAGATCATCTTGAGGTTGAAGCTGATTTCCTTCGGGACGAAGGAGACATTTTTAGGCATATCCATTTACCTCTGTGTGATGTCAGCTTTCTTAAGGCTGGGTGCCGGGAGCTAAGAAACCCCACACAGAGGGCCGGACATATTCCCCTTTCGGGTCTTGTATTCGCCCACTCCCGGCATAACAGAGTTTTTTGATGCGCACGGGGAAACCGTAGGCACAAAAAAGCCGCTACTGTCGGGTGCGGTCGTTCCGCTGTGTGAGGTGTTTCTTAGGCACCGAGTTTGAGGCTATTGAATCATACGGGAGGGGTCAAGCTAAAAAATGAGCTATCTTCATGATGTTGCGGTAAAAATTAATTCTTTTTGTTATTTACACAAAGTTAGGTACATACGACAATATCGAAATTTTTTTGTGAATTCTGGGTGCGGAGCGTTGAGTTTTAGCCCAATTCAGAGTTTGAAAAGGGAGTTCGGCGAAGATATAGCTTCTGCGACGGATATCTCTACAAAGTGGAAGAGGTGTTGAAAGGAATGCAGTCTAAAAAAATGATTGCTATAGATCTATTTTGTGGCGCTGGTGGACTAACAGTTGGCTTGAAAGATGCTGGTTTTAATGTTGTAGCTGGTGTTGAATTTAACCCGGTTGCGGCTGAGTCCTACCGGTTGAATCATATGGAGCATCTTCTATATGAGCGGGATATTCGAGGTTTGAGCCCTTTTGATGTAATGAATGATCTGAGTATTAAGCCGGGTGAGTTAGATTTACTTGCAGGGTGCCCTCCATGTCAAGGTTTCTCCTCGCATAGGACTCGAAATAAATCAAGTTCAGTGGTGGACGAAAGAAATGACCTGGTTTTCGAATTTATGAAGTTTGTAAGTGCGATGTTGCCCAAGACTATCATGATGGAAAATGTTCCGGGGCTGGCCAAAGATAATCGCATTGAGCAAGTAAAGAATCAGCTTGAAAAGCTTAATTACTTTATCGACGACAAGACAGTTCAGGTTAAAGACGCTGCATCATTCGGTGTTCCTCAAAGACGTAAACGAATGATTCTAAAAGCATCTTTATTAGGTTGTATCGACGATCCAATTGAAAGCGCCGATGTGGCGACAGTAAGGAGTGCTATCGGGGGGATGAGACCGCCAGGTGATACGGGGGATTATCTACATGATTTGCCTGTAAAAAGAACAGACAAAATCAATAAAATGATAAGTTTAATTCCAGTTGATGGTGGTTCCAGAACGGATCTTCCAATTGAGTATTGGCTTCCCTGTCACATTAGAAAGCCTGATGGCTATTTAGATGTTTATGGTCGAATGGCATGGAATACAGTTTCCCCGACAATTACAGGGGGATGCATCAGCCCATCAAAAGGCAGGTTTATCCATCCTGACCAAAATAGAGCGATAACATTAAGGGAAGCGGCACTACTTCAAACATTTCCTCCTAAATATAGGTTTTCTATGTCGAGGGGAAAAGACGCTGTTGCCCTAATGATAGGGAATGCATTGCCGCCAGAATTTATTAAAAGACACGCAGTAGAATTCAGAAAGCATCTAAGCTTATTTAACTAGGGATGGGGCTGAAATGACCAGTAGTTTTGAAATGAAATTTGACCCGAAAACCATTGAGCACCTTGGCGTAAGGATGTATTCGACGCTTCCACCTGCTCTGGCAGAGCTGATATCTAACGCCTATGACGCTGATGCCTCGACGGTTAGCTTGAAGTTTCATGAGAATAATGGTCGGCCCGTTTCTATTAATGTCATCGATGATGGTCATGGTATGTCATCGTCAGATATCCAAAATAAGTTTCTAGTGATTGGTCGAAATAGAAGAAAGGATGAAGGAGATGAGCCAACCAAGATTTTCTCAAGATTGCCAACGGGAAAAAAAGGTCTAGGAAAGTTGGCGTTGTTTGGGTTGGCCAAAGTCATTACTGTAGATACTGTGAATAATGGTAAAAGAAATAGGTTTGTTCTTGATTGGGATGCGTTGATGAGTGCTGAGGGAAGTTACAACCCTATAGCGGAAATTACCGATGAGCCTACTGATAAACAAAACGGTACAGTAATTAAGCTTTCTAAACTAAAACGTCAGTCTGCTTTTGATGTTGAGGGGTTGGCGGACAGTCTTTCAAAGATATTCATCGTTGATAGTACCTTTAATATTGTCTTGCAGAACTCTAATGGTGAGAGTTTGCTAGTAAACAATGAGCGTCGTTATGCCCAGCTAAATAAACAGTTTGAGTGGGATGTTGATGAGCTTGTTGATGAGGACAGTTTTTACAAGGGGAAGGTTTCGGGAAAGCTATATACAGGTGAAACTCCTATTAAGCCAAACTCTGGGCTCAGGGGAGTCTCAGTCTTTTCTCGGGGTAAATTGGTAAATGCACCCGAGTTTTTTTCAAATAGTACATCTAGTCATTTCTTCCAGTATTTGACTGGTTGGATTCAAGCGGATTTCATTGATTTACTGTCTGAGGATGTTATCTCTACCAATCGGCAGTCGATTAATTGGGATAATGAGGAAATGCAGGAGTTTCGTGAGTTTTTGTCAAATTTGATCTCAAAAGTTAATGCTAGTTGGCGGGATCAGAGAAAAGACAAAAAAGATGAGGATCTGAAAAAAGTTACAGGGATTGATACTAGGAAATGGATCTCAACAATGCCTGCAGATATTCAGTCCCATGCGTCAAAAATTTTGGAATCTCTCAGTGGCGAAGATGCTTTTAGTAAGTTTACTCCAGTGATTGAAGCTCTGCACAAGATCATTCCTGAGTATCCTCAATTACATTGGCGGCATTTAAATGAAAAATTGAGAGAAAGGATAAAGAGCTATTACGAAAATAAACAATACGGTGATGCAGCAGATCAGAGTGTAAAAATCTACTGTGAGCATATTCGGGAGTTGACGGGAATTCTCGAGGATGGAACTGATTTGACAGGTAAGGCATTTTCTGCGAAGTCGCCCCCTTTTCTCCAGATAGGTGATATCTCGACAGTTACTGGTGTTAACTTGCAGAACGGTCAAGACTTTCTTTCGAGAGGTCTTATTACAGGGTTTAGAAATCCGGTGGCTCACGCGCCGTTGGATGCCATCGTTCCAAAGGTTTTCACTGAGTTGGATTGTTTGAATATTTTGAGTTTGACATCTTATTTGTTAGAGAGGGTTGATCGGGCAAAGCTTGTAAAATCCTAATTTTTACTTTCGGACGAAGAAATATTCGTCCGATTTTTTATAAGTTTTTCCAAAAAATATTTTGATTTTTATCGGTACGCTGGAGGTGCTGTGTCGGTTTTTCTATCAGAATTTTTACCGGGGTTTTCGGCAACTGTACTTGGAATTGTCCTTGGGTTTCCTGTTGCGCTGTACGTTAATTATAGATTAACAGTTTTTCAGAATGGCCAAGAGAAGGCCCGTGAATTTCGACTTAGAGCGGATCTGGTGGGAGTGATTGTGCGGTCTCTTGCTTACAATGAAACAATTTTGGGGAGAATGGCTGAGCTATGTGCCGAGGAAAAGGCTATGCGAAATCCAGATCTGCAATTAACTACGTGGGAAATAATTGGTCATTCGTTCTCTAGCCTGTGCAGAGAGCCAGAACTTCTACAGCTTCTCTCGCATCATTGGTTGCGATTGCAAAAATTAGATCAAATGAACAGAGAGATGTTCGATAGGGCGGTCGGGGTTACTGCTGAGTTTGAAGGTGAGGGTATGGCAAGCGCAATTTGGGGGGAGTTCTATGTTCTATCAAGTAGCCTTCAGGCTCATTCACGGATTTTGCTAGATCGTTTAGCGGCAAATGGTGAGGAATAATTTTATTTTTGTGCTTTAGTTATTTAGTTTGTTTATTTCCTTCATGGCAATGTTTAGTCGGATTTCAATGCGACATAAATATGCTTTCAGATGGGATAGTTTTTTTTCAAGAGTCTTAATATCCAGGTTTTGATCGTTCTGAATTATTTTCTGTGCGGATTTTTTTATTGAATTCAACTCTGATATGAGCGTTTTTATTTTCAGTTTTGCTTCGGTGATATCTCTTTTTGCTAGGTGTTGGGCCTTCAATACTATGCCGCTGGCAATTAAGCTGCCTCCCGCTGCAACAACTGTATAGCTGATGAGGCTAGATGATAGTTTGAGATTGCCAAATATTTCTACCATTGTTGAATTTTGAGAGTATACGTCGAAAGCATAGGCCATATACCCGCCAGCGATGGCTAGAATAAGTCCAAATATGCTTAGGTATAGCGGCTTTCTATAAAGCGATCCACTTAGAATCCCCCACGTGCCAATCGTGAAAGTTAATATTGAAATAATTGCGAAGGCTAACATTTTTTAACTTAATAAATGATAAGGAAAAAGAGCCGCCATTCGGCAGCTCTATTTTGTATCGTGTCAATCCCAGCTCAACGCCCCACCAGTCTGATACTCAATAACCCGAGTCTCAAAGAAATTCTTCTCTTTCTTCAAGTCCATAATCTCGCTCATCCAAGGGAACGGGTTAGTCGTCCCTGGATACTCTTCTTTCAAACCAATCTGCGACAAACGACGGTTAGCGATGAACTTCAGGTAGTCCTCCATCATCGCCGCGTTCATACCCAACACCCCGCGAGGCATGGTGTCACGCGCGTATTCGATCTCCAGCTGCGTACCCTGCAGAATCATTTGGGTCGCTTCTTCCTTCATTTCGGCATCCCACAAATGCGGGTTTTCGATTTTGATCTGGTTGATCACGTCGATGCCGAAGTTCAGGTGCATGGATTCGTCGCGCAGGATGTACTGGAACTGCTCGGCGACGCCGGTCATTTTGTTGCGGCGGCCCATGGACAGGATCTGGGTGAAGCCGCAGTAGAAGAAGATGCCTTCCAGAACGCAGTAGTAGGCGATCAGGTTGCGCAGCAGTTCTTTGTCGGTGTCCGGGGTGCCGGTTTCGAACTTCGGATCGGAGATCGAGCGGGTGTACTTCAGGCCCCAGGCGGCTTTTTTAGCGACCGATGGGATCTCGTGGTACATGTTGAAGATTTCGCCTTCATCCATGGCCAGCGATTCGATGCAGTACTGGTAGGCGTGGGTGTGGATCGCTTCTTCGAAAGCCTGGCGCAGGATGTACTGGCGGCATTCCGGGTTGGTGATCAGGCGGTACACGGCCAGTACCAGGTTGTTGGCAACCAGGGAGTCGGCGGTGGAGAAGAAACCGAGGTTGCGCATGACGATGCGGCGCTCGTCGTCGGTCAGGCCTTCCGGGTCTTTCCAGAGGGCGATGTCGGCGGTCATGTTGACTTCTTGCGGCATCCAGTGGTTTGCGCAACCGTCCAGGTATTTCTGCCAGGCCCAGTCGTACTTGAATGGCACGAGTTGGTTGAGGTCGGCGCGGCAGTTGATCATGCGCTTTTCGTCAACGGCGACACGGGCGGAGGCGCCTTCGAGTTCGGCGAGGCCTTCGGCGACGTCGAGGGAGTTCAGTGCAGCCTTGGCGCGGGCGACAGCGGCCGAGTCGTCGGCGGTCACGGCGCGAGCTTCGATCGCGGCGGCACCGCCAGCGTTGTCGAGGCGGTCCATGTTGGCTTCAGTAGCGTGGCCGGCGTTGGCGCCTTTCACGGTTGCTACTTCACTGTCTTCTTTGTCGAATTCGTCCCAGCTCAGCATGACGTGTCGTCTCCTGCGTGAGGGCCTGTGCCCGTGTGAAACCTGATTGGTTGGTTTTTCACACGGTCGTACAGACCGCGTTGGATGTCGTTTTTTGCAGCGATGCACGCAGGCAAATAAACAGAAATTTTGACGGGTTCCGAGAGCCTCTGATGGGCGCAATCAGCGTTGAACGCTGCTGCGGGGCTTCAGAATGGCTTTTGCTCCCTGTAAGGGAATATTGCTGACCCGTATGGGGCGGCATTATAGGGAAAAAAACACGGCTGTGCTGAGGCGAATCCGCGCATGGAGCGGTCGAGGAGGGTGGTTTTTCGATGAGAGTGAGGGTTTACAGGGCTTTGCCAGGGATAGATTTTTTTTCGCAAAAATCTCGCAATTGTCGATTTGCTCAAAAAACGAACAAAAAAACCGGTTTTTCACTACATCTAGTGTTTTGCAAGCATTTTTGCCGGCTTCAAACACAACTGAGCCCGACCGAAGTCGGGCTGGAATCGACCCTCAATGAAGCGCTGAGAGATCCAATTCGGTGCAGTCTCGAATCATCAATTGGTGCAGCCGTTGCCCATGACGCTGTAACGCAGGATGTGGCGCTGGCCCTTGGAGTCGTCGTACTCCATTTTTGCCGGTACTACTTCGCAGACGTTGGGAATTTCACTCATCGATACAACGTTGGCGATGTCCAGGTGAGTGGAGTAAGTGTATTCCTCGATCACCGGTTGTTGCTGTGCGACATCAGTCGGGACCTCGTCTGCCATGGCGGTTGCGCACAGACTGCTGAGGGCCAGAACCAATAAAGCTTTCATTTCAAATTTACCTTTTTGAGGTCGAGTGGGGTCACGCAACCTTTATGGGGTTGCGTGTGTAACTTCATCGTTTGCAGTTATTACTTGGAGAGCTGGATTAACGGCCTTCGTGGGGGCTGTATCGTTGTTAATCGCGTTTGCCTTGTCGGCGAGGTGAATTTTAGGGGGATGGAGCGGGGGTAAACAGAGCGGGTTTTGATAAACACCTTTGGCAGATTTGGTAACAATCCCTTGAGATGGGGATTGATAACCGGGTGTTTTGTCTGTGGGACCGAGTTGTCTGAATCGCTTGCAGGCAAGCTCCCACAGGGTTGTGGGATGTCTGAATAAATGGCGTGGGGCCTGCGTTTGGGGTATCTGGATGTTTTGTAGGGGCTTGTTACTACCATCGTCGAATGGTTCTATGGCCCCCGCCCCGTTACAACAGGGTCATACAAAAACAACTATTACACCGAGGTAGGAAAGATGAGTGCGGCTTCTCTGTATCCCGTTCGTCCCGAGGTTCTGGCTAACACGCTGACTGACGAGGCGACCTACAAAGCCATGTACCAGCAGTCGGTCGTCAACCCTGACGGCTTCTGGCGCGAGCAAGCCAAGCGTCTCGACTGGATCAAACCTTTCACCACGGTGAAACAGACGTCGTTCGACGATCACCATGTCGACATCAAGTGGTTTGCCGACGGCACCCTGAACGTTTCCTACAACTGCCTCGACCGTCATCTGGCCGAGCGCGGCGATCAAGTCGCGATCATCTGGGAAGGCGACGATCCTTCCGAAAGCCGCAACATCACTTACCGCGAACTGCACGAACAAGTGTGCAAACTGGCCAACGCCCTGCGCGGTCAGGACGTGCACCGCGGCGATGTGGTGACCATTTATATGCCGATGATTCCCGAAGCCGTGGTCGCCATGCTGGCCTGCACCCGGATCGGCGCGATTCACTCGGTGGTGTTCGGTGGTTTCTCGCCGGAAGCCCTGGCCGGTCGCATCATCGACTGCAAATCGAAAGTGGTGATCACCGCTGACGAAGGTATCCGCGCTGGCAAGAAGATTTCCCTCAAGGCCAACGTCGACGACGCGCTGACCAATCCGGAAACCAGCAGCATCCAGAAAGTGATCGTGTGCAAGCGCACCGGTGGCGACATCAAGTGGAACCAGCATCGCGACATCTGGTACGAAGATCTGATGAAAGTGGCGGGCACCGTTTGTGCGCCAAAAGAGATGGGCGCGGAAGAAGCGCTGTTCATCCTTTATACCTCCGGTTCGACCGGCAAGCCGAAGGGCGTGCAACACACCACCGGGGGTTATTTGCTGTATGCGGCGATGACCCACGAGCGCGTGTTCGACTACCGCCCGGGCGAAGTCTACTGGTGCACCGCCGACGTCGGCTGGGTCACCGGCCACAGCTACATCGTCTACGGCCCGCTGGCCAATGGCGCGACCACGCTGCTGTTCGAAGGCGTGCCGAACTATCCGGACATCACCCGGGTGGCGAAGATCGTCGACAAGCACAAGGTCAACATCCTCTACACCGCACCGACCGCGATCCGCGCGATGATGGCTTCGGGTCAAGCCGCGGTTGAAGGCGCTGATGGCAGCAGCTTGCGTCTGCTCGGGTCGGTCGGTGAGCCGATCAACCCGGAAGCCTGGGACTGGTACTACAAGAATGTCGGCAAGTCGCGTTGCCCGATCGTTGATACCTGGTGGCAGACCGAAACCGGCGGCAACATGATGAGCCCGTTGCCGGGTGCTCACGCGCTGAAGCCGGGTTCGGCGGCACGTCCGTTCTTTGGTGTGGTGCCGGCGCTGGTCGACAACCTCGGTAACATCATCGAGGGCGAGGCTGAAGGCAATCTGGTGATTCTCGATTCGTGGCCAGGTCAGGCGCGCACGCTGTATGGCGACCATGATCGTTTCGTCGATACCTACTTCAAGACCTTCCGTGGCATGTACTTCACCGGTGACGGCGCGCGCCGTGATGCCGATGGTTACTACTGGATCACCGGGCGTGTCGATGACGTGCTCAACGTGTCCGGCCACCGTATGGGCACGGCCGAGATCGAGAGCGCGATGGTGGCGCATCCGAAAGTTGCCGAGGCGGCGGTGGTGGGTGTGCCGCATGACATCAAGGGGCAGGGCATTTATGTCTATGTCACGTTGAAGAATGGCGAGGAGCCGACCGAGCAACTGCGTCTGGAGTTGAAGAACTGGGTGCGCAAGGAGATCGGGCCGATTGCTTCGCCGGACGTGATCCAGTGGGCACCGGGGCTGCCGAAGACCCGTTCGGGCAAGATCATGCGCCGGATTCTGCGCAAGATTGCTACGGCGGAATACGATGGCTTGGGGGATATCTCGACGCTGGCGGATCCTGGTGTGGTGCAGCATTTGATTGATACGCACAAGACCATGAATGTGGCTTAAGCGTTAGAAGCATAGGAGCCCTGTCCGGTTTTGCCGGGCGGGGCTTTTTTGTGTCTGGAGGTTTTGTGGTGACTGGGCGGGCCTCTTCGCGAGCAAGCTCGCTCCCACAGTTTGACCGAGTACCTTCAGACAAAATGCAGATCCCTGTGGGAGCGAGCTTGCTCGCGAAAGCAATTTGTCAGACGCCGGTGTAGTCCCTCGTCGGAACCCAGATCCACCCAACCAATAATTATCGATCTCCCCCGTAAGACATTTCCCGCTGTTACCCGCTGCCTTTCACGTAACCGAATGTGTAACCGCCCGCCTCGCGACGGGGCAAAGGGAAACGCATCGCCCCGTTTTAGAGCCTTAAAAGCCCCGGTGAAAAATAAGACACCACGCTGCGCTTGCCGGATTAGAAGGGTTTGCGAATAATAGGCCCGCAATTTGCAACATGGATCGGTTCACTGTCTTTCGCTCCTGCATGAAATTGCAGGGCTGTCAATGTGCCAAAGTCGCTTTCTCTGTGCATCTGTAATTAGTTGTCGCATTGAAGAAATATCGGCTTCGGGCCTGTCGTTAGAATGCCGATCACTCGCTCATCGTGGCCGAGGTTGAAATCTCTGACGGTTTCAATCGGAAATTTCCCACCGATGCAGCAACCGATTTCCTGATTCACCCATTCGCATATTGGGCTGTCGCTCACTCTGCCGTTTTTGCCCTTTACCGATGGAGTCCCAAGATGAAGAAACTTGTGCTGCTTGGCGCCCTGGCACTGTCCGTGCTGTCGCTGAATGCCTTCGCTGACGAAAAACCTCTGAAGATCGGTATCGAAGCGGCTTACCCTCCGTTCGCTTCTAAAGCACCGGATGGCAGCATCGTTGGTTTCGACTACGACATCGGCAACGCTCTGTGCGAGCAGATGCAGGTCAAGTGTGTGTGGGTCGAGCAAGAGTTCGACGGTCTGATCCCAGCACTGAAAGTGCGCAAGATCGACGCGATCCTGTCGTCCATGTCGATCACCGAAGATCGCAAGAAGTCGGTCGACTTCACCAACAAGTACTACAACACCCCGGCACGCCTGGTCATGAAGGCCGGCACTCAGGTCAGCGAAGGTCTGGCTGAGCTGAAGGGCAAGAACATCGGCGTACAACGTGGTTCGATCCACGAGCGTTTCGCCCGCGAAGTTCTGGCTCCGCTGGGCGCCGAGATCAAGCCGTACGGCTCGCAGAACGAAATCTACCTCGACGTGGCCGCCGGTCGCCTCGACGGTACCGTGGCTGACGCCACCCTGCTGCAAGACGGTTTCCTCAACACCGACGCCGGCAAAGGCTTCGCGTTCGCAGGTCCTGCGTTCACCGACGTCAAATACTTCGGCGACGGCGTAGGCATCGCAGTGCGTAAGGGCGATGCCCTGAAAGACAAGATCAACGCTGCCATCGCGGCCATCCGCGAAAACGGCAAATACAAGGCAATCCAGGACAAGTACTTCGCCTTCGATATCTACGGCAAGTAATACGTCTCTGCGACAAGTCCGAAATGGCGCAAGCAACAGGATCTCTGCGGTTTGCGCCATTTTTTCATCCCAACTTTCGAGGACCTGAATCATGTTGAAAGGCTACGGGGCTGTCATCCTCGATGGCGCATGGCTGACGCTTCAGCTCGCCTTGTCGTCCATGGCTCTGGCCATCGTTCTCGGGCTGATCGGTGTCGCGTTGCGCCTGTCGCCAGTGCGATGGCTGGCCTGGCTGGGCGATCTGTATTCCACGGTGATTCGCGGGATTCCCGATCTGGTGCTGATCCTGCTGATCTTCTACGGCGGTCAGGACTTGCTCAACCGCGTCGCACCGATGCTCGGCTATGACGACTACATCGACCTGAATCCATTGGCCGCCGGTATCGGCACCCTCGGTTTCATCTTCGGTGCGTACCTGTCGGAAACCTTCCGTGGCGCGTTCATGGCCATTCCCAAAGGTCAGGCCGAAGCCGGCATGGCGTACGGCATGAGCAGTTTTCAGGTGTTCTTCCGGGTGATGGTGCCGCAGATGATTCGCCTGGCGATTCCGGGCTTCACCAACAACTGGCTGGTACTCACCAAGGCGACCGCGCTGATTTCCGTGGTCGGTCTGCAAGACATGATGTTCAAGGCCAAGCAGGCGGCAGATGCCACCCGCGAGCCTTTCACCTTCTTCCTCGCAGTGGCGGCGATGTACCTGGTGATCACCAGTGTTTCGTTGCTGATCCTGCGTCAACTTGAGAAGCGCTACTCGGTAGGCGTAAGGGCGGCTGATCTATGATCTTCGACTACAACGTCATTTGGGAGGCCATGCCGCTGTACCTCGGCGGCCTGCTGACCACCCTCAAACTGCTCGCGCTGTCGCTGTTTTTCGGTCTGCTCGCGGCCCTGCCGCTGGGGCTGATGCGCGTCTCGAAGAACCCGGTCGTCAACGGCGCCGCGTGGCTTTACACCTACGTGATCCGTGGCACGCCGATGCTGGTGCAACTGTTCCTGATCTACTACGGTCTGGCGCAGTTCGAAGCGGTCCGCGAAAGCTTCCTGTGGCCGTGGCTGTCCAGCGCAACGTTCTGTGCCTGCCTGGCCTTCGCGGTCAACACCAGCGCCTATACCGCGGAAATCATCGCCGGCAGCCTCAAGGCTACGCCGAACGGTGAGATCGAGGCGGCCAAGGCCATGGGCATGTCGCGCTTCAAACTGTACAAACGCATCCTGCTGCCATCGGCCCTGCGCCGGGCACTGCCTCAGTACAGCAACGAAGTGATCATGATGCTGCAGACCACCAGTCTGGCGTCCATCGTGACGTTGATCGACATCACTGGCGCGGCACGTACCGTCAACGCGCAGTTCTATCTGCCGTTCGAGGCGTACATCACCGCTGGCGTGTTCTACCTGTGCCTGACGTTCATTCTGGTCAAGCTGTTCAAACTGGCCGAGCGTCGCTGGTTGAGCTACCTGGCCCCGCGGAAGCATTGATATGGAACGCATCGACCACGTATTGCCGTGGAGCCACTTGGGCAGCGAGCGCAAGATTTCGGTCTTTCGCTTCGGCCATGGCGAGCGCAAGGCCTACATTCAGGCCAGCCTCCATGCTGACGAATTGCCGGGCATGCGCACCGCTTGGGAGCTGAAAAAGCGCCTCGGCGAACTCGAAGCCAAAGGCTTGCTCAACGGTGTCATCGAACTGGTGCCGGTCGCCAACCCGTTGGGTCTCGGGCAATTGCTGCAAGGCAATCACCAGGGCCGTTTCGAGGCGGGTAGCGGCAAGAATTTCAACCGCGACTTCGTCGAACTGAGCGCGCCGGTTGCAGCCGCTTTGGCCGACAGCCTCGGTGATGATCCGCACGCCAATGTGCGCCTGATTCGTCAGGCGATGGCTGATCATCTGGCCGCGTTGCCGGAGGCGAGCAGCCAGTTGCAAGGCATGCAGCGTGTGTTGCTCAGCCATGCTTGCACCGCCGATGTGGTGCTCGACTTGCACTGCGATGCCGAAGCCGCGCTGCACATGTACGCGTTGCCGCAGCACTGGCCGCAGTGGCGTTCGCTGGCCGCGCACCTGAATGTGAAGGTGGGGCTGCTCGCGGAAGATTCCGGCGGCAGCTCGTTCGATGAAGCCTGCTCGCTGCCGTGGCTGCGTCTGTCGCGGCAGTTCCCCGATGCGCAGATTCCGTTGGCATGTCTGGCGACCACCATTGAGTTGGGCGGTCAGGCCGACACTGGTCGCGCCGAAGCCGAGGCGTATGCTGAAGGCATTCTCGCCTTCCTCGCTGAGCAAGGTTTGATTACCGGCGAGTGGCCGAATCCAGCACACGAAGCCTGTGAAGGCATGCCGTTCGAAGGCACCGAGTTGCTGTTCGCGCCGCATCCGGGCGTCGTGAGTTTTCTGCGCAAGCCCGGCGAGTGGGTCGAGGCGGGCGACGAGATTTTTGAAGTGATTGATCCTCTGTCCGATCGGGTCAGCACGGTGTGTGCTGGTACCTCCGGGGTGCTGTTTGCCATTGAACGGCTGCGTTATGCCCAACCCGGTTTCTGGCTGGCCAAGGTGGCGGGGCGCGAAGCGCTGCGTCACGGGCGCTTGCTCAACGACTGACTGACTGTTTTTGTGAGAACCGACCGCATGTACAAACTTGAAGTCCAAGACCTGCATAAACGCTATGGCAGTCACGAAGTGCTCAAGGGCGTGTCCCTGAAAGCGGCAGCCGGCGATGTGATCAGCATCATCGGCTCCAGTGGCTCCGGCAAAAGTACTTTCCTGCGCTGCATCAACCTGCTCGAGCAGCCGCACGCGGGCAAGATTCTGCTCAATAACGAAGAGCTGAAACTGGTGGCGAACAAGGACGGCGCGCTGAAAGCCGCTGATCCGAAGCAGCTGCAACGCATGCGTTCGCGCCTGTCGATGGTGTTCCAGCATTTCAACCTGTGGTCGCACATGACTGCTATTGAAAACATCATGGAAGCGCCGGTTCACGTGCTCGGCGTACCCAAGTACGAAGCGCGCGAAAAAGCCGAGTACTACCTGAACAAGGTCGGCGTGGCCCATCGTAAAGACGCCTTCCCGGGGCACATGTCCGGTGGCGAGCAGCAGCGCGTGGCGATCGCTCGTGCACTGGCGATGGAGCCAGAGGTGATGCTGTTCGACGAACCGACCTCGGCGCTCGACCCGGAACTGGTGGGCGACGTGCTGAAAGTCATGCAAGCGCTGGCTCAGGAAGGTCGCACCATGGTTGTGGTAACCCACGAAATGGGCTTCGCCCGTGAAGTGTCGAACCAGTTGGTGTTCCTGCACAAAGGTGTGGTGGAAGAAAGCGGCAACCCGCGTGAAGTGCTGGTTAATCCGCAATCGGAACGTTTGCAACAATTCCTCTCGGGCAGCCTCAAGTAATCGCTGCCGTTATGCACCAGATTAGGTCATGCTTCGCGACCTAGAGACTGACCAAAATCCCCTGTGGGAGCGAGCTTGCTCGCGAAAGCGGTAGTTCAGATAGCAACGATGTTGACTGATACACCGCCTTCGCGAGCAAGCTCGCTCCCACAATGGATCTCGGTTGGTTTCAAGATTTGTGTTCATTTACGGGCTAGCATTGGCCCATGCCTTCATCACTGTTCTTCGCTTCGGATTGCCCGCCCATGACTGCCCATCGAATTGGTTTCCTGATTTGGCCCAGCACTAAAGCGTTGACGCTGGCGCTGGCGGAGGAAGCCTTGCGTGTTGCTCAGCGGGTGCACCCGGACGTGGTTTACGAACTGTCGTTCCTGCAAGCAGAACCTCCGACCGAAGGTGCCTGGCAACTGCCCGGTGAAGCGTGGGCGGGCAAGCTCGAAAACTTCCAGAAACTGTTCCTGCTCGCTGACGAACCGCCGACCACACTGGCGCCGGCACTCAGCAGTGCGCTCAAGCAACTGGTACGCGCAGGTACGGTCATCGGTGGTCTGTCCGCAGGTGTTTATCCGTTGGCGCAACTCGGTTTGCTCGACGGTTATCGCGCCGCCGTGCACTGGCGCTGGCAGGACGATTTCGCCGAACGCTTCCCGAAAGTCATCGCCACCAGCCATCTGTTCGACTGGGATCGCGATCGCCTGACCGCGTGTGGCGGCATGTCCGTGCTCGATCTGTTGCTGGCGGTGCTGGCTCGCGATCACGGTGCAGAACTGGCCGGCGCGGTCTCGGAAGAGCTGGTCGTTGAACGCATCCGCGAGGGTGGTGAGCGTCAGCGCATCCCGTTGCAGAACCGTCTCGGTTCCAGTCATCCGAAGCTCACCCAGGCGGTGTTGCTGATGGAAGCCAATATCGAAGAACCGCTGACCACCGACGAAATCGCCCAACACGTGTGCGTATCCCGTCGTCAGTTGGAACGGATCTTCAAGCAATACCTCAACCGTGTGCCGAGCCAGTACTACCTGGAACTGCGCCTGAACAAGGCCCGGCAGATGTTGATGCAGACCAGCAAGTCGATCATCCAGATCGGCCTGTCTTGTGGTTTCTCTTCGGGGCCGCATTTCTCCAGCGCCTATCGCAATTTCTTCGGTGCCACGCCGCGGGAAGATCGCAACCAGCGGCGCAGCAGCAGCCCGTTCGAGTTGTCGTCGGTGCCGCCTGAGCGCGGCTAACCCTTAGTCGACGACGAGGTCAGCGGAGCTTCCCGAAGAGTCGATGTACGGCCTGGCTTCGGCGCCACTGGAAAACGAGTCGTCTTCGAACGCGTCGAATTCCTGTCGGGTTCTTCGCGTCAGCGCCAATCGCGCAGCCCTTCTGCTGTGGTAAACATTGAGGGTTTGCTGACTGGTCGGGGATAGCGGATTGCCGTTGAAGTCGAAATCGGTAGTGTCGGCGTCCATGATTTCGATGGGCAATTCGCTGATGCCGTTGTTGCCCAGGTTGGCATTATCAAGGCGCGCGCTACTGAATAAACCCGGCGGTATGTCTGTCAGTCCCGTGTTGTTCAGATCCAGTCTGGCCAGTGCGGTCATCTGACTGAGGTCGGGGACTCGGCCCAGCGTGTTGTTTCTCAAGTTGAGTCGATTGAGATTGATCATGTTGCGCAATGCATTCGCGGTGTCCTCGGTAAGGGTGACACGGCAGTCGATCAGGCTCAGTTCCGTCAGGTTTTCCATGGCTGCAACCGCGTAGGGAATGTCCCCCAGTTGGTAGCCTTCTATGGCAAGTGCGTGCAGGTTGGCAAAACGCTCGAGGAATCGACCGAGACGAGGCGATGTGAAGCTGCTGCTCGTCAGGTTCAGTGCAAGTATGTGGCTGAAGTCAGCGGACAGCGTCGGCAGCTCACCGATGATCGGCAGGTTCGAGGTGAAACTGATTTCGCTTTGACCCGCGGTGACGATTCGGCGCCAGCAATACTCCAGGCTTGTCTTGAATTGTTCCCGGCGTTCGCGCTCCTGCAGCAAGGTTTCGGGGGGCAGCGGGGCATTGCTGACGGGATCGACTGGAGTCTGTGTGGTCCAGGTTTCGAGATCACTGATCAGGGACGTCAGCTCGCCGCGCCGGCGTATCAGTTCAAGGTGCCCGTCGGCCAGTGTGCCGGGCAGGCTGTAAACCAGTTCGTCGAGCCGCGAATCGGTCAGATGCGGATACAACTCGCGGGCCAACAGGCTGTTTTCCTGCGGGACGGAAACGCCAAAATTAATGCCCTGTGCTTGCCAGTGGGTTTTTATCCGCTCGCGTATGGCCGGCAACAGTGGGTTCTGATTCAAGTCAAAACCATTGCTGGCGTCCGGGGACAGCTGAAAAAGTGCCTCTGGCAGCACGCTGATGCGGTTTTGATGAAGGATCGCGGTTTCCAGTACCGGCAATTCGAGCAGGCCGGGGGGAATCTGCTCGATCCCGGTTCTGGAGAGATCGATGAACGTCAGTGCTCTCAATGCAGAAACGTCAGGGGCGTCACCCAGTGGGTTGTTGTACATATCCAGCATGGTCAGTCGGGACAGCGAGGACAACGCAGCTTGCCCGGCTTCTTCCAGAGCAACGCCACAGTTGCTCAATACCAGTGTTTTCAGTTTGGGCATGCGAGACAGGGCTTGGGGTACTTGACCCAAGGCAAAACCGCGCATTTCCAGTGCCTCAAGTCCGCTAAAGCAGCTCAGGAACCCCTCGGTGCCGGACAGCGCTTCGTTGCCCTGCAAGGTTAGTTGGGTGACATGGCTGAAGTCGGCCGCCAGCGTCGGCAGATCGCCGATCACCCGCAGATTGGCGTCGAACGCATTGAGCCTGAGTTCTGTTTTGCTGTTTTGTCGACTACGCCAGAAGTGTTCCAGTTGCCGACTGAACGCTCGGCGCTCAAACCGTTGCGTGGCTCGGTCAGCCGCGATCATGTTCAGCCCCAAAGGGCCTGCCGGAGCACGGTCGGACCATTCGGCAAGGTCGCTGACCATCTGCGTGATTTCCATCTCCCAGTGCGCCAGTTGAGCGCTGCCGTCTGCCAGTGTTCCGGGCAATTCATAGATCACATGAGTGATATCTTCGATGTCCAGGTCAGGAAACAATTCCTTTGCGGTGGTGATGTCGGCGAGATCGGGAAGTACGCCGAAGTCGTAACCAATGGCCGCGTAGTGCGCCTTGATACGGTCACGCGTAGTGGTGGACAACGGGTTTGTGGCCAGATTGATGCCGTCAGCCAGATCGATGTCCATCATGAAAAAGGATTCCGGCAGATCCGTGATCGCGTTGTCGTTGAGCAGCGCAGTGCGCAGGTTGGAGTGAGTGGCCAGGCCATTGGGCACGTTGGCCAGGCCGGTGTTGATCAAGCGAATATCATTGAGCATCGGCAGCCCCGCCAGATCGGGAATCTGCACCAGCGTGTTATGGCTCAGATTCAGCCGTTCAAGTTCACTCAACGATTGCAGCAACGTCTGGGCTTCAGGTGTGAAGGTGATACCGCAACCGGACAGTGTCAGCTCCCTGAGCTCTGACAGGCGCGCAAGGTTGGCCGGGATCTGCCCCAGTGCGAAGTTGCGCATTTCCAGAACGTGCAGGTTGGGAAACCGGTCAATGAAGGAGGCGATCTCACCAATGGCTGGCGTGCCTATCAGGTTCAGCGTTGACACATGGCTGAAGTCCGCCGTCAGCCGTGGCATGTTTCCGCTGAAGGCCAGATTGGTAAAGAAATGATCCTCGCGCATGCTCGATGTGCTCGATCGGCTCTGCCAGAAATTTTGCAGTCGTTGAGCGAATTCCGATCGTGCCGTGTAGTTGTTGTACATCTCGATGGCATCGATCGCCGCACCGGTCACGGGATCGTGTTGCGGTACCTGAAGGGCCCATGCGCGAAGGTCGCGTTTGAGCCCTTCCAGCTCTGTTTTCCAGGTGTAGAGCTGAGTCCTGCCGTCTGCCAGGGTGCCGGGCAGGTCATAGATCACTTCACTGGCCTCGACGGTGTCGAGCGCCGGGAACAGTTCGCGCGCCAGGGTGATGTCTGCAGGATTCGCGAGTACGTCGAAATCCTGCCCGGTTCGGCGGTAGTAGGTTTTTATCCGCTCACGGGTGGCCAGCGAGAGTTGCGGATTATCGGCCAGATCAATGCCGTCGCTGCGGTCGGCCGGGAGATCGAACAGGGCGTCGGGCATTTCGCTGATGTTGTTTTCGCTGAACAGTGCCGATCTCAGGCGGGGATGGTCGGTGATGCCGGGTGGAAGCTCGCGCAGGCCTGTATCGGAGACGTCCAGATATTTGAGCGAGGGCAGCAGATTCAGATCAAAAAGGGTTCCGAGGGGGTTGCCGCGCAATTCGAGTGTCTGCAACTGGTTCATGGCGGTCAGCGCTGCCTGATTTTGCGGGGTGTTCACCACCCCGCAATCCTTCAGCCGCAATATGACCAGTTGCTGCGCATCGATGGAGGACAATGTGCCGGATTCCAGGTCAAAAAAACTCAGTTCCAGCTGGGTCAGATTCTGAAAACGTTGCAGGAAGGGCTGCAGGGCCGAAACGTTCTTGTTGCCATCGAGCAACAATTCGCCAACGTGAGCGAAGTCTGCTTCGAGCACCGGCATATCGCCGATGAACTCGATGCTCGCTTGCAGACGACTGTTGCGCAGGCTCGGGGCTGCCGGAGATCTTTCGCGCCAGAACTGTTCCAGTTTGATGCTGAATCCTTGTCGGGCCAGGCGCTCATTTACCCGCTCGCTCATGGTCAACGCCAGGCCGGTTTCGGGGTGAACGTCAGGAACGCCATTGGTCCATTGCGCGAGGTCGTTTTGCATCTGGTGGAGTTCGGTTTCCCAGCGGGCGAGCCGGGCGCGGCCGTCAACCAGTGTTCCGGGCAATCGATAGAGCAGTTCAGTGGCGCGCTCGGTGTCGAGTACGGGAAAGAGGTTCATGGCCCGATTCAAATCGGCTCGTTCCGGCAAGATGCCGAAGTGTTTTGAGGTTCGCTGGTAGTAGATTTTCGCCCGCTCGCGGCTGACGGCAGACAAGGGATTGTTGGCAAAGCTGAAGCCATCGCTCAACACCGCAGACAGCTCGAAATAAGCCTCGGGAATGTCGACGATCCGATTGCTGTCGAACCTGCCGGTAGCCAGTCGTGGATGATTGAGCAGACCGTCCGGCAGCGTGGTGATGTTCGTGTTGTCGAGATTGATGTAGCGCAATGAAGGTATGGCGTGCACATCGGGCGTGGCGCCCAGTCGGTTGCCCTGCAGGTCCAGCACCTGCAGTTCGGACAGCGGCGAAAACAGCGAGCGGCTGTCGGCCGGCAGCGCTATGCCGCAGTTACGCACGGTCAGATTTCGCAGGCTCGACATCGTGCTGATGGCGGGCGGCAGGTTCGGCACGTTCAGGTTCTGGATGTCCAGATACATCAGTCGCGGGAATCGCTGCAGAAACCCGTCGACGGCACCGGTGCGGGCGCTGCCGTTGATGCTCAGCAAGATGACATGGCTGAAATCGGCGTTCAGCACCGGCAGATCGCCAATGATCGGGTCCCTGATCTGCAGGATGTAACCGGCAGAGCTGCGTAACTCTCTGCGCCAGCAGCGTTCGAGGTCGATCCTCAGATTCGTTCGGCTTTGCCTTGCCGCTCGCCGTTCAATCGCCGTCAAAGGAAGGCCGGTGGCGGGGTTGTTCGCCGGCACCTGCTGCTCCCACAGGCGCAGATCATCTTGAAGCTGGCCGAGTTCGCCTCTCAGGCGCGCCAGTTCGTTTCTGATGGCGACCCGATCCTGGTTGAAACTGAGCGCAAAGTCCTCGGCCTCCTGGGCGGTGTAGCCGCGATAGATCACCTGAACAGGTTCCAGCGGAGCGGGTTCTGCGAGGCCGCCGGGCGGCAGATAGGCTTCAGGCAGACCAAACGTTGGCTGATGACCGCCGCGTCCCACCAGGCGCAGGGTTTCCAGTTGTGTCTCTGGCGCGGGGGGCAGTGCAATCGCCACGCGCAGATTCGCGCGATCGAGCGGTCGGGCACGTATTGCACTTTTCAATTGTGGCGCCTGGTCAATCTGCAGGTTCAGCGCCTGGCGTTCAGTGTCCGGCAGGGCGTAGAGGATGCTCGAGTAAATATCCGCGACCGCGTGCAATTGCTGGCCGCGGTCATCGAACGGCTGGTAGCGACCATCGGTCTGCCTGACCAGGACTTTTTGCGACGGGGCATCGACACGCCCGGTGCTGTCGAGCAGTGCGCCTGCGTAGTGCTTATCGCGGATCTCGAGGCGCACGTCACCGCTCCAGCCGGGCAAGTTCCTGAGGCTGTGCAGGACCAGCGTGTCGGTGTCCGGATTGCTCATCGAGTCCAGCTCCAGTCCTTCATAAGCGCGGGTGATGCGTACTTGGGCAGTGGCGATCTGGATCAGGTCTTGCTGACGCTGTGGCAACTGACCTTCGCTGATCTGCAGCAGCTCATCGCCGGTGGCGCTGTTGAGCAGTTCCTGGGTGACGGGCAGGGGCAGTGTCGATTGATGTTGCGTGATGCAGGTGATCAATGGGTCTTCGGGTGTTTCGATGGCCTGGTAGCGAGCATCGAACAACACCCCGCGCTGCGCTTTGGCGACTTGCAGCAGTTGCTGGCGCAAATTGCGGGTGCGCACCTCCAGCGACAGATCCGGCCCGGCGAATGTTTCGCCCGATAACGCTTTGGCATCCTGTTCGTTGAGCGTTTGCAGCAGCGTTTTGAGAACGTCGCCGTCGCGCAGATTGTTCAAGTGAATATCGGTCAGTGGCAAGGTCTCGTCGGCTGTAGACTGCCAAATGACGAGACCTTGCTGATCGGTCAGGCGCAGGCGTTTGCCGGCAGGCCAGCGACCGTATTCACTGAGCAGTTGCAACTGTGTCAGCGGGTCGGCGGTACGTTGCTGTTCAGGCAGTTCGCTGGCCATCTGTTCGATGAACAGTTGAAGATCCTGGTCGATCCTGAAGCGTGTAATGCTGTCGGCCAGCAATGGCGGCAACGGCGCCTGATCGACATGCATCAGGCGCAGGGCGTCATGGTCAACGCCGCTGACCTGAAGGATGCGCTCGCGTTGAGCGGGAGTGAACGCTTCGACCGTGTGGCCGATTCGTCGCAATGCCGTAGGCGGATCCCACTCCAGCGGCTGTTCGAGCTCGGTATGCCACGCGCCGTCGCCGTTATGGCGAAGTAGCGGTTTGTAGGCATCGGGGCGGGTGGGATGGTCAATTCGATACTGGCCGGGAATCTGGCTTTCGGTCACGGCGAAATGTGCTTCATCCAGTGACAGCACTTGCTTCCCTTGATGCTGATGCAACCCGAGTCCATTCGGCGTGGACGAGTGGTCAGGTGCGGTTTTTTGTTCGTAGCGGGCCAGATCCGGTGCCCAATAGCGGGTTTGGCCGTCGGGCATCTTCACCGGTTTGAAGCGGTCGATGAAGGCGACAATTTCTTTGGGCAACACATTGCGAAACTCGCTCACGGCAATGCCGCCACCGACGGCAAATGCGCCGAGCTGGACCGCCGACTCCAGGCAACCGAACAGATGTTCCGCCGCTTCCGTGTTTTGGCCGTGTGCCCATTCGACGATGCCTTCAAACACTTCGTCGAGAAACTGATAGGCCATGTACGCCATCATCAGTTCTCCCAGATACGGCACGAACGGCGCAATGATGAACGCAGCGGTCTGTATAACGGCCGAAGCGATGCCGACGAACGAATCCCATAGCGCCCAGCGCGCTTTTGAATCCACCGCAGCGGTGGCGACGGCAATGACTGCGGCGTCGTTAAGGATCTTGTTCAACTTGCCTTGATAGAGGTGTTCCCATAATTCGCCGCTGATCGGTGTCGGGTTCAATTGAAGTTTCGGTTTGTCCAACGGTTCGTCTCGCCAGGGCGCTTCAGAACTGCCGGCTTGCGGTGGGTGCCACGTGACCCGGCTCAGCCGCGCGTTCAGGCTGGAGAAAAAAAAGCCGCGCTGTTCATGATTGATGAAACGACTGAAGAAGTTCTGGTAGTCGGCGGAGCGCAACTGGCGGGTCAGCTCGACTTCAAAGGCTGCCGATGAGACGTACTCCTTGATTGGGTGCTCGGGGTCGTTCGGCACATAGACCACCACTCGGGCCGCACTGCGCGGCTCATAGGTTGGCGGCGCAAAAAGCACAATGTCGGCCAGCGGCGCGGCCATCATCGTCAGGCTGTGGCATAACACGGAATGGCCGTTGATCCGCATATGCGGGATGCCATCGACCAATGCGCTGATCGTGCGAAACCAGCTGTCACTGATGTCGCCGCTCATGCGCGCAAATTGCAGGGCGGCTTTCAGTCCGGCCTGCTGGCTTTTGTCGACTTGCTGGCGCAAGGCCGCAGCGGTTTGCCCGTCGCTGATTCCGAGGTTGTCTTCCAGATAGGTCATGTATTGCGCGCCGATATCCAGCGTGCGACAGAGCTGGGTGAACGCCGGGATGCTCATCTGTTGCTTGATCCCGGGCAGGGTGTCGAACACGTCACTCAGCGAGGGTTGAGCGGGGAGCGTCGAGTCGACACCCTCCTCACCGAGGGGGCGGCCATTCCGGGTGGGGAAGGTGATGTAGGTGGAGTCGGCCTCGTAGGCATCGTCCACGGTTTCCTTTTCCTCGAAGTTATGCAAAGCGGCGTCCAGCAACGACACTTTCCAGGTACGGGCGCCGGTCCTGATCGAAAACACCGGGGTGGTCACCGGGATGTACAGGTGCAGGAACGTGGTTCTGACATCCAGATCCAGATTGAACCGGGCCTTGAGCGCGGCTTTGAGCAATGGCTCGGCGAAGGCTCGGGCATCCTGCAAGTGGGCCAGCCGTTGGTCGACAGCGTTTTGTGCCGACCAGTGGGCTGCATTGAGTGCCTTAAGCGCCTGATGCTGAGCGACCGGCAAAGTCTGCAGTTTGGGCGGCATCACCGGAAGTGTGTTCTTGAGGGCGTTGCGTCGGGTTGGCGAGGCGTTGCCCAGCCATTCGGGCAGGCTGTCTTTCAGATGCAGGTAATGAGCATCGGGCTGTCGGGAGTCGACGATTTGGCGGGGGGTGGCGTGCTGCTCTGCGGTCGGGTACATCGGGCCAATCCTTGGCGGTGGAAAGTGCCAAGCAAAACAGAGCAACGCACAGCGAGTGCGGTACATATTTATACCGGTGAAAAGGTATTGAGTTGATATCCTTCCCGACCTGCCGCAAATCGGCAGCGCCAGTTTAAACTGCGCCTTTGCGACGCTATATGTCGCATTGCCGTAAACCCGTGAAAATCCGGGGTTTGCGCTATAAGAAGTTGTCGCTTGGCGACAAGGCCGGGCAGAAAACTGTCCTTACAATCCCCCCATCGCTCGCCAGTTTCAGGCGGGTGGCCCTCATCAGGAGACTCCGATGTCCGTTGAGCACGCTGCGGTACAACGCGCCGATTTCGACCAGGTAATGGTTCCCAACTACGCGCCTGCCGCTTTTATTCCGGTGCGTGGCGCCGGTTCCCGCGTCTGGGATCAGGCCGGCCGCGAGCTGATCGACTTCGCCGGCGGGATTGCCGTTAACGTATTGGGCCACGCGCACCCGGCGCTGGTCGGTGCACTGACCGAGCAAGCGAACAAGCTGTGGCACGTGTCCAACGTGTTCACCAACGAACCAGCGCTGCGCCTGGCGCACAAGCTGATCGACGCCACATTCGCCGAGCGCGTGTTCTTCTGCAACTCGGGCGCCGAAGCCAACGAGGCCGCGTTCAAGCTGGCCCGTCGTGTGGCGTTCGACCGTTTCGGCACTGAGAAATACGAAATCATTGCCGCGCTGAACAGCTTCCACGGCCGTACCCTGTTCACCGTCAACGTCGGTGGTCAGTCGAAGTACTCCGACGGTTTCGGCCCGAAAATCACCGGCATCACCCACGTGCCTTACAACGACCTGGCCGCGCTGAAAGCCGCCGTTTCCGACAAGACCTGTGCGGTCGTGCTGGAACCGATCCAGGGTGAAGGCGGCGTACTGCCGGCCGAACTGGCTTACCTGCAAGGTGCCCGCGAACTGTGCGACGCGAACGACGCGCTGCTGGTGTTCGACGAAGTGCAGACCGGCATGGGCCGCAGCGGCAAGCTGTTCGCCTACCAGCATTACGGCGTGACCCCGGACATCCTCACCAGCGCCAAGAGCCTAGGCGGCGGTTTCCCGATCGCAGCGATGCTGACCACCGAAGCGCTGGCCAAACATCTGGTCGTCGGTACTCACGGCACCACGTACGGCGGCAACCCGCTGGCGTGCGCGGTCGCTGAAGCGGTAATCGACGTGATCAACACCCCTGAAGTGCTGAACGGCGTGAACGCCAAGCACGACAAGTTCAAGGCGCGCCTTGAGCAGATCGGCGAAAAATACGGCCTGTTCACTCAGGTGCGTGGCCTCGGTCTGCTGATCGGTTGTGTGCTGAGCGATGCCTGGAAAGGCAAAGCCAAAGACATCTTCAACGCCGCTGAAAAAGAAGGCCTGATGATTCTGCAGGCCGGCCCGGACGTGATCCGTTTCGCCCCGAGCCTGGTAGTGGAAGACGCCGATATCGATGCCGGTCTCGACCGCTTCGAACGCGCTGCTGCAGCACTGACGCAAGCCTGATAGACCCTTCGGCGCCTGGAGCTTTTCAGGCGTCGATCAAAATTTTATGCCGGACCAGATCAACTGTAGGAGTGAGCCTGCTCGCGATTGCGGTATGTCAGTCAACTCATTGGTTTCTGACAGACAGCAATCGCGAGCAGGCTCACTCCTACATTGATCTCCATGTAGGCCCGGTTATTTCTTCTGTGGATTGATAAGAGAAAAGGAGTGACACCATGCTGGTGATGCGCCCCGCGCAAATGGCTGATCTGGGCGAGGTACAGCGTCTGGCTGCGGACAGCCCGATTGGTGTCACTTCCTTGCCGGATGACGTGGAACGTCTGAGCGACAAGATCGCGGCGAGCGAAGCTTCGTTTGCCGCCGAAGTGAGCTTCAACGGTGAAGAGAGTTACTTCTTCGTCCTCGAAGATTCCGCCACCGGCAAACTGGTCGGTTGCTCGGCCATCGTCGCTTCGGCCGGTTATTCGGAACCGTTCTACAGCTTCCGCAATGAGACGTTCGTGCATGCCTCCCGTGAGCTGAAGATCCACAACAAGATCCACGTGCTCTCGCAGTGCCACGACCTGACCGGCAACAGCTTGCTGACCAGTTTCTACGTGCAGCGCGAGTTGGTCGGTTCGCCGTGGTCCGAGCTCAACTCCCGCGGTCGTCTGTTGTTCGTTGCCAGCCACCCGGAGCGTTTTGCCGATTCGGTGGTGACCGAGATCGTCGGTTACAGCGATGAGAACGGCGACTCGCCATTCTGGGATGCGATCGGTCGCAACTTCTTCGACCTCAATTACGCCGAAGCCGAGCGTCTGTGTGGGCTGAAAAGCCGTACGTTCCTCGCCGAATTGATGCCGCATTACCCGATCTACGTACCGCTGCTGCCGGACTCCGCCCAAGAGGCGATGGGCCAGGTGCACCCGCGTGCGCAGATCACCTTCGACATCCTGATGCGCGAAGGCTTCGAGACCGATCACTACATCGACATTTTCGACGGTGGCCCGACCCTGCATGCACGTGTTTCGGGGATCCGTTCGATCGCCCAGAGCCGTGTGGTGCCAGTGAAGATCGGCGAGCCGGTGAAAGGTGCCGGTCGCCAGTATCTGGTGGCCAATGCGCAGTTGCAGGATTACCGCGCGGTGCTGCTGGAGCTGGATTACGCGCCGGGCAAACCGGTGACTCTGGATCTGGAAGCGGCCGAAGCCCTGGGCGTCGGTGAAGGTGCCAGCGTGCGCCTGGTGGCGGTTTAACGCCTTAGCGAGTTTCACGGGTGGCGAAAGCGGCCCGTTTGAGGAGATAGCATGATTGTTCGTCCCGTACGCAGCAGCGATTTAGCCGCTCTGATCGACCTGGCCCGCAGCACCGGCACCGGCCTGACCACATTGCCGGCCAACGAAGAACGTCTGGCCCATCGGGTCGGCTGGGCCGAGAAGACCTTTCGCGGCGAAGCCGGTCGTGGCGATGCGGACTACCTGTTCGTGCTTGAAGACGATGACGGCCGCGTGGTGGGGATTTCCGCCATTGCTGGCGCGGTCGGCATGCGTGAGCCTTGGTACAACTTCCGTGTCGGCCTCACTGTCAGCGCTTCGCAAGAGCTGAACATCTATCGCGAGATTCCGACGCTGTTTCTGGCCAACGACCTGACCGGTAATTCCGAATTGTGCTCGCTGTTCCTGCACGCCGATTACCGCAGCGGTCTGAACGGTCGCATGCTGTCGAAGGCGCGGATGTTGTTCATTGCCGAATTCCCGGAATTGTTCGGCAACAAGATCATTGCCGAGATGCGCGGCGTCTCCGATGACGCCGGCCGTTCGCCGTTCTGGGAAAGTCTGGGTCGGCACTTCTTCAAAATGGAATTCAGCCAGGCCGATTACCTCACCGGTGTCGGCAACAAGGCGTTCATCGCTGAACTGATGCCGAAATTTCCGCTGTACACCTGCTTCCTCTCCGAAGGCGCGCGCAGTGTCATCGGTCAGGTTCACCCGGACACCGAGCCAGCCCTGGCGATGCTCAAGGGCGAAGGTTTCAGCTATCAGGGCTACGTCGACATCTTCGACGCCGGCCCTGCGATCGAATGCGAAACCGGCAAGATCCGCGCGGTGCGTGACAGTGAAGCGCTGGTGCTGGCCGTCGGCACACCGGGCGACGACGCGACGCCGTTCATCATCCATAACCGCAAGCGCGAAGACTGCCGCATCACCGCTGCGCCGGCGCGTCTCGCTGCCGGCACGCTGGTGGTTGATCCGCAGACCGCCAAACGTCTTCAACTCAACGCTGGCGACCAAGTGCGCGCCGTAGCGTTGTCCGCTGCACGGGAGTCGAAATAATGAATTCGCTATACATCGCAGGTGAGTGGCTGGCCGGTCAGGGCGAAGCTTTTCAATCGCTGAATCCGGTGACCCAGCAAGTGCTGTGGTCGGGGGAGGGCGCCACCACTGCTCAGGTTGAGTCGGCTGTGCAGGCTGCGCGTCAGGCGTTTCCGGAGTGGGCGCGTCGTTCGCTGGACGAGCGCATCACTGTGCTTGAAGCGTTCGCCGCTGCGCTGAAAAACCACGCTGACGAACTGGCTCGTACCATCGGTGAAGAGACCGGCAAACCGTTGTGGGAATCCGCGACCGAAGTCACCAGCATGGTCAACAAGATCGCTATTTCGGTGCAGAGCTACCGCGAGCGTACCGGCGAGAAGAGTGGCCCGTTGGGCGACGCCACCGCCGTATTGCGCCACAAGCCACACGGCGTGGTTGCGGTGTTCGGCCCTTACAACTTCCCCGGTCACTTGCCGAACGGTCATATCGTGCCGGCGTTGCTGGCCGGTAACAGTGTGCTGTTCAAGCCGAGCGAACTGACCCCGAAAGTCGCCGAGCTGACGGTGAAGTGCTGGATCGAAGCGGGTCTGCCGGCAGGCGTTTTGAACCTGCTGCAAGGCGCTCGCGAAACCGGCATCGCGCTGGCGGCGAATCCGGGCATCGACGGTCTGTTCTTCACCGGTTCGAGCCGCACCGGCAATCATCTGCACCAGCAATTTGCCGGTCGTCCGGACAAGATTCTGGCGCTGGAAATGGGCGGCAACAATCCGCTGGTGGTCGATCAGGTCGCGGATCTGGATGCGGCGGTTTACACGATCATTCAGTCGGCGTTCATCTCTGCCGGCCAGCGTTGCACCTGTGCACGCCGTCTGCTGGTGCCGCAAGGCGCGTGGGGCGACAGCCTGTTGAAGCGTCTGGTGGAAGTCAGCGCGACTATTGAAGTCGGCGCGTTCGATCAACAACCGGCGCCGTTCATGGGTTCGGTGATTTCCCTTGGCGCGGCGAAAGCGCTGATGGACGCTCAAGCACATCTGTTGGCCAATGGCGCGGTGTCGTTGCTGGCGATGACTCAGCCACAGGCACAAGCCGCGTTGCTGACCCCGGGCATTCTCGATGTGACGGCGGTTGCTGAGCGTCCGGACGAAGAACTGTTTGGCCCGTTACTGCAAGTAATCCGCTATACCGATTTCGAAGCGGCGATCACTGAGGCGAACGACACTGCGTATGGTCTGGCCGCTGGTTTGTTGTCGGATTCCGAGGCGCGTTATCAGCAGTTCTGGCTGGAAAGCCGCGCCGGCATCGTCAACTGGAACAAACAGCTGACCGGTGCTGCGAGCAGCGCGCCGTTCGGCGGTGTGGGTGCTTCGGGCAACCATCGCGCCAGCGCCTATTACGCAGCGGATTACTGCGCGTACCCGGTGGCGTCGCTGGAAACCCCGAGCCTGGTGTTGCCTGCCTCTCTGACACCCGGCGTGAAGATGGCGTGATGCCCCTTCGCGAGCAGGCTCGCTCCTACATTGGAATGCATTTCCCTGTGGGAGCGAGCTTGCTCGCGAAGGCCGCGCCTCGGTCGTACTGAATTGTTACCTGAAGCCTATAACAACAGATTCTCGTGGAGCCTCGCTGATGAAATCCTATGAAGTCAATTTTGACGGTCTAGTGGGGCCGACCCATAACTACGGTGGTCTGTCCTACGGCAACGTTGCCTCCCAGAGCAACAGCCAGCAATCCTCGAACCCGAAGGAAGCGGCGCTGCAAGGTCTGGCGAAGATGAAAGCGCTGATGGAGATGGGCTTTCAGCAAGGCGTGCTGGCGCCACAGGAACGTCCGGACGTGGCCGCTCTGCGCCGTCTGGGTTTCAGCGGCACCGACGCGCAAGTGATCGAGCGCGCCGCCAAAGAAGCCATGCCGCTGCTGGTCGCCAGTTGCTCGGCGTCGAGCATGTGGGTGGCCAACGCCGCCACGGTCAGCCCGAGTGCCGACACCGCAGACGGTCGCGTGCATTTCACCGCTGCCAACCTCAACTGCAAATATCACCGCAGCATCGAGCACCCGACCACCAGCCGCGTGCTCGGCGCAATGTTCGCCAATCAGCAACACTTTGCCCATCACGCCGCTCTGCCGGCAGTGGCGCAGTTCGGTGACGAAGGCGCGGCTAACCACACACGTTTCTGTCGTGAATATGGCGAGGCGGGCGTCGAGTTCTTCGTGTTCGGTCGCAGTGCCTTCGACAATCGTTTCCCAGCGCCGCAAAAGTACCCGGCGCGCCAGACCCTCGAAGCGTCGCAAGCGGTAGCGCGTCTGCACGGTCTGCGTGATGAAGGCGTGGTTTACGCTCAGCAGAACCCGAACGTGATCGATCAAGGCGTGTTCCACAACGACGTGATCGCCGTGGGTAACGGTGAGGTGCTGTTCTATCACGAGGATGCATTCCTCGACACCGAGTCGATGCTGGCCGAACTGCAAAGCAAACTGGCCAAGGTTGGCGGCAACTTCCAGTCCGTGTGTGTGCCGCGTTCGGCAGTCACCGTGGATGACGCCGTGCGCTCTTACCTGTTCAACAGCCAGTTGCTGTCGCGTCCTGATGGCTCGATGTTGCTGATCGTGCCGCAAGAGTGTCAGGCCAACGAGCGCGTCTGGGCTTACCTGCAAAGCTTGACCAGCTCCGGCGGTCTGATCCGCGAAGTAAAAGTCTTCGACCTCAAGCAAAGCATGCAGAACGGCGGTGGCCCGGCGTGCCTGCGTCTGCGCGTCGCGCTTAACGAAACCGAACTGGCGGCGGTCAACCCAGGCGTTATCATGACGCCACCGTTGTACGGTTCGTTGACCGCATGGGTTGAAAAGCACTACCGCGACCGCTTGAGCGAAACCGATCTGGCGGATCCGCAATTGCTGCTTGAATGCCGGACGGCACTGGATGAACTGACGCAAATCCTTAAACTGGGCGCGGTTTATCCATTCCAGATCAATTGATGGCCGGCGCGTCGCCTGATCGCGGCGCGCGGCTTGTCTCCCCAAGAGAGTAAAAACATGAGCGATTCCCTGCAGCTGATCCTTGAAGACACCGACGGCACGCAACTGCAAACCTCGTGCACCCGCGTCGCGGTCATGTGGCAAGGCAAAGAGCTGTGGATCCAGCAGGACGGCCGTGGCCAACTGCTGATCGGCGTGGACGTTGAAGAAGGTGACGCCGAGTACGCCAACCTGCTGCTGCGCCCATTGGCGACTAATCTGGTAAGTCTGCAACTGGAAATGGAACCGGCTGACGTCGGCGACGACGAAGACCACGTGCACGGCCCGGATTGCAACCACGACCACTAAGGAAACCGCTCTATGCTCGCCCTCGGCAAACTGCTTGAACTGACCCTCGCCGGCCGCGAACCGGCGGAGAAGACTCAACTGACTGTCGAAGGCGTGCGTATGCGCTGGTTGAGCGAAGGTGCGCTGGAAGTCCGGCCGCCCGAAGCACGCGACAATGGCCTGGACCTGCTGCTGTCGGCAGGCATCCACGGCAACGAAACAGCGCCGATCGAGTTGCTTGATCGGCTGCTGCACGACATCGCACGCGGCGATCTGAAACCGCGCGCACGTATTCTGTTCCTGTTCGGCAACCCGGAAGCGATTCGCAAAGGCGAGCGTTTCGTCGAGCAGGACGTCAATCGGCTGTTCAACGGCCGTCATGAACAAAGCAGTGGTTCGGAAGCGCTGCGTGCCTGTGAGCTGGAGCGGTTGGCGGCGAGCTTTTTCAGCAAGCCGGATCGTCAGCGTCTGCACTACGACCTGCACACCGCCATTCGCGGTTCGAAGATCGAACAGTTTGCGCTGTATCCGTGGAAGGAAGGCCGCCAGCATTCGCGCCTTGAGCTGGCGCGCCTGCGCGCTGCCGGGATGGAAGCGGTGCTGCTGCAGAACAAACCGTCGATCGTGTTCAGCTCGTATACCTACGACAAGCTCGGTGCCGAGGCTTTCACGCTGGAACTGGGCAAGGCGCGGCCGTTCGGGCAGAACGACGGGGTTAACGTCTCGCTGCTGGAAACCCGTCTGAAGCAGATCATTGAAGGCAACGAACCGGAGATGGCAGAGCAGGGGCTGGACGGTTTGCAGCTGTTCAGCGTCGCCCGGGAAATCATCAAGCACAGCGATGCGTTCCGCCTGAACCTGCCGCAGGACATCGAAAACTTTTCCGAATTGGAGGTGGGTTACGTGCTGGCCGAGGATCTGGCCAATACCCGCTGGATCATTGAGGAGGAGGGCGCACGCATCATCTTCCCTAATCCCAAGGTCAAGAACGGCTTGCGCGCAGGCATCCTGATCGTCCCGACCACCGACGAAAACCTCGCCTGACCCCAGTTTCGGTTTCGACATATAACCCTGTGGGAGCGAGCTTGCTCGCGAATGCAATCTGACATTCAACATTTGAGTTGGCTGTCAGTCCGCTTTCGCGAGCAAGCTCGCTCCCACAGTGGAAAGAGTGAGGCCCAAGGCCTCACCCATGGGCTATCAGACCGCTACAGCACGCGGCTCTGTACGACGCAACGCCCGAACTTTCTGCAGCGTATCCGCGCAAGTCCGCGCCGCTTCCTGACCCTTGTGCACAAAGTGCTCAAAGAAGAACTTCTGATGCTCGTCGCCAGCATGGAAGTGATGCGGCGTCAGGGATACCGAGAACACCGGCACTTCGGTTTCCAGCTGCACCTGCATCAGACCACTGACCACCGATTGGGCAACGAACTCGTGACGGTAGATGCCGCCATCCACCACCAAGGCTGCGGCGACGATGCCGGCATAACGACCGGTCTTGGCCAGCAACTTGGCGTGCAGAGGCATTTCAAAAGCGCCGCCGACTTCGAAGATGTCGATGTCCGATTCCTGATAACCCAGGGCAATCATTTCAGCGACGAAGCCTTTACGGCTCTGGTCGACGATTTCCTTGTGCCAGCAGGCCTGAATGAACGCGACGCGCTCGCCGTGAGGGTGTTTGCTTTTGCTGTCGATAGCGGTGGGTTGCATGTTCTGACTCCTGTTTGTGTGAAAAACAGGGCGTTATGAATCGAAAGGGATTCAAGGGTACGCACACGCACAACATCGCGCGGACGGCCCTTTGGCGTTAATCCCGTTCTCTCTTCATCCGGACTATGACCGTCGGCCTCGGGATCACACCGGGTCTGCTGACCTTGCCGCCGCTCACAACCGAAGTCGCATTCGTCGCCAAGCGCTCGCGGGCTATGCGCATTGCGCGCAATTACCGCCGGTGGGGAATTGCACCCCGCCCTGAGAACGTTTTCGCCGCCCTTTCTCGGGCAGCGCAGCGTTTTTAACACAGATTGTGGCTCTGTGCATTGCGCCTTTCTGATGATTGCCATCGAATTTTCTGGCGGTTCGAAACGATTTTTCCTTGCGCAAGGGTTGATTAATCCACGCGATGACCGCAGTAATTCCACTTCGTAAAGGGATTTCCCCTGCTGACTTGAGGCCAGGTTCATGAGCGTTATCGATCTTCGCAGCGACACCGTCACCCAACCGACTCCGGCCATGCTCGACGCGATGACAGCGGCGGACACCGGCGATGACGTGTACGGCGAAGATCCGACGGTCAATCGTCTGGAAGCAGAATTGGCCAAGCGTCTGGGGTTCGCCGCCGCGTTGTTCGTGCCGACGGGCACCATGAGCAACCTGTTGGGGTTGATGGCGCACTGCGAGCGCGGCGACGAATACGTCGTGGGTCAGCAGGCGCATACCTACAAGTACGAGGGCGGCGGCGCGGCGGTGCTCGGTTCGATCCAGCCGCAGCCGCTGGAAGTGCAGGCTGACGGTTCACTGGATCTGGATCAGGTCGCGGCAGCGATCAAACCGGACGACTTCCACTTCGCTCGCACTCGATTGCTGGCGCTGGAAAACACCATGCAGGGCAAAGTGCTGCCGCTGGAATATCTCGCCCGGGCGCGCCGCTTCACTCAAGACAATGGCTTGCAACTGCACCTCGATGGCGCGCGCCTGTACAACGCGGCGGTCAAGCTGGGTGTCGATGCCCGGGAAATCACTCAGTACTTTGATTCGGTATCGGTGTGCCTGTCCAAAGGTCTTGGCGCGCCGGTTGGCTCGGTGTTGTGTGGTTCTGAGCAACTGATCGGCAAGGCTCGCCGTCTGCGCAAAATGGTCGGCGGCGGCATGCGTCAGGCCGGAGTATTGGCGGCGGCGGGGCTGTATGCGCTGGATCACAACGTCGAGCGTCTGGCAGACGACCACGCCAATGCGCAATTGCTCGCCGAGGGCTTGCGTGAAGCGGGTTTCATCGTCGAACCGGTGCAAACCAACATGGTTTATGTGCAAATGGGCGACAAAGCCGAAGCGATCAAGGCCTTTGCCGGCGAACGCGGGATCAAGTTGAGCGCCGCCGCGCGTCTGCGCATGGTCACGCACATGGACGTCAATCGCTCGCAAATTGAGCAAGTGATCGCGACATTCGTCGAGTTTTCGCGCAAGTGACAGCGTTAGCCGTCCAATTGACCGTTTCTATCGTATAAACACGCTGTACCCCGCGCGCAGGGCCGATATAATGCGGCCCTTTGCCGTCGCTTCGTCTGTTGACGTTTCGAACAGGCCTTTGGCCGCAGCCTCCGTGGAAGAACCTAATGAAAAGCGCAGAAATCCGTGAAGCCTTCCTTCGCTTCTTCGAAGAGCAAGGCCACACCCGTGTAGCCTCCAGCTCTTTGATTCCGGGCAACGACCCAACCCTGCTGTTCACTAACGCGGGGATGAACCAGTTCAAGGACTGCTTCCTGGGCCAGGAAAAACGTGCGTACACCCGTGCGACCAGCAGCCAGAAATGCGTGCGTGCCGGTGGCAAGAACAGCGACCTGGAAAACGTCGGTTATACCGCTCGTCACCATACGTTCTTCGAAATGCTCGGTAACTTCAGCTTCGGTGACTATTTCAAGAAGGACGCGATTACCTACGCGTGGACCTTCCTGACCGGCGTTCTGCAACTGCCGAAGGAAAAACTCTGGGTCACCGTCTACGCCTCCGACGACGAAGCGTATGACATCTGGACCAAACAAATCGGTGTGCCGGTCGAGCGCATGATTCGCATCGGCGACAACAAAGGCGCGCCGTACGCCTCCGACAACTTCTGGACCATGGGCGATACCGGCCCGTGCGGCCCATGCACCGAGATTTTCTACGATCACGGCGACCACATCTGGGGCGGCCCACCGGGCTCGCCGGAAGAAGACGGCGACCGTTACATCGAGATCTGGAACAACGTGTTCATGCAGTTCAACCGCACCGCCGATGGCGTGTTGCATCCGTTGCCAGCACCGTCGGTCGACACCGGCATGGGTCTGGAGCGGATCAGTGCGGTGATGCAGCACGTCAATTCCAACTACGACATCGATCTGTTCAAGAACCTGCTGAAAGCTTCGGCTGAGGCAATCGGTTGCGAAAATGGCGATCAGTCTTCGCTGAAAGTGGTGTCCGACCACATCCGTTCGTGCGGTTTCCTGATCGCCGACGGCGTGTTGCCGTCCAACGAAGGTCGCGGTTATGTGCTGCGCCGGATCATTCGTCGCGCCTGCCGTCACGGTAACAAGCTGGGCGCCACCGGCAGCTTCTTCTACAAGATCGTTGCTGCACTGGTTGCCGAGATGGGCGAAGCCTTCCCGGAACTGAAGAAGCAGCAGAGCAACATCGAGCGCGTGCTCAAGGCTGAAGAAGAGCAGTTCTCCAAGACTCTGGAGCACGGCCTGAAGATTCTTGAGCAGGATCTGCTGGAACTCAAAGGCACCGTGGTGCCGGGCGACGTAGTGTTCAAACTCTACGACACCTACGGTTTCCCGATGGACCTGACCGCCGACATCGCCCGCGAGCGTAGCCTGACCGTCGACGAAGCCGGTTTCGAACGTGAGATGGAAGCTCAGCGTGTGCGTGCGCGTTCGGCCAGCTCGTTCGGTCTGGACTACAACACCTTGGTCAAGGTTGATGTGGCCACCGAGTTCACCGGTTACAAAGACACCAGCGGTTCGGCAAAAATCGTCGCTATCTATAAAGATGGCCAGTCGGTCGACGTCTTGAATGAAGGCGAAGAGGCGGTGATCGTGCTGAACCAGACGCCGTTCTACGCTGAATCCGGCGGCCAGATCGGCGACTGTGGTTATCTGCAGGCCGGCAGCGCACGTTTCGACGTACGTGACACCACCAAGACCGGCGGCGCGTTCCTGCACCACGGTGTGCTGGATTCGGGCAGCCTGACCATCGGCGCGCCAGTGGAAACTCACGTTGATGCCGAAGTACGTCACGCCACTTCGTTGAACCACTCGGCCACCCACTTGCTGCACGCTGCTTTGCGTCAGGTGCTGGGCGAACACGTTCAGCAGAAAGGTTCGTTGGTGGATAGCCAGCGCCTGCGTTTCGACTTCAGCCATTTTGAAGCGATCAAGCCTGAGCAGATCAAAGCGCTGGAAGAAATCGTCAACGCCGAGATTCGCAAGAACTCCGCCGTTGAAACCGAAGAAACCGACATCGAAACCGCGAAGAACAAAGGCGCGATGGCGCTGTTCGGCGAGAAGTACGGCGACAACGTGCGCGTGCTGAGCATGGGCGGCGATTTCTCCGTCGAGCTGTGCGGCGGTATCCACGCCAACCGTACCGGCGACATCGGCCTGCTGAAAATCATCAGCGAAGGCGGTGTGGCATCGGGCGTGCGTCGTATCGAGGCGGTCACTGGTGCTGCGGCACTGGCGTACTTGAATGCGGCAGAAGAACAACTCAAGGAAGCGGCCAGCCTGGTCAAGGGCAGCCGCGACAACCTGATCGACAAGCTGTCGGCTGTGCTGGAGCGCAACCGCCAACTGGAGAAGCAACTCGAACAGTTGCAAGCCAAGGCGGCGAGCGCGGCGGGCGACGATCTGTCGTCCTCGGCACTGGACGTCAAGGGCGTGAAGGTTTTGGCCGCACGTCTGGATGGTCAGGATGCCAAGGCGCTGCTGGCGCTGGTAGATCAGTTGAAGAACAAACTCGGCCGCGCAGTGATCCTGCTCGGCAGTGTCCATGAGGAAAAGGTCGTTCTGGTTGCAGGCGTAACCAAGGACCTGACTGGCCAACTCAAAGCCGGTGATTTGATGAAACAGGCTGCTGCGGCAGTGGGCGGGAAGGGCGGTGGTCGTCCGGACATGGCGCAGGGCGGCGGTGTTGATGCCGGCGCGCTGGATGGCGCATTGGCGCTGACCGTTCCATTCGTCGAGCAGGGTTTATAAGACAGTCCGTGCGGCCCGCAGTCTAGTGGCGGGCCGGGCGGCTGTTCGAGTAATTATTGGGCGCCCTTCATGGGCAGAGGCGGCTTTGAAATGGCTTTGATCGTACAGAAATTTGGAGGCACCTCGGTCGGCACTGTCGAGAGAATCGAGCAGGTCGCCGACAAGGTTAAGAAATTCCGCGATGCCGGCGATGACCTGGTGGTCGTGCTGTCTGCAATGAGCGGCGAAACCAACCGTCTGATCGATCTGGCCAAGCAAATCAGTGGCGACGGCCAGCCGGTTCCACGTGAGCTGGACGTGATCGTGTCCACGGGTGAGCAGGTGACGATTGCCCTGTTGGCCATGGCGCTGATCAAGCGCGGTGTGCCAGCGGTGTCGTACACCGGTAATCAGGTGCGGATCCTGACCGACAGTGCGCACAATAAAGCGCGTATCTTGCAGATTGATGACCAGAAGATTCGTGGTGATCTGAAAGCGGGTCGCGTGGTGGTTGTCGCCGGTTTCCAGGGCGTCGACGAGCACGGCAACATCACCACCCTCGGTCGTGGCGGTTCGGATACCACCGGCGTGGCACTGGCGGCAGCGTTGAAAGCTGACGAATGCCAGATATACACCGACGTTGATGGTGTTTACACCACCGACCCGCGCGTTGTACCGGTCGCTCAGCGCCTGGACAAGATCACCTTTGAAGAGATGCTGGAAATGGCCAGCCTCGGTTCCAAGGTGTTGCAGATCCGTGCGGTTGAATTCGCCGGCAAGTACAACGTTCCGCTGCGCGTACTGCACAGCTTCAAGGAGGGTCCGGGCACCCTCATTACTATTGATGAAGAGGAAACCATGGAACAGCCGATCATTTCCGGCATCGCTTTCAACCGCGATGAAGCCAAGCTGACCATCCGTGGCGTGCCAGACACCCCGGGCGTGGCGTTCAAGATTCTCGGCCCGATCAGTGCCGCGAACATCGAAGTCGACATGATCGTGCAGAACGTTGCGCACGATAACACCACCGACTTCACCTTCACCGTGCACCGCAACGACTACCAGGCCGCACAGACCGTGCTGGAAAACACTGCTCGCGAGATCGGTGCCCGTGAAGTGGTTGGCGACACCAAGATTGCCAAGGTCTCGATCGTCGGCGTCGGCATGCGTTCCCACGCAGGCGTGGCCAGCCGCATGTTCGAATCCCTGGCTAAAGAAAGCATCAACATCCAGATGATCTCGACCTCGGAAATCAAGGTTTCCGTGGTGATTGAAGAGAAGTACCTGGAACTGGCCGTGCGCGCCCTGCACACGGCTTTCGAACTGGATGCTCCAGCCCGTCAGGGCGAGTAAATTCCGTTTCTTGAAGGGCGCGGTCTGACCGCGCCCTTTATTTTTTGAATGGCGCGAGCCCTGAACTGTTCTTTTGCTCGCGCTGGTCAATACTCAGGCATGTAGGGCTACGATCGCTCCGGTTGTAGGTCGGGTGCCTTTTTTTTGCAGACTGTTGTCCCTGAAGTGAATTGCGTAAGGAGAAAGGTATGCTGATTCTGACTCGTCGGTGCGCAGAAAGCCTGATTATCGGTGATGGCGAAATCACCGTGACCGTGCTCGGCGTTAAAGGAAACCAAGTGCGTATCGGCGTCAACGCCCCGAAAGAGGTTGCCGTGCACCGTGAGGAAATTTACCTGCGTATAAAGAAAGAGAAGGACGAAGAACCAAGCCATTAATTTTTATCGATTTTTATGTTTGCAAACGGGGAAAAGGTTGGTTAAGATACGCCCCGTGTTGCGGAGAGCTGGCCGAGTGGCCGAAGGCGCTCCCCTGCTAAGGGAGTACACCTCAAAAGGGTGTCGGGGGTTCGAATCCCCCGTTCTCCGCCATTATTTGCTTAGTACGTCGTAATCTGGCTTTTTCTGTAAGTTGTTGAAATTAATAGAAAAAGTGGTTGGAATAGAGATTAGACGGGCTATAATGCGGCGCAACAAATGCACTCGTAGCTCAGCTGGATAGAGTACTCGGCTACGAACCGAGCGGTCACAGGTTCGAATCCTGTCGAGTGCACCATTTAAGAGTTAGTTACAGCAATGTAAATAACTTGGCTTCAACCAGGTGTGATCTGGTCTAACAAACACAAATGCACTCGTAGCTCAGCTGGATAGAGTACTCGGCTACGAACCGAGCGGTCACAGGTTCGAATCCTGTCGAGTGCACCATTTAAGAGTTAGTTGCAGCGATGCAGATAACTTGGCTTCATCCAGTTGTGGTCTGGGCTAAAAACACAAAATGCACTCGTAGCTCAGCTGGATAGAGTACTCGGCTACGAACCGAGCGGTCACAGGTTCGAATCCTGTCGAGTGCACCATATACCGAAAAGCCCGCGTTTAACGCGGGCTTTTTGCTGTCCGGGATTTGGCTTTTCCTTTCACGCAGCCCCTCTCATCAAAATCGACTTGAGCACTTCTGCCTCGCTTGAGGTCATAGCGATAGCTCGTCGTCGATGTCCGAATATTCACCTTGTCCGGCTTGCCCAGCGCGCTTTCGACATCCTGCTGGCTCATTCCGGCAATCACGCGTTGATTGATGATCGCTTCGCGACGTTGTCTGGCATCGATCAGGTTTCCACACGGGTCTTCGGCGGTGCCAACAACGCCAGGTTCGCGTCCTTTGATTTTCATGCCGGATATTTCTTCGTGGTTGTGTTCCGGCATCACTGCCACAACTGACCCGGGCATATAAGGATGGACTTCCTGCACGGACAGCTGTTCGCCGCTCGCGCAGCTCATGCTGGTGAAGGTGATGCTGCCGTCGGTAGCTTCGCAGCGATGAAGGGTGGTAGCGCCCCCGGCAGGCGGGAGGAAAAGCAGGCAGGTGAGTAATAAAGGCAGCGCTGATTTCAATGGCATTCGACGTCCTCCATGACGATCTACGCTGAAGGGTAGTCGCTACATTTTTCATTGCCGGTGTGTTTTCTTTTCAGGATGAGTCGTCGCATTTGCAAGGATCAGGACAGTGCTCAGGTTTGTTTCGCAAGCGCTTGTTTCGGCCGTGATTTTTTAACGTTTAAAACCGTCAGGCGGTGTATCATTGCGCCCGTCAGCCCCGCCGGGGCTTGTGGAAAACCTCCATGGACTTACCCAGTAGTTACTCAGTACCCCGTTTCACCAATCATGAATTGACTGATTGATCCTTCCGGCGTGCCCCGCTGCTGGGAGTGGAGTTCGCCTATGTCTGAAATCGAAGTAAAGAAAACACAGGAAAGCCTGCAGGATCGACTGGCGCAAGTCGTCGAGCTGCTGCAGCGTCAGCGCGTCGTTGAAGACCTGACTCATCGCCAGGAAGGCGCGCATCACGACCGGGTTGAAAACCTGGTTCACCGGCAAAATCTCGTCGAGTTGCAACGCAAGCTCGATGATCTGCACTCCGCCGACGTCGCCTACATTCTTGAAGCCTTGCCGCTGGACGATCGTCTGACGCTCTGGCAACTGGTCAAGGCCGATCGCGACGGCGACATTCTTCTCGAAGTATCCGATTCGGTTCGTGAAACGCTGATCGCCGACATGGACGATCACGAGCTCCTGGCTGCCGCCAAGGACATGGACGCCGACGAACTTGCTGACCTGGCCTCCGAGCTGCCGCGAGACGTCGTCCATGAGCTGATGGAGAGCCTCGATAACCAGCAGCGCGAACGTGTCCGTTCGGCCTTGTCGTATGACGAGGAGCAGGTCGGTGCGCTGATGGACTTCGAGATGGTGACGATCCGTGAGGATGTCAGTCTCGAAGTGGTTCTGCGTTATCTGCGGCGTCTCAAAGAGCTACCCGGTCATACCGACAAGCTGTTCGTAGTTGATTACGACGGTGTGCTCAAAGGCGTGCTGCCGATCAAGCGTTTGCTGGTCAACGACCCGGAGAAGCAGGTGGCCGATGTCATGGCCAGCGATCCGGTGAGTTTTCACCCGGACGAAGACGCCTACGACGCCGCTCAGGCGTTCGAACGTTACGACTTGATCTCGGCCCCGGTGGTCGACAAGAACGGCAAGCTGATCGGCCGTCTGACCATCGATGAAATGGTCGACTTGATCCGTGAGGAGAGTGAAAGCGAAGTCCTCAACATGGCGGGTCTGCGTGAAGAGGAAGATATTTTCGCTTCAGTATGGAAATCCTTGCGCAACCGTTGGGCGTGGCTGGCGATCAATCTGATCACCGCGTTCGTCGCGTCACGTGTGATTGGCCTGTTTGAAGGCTCGATCGAGAAGCTGGTAGCGCTCGCCGCATTGATGCCCATTGTGGCGGGTATTGGCGGTAACTCCGGTAACCAGACGATCACCATGATTGTTCGCGCCATGGCGCTCGACCAGGTCAGCACCGGTAATACTTCACGTCTGATGCGTAAGGAACTGGCAGTCGGGTTGATCAACGGTCTGGTCTGGGGTGGCGTGATCGGCGTGGTCGCTTATCTGCTTTACGGCAGTTGGTCGCTGGGCGTGGTCATGACGGCCGCGATGACGCTCAACCTGTTGCTCGCGGCGTTGATGGGGGTGTTGATCCCGATGACTCTGGCCAAGATGGGCCGCGACCCGGCCATGGGTGCCAGCGTGATGATCACGGCAATGACCGACAGTGGTGGCTTCTTCATCTTCCTGGGGTTGGCGACAATCTTCCTGCTCTGATCCGCTTAAATGAAAAGCCCGCCGATTGGCGGGCTTTTTTATGCGTGTAGCTTTATCTGTGCAGCCCTCAAATCGCAGGCAAAAAAAAGCCAGCAATCATGCTGGCTTGAGGTGTTCGGTACGGCTCAGGACGCGTCTGCGGCCATTTCAGCGTCGTGGGCGATCAAGGACACCAACGCGTTCTGCTGACGGTGGGACAGCTGACGGAAGCGTTGCAGCAGCTCGCGCTCGTGAAGCGACAGCTCCGGGCTGTCCAGGCGCATGCTCAGCTCTTCGCCCAATGCA
Source organism: Pseudomonas crudilactis (assembly GCF_013433315.1). Taxonomy (GTDB): domain Bacteria; phylum Pseudomonadota; class Gammaproteobacteria; order Pseudomonadales; family Pseudomonadaceae; genus Aquipseudomonas; species Aquipseudomonas crudilactis. The sequence goes on along the minus strand of NZ_WXVV01000008.1, from coordinate 17,141 downwards.
CCTTCCTGAATAAGACTCTGCTCAAGGCGCGCAATGATCTCGGAGTTCATGCTGCGATGATGATTGCGAGCCACCTCGGCAATGCGTTCACGCATTCCGTCTGGCAGACGTACGACGAACTTGTCAGCCGTACGGCTGGAATAAATTGCCTGTTTCAATGGGCGCATATATTTAACCGGTTAGTTCAGGGGAGCGGTTCTCGGGATTGGCCGCAGGATGTGTGGTAGGACAAGCATCCGCGCCAAATGGTTCAACCTGAATTGTTAAGAGGCCGGCATCATGCCTCAAAATTGCCAGATCATTGGCGTCAATTCTGTGACAAATATTGATCCGGGTAAAGGCGTAATGCCAGCACCAATTATCAGAAATGCGGACTGGTTGGAAAACTTTACCTTGGCCGGCATCTCTGACCGCTTCTTCATGCAGATCAATTGATGTCCGAAGACCTCGGAACGTGCATGCTATGCGGGTTTCATTCCTTTGTTCCTTACCTGTACAGGATAGTGGCAATTTGCCGATTTACTAGGGGCAGACACGTCCCCGAGGGCTTTTTCAGGATGGATGGCAGGCTTATTTATCTGATGGGACCGTCCGGTTCAGGCAAGGACAGCCTGATCGAGGCCGCGCGTGAGCCATTGCGGGCGAGGCATTGCGAGATCATGCGTCGGGTGATTACCCGATCAGCGGAGTCGGTGGGTGAGGATGCCATCGGCGTCACGCCTGAAGAGTTCGAACGACGTCAGTGCGCCGGCGAGTTTTCCCTGGCGTGGCAAGCCAATGGCCTGGCCTATGGCATTCCCGGAGAAATGGACGAATGGTTGCGTGCGGGGCGCGATGTGCTGGTGAACGGCTCGCGCGCCAATCTGCGTCAGGCGATGGAAAGCTACCCGACGCTGTTGCCGGTTCTGCTGACAGTCAAGGATGAGGTCTTGCGCGAACGCTTGTTGCGCCGTGGGCGAGAGACGCTGGAGCAGATCGACGCCAGGCTCGCGCGCAACGCGCTCTTCAAGGACAGGCGATCAAGCGACGCACCGGTGCACTTGATCGATAACTCCGGCGACCTGACGGCCGCCGTTCATCAATTGCTTGAGCTGATCCGACTCAACGCAACACCGGATCAAACTTGATCCGGCGGCCGGCAACCAGTGCCAATACGAACAACACCGCAAACACACCACAGCCAATCAACGGCAGGGTGATTTCGGTTTCCTCGAACAGCGCAAAATGCACAACGCCACTCAATAAGGCGAGGATCAGAAATCCTGCAGCTGACTTGGACATGCTGTACTCCTGAAGATATTTCAAAAAACCAGACGTTCGCCAGCGTCCGCCGGCAGTGCCTGCCCAGGTTCACTGACGGTTTTACGGGTGATGCCGCCCTGATCATTCAGCACTGCCAACTGCGGCGCCTTCTGCACCTGCAAGTAATGCGGCATGCGCTGCGCCACCGATTCCGGCGCAGCACCCTGTGGGGCAAAGTGGAAACCCAGCAGAACCGCCAAGGCGGCTGCGTTTGCGAGCAAGAGGGTGCTGTTCATGGGGCGCTGCTCCGATTGTTCTTCTATGGAACAGGCAAAGCAGCTGTCGTGCCAACAGTCTAACCGCTGTTAAGTCCTTTAAAAACAAGCATTTGGAAGGGTTTTTCTAAGGCGTCGGGTTGCAATCTGCAATGATGGCTTTTTGGGGGAGTGCAAAATGCACGGTAAATCTTCCCACAGCATTGCAGGACGCCTGCCTACACTTAAAAAGCCCTACGGATGACATGACAAATCAGGGCCCGGCCGTTAACATGCACGCCGTCCGTCGCGCCGTCTCTGGCCTCGACAACTCAGTGTCTCAGTAGCTCAATTGGATAGAGCATCCCCCTCCTAAGGGGAAGGTTGGCAGTTCGAACCTGCCCTGGGACACCATCATTCAGAGCATTGCAAATGCTCGCAAAAAAGCCCCGTGCAGAACGATCTGCCGGGGCTTTTTTATTTCAATCATCGCTGGCTAGTTTGCCGCGCCACCCTCAGCCTTGCCTATCGAAGTACTGATTTGGGTGATGTGGCGGCGGCCATTGACCGTGTAACTTTGTGCCTGTTCTTCAGACCCCGGTTTACGCAGGGTCAGTTGAGCAAACAGCCCGTCTTTTTCATCGTAGGTGCCATACCAGTTGATCAGTCTGGCGATAAAGCAGTCATCGCCAAGGATCACCGGAACATCAGCGACCGGTTCAATCGCGTAATAACTTGCACCGTAACTGTAATAGTCCTCGTCCCCGGGACCTGACGGAGGGATTGGGCAGATCGGTTTGGAACTCGTTGTTTCGTTCTTGCCTACCTTGGTCAGGCCTTGCATGAGCGCCTTTTGCACCGCAGGTTCAAGTTCATAGGCCGTCGGATTGTCCTGATTCGCCTGCGTGCGAGGCACGTTCAGTTGATAACGATACTGCACCGTTATCGTCGGGACCTGACGGTTGATCTGCAGGGGATTGAGCAGATAGACCTTATCAACACCATAGGCGCTGTCTCGGTAGGCGGCGTAGATTTTTCCATGCACTTTGATCCAGTTGACCGCTTGGTTGGCGCCGCGATCATTGGTGTAGAAAAGGGTTGTCTCGGCGTTGGCTTCGGGAGCCGCTTCGGCGCCCCGTCTGGTGAACCTGTTGCCCATGCCGCGCCAGGTTTCGGTATACGAGAACAACCCTGTACCGCCGGAATACGTTTCAACGATCAGGTCGCGCAGCCCATCGCCATCCAGATCAGTGAGGATATAAGTCGTCTGGCCTGTGTCGGCGGCCCCGGTGATGTTGGACGCAGTTAATGCCTTCCATTCATCCTGACTCACCCCATTCGGAATCGTCTCGGGAAAGTGTGTTTGCTCATCGTCATCGGGGATTCCGGCAAACGACGTTTTATCGAGGCCTACCGTGAATGCATCAAGGGTCTTTTCCAGGGCAAACTCGGGATCAACCTTGCGCGCTGCCTCAATACGCTGCTGCAGTTGCGCCATCACCTGTTTGTCCATCTCGTCGGGCGAATACGCCAGCGTATCGATCCATTGCGCTTGCAGCGATTCAAGGCGTTCGCGATAACGCTGATTCAGGCAGCTGACATCTTCAGCACATTGGTTGCGGTCCTTTAGCCAAAGGCGTTGAGTGCTTTTCAGCTCGGCCTTTTTATCTGGCATGGACCTCATGAGTTTGCTGTAGGTAGCGCCCATCTGCGTATCCAGCGCATACAACCCTTTATCCGCACAAACAGCGTTCTCAACTGCACTCACCGCTTTCGCACAATCCATTCCAGCCGCCATTGCCTGCTGGAAAAACAGCAGCGCACAGGCGGACACGATGCAACGTCCTTTGATGTACACGAGAGCAACCTTGTAGTGGAAAGCCAAGAAGCTGCGCAGAGTAATCGCAGAACGAGGAATCTTGAAGCGCCGGCTTCAGAGAACGCCACTGGTGGCCGATAACCCACTCGGTGACTTAAAAGTCGCGCGAAATCGCTTGATAGCATTTGGCCGCCAGCTATCATCTGCGCGCCTGAAATTGCCGCGATTCATCCTCTTCAATTGCCTGGAAATCTTCGATGCTGTCGTATCACCAAAAGAGTTTTCTGATCGTCGATGATTTCTCGGATTTCCGCAGTTCCGTGCGTTCGATGCTGCGCGAACTTGGGGTCAAGGACGTCGACACTGCGGATACCGGTGAGCAGGCGCTGAAGATGTGTGCGCAGAAGTCCTACGATTTCATCCTGCAGGATTTCCATCTCGGCGACGGCAAGAAGAACGGCCAGCAGGTGCTCGAAGACCTGATGCTGGAAAAGCTGATCAGCCATGAAGCGGTGTTCGTCATGGTCACTGCCGAGACCAGTCAGGCGATGGTGCTCAGTGCGCTGGAGCACGAGCCGGATGCGTACCTGACCAAACCGTTCAACCGTTCCGGGCTGGCGCAGCGCCTGGAGCGTCTGGAGCAGCGCAAGACGTTGCTCAAACCGATTCTGCAAGCCCTTGATCGCGGCAAACCGGTCGAGGTGCTCAATGCCTGTATTGCCCTGTGCAAGCAGGACATTCGTTATTCGCCGCTGTGCCTGCGCTACCGCGCTGATGCGCTGCGCGACATGAACCAGAACGAAGCGCTGGAACGGCTTTACGACAGCATCATCGCCGACCGGCCGTTGCCATGGGCGTTCGCCGGACTAGGCAAGTTGCTGTTCAAGCGCGGTCAGGTGGCGCAAGCCAAAGGCGTTTATGAGAAAGCGCTGAAGGTGTTCCCGATGATGCCGTCGTTGTACGACGGTATGGCCGACGTGCTGGTTGCCGAAGGCGACACCAAAGGCGCGCAGCAGGTGCTGGAAGAGGCGATTCGCTTGTCGCCGCTGGCCGTGCGTCGTCAGGCCTTGCTCGGCAAACTGGCGATGACCAACGAGGATTTCGACACCGCTTCGCGCGCCTATCGTCAAGCGGTGTCGCAAGGCGCGCAGTCACGCTTCAAGGATCCGGAAAGCAACCTCGGTCTCGCCCATGCGCTGATCAGCAAGGGCAGTGAGCGCGGTCTCGACACGCGCACGCGGCTGGAGATCAACACCACCCTCAGCGCCGTGGCCAAAGAGAACCCGACCGATCCGGGCCTGCAGATTCGTGCACGCCTGATGAAGGCAACCAGCCTGCTGCTCAACGATGCCGAGACTGCCGACAAGCTCACCGAGCAAGCCATGATGCGCCTCGACGGTATGGAGCAATTCATGAGTCCGGAGGCGGCGCTGTTGGTCGCCAAACAGTTGCAGATGCTTGGTCAGGCCGAGGCGGGCACTTCGATGCTCAAGAGCTGTGCGGAAATCTACGGCGACGATCCGGCGGTGATGAAAGACATCGCCAAGCTCACCGATGATCCGACGATCCTCAGTTCCAGCAACGCCGCCGCCGACCTCAACCGTCAGGGCGTGCGTGTGTACAAGACCGGCAATCTGGTGGAGGCCCGCGAGGTGTTCCGCAAGGCGCTGAAGATGCAACCGAAGAACATCAGTATCGCGCTGAACATGGCCCAGTCGCTGCTCCACGGCACCGACACCAGTGTGCCGTCGGCGGAGCTGGAAGAATGTCGGGCCTGCCTGAAAATGGTTGGCCTGATGCCCGACACCGACGCGCGTTTTGCGCGTTATCAGAAGCTGAAAAGCAAGGCGTTTGGCGAATGAACCAAGACGAGCAATCTCTGGATTTTTCCACGGTGATCGCCTCCACCGTCCACGACATGAAGAACTCGCTGGCCATGCTCATGCAGGCCCACAGCCAATGGCTGGCGCGGTTGCCGCAAGAGCTGCGCGAAGGCACGGAGCCGGGCGTGATCGACTTCGAGTTCGCCCACCTCAACGGCATGCTGGTGCAGTTGCTCGGGTTGTACAAACTCGGCGTCAACCAGCTGCCGCTGCAACCGGCCTATCACGAACTCGACGATTTCATCGAGGCGCAACTGGCGGCGCATCAAGAAGTATTTGCCAGTCGTGGGATCATCGCCACCTATGAAGTCGACCCGCTGAGCCCGCTGGGTTTCTTCGATCGCGAGCTGATCGCTTCGGTGCTGGGCAACTGCATCAACAATGCGATTCGTTATGCGCGCGAATCGTTGCTGATCACCGTCAGCGACGAAGCCGGGCAACTGGTGCTGAGCATCAATGATGACGGCGACGGCTATCCGGTCGAGATGCTCGAACGTCAGGCCGATTATGTGCAGGGCATCAATCACAGCAGCGGCAGCACTGGGCTTGGCCTGTACTTCGCCAATCGCATCGCCGCGCTGCATCAGCGTAATGGCGTCGAAGGTCGCACCGAAATCAGCAACGGCGGACCGCTCGGCGGCGGGGTGTTCAGCCTTTATCTGCCGTGACACGGGTTTTTGTTTGACGCTGCTTGATATTCCGAACAGCCGGAGCCTATTTTGTACGGGTCGCCGTTCGCGGCTCGCACAATAACAAGGATTGCGTCATGACAACCGATGGCCAGCGTTCACTCGCGCAGCGACTGACGGGCATTGATGAGATTGAATGTGTCACGCCGGATTTGAACGGCGTACCACGGGGCAAGGTGATGACCGCCGAGGGTTTTCTCGAAGGGCGGCGTCTGCAACTGGCGCGGGGTGTGCTGCTGCAATGCATCATGGGCGGTTACCCTGCCGCGCGGTTTTACGGCAGTGATGACGGCGATCTTGCGCTGATTGCCGAACCGACCCAGATCCATCGTTTGCCATGGAGTGACGACCCGCGTGCCTTGGCCATTTGCGACGCCGATGAACTGACCGGCGAAAGCTCCAATCTGTCGACCCGGGGGCAACTCAAAGCGGTCATCGCTCGGTATGCGGCACGCGGTCTGGCGCCGGTGGTGGCCACAGAACTGGAATTCTTCGTGTTCGCGCCGAACAGCGATCCGACTCAGCCGTTCCGTCCACCGGTTGGCCTCGATGGTCGTCGCGAGGATGGCCAGTCGGCGTTCAGCGTCAGTTCCAATAACGGTCTGCGGCCGTTCTTCAATGAAGTCTATAAATGCATGGCGGCCCTCGGCCTGCCGCGCGATACCTTCATGCATGAGATGGGCGTCAGCCAGTTCGAGATCAATCTGCTGCACGGCGATCCGCTGTTGCTCGCCGACCAGACATTCCTGTTCAAGCACCTGCTCAAGGAAGTCGCGCTCAAGCACGGCCTGAGCGTGGTGTGCATGGCCAAGCCGCTGGCGCACACGCCGGGCAGTTCGATGCACATTCACCAGAGCATCGTCGACAGCCGCAGCGGCAAGAATGTCTTCAGTGACGAGCAGGGTGAGCCGACGGCGATGTTCCGCCACTTCATTGGTGGGCAGCAGGCAGGCATGGCTGATTTCACCGCGTTGTTTGCCCCAAACGTGAACTCCTATCAGCGTCTGTGCCATCCGTACGCATCACCGAATAACGCGTGCTGGTCCCATGACAACCGTGCGGCGGGTCTGCGAATTCCGGCGAGTTCGCCGGTTGCTCGACGGGTCGAGAACCGCTTGCCGGGTGCCGATGCCAACCCGTATCTGGCAATCGCTGCCAGTCTGGCCGCCGGTTTGCATGGCATCGAGCACGAGTTGGAACCGACCGAGGCGATACAGGGCGAGTTCGAGGTGCCGGACAATCTTTCGCTGCCGTGTACCTTACACGCCGCGCTCGAACGTCTGAAACGTAGCCAATTGGCGAGGGAACTGTTCGGACAGGAGTTCATCGAAGGCTACATCGCTTCGAAGACCATGGAGTTGACCAGCTTCTTTGATGAAATCACTCCCTGGGAACGGCGTGTTCTAGCAGCCCAGGCCTGACGAACTGTCGCCATCGGGCTATCGTTTGATAGCCCGGTATTTACTGCAAGGAGCCGCTCGGAACGCCGATGCGCCAAATCTGGAAATCCTTTCGAGCGCTGTATTTCGCCTCGCTGATGATGTTGATCGGCTCGGGCCTTCTATCCACTTATCTGGCCTTGCGTCTGGCCGCTGACAACGTCGACGGCCTCTGGGTCGGTGCGCTGATGGCGGCCAACTATTTCGGCCTGGTGCTGGGCGGCAAGATCGGTCACCGGCTGATCGCCCGGGTCGGGCATATCCGTGCTTATTCAGCGTGTGCCGGGATCGTCGGTGCGGCGGTGCTTGGCCATGGTCTGGTCGATTGGCTGCCGGCGTGGCTGGTGCTGCGGACCATCGTCGGTCTGGGCATGATGTGCCAATACATGGTGATCGAGAGCTGGCTCAACGAGCAGGCGGACGCCAATCAGCGTGGCCTGGTGTTCAGCGGTTACATGATCGCTTCATACCTTGGTCTGGTGCTCGGTCAACTGATTCTGGTCATGCACCCGGGCTTGGGTCTTGAACTGCTGATGCTGGTCGCGCTGTGCTTCGCGCTGTGTCTGGTGCCTGTGACATTGACTCGAAGGATTCACCCGGCGCCGCTGCATCCGGCGCCGATGGAGCCGCGCTTCTTTATCAAGCGGGTGCCGCAGTCGTTGAGTACGGTGCTGGGCGCTGGTTTGATCATCGGCTCGTTCTACGGTCTGGCGCCGTTGTATGCCTCGCAACAGGGGCTGTCGACCGAGCAGGTCGGTCTGTTCATGGGTAGCTGCATCTTTGCCGGTTTGCTGGTGCAGTGGCCGTTGGGCTGGCTGTCTGACCGCTATGACCGGGCGCTGCTGATTCGCTGCTTTGCCGGGTTCCTGGCGGTGGCGGCATTGCCGTTGGCGGTGTTGCCGCAGGTGCCGCTTGAGGTGCTGTTCGGGGTTGGCTTTCTCTGTTCGCTGGTGCAGTTCTGTCTGTATCCACTGGCGGTGGCATTCTCCAATGACCACGTGGAAGGGGATCGCCGGGTGTCGCTGACAGCAATGTTGTTGGTGACCTATGGGGTCGGCGCGAGCATCGGGCCGTTGCTGGCGGGTGTGCTGATGAAGCTGTTCGGCAGCCAGAGCCTGTATGCGTTCTTCAGCTTCTTCGCGCTGGTGCTGGTGTGGCGGATCCGGCCGAAAGCCGTGACCAATCTGCATCAGGTCGACGACGCGCCGCTGCATCACGTGGCCATGCCGGACAGCATGTCCAGCTCGCCACTGGTGGCTGCCCTCGACCCTCGGGTCGACGAGCAGGTGGTGCAGGAGCAGATGGTGCAGGACCCTGTGCAGACGCCGGCAAATCCCGAGCCTGAACCTGCTACTCAGGCAGAGCCTGCGGCAGAAGTCGAACCGGATACCGATAATCCTGCGCCTGATCTCAGCGGTGGCAGACCCTGAACTGAACAAAACACAGCGCGCGTAAAAAAGGGCAGCCCCGCTAGGGACTGCCCTTTTTATTGTCGCTAAGAATCACATATCGTCTTTATCGAAACGGCGTGCTTCACGTTGCAACTGATAAACGAAACGCTCAACGTTGCGCGCGGCCTGACCACTGATGTTGTGGAAGCGCAGGCCGGCAAAGGTGATGTTGAGTTTTTCTTCGAAGTGCAGATAGCGCAGTTCGACGGAGGTCGGCTGGTTGCCGAACAGCGGCGGGGCGATCAGACGGTCATAGACCTGACCCAATTGCAGACGATCAGTGATATCGCCTTCGAAGCGCAGCTTGCAGCCGGTCGCGGAGATATCCAGCAGTTTGCCGTTGATCGGCGCCTTGAGCTTTTCGCCGCCCAGTTCAACGCTGACCAGATCAGTCAGTTTCAGCGCGGCGCGGAAAGCATTGCGGCGCTGGTGGTAAACCACTTCGGTCGGCAGTTCGCCGGTGTAGAAACGATCACCTTCGGACTCTTCGATGTTCAGTGTGCCGGTGCATTCCCAGGCAATGCGCACACCGTCATGAAAACCTTCGACCTTGAACGGCTCGCCGGCCAGCAGAAAGCGTTCGCCATCACGCGGGATCATCTCGTCCAGTGCGATCGAAGCGCTGTCGCGGTCAACTTTGATCAGGTAGCTCTGGAAGCGCTGGCTGCGCTCATGAAAGGTGATGATCAGCGGATCGTGGCTTTCTTGCAGCTGGCGCAGGTTGCTGGAGATTTCCAGTGGCGTGGTAAGCACCTTAGGGGGCTGCGGAGCATCATCCGCGCTGAGGGCGTTGGACACGGTTTATCAATCTCCAGACAAAATATGACGACTAGCCAGCATTTTGCCAGCATGTTCCGCGGGTTGATAGAGCTGGCGCATCAACGGCTCATGCCTGGCTGAGCGGACGCGGTGTGGCGGGTTTGGCAAAAGTACCGCTGGCGTTATACAGCGCCGGCGCTTCACCACCCGTGAGGATCTTCAGCTGATTGGCCGTGGCGGCCTGCTGGATCTGGATCGACTGACCATTCTTGAGGTTGGCGGCCTGGCATTGAGCGATCAGATCGGTCAATGCGTCGCCTTGCGTCAACAACTGCTCGCCAATGCTCGACTGGCCAGCCAATTGCTCAAGACCTGTACGATCAGTCGGCAGATTGAGGCTGGCGAGGATTTCACTGCGCTTGCGGCCATGCTGTTCAAGCAGAATGATCAACGCCTGTTTGTGCGCCAGAATTTCTTCCAGCAGGGGCATGTCGCGACCGTGCAACGCGAGGGATTCGGTTTGCAACAACTCCAGCAATTGTTGAGCTGGAGCAAAGTCGTCGTTGATCAATTGCAATAAATTAGTGTCGTGCATGGCTGGCCTTGGGTTTTAAGCGTCCAAAAGCCTGGCGCAGGCAAAGGCCTAGCGCTGGGCTTCGAAGTTGAGCAGTTTGCTGGCTACACGGTTGCTGTCGACTTTATAGCTGCCATCGGCAATCGCGGCTTTCAACTCGGCCACACGGGCTTTGTCGACAGCAGGTTGATCGCGCAGCTTGTCAGTGACCTTCTGCAACTGTTGAGCCTCATTGCTGAGGTGTACCGATTCCCCGCTTTTTGCGGTACTGGCCTGTTCGGCCGGGGTATTCAGCGGCGCGGAGGTGCCGGTTTCGGCGGTTTCCTTGGCGTTGCTGGTACGTGTACTGCCCGTAAGTGACGAGGAGCTGTTCAAACGGCTGAAATCGATGACCATGATAAAAACCTCTGGGAATTTGGACGCTTGCCATGTTTTCGGCCATCCCCTGGAAAACTTTAGGCACATTTACAATGAGCCTTGCATGCGCCGGCGCGTGTCCTGCTGCGGCACAGTTTAGGGAACAGCCGAGGTCAGCGCCAGTTTTCTACATCGCCACTTCCACTTGGCCCGGCGCGGTGACTTGCGCCTTGATGACCCGTTGCGAGTTGAGGTTTTTCACGCGGATCTGCTCTTTCAAACCGCCATTGGCCAGCGCTTCACCGGGCATGCGCACGGCGAGCGTGCCGCTGCGGGCGGTGATGACCACTTGATCACCTTTGCGAATGACTTCCGCCTGTTCCAGATGAACCAGGGTAATGACCTGATCGGCTACCGTTGGTCGGGTCAATTTCTGCCCGATCGCTTCGTCTACCGAGGTCAGAAAGCCTTGGTTGATCGTGCTCACGTCGCGCTCACGCAGGGTCACGTCCTGTGGTTCGATAATCCCTGCGCGTTTCAGCGGTCGCGTGGTGGTCACAATCTCGCGAAACAGGCGGACTTGAGCGGGCACGAACACGGTCCATGGCGAGGCGCCTTCGCAGCGAACCTTCACGGTAACCCGGCCCAGCGGGCGTGCCGGACTCTCCAGCGTGGCTGTCAATTCCTTGTCGCACATAGGCATGCGCATACGGGGGTCGAGCTGGTTTACTTCGATTTCGTAGCGGCCTTCCGTTTGACTGGTAGCCAGATAGTCTTCTACGGTGAACTCAAGAAAGCCCTGAGTGACGCCGATAAGCATGTCAGGCAAGGTAACCGCATCAGCAATGGCAGGGCTGCCAGCGAAAAAGCAGCAGACGGCTGACATCGCGCAAAGGCTTTTGCGAGCGCGGGAGGTCAGGTGTCGGAAAAATGTCGTTTGAGCGTTCATACGAGTTAAAAAGCAAGCGCCGTGCCGTTTAGCAATGAATGTGCGTCGCAACAACACTTGGCGTTGGTGTAGGAGTCTGGGCATGGCTGGTGTAATGGATTCGGTGAACCAGCGCACGCAACTGGTAGGGCAGAATCGCCTGGAGCTGTTGTTGTTCCGTCTTGACGGTCAGCAGCTCTATGGAATCAACGTGTTCAAGGTACGGGAAGTGTTGCAATGCCCGTCGCTGACGTTGATGCCCAAGTCCAGTCCTGTCGTGTGCGGGGTGGCAAATATCCGGGGGGCAACCATTCCGATCCTTGATCTGGCAATGGCCACCGGTTCCGGAGCGTTGAAAGACAAGAACAACCCGTTCGTGATCATCACGGAGTACAACACCAAGACCCAGGGTTTCCTGGTCCGCTCGGTGGAGCGCATCGTCAACATGAACTGGGAAGAGATTCATCCACCGCCCAAGGGCACGGGTCGCGATCACTACCTGACCGCTGTGACTCGAGTGGACAATCAGTTAGTCGAAATCATCGACGTCGAGAAAGTGCTGGCGGAAGTTGCGCCGACACCGGAAGCGATTTCGGTGGGCGTGGTCGATGTCGAGACCCAGACCAAGGCACTGTCGTTGCGTGTCTTGACGGTCGATGACTCGTCGGTGGCGCGCAAGCAGGTCACGCGTTGTCTACAGACGATCGGTGTCGAAGTGGTGGCGCTGAACGACGGCAAGCAGGCGCTGGATTACCTGCGCAAGCTGGTCGATGAAGGCAAGAAGCCGGAAGAAGAGTTCCTGATGATGATTTCCGACATCGAGATGCCGGAGATGGACGGGTACACCCTGACGGCGGAAATCCGCGGCGACGCGCGCATGCAAAAGCTTCACATCATCCTGCATACTTCGTTGTCCGGGGTATTCAATCAGGCGATGGTCAAGAAAGTCGGTGCCGATGACTTTTTAGCCAAATTCCGCCCTGATGACCTGGCATCCCGGGTAGTCGACCGGATCAAAGCAGCAGATATCAGCTAGGGGCGTTTTGTCCCTGGCAGTCAACACGATTTAAGAGGCGGCATCATTGTCTACGGGTAATTTGGATTTCGAACAGTTCCGGGTCTTCCTGGAAAAAGCCTGTGGCATTTTGCTCGGTGAAAACAAGCAGTACCTGGTCTCGAGCCGTCTCAACAAACTGATGGAGCAGCAAGGCATCAAATCCCTGGGTGAGCTGGTTCAGCGCATCCAGACCCAGCCGCGCAGCGGTTTGCGCGAGCAGGTGGTCGATGCCATGACGACCAACGAAACCTTGTGGTTTCGTGATACCTATCCGTTTGAAGTCTTGAAGAACAAGGTGCTGCCTGAAGCGATCAAGGCCAGCCCCAACCAGCGTCTGCGGATCTGGTCGGCGGCGTGCTCGTCGGGCCAGGAACCGTACTCGCTGTCGATGTCGATCGACGAGTTCGAGCGCACCAACCTCGGTCAGTTGAAGATGGGCGTGCAGATCGTTGCCACTGATCTGTCTGGCCTGATGCTGACCAACTGCAAGACCGGCGAGTACGACAGCCTGGCGATCGGTCGTGGTTTGTCGCCGGAACGTTTGCAGCGTTACTTCGACCCGAAAGGGCCGGGGCGCTGGGTGATCAAGGCGCCGATCAAGAATCGCGTGGAGTTCCGCTCGTTCAACCTGCTCGACAGCTATGCCGCGCTGGGCAAGTTTGACATCGTGTTCTGCCGCAACGTGTTGATCTACTTCTCTGCCGAAGTGAAGAAAGACATCCTGTTGCGCATTCACAGCACGTTGAAGCCGGGCGGTTATCTGTTCCTTGGCGCTTCCGAAGCGCTGAACGGGTTGCCGGACCATTACCAGATGGTGCAGTGCAGCCCGGGGATCATTTACCAGGCGAAGTGATTGCATCGGCAACATAAAAAACGGCAGGCCCGCAAAGGCCTGCCGTTTTTTTATGCCCGAAGAAATTCTCCTTAACACCAAAAATCCCTGTGGGAGCGAGCTTGCTCGCGAAGAGGCCGTCACATTCTGCATTTGCATCGGCTGACACACCGCCTTCGCGAGCAAGCTCGCTCCCACAGTTGTCCGGCGGTGATAGTGATGGGACGGCAAGCGGCAGAAAAGCGGCATCCGGCGGAAACCGGTTGCCGCTTTTCTGGCATTGCCGCTTTGCCGACTTCCGGCAAAGCCCCGGTTTATGGGGGTTTTGTGGCTTGGCACGGCGCTTGCTAAAGCTCAGTTACGAAAAACCGGTCACCTGAAGGTTCCCGACATGAGCATCAGCTTCGATAAAGCGCTCGGCATTCACGAAAAGGCATTGGGCTTCCGCGCCCAGCGTGCCGAAGTGCTGGCCAACAACATCGCCAACGCCGATACCCCGAACTACAAGGCGCGGGATCTGGACTTCTCCAAAGTGCTTGAAGCACAGACCCAGAAAAACGCCAACGGCACCATCGCCCTGAACATGACCAACAGCCGTCACATCGAAGCTGAAGGCCTGGGCAACGGCGACGAATCGCTGATGTATCGCACGCCGATGCAACCTTCGATCGACCAGAACACCGTGGACGCCCAACTGGAACAGTCGAACTACGCGGAAAACGCCGTCGGCTTCCAGGCCAGCTTCACCCTGCTCAACAGCAAATTCAAAGGGCTGGTGTCAGCCCTGCGCGGAGAGTAATCCATGTCCCTGTCCAGCGTTTTCAACATTGCCGGCAGCGGCATGAGCGCACAGACCACGCGTCTGAACACCGTTGCGTCGAACATCGCCAACGCCGAAACCGTCTCGTCGAGCATCGACCAGACCTACCGCGCCCGTCACCCGGTATTCGCCACCATGTTCCAGGGCGGCCAGAACAGCGGCAGCAACTCGCTGTTCCAGAGCCAGGACGCGGCGGGTCAAGGCGTACAAGTGCTCGGTGTGGTCGAAGATCAAAGCAACCTCGAAGCGCGCTACGAGCCGAATCATCCGGCGGCTGACGCCAAAGGCTATGTCTACTACCCGAACGTCAACGTGGTGGAAGAAATGGCTGACATGATTTCCGCGAGCCGTTCGTTCCAGACCAACGCCGAAATGATGAACACCGCCAAAACCATGATGCAGAAGGTACTGACCCTCGGTCAGTAATAAGGGGCGACTGCCATGAGTGTTTCCGATACCACCAGCAGCTTGAGCATGAACGACATCCTGGCCAACTCGTCGAAGAAGGCCAGCAGTTCGACGACCGGCGGCATCGCCTCGGCGACCAACAGCGCCACCGGCGGCCAGGCCCTGGGCAAGGACGCGTTCCTGCAATTGCTGGTCACCCAGCTGAAAAACCAGAACCCGCTCGATCCGCAGGACAACAGCGCATTCGTTGCCCAGTTGGCGCAGTTCAGTAGCCTGGAAGGCATCACTACGCTGAACTCCACCGTGAGTGGCCTTGCTGGCAACTACAACTCGTCGCAAGCCTTGCAGGCATCGTCGCTGGTGGGCCGCAACGTCATCGTGCAGACCAACTCGGTTCAGCTCGACGATCCGAGCAAAGGCATGACCGGTTCGGTCACCGTGCCGTCGTCGATCGCCGGCGGCACCGTGAGCATTACCGACAGCAGCGGCACGGTGGTTCGCACCATCGATCTGGGCAGTCGTGCCGCAGGCGCCGCGAGCTTCACCTGGGACGGCAAGGACAAGGACGGCAATGTGGTCAAGACCGGTACCTATACCGTCAAGGCCAACGCATCGATCAATGGTACCTCGACCGATATGGCGACCTACCTGCCGGCCACGGTCACCAGCGTGACGATCAGCCAGACCGGCGGCGAACTGATGCTCAACCTGTCCGGCAAGGGCACCGTTGCCCTGTCCAAAGTACAAACCATTGGTATATAGAGCCGACTAACCGGCACAAAGGAGTGGAATATGTCTTTCAATATCGGCCTTAGCGGTCTCTATGCAGCCAACAAACAACTGGACGTGACCGGCAACAACATCGCCAACGTTGCAACCGCCGGTTTCAAATCGTCCCGTGCAGAATTCGAAGACGTCTACTCGGCCACTCGCCTGGGTAGCGGCAGCAAAGTGATCGGCAACGGCGTGCGCCTGGCCAACGTGTCCCAGCAGTTCACCCAGGGTGACATCAACAACACCGGTAACGTGTTGGACATGGGCATCAACGGTTCGGGCTTCTTCACCATGAGCAACAATGGCTCGGTGTCCTACACCCGTGCCGGTACGTTCAAGGTCGACAACGCCGGTTACATCACCAACACCGACTACACCTCGCGCCTGCAGGGTTACGGTGTTGACGCCAATGGCAAGATCATCAACGGCGTGTTGACCGACCTGAAGATTGATACCTCGAACCTGGCGCCGAAATCGACTTCCCTGGTGACGTCGAGCATCAACTTGAACTCGACTGCGCCGGTGATCGTTGATACCGGCACCAACGCCGTCAAGTTCGACCCAAGCAAGCTTGAGACGTACACGAAGAGCTTCAGCACTCCGATATACGACTCGCAGGGCAACTCGCACGTCATGGATCAGTACATGGTGAAAACCGGCCAAAACACTTGGAAGGTTTACACCCTGGTGGACGGGCGTAATCCGGATGCAACCGGTAGCAATCCACTCACGACGCCTCCAACTGCTTCGACACTGACGTTTGACAGTTCGGGCAATCTGACTCAGGTCAGCACACCTAACCCGGCGGATCCGGCCAATCCGATCATCAGCAGCGACTTGAAGCTGGCCAATTGGAAGCCGGGCAACGTGGTCAACGGTAACTTTGTACCTAACGGCGCAGCAGCCAACACGGCTGGCGTGACCATCTCCATGTCCAAGACCACTCAGTACAACGCTGACACCGCGCGTTCGATCCCGACTCAGGACGGTTACGCCACTGGCCAGATCACCAACCTGACCATCGACGGCACCGGTACGTTGTTCGCCAACTTCAGCAACAACCAGAGCAAGGCCATCGGCCAGGTTGCGCTGGCCAGCTTCACCAACGAACAAGGCCTGCAGGCTATCGGTGGCACCAGCTGGAAAGAGACGTTCGCTTCGGGTATCCCGGGCTACGACGCTCCGGAAACCGGTACTTTGGGTTCGATTGCTTCCAACTCGCTGGAAGAGTCGAACGTCAACCTGACCAACGAGCTGGTGGACCTGATCAAAGGCCAGAGCAACTATCAGGCGAACGCCAAGACCATCTCCACTCAGAGCACCATCATGCAGACCATCATTCAGATGACTTGATGTGATCTGAGAGCTGCACTGAAAACCGACGCCAGAGCGTCGGTTTTTTTATGCGCGTTGCTAAATTTACATTCACCATTGAACCGTTTGTCGGAATTTATGGTTCGGAAGTTGCAACCCCGTCCAGTAGAGGACCTTCGCGTCAAAACTTTGCACAACCTGCTTCATTGAGCCAGGACACTGTATGGCCATATGGAAATCAGGAAGCTTCTACCTAGTTTCAACGTAGTTTCCAACACAAAAACACAAGGATGATGTAATGGCGATAATTAACGGGACCACTGGTGCAGATAATCTGCTCGGCACTGCGGGCGATGATCAGATAAGCGGTTTGGCTGGCAATGATGTCTTGAATGGCGGGGACGGTAATGATCTATTGATCGGCGGCGATGGCGCCGACCAACTGATTGGTGGTGCCGGCTTCGATATCGCCAGCTATGAGGATGTGCCCAACAGCGTTGCAGTTACCCTGAACCTGAAGACTGGTGTACACACCGGTTTT
>NZ_WXVV01000007.1 GCF_013433315.1 Pseudomonas crudilactis | reverse complement strand
GTTGGGCAGCACACTGACCATCACCGGTTTCAACGCCACCACCGGCGTGGTCAGCTACAGCTACACCCTGGTCGACAACGAAGCGCATCCAACCGCCAATGGCGCGAACAATCTGCCTGAGCAGTTCGCGGTCACCGTGGTCGATGACAACGGCACCACCGCCAATGCCACCCTCGATATCAATATCGTCGACGATCTGCCAAAGGCTGTGGATGACAGCAACGCAGGCACCGCGTCGGAAACCCTGCTGACCCTGACCGGCAACGTCCTGACCAACGACGTGCAAGGCGCCGACCGCGTACCTACTGGGCCGGTAACCCCAGGTACTTTCACCGGGACTTACGGCACCTTGGTACTCAATGCCAACGGCACCTACACCTACACGCTGAACACCAATGACGCCGACTTCAAAAACCTGCACGGTGGCGGCAACGGCACGGAAACTTTCGCCTACACCATCACCGATTCGGACGGTGATACCAGCACTGCGAACCTGGTGCTGAACATCCACAACAACGACGATCAGGTCTACCTCAACGGCCTCGACGTCAATGGCGGCGAGCTGACGGTCTACGAGAAAAACCTCAGTGACGGCACCAGCCCCGACACCCCGGCGCTGACCCAGAGCGGCACCTTCACCGTCACCGCGCTCGATGGCTTGCAAACCCTGACCGTGGGCGGCATCAGCGTGGTGACCGGCGGCGTGGCCGCAGGCTTCCCGCAATCGATCGTCACGCCACTCGGCAGCACGTTGACCATCACCGGCTATAACCCTGCTACCGGTGTTGTGAGCTACAGCTATACCCTGGTCGACAACGAAACCCATCCGAACGCCAACGGCGCCAACAGCATTACCGAGAACTTCAACGTCGTCGCCACCGACACCGATGGCAGCACGGCCAACGGCCAGATCAACGTCAACATCGTCGATGATTTGCCCAGCGCCCACCCTGACGCCGCATCGGTGGCGGAGGGCGGCACGGTCAGTGGCAATGTCCTCGACAACGACATAGGCGGCGCTGACGGCCCGGCCGTGACCGGCGCAGTGGTCGGCGTGCGTGCCGGTTCTGATACCTCGACCTCGGCCATCGGCGGCCTCAACAGCAACATCAATGGCACCTACGGTTACCTGACCCTGGACGCCAACGGCAACGCGGTCTATCACAGCAATCCCAACACCGTGAGCGGCCCGGGCGCGGTGGATGTGTTCACCTACACCGTGCGTGATTCCGACGGTGATGAAAGCACCACCACCATCACCATCGATGTCGCCAACAGCAAACTGTGCGCGACCAGCGACACCGACGTCACGGTCTTCGAGAAAGCCCTCGACCTGACCAAGGACGGCGCGGATCTGGCTCCCGGTACAGTCACTGGCAGCGACCCGACCAGCACTGGCGAAACCGCGTCCGGCACCTTGGTCGGCTCGGTCACCGGGGCGGTCGGCGCGATCAGCTATGCGCTGGTCGGCAGCGCCACCGGCAACTACGGGCAAATCGTCCTCAACCCCAATGGCACTTACACCTACACGCTGACCTCGCCGGCGAGCACCACCCCGCATGCCGACGACGGCGCCAACACCCTGAGTGAAACCTTCACCTATCAGGCCACCGATTCACTGGGCAACATCGTCACCAGCACCATTGTCGTCAGCATCGTCGATGACGTGCCGAAAGCCGTGAACGACAGTAACGCCAACACGGCCTCGGAAACGCAACTGACCCTGACCGGCAATGTGCTGACCAACGATGTACAAGGCGCCGACGTGGTCGCGACCGGACCGAATGCCGGGCCGATCACCGCCGGCACGTTCACCGGCACTTACGGCACGCTGGTGCTCAACGCCAACGGCACGTACACCTACACGCTGAACCCCAACGATGCCGACTTCAAAAACCTGCACGGCGGCGGCAACGGCAGCGAGACGTTCACCTACACCCTGACCGATGCCGATGGCGATACCAGCACCGCCAACCTGGTGCTGAACATCCACAACAACGACGATCCGGTGGTGCTCAACGGCCTCGACGTCAATGGCGGCGAACTCACCGTCTACGAGAAAAACCTCGGCGACGGCACCAGCCCCGACACCCCGGCGCTGACCCAGAGCGGCACCTTCACCGTCACTGCGCTCGATGGCCTGCAAACCCTGACCGTCGGTGGCATTGCCGTGGTCACCAACGGTGTTGCCGCAGGCTTCCCGCAATCTGTCGTCTCGCCGCTGGGCAGCACTTTCACCGTCACCGGTTACAATCCGGCGACCGGGGTCGTCAGTTACAGCTACACCCTGGTCGACAACGAAACCCACCCGAACGCCAACGGTGCCAACAGCCTCACCGAGAACTTCAACGTCGTGGCCACGGACACTGATGGCAGCACGGCTAACGGCCAGATCAACGTCAACATCATCGATGACCTGCCAACCGCCAAACCCGACACCGGCTCGGTGGCCGAGGGCGGTACGGTCAACGTCAGCGTATTGGGCAATGACATCAGTGGTGCCGATGGCGCGGCCACGGTGGTCGGCGTGCGAGCCGGCAGCAACACCGGCAGCTCGGCCATCGGCGGCCTCAACAGCAACATCAATGGCAACTTCGGTTACCTGACCCTCGATGCGGCGGGCAATGCCGTCTATCACAGCAACCCGAACTCGGTGAGCCCACCGGGCGCCACCGACACCTTCACCTACACCATCCGCGACAGCGATGGCGATGAAAGCACCACGACCATCACCATTAATGTCGCCGACAGCAAACTGGTGGCCTCGGTCGATCAGGACGTGACGGTGTATGAAAAAGCCCTCGACCTGAGCAAGGACGGCGCGGATCTGGCCCCCGGTACGGTCACCGGCAGCGATCCGACCAACACCGGCGAAACCGCGACCGGCACGCTGGTTGGTGCGGTCACTGGCGGCACAGGCGCGATCACCTACACCCTGGTCGGCAGCGCCACTGGCACTTACGGGCAGATCCAGCTCAACGCCGACGGCACCTACACCTACACGCTGACCTCGGCACCGAAAACCACACCGAACGCCAACGACGGGGCGAACACCCTCAGCGAAAGTTTCACCTACAAAGCCACCGATGCACTGGGCAACAGCACCACCAGCACCCTCGTGGTGAACATCGTCGATGACGTACCAAAAGCGGTGGCGTCGGATCGCTCGGTGGCAGCGGTGGAGATCGATTCCAACCTGCTCATCGTGCTCGACATCTCCGGCAGTATGGCCGACGCCTCGGGTGTGCCGGGCCTGTCGCGGCTGGCCCTGGCCAAGCAGGCGATCAGCGCCTTGCTCGACAAGTACGACGACCTCGGCGATGTCAAAGTCCAGCTCGTCACCTTCAGCAGCAACGCCACTGATCGAACCACGGTATGGGTCGATGTGGCGACCGCGAAGACGATTCTCGCCGGCCTGACCGCGGGTGGCGGCACCAACTACGACGCCGCGGTGGCGGTGATGCAAACCGCCTTCAACACCTCGGGCAAACTCACCGGGGCACAAAACGTCGGTTACTTCTTCTCGGACGGCAAGCCTAACGAAGGCGACATCAACGCCGCTGATGAAGCCGCGCTGAAAAACTTCCTCGATGCCAACAACATCAAGAACTACGCGATCGGCCTCGGCAGCGGCGTGAGCAACGCCAACCTCGACCCGCTGGCCTATGACGGCATCAGCCACACCAACACCAACGCGGTGGTGGTCACCGATCTCAATCAACTCAACTCGGTGCTCTCGGGCACTGTGCAGGGTGCGCCGGTCACTGGTTCGTTGCTGGGCGAGGGCGGCACCTTCGGCGCCGATGGCGGTTTCATCAAGTCCATCGTGATTGACGGCACCACTTACACCTACGATCCGAAAGCCCTCAGCGGGCAAGGCTCGTTGACGCCAAGCGGCGGCATCAACCACGGCACCTTCAACACCGCCAACAACACGCTGAGCATTGCCACCAATAACGGCGGCACACTGCTGATCAACCTCGACAGCGGCGACTACACCTACACCTCGCAGAAAACCACGGCGGTGGTGATCACCGAGAACATCGGCTTCACCGTCAGCGACAACGATGGCGACCTTGCCAGTTCGACGCTGACCGTGAAAGTGATCCCCAACGCGCCGCCAGTGGCGGTGGACGACCACGTCATCACCAACGTGCTGTCGGGTAATATCGTCGTGCCGGGCGAGTTGCTGTTGGCCAACGATACCGATCCGAATGGCGATACGCTCAACGCCTCACCAACCACCTTCAACACCGGTTGGGTGGCGAAGGGCGCGGACTTAACCGGCACCGGCGCCATTACGTTCAACGGCAACAGCAACAGCGCCGCCAACCAGACCCTGGCCGATGTGCGCAATGCCTTCGCGGCCAACACCGCAGCGATGACCGCTGTACTGGTGATCAGCGGCTACCTCGGCGCGGTGACCAACGCCAATGCCAACGATGAAGACCTGATCACGGTCAAACTGAAACAGGGCGAAACGCTGAACCTGGATCACAACCTGGCAGCCGGGCACATCACTCTGGAGTACTCGCTCAACGGTGGCGCGTTCGTCGCGATTGCCGATGGCGGCACCATCACTGCCAGCGCCGATGGCACCTACCAGATCCACGTCACCAACATCAGCAACCCCAGCGGCGGCGGTAACCCCAACGCGGCGGAAAACTATCAACTGACCATGACGGTCAACTACGCCGGGGCCCACGACATCACCCCGGACTTCCACGGCAGCTACACCGCCAACGATAACCACGGCGGCAGCGACACGGCCAATGTGACCATCAGCTATCAGGACGGCCACACCCTCACCGGCACCTCGGGGGATGACGTGCTGGTGGCCGGCAGCGGCGACAACATCATCAACGCCGGCGACGGCAACGATGTGCTTACCGCCGGTTCCGGCAACAACGAACTGCACGGCGGCGCCGGCAACGACTTGCTCTACAGCGGCCCAGGCAATGACCTGCTCGACGGCGGCACCGGTATCGATACCGCCAGCTATGCCCACGCCACCGCTGCGGTCACCGTCAACCTCGGCCTGCTCGGTGCGCAAAACACCCTTGGCGCCGGCACCGATACGCTGACCGGCATCGAAAATCTGGTCGGCTCGAACTTCAATGACACGTTGACCGGTGACAACAATAACAACGTCATCAACGGTGGTTTGGGCAACGACATCCTCAACGGTGGCGGTGGCGACGACCTGCTGATCGGCGGCATGGGCAACAACACCATGACCGGTGGCTCAGGGGCCGATACCTTCCAGTGGCTCAAGGGCAATAGCGGCCACGACCTGATCACCGACTTCACCCCCGGCACTGACAAGCTCGACCTGTCGCAACTGCTGCAAGGTGAAAACGGCACCACCGCCTCGCTGGATGACTATCTGCACTTTACTGTCAGCGGCAGCGGCGCCTCGGTGCTCACCAGCATCGACGTCAGCGCCATGGCCGGTGCCACGCCGAACCAGACCATCGACCTGGCCGGCGTCAACCTCGCCAGCCATTACGGGGTGACGCCGGGAGCGGGTGGGGTGGTTGCCGGTGGGCATGACACGGCGACGATCATCAGCGGGATGTTGAATGATCATTCGTTGAAGGTGGATACGGTGTAAGCGAAGTCTGAAATGACAAACCCGCCGTCCCGGTTGATGGGGCGGCGGGTTTTTTCTGTCTGATGGTATGGCTTTGCTCATTCTGGCCCCTTCGCGAGCAGGTTCGCTCCCACATTGGAGTGCGGTCAACTGTGGGAGCGAGCCTGCTCGCGAAAGCGCCAGATCTGACGCCGAATAACTCAGAGGTTGATCACGCCTGCATCAACCCGGCAACTCCAGATTATCCATCACCCGATTCACCGCCAGCTCGCCGAGCATGATCAATTGCGCGATCCCCAACAGCGTCCTGCGCTGTGACGCGGGTATGAGGTGGGCGAAGTCATGGGCGATGGTTCTGGCTGAGGCGAGTGTTTCGCTGGCATCGGCCAGCAGTTCTTCGTTTTTGAAGTCTGCGGTCACGGCGTACATCCGGCGGGTTTTGCGTGGCGGTGGGGTGGAGCCGGGTGGGCAGAGGTAGTGATCGAGGGCGCGGTCGGCGGCTTCGTTGAGCTTTTTCGAGTCGAGGGATTCGTACGGGGAGGTGGGGTCGGTTTCAGGCGGGTTGGGCGTTGGTTTGATCATGGTGAGACTCCGTGGTTGATTTGGCCGCCACGGCTCATCGCTAAACAAGTAAAGGTGGCGGCTGTACGCAGGTTAGCGATCCGGGTCACAGAAACCCCGGGTAGACCCGAAGGTCTCCCACGCACAGCCACCATGACGCCAAGTGCAGATAGACAAAGCTGCAATTGAGACTGGGGATTGAGCGTCTGTAAGGTATCGGATCGCTAAACCCGATCGCTGATTCGTCAGCGACCGCACCACAATAGAACCCGCCCCCAAGGCGCACAAGCCGGCGGATTCTGGCGTAGCTGTAGGCAATGGCGCAAGAATTTGTAGCCTGGAAGGCGTGTCTGAAGGTGTCTTTTAAACGACCGTGTTTAAAATGGATTTTGCGCTGACTTCACTGGCCCCTTCGCGGTCAGCAGAAAAAACCTCGATCAAGCCCCGCTGTTTAAATCACTTATTAAATAAGTCCGTCCCCTTTGTCCTAATGGCTCGCTGAAGGTTGTGATATTCAAGTCAAAGCCCAAGGCAAAAGTACGGGGTTATTTCATGCATATCGCACTTTGACGGTCTCCCCCATATCCTGTTCTTGCTGAGAAGCCGTTTTTGTTGACAGCTAAAAAGTCGTAATAAATATTATTTTCAGATCTTAGGAAACGCGTTACATAGGCCCAAGCGTATGTTTCGGTAAATCGGTATTTAATATTCAGGATTGGGGTGTGCACGGTTGAGAGTTCATCTAGTGGAATTATTCTTCCGCCAACAGAAGTGACCCATTTCTGGAAATCTGGTACGTAAATGCTGGGGCTGTAAATATAGTTGATTACATTGCCGGTGGTAACGGTGTAGCTTTTTGATTGTCCGGCAGAGTCCGTTACCGTAATGATGGCCGAGCCATTTCCCTCACTTCTGACTGTGCCTAAGTCATCGACAGATGCAATGCGGTCATCGGACGAGCTATAGACGTATGGGCGGGTGCCACCGTTTGCAGCGCGAAGAGCTGCGGTATTGGCAGGGTCTGCGCCTGTTCTTTCCCACGGGGTATTTGTACCTGCGATAGATACATTTCTGCCCTGGAGTGTGAGCGGTGAAGTATCGACGATAAACTCTGGAATGGAGGTGACAGCATAAAGCCGCAGTGGAAACACAACCGCCTGAGCCTTGTCTGTTGAACCGGCAAAACCGACGGCGAGTTCCACGGTCACTTGGCTGCCGTCCTTGAGCAACTTCAGCCATTCAACTGGTGCCGGTACTGACAACCCATCCACCGAATCATTTGGCTCTCCTGACCTGACATTGGTATTGACCGGGTTGCCAGCGTTGTCAAAACCCTTGCACGTTACCCAGATCGGTTGCCCTGGCTCGAACGACGGCCACTTCAGCGCGATAATCCGGGCGTCGGTGGCCAGTTCATTAACCTCCAGTTCTGTTCCCGTATTGCCGGCGATGTTCGGTGTCGACAGGCGCGCATCCCCATCTGCAATCTTCAGCACCCTGATGTTGACCGAGTCTGATTGCCCCGCCGGCGTGCCATTGCGATTCAGATCCCAGCGCAGCTCAATCACTTTGCCATGCCGCGCCGCCAGAAACTTCGGACTTAACACTGTGTTCACCCGCTTGTTGCTGTTGAATTCCACCAGTGGGAACGGCGACGCGCCCGTTGGCGGATTGACCTCCACCAGTCGGGCCTTGTCGTTGCCTTGGGCCTGGAGGTATTCGATCCGCATGGTCACGCCGTTCGGATAGGCCAGCAGATCAATCGGGCTGACCGCCGGTGCCACTAGAAATGGCGGCAGCAGTTCCACCGGGTTAGTGCCTGTCACCGTTGCTTTCGCCGTGTTGGAGTTACCCACCAGACCCACATCGGGCCTGTGCAATTCATAAGTTACGGTGACGTTACTGCCCGCGAAAACCTTGTCGTTGGGCACTTCAAGGAACAAGGTTTTCTTGGAGCCGAACGGGTCTGCTTCAACTTTGCCGGGAACAGTCACCACTACGTCGGCGGGCTGGCCTGTGTTTTTAGCGGTGTAGGTTGCGAGCACTTCATCGCCCGCCACAAAGCGGTTGTCCGCCGTCAGAATCACCACCAACAACGGATTACCGGCCAGTTTTTGCAGATCGATGATGCTCGCGTCATCTCCCGGGAAGTCTTCCAGTCGTTCCAGCAGGATCGGCATCGGCAGGCGCGTGCCATCCAGATCCTCATCCACACTCTGCACCGGCGACCACGGCGCATCGGTGTCCGGGCCGTTGCCGATCTGGTCGGTGACGGTGTAGGAGAAATGCAGTTTTTTATCCAGACGTTTCGCCTTGTCGAGATAGGCGCGGGTGATGGTGAAGCAAATGGTGATAGGGGGTTCGTCACCTGGATTCGGCGGTTGCGGCGCCTGATTCGGATTGACCTTGGGCTTGGGGTCCAGCAGTTCGCCGTTGCACTTGAGGGTGATGAGGTCGTACGCCCGGCAATACGGATAGGCCACGCACACTTCGGCGCTGACGAAGTCCGGACCGACGCCGTTCTTGATCACATCGGGCAATAGCAATTGGAGTTCGGAGTGGCCACCGGGGTCGGTCAGACGATCCTTGAAGCCGGGGCGGATGCGGTTATAGAGGATTTCCAGCGATGGGGTGGAAGTGCCTCGATTGGCGCTCCCACGCCTGACGGTGTAGTAAAGCTTGTTGACCTTGTCCGGATGCAGTCGACCCTTGGGGATGCGCAACGTGGTGCGCACGTTCGGATCCTCAATGGTCTTGCTGTCCAGTGCGGTCACTTCATCCTCAAGCCAAAGCTCCATGACATCGCCGGGATCCATGGTGCCCGACGACGGTGGGTCGACGAGGACAACGGCGCCTTCACCGTCAGTGACAAGGTCATAAGCCACCAAGGGCACGCCAATATGTGCGCCTACCACGAGCTTGGTCTGGCCGTTGATCATCGGCGGTCTCAGGACGAGGACGGTGTTGTCCGGTGGGGTTGAGGTGGTCATCGATGAGGCTCCTGCGCGATGGGAACGGGCAGGGGTTATCAGAGCGCTTAATTGGAGATTGCGCACCTGTCAGATCTGACAGGTGAGTGCCTTTTCCTGACGAACGGTTATTCGCCCGTCATCAGCTTTTGTGCAGGGTTTTCTGCCGCAAAATATAAACCGTCACCAACACCGCACTGGTCAACATAAACCCCCGCGCCCACGGTAACGGCACCAGGTAGCACGAGAACAGAATGCTCGCCCACATCAGCCCGATCGCGTAGACCTTGCCCTTGAGCGGTATGCCATTGCCATCGAGGTAATCGCGGATCCACGGGCCGAGCCGGGGATGCTCGACAAGCCAGCGATAAAAGCGCGGAGAGCTACGCGCGAAACAGGCCGCGGCGAGCAGAAGGAAAGGGGTGGTGGGCAGGACGGGCAGGAAAATCCCGATCACCCCCAATGCCACGCTGAGCCAGCCGATGGCCAGCAGGAAGTAGCGCAACATCAGGGGGCGGTTGCCTATGGGATTGTCCATAGGCCGGATCTTAGTGGTGACGTGGCTTGAGGATCGCCGGTTTTTCGTCAGGCGCCTGGCACAGCAGGTACAGCGCGGTCAGGGCTTCCGGAATCTGTACGATCATGTCGTCCATCAGGTTGGCGTCTTTGGCGATGTCTTCGAATTCTGGCTGTTCGTCGAACAGGCCCGAACCGACCATGATCGGCAGGAGCATTTCGCTGACTTCTTCTTCGGCGGTTTCGAACCAGGCCGCTTCACGCAGGAACACGCCTTCCATGAAGCCGATGCACCAGCCGCGCAGTTCGGAATCGTCCGGCTCGTCGCCCAGATCCAGTTCGCATGGCAGCTCGAACTCTTCATCCGAGGCCAGTTGACGGGCGATGTGCGCCTTGAGGCCGATCAGCGTGGCTTCGATCTCTTCGCGCTGAGCGTCGCTGCTGTAATGCGGCTCTTCGGCGAACAGGGCGTCGATCCACTCACGCTCCGGTACATCTTCGGCGCAGATCGACAGCGCGGTCAGGTAGCCGTGAGCGGCCACGTAATCCAGCGCCTCGTCATGCAGCTCGTCGGCGTCGAGGAAAACTTGCAGGCGGGTCAGTTGCTCAGCGAAGGACATTACGGGGCTACCTTGGGGAATAAACAATGCGGGAATTCTAGGCCTTCTTGCGCGCTCAAGCCAGCCGCATGGCAGATTTGCCGCAATTGCCGGGCCGCATGCCAAACCTGTGGGAGTGAGCCTGCTCGCGAAAGCGGCGTATCAGGCACCTTTGTATCGACTGATCCAGCGTATTCGCGAGCAGGCTCGCTCCCACAGGGGATTTATCTGTGTCTTATCAGCGGCACCCTGTGCAGCGAAGGCCTCGGGTATACTGCCGCGTTTTGCGCTCCCTGCTCGTATTGCGGATGTCGTGCAATGCGCTCTTACGTTTTGTTTAAGCAGCCCTGGCTGTCCTGAACCAGCCTGTGCAGGGATGTTTCGGTAGATTTTTGGAGTTTTTATGCTCGAACAGGCTCAACGCGTCCTCAAGGACATCTTCGGCTACGACAGTTTCCGTGGCCGTCAGGGTGCAATCATTGAGCGCGTTGCCAGCGGCGGTGATGCGCTGGTGCTGATGCCTACCGGTGGCGGCAAATCCCTGTGCTTCCAGGTACCGGCGCTGCTTCGCGAGGGCCTGGCCGTGGTGGTCTCGCCGTTGATCGCATTGATGGACGATCAGGTCGCTACTCTTGAAGAATTGGGCGTTGCCGCCGCTGCCTTGAACTCGACACTGAGCGCCGAACAGCAGCGCGACCTCGCCACGCGAATCAAACGTGGCGAAGTGAAGATGTTGTATCTGGCGCCCGAACGTCTGGTACAGCCGCGCATGCTGTCGTTCCTGCAAGGGCTGAACATCGCGCTGTTCGCCATTGATGAGGCGCACTGCGTATCGCAATGGGGTCACGATTTCCGTCCGGAATACCTGCAACTGGGTCAATTGGCCGAGATGTTCCCCGACGTACCGCGCATCGCCCTGACGGCCACAGCCGACAAGCGTACCCGCGAAGAGATCGTCACGCGTCTGCACCTGCAAAATGCCGAGCGCTTCCTGTCGAGCTTCGACCGCCCGAACATCTTTTACCGCATTGTGCCCAAAGAGCAGCCGCGCAAGCAGTTGCTGGCGTTCCTCGCCGAACGGCGCAGCGATGCCGGCATCGTTTATTGCCTGTCACGCAAGAAAGTCGAGGAAGTCGCAGCGTTCCTGAGCGAGCAGGGCTTCCCGGCGCTGCCGTATCACGCCGGTCTGCCCAATGATCTGCGTGCCTTCAATCAGAAGCGCTTCCTCAATGAGGAAGGCTTGATCATGGTCGCTACCGTGGCGTTCGGCATGGGCATCGACAAGCCCAACGTGCGCTTCGTCGCCCACCTCGATCTGCCGAAATCCCTCGAGGCGTATTACCAGGAAACCGGGCGCGGCGGCCGTGACGGTCTGCCGGCGGATGCCTGGATGGCCTACGGTCTGCAAGACGTGGTGATGCTCAAGCAGATGCTGCAGAACTCCGAAGGCGATGAGCGGCACAAGCGTCTGGAACAACACAAGCTCGACGCGATGCTGTCGCTGTGTGAAGAAACCCGCTGCCGTCGTCAGACCCTGCTCGCGTATTTCGACGAAGACATGCCCGAGCCGTGTGGCCATTGCGACAACTGTATCGATGGCGTGCAAACCTGGGACGCCACCGAACCCGCACGTCAGGCGCTGTCGGCGATCTTCCGCACTGGCCAGCGTTATGGCGTTGGTCATCTGGTCGACGTGCTGCTGGGCAAAGACAACGAAAAAGTCCGCAGTTTCGGCCATCAGCATCTGTCGGTGTACGGGGTCGGCAAGGCATTGAGCGAGAGCGAGTGGCGCTCGTTGTTCCGTCAACTGGTCGCGCGCGGTCTGGCGGATGTCGACCACGAAGGCTATGGCGGCCTGCGTCTGAATGACAGTTGCCGGCCGTTGCTCAAGGGCGAAGTGAGCCTTGAATTGCGCCGCGACCTCAAACCGCAGGTTACCGCCAAAACCGCGAGCAAGAGCCCGGCCAGCCAACTGGTGCGCGGCGAAGAGCGCGAACAGTGGGAAGCCCTGCGCGCGCTGCGGCGCAAACTCGCCGAAGAACATGGCGTGCCGCCGTACGTCATCTTCCCCGATTCGACGTTGCTGGAAATGCTCCGCAGCCAGCCGACTTCTTTGGCGGAAATGGCCCGGGTCAGTGGCGTTGGCGCGCGCAAGCTGGAACGCTATGGCGATGCCTTCCTCGAAGTGCTCGGCGGCGAGGTCGAGGCGCCGAAAGCGGTGGCTGACGTGCGCCACGAACTGATCACCCTGGCCCGCGCCGGCATGACGCCGCTGCAGATCGCCGGTCAGCTGCAGTGCTCGGAGAAGAATGTGTACACGATGCTTGCCGAGGCCATTGGCAAGCAGCAGTTGTCGCTCGAGCAGGCGCTGGATTTGCCTGAAGAGTTGATGGGTGAGGTGCAGGACGCGTTCCTCGATGGTGAGGGCGAGTTGCCGTCGGTCGCCGAAATCGCTGAGCTGTTTGCCGGGCGTGTGCCGGAAGGCGTGTTGTATTGCGTGCGGGCTGCATTGCAGTCGGAATTCGAGATGTAATTTGGCCGTCGCCCCTCACCCCAGCCCTCTCCCGGAGGGAGAGGGGGCCGACTGAGGTGTCTTGCGCCATACATCGACCTGAAAACCCGAGTCGATTATGGATTCAGCGTTGAGCTGTCAGGTCGGCGTAATTCCCAAATATCCCCCGATCAGTCCCCTCTCCCTCTGGGAGAGGGCTAGGGTGAGGGGGCCCCGAGATGTAACGATTCAGTACAGACCGCCACTTGCCTATAACTGCAGCTCATGCTTAGCTGGCTAATAATTAGATTTTCTTTATTTTCAGTCTAACCGTGAGTGTTTTATGCCGTTAACCGATCAACACCGCTTTGGCATGCAACTGGCCCAGATGTCCCGTGGCTGGCGCGCCGAACTGGACCGCCGACTGGCCGGGCTGGGTCTGTCCCAGGCGCGCTGGCTGGTGCTGCTGCATCTGGCGCGTTTCGAAGAGGCACCGACCCAACGCGAGCTGGCACAGAGCGTCGGCGTCGAAGGGCCGACCCTTGCACGCTTGCTCGATAGTCTGGAAAGCCAGGGCCTGGTGCAACGCCAGTCCGTGATGGAAGACCGCCGGGCGAAAAAAATTGTCCTCTGTGCACCGGCCCTGCCGCTGATCGAACAGATCGAAACCATTGCCACACAACTGCGTCACGAATTGTTCGAAGGCGTCGACGAGGCGGATTTGAAGGTGTGCATGCGGGTTCACGGGCACATTCTGGGCAACCTGGAAAAATCTTGAGGCACATCCCCGTGCCGTATCTTTGAGAGATCGCGCTGAGCCGACTATAAGAACTACTGGGCAATATCGTGTTCGTACCGGATGTGCGAACGCATAGAAGTCGGTTTTGCTTATTTAAGGGATGCTCATGCTCGCAAGTCGGCACGTGGTACTGCGCGGTGGCGCCAAATGGCTGCTGGTCGCTGGCGTATTCAGCTATTCGGCCTGGTCGATGGCCTTGGGGCTGGGTGATATCACCGTTCATTCAGGCCTCAATCAGCCGCTCAAGGCCGACATCGCGTTGGTCGATGTCGGCGGGCTGACGCAAAACGATCTGGCTATGCGACTGGCCACGGCGGATGAATTCGCCGAGGCCGGAGTCGAGCGGGTGTTCTTCCTCAACGACCTCAGGTTCATTCCGATCCTGCATGGCAATCGCCAGATGATCCGGGTGACCTCCAGCAAACCGGTCAATGAACCCTTTCTGAATTTCCTGGTGCAACTCAATCAGCCCAATGGTCGTTTGCTGCGTGAATACACGTTGCTGATCGATCCACCGGGCTCACCGGGAATCGTGCCGGCCACCGATGAGCCGGATCCACTTGCGCAATCCTCCGGTTTTCCTACTGTCGAGCCTGCCGTGGCTGCGCCGCAGGCAGCGCAGGGCAAGCGCGATTCGGTGCCAACGCCTGCCACCCCGCCCGCCACCGATGCGCTGGCCGAGCAATTGGCCGCCAGTGTGTTGCTGGGCCAGCAACTGCAGAAGACTGTCGACGAACTCAATGCAAAACTGCAGACACAGGATGTGCAGATTGCCGACGGCAAGAAGCAGATCATTGACCTGCAAACGCGCCTGGTCGAGCTTCAGCAAGCGCCGCCACCGACTGTAGTGACACCCGTACCGGCTTCGCCCCCTGTTGTGACGCCGGTCGCGTCCAGCGATGACGGTTTGAACTGGCCATTGCTCGGTGGCTTGTTGCTGTTGCTGGGGGCACTGGCCGGGTTGTTTGTGCACCGTCGCCGGCAACAACAGACACCGGCTGACGAACCGCAACCGTTCTTGCCGCAGGGCAGTGAGCCGGATTTGCCTGAAGCCGAAAACGCAGGATCAGTCAGCGCTCCGGTCTCTGCCCAACATCGTGAAGAACCGGCGGCGGGTGATGTGCTGGAAGCAGTAGGGATCTATCTGGCCTATGGCCGACTCGGCGAAGCTGCCGGGCTGCTGCGCGATGCCTTGCACAAAGAACCGGAGCGCACCGATATCGGTTTGCAGTTGCTTGAAGTACTGGGGCGCCAGGGTGACAGCGCCGCGTTTGAACAACAGGAAAGTCATTTGCGTGAGCTGGGCGTGCCTGTCCAGACGTTACAGGATGTGCGCGCTCGACATCCGAAACTGGCAGGTGCCGCGCCGTTGGCCGGCGCGCCGCCGGTCATTGCGGCGGCCCCCATTGTCCCGGCACCACCGGTGCCAGAAGATGATTTCGAGTTGAATCTGGGCGAGTTGTCGATGGATTCCAGTTGGGATCTGGAGGACAGCCGCCCGGCCTCAACCGGACCGTCGGCTGACACCTCGGCGCTGGGTTCCAGCCTGCGAGTACTGCCTCAGGACTTCGAGTTGCCGGAGGCGACCAGCGAAGACGCTGAGCTTGAGTGGATCCCCAAGCCGGAGGCCGAGCCGCTGGATGAAGATTTTCTCAATGAATTTGCCGATACCGAGCCGTCACTGGTGTTGCAACCGCTGGATTTGCAGGAGCCGGAGCCGATCCATGACGAAAATTCCGGAAAGCTCGAACAGGCGCAGACGTGCATTGACGACGGTGACATCGACAGTGCGATTGCGTTGCTCAACGAATTGCTCAAGGAGGGGGATGAGCCGTTGAAGCAAACGGCGCGGACGTTGCTGGCGGGGATTCGCTGAAGCCGATGGTTTTGCGGTGTATTTTATGCCGCTATCGCGAGCAGGCTCACTCCTACAGGGGAACGCATTCAAATGTAGGAGTGAGCCTGCTCGCGATAGCGATTCGTCAGGCGCCCTGATCAAAAGGTCTGGCCAAGATTCAGATACACCGCCTGCTCATTCGCATCATTCAACCCATAACTGAAATTCAACGGCCCCAGCGGCGTGTCAAAACCGATAAACACACTCGCGGCGTTGATGTAGCCACTGTCGAACTCATTGTCATTGTTCCACGCCCGTCCACGTTCCAGTGAGGCGCCGGCGTAGAGCGGAAAATCCAGCGGCAGATACGAGCGCGGCGTCAACCGGCGGTAGTACACCGCGCGCATCAGGCTGATGTTCTGTCCGGAAATCGCGTCCTCACGGAAACCCGACAACTGTCGCGCACCGCCGAGAAGAAAACTCGATGTCACCACATTGGCGTCGTCCAGCGTGCGCCCGTAGCGCCCACCGAGAATCAGCGTGTCCGGGCCATGGCTCATGGCTTTGTCGATTTTAAAGTCCCACTGTCGATAACGCGTGTCCGACCCCAGGCCCGGTTCAAACTGCGTCAGCGTCAGGCTGACGTCCTTGCCTTCGTGAGGGAAGTAGACGTTATCCAGTGAGTCGTATGAATATTTAAGGGCATAGAAACCTTCGTTGAAGTTTTCACTCGGCAGATCCTGATCGCCAATCCGCACATCGGCCTTGCCCCAGGCCTCGCCGACACCGAACCGTACTTCGCCGTTGTTGCCGATCTGTCGACCGAAGTTGAGGCCGAAACCGTAACGCTCGACGCGATACTGCGCGATCGGATCGTTGTCGAGCACCGCTTCAACGTTCTGCGCTTCGAACGAAGCATACGGCGCGACGAAGTAGCGCGAACCGACGTCCAGCGGTTGATAAAACTCGGTGTACAGCTCTTGTTTGTCACCAATTTGCGCGCGGGTCAGCCATTCCGCGCCGAGGCGGTTGATGCCGTTGATGCGGTAGCTGGCGCCGAGGTTGAAGGCGCTGTCGCCGCGCATGTCGTCGGACAGATTGAGGCCGACCCGCAAGTAATCGGTGCCGCTGCGTTTGCCCCGGGCGCTGATCACCAGTGTGTGATCCTGGCCCTTGTGCACTACGCGGTATTGCACCTGCTCGAAGTAGTCGAGGCCATACAAAGTGCCCATGTCCGAGTGCAGTCGGCCCAGATCCAGTGGTTCGCCGATGTGCTGGCGAATGAAGTAACGAATGACGTCGTCGTCGACTTTCGAGTCGTTCTCGACGCGGATCGCGGTAATGATCGGCGTGCGCTGCCCCGGCGAGCGCGCGGCATTGAGTTCGGCATCCTGGGATTCGTCGGGCTTGAGCTGAGCAAGGCGCGCATCGAGGATTCGGGTCGCGCGGTAACCGGCGTCGATCATCTCCTGAGCCTTGCCGAAATCGGTGACACCGAACGCCGCCAGTGCGGGCTGGATCAGCACATCGGAGGATTTCAGCGCGGCCAGTTGTTCTTCGGAGTTACTGCGGGTCATCAGGGTGATCGACTGGTTCAGCACATCGACCACGGTGGTCAGTTGTTTGCGATTGCGCAGCGGGGTGCCGATATCGACGACGATGGCCACGTCGACGCCCATTTCCCGCGCTACATCGAGGGGGATATTGTCGGTCATGCCGCCGTCCACCAACAGCCGGCCATCGAGTTCGACCGGGGCGAACACCGCCGGGATCGACATGCTCGCGCGGATCACCTGCGGCAAGTGGCCTTTGCGGAACACCACTTTTTCGCCATTGGAAATGTCGGTGGCCACGGCGCGGAACGGGATCGGCAGTTTGTCGAAATCCCGGGTGTCGCTGGTATGCGCCAAAAGACTTTCCAGCAGCAGTGCGAGGTTCTGACCCTGAATCACCCCCAGTGGCAGGCCGAGACTGCCGTCGTCGCGAAAGCTCAGTTTCTGTTTCACCAGAAAGTCGCGGTCATCCTGCTTGCGCCGAAACGGCACGTCTTCGCGCGGTGGGGCGTCGGACAGCGCGGCTTGCCAATCGATGTTCAACGCGAGTTTTTCCAGTTCATCAATCTTGTAGCCCGAGGCGTACAGACCGCCGATCACTGCGCCCATGCTGGTGCCGGCGATCGCATCGATCTTGATGCCTTGCTCTTCCAGCGCCTTGAGCACGCCGATATGCGCCAGCCCGCGCGCCGCGCCGCCGGACAGCACCAGGCCGACTTTCGGTCGCGGCGCCTCAGTGGCGTGAACAAAGACTGGAAGGAAACCAAGCAGCAGGCAGAACAGCAGACGGCGCATTGTGAGTCTCGGGGCAAGCGTTAAAGCCGGCTATTATAGCGGCGCCCTCTGTCTCAGGAGTTTCAGCGAACATGACTGTCGCAAAAGCAGAAGTTGTCATCACCTATTGCACCCAATGCCAGTGGCTTCTGCGCGCCGCGTGGCTGGCGCAGGAACTGCTCAGCACCTTTGCCGATGACCTCGGCAAAGTCTCGTTGGTGCCCGGCACCGGCGGAGTGTTTCAGATTACCTGCGCCGGCGTGCAGATCTGGGAACGCAAGGCGGACGGCGGCTTCCCGGAAGCCAAGGTGCTTAAGCAGCGAGTTCGCGATCAGATCGATCCTGAGCGCGACCTCGGCCACAACGACCGCACTCAGTGAGACGCGGCCTCGGCGGCGGTTTTCTTGTCGGCATGGCCGGACATCCGTGCTGACACGACGATGGCAACAATGATCAGTGCGCCACCAATCAGCATCTTCGGCGTCGGGTTTTCATTGAACAGCAGCCAGGCGACGGTGATGCCGTAGACCGGCTCCAGCGCAAACACCACCGCTGCCGTGCGCGCCTTGATAACCGCCAGACTGGCGACGAACAGGCTGTGCGCGACGCCGGTGCAGAACACCCCGAGCAGGGCGATCCACAGCCAGTCCAGTGCCCGGACTTCGCTCAGTTGCGGCGCCGCGACCGGTAGCAGACACAGGGCCACCACGACGTTTTGACACAACGCTGCCTGCACCGCCGGGATGCGTCCGGAGCTGGCGCGGTTGGTCAGCGACAGCAGCGAGAACAGCAGGCCCGACAGCACCGACCAAAGCAAACCGATGGTCGCGCCGCTGCCCAGGTCGAAGGCCGGGGTCACCAGAATCAGGCCAATGCTGACCAACACCACCAGCAGAATTTCATTGGCACGGATGCGTTCGCGGAAAATCAGCCCTTCGAGAATCACCGTGAAGGCCGGGAAACTGGCAAAACCCAATGTTGCGATGGCGACACCGGCGATCTTCACAGACAGAAAGAAACTCACCCAGTGCCCGGCCAGCAACACGCCGCTGAGGGCCACACGCCGCCAGTCCACGGCCTGCAGTTTCTGCCAGCCGCTCTGGCTGGCGAAGCGGGCGAAGAACGCCAGGGCGAGCACAGCGAAAGCGGCGCGCCCGAAGACAATCACAGCGGGGGAGGCGGCAGCGAGTTTGCCGAACACACCGGTCAGGCCAAACATCAAGGCGCCGATATGCAGAGCGCCGAGGGCGGTACGCGGAGTCATTGCAATCCTTCTATCTCAAACATAATTCAAATACAGGAGCTGCCGCAGACGAACATCGTTCGTCTGCGGCAGCTCCTGTATTGAAGCGCGTCGAGGCCAATAAGTCTGTCGGCAGACTATCGTCTTTTGTCGTAGGAATCGCGCCGAAGCTGTCCGGGTGATGAGCCGAACTCACGAAGGACGGCAGCTGAGAAGGCACTCTGCGAGTTGTAGCCGACGCGACTGGCAATTTCACCCATTGGCAAAACCGTGTCGCGCAGCATTTGCACCGCCAGATGCAGGCGCCGACTGCGGATGTAATCCATCGGCGTCTGCCCGCATTCGGCCATGAACCGTGCATGCAGGCGCGCGCTGGACAACCCGGCCACGCGCGCCAGATCGGCGACTTGTAGCGGATAAGCGGCGTTTTGCTCGATGTGCGCATCCAGCGCGGCGTAGGGCAGGCGACGTGCGACGAGTTCGCCAGGTTGCGTGTGATTGAGACTGGCCAGCAGCAATACCGCGCCTTGCTGCGCGATCAACGGATCGCTCACCGGGCTGTTCGCCAGCCAGCTGACCAACTGGCTTTGCCCCGCATCGAGTGACAGTCGCGCCGGCAGGTCGAGCAAGCGTTGGCTGGCCTCGGCGTGCTCACCCAGCGAGTCCTTCACCCATTGCCCCTCAGGGATGTCGAGGACCAGACAGCGGCTGCCGTCGGGACTGCCGCAGGCATGATGAGCGCCGGACGGAATCACTACGAAACTCTGCTGACGCACCTGACTGCCACAGCCCTCGACCTCGAAATCCAGCGCACCGGACAGGCCGAACACCAATTGCGCGTGCTCGTGGCTATGCGCGATCAAGTCGTGGGTGTACTGACGCAGGGTGAGGATCGGTCGCATGGCAGGTTGTCTCCGAAGTGGCCGTCAGTCTACACCGGCGCACGCCGGATGCGTTGTCACAGGACTGACTCACGCCTGTCATGGTCGATTAACCGGGCAGGCGCAGAGTGGCGAAAACATCGCAGAGGGTTGCCCATGACCAGCGCCGAGCTCGCCAGACCCAGTCGCAAACAACGGGTGCGAACCCTGTGGATCTCCGACGTGCACCTGGGCACGCGAGATTGTCAGGCCGAGCACTTGTCGCAATTTCTCAAGGGCTACCATGCCGACAGGATTTACCTGGTCGGCGACATCATCGACGGCTGGAAACTGCGCGGCGGTATGTACTGGCCGCAGGCGCATACCAACGTGATCCGGCGTTTGCTGACCATGAGCAAGCGCGGCACCGAGGTGATTTACGTCACCGGTAATCACGACGAATTCCTGCGTCGGTATTCCAAGCTGATACTGGGCAATATCCAGTTGGTCGACGAGGCGGTGCATGTCACCGCCGATGGTCGGCATCTGCTGGTGATTCACGGCGATCAGTTCGATGTCATCACCCGTTATCACCGCTGGCTGGCCTTCCTCGGCGACTCCGCCTACGAATTCACCCTGACCCTCAACCGCTGGCTCAACCATTGGCGGGCGCGGTATGGCTACGGTTACTGGTCACTCTCGGCGTACCTGAAACACAAGGTTAAGACGGCGGTGAGTTTCATCAGTGATTTTGAAGAAGCCATTGCCCACGAGTGTGTGAAGCGCGAGTTGCATGGTGTGGTGTGCGGGCACATTCACCATGCCGAAATCCGCAAGGTGGGCGAGGTCGATTACCTTAATTGCGGTGATTGGGTGGAGTCGTGCACCGCGTTGATCGAGCATTGGGACGGTACGATCGAGTTGTATCGGCTGGCGGATGCGCAGGCGCGGGAGGCGGAGCTAAAGGCGGCCAAAGTCGCCGAACTCGCCTAATGCTCTGGTGATTGAGAGGGCCTCATCGCGAGCAGGCTCACTCCTACAGGGGTACGCATTTCAACTGTAGGAGTGAGCCTGCTCGCGATGAACCGCGCAGCGGTTCCCGAGGATGATTACGCTGGCGAGTGTTCTTCCATCGCGGCTTTGTAAATCGAGTTCTTCGGCTGCGCAAACAACCGCTCCATCATCGGCTCAAAGAAGCTCAACGGCAGCGTGTCATAGTCAGGATCAAACGCCGCCGCATCGTATTTGGCACAGAACTCGGCAGTCGCTTGATACTGCGGATGACCGGCGAACTGCTCGCGCAGATGCCGATCCATACCCAGATGATGAAAGAAGTAGTAACCCTGAAATACCCCATGCTTCTCGACCATCCACAGATTCTCGGCACTGACGAACGGCTTGAGAATCGCCGCAGCAATGTCCGGATGGTTGTACGAACCCAAGGTGTCGCCAATGTCATGCAGCAAGGCGCAGACCACGTATTCCTCGTCGCGACCATCACGAAACGCACGGGTGGCGGTTTGCAGCGAGTGGGTCAGGCGATCCACCGGAAAGCCGCCGAAGTCGCCTTCGAGCAATTTCAGGTGCGTCAGGATCCGTGAGGGCAACTGTTTGGCGTAGGCACTGAAGTCAGCGGCGATGATCGCCCAATCTTCCTGCGTGCCGTCCTTCATATGGGTGAAGCGGGCATTGGCATTCATTGGCTGACCCTCATTCAGAACGCCACGCGACCGAGGATCATGTCGCGGTACATGACAAAGTCGCCGAGCAGGCTGTACAGCGGATGCTGAAAAGTTGCCGGTCGGTTCTTTTCAAAGAAGAAGTGGCCAACCCAGGCGAAGCCGTAGCCGGCCGGCGGCAGCGCCAACAACAGCAGCCAGGCGCCGTTGGCGATGGTTATCGCGAGAATGAAAATCACCAGCGAGGTGCCGATGAAATGCAGGCGCCGGCAGGTGCTGTTGCTGTGTTCGCTGAGGTAATACGGATAGAACTCAGCGAAGCTGCTGAAATGCTTGATGTTTTCCACGACCGCGTTCTCTGTGGTTATTGTTCTGGCGACGAGTTGTTCTGC
The DNA here is from genome assembly GCF_013433315.1 of Pseudomonas crudilactis. Taxonomy (GTDB): domain Bacteria; phylum Pseudomonadota; class Gammaproteobacteria; order Pseudomonadales; family Pseudomonadaceae; genus Aquipseudomonas; species Aquipseudomonas crudilactis. Next base: position 226,727 of record NZ_WXVV01000007.1, on the reverse strand, counting down.
GGGTAGCTTATTTGAGTCTAGAGTGATCATTGGCGTGGGCCAGTGACAATCGGCGCCACTTTAGTATCCTTCGCAAATCAGGCCGTAACATGCGGCCCCTCATGTAAAAGAAAAACGCCATGAGCGAACGAACGACTTCTGCAAGCTGGGCGATGGGGATTGTCAAAGCATTGGAGATGGACGGCCTGGATTGCCGGGTTCTGTTCAAGCAACTGGGGCTTGATTACACGGCTCTGGATGATCCGGATGCGCGTTTCCCGCAAGATTCCATGACTCGCCTGTGGCAACGGGCGGTCGAGCTGTCCGGCAATCCGGCGATCGGCCTGAACATGGGCAAAGTGGTGCGACCGGCGTCGTTTCATGTCGCCGGCTACGCATTGATGTCGAGCAATACTCTGGCCGAAGGCTTCCAGCGACTGGTGCGCTATCAGCGGATCATCGCCGAAAGTGCCGACCTGAGCTTCCGTCTGCTGGAAGAAGGTTACGCGCTGATTCTGACCGTACACGGCGACCATCTGCCGCCGACCCGGCAAAGCGCCGAAGCCTCGCTGGCCTGTGCGCTGGGCCTGTGCGGCTGGCTGACCGGGCGCACGCTGCATCCGGTCAAAGTGCTGGTGCAGGGTGATCAGCCGGAAAATCTGCAACCCTACAAACAAGCCTTCCACGCGCCGTTGGTGTTCAATGCGCCGTACGATGCGCTGATCTTCGAACGCGCCGACATGGAGGCGCCGCTGCCCACCGCCAACGAGGCGATGGCGCTGTTGCATGACCGGTTTGCCGGGGAATATCTGGCGCGGTTTTCCGAAAGTCGTGTGACCCACAAGGCGCGACAGGTGCTGTGCCGGTTGTTGCCACAAGGCGAACCGAAGCGCGATACCGTGGCGCAGACCCTGCATTTGTCGCAGCGTACCTTGCAGCGCCGCTTGCAGGAGGAGGGCACGAGTTTTCAGCAGTTGCTCGATGACACCCGCCGTGAACTGGCCGAGCAGTATCTGGCGCAACCAAGCATGACCTTGCTGGAGATTGCCTATCTGTTGGGTTTCGCCGACCCGAGCAACTTCTTTCGTGCGTTCCGCCGCTGGTTCGATACCACGCCCGGCGATTACCGGACGCGGTTGTTGCAGGCGCCGAGTGCGATCAATGACGCCAAAAGGCCGGAATACACAGCACAAACACCGTAATGATCTCCAGTCGGCCGAGCAGCATGCCGAACGACAGGATCCACTTGGCCGCGTCCGGCAGGGTGGCGAAGTTGCCCGCCGGGCCAATGGTTTCGCCAAGGCCCGGGCCGACGCCGGACACGGTACTGGCGGCGCCGGTCAGCGCAGTCATCCAGTCGACGCCGAGCAGCGACAGCAACAGGGCGATCACGCAGATGGTGATGGCGAAGAAGAACGAAAAAGTCAGAATCGATCGGACGATTTCTTCGTCGAGGCGATGGCCGTTGTACTTCTGTTTGATCACCGCGCGTGGGTGAATCAACTGATTAAGGTTGGCCTTGAGCAGTATGTAGGCGACCTGGAACCGGAAAATCTTGATCCCGCCAGCCGTCGAACCGGAACAACCGCCGACAAAGCCCAGATAGAAAAACAGCATTAGCGAGAAGTTGCCCCACAGGCTGTAGTCGCCGAGGGCGAAGCCGGTAGTGGTGACCACCGAGGTCACGTTCAACGCGACATGACGCAAGGCGTCCAGCCAGTGCAGGTTGGTCGTCCACCAGTACCAGGTGCCGAGCACCAGCCAGGTCACCAGCAGCATCCCGAGCAAACCCTGCACCTGTTGATCCTTGATCAGCGCCTTACGATTGCCGCGCAAGGTCGCCACGTACAGAGTGAACGGCAGGCTGCCAAGAATCATGATGACCACCGCCACCCAGTGCACCGCTGGTTGCGTCCACTTGGCCAGGGATTGGTCGGAGGTCGAGAAACCACCGGTGGAAATTGCCGACATTGCATGGTTGATCGCGTCGAACGGGCTCATCCCGGCCCACCAGAACGCGAGGCTGCCGAGGATGGTGATGCCGACGTATGCGGCCACAATCAACCGCGCCACCATGTGCGAGCGCGGCATGACCTTTTCCGAGCGGTCCGAGGATTCGGTCTGGAACAGGCGCATGCCACCGATACGCAGCAGCGGCAGAATCGCTACCGCCATACCGATAAAGCCGATACCGCCGATCCAGTGCAGCAACGAGCGCCACATCAGGATGCCGGGAGACATGTCGTCGAGATGATTGAGCACGGTCGAGCCTGTCGCGGTGATGCCCGACATACTTTCGAAAAACGAGTCGGTGTAGCTGATGTGCTGGGTCAGCAGAAACGGCAGCGCGGCGAAAATGCACACCACCAGCCAACTGCTGACAGTCAACAGGTACATGTCGCGCGGGCGAAGGTGAATGTGCTCCGGGCGGCCGGGAATCACTAGTGCGAGGCCGGCGACGAAGGTGATCATGCTCGCCCAGAGGAACGACGGCAGGTCGCTGGTGCGTTCGAAAATCACCAGGGTGGCCATCGGCACGACCATGGCCACGGCCAGGGTGATCAGGAAGATGCCGATAATGAAACCAATGATCCGTAAGGTCGGCAACGCCATGAAGTCCGCTCGGGCTGATGTGAGAAGGGCGCCATTCTACCCGTGGGGCAGGGCATGTAAACCGGCATCCTGTGTACAGATAAAGCTAGAATAGCCGCACATATTTTTCAGGAGGTGGCCGATGCAGGCTCTCGACGCGTTGCTCAACCGTGTTTCCGTTCCACGACTGGTCGAACCGGCCCCCACTGCCGAGCAGCGCGAAGCCCTGTTTGGCGCAGCGTTGCGCGCGCCGGATCACGGGCATTTGCAGCCGTATCGCTTTCTGACCGTCGAAGGCGCAGCGCGCGAGCAGATGGGCGAGTTGCTGGCCGAGGCTGCACAGATGCAGGAAGGCGAAGTCACCGAAGCGATGATCGACAAGGCCCGCAACGGCCCGCTACGTGCACCGCTGGTGGTTGTGGTGATCGCTAAATTGCAGGAGCACGTTAAATATCCGAAGGCTGAGCAGTTGCTGGCGGCCGGGTGTGCGGCGCACGGGATTTTGCTGGCGGCGTATGCGCAGGGGATTGGTGCGGTTTGGCGCACGGGGGATCTGGCTTATTCGCAGCACGTAGCCAAAGGTTTGGGGCTGGCGGAAGGTGAAGAGGTGATTGCGTTTCTTTACCTTGGCACGCCGCAGAAGGAACCGCGTGTGGCGGAGAAGGTTGATCTGGCTGAGTTTGTTAGTGCCTGGCCCGGTCAGGCCTGAAGATCAAAAGCCCCTCACCCTAACCCTCTCCCGGGGGGAGAGGGGACTGATTGGGGGATGCTGTAGAAGTACGCCGACGTGGGCGATCTTCGTGGAATCCAGAATCGACTTCGGTTCAATTCGAATACAGAGTTGATTACGGATTCAGAATCCATAATCAACGCGGTGTTTCAGGTCGATGTCTGACGCAAGACAACTCGGTCGGCTCCCTCTCCCTCCGGGAGAGGGCTGGGGTGAGGGGGCTTTCAGGGTTGGACGACGGCGCCGGGTACAAGCGGCAATTCAAGACTCGCAACAAACCCACCCTGCGGATGATTGGCCAGCGTCAAACTGCCGCCATGCCGTTCCGCCGCTCGCCGCGCAATCGCCAGCCCCAAACCATGCCCCGCCGCTGTCTGCCCCGGCGCCCGATAAAACGGCTCGCCCAACTGACTCAAATGTTCGGCCTGCACCCCCGGCCCATGATCGCGCACACTCACGACAATTTTTTCACCCTGACGTGAGGCTTGCATTTCAATCGCCTGCCCCTCCGGGTTGAAGCGCTGGGCATTGCGCAGCAGATTATCGACGGCGCGCTCGATCATGGTCGGCCAGCCCTTGAGGTTCAACTGCGGTTCGGCATCGAGACGGACAATCTGCTCGGGGGATGCAAGCTTCGCGTCTTTCTGTAGCGTGCCGAGAAGTGCATTCAAATCCACCTCTTCAGCACTGGCATTGTCAGCATCGACTCGCGCCAATACCAGAATTTCACTGATCAACGCTTCTAGCCGATCACATTCACGGGTCAGCCGTGGCCAGAGTTTCTCGCGTTCTTCGGGGTTGGCCCGTTCCGCCAGTGCCAAGGCAATGCGCAACCGCGCCAGCGGCGAGCGCAATTCGTGAGACACGTCGCGCAACAGCTGCCGCTGACTGCCGATCAGGCTCTGCAAACGCGCGCCCATGCGGTTGAAGTCATTGGCGAGCACGCCGAATTCATCGCGACGGTTGGCCAGTTTCGCCAGGCTGTTCTGCTGATAGGTGGTCTGCCCCAGATCATGCACCGCGCCGCGCAAACGGCTGAGCGGGCGGGTGATGGAGAAGGTCACCAGCAGGCTGAACAGCGTCAGCACCACCAGCGCGATGCCCAGCGCGCTCAGTGGCCAAAGCAGACTTTCGCGGTGCCAGGAATCGAGTTCCGGGTGCGGGATGCGGTAGATGAACAGGTAGGTGTCACCGGTTTTTTCGCTGGTGAATTCGTCGGTGAGGCGACGCCATGGCAGGCGGCGGTCATCGTTGTTCTGGCGTGCCTCAAAAGCGGCGGCGCGGCGCGGGAAGGTGCCGCGCACTACCGGGTCGCCGGATTCGTTGAGCACCTGAACGTCGATGTGATATTGGCGTTTGCGCTGTTCGAGAATGTCCTGGGCGGCTTCTTCACCCTGGGCTTCATAGGTTTGCGTCCATTCGCCGGCAAGGGTGTTGAGACCTGGATGGCGGCTGAGGATCCACGCGTCCTGGTTGAGCATATGCCCGAGCAGAATGGACAACCCGGCCACCAGAGCGATGGCCAGCCAGAAGCTCGCGAGAATACGCCAGAACAATGAACGCACAGAAAATCCTCAAAGCAATGCAGAACCCATGTGGGAGCGAGCTTGCTCGCGAATGCGGTGTGTCAGTCAACATTTCTGCGTCTGATACACCGCATTCGCGAGCAAGCTCGCTCCCACAGTTCAACGGGTGAAAACAGGCCCGACGGGGTGAGCCGTCGGGCCTGAAGTTAGATCATTATTGCGCCTTTTGCGCCTGTTGCGCTTTCCACGCCTTGAACTCGGCCCATTCGGCGCGACGTTCGGCTTGCTTCTTCTGGATCTCGTCGAATTTCTTCTGTTGATCCGGTTTCAACACGGCGCGGACATCGGTTTCGGCTTTCTTGTGGTTGGCCGCCATCTCGTCCTTCATGGCTTTCTGGTCAGCCGGCGAGAGTTTTTCCAGGTACTTGTCGACCACTTGCTTACGCTCGTGCATCTGCTCGCCCATGATCTTGCGGATCTGCTCGCGTTGTTCGCGGGACAGGTCGAGTTGGCTGTACGGGCCTTTGCCGTGCATGCCGTGCATCTGACCGCCGTGGCGTGGGCCGTCAAGCGGGCCACCCATCGGGCCGCCATCTTGCGGCATGGCCATGGCGACGGTTGGCAGAGCGGCAGCGAACATCAGAGCGATAAGAGTCTTGCGCATGGTGTATCTCCTTGTCTCGTTCCCGGTACGTTCCGGATGAGTACAGATTACGGAGATCAAGGTCAGCGGCGGTCAGCGCTGCGTAAAGCTTCGGTAAAGACGCTCAAGCGCTGACCTGACAAAACCTACAGGCTATAGAAGTAACCGCGACTGCGCAGGGCGACGATGCGCGGGCGGCCGTCCGGATGCGGGCCGATCTTTTTGCGCAGGTTGCTGACATGCATGTCGAGGCTGCGGTCGTACAGGGTCAGCTTGCGGCCGAGGGCGAGCTGCGCCAGTTCCTGTTTGTCCAGCGGCTCGCCAGGCTGCTTGAGCAGGGCTTCGAGCAGACGGCTTTCGGAGACGGTGAGGGTCAGTTCTTTTTCGTCGATGCTGACCACACCACGCACCGGGCTGAAACTCAGGTCGCCCAATTCAAGTTGCGTCGACACGGCCGCCGGGTGACTGCGGCGCAACACCGCGCGCAGGCGCGCAGTCAGTTCGCGCGGATCACAAGGTTTGGCCAGGTAATCGTCGGCACCCAGTTCCAGGCCGAGGATGCGATCCAGCGGCTCGCCACGGGCCGAGAGCATCAGCACCGGCAGGTCGGCGTGGTCGTTGCGCAATTGCTTGAGCAGTTCCAGACCACTGCCATCGGGCAGCATCACGTCCAGCACCACTGCCGCCGGGGCTGTTTCGGCCAACGCCTTGCGGGCGCTCTGGCCGTCATGGCAGGCGCGCACATGGAAGCCTTCCTGGCTCAGCCAGCTACTCAGGAGTTCGCACAACTCCTGGTCATCATCAATCAGTAACAGCTCGCTCATGACTCACTCAATTTAGCCATTGCCGACGTTTTCGGCTTGCACCACTGGCAAAGATACCGCAGAGCAGCGCTAATAGCGCTACTCCGGCGCCCGTAACGAACCACTGCTGTTGTTCGGTCAACAGACGCGGCAGTGGGCTGGCCTGGGCTTCCTTGAGTTGCAGCTTGAGACGCTGGTTCTCCTGGCGCAACCGGGCGAGCTGGACGCTTTCACGGGTGTTGTCGGCATTTTGCAGTTGTTTGCTCAGTTCTTCCCGCTGCTGCTCGCTGGCCTTGAGGCGCTGCTGCAACTCGGTGATCTGGCTGCCGGCGCTTAACGACAATGGCGTGGAGCTGCCGCTTTCGGTGGTTTCCTCACCATGGGCGGGGGCCATGATCGACAACGTGACCAACATCAGACACAACGGACCCTTGCGCATCGCGACACCTGTTTCCAAATGGATATTGGGCAGGTTGTCGGCAGGCAAACGAGAATAATGAGCGATTGAGAGCAGCAGGAACCAGGAAGGTTCAGTGTCAGCGGCAATGTCGCGGGTGATGAGGGGAGAAATCCCCTCATCACAGGACTTTCAAGGCAGGACTTGCTTGAACGGCTTGACGATCACGTTGGCGTAGACGCCGGCGGCAATGTACGGATCGGCGTCAGCCCAGGCCTGTGCGGCACTCAGCGAATCGAATTCGGCGACGATCAGGCTGCCGGTGAAACCCGCTGCACCCGGATCATTGCTGTCGACGGCCGGGTGTGGGCCGGCCAGTACGATGCGGCCTTCGCCCTTGAGCGCTTGCAGGCGTTCCAGATGCGCAGGGCGGGCGGCCAGGCGTGCTTCCAGCGAGTTGGCGACGTCGGTGGCAATGATGGCGTAGAGCATGTCAGTCCTCGGTTTTTGGTGTTGTTGTGGTATCGGCATCGTGCAGGTGACGCGACAGGTAAATGCCCTGTGCGACCAGGAATACCAGGGTCATGCCCAGGCTGCCGAACACCTTGAAGTCCACCCAGTAGCTCTGGAAGGTGAAGGCGACGAACAGGTTGGCAGCGCCGCAGAACAGGAAAAATGCAATCCAGGCGATGTTCAGGCGGGTCCAGACCGGGTCCGGCAGAGTCAGCGCGTGGCCCATGATGCGTTTGATCAGCAGACGGTCACCGATGAAGTGACTGCCGATGAAGGCGACGGCGAACAGCCAGTTGACCACCGGCGCTTTCCATTTCAGGAAGGTCTCGCTGTGGAAGGCCAGCGTCAGGCTGCCGAACACCAGGCAGGCGATCAGGGTCAGCCATTGGCTCTTTTCCAGCTTGCGCTGTTTGATGAACAACGCGCCGTACACCACCAGGGAACTGATGATCAGCATCGCCGTGGCGCTGTAAATACCGCCTACAGTGACTTCATGGCCAGCGATGTCGACGACCCGTGGATCAAGTTTGTAAACGATGAAGAACAGCAGAAGCGGGATGAAATCGATGAATTGTTTCACAGTGAGAGCCAGAAGCTGGATGTGGCGGCATAATAACAAACATATGGGCGCGCGATAGCGCCAGCTGATTTGAGGTTACAACTCCCCGTGAATGTTGATTTGCACTGCCATAGCACGGCCTCCGATGGCGCCCTGGCGCCTGCGGTTCTGGTTGCGCGTGCGTTCGAGAACGGCGTGCGAGTCCTGTCGTTGACCGACCACGACACCCTCGAAGGCCTCGCCGAAGCGCGTGTGGCTGCCAATGAGTTGGGCATGCAACTGGTCAACGGCGTCGAATTGTCCTGTACCTGGGGCGGCGCGACCATTCATGTGTTGGGCTACGGTTTCGACGTCAACGCCGCGCCGTTGGTCGAGGCCATCGCCAAGTTGCACGATGGCCGCTGGCTGCGGTCGGAAGAAATAAGCCGCAAGCTCGCCCTTAAAGGCATGCCCGGTGCCCTCGAAGGCGCCCGGAAAATCCAGCAGGAACTGGGCGACAGCGGCAACGCCCCGGCCCGTCCGCATTTCGCCGACTGGATGGTGCGTGAAGGGTTTGTAAAGGATCGCGCCGAGGCATTCCGCAAATGGCTTGGCGCCGGCAAGCTGGGTGACGTCAAGTTGCACTGGCCGACGCTGGAAGACACCGTTGGCACACTGCGGGCCGCCGGGGCCTGGGTCAGCCTGGCGCATCCGTGGCACTACGATTTCACCCGTAGCAAGCGCCGAAAGCTGATTGCCGACTATATTCAAGCAGGCGGGCATGCAATCGAGGTGGTCAATGGCCATCAGCCTGCGGAACAGGTCGGCAGCCTGGCAATCCTTGCCCGTGAGTTCGGTCTGCTGGTCACCGCCGGCAGTGACTTCCATGGCCCTGGCGGCTGGTCCGAGATCGGCCAGTACCGGCCGGTTCCCGAGGACCTTCCACCCCTGTGGTGTCGGTTCAAACATGACACAGATATTGCCGCCGTCTGAACAGGTAGAGAATGTGAGTCAATTTTTCCAGATACATCCGGAAAACCCGCAAGCGCGCCTGATAAAACAGGCGGTCGAGATCATCCGCAAGGGCGGGGTGGTGGTTTATCCCACGGACTCTTCCTATGCGATCGGTTGCCAGATCGGCGATAAAACCGCGATCGAGCGTGTTCGTCGCCTGCGTCAGCTCGATGAAAAGCACAACTTTGCGCTGATCTGCAGCGACCTGTCGCAACTGGGCAACTACGCCAAGATCGACACCGGCACCTTCCGCATTCTCAAGGCGCACCTGCCGGGGCCTTACACCTTCATTCTCAACGCCACCCGCGAAGTGCCGCGTCTGTTGTTGCATCCGAAGAAGCGCACCATCGGCTTGCGCGTGCCGAGCCATCCGATTGCGCTGGCGCTGCTGGCCGAACTGGGCGAGCCGCTGATGAGCGTGACCCTGATCATGCCCGGCGATGAAGACCCGCTCAGCGATCCTTACGAGATGCGTCAGTTGCTCGAACATCAGGTGGACTTGATCGTCGACGGCGGCTTCGGCGGCATCAAGGCCTCCACGGTGATCGACTTGACTGGCGACGACCCGGAAGTGGTCCGCGTCGGTTGCGGCGATCCGACGCCGTTCATGGTCGAGGCCTGAATGTCCGCAGTGGAAACCGTTGTCGATCCCCAGGCCGGTGCTCAGCAAGAGCTGCCGTTTGCCATGGTCTATGGCCAGGCGGTCATGGAAATGCCGCTCGACCTGTACATCCCGCCGGATGCGCTGGAAGTCTTTCTTGAAGCGTTTGAAGGCCCGCTCGACCTGCTGCTGTACCTGATCCGCAAACAGAACATCAACATCCTCGACATCCCGGTAGCGGAAATCACCCGCCAGTACATGGGTTATGTCGAGTTGATGCAGTCGGTGCGTCTGGAGCTGGCCGCCGAGTATCTGGTGATGGCCGCGATGCTCGCCGAGATCAAGTCGCGCATGCTCCTGCCGCGCGCCGAAACTGTCGAAGACGAAGAAGACGATCCGCGCGCCGAACTGATCCGCCGCTTGCAGGAATACGAGCGTTTCAAGGCTGCTGCCGAAGGCATCGACGGCTTGAGCCGGGTTGGCCGCGACGTTATCGTGCCCAAGCTCGACGCCCCGGAAGCCCGCGCGCGCAAGCTGTTGCCGGATGTCGCGCTGGAAGAGATTTTGATGTGCATGGCCGAAGTGCTGCGCCGTGGCGATATGTTTGAAAGCCACCAGGTCAGCCGCGAGGCACTGTCCACCCGCGAGCGCATGAGCGATGTGCTGGAACGGCTCAAGGGCGGCGGTTTTGTGCCGTTCGTCGAGCTGTTCACCGCCGAAGAGGGCCGGTTGGGTGTGGTGGTGACCTTTATGGCGATCCTTGAACTGGTCAAGGAATCCTTGGTCGAGCTGGTGCAGAATGAGCCGTTCGCCGCGATCCACGTGCGAGCCCGAGCCGAATAACGAGTCGAAACATGAACCTGACTGAACCCCGCGAGCTGGCACCCCTGCTTGAAGCCTTTCTGTTGGCCTCGGGAAAGCCGCAATCCCTTGAGCGCCTGTTTGAACTGTTTGAAGAGGGCGAGCGGCCCGAGCCAGCGGTCTTCAAGAAAGCCCTGACCCTGTTGGGCAAGTCCTGCGAGGGCCGCGCGTTCGAGCTCAAGGAAGTCTCGTCGGGCTATCGTTTGCAGATCCGCGAGAAGTTTTCGCCGTGGGTTGGCCGCTTGTGGGAAGAGCGCCCGCAGCGTTATTCCCGTGCGCTGTTGGAAACCATCGCGCTGATCGCCTACCGCCAGCCGATTACTCGGGGCGAGATCGAAGACGTGCGTGGCGTGGCGGTGAACAGCAACATCGTCAAAACCTTGCTGGAGCGGGAGTGGATTCGTGTTGTGGGTTACCGCGACGTGCCGGGCAAACCGGCGATGTTTGCCACCACCAAGGGTTTTCTCGATCACTTCAACCTGAAGAACCTCGAAGACCTGCCGCCGCTGGCTGAACTGCGCGAAATGGAAACCGACCCGGTGCTCGATTTTGACGACGCCCCGGTTCCGCAGGGCTTGCAGGAACTGGCCGACGCCAGCGCCGAGCCGGAGGAGGAGAAGGAAGAGACCAGTTTCCATACGCTGTTACTGGAACTGGACAGCATGGAGGAGGGGATCAAGACCGATTTCGATGATTTGCTGCGGGATGCGGTGGATGGTGAAGTGCCGACGGTTGATGCAGAAACCGAGACTGAGCCTGAGCCGCAGATCGCCGAGCCAACCATCGAAGTTGAACTTGAAGCCGAGCCAGAAGCCGAACCGGAAGAGGACATTCTTGGCGTCGCCGAAGCCCGCGAGAAGCTGTTGGCCGCCGTCGCCGCCCTCGAACAACCGGCGCCAGTGCCGGAGCTAAGCGAAGAAGAAGCCGAAGCCCGCGCCTTGGCCGAAGCGATCGAGGCCGAACGCCGCGAATTCGAAGACTGACCGAATCCGGAGAACAATGACGGCCCCTGTGGGAGCGAGCTTGCTCGCGAAAGCGGAGTGTCATTCAAAGATGATGTATCTGACATACCGCCTTCGCGAGCAAGCTCGCTCCCACAGGGTTTAGCGTAAGCCAGGAGATGGCGATGACTTCAACAAAAGACCCGTGCATCAGCCTCTGCAAATTCACCGAAGACATCTGCCTCGGCTGCGGCCGCAGCAAACGCGAAATCAAGGCCTGGAAGAAACTCGACAAGGACGACAAGCGCACCGTACTGGCCGAAGCCGCGCTGCGCCTGATCAAACTTGGCGGCGCCGGTCGGCGGAAAAAGAAATAACTGTCGATCGATCAGCTAGTCTCTGATGCGCGACGGCGCACATCCGCGTATGATTCGCGACCCTTCGCCGATCCCTTCGGCCGAGAACCCAGATTTCAATGCTTCAGGCACCGCCTGAACAGACCACACCGGGAGGTGCCCAGATGAGCGACATCATTCAGAAAGACGACCAGGAAATTGGCCCCGCAGGCGAAAAGCTGCAGAAAGTCCTCGCCCGTATCGGCGTCGGCTCGCGCCGTGACGTGGAGTCCTGGATCAGCCAAGGCCGGATCAAGGTCAATGGCAAAGACGCCACCCTCGGTCTGCGCGTCGACATGCACGACGCCATCACCATTGATGGCAAGGTGATCAAACGCGAAGAGGCGGCCGAATCGGTACGCCGCGTGATCATGTACAACAAACCCGATGGCGAGATCTGCACCCGTGACGACCCGGAAGGCCGTCCGACCGTGTTCGACAAGCTGCCGCGTCCGAAAGAAGGCCGCTGGATCAACATCGGTCGTCTCGACATCAACACCACCGGTCTGCTGATGTTCACCACCGACGGTGAGTTGGCCAACCGCCTGATGCACCCGTCCTACGAGATGGACCGTGAGTACGCCGTGCGTGTACGCGGTGAAGTCGACGACGAAATGATCGAGCGTCTCAAAGCTGGCGTGGTGCTGGAAGACGGCCCGGCCAAGTTCACCGACATCAAACAGGCACCGGGCGGCGAAGGCTTCAACCACTGGTATCACTGCGTGGTGATGGAAGGCCGTAACCGTGAGGTTCGTCGCCTGTGGGAATCGCAAGGTCTGGTGGTCAGCCGTCTGAAGCGCGTGCGTTTCGGTCCGGTGTTCCTCAACTCCGACCTGCCGATGGGCCGCTGGCGCGAAATGAGCCAGTACGAAGTCGACATTCTCAGTGCTGAAGTCGGCCTGACGCCAGTAGCGATGCCGCAGCTGAACGCCAAGAGCAAAGACAAGCTTGAGCGCATGCAGCGCAAATCGTCGCGTCCGATGGGCAAGACCGAGCGCGTACGTACGCTGCGTCCAGCCGCTGGCGCGCCGACCGGCCCACGTCCAAGCCGTGAGCCGCAGATCGAAGGCGAGCGCCCAGGTCGCAAGCCAGTTGCCGCCCGTGACGGCGAGCGCGCTCCGCGTCCGGCCAACGGTCGCACTGAGCGCGGCGAGCGTGGTGCTCCGAGCGGTCGTGGTACGCCAGTAGCGGATCGTCCAGCAGACACCACCAACAAGCGCCCGGCCAAGCCTGCACCGAAGCGTCCGGGGATCAAGCTGGTTGACGGCGACAAACCGTCGGGCAAGCGTCGTGGTGCACCGGCCGGTTCCGGTCAGCGTCCGGGGTTTGGTCGCAAGAAGCCGGAATAAGGCAGCTGTGAGCTTCTAGCGGCAAGCTTCAAGCCAAAGCAGAAACGCCAACCTCAGGGTTGGCGTTTTTTTTCGTCTGGTGAACGGTATGTAGCGCCTGGTAGGGCCTCTTCGCGAGCAAGCTCGCTCCCACATTGGAGCTATGTCGTACACAAATCCCCTGTGGGAGCGAGCTTGCTCGCGAAAGGGCCGGTAGCTTCAATAAAGAAATCTTGGGGCTAGAACACAAACCGCCCATCAAACACCGGCTTGTCATCCAGCGCCAACACCCCGCCAGAAAAGATCAGATCCAGGTGATGACTACCCTTGGCGCCACCGCCCAAGCCAAGGTGCAACCCACAATGCCGCTCTTCAAATCCGGCATTGCGCGCATACAAGTTCTTCACACCTTCATTGGTGCCAATTCCCAACTCTTCAATCCGCCGGTTCGACGGATTCGCATCCAGGTACTTGTTGAAATCATGCTCCAGCCCCGGCACCTCGGTGGCGATGCGGCTGATGGTCGAGTTCTCGATCCATAACTCCAGCGGCGACTCCAGCACGCCGTACTTGCGCGCAAACGGGATGGTGCTGAGGAATGTGCCCTTGAATTTCACATGGCCGTTGATGGCTTCGCTGTGCGTGGCGATTTCGCCGGGGGCGAGGTCGAAGTTGCCGACGCCGTTGATGTCGGTCCACTTCTTGATGCTGCTCAGCGGTGTTTCAAACCATGAGCCGTCGTCGTCTTTGAAACTCAGGGTCGTGGCTTGGGACATGCGCTGGATCAAGTGGCTGTTCAGGCCGGCAATCCGCTGTGGAGTGACGCTGAAGGTGTCGTAGAAATACTCGCCGTAGTCCTTGAACAGCAGCGACTTCTTCCAGTTTTCCGCCATCACGCCTTGCAATGTACGGACGAACTCCGGGCCATCAGGGCGTGGGTTGGGCAGGGTGGAAGAGTCGTAGAAGAAAATGTACAGATCGCTGTCGGTGATTGCCGAGGTCAGCGCTGCGGTGCTCTCCAGGTCCAGACGTCGGGCGCTGAACGTGAAGCGTGGATGATCGCCAGCCTGTTCGGCGATGGCGCCGGTCAGCGCTTCGTAATCAGCCGTGTGGCCGAGCAACACCTTCGCCGAGTCGATGCCGGCAAGGGCAGGGTGGTGTTCGAGGTAGTAAAGGAAATGCGAGATCGCGCGGGGCTTATCCATGAGTCCTCCCTGACTGACCGTGAAGAAAGCGGCAGGCACGACCGGCCGGATCGTGCCTGCCCGGTGATGTCTTACAGAGGCCACATCGCCGTGCCGAACGGAACTACCGCATCGGCTTGCATCATTTCTACAGCCGCCTCGTGGGTCGGTGCTTCAAACCATTCGTCCAGTTGCAGTTCGGTATCCAAGTCTTTTTCCAGTGCTTGCATGGTCGATCTCCTAGATGACTTTCACGGTTGTGACTGGCCGGTCGAGGTGGCCGGCAAGACGTGAAGAACCTAGTTCAGGGTTTTTTGTAATGCAAAAAATTATTCATTTAATTTTTAAATAGACTTTTTATTCTGTTTTTTCACTGGGTTTTTCTTATTTGAAAACAAAAAACTAAGTCGTGGTTTTCATTAGCAAGCTAGCGACCGTCAATTTGCAGACGTCCGACAGAATTTTCTGAAATGGAAACTCTGCGTTACGCGTCGTAAAGAAATGTTTACGAAAAAGCCGGGAAAACCGAGTGAATACCACCCTCTATGGGGGCTGTAAGGAAAAGCTGCCGAAGCCTGGTCGGCCGGGCGTTGCGCAAGGCTCTGGCGCGCTTGTTTCAGCGGCGTTTGCAGGGTGAGATGCGCCCCATGCCTGTCGTGCAGGTGCATAACAAGAAGGAGGCGCAATGAACGCCGTGACTGATCTCCACCTCTCTACGTGGGACGGTTTTTTCCTCGTCCACGCCGATGGCCTGCAAAGGCCTGACTCAATTTTTGCAGCCGCTCGAGTATCTCGAGGCGGACACACGCAATCCCGGCAACCATCACGCTGATCCAGCGGGGTCTGGCAGCAGGGGGTTAGCGGTGTACAATGCGCCGCGTTTTAACTGTGACCCTCTGCGTAATCGCGCAAATCTCAAGGCTATCCGCCTTGTTCACTCCGTGGCGCCACAAGCGTTTCGGGTTCGATTTCGTCACAGATAAAAACAAACAGGTGACGCATGACCGTTGTAAATAAGCTGAACTCCTGGTGCCTGCGCTGGGGTTTGATCGGGGCTGCCTGAAATCGCAACCTGGCAGCAACGTCTACTGAACATCATCAAACCTTGCGTGAGACCTTTTTCATGAGTGGACAACCCTCGCAATCAGGCGAGCTGAAACGCGGCCTGAAAAATCGCCATATTCAACTGATCGCCCTCGGTGGCGCGATCGGTACCGGATTGTTCCTCGGCTCGGCCGGGGTACTGAAATCCGCCGGCCCGTCGATGATCCTCGGCTACGCCATCTGCGGCTTCATCGCCTTCATGATCATGCGCCAGCTCGGCGAGATGATTGTCGAAGAGCCGGTGGCCGGTTCCTTCAGCCATTTCGCGCACAAGTACTGGGGCGGTTTTGCCGGTTTCCTGTCGGGCTGGAACTGCTGGATTCTGTACATTCTGGTGGGCATGTCGGAGCTGACCGCAGTCGGCAAATACATCCACTACTGGGCGCCGGACATCCCGACCTGGGTCTCTGCGGCAGCCTTCTTCGTGCTGATCAACGCGATCAACCTGGCCAACGTCAAAGTCTTCGGTGAAGCCGAATTCTGGTTCGCGATCATCAAGGTCGTGGCGATCGTCGGCATGATTGCGCTCGGCAGCTACCTGCTGGTCAGCGGCAACGGCGGCCCGCAGGCTTCGGTGACAAACCTGTGGTCCCACGGTGGTTTCTTCCCGAACGGCGTCAGCGGTCTGGTGATGGCCATGGCGATCATCATGTTTTCCTTCGGCGGTCTGGAAATGCTCGGTTTTACCGCCGCTGAAGCCGACAAGCCGAAAACCGTGATCCCGAAAGCGATCAACCAGGTGATCTACCGGATCCTGATTTTCTACATCGGTGCACTGGTGATCCTGCTGTCGCTGACCCCATGGGACAGCCTGCTGGCAACCCTCAACGCGTCTGGCGATTCGTACAGCGGCAGCCCGTTCGTGCAAGTGTTCTCGATGCTCGGCAGCAACACCGCCGCGCACATCCTCAACTTTGTGGTGCTGACCGCCGCGTTGTCGGTGTACAACAGCGGCACCTACTGCAACAGCCGCATGCTGCTGGGCATGGCCGAGCAGGGCGATGCGCCGAAAGGTCTGGCGAAGATCGACAAGCGTGGCGTGCCGGTGCGTTCGATTCTGGCTTCGGCGGCGGTGACGCTGGTCGCTGTGCTGCTGAACTACCTGATCCCGCAACACGCGCTGGAACTGCTGATGTCGCTGGTGGTTGCAACGCTGGTGATCAACTGGGCGATGATCAGCTTCTCGCACTTCAAGTTCCGTCAGCACATGAACAAGACCCAGCAGACGCCGCTGTTCAAGGCGCTGTGGTACCCGTACGGCAACTACATTTGCCTGGCGTTTGTTGCGTTCATCCTCGGCGTGATGCTGCTGATCCCGGGCATTCAGATCTCGGTGTATGCGATTCCGGTGTGGGTCGTGTTCATGTGGGCCTGCTACGTGATCAAGAACAAGCGCGGCGCGCAGCAGGCCGTGCACGCGGCAGGTGCTGCCAAGTAAGCGCTGACGCAGAAACGCAAAACCCGGCCTGAGTGCCGGGTTTTTTTATGGCTGCAAATGTTGGAACGCTATTGATAGTCGGCGACAGGATAGTCCCTGCACAGGGTTTCGACCTCTGAGCGAAACTGCGTGAGGAGCAGCGGTTCCAGGGTGTAATCCTGTTCGCCGAGCGGCGCCACCGTGTTCAGAATCCGCACGATCAAATCGACGATCTGGCGGCTGCCGAGGACATCGACCCGGCGTTGCGCCAGAGCAGCAGTGCCGATACGCAGCCCGCTGGTAACCAGTGCCGAACGGGGATCGTCGGGTACGCGATGTTTGTTGACGATGATCCCGCAGTGTCCCAGCGCCGCCTCCGCGATAGCGCCCGTGATGCCACCCCGCAAGCGAACCAGCACCGTGTGGTTTTCACTGCAGCCGCCAACCACTTCATAATCCTTGGCCTGAAACGCTTTGGCCATTTCATCCGCCGTACTGCGGACCTGCGCCATGCAGGCGTCGAATGCTGCGGACATTGCATAACCCAGCGCGGCAGCCTTCGCAGCGATCATGTTGGCAGCAGGCGCGCCCTGCATTCGCGGGTAAACGGCTTGATCAAGCAGGCGACTGAAGGTGGTCCGCAAACCGGGAATCTTGGTGTTCGCATCAGCACCGCTGAGAATCACGCCACCGCGAGGCCCGGCGAGTTGCTTGTGCGTGCACGTGACGGTGACGTGGGCGGCGTCGATCGGACTTGGATGGCGCCCGGTGGCGACGAGCCCGGCGATATGCGAAATGTCGGCGAGCAGGATAGTCCCGGCTTCATCGGCAATTTCGCGAAACCGCTGGAAGTCCACCACGCGTGAATAGGCGGTGGCGCCGCAGAGGATGACGCGTGGGCGATGGGCGAGTGCGAGCAGGCGAACCTTGTCGTAATCGATCAGGCCGTCTGCTGTCGTGCCGTACTGGATCGCCTTGTAGTAGGCGCCGGAAAACGTGGCGAGGCTGCCATGCGTGAGATGACCGCCGTGTTCCACCGCCATGCCCAGCAAGGTATCGCCCGGCTCTAGCAAAGCTGTGAGCACTTGGTAAACGGCGTTCGACGCTGAGTGTGGTTGCACGTTGGCGTATTGCGCGCCGAACAGTTGCCGCGCCCGGCGGATGGCCAGCGATTCGACCAGCTCGACATTCTCGCACCCAGCGCTGTGACGCTTGCCGGACATGCCTTCTGCGGTCACGTTGACCAGCACGGAAGCGGAGGCCGCCAAGGTTCGCGGCTGGACTGCGCAGGAGGACGAGACCAGTGAAAGCGTGTGCTGTTGACGCGTGACTTCAGCGTCGAGAATGGCCGCCAGTTCGGCGTCTTCTGCGCGGAGATCTGCCAGACCGCGTCGCAGCAAGTCAGCCTGGTTCTTGAGTGGTTCAGTAATGACTGCCATTGCTTATTCCTTCCCTGGTTTTGCGTGATTTGCGCATGTCCTTGCTTGCCAGATCTGTACAGGCGAATCCGTGTTTTGACCGCTGTGCGCGCAAAACTAAACCCTGTACAGGCCTCCCGGTTTTTCGTTCTTTCACTCTCGAGAATGCGACGCCGGATTGACGCATCATAAATTTTTCAGTGAGGAACGCCACAGAATTAATCAAAAAAATGAACATTCTTCAAAGAAAATGATTCTTTTTGTGGTCGCGTCGGGTGTAAAACAGGCATTGCCCGGTGCCGATTTTCCGGCCTAGGATGGAAGTCGAAAGGAACTGACGAGTCCGTACGGAGGCTGAAATGACCCCCGCACGTTGGCGAAAGCAGCCTGTGAAAGCTGACTTTTTATACCGAACCCAGGGAGGGAGAATGCTATGATCCTGCGCGGCACTGACAGGGATATAACTGCAATTTCCTACCTCACTTGTGTATGTCCGGAATGATCATTCGGGACGTGACATTGATTGCAGTTAAAAATGGATGATAAGCATGTGATGCACAGAAGAGAAAGATCGGAGAATCTGAAGAACAACATCAAATACCTGATAAAGAGTCGCGGGGAGACGCAGTTGTCCTTGTGTCACTCCAGTGGTTTGACCCGCACGACCATCTATAACATTCTTGAAGGCAAGGTGGTCAATGTCCAGCAGTCCACTGTGCGCAAGATTTCTGATTTCTTCGGGGTGTCTTACGAAGAAATAGAGACGATTGATTTTGAAGAAAAGGAAATCATCGAAAGCAGTATTTCGCCACAGGGGAATATGAATCCAGCGGCGGTGCCTGTTATCAAGGAAAGTATGCTGCTGCAAAGTCTGGATAAAAGAATTGGCGAGTTGGCCACGATTCATCCACTGACTTACTACTTTGGCGCGTCCTTTAACCTGATTGGCGTGCTTCTGGAAAACGAAATCAGCGGCCTGAATGAACCCGGCGATCTGTTGATCGTGCAGAAAGGAGCATCGACCAGCGACAGGGAAAAGCTGGTGTATGACAAAATCACAGCGAAGTTATCTATAAGCCATGAAGGCAGCTTTGATACGGATCGTGTATGCGTGATCGGAGATGTAATCGAGGAACGATTTAATGGATTGCAGTGTTGACGTTGAAAACAGCAAGTACAAGTTGCTGGGGTTCGAAAATGGAAAAAGCCTGGCCGTTATCATGGTCATTGCGACAGGCAAGATAATTAAAATAAAGCTAAGTGAAGTGTTGAATAGTGAGATTATGGATAATCTGAATAAAATCGAAGTGAAAAACCTCTACAAGAAGTTTTACTCCCAGGGCGGAGCACTCACGGCTTACGAAATAAATGACCGTCATGAGAGTTCCTGGATGATCTACATCATCCTGAACCTGATGCTGTTCACGCTCTACATTTTCACCAGTATTGCTGCGACAAAACCGATCTACCTCGAGTATTTCGATATTGTCGTAACGCCGGGCACGTTCCTCTATCCGCTGACGTTTCTGATCGTCGACTTGCTCAACGAAACGTTTGGCCTGAGGCTCGCGCGAAAAGCGATCCTGTTCGCGTTCATCAGCAACGCCGCGATTATCATTCTGTTGGCTATCACTACCCATCTTCCGGGTCTGCCGGGCTGGAAACTCGATGGCGCTTATAACGATGTTATCAGTCAGTTGTCCGCAGTCCTTGTAGCGTCTTCTGTATCGTTCCTGGTTTCAGAGAATATAAACTCGTACCTGTTGTGCAAAATCAAAGAACTCACAAATTCCAGGTTTCTGTTTTTGCGAGTGTTTTTAAGCACATTGTTTGCCGTGATCATCGACAGCTTTCTGTTCTGCTACATCGCCTTTTACGGGACGATGGAAAACAGCGCGATACTGGGCATGATCTACGTTCAGATCGCAATCAAGGTAGGTTTTGCATTCTTCAATATCTTGCCGGCCTACGGCGCAAGATCATTGTTCAAGAAGTACCTGACGGGTGCGCAAACGCAGTAAGCAGAGGAGGGCGCTCACTCGGCACGTTGTTGCCAACATGCTTGAGTGAGCGCTTCTTGTTGCAGTATTACTTTAAGCCAAGTTTCTCTTTCAAGCGTTGAGTCACCTGTACTTTATTGTTCAGGAACTCATTCAAGCCTTTGGCGCGAAGATTACAGGCATCGCAATCGGAACATCCAGTGCCTTTGATGCCGTTATAGCAAGTTAATGTTTCCTCGCGAACCAGATCCAGCTGATGGTGGTAATCCGCCAAGGCCCAGGTTTCTGCCTTGTTCAGCCACATCAATGGCGTATCCAGTTGCAGCTTGTAATCCATGCCTAATTCGAGGGCTTTATTCAAGGCCTTGACGAACTCATCCCGGCAATCGGGATAGCCCGAGAAGTCGGTTTCACAGACACCGGTAATGACCGTTTTGGCCTGGACTTGATAGGCATAGATAGAGGCCAGGGTCAGAAACAGAATGTTCCGTCCCGGAACGAAGGTGCTTGGCAGACTCTCGCCAGAGCTGTTCACGGTCGGCACCGGAATGTTATCGCGGGTCAGGCTGCTGATGGCCAGCTCGTTGAGCAAGGACACATCCAGCGTTTTATGCACGGTCACACCGAGCTTTTTCGACAGCTGCTGCGCCACTTCAATTTCCGCGTGATGACGCTGACCATAGTCGAACGTGATGCAGTGGACTTCATCGTAGTGGGTCAGGGCGTGGATCAAGCACGTGGTGGAGTCCTGCCCGCCGCTGAATACGATAACTGCTTTGTTGGTCATGGTTATGCTTCCTGCATTGAGGTCTTGAGGGCAAAGGTGGAGATGATACTCGAAATGGAACTGGAACTCGGTGCAGAGTCCAGATGCGCGCGTGAGTCCGTGAGCGGCTATCTTAAGGTGGAGTGAGGCTTCAATACCTGAATAATAGGCATGTTAAATAGGAACCGTTTTTAGCCCGTTGCTAAAAGCAGAGGGATTTAAACAACTGGCACGGCGCCCGGTGTGGCCAGCGCCACTTGCTCACCGCACTTGCGCCCAAACACTAGCTTTTCCATCGCCTCGACAAAAGTTCTGCCCTGCAGCCAGAACCCGTCATGAATGAAACTGAAGGCGTAGCAGCGACCTTTTTCGTCCATCAACAGTGCAGCGTGGCCATGATGAATTTCGGCGATGCTCACCAAAGAGCTGCCCAAGCGTTGCTGCCAAGCCAGAAAGTCTTCATCTCCATGCAGGTGCTCAAAGGCGCGAAACGCTACATCGCTGGTAGCGCAGTCTTCGCCTGGGCCGCAGGTGCCGACGGTCAGGCCGGCCAGTTGTTCGAGCAGAGCAGCGGCCGGATGCTCGCGCGGGACGAAATCCGGCAATGGCTCGATATGGGTGACAGACCAACCGGCAGCCAGGAACAGTGGGTGGAGAGTCTCGGGAAGTTCGATCAACGGGTGCATTGGGAGCGTCCAGGCGTAGGCAGCGTTCTGCATTAACGGTCTTTTTTCATTGCACTGAATCGTTTGTCAACATCCAGTCGTACCGGGATACCTCGTCTCTGAGAGGTGCCCCTATTTCAATGGGCTTTTTCATGAAAACTATTCCCCGGATTTAGTTTGAGCCTCGGCTAAAGCATTGTTTTTTTTATTGGCAGGAGCAGCAAAGGTATTTCTGTGTGCCTGTTGATCCCGCTTTCGGGAGCCATTTTGGGTAATGGTTTTTTGTAAGCTAGTATCTTGGGAGCTCAGTTGGATTATCGACCATAATCAAGTCCGCGGACTCGCCAGTAATACTAAAAAATTCGTCGAAAAAATAATTTAAATCGCTGGAGAAGACATCAAAAGCACCATGCCCATACTCGCCTGAAATTTTAGCGATCGCGACATATTGGCAGGAGCTTTTGAAAAGCTTATATGTCTCTTGGCTTATGGAGAACTCATCGCTCTGCAAGAAAACAGTTAAGGCGGGAGGCCTAGGTTTTTCAACGCTTCGATGCCTTGATAGTATTTCATGTTTTTTGACGTCTAATTCGTATCGTCTATGAGCATTCACTGCGCGCTCGAACCTCCCATCTTTGTCTCTAAACATAAAAAATGGCATGTAGTGAAGTTCTTTGCTTGACGGTGACTGAAGCTCTCCATTTATGTCGATGTAGTAGCAATTGCTAATTAGGGATTTAATCGCAGCAGCGCCTTTCTTAGATTTATCGAACCCGATGGAGCCGTTTTGACCAACAGAGGCTAGCACTGCGAAATCGTCATTAATTTCCGCAGGGAGATTCCTAATGCGACCGCTAGATGATTTTTGGAAATCATCGAATTTTGCCCGATAACAAATAACAGAGGCTGGATACTCGGCTTTCATTTTTTCAAGGACTTGACAAATTTCTGATTGATTGCAATGACGTCAACATGTCTTTTGTGCGAAAAGTTTCCGAGCATGTCTTGTAGATGCATGTGCTCTAACTCATTGGTATCCATTTCGTACGCAGCATTGATCAAAAATAATCCTAAGCTTTTTATCGTTGCAGGATCTGCGAGAATTGAAATTTCATCCAGTTTCATGCTTTTGCGTTTTCCAATAGAAGATCCATAAGCAGTGAATTTTTTTAGGTTTTTCATGA
This sequence comes from Pseudomonas crudilactis, assembly GCF_013433315.1. Taxonomy (GTDB): domain Bacteria; phylum Pseudomonadota; class Gammaproteobacteria; order Pseudomonadales; family Pseudomonadaceae; genus Aquipseudomonas; species Aquipseudomonas crudilactis. The sequence continues at coordinate 204,128 of NZ_WXVV01000007.1, read as the reverse complement.
TTTAATTGTGGGCCTCGACAGTTCTATATTATTCCAATGGTTCGTTAATGTCGGTTTGAAGGTTGTGTATTCTGCTTGCTAATATCTTTTTGCTCAATGTTATGATGTCAAGATAATGACTGATGCTCATTTTTTCAGTAAGAATATTGTTTTTTCCCCAAGGCTTCAAAGCTATATACCTATCACCTGCGACACTAAAAAACGCACCCATGTCGCCATCGAACGCCTCAATTCCGAGAGGCAAGCAGGAGTGTCTAATATCACTTTTGATAAGTGACGAAAGTGTTTGCTCCAGTTTGTCTGGCTCGCAATCAATTGAGGTGTGTTCTTCAAGTCGAAAAATTAGATCTTCGAGAGCTCCAATCAGATTTTTCCCTAAGATGACTTGTTCGAAGTCGCCAATGGTTATCGACTCAAAAATAAAGCAGCAACGTGTGAAGATGTACCGTCTATCTTCCGATAAAAATACATCAACCTTAATATGTAGGTCAGTCATTTCACTCTCCTGCAATAGCAGTATTTTTTCATTGCGCTGAATCGTTTGTCGACTTCTGGTGGTACTGGGATGCCACGATTCTGAGAGGTGTCTCCATTCCTCAACCCCAAGCGCTGGCCGGCCTGGAGTCTCTATTGGTTTACCGCATGTGCATGTCGAGCTAAAGCTTTTCAATCAAACGATTAAACGCACGTGAGCTGCCTCGTTGCTTTGCATCTCTGATCATCGAATCGTGAGTGGACGGTTCAAACGTTTCGCGAACCGCTTTCTTTGCTATTTCATTGAACTGCACATTATCAAAATCACACTCTACTGTTGAAATCATATAAGAATTGCGCTTGGACCACTGGTCAAACCTTATGACGATTTTTTCATCGAAAATCAGTGCCCCATCACTTTTATCCTCGAAGAAAAAGAACACCATACGATTCGAATCGACATGCCCCATTGATGTAGCAAATGGCTGTTTTCTCAAAAGCGATGTCAGCCTTACCCCACCTGCAATACCAAGACCTCCCCCCAAACTCTCACTCGCAAAAAAATACTGCTTGAACACTACCGTTATTTTTCTAAGGAAATAAGGAACGTCGTATGCTTTCTCGAAAGAATGAAAGCCATTCGGATCGCCGATCAGTTCAAAATCGCCGCTTATGAAATCCGACTTGGAAAAGCTGTCCAACCCAAAAATACTTGGCTGAGGATTGCCCGACCCCTCTATGAACAACTCAACAAGCTGATGAAAATCAGTAGAAACCATATATGGGTCAGGACTTTTTGTAATCTAATATAGTGTTGGTTCAGGCGAATTATCAACCCTGAGGCACTTTACTTGGTTCAAGATGAACGGCTCGCGGATCAAGAACAGATGTTAGGGTGCCGATCTTGTTAGGGGTAGACGGTGTATGTTGGTTTTTTGACCATATGATCCACCCCCTATATGCTCCGCAAGATCTACTTCAAGGTCACACAGTCAAGGCTTTCTTTCTTTGTAATTACACTCCGCCACTCTTGCAACGTTCTCGCTTTCATCATTGAGCAGCTTTTCAAGAATTTCGATAGGTGTTTTTCTATTTGCAGCTATTGCACCTCTCACCACGGAGCAGGGATCCAAGGAAAGTCGCTCGAACAATGTAAGTGATAATTTTCGCTTGGATGCAACGAAACGTCGGACACTGGCATCGAACGCACATAGCTCTTCAAGAATTTCCAGTGGTACTGTTTTATTGTGAGCCACCCATCTTCTATGCTCAGGAAATCTTTCAATTACTTCGCGCCACACTGAAAGAGGAGCCTCTTCCATTGCTGCTCGATCATAATCGACTTTTATTTCACTATCGCGCAGCGCAACAAATTCTTCAGCAGACGTAATCATTTAGCATCCTTACACTTCAAAGACTTAAAGTTTATATTTTTCCCTGTCTCACTCTTATGTTTGCTCATGTAGTCACCGTAGGTGTCAGCGTCAGCAATCCATACTCCTTTTTGGTCGTAGACCTTCCACGCACTCTCACCATGACCCGTTTTGTCCTCTGACCACCATGTATCGGTTTTAGTGTCGTGATGGTACTTCGCGTAACCAACGCCAGCCACGTTCCCTTCACAAACTCGATCATACCGATTAACTTCCCATTTTTTCCTGCACGGGCATTTGGAGTTTTGATTTGGTTTATCAGACTTAGGTTTTCGCCCCGCACCATTTGGCGACTTCGTCAATCCAAGTGGATCGAGCCAGCTAAGCGGATTGGGCGCGTAGGCATACAGATTCAAACCGCCCACGTAGCTAACTGGATCCTTACTGATAAACCGCCCAACCCCCGGATCATAGTACCGATGCCGATTGTAATGCAGCCCCGTCTCATGATCGTGATACTGCCCCTGGAACCGTATCGGGTTCACAACGCCATGCTGCCGCGCCCATTCCGAGCGCTGTTCCGTCACCTGTCCCCACGCCTTGTACTGCGCGGTCCAAGCCATGTTGCCTTGCGAGTCCGTCAGCTCCTGCGGCGTACCCAGGTGATCACACTGATACCAGGCCAACGCATCAAACGGTAAAGCCGTTGCCTTGTGATTCCACACCGGGTCGTCATCGAGGCTGTATTCACCGCTGTAATCCGGCAGCCCAATCAGATCAATTGGCGCATGCCGTACAGCCTGGGCCACAGGGACAAAAGTGCCCGGTTCGAAGACGTAGTGCACCGTGCGGCCGGGCTCGCCATCGCTTTGTGCCGGACTGCTTTCCCAGGCGAGGTTGTCGCCATCCCAGCCGTACAAGGTGAAGCCGCAGCCCAGTTCGCGCTGTTTGCGGGCGTGTTCGTTTCTGTTCCAGAGAGAGCCTGCTTCAGGACGCTGTTTGTAGTGGGCGCGGGAGTTTTTGTGCAGGCGGCGTCCCAGTGCGTCGTAGGCAAAATCCACGCTCAGGCGCGTGTCTTCGAAATGCACCAATCGATCAAACAGATCCCAACGTAGATCACTGCGTTGGCCGTTGTGCCAGCGCTGGATCTGGTTGCCGCGTTCGTCGTAGTCGTAATGCGTGCCGGCGTATTCGCGCAGCAGGTTGTCGACCAGTTTGCTGCGCGGCGGGGTCAAATCCAGTGGTCGGCGAATTTCTGTTGCCTTGTCGTCGAGCAGGTTGCCGGCCGGGTCGAAAGCGAAGGTTTCCATGCCTTGACGTGTGGTGGCGCTGAGCAGTCGGCCAACGGGATCGTAGCGATAGGCGAGCGGCCCGCGACGGCTGTCGTTGATGTCGGTCAGTTGGCCGGCGGCGTCGTAGCTGTATTCGCGTTTGAGCAGGGTGGATTTGTCGTCGCTGCGTCCCAGCAACTGTTCCTGCAAACGGCCGGCCGGGTCCCAGCTTTGGGTTTGCAGCAAGTGGTTGCCTTGATGGCGGGCGACTTCGCGGTGCAGGTCGTCGCGTTCGTAGCCGATCAGCTCGTGTTCATCGAGGCGCAGGCCGAGCAGGTGGCCGCTGCCGTAAGTCAGCCAACTGACGCGGTGGCCGTCGGGGCGCACGCTGGCGACTCGTTGGTTGAGCACGTCGTACTCGTGTTGCCAGATCGCGACGGTGGGTTTTTCCAGACCGAGATAATGCTGGTGCTCGCGCAGCAGATTGCCGGCCGGGTCGTGAAACCATTGCAGGCGGCTGTCGGCGTTGTCGGCCAGCACCAGGTTGCCGTTGCCGTCATAGGCGAAGCTCTCGCTTTGCGACTGCTCGCCCAACGTGGCGCGACGTTCAGTCAAACGGCCCATCGGGTCGAAACTCAACGAGATGACGCGTTGGCCATTGATCGATTGGGCGAGGCGTCCGGTGAGCGGGTCGTACTGATAACGCGTGCTGCGTCCATCGAAACCGCGTTCTTCGAGCAGGCGTCCGACCGGGTCGTAGTGGAAGCGCGCACGCTGTTCGTTTTCGTTTTCCAGCGCCGTTAACCGTCCGAGACGGTCCCAGCGATAGCGCAGGGTTTGTTCGGCAGCGTCGATACGTTCGGCGATCAAGCCGGCAGCGCTGTAGCTCCAGGTGGTGCAACGATCGAGCCCATCAACGTGCGCCAACAGCCGACCTTCGGCGTCACGTTCAAACCGCTCTTCGGTCTTGTCCGGGTGCTTGATCAGCACCAGTTGGCCGGCCTTGTATTCGTATTCGGTGGCGTTGCCGGCTGCGTCGGTGAAGCAGGTCATCTGCCCCAGTTCGTTGTATTCCCAGGCGCTGGTTTTGCCCGAGCAGTCGACGTACTCCACCAACTGCCCGGCGTCGTTGTAGTCCAGGGTCTTTTCGTTGCCGTTGGCGTCCTTGATCGCGGTGGGCTGGCCGGATTTGTTGTAGGCGTATTCGGTTTTGTTGCCCAGCGGATCCAGCGTTTCGACCAAGTTGCCTTGGTCGTCATAGGCGCGTTGCCACTGACCGCCCTCGGCATCGCTGATCTTGATCAGCAGATCCTGATCATCGTAGGCGTAATGCATCACCGTGTGATCGGCGCGGATGTGTTCGAGCAAGTTGCTGCGTTCATCGTAGCTGTAGCGATCGGTGCTGCCGTCGGCATTGACGCGGCGCACGATATTTTTCGCCTCGTCGCGGAAGAACCATTCCGAACGCTCATCCGCGTAGCGAATTCGGTAGGTGTAGCCAAGGATGTCGTAGTAGTGCCAGGTCTCGTTGCCGAGGGCATCGGTGACGTAGGTCAGACGAATGTTTTCGTCCCACTCCAGGCGCGTGTCGAAACTGCCGTCATCGGCCCATTCGCGGATGGCTTTGGCCTTGGCGCTCTGGCCATCCCACTGCAGATTCATACCGCGCCCGGTGCGGTCGGTGTAGCGGGTGATCAGGTGATGCTCGAACTGATACGACCAGACGGCGCCGTTCTCGTCTTGCGCCTGAATCAGGTCGCCATAGGCGTCGTACTGGTAAGCACAGAGCTGGCGCAGTGGAGCGCCGTCAACGATCTGCCAGAGGCCGATAAACCGGCCGTGATCGTCGATCATCGTGCCGAGGTGCAAATGGACTTTGGTGAAGTCGTTTTCCTGATAGGTGATCAGGTCGGAGAGCAGGGAGTGTTCGCCGTGACGATGCTCGTAATGCAGCATCACTCCGGCGCCGTTGCGCAGCGAAATGTTACTCAGCACAAAGCGCTGGCCACGGCGGACGTAGGTTTCTTTGCGTTCGAAACCACGGCACAGCAACAGCTGATCTTCGCTGTTGCGGACCAGAGTGATGTTTTCGATGGCGTCGTAGTGGAACAGTCCGACTTTAGGCAGTGGATAGCTGTGGTCGCGGCCGTCGGCGCCGTAGAACGTCAGGCCATCGTCCACGCAGTCAAAGCGCGTGGTGAATTCGCTGATCCAGCGAGCGCCGAGTTCGCTCTGATCGTAGGCGTCAAGGCGTGAGTTGTAGGTGCGCGTCCATTCGATCGGGAAGGGGCCGGGCAGGCTGAAATCGGTATGGCTGAGGCTTTCCGAACCCAGGGCAAAGTTGATGCTGAATTCAGTGGCGCATTTACAGGGACCTTTCTCCGGATTGGGCGCACTTTTCGCTGGGACTTGCTTGTTGTTAGCGCCCAACTCGCCCTCCGCAGCCGTGTGGGTCGCCTTGCCGGTCTTCTCCGTATGGACCGCGGCGTTCTGGCCATGGGCATTGCGCTTGCGCCACAGGGTCACGGCGCTGGAGAGAATCTGCAGCAGCCAGCCGATGGAGTTCTGCACATTTTTATCGTCGAGCTTGCTCAGCTGCGTGCGCAGTTCCGGGCCCATCGCGCGCAGTTTGCCGGTCTCGGTGGTGATCTGTTTCTGGAGATCGTTCGGCAGCAGGTTCTGCGCGACGCTGTTGACCATCCCTTTGCCTGCCGCTTTCAAGGCGCTGTTGGCAGCCGCTAAAAAGTTGTCGGCCGTCGCGAGGGGGTCGTTGAGGAGTTGGCCGCGCCCGACGCTTGCTCTTACGCTGGCTTCCTCCAGATCACCCTTGGCATCAAACCGGCCAAGGGCCGTTGTTTCGATACCGGTGGCAATCTCGTTGATGATTTGTTCGCCGAGCTTGCCAGCGTCCGCCAGAATCCCCGGCAACTTGCCTTTGGCTTGCTCAACAAAGTCATCGAGGGTGCCGATGATCGAGGCGTTCAGGTGACCGACCAGCACCTCGATCACGGAAGTGCTGAGCAACAACTTGCCGCTGGCCCTCATCTCCTGACGTACCAGAAACAGCGTCGGCCGCAGGGTCATGCGCGCCGCTGCCATCGACGGCGGCAACGGCAAGACGCCGATCAGGTTGATGCCAAGGCTGGCCCACGTGAGCAAGTCGCGTTGCTTGGCGTCCGACAGGGTGACGATGTCACTCAGCGCATCGACCAGCGCCATGATGTTGCCGACCACCGGCAAGAAACCGGCGTAGTTCTTGATTCGATCAAGCGTGACCACGCCATCCGTGGCGGATTGCAGCCAGGCATCGAAAGCCGCCGCACTGCTGGCGACGTCCTGAACGTCGATGGCATTGAGTGGAACGATGGCAGCTTGGGGCTCACGTTTTGCGACAGCAGTTTCAGTGGTCATCACGGCATCTCACCCGCCAACAATGGCCGGGCTTTGCGGGCAAAAATTGAAGACCTCAGCGAGCGGGCGACAACAAGCCGCTTCTCAGAGGTACGCATCAAAGTGAAAAAACAGGATTAGCTGACGACAGCGCCTTTCGGGCCACTGGCGATCAGTGCGGCGCCGCAGGCGGTTTTCATGCCGTCCAGTGCGATGGGGGTGCCATCGACGGTGTAGGTGCTGCTGCCCTCGGCAATCGGGAAAACCCCTTTGCACAACGGGCAGCTGACCTTGTGACCGACCCCGGCAATCGGCTTGCCGTTGAGGTCGGTGCGGGAGAAGGCTTCGAGGACTTTGCCACCGTGAGTGGTGGAGTCGCCCAAGCGAATTGCGTCTTTCATTGCGTCATTCCTTTGACCGAGGGTGGCTGGCTCGGCGAGCAACCCTGTCTTTCCTGCCTGCGTTCAGCAGGCGTTAGTGCCGATTTGATATCAAAATCCGTGCCAGCCACTATATGGCCATTGCGCGGCAAGGGTTTGCGCCGTGTGTCTGCGGGATAAATCGATTTTTGCTGTGGGAAACCGCGTCAAAGTGCGCAAGAAGTTGCGCAGTGCTGTGCAACTTCTTGCGCACTCGGCTACAGGGCCCGTGAGACGTGGGCTGCAGGCGATTGGCGGGCGTTTTTTTGAAGGCAAGTGCGCAAGAAGTTGCGCACTTGGGCGGCTGATCGATTTCTGCCAAATCGATGGCGATTGCACTGACCTCTGCGTGAACAGGCGAAGCTCTGCAATGGATCTTCAGCAGGTTCGAGGTCTGTTTCGCGGTATCCTGCGCATTCTGATTACGGACGCTTTTCCATGCTGGTGATTTCCAACAACGTGCATCTGCCGGATGCCGAGATCGAACTGACCGCCATCCGCGCGCAAGGCGCCGGTGGGCAGAACGTCAACAAGGTCTCCAGCGCTATGCACTTGCGCTTCGACATTCCGGCCTCGTCGTTGCCCGAGTTTTATAAGGAGCGGCTGCTGGCGCTGCGTGACAGTCGCATCACCAGTGATGGCGTGTTGATCATCAAGGCCCAGCAATACCGCACGCAGGAAGCCAACCGCGCTGATGCGCTCGAGCGTCTGGTCGAGCTGATCCTCAGTGCGACCAAAGTCGAAAAGAAACGCCGTCCGACCAAGCCGACCCTCGGTTCAAAGAAGCGCCGGCTCGAATCGAAAACCAAGCGCGGCAGCATCAAGGCCGGGCGTGGCAAGGTGGATTTCTAGTCTTCGCGGTACTTCGCCGTGTGCTTGTACAGATACACGCTCAGTGCCAAGCCGCTTAGCGAGGCGAGGGCGGCGAAGAGGAAGATCGAGGCAAAACCGAATCCCGCCGCAATCGCCCCGGCCAATGGCCCGGTGATCCCCAGCGACAAGTCGATGAACAGCGAATAGGCGCCAACCGCTGCGCCACGGCTGGACGCGGGCACCAGATTCACCGCTTCCACACCCAGCGCAGGGAACACCAGCGAGAAACCAAACCCGCTCAGCGCCGCACCGGCCAGCGCCCAGTGCGCATCCGGCGCCAGCCACAACAGCAGCAGGCCTAGGGTTTCCACCGACAGACAGGCAATCGCCACACGAAAGCCGCCGAGGCGGTTGATCAGGTTGCCGAACAGCAGCCGCGCACCGATGAAGCTGGCGCCGAACAGGCTCAGGCACAGCACCGCGTTGTCCCAATGCTGGGTCGCGTAATACAGGGTGATGAAGGTGGCGATGGTGCCGAAGCCGATCGAGCCCAGCGCCAGACCGCAACCGTGGGGAAACACTTTGCCGAGCACATGCATGAACGGCAGACGCTCGCCGGCGACAATCGGTGCCGGGGTTTTTGGCCAGGCGAGCAACAGGCCCAACGCGGCGAGCAGGATGATGCTGACGCCCATGCTCCACAGACCCAACTGGCCGACCAGCCACACACCGAACGGTGCGCCGACCGCCAGTGCGCCATAACTGGCGATGCCGTTCCAGGAAATCACCTTGGCGGTGTTGGCTGCGCCGACCCGGCCGATGCCCCAGCCGATCGAGCCGGAGCCGACAAGGCTTTCCGCGCTGCCCAGTACCAGACGGCCGATCAACAGACTGATCAAACTGAGCATCGGCATGCTCGGTGTCCACGCCGAAATCAGCATGAACACACCGCTCAAACCACACCCGGCGAGGCCAATCATCACCGCGCGTTTGCTGCCCTGGTTGTCGATGATCTTGCCGGCATACGGACGGCTGAGCAGGGTGGCGAGGTATTGCACGCTGATCACCAGACCGGCAATCACCGCACCAAAGCCCAGATCACTGTGCACATAACCCGGCAACACCGCGAGCGGAATGCCGATGTTCAGGTAACCGATAAAGGTGAAGAGGACGATGGAAACGACTTGCAGCGTAACCGCCAGGGGGCGCTGGGGTTCTGGCATAGAGGACGACATGGGTAACGATCCACGGGAACGGCAGATTAGATAGGCTGCTTATGATACCGGCGCGGACGGATCTGGGGCGGGAAAAGTAAAACTATTTGCCGGGTGGGCGTTTCAGGATTTGGCCGGGGCAACCAGTTGTGTGGTGACCAGCGCCGCCAAGGCATTTTCTTCGCTGCCGAAACGGGCGAGCAGGGCGGCTTGTTTCTCGGGCGAGAGACGGTTCCAGATCTCGATCATTTTCTCGGTGGCGCTGATCAGGACGGCAGCTTGGCTTTCAGAGAATTCGTCGGTCATGGCGGGCTCGGGGTTCAGGCAGTGTGGAAAGCGCATGTTAGCGCTTTCCACACGGTCTGTACGACGGGTCTTACTCTTCGTTGTCGGCCGGGCGGCTCTCAACGGCTTCTTTCGGTTCGGGTTGCCCCGCGCCGGCTTGTTGCGTGGTCGTCTGCTCAGGTACGTGCAGGCTTGGGAAGGGGAGATTAGGAATCTCGTGCATGGTTGCGCTCCTCGCTAAGTCTGTTGATAGATCTGGTAGATCCGCGCTTCTTGAAAGCCTGCGCAGGATACAGCAGGAAAAATGACAATCAGACTTTTAATTCAAATTAATGCGACAGATGGCCGCAGGGGGAGGGCAAACCTGCAGGTCACCACAAAACAAATGTAGGAGCTGCCGAAGGCTGCGATCTTTTGATCCTGCTTTAAAAAAAGATCAAAAGATCGCAGCCTTCGGCAGCTCCTACAGGGTATTGCGGTGTTACTTGCAGACGCTGGCGATAGCTTCGGCCAGCAGCGCGAGGCGCGTGGCGTCGATGCCGGCGACGTTCGCCCGGCCCGAGCTGACCATGTACACGCTGTGATGCTCGCGAAGTTGTTTCACTTGCTCCGGCGACAGGCCGGTGTAAGAGAACATCCCGCGCTGCACGCCAATGTGCGCAAAGCGCTCACGTAAACCGTGTGGCTCCAGCGCTTCGACCAGGCCGCTGCGCAGTTGCGCAATGCGCAGGCGCATGGCTTCCACTTCATCGGCCCAGCGGGCTTTCAGCTCTGGATCGGCGAGGATGGTCGCGACCACCGCCGCACCGTGATCCGGCGGCGTCGACCACAGGTTGCGGGCAATGTTGGCCAGTTGGCTGCGGATGTCGATGAGCTTGTCGGCGGTTTTCGCGCAGACGATCAGCGCACCGGTACGGTCGCGGTACAGGCCGAAGTTCTTCGAGCAGGAACTGGTGATCAGTAGCTCGGGCACTTCTGCCGCGAACAGCCGGGTCGACCACGCATCCTGCTCCAGACCGTCGCCAAAGCCCTGGTAGGCAAAGTCGATCAGCGGCAGCAGATTGCGGGCGCGTACCACATCGAGCACGCGCTGCCAGTCGTCATGGCTCAAATCAAAACCGGTCGGGTTGTGGCAGCACGCGTGCAGCAGCACCACATCGCCCTTCGGTACTTCGTTGAGCACTGCGAGCATGGCGTCGACGTCGAGGCGGTTGTCACTGCCCACGTACGGGTAGTGACTGACCTTGACCCCGGCCGCGGCGAAAATGGTTTCGTGTATCGGCCAGGTCGGATTGCTCAACCAAACGCCTTTGCCCGGCAGGCACTGGGCGATGAAGTCGGCGGCCAGACGCAGCGCACCGGTACCGCCAGGGGTCTGGGTGGCGCCGGCCCGTTGTTCGGCGATCAGCTTCGCGTCGGTGCCCAGCACCAGCTCATTGATGACTTTGCCGAACAGCGGGTTACCGTGACCACCGATGTAGGTCTTGGTGTCCTGGCTTTCGACGAGGCGCGCTTCGGCAATTTTCACCGCTTCCGGGATCGGCGTCAGGCCCTGGGCATCCTTGTAGACGCCAACGCCCAAGTCGAATTTGCGCGGGTTGGCGTCCTGCGCATACGCCTCCATCAAGCCGAGGATCGGGTCGCCGGGTACCCGGCCGATGGCGTCGAAGTGCATTACTTGCGTCCTTCTGCGGTCTTGGCCACTTCGTCAGTGCGCGCGGCCATGATGAAGTCGTTGCGGTGCAGGCCTTTGATCGAGTGGCTCCACCAGGTCACGGTGACTTTGCCCCATTCGGTCAGCAGGCCCGGGTGGTGACCTTCGGCCTCGGAGATCTCGCCGACAGCGTTGGTGAAGGCCAGCGCATGCTTGAAGTTCTTGAACAGGAAGACCTTCTCCAGTTGCATGATGCTGTCGCGCACTTCGATGTTCCAGTCAGGGATCTGCTTGATCAGGATCGGCAGTTCTTCGTCGCTGACTTGTGGCGCATCGGCGCGGCAGGCTTCGCAGTGGGCTTGGTTCAAAGTGGACATGGCGTATTCCTGAAATCGAGTGTGTTTTTTTTATTAAAGCGTTTGAGCCGTCAATGCCGTCACGCTAAACCAAAGTGGCGGCGACTGACAGGCTCAATTGTCAGCAAAAGTCGCGGTTCACGCGGCTTTCGGTTTCGGCGGAAATTTCGGTGCGTGCAGACCCAGCTGCATGCCTTGGCGAACCATGGCCATGATGTCTTCATGCGCCACGTCGAACAGACGCTTGAGATTCGGCAGGACAAAGTACAGCGGTTGCAGGATGTCGATGCGATACGGCGTGCGCATGGCTTCGAGCGGATCGAAGGCTTGATGCTCCGGCTCGTCCGACAGCGAATAAACGGTTTCTTTGGGCGAGGACAGGATGCCGCCGCCGTAGATGCGTTTGCCTTGCGGGGTGTCGACCAGGCCGAACTCGATGGTCATCCAGTACAGACGCGCCAGATAAACGCGTTCCTCCTTGGTGGCCTGCAAACCGAGTTTGCCGTAGGTGTGGGTGAATTCGGCGAAGTACGGGTTGGTCAGCAGCGGGCAGTGACCAAAGATCTCGTGGAAAATATCCGGTTCTTGCAGGTAGTCCAGCTCTTCGCGGGTACGAATAAACGTAGCGACCGGAAATTGCTTGCTGGCCAGCAGTTCGAAAAAGGTCTGGAAGGGGATCAGTGCCGGAACGCGGGCGACCTGCCAACCGGTGGTCTCGCCGAGCACCTTGTTGATCTCGCCGAGTTGCGGAATGCGGTCGTGGGGCAGACCGAGTTTTTCGATACCGTCCAGATACTCCTGGCAGGCACGCCCTTCGATCACTTTCAACTGGCGAGTGATCAGCGTGTTCCACACCGCGTGTTCTTCGGCGGGGTAGTCGATAAAACCTTGCGCATCGGGCTCGCGGGCCACGTATTGCGTCTGCTTCATACTGCTCTCCTGCTAGGGGAATTCGTTCTTGTTATGTCCAGCGATGGATTCAGAATTACCCGAGAGCGGGTTGATGTGCAGCAGGTTGAATCGTCTGCGTGTAGGAAATTTCTCCTTAATTCGTAAAGTTATCGTTACGGTTTGGCGGGTATCTCGCATTTGCGGTGATTCCCGGGTTTGAAAAGGTCAGTACCTGTCACATAATCTTGACAACTATCTGCGTGCCTCGACAGAAAAATGAGCTTCGGGCGCACCTCAATACCCTGTGGGAGCGAGCTTGCTCGCGAAAGCGCTGGGTCTGACACATCAATGCTGGATGTGCTGACGCCTTCGCGAGCAAGCTCGCTCCCACAGGTTCGGTATTCAACTCCCCATCTTGTCGGGCCTTATATATGCGCATCAAAGTCCACTGCCAGAACCGCATCGGCATCCTGCGTGACATCCTCAACCTGCTGGTTGCCTACGGGATCAACGTGGCGCGCGGTGAGGTCGGTGGCGAGCATGGCAATGCGATTTATCTGCATTGCCCGAACCTGATCAATATCCAGTTCCAGGCGCTGCGGCCGAAGTTCGAGGCGATCGCCGGGGTGTTTGGCGTCAAGCGGGTAGGGCTGATGCCCAGCGAGCGGCGGCACATGGAGTTGAACGCCTTGCTCGGCGCGCTGGAGTTTCCGGTGCTGTCGATCGACATGGGCGGCTCGATCGTCGCTGCCAACCGTGCGGCGGCGCAGTTGCTCGGTGTACGGGTCGACGAGGTGCCGGGGATTCCGCTGTCGCGTTACGCCGAAGATTTCGACTTGCCGGAACTGGTGCGCGCGAATAAATCGCGAATCAACGGCATGCGGGTCAAGGTCAAGGGCGACATCTTTCTGGCCGACATTGCGCCGCTGCAATCGGAGCATGACGACAGTGAAGCGATGGCCGGTGCGGTGCTGACCTTGCACCGCGCCGACCGTGTCGGCGAGCGCATCTACAACGTGCGCAAACAGGAACTGCGTGGTTTCGACAGCATTTTCCAGAGCTCTAAAGTCATGGCGGCGGTGGTGCGTGAAGCCAGGCGCATGGCACCGCTCGATGCGCCGTTATTGATTGAAGGCGAAACCGGCACCGGTAAGGAATTGCTCGCACGCGCTTGCCACCTCGCCAGTCCGCGCGGGCAGTCGCCGTTGATGGCGCTCAACTGTGCAGGCTTGCCGGAGTCGATGGCCGAGACCGAACTGTTCGGCTACGGCCCCGGCGCCTTCGAAGGTGCACGCGCCGAAGGCAAGCTCGGGCTGCTGGAATTGACGGCGGGCGGCACGCTGTTTCTTGACGGTGTCGGTGAGATGAGCCCGCGTCTTCAAGTGAAGTTGCTGCGCTTTTTGCAGGACGGTTGCTTTCGCCGGGTCGGCAGTGATGAAGAGGTTTATCTGGATGTGCGGGTCATCTGTGCGACGCAGGTCGACTTGTCGGAGCTGTGCGCGCGCGGCGAGTTTCGCCAGGATTTGTATCACCGCTTGAACGTGCTCTCCCTGCACATCCCGCCGCTGCGTGAATGCCTCGACGGCTTGACCCCACTGGTTGAGCATTTTCTCGATCAGGCCAGTCGGCAGATCGGTTGCTCGCTACCGAAACTGGCGCCGGCGGCGATGGATCGGCTCAGTCATTACCACTGGCCGGGCAACGTGCGGCAACTGGAGAACGTGCTGTTTCAGGCGGTTTCGCTGTGCGACGGCGGCACGGTGAAGGCCGAGCATATTCGTCTGCCGGATTACGGCGTGCGTCAGCCGCTTGGCGATTTCTCGCTGGAGGGTGGGCTGGACGAGATTGTCGGGCGCTTTGAGAAAGCGGTGCTGGAGCGGTTGTATTCCGAGCATCCGAGCAGTCGGCAGTTGGGTAAGCGGCTGGGGGTTTCGCACACCACCATTGCCAACAAACTGCGTGAGTATGAAGTCGGCAAAGATCCCGAAGCTTAAGATCAAAAGATCGCAGCCTTCGGCAGCTCCTACAGGAATACGCATTTCAAATGTAGGAGCTGCGGCACGCTGCGATCTTTTGATCTTTTGCCGCCAAGCGGCATAACACCGCCGGTTTTTCGACTTCGATACATTTCCAATTCCCTCGCAACATCCCCCAAGTCCTTTGTTTGCCGGGTCTTCGTCCGCCAGAAAAAAGTTGGTCTGCAAATTGCTTATGGCTCAGCAGTACAGCGGTGGGCGGCAAACGTCCGGCATGCAGAGGAAAGAGTGTGGACAAGTACCTTTATGTGGCAATGACCGGCGCCAGCCAGAATGCACTGGCGCAAAAGGCGCATGCCAACAACCTGGCGAACATCTCCACCAACGGTTTTCAGCGCGACCTGGAACAGGCGCGTTCGATGCCGGTGTTCGGTGACAGCTTTCCGGCGCGTGCGTTTGCCATGAGCGAACGGCCAGCCACCGACTTCACCCCGGGCTCGCTGGTGCAGACTGGGCGTGACCTCGACGTTGCCGTCACCGGCAACGGTTTTATCGCCGTGCAGAACCCCAATGGCGGCGAAAGCTACGTGCGTACCGGCAGCCTCAACGTTGACGCCCTCGGCGTGCTGCGTGCTGGCAACGGCATGCCGGTGATCGGCAATGGCGGCCCGATCGCCGTGCCGCCTGAGCAGCAGATCGAAGTCGGTGAAGACGGCACCATCAGTATTCGTGCGATGGGCGAAGGCCCGCGCGTCATGGCGGAAGTCGACCGGATCAAACTGGTCAACCCGGACATCAAGAACATGAACAAGGGTCTCGACGGCTCGATCTACACCAAAGACGGCCAGCCTGCGCCGGCCGATGCCAACGTCAAACTGGTGTCGGGTTTCCTTGAATCGAGCAACGTCAACGCCGTTGAAGAGATGACCTCGGTGCTGGCCCTGGCCAAGCAGTTCGAGTTGCACGTCAAGATGATGAATACCGCCAAAGACGACGACCAGGCCATGGCTCGGGTCTTGCAGATCAGCTAATTATCAGAACGTCGCGCCGAAAAACAGGCGCACGAGGAGAATCGAATGCTTCCGGCTCTATGGGTTGCCAAAACCGGTCTGTCCGCCCAGGACACCAACCTGACCACCATTTCCAACAACCTGGCGAACGTGTCGACCACGGGTTTCAAGCGTGATCGCGCCGAATTCCAGGACTTGCTCTATCAGATCAAGCGTCAGCCAGGCGCCCAGTCGACCCAGGACAGCGAACTGCCGTCGGGTCTGCAACTGGGTACCGGTGTGCGTATCGTCGGCACCCAGAAAAACTTCACCGCCGGCAGCCTGCAAACCACCGAGCAGCCGCTGGACATGGCCATCGACGGTCGCGGTTTCTTCCAGATCCTGCAGCCGGACGGCACCACGTCCTACACCCGTGACGGTACCTTCCACCTCGATTCCAACGGCCAGATCGTCAACGCCAGCGGTTTCGCTCTGGAACCGGCCATCGTCATTCCGAACGATGCCCAGACCTTCACCGTCGGCCGTGACGGCACAGTGTCGGTGACCATCGCCGGCAACCCGGCAGCGCAAGTGATCGGCAACCTGCAAACCGCCGACTTCATCAACCCGGCCGGTCTGCAAGCCGTGGGCAACAACCTGTTCCTGGAAACCGCTGCTTCCGGCGCGCCGCAAGTCGGTACTCCGGGCCTGAACGGGTTTGGCACCATGCTGCAGAACACCCTGGAAACCTCCAACGTCAGCACCGTTGAAGAGATGGTCAACATGATCACCACTCAGCGCGCTTACGAGATGAACTCCAAGGTGATCTCCACCGCCGACCAGATGCTCTCGTTCGTAACGCAGAATCTGTAATCAAGTCTATGAGGCGGCCATGAGGTCGCCTGCAACACCGTGAGGTAGGGTCATGAATCGCTTCGTATCTGTTCTGGCATTGAGTGGAGTCGTCTCGCTCGCGGGCTGCGTCGCCCCGACGCCCAAGCCCAATGACCCTTACTACGCCCCGGTGTTGCCGCGCACGCCGCTGCCGGCTGCGGCCAATAATGGCTCGATCTATCAGGCCGGCTTCGAGCAGAACCTGTACAGCGACCGCAAGGCTTTCCGGGTTGGTGACATCATCACCATCACCCTCAACGAGCGCACGCAGGCGAGCAAGAACGCCAACTCGCAAGTGGCCAAGAACAGCAAGACCGGTATCGGTCTGACCTCGTTGTTCGGCGGCAGCGGTACCACCAACAACCCGTTGGGCGGTAACGATCTGAGTCTGGACGTTGGCTACAGCGGCGACCGCGCCACCAAGGGCGACAGCAAGGCCGCGCAGGGCAACACCCTGACCGGTTCGGTCACCGTGACCGTGGCTGACGTCTTGCCCAACGGCATCATTGCTGTGCGCGGTGAGAAGTGGATGACCCTCAACACCGGCGATGAGCTGGTGCGGATTGCAGGTTTAGTGCGTGCCGATGACATCGCCACGGACAACACCGTGTCGTCGACCCGTGTCGCCGATGCGCGCATCACCTACTCGGGCACCGGTTCGTTTGCCGATGCGAGTCAGCCAGGCTGGTTCGACCGTTTCTTCCTCAGCCCGCTGTTCCCTTTCTAGGTGGCGACTTTGAATTTCAAGAGCCTCATGCTGGCTGCGGCGCTGATGTCCGCAGCCTTTGCTGCCCACGCCGAGCGGCTGAAAGATATCGCCAGCATCTCTGGCGTGCGCTCCAACCAGTTGATCGGTTACGGCCTGGTGGTCGGGCTTAACGGTACCGGCGACCAGACGACGCAAACCCCGTTCACCCTGCAGACCTTCAACAACATGCTCTCGCAGTTCGGCATCAAGGTGCCGCCGGGATCGGGCAACGTGCAGTTGAAGAACGTCGCGGCGGTGTCGATCAGTGCCGACTTGCCGGCGTTCGCCAAACCGGGTCAGCAGGTCGATATCACCGTGTCCTCGATCGGTAACTCCAAGAGCCTGCGCGGCGGCACACTGTTGCTGACCCCGCTCAAGGGTATCGACGGCAACGTCTACGCCATCGCTCAGGGCAACCTGGTGGTCGGCGGTTTTGATGCTGAAGGCCGTGACGGTTCGAAGATCACCGTCAACGTTCCGTCGGCCGGCCGTATCCCTGGCGGTGCCTCGGTGGAGCGTTCGGTGCCGAGCGGTTTCAACCAGGGCAACAGCCTGACGCTGAACCTCAACCGTTCCGACTTCACCACCGCCAAACGTATCGTCGACAAGATCAACGACATGCTTGGCCCTGGCGTTGCGCAAGCCATCGACGGCGGTTCGATCCGTGTCACCGCGCCACTCGATCCGAGCCAGCGCGTCGACTACTTGTCGATTCTGGAAAACCTCGAGGTCGATCCGGGTCAGGCGGTGGCGAAAGTCATCATCAACTCGCGGACCGGCACCATCGTCATCGGCCAGAACGTCAAGGTTTCCCCGGCCGCCGTGACCCACGGCAGCCTGACCGTGACGATCACCGAAGACCCGATCGTCAGTCAGCCGGGTCCGTTGTCCAACGGCCAGACCGCTGTCGTGCCACGCTCGCGGGTGAATGCCGAGCAGGAAGCCAAGCCGATGTTCAAGTTCGGCCCAGGCACCACCCTCGACGAAATCGTGCGTGCGGTGAACCAGGTCGGCGCGGCGCCGGGTGACTTGATGGCGATCCTCGAAGCGCTGAAGCAGGCCGGCGCGTTGCAAGCCGACCTGATCGTGATCTGAGGCCGACCCTTATGGATATGCGCAAAAGCGGTCTGGTCAGCAGCAACGATTCGGGCTCCTACTCGGACCTCAATCGCCTGAACCAGCTCAAGGTCGGCGACAAGAACAGTGATGCGAACATGCGCAAAGTGGCGCAGGAATTCGAATCGCTGTTCCTCGGCGAAATGCTCAAGTCGATGCGCTCGGCCACCGAAGCGCTGGGCCAGGACAACCCGCTCAACACGCCGGCGGCCAAGCAGTATCAGGAAATGTACGACCAGCAACTGGCCGTTTCCATGTCCCGCGAGGGCGGTGGTATCGGTCTGGCCGACGTGCTGATGCGGCAGATGTCGAAGAACAAACCGATGGCGCCGGGCGAGGCCGCTGCCGCGTCCGCCGCCAAGCAGGAAGAAGCCAAGGCAAAAGCCGCTGCAGTGGCCACGCCGATTGCCGCCGGCACCGTGGCCACCAACGGCCCGTTGTCGCGGCTCAATGGCGAGCGTCCGTTGTGGGCGTCGCGTTCGGTGAATGCACCGAATACACAACTGGCCCATCGCAACGACATGGAACTGATCAATCAGCGGCGTCTGGCTCTGCCACCGAAGCTGGCTGATCGTCTGCTCGCCGGGCTGGTGCCGTCGGCTACACCGGCAGCGGCCACACAATTGCCGCAGCGCGCCACGACCGCAGCCACGACCGGCGCCGGCCCGCTGTACAACGGCGACTGGCTGGCGCGCGCCGAGGGCGAAAAAGCCTCGGGCGGGCAGATGCAGATTTATGGTCGTGCGATGGCGCAGATTCCGCTGGCACCGGCGAAGAAAGCCTTCAGTTCCGCCGACGAATTCGTCAACACCATGCTGCCGATGGCCAAGGAAGCAGCCGACCGTATCGGCGTCGATCCGCGCTATCTGGTGGCACAGGCGGCACTGGAAACCGGTTGGGGCAAGTCGGTCATGCGTGCCCAGGATGGTAGCAGCAGCCACAACCTGTTCGGCATCAAGGCGAGCAGCAACTGGAAGGGCGATTCGGCTCGCGCAATCACCAGCGAGTTCCGTAATGGCGCGATGGTCAAGGAGACGGCCGAGTTCCGTTCCTACGCCTCGTACAAGGACAGCTTCCACGATCTGGTGACTTTGCTGCAGAGCAATAATCGCTATCAAGATGTCGTGAAGTCTGCCGATAACCCAGAACAGTTTGTACGCGAGTTGCAAAAGGCCGGTTACGCCACCGACCCGAACTACGCGACAAAGATTTCGCAGATAGCCAAGCAGATGAACAGTTTCCAAAACTACGCTGCGGCGGGTGTATCCACCACGCCTTTTTAAGGCACAAGGTATAAGGTCTGAACCATGAGTTTGCTCAATATCGGGATGTCGGGACTGTCGGCCAGCCAGTCCTCTTTGGCTACGACAGGCAACAACATTGCCAACGTCGACACCGCCGGTTATTCACGTCAGCAAACCGTGCAGGGCACCAAATCCTCGCAGCAGTTCGGCACCGTGTTCATCGGTACGGGCACCACCCTGGCTGACGTGCGCCGGGTGTACAACTCGTACCTGGAAAGCCAACTGCACACCGCTACTTCGCTCGACAGCGAATCGGCTGCTTACCTGGCGCAGGCCACGCCGCTGGACTCGATGCTGTCGGACACCAACACCGGCCTGACCGGCGTGCTGCAGAAATTCTTCACCACGATGCAGGGCGTTTCGACCTCGGCGACCGATGACACTTCCCGTCAATCGGTGCTGACCGGCGCACAGGCGCTGACCAGTCGTTTCAACACCATCGCCAAACAGCTCAACGACCAGAACACCACCATCAATGGCAGCCTGGGCGACATGACTGCTCAGGTGAACAAGCTGGCCACCTCGATTGCCAACCTGAACCAGAAGATCGGCGAGATCTCCACCAGCGGTGGTGCGCCGAACGATCTGCTCGACAGCCGTAACGAAGCCGTACGCCAGTTGTCCGAGTTGACCGGCGCACAGGTCGTCGAGCGTGGCACCAGTTTTGACGTCTACATCGGCAGCGGTCAGCCGCTGGTGATCGGCAACACCACCAACACGCTGAGCATGGTCGCGAGCAAAGACGATCCGTCGCGCATGGCCATCCAGATGGATCGCGGTTCGAGCACCATCGACATCACCTCGGCGATGAGCGGTGGCGAAATCGGCGGCCTGCTGACTTACCGCAAAGAAGTCCTCGACCCGTCGCTCAACGAGCTGGGCCGAGTGGCGCTGGTGATCGCGGATCAGGTCAACAGCCAGCAAGCCCAAGGCATCGACAAGAACGGTGACTTCGGCGCGGCGATTTTCAACAACATCAACAGTGCCGCGCTGGTCAGTTCGCGCAGCATCGCGCAGTCGGGCAACAGCACCGGTTCGGGTAACCTCGATGTCACCATCAAGGACACCGGCAAGCTGACCACCAGCGATTATCAAGTGACGTTCACCAGCGCCACTGACTACACCGTCAAGCGCTCCGACGGCACCGACCTGGGTGCCTTCAGCACCACGACCAATCCGCCGCCAGTGATCGACGGCTTTACCCTCGCGCTCAAGGGTGGTGCGTTGAGCGCCGGTGACAGCTTCAAAATCACCCCGACCCGCAATGCGGCGGCGAGCATTCAGACGGTGCTCACCGATCCGAAGAAAATCGCCGCGGCCGGTCCGTTGACCGGTGTGGCCAGCGCCAGCGGTCTGGGCACCTTCACCCAGCCGACGCTGACCAGCAAGATCGATATCTACAACCCGACTGCCCAGGCTGACATGCAGGCGGCGCTGAAGAATTCGACGCCGGTGAAACTGGTGTTCGGTGCGGTGACCGGGGGCAGCCAGTCTTACACTTTTGTGGATGCCAAGGGCGGCCTCATCAGCAGCGGCACTATCGTTCCCGGTCAATCGAACGCGCTGGAACTTAAAGTCGGCATCGTCGATGCCAGCGGCAACCCGGTGCTGGACACCAGCGTTACGCCGAACGTACAGAAAACCTTCTCCGTGCAGACCACTGTTGGCGGCACGCCGAAGCCTGGCGAAACCTTCACCATGAACCTGACCGGTGCGGCGTCTTCGGACAACCGCAACGCGCAATCGCTGGTCGCCCTGCAAACCGCGCAGACCGTCGACACCGGTTCGGCCAGTAAAGGCATCAGCCTGACTGACGCCTACAACAAGCTGGTGACCAACGTCGGCACCAAGACTGCCCAAGGCAAGTCCGACAGCGCCGCGACCTCGGCGATTCTGGATAACGCCAAAGGTGCCCGCGATTCGCTGTCCGGCGTGAACCTGGATGAAGAAACCGGCAACCTGGTCAAATACCAGCAGTACTACACAGCGTCTTCGCAGATCATCAAAGCTGCGCAGGAAACTTTCGCCACGCTGATCAACAGCCTTTAAGGAGTCGTAATTCATGCGCATTTCCACCGCCCAGTATTACGGCACGCAAGCGTCGGACTATCAGCGTAACTTCAACAAGGCTGTCGCCACCGCCAGCGAGGCGAGCAGCCTGCAACGCATCACCAATGCGTCCGATGATCCGATCGGCGCCGGTCGTTTGCTGCAACTGGGCCAGCAGGCCGCGATGCTGGATCAGTACAAGACCAACGTCGACAGCACCACAAATTCGTTGAATGTGCAGGAGTCCACGCTGGATTCCATCACCACCGCACTGGCGCGTGCCAAGGAACTCGCCCTGGCCGCCAACACCGGCACGCGCACCGACAAGGATCGCCAGGCTTACGCTGCGGAACTGAGTCAGATCCAGCAACAAGTGCTGGGCCTGATGAACTCCAAGGATGCCAACGGCAACTACATGTTCTCCGGTTCGAAGACCGATACCGCGCCGTACTCGCAGAATGCCGACGGCACTTACACCTACAACGGTGACCAGACCACGATCAACCTGGGCATCGGCGACGGTATGACGGTCGGCACCAATACCACCGGTTGGGATGCCTTTCAGCAGACCATCAACACCGGCCGCACCAGCACCAACATGACGGCTCCGGCAGTGGATGACGGCCGTGTCGTGCTGTCCAGCGGTACCGTTGGCAATGTGGCCACCTACAACTCCAAGTTCTCCGGTGGTCAGCCGTACACCGTCAGCTTCGTCAGCAGCACCCAACTGCAAATCACCGATGCGCTGGGTAACGACGTGACGGCCGAAGCCAGCCAGAACGGCGCGATCGTCAACACCACCGGCACCAACCAGACGGTCAGTTTCCGTGGCGTCGACCTGAAGCTGAACATCAACCTGAAAGCGGGTGACACCAACCCGGACGCGGTCATTGCCGGGCACAGCTTCCAGTTGTCGACCCAACCTGACTCGTTCACCACCGCGCGCAGCCCGGGCAACCCGTCTACTGCGGTGATTACCGGTTCGACCATCACCGACCAGTCGGCCTATACAAACGCCTTCCCGCAAGGCGGCGCGGTGCTCAAGTTCACCAGCGCCACGGCGTTCGATCTGTATGCGGCGCCAGTCACTGCAGACAGCAAACCCGTGTCGTCTGGCACCGTGGCCGGCGGCAACGCGACCGCTGCGGGCGTGACTTTCGCGCTGGGCAACACGCCGGCCGCTGGCGATCAGTTCTCGATCCAGCCGAACAATCACCAGACCCAGAACGTGCTCGACACGCTGGGCCAGATGATTACGGCATTGAATATGCCGATCGACGGTGATGATGTTGCCAAGCAGAAGTTTCAGGGTGTCATGGAGTCGGGTCTCGGCAACATCGACGCCGCCACCAACCAGATTGGCGCGTCTGTCACCACCATTGGTGCCCGTGGCCAGGCGCTGGAGATGCAAACCGCGACGAACCTGAGCCTGAGCACGGCGAACACCACGACACAAGGCTCGATCCGTGATTCGGATCCCGCCGAAGTCATGACCCGCCTGACCCTGCAGCAGACCATGTTGCAAGCCGCGCAGTTGGCGTTCAGCAAGATCAGCCAGTTGGGTCTGTTCAACAAGATCTGATGGTTAACGGGCGCGTGAGCGCCCGTTTGCTCCATCCTTCAAGTAATGTTTTTTAGCGGTTTCCAGGGCTCGCTTTACCGAGCGGGCTCGTACCGCCTGTGAGCCCGCCGTGAATTCACTCCCTCTCGTCAGCCTTGTCATTCCCGCCTTCAATCCACGCTTTTTCGAGCGAGCGTTGCGCAGCGCTGTCGGTCAAGGCTATGGCCATCTGGAGATCATCGTTTGCGATGACAGTCGTGGCGTCGAGATCGAAAACATCGTCTCGAATGTCGGCGAGGAGAGCGGCGTCGCCGTCCGTTATGTCCGCAACCCGCGCACGTTGGGCCTGGTCGGCAATCTGAAAGCCTGCCTGGATCAGGCGCAGGGCGAGTTCATCAAGTTTCTGTGTGACGATGATCTGCTGTATTCCGCCTGTATCGAGCAGCAGGCGCACGAGATGCGCCGTGCAGAGGTCAGCCTGGTGCTGGCGCAGCGACTGCTCTGGGACGCGAACGACATCATCCTGCCTGCGCGTCTGGAAAACACCTCGCTGTCGCCGGTCAGTGGCCTGTTCAAGGGCGACGATTTACTGGCGATCTTTGAAAAATTCCCGGTCAACGTACTCGGCGGTTTCAGCAACGCGCTGTTTCGCCGCGCGGACGTTGCCGAGCTGCTGCCGGCATTGACCGAGGAGGGCGGCGGCTTCGTCGCGAGCCTGGATTTTGCCTTGTATATCTGCCTGCTGCGACGCGGCAACCTGGCGGTGTCCAACAACGTGCTGAGCGCCGAGCGTCTTTATCCGGAGCGGCTGAGTGCGCAGCAACCGATGAAAGACGCGATGGACGTCGAGCGCGAGTGGCTCTCGCAAATGCTCAAGGTCCGCAACGGTGAGTCGGCGCCGGCGCCAGGCTGGGTGCGTTACATCCCGCTGGCAAAGGCTGATGAGTCGCCTAGGGTTTGGGATGAGCTGCCGTTGAGTCGCACCCTGGGTTCCCGGCAGAGCCGCCAGGAGTGTGGCGTCGGGGTGGACAGCCTGAGTTTCGGCGAACTCTATGCGCAATGGCTGGCGTGCCGGGTGCTGACCGAAGGGCAGCGCAAGATGCTGCCGGAAACCATCGCCGGTTGGTCGCACCAGCCGCGAATAGTGCCGGTCATCATCGACGACAAAGGCAGTCGCGCCGGTGTGGAACGTACGCTGGAGGCCCTCGCCAATCAGGATTACCCGGCGGAATTGGTGCTGGTCCTGTCCGCGTCCTGTGCCGAAGCGGAGCTGGATGGGCGCGTGTTTCGCCTGCCGCTGCAAGACGACGGGCTGGAGCAGCTCAATAGCTTGCTGCCGCAACTGGAAGGCGCCGACTGGTTCTACCTGCTGCAACCCGGTGATCGGCCGGTGGCCACGGCGTTGCTGATCATGGCTGACCGCATCGCGCATTCGCGGTCCTTCACCTGCCTGTACAGCGACGAAGGCAGTCTGCGCAGTGGTGAGTCGGCAGAGCCTGCGTTCAAGCCGGATTTCAACCTCGACCTCATGCGCAGCTATCCCTACGTCGGGCGGGCGCTGGCGTTCAAGCGCGAGCGGGTTCTGGAGTTGGGCGGCCTGACGCCTGACTTTGCCCAACTGGCGCCTCACGACCTGCTATGGCGCATGGTCGAGAGCGACGGCACTCAAGTGATCGGGCACGTCGCCGAAGTGTTGCTTGAATCGAAATTCGACCTGTCCCAATGGCTTACCGACCCGGGTGTCCTGGAACAGAATCCACGGGTGCTCGATGCGCATCTGCAGCGCTTGGGGATTGCCTACGAGACTCGACGCGAGGGCAGTGAACTGCTCAACCGGGTCGACTATCGCCATGCCCGACGCCCGCTGGTGTCGGTGATCATCGTCGCTCAGGATCAGACGGCGGCCTTGCAGCGGTGTGTCGAAACGCTGCTGGAAAAGACCGCTTATACCGAGTACGAAATTCTCTTGGTCGACAGCGGCAGCGAAAGCGCCGAGGCGCTGACCTGGCTCGACGGCATGGAGCAATTGGGCAGTGACCTGATTCGTGTGTTGCGCTACCCGCAAAAGCACAACCCCGCCGCCATTCACAACTTTGCCGTGAGCCAGGCGCGTGGCGAGTATGTGTTGCTGCTCAACGCTTTTGCGGTGATCACGCAAGCCGATTGGCTCGACGAATTGCTCAATCATGCGCAGCGCCCCGAAGTCGGGGTGGTCGGCGCCAAGTTGTTCGACCCGGACGGCGGGGTGTTGCATGCCGGCCTGATTCTCGGCTTGCAGGGGCCGGCCGGTTTGCCGTTCTTTGGTCAACCGATGCAATCGGAGGGCTATATGTTCCGGCTGCAGGCGGTGCAGGATCTGAGCGCTGTCGGCGGTGACTGCCTGATGGTTCGCAAGTCGGTCTTCGAGGAGGTCGCGGGGCTCGACGAACAGGACTTGAAGGTCGCCTACAACGTCGTCGATCTGTGCCTGCGGGTCGGTCGCGAAGGTTATCTGGTGGTGTGGAATCCGCATGCCCGGCTGGCTGTGGGCACGCGCCCGGTCGCCGTGGCAACAAGCGAAGAGCAACAACAGCACGAGCGCGAGCAGGATGCGTTTTACCAGCGCTGGTTGCCGCAGATTGCGCGCGATCCGGCCTACAACGTCAATCTTGCGCTACAGGGGATCGGGGCCAGCAACTTTAGCCTCGAACCGGGTCTGCTGACCGGCTGGAGTGCGTTTTCCAGGTCGAGTCTGCCCAACGTGCTCGTGGTGCCGATCAACGCGTCTGCCATCGGCCATTACCGCATGAGCCAGCCGATGATCGAGCTGGAGGCGGCCAACCGGGTCGAGGGGCGCATCTGCTACGGCTTGCCGTCGATCGTCGAAATCGAGCGTCAGGCCCCCGACGTGATCGTGCTGCAGGGGCGCTACTCGGAGCACGCCATCGATGAAATTCCGCCGCTGAAGAAGTATTTCAGCGCCCGGCGTATTTTCGAACTGGATGACTATGTCATCGACGTTCCTCATCGCAATGCCCACATCCGCAACATGCCGAGCAAGCAGGACATGGAGCGCATGGTGCGTCGAGCGATCGGCCTCTGTGATCGGGTGGTCGTGTCGACTCAGCCACTGGCCAATGCGCTGTCGGACATGCACCACGACATTCGTGTGGTGCCGAACATGCTCGCCAAAGACCTCTGGAGCAATCTGCGCAGCCAGCGGCGCACGTCGAAGAAGCCTCGGGTCGGTTGGGGCGGTGGCACCAGCCACCACGGCGACCTGGCCGTGATCGCCGAGGTGGTTCGCGAACTGGCCAATGAAGTCGACTGGGTGTTCTTCGGCATGTGCCCGGATGACCTGCGTCCGTACATGCATGAGTTCCACGGGGTGATCCCGCTCGACGTGTATCCGGCGAAACTGGCCAGCCTCAACCTTGATCTGGCCCTCGCACCGCTGGAGTTCCACATCTTCAACGACTGCAAGAGCAACCTGCGGCTGCTGGAGTACGGCGCGTGCGGCTACCCGGTGATCTGCACTGACACCGAAGCCTATCGCGGCTACCTGCCGTGCACGCGGGTCAAGACCAACACCACCGATGAGTGGCTGCAGGCGATTCGCATGCACCTGGCCGATCCGGATGCCAGCTACCGCATGGGCGATGAGTTGCGTGAGGTGGTGCTGCGCGATTACGTGCTGCGTGGCGATAACCTGCGCTACTGGGAGAATGGCTGGCTGGCGGACTGACCGGTTCCAATCGTTGAAACAGCTCGATGAAAGGGATGAGTCCGGTGACGGATTCATCCCTTTTTTCATGGCTGCACGTCCTGCGACACGTAGCGCACCGAGCTGGCGCGTTTCCTGCAAGTCCCCCTCAAATCGCCATAAAACGAGCGCTCGCGGTCATTGCCCCTGCGCCCGAAACGGCAGAAAGGTTTAGCCAGAAGGCCGCAACGCTCAAGAAAGCGATGCGCAGCCCTGTGACGAACGAGAGGGGAGAGGATGAAGGCAGTTATTTTGGCGGGTGGTCTGGGCACGCGCATCAGTGAAGAGTCGCACCTCAAGCCCAAGCCAATGATCGAGATTGGCGGCAAGCCAATTCTCTGGCACATCATGAAGCAGTACTCCGCCCACGGGATTCACGATTTCGTGATTTGCCTGGGCTACAAGGGGTACGCGATCAAGGACTTCTTCGCCAACTACTTCCTGCACACCTCCGATGTGACCTTCGACATGCGTGAAAATCGCATGGACGTTCACCAGAATTACAGCGAGCCATGGCGCGTGACGCTGATCGATACCGGTGAAGAAACCATGACCGGTGGCCGCCTGGGGCGAGCCGCGCGCTATCTGGAAAATGAAGAAGCCTTCTGCTTCACCTATGGCGACGGCGTTTCCGATTTGAACATCAGCGCATTGGTCGATTTCCACCTGACTCACGGCAAACTGGCCACCGTCACCGCCGTACAACCGCCGGGCCGCTACGGCGCGCTGGATCGCGAAGGTGACCGGGTGCTGGGTTTCACCGAGAAGCCACGCGGCGACGGTGGCTGGATCAACGGCGGCTTTTTCGTGCTGTCGCCCAAGGTCCTGCCGCTGATCGAAGGCGATTCGACGTCGTGGGAGTCCGGCCCGCTGGACGGACTGGCCGCCCGCGGTGAGTTGATGGCGTTTCAGCACGACGGTTTCTGGCAGCCCATGGACACCCTGCGCGACAAGAACCATCTCGAAGCCCTGTGGCAGAGCGGGGAGGCCCCATGGAAGCAATGGGACTGAGTGCGGATTTCTGGCGCGGCAAACGCGTCCTCGTCACCGGGCACACCGGTTTCAAAGGCAGTTGGCTGACCCTGTGGCTGCAAAGCCTCGGCGCGCAAGTCAGCGGTTTTTCCCTCGATCCGTCGACCGAGCCGAGCCTGTTTGAATTGGCGCGGGTGCACGAAGGCATCAATGATCAGCGCGGTGACCTGCGGGATCTTGGCGCCTTGCTGGAAATCATCGCCGACACTGAGCCGGAGATTGTTTTGCACCTGGCGGCTCAACCGCTGGTGCGTGAAGGCTATCGCGATCCGCTCGGCACTTACTCCAGCAACGTCATGGGCACGCTGAACCTGCTTGAAGCGATTCGTCAGGTCGGCTGCGTGCGCGCCTGTGTGCTGGTGACCACCGACAAGGTCTACGCCAACAAGGAATGGCTGTGGCCGTACCGCGAAGACGAAGCCCTTGGTGGCCATGATCCTTACAGCAGCAGCAAGGCTTGCTGCGAACTGTTGGCGCAGTCTTATGCCGCGTCATTCTTTCCGGCGGACAAATACGCTGAGCACGGTCTGGCCTTGGCCACGGCGCGTGCCGGCAACGTCTTGGGCGGCGGTGATTTTGCCCCAGAGCGACTGATTCCCGACGTGCTCAAGGCCTGGACCGCCGACGAGCCGGTGACCCTGCGCTATCCGCAAGCCGTGCGCCCATGGCAGCACGCGCTGGAACCTTTGGCCGGTTATCTGCAACTGGCCGCTGGCCTCTACGAACAAGGTCCGGAATACGCCGGGGCGTGGAACTTCGGCCCGGGCGAGGCGGACATGTGCAGCGTTGGCGAAGTGGTCGAATTGCTCGCCAGTCGCTGGCCGCAGGCGCGCGGTTTGCGCATCGAGAAAAGCGAACTGCACGAGGCGGGCCTGCTGCGTTTGGACAGCAGCCGCGCACGTCAACTGCTGGGCTGGCAACCACGCTGGACCTTGCAGGCATGCCTGACCCAGACCCTCGACTGGCACCTGGCGTGGCAGAACGGCGATGACATGCGCAACGTCACCCTCGGCCAATTGAACCTGTACCGAGGCGCGCTGTGAGTGAGTTTTCTCTGAAAGCGTTGCCGCTGGCCGGATTGTTCAGCGTCCAGCACAAGCGTTTCGAAGATCAGCGCGGGCACTTCGCCCGGCTGTTCTGCGAAGGCAGCCTGAGTGCGTTCGGCAGCGAATTCCATATCCGCCAGATCAACCATTCCTGCACCCGCGAGAAGGGCAGTGTGCGCGGTCTGCATTATCAGAATGGCAACGCCCCGGAAGCCAAACTGATCACCTGCCTGCGCGGTGAAGTGTGGGACGTGGCGGTGGATCTGCGTCCTGACTCCGCGACGTTTCTGCACTGGCACGCCGAGCACCTGAAGGCCGGCGATGGCCGCAGCCTGTTGATACCGGCCGGTTTCGCTCATGGTTTCCAGACCCTCACTGAAGATGCCGAATTGCTCTACCTGCACAGCGCCGATTACGCGCCGGAACACGAGGGCGGTCTGTCGGTGAACGATCCACGGCTGGCAATTGCCTGGCCGTTGCCTGTCAATAATTTGTCAGCGCGTGATTCCAGCCATCCCGCGTTCGATCAACACTTTGCTGGAGTGCGTCTATGAACTGCCGTGGGTGCGCCGCACCGCTGAGCCTGCCGCTGATCGACCTTGGCACCTCGCCGCCGTCCAACGCCTACGTCCACGCTGATCGCCTGGAGCAGGCCGAGCAGTGGGTGCCGCTGAAGATCGCGGTGTGCCAGCAATGCTGGCTGGTACAGACCGAGGATTACACCAGCGCCGACAGCCTGTTCGACGCCGAGTACGCCTATTTCAGTTCGTTCTCCAGCACCTGGCTGGCCCATGCTGAGTGCTATGTCGCCGAGATGGTCGAGCGCTTCGGCCTGACTGCCGACAGCCGCGTGGTGGAAATCGCCGCCAACGACGGTTACCTGCTGCAGTACGTAGCCGGTCGCGGTATTCCGTGCCTCGGCGTCGAGCCGACACGCAGCACCGCACAAGCGGCGCGCGCGAAAGGTCTGCAGATTCGTGAGTTGTTCTTCGGTCGCGACACCGCCGCGCAGTTGCAAAGCGAAGGCTGGGGCGCCGATTTGATGGCGGCCAACAACGTGCTTGCGCATGTGCCGGACATCAATGATTTCCTCGGTGGTTTCGCGACGTTGCTCAAGCCAGCCGGCGTGGCCACTTTCGAATTCCCGCAACTGCTGACGCTGATGGCCGGCGCGCAGTTCGACACGCTGTACCACGAACATTATTCCTACCTGTCGCTGACTGCCGTGCAGACGCTGTGCGAGCGCAATGGCCTGGAAGTGTTCGACGTCAGCCAGTTGAGCACCCACGGCGGATCATTGCGGGTGTTCGTGCAGCGCAAGGACGGCGAGCGTCGCCCGGTGCAGCCAACGGTGCAGCAACAGTTGCAGGCCGAACTCGATGCCGGGGTGAAAACCGCCGAGTACTACGCGACCCTCGCGCCCGCCGCTGAACGCATCAAGCACGAGCTGCTGCGCTTCCTGTTGCAGGCCAAGGCTGACGGCAAACGGGTGGTCGGTTATGGCGCGGCGGCCAAGGGTAATACCTTGCTCAACTATGCCGGGGTCAAACCGGATCTGTTGGCCTGGGTGGCTGATGCCAACCCGCACAAACAGGGCAAATGCTTGCCGGGCAGCCGCATTCCGATTGTTGCACCTGCGCGGATTGCTCAGGAGCAGCCGGACTACATTCTGGTGTTGCCGTGGAACCTGTTAAGCGAAGTGACGCAGCAACTGTCTGCGGCCAAGGCATGGGGCGCACGCTTTGTCGTCGCCGTTCCGGAGTTGATCATCCAATGAGCAGAATTCATTACACCAAACCCAGCGTTGGCGAACTCGAAGCGCAGTACGCCCTGGACGCCGTACAAAACGGCTGGGGCGCACGTTGCTACGAATACCTGACACGTTTCGAGCACGGCTTTGCCGAGCATCTGGGCGCCACCTACGCCATCGCCACCTCCAGCTGCACCGGCGCGCTGCACATGGGCATGGCCGCCCTGGGCGTGGGAGCTGGCGATGAAGTGATCCTGGCCAACACCAACTGGATTGCCTCGGCGGCGCCGATCACTTACCTGGGCGCCACGCCGGTGTTCGTCGATGTTCTGGCGGATAGCTGGTGCCTGGATCCGCAACAAGTCAGAAAGGCGATCAGCCCGCGCACCAAGGCGATTCTCGCCGTGCATTTGTACGGCAACCTGTGTGACATGGACGCACTGCTCGCCATCGGCGACGAGTTCGGCATCCCGGTGATCGAAGACGCGGCGGAAGCCATCGGCTCGCAATGGCGCGGCCAGGCTGCCGGTTCGCTGGGGGCTTTCGGCGCTTTTTCGTTTCATGGCACCAAGACCATGACCACCGGTGAGGGCGGCATGTTCGTCACGTCCGACAAAGCTTTGTATGAGCGTGTTCTGACCCTGTCCAACCATGGGCGTGTGGCGGGTTGCACTAAACAGTTCTGGCCGGAGTTTGTCGGTTTCAAATACAAAATGAGCAATCTGCAGGCCGCCGTTGGCTGCGCCCAGGTCGAGCGAATCGACGAGTTGATCGAGCGCAAGCGGGCGATTTTTGCCAACTACGCGCGAGCGCTCGAAGGCGTACCGGGTGTGTCGCTCAATCCCGAACCGGCCCATGCTCGCAATGGCTACTGGATGCCGACCGTGGTGTTCGATGCCGCCACCGGCATCGACCGCGAGCAAATGATTGCCGCCTTCCAGGCCGCCGACATCGACGCCCGGGTGTTTTTCTGGCCGCTGTCGTCGCTGCCGATGTTCAGCGAATACGCGGTCGACACGCCGCTGGCGTTTGCCTTGCCCGAGCGCGCCTTCAACCTGCCGAGCTATCACGACATGACCGACGCCGATCAACAGCGCGTGGTGCAAGTGGTGCTGGATCTGCTGGCTCACAGGCACACAGTGTGAAGCTGTATTTGCTGGGGGCCGCCAACCCGGAAGCGGTGCGCATGCTGCACGCCGTCAAGCGCAGCACGCCGAACGTCGAATTCGCCTTCCTCGACAACGATCCGCGCAAGCACGGCACGCTGTTCTACGGGGTGCCGGTGCTCGGTGGTTGCGAACTTGTCGGCGAACTCAATGGCGAGGACGTGCGCTTCGTCAATCTGATCACCGGCAGTACGCGGTTACGCTACGAAACCACCTGTCAGCTGGTGGATGCCGGTGCACGTCTTGGCCAGTTCGTTCATCCGGGTATCGACCTGAGCATGATCCGCATGGGGCAGGGCAGTTATCTGCAGGAAGGCGTGCTGATGCAGGCCGAGGTGACACTGGGCGACAACACCAGCATCAGTGCCGGCAGTGTCGTGGGGCATGAGGGGCAGATCGGCCATTCGGTGTTCATGGCGCCGGGCGTGTGTATCGCCGGTTGCGTGGAAATCGGTGACGGGACCTTTATCGGCACCAACGCCACGATCCTGCCGCGCCTGCGCATCGGTCGCTGGGTGACCATCGGTGCCGGTGCGGTCGTGACCAAAGATGTTCCGGATTTTTCGGTCGTGGCGGGCAATCCCGCCAGGATCATCAAGACCAACGCAGTGCCTTACCCGGACGCCAGGGTGTTCAGGTAAGCCGTTTCCCGAATTTTTGGAGAGTTGCAATGAATCCGCATGAACAGTTTCGCGAAGAAGTAAAAGCCAACATCGAAGGCCTGCAGAACGACAAGGCCCTGCAAACCGAGTCCCTGGACTGGGTCGGCACCACGGCCAAGCACAAGTACACCTACAACTTCAGCTGGATGGGCCGGCCGATCATTCAGTTCCCGCAGGACATGGTCGCGATGCAGGAAATCATCTGGAACCTGCGCCCGGACGTGATCGTCGAGACGGGCATCGCCCACGGCGGTTCGCTGGTGTTTTACGCCTCGATCCTGGAACTGATCGGCCACGGCGAAGTACTGGGCATCGACATCGATATCCGCGAGCACAACCGCGAAGCCATCGAAGCGCACCCGATGTTCAAACGCATCAGCATGATCCAGGGTTCGAGCATCGATAGCAGCATCGTCGATCAGGTGCGCGAGCGTGTGCAGGGCAAAAAAGTGCTGGTGGTGCTGGACTCCAACCACACCCACGAGCACGTCCTCGAAGAGCTTCGCCTGTATGCACCACTGGTGTCGGTGGGCAGCTATTGCGTGGTCATGGACACCGTCGTTGAAGACATGCCGGCCGATGCGTTCCCGGATCGTCCATGGGGCAAGGGTGACAACCCGAAAACCGCGGTGTGGGCCTACCTGGAAGAGAACCGCGATTTCGAGATCGATCAGTCGATCCACAGCAAATTGCTGATCACTGTCGCGCCGGATGGTTATCTGCGCCGCGTGCGTTAATCGACAAACAACGATGGGTTTTCGGCGACGCGCCGCTTGTGGGGAATATATGCAAGGCAAGAACATTTCAGGAACCGATCTGGCACTCAACGAACAGTTGACGGTTGTGCTGATCTCTCACGAACGCCCGGCGTTTCTGCGTAGAGCCATTCGCTTCTACAGCAGCCTGCCGTGCAGAATTCTGGTGCTCGATTCATCGGCGGTGGCGCTGCAGGGCATTCCCGAGGAATTCACCCGCGTGGATTATCAGCACTTGCCGCAGTTCGGCTACTGGGGTATTCGCGCCAAGCTGGCTTACGGTGTCGAGCAACTGCAAACGCCTTACATGGTGTTTGCCGCCGACGATGACTTCCTGGTGCATGAAGCCCTGTACGAAGCCGTGGCATTCATGGATGCCAACCCTGATTACAGCCTGTGCCATGGCTACAGCCTGATGTATCTGGCATTGGCCAACAGCGTCAATTACTACCGCCGTGACAAGAAAGTCTGCGAAGACTACTCGGCCGATCAGGCCGAGGAGCGCTTGCTCGATTACATGCAGCAGTACCTGCCGCCGTTCTACGCCGTGCAGCGTACGGCGATCTTGCGCGACTGGTACGCCGCCATGCCGCAAGACACGATCTTCCAGTGGCAGGAAGTCGGTCACACCTGGTACATGCTGGCCCGGGGCAAGGTGCGGATTCTGCCAATCCCGTATGTCGTGCGCGAAATCAACTACGAGCAGTCCGATCACAACACCGAGATCTATCACACGCTGGCCTATATGGACGCCAAGAACGTGGCCGGGCGCGAAGCGTTTGCCGAGTTCCTCGCGTCGTTGCCGACCCAGCTTCAGCATCAGGATCCACAGCAGGGCAAACAGTTTGCCCTGAAGAGTTTTGCCACGCTGGCCGAAAGCCTGCGGACCTACCGGGCACTCACCGCCGAGTTGATCTTCGAATCGACCTGGATCGATATCGAGTCCGGCCCGCAGCGTCGGTTCGGGCCGAAGCAATACGTGGAAATGCCTTTCTATAACCAGGTGTTTTTCGATCAACTGACGCAATTCGAGTTTCTGTTGCACGCGATGCCGGCCGGACGCGTTCAGCTCAAAGAGCTGGAAGGTATCTGGGCTCGCCAGCAGAGCCTGATGCTGGCACGCAACAATGACACCCCGGAAAGTGTGCTCGACCGCTTGTGGCAGGCGCACGACGCCAACGTGTTCAATCGCGCGGTGATCAAGCAACTGCTCGTGCAATTGCAACCGCTGGACGAGGAAGACGACGCGCCAGTGCTGCGCGATTGGGTCGCGCGTCTGGACGCGGTGTTGCTCGAAGGGCATCAGCCGACATTCGCCAAGATGCTCACCGGCCGCCTGCTCGAGTGGCTCGCCGCGCGTGCGCCGGATACCGAGCAGGCCACGGCGATTGCCCGTCAC
Organism: Pseudomonas crudilactis; assembly: GCF_013433315.1. Classification (GTDB taxonomy): domain Bacteria; phylum Pseudomonadota; class Gammaproteobacteria; order Pseudomonadales; family Pseudomonadaceae; genus Aquipseudomonas; species Aquipseudomonas crudilactis. The sequence goes on along the minus strand of NZ_WXVV01000007.1, from coordinate 169,799 downwards.
CTGGCAGACAATGCCGGCGGTCCGCAGTTCGGCATCTTCCTGCTCGATCTGGACAACGACATCGACAAGTTGCAAATCTCCCTGGACAGCTTGCTCGAAGGCCACAGCAAAGCCTTCAAGGTCGTGGTGTTCACCACCGGTGAACCGCCGGCGGCAACCACTGCACAAAATACCCTGCACTTTGTGCGAGTGACCCAAGGCAACTTCGTCGACAAGCTCAACCAGAGCGTTAATCAATCGACCAGCGACTGGTTGCTGCTGGTTGAGGCGGGTGAAGAGTTCACGGCTGCCGGCCTGTTGCGTGCCGGTCTGGAACTGATGGCTGCGCCGGGTGTGCGTGCGGTTGCCACGGATGAAATCCAGCGCCAGGAAAACGGGGCTCTGGTCGATCTGTTCCGCCCGGGCTTCAACCTGGATCTGCTGCAAAGCGTTCCGTCACTGATGGCACGGCACTGGTTGATTCGTCGCGAAGTGCTGACAGGGCTCGGCGGTTATCAGGCCGATTTCAGCAAGGCGCTTGAGCTGGATGTACTGCTGCGCATCATCGAGGAGGGTGGTCTCGACGGTCTGGCCCATCTCGATGAGCCACTGCTGATCACCCGGGCGCCGGTGCTGGAAGAAAATCCTCACGAGCGTCAGGCGCTGCTGCGGCACTTGGGCAATCGTGGTTACAAGGCTCAGGTCACTTCGACGCAGCCAGGCACCTGGCAGATTGACTATCGTCATGCCGAGCGGCCGCTGGTCTCGGTAATTGTCTCCGCCGGCGACGATCTTGCCGCACTGAAACGCTGCCTGGATGGCGTGCTGCTCAGAACCCGTTACACCCGCTATGAGCTGTTGATTGCGGTCGGCTCGAACCCGTCGGCCGAGATCAATGATTGGCTGGGAACGCTGCACAACGCCAAAGTGCGCGTGCTGCAGGTTGATCGTCCGCTTGATCAAGTGGCGCTGTACAACGCGGCCAGTCAGCAGGCGCAGGGCGAATATCTGGTGCTGCTGGCCACCGACAGTGAAGTGGTCAACCCGAACTGGATCGAGTCGTTGCTCAATCACGGCCAGCGTCCTGAGGTCGGTATCGTCGGTGCCAAACTGGTGGACCGCGACGGCAAGATCTCTCAGGCAGGTTTGATTCTCGGATTGAACGACGGGGTAGCTTCGGCCTTCATCGGCGAGAAACACGCTAACGAGGGTTACATGCAGCGCTTGGCGGTCGAGCAGAACTACTCGGCGGTGTCGAAGGCGTGCCTGATGGTGCGCAAGGACTTGTTCGAAGCGCTGGGTGGCCTGGACGACGTGACCTTCGCCGCCGGCTTCAGCGATGTCGATCTGTGTCTCAAGGCCGGGCAGGCTGGTTACCTCACCGTGTGGACACCGCTGGTGCAGGTCTTGCACACCGGCGAGTTGCCGCAAGCCCCTGAAGCATTGGCGGCATTGCGTGAGAAGTGGAGCGCGGCGTTTGCCCAGGATCCGGCGTACAACGCCAACCTGGCGCTGACCGGCAAAGGTTTTACCCTGGGTGAAAGTGCCCCGATCAATTGGGCGCAATTGCTCGGCTAAGCCTGGCGAACAGGACACAGGAATTCAGACATGTTCAACGGTAAATCGATTTTCATCTCCGGCGGCACCGGCTCGTTCGGGCGCAAATTCATCGCCCGCCTGCTGGAGCAATACCAGCCCAAGCGCGTGGTGGTGTTTTCCCGTGATGAACTGAAGCAGTATGAAATGCAGCAGACGTTCAACGCGCCATGCATGCGTTACTTCATCGGTGACGTGCGCGATGCCGATCGTCTGCGTCAGGCCATGCGCGGCATCGACTACGTCGTGCACGCCGCCGCGCTGAAGCAAGTGCCGGCGGCGGAATACAACCCGACCGAATGCATTCGCACCAACGTCAATGGCGCGGAGAACATCATCGCCGCCGCCATCGATAACGGCGTGAAAAAAGTCGTGGCGTTGTCCACCGACAAGGCGGCCAGTCCGATCAACCTGTACGGCGCAACCAAGTTGCTCTCGGACAAATTATTCGTCGCTGCCAACAACATTGCCGGCGAGCAGCAAACCCGTTTTGCCGTGGTGCGCTACGGCAACGTCGCCGGCTCCCGTGGCTCGGTAGTGCCGTTTTTCAGCAAGCTGATCAGCGACGGCGCACAGGAGCTGCCGATCACTGACGAGCGCATGACGCGGTTCTGGATCACCCTCGACCACGGCGTGCAGTTCGTGCTCGACAGCTTTGCGCGCATGCACGGTGGTGAAGTGTTCGTGCCGAAGATTCCGTCGATCCGCATCGTCGATCTGGCGCGCGGCATGGCTGAACATCTGCCGCACAAGAACGTCGGCATTCGTCCCGGCGAAAAGCTCCATGAGCTGATGGTGCCGCTGGACGATGCGCGCATGACCCTGGAGTTTGCGGATCACTACACCATTCAGCCGTCGATTCGCTTTACCAGCGTCGATGTCGATTTTGCCGTCGACAATCTTGGCGAGCAGGGGCGTGCCGTGAGCGAGGATTTCGAATACCGCTCCGACACCAATCCGCATTTCCTCTCGGTCGGGCAGATCACCGACCTGCACGCGAAGCTCTCGGTATGATTCCCTACGGTCGGCAAAGCGTCGATCAGGCAGACATCGATGCGGTCGTCGAAGTGCTGCAATCGGACTGGCTGACCCAGGGACCGAGCATCGAGCGCTTCGAGCAGGCGCTGGCCGAACGTTGCCAGGCGGACTTCGCCGTTGCGGTGTGCAACGCCACGGCGGCGCTGCACATTGCTTGCCTGGCGGCAGGCTTGGGGCCGGGCGATCGTTTGTGGACAACCCCGAACACCTTTCTCGCCTCGGCCAACTGTGGACGTTATTGCGGTGCCGACGTTGACTTCGTCGACATCGATCCGCTGACCTGGAACCTCGATGCCTTCGCCCTCGAAGCGAAACTCGATCAGGCCGAACAGGACGGCGCCTTGCCGAAAGTACTGGTGGCGGTGGCGTTCTCCGGGCAGAGCTGCGACATGCGCCGCATTGCGCAACTGGCCGAACGCTACAACTTCACCGTGATCGAAGATGCTTCTCATGCGGTCGGTGCGTCATACGCAGGACGCCCGGTGGGGTGTGGCGAGTTTGCGGCGATGACGGTGTTCAGTTTTCATCCGGTGAAGATCATCACCAGTGCCGAAGGCGGTATGGTGCTGACCAACCGCCCGCAACTGGCCGAGCGCTTGCAGCGTTTGCGCAGCCACGGCATGACCCGCGATCCGCAGCAGATGACCGAGCCGAGCCACGGCCCGTGGTATTACCAGCAGATCGAGCTGGGCTTCAATTACCGGATTACCGATCTGCAAGCCGCGCTGGGTTTGTCGCAACTGAGCAAACTCGACGACTTCATCGCCCGGCGTCGCGAACTGGCGGCGCGTTACGATCGCCTGCTGGCGTATTTGCCGGTGACGTTGCCCAGCCTTCAGCCTGAGGCAGAGTCGGCTTGGCATCTGTATGTGATTCGCTTGCAGACCGATCGCATCAGCCTCAGTCACCGTCAGGTGTTTGAGGGCTTGCGCAGTGCCGGTATTGGCGTGAATCTGCATTACATTCCTGTGCACTTGCAGCCGTACTACCGCGACCTGGGTTTCGCCGAGGGCGATTTCCCCGAAGCCGAGCGTTATTACGCCGAGGCGATCAGCCTGCCGCTGTTCCCGCTGCTGAGCGATGAGCAACAGGATTACGTGGTCGAGCAATTGCGTCGGCTGACCGAATAATTGCCACTGCGGCGACGGATGAGTATCTGCAATGCGTCAGTTGAGTGAGCAGGAAAAGTTCTGGCAGGGCGACTTCGGTAACCAGTACGTCGAGCGCAATGCGGGTCAGCCGCTGATGGCGGCGAACCAGGCGTTGTTTGCCAACGCGCTCAGCCGCGCCGCAGGTATCGAAAGTCTGGTAGAACTGGGGACTAACGTCGGCAACAATTTGCAGGCGTTGCATCAACTGTTGCCACGCTGTGAGCTATTCGGCGTCGAGATCAACGACAACGCCTGTGCTCAGGCACGTGCGCTGGACATTGCACAGATCTGGCATGGCTCACTGTTCGATTTTCCACGCGAACGCCGCTACGACCTGACATTGAGCAAGGGTGTGCTGATTCACCTCGCACCGCAGCTGTTGCCGACGGCTTATGCGCAGTTGTATGAGTTGAGTCAGCGCTACATTCTGATCGCCGAGTATTACAATCCGGCGCCGGTAGAAGTGACTTATCGTGGCAACAGCGGCAAGCTGTTCAAACGTGATTTCGCCGGCGAGATGCTTGATCGCTATGCCGATCTGCATCTGCTCGATTATGGTTTTGTCTATCATCGCGATCCGCAATTCCCGGCGGACGACATCACTTGGTTTCTGCTGGAAAAACGCCCTTGAGTAACGTCGCAATCATCCCGGCCCGTGGCGGCAGCAAGCGCATCCCGCGCAAGAATCTCTTGCCGTTCGATGGCGTGCCGATGATTGTTCGTTCGATCCGCACGGCGCTGGATTCAGGTTTGTTCGAGCAGGTGGTGGTCAGCACCGACGATGCCGAGATTGCCGATGTGGCGCGAGCGCACGGTGCGCAGGTGCCCTTCATGCGTCCGGCGGCGCTGGCCGATGACTACACCGGCACCGCGGCGGTGATCGTGCACGCCTTGCAGCAACTGCCGGCCTTTGATTACGCCTGTTGTGTGTACGCCACGGCGCCGCTGTTGCAGGCACGTTATCTGCGCCAGGGCATCGAGTTGCTTGAGCAACGTCCAGACAAGTCCTTCGCGTTCTCCGTGTGCGGTTTTGGTTTTCCGGTGCAGCGTGCGCTGACGCTGGACGAACAGGGCGCCTTGACCGCGCTGTATCCCGAATTTCGCGAGACTCGCTCCCAGGACCTGCCCGAAGCGTTTCAGGACGCTGGCCAGTTTTACTGGGGGCGCAGTGCAGCGTGGCTGCGTGGCGAAGTGCTCTATTCGCCCGCCAGCCTGCCGGTGATTCTGCCCCTCCATCTGGTGCAGGACATCGACACCCCTGAAGACTGGAAACGCGCCGAATACCTTTACGCTGCGCTCAAGGCCGGGGGAGAGTTGCAATGAGAGTTTTGATTCGTGCCGACGCCTCGCCCACCATCGGCAGCGGCCACATTGCCCGTTGCCTGACGCTGGCGCGCGTGTTGCGCGCGCAGGGCAGCCACGTCGCGTTTGCCTGCCGGTGCTTGCCGGGGCATCGCCTGGATGCATTGAACGCCGAGGGCTTCGAAACGTTTGCGTTGCCTGAACGCTACGCCGCTGAAGACCCACAGCAGGCCATCGAATCGATGTTGCCGTGGCAGGCCGACATCGACGCGTTGGGCATGCAGCTTGAAGGTCAGGCCGAGTTTGACTGGGTCATCGTCGATCACTACGGCCTCGATCACCAATGGCAGACGGCTGCTCGACAGTGGGCGCCACGAATTGCGGCAGTGGATGATCTTGCCACGCGGCGCTACAGCGTCGATCTGTTGCTCAATCAGAATCTCTCGGGCCTGTACGAGAGTTATCAAGCGTTGTTGCCAGAAGGTTGCCGCACCTTGCTCGGCCCACGCTATGCCATGTTGCGTGAAGAATTCCGCTGCCCGGCCATCGAGATCAAAGACCGGGCCCGACGGGTATTGGTCAACTTCGGCGGTTTCGATGCCGCGCGGCAAACCCACCACGCGATGCTCGCGCTGGCCGATTTTGCCGAGTTGCAGGTGGACTTCGTCGCTGGCGCCGACAATCCGGCATGGGCGCAGATGCAGGCCTTATGCGAGACAAGGCCGAACTGGCGTCTGCACAGTTTTGTCAGCGACTTCTACCAGCGCATGACCGAAGCTGATCTGTTTATTGGTGCCGGTGGCGGCACCAGTTGGGAGCGGGCAGCGATGGGGCTGCCGACGATCTGTATTGCCGTGTCGAACAATCAGCAGGCCAACGGCGAAGTCATGGCGGCAGCCGGCGCGCATGTGTTCATGGGCGCCCGTGAGCAGGTCAGTGTCGAGCAGTTGCGTGATGCCATCGGCTTTGTCACCGGCAATCACTATTTGCGCCAGAGTCTGGCCGAGCGCTCGCGGCAACTGGTCGACGGGCGCGGTGCCGAGCGTGTCGCGGCGGCACTGGCCGGTGCCGTGCTCAAGGTGCGCGCGGCGACGCTGGACGATGCGCAGTTACTGTTCGATGGGCGCAATGCCGAAACGGTACGGCGCTGGTCGCTGGACAGCGGCGTGATCGATTGGCCGCAGCACCTGAACTGGCTGACGGCGAGCTTGCGCAATCCGCAGCGCCTGCTGCTGATCGCCGAGGCGGACGACGGCGCGGTCGGCGTTGTGCGTTATGACCTGCGTGGGTTTGAAGCCGAAGTCTCGATTTACTTGCTCGAACGGCGGATGGGCCTGGGGTGGGGCAGGGCGCTATTGGCCCGTGGCGAGGTATTTGTTGCCGCGCACTGGCCGCAACTGACGGTCATTACCGCTCGGGTATTGCCGGACAATCGTCCCTCGTTGAATGTGTTTCGTGACGCCGGGTTCACCCAGAGTGCCTGTGCGTTCACCCGTGTTTTGAAGGATCACCCGCATGACTAGTTTCAAGATCGGCAACCGCTTGATCGGCGCCGACGCGCCGCCCTTCATCATCGCCGAGATGAGCGGCAACCATAACCAGTCGCTGGACCTTGCCCTGCAGATTGTCGAGGCAGCGGCCAAGGCCGGTGCGCATGCCTTGAAACTGCAAACCTACACCGCCGAAACCATGACGCTGGACCTGGCTGAAGGCGAATTCTTCATCAAGGATCCGGGCAGTCTGTGGGCGGGTACTTCGCTCTACGATTTGTATGAAAAAGCTCATACACCGTGGGAATGGCATGCGCCGATTTTCGCCCGTGCCAAAGAATTGGGCATGCTCGCCTTTTCCACGCCGTTCGATGACAGCGCGGTGGACTTTCTCGAAAGCCTTGATGTGCCGGCGTATAAGATCGCCAGTTTCGAAAACACTGACTTGCCGTTGATCCGCCGTGTGGCGGCCACCGGCAAACCGCTGATCATCTCCACCGGCATGGCCAGCATCGCTGAGCTGGATGAAGCAGTACGCGCCGCCCGCGAGGCAGGCTGCAAGGACCTGGTGCTGCTCAAATGCACCAGCACTTATCCGGCGACACCGCTTAACAGCAACGTACGCACGATCGCGCATCTGCGTGAGTTGTTCGGTTGCGAGGTCGGGCTGTCTGATCACTCGATGGGTGTCGGTGTGTCTGTGGCGGCCGTGGCGCTCGGTGCGACCGTGGTGGAAAAACACTTCACCCTCGACCGTTCAGCAGGCGGGGTGGATGCCAGTTTCTCGCTGGAGCCGGCGGAAATGGCCAGTCTGGTGGTGGAAACCGAGCGTGCCTGGCAAGCCATGGGCCAGGTGCATTACGGTGTCACAGAGGCTGAGCGTAAGTCGCTGGTCTATCGCCGTTCGCTGTACGTCACCGCCGACATGGCCGCCGGTGACACCTTTACCGGGGACAATCTGCGCGCCATTCGCCCGGGTCTCGGTCTGCCGCCCAAGCACACCGACGCCGTCCTCGGCCGCCGCGCGCGCGCGCCGATCAAGCGCGGCACACCGCTGGACTGGTCGTTGGTCGAATAACCCGATCTGCACCGATTCGGCAAAATAGCGTGACCTGCGAGTCATAACGCGCATCTTCACTGTATTGTATTAATCGGGGAGATGGCGCCTGGCTCGTTTTCGATTCCAGTGATAGCCCTTTGCGCTCCCCGTGGCTGCCCGTTGTGGCGGCCGTTTTCTGTTTGTCGGCGCCCCTCGAAATCCTTGCGAGCGGTGGTCTTGGGCTGTTTTTTATTGGGAAGCCGTAATGATTGGCATAAAAAGCATTGCGAGCTACGTTCCTGTAGCCGGCGTGGACAATTACGCACAAGGTGCAAAATTCGAGAAGGATGAAGAATTCATCCTTGGCAAGATCGGCTCGGCGTTTCTGCCGCGCAAAGACGCTGAACAAGAAACTTCCGATCTGTGCGTGGAAGCGGCCAATGCGCTGTTTGCCAGCAACCCGGATCTGAAACGTGAATCGATCGACGCGTTGATCGTCGTCACCCAGAACGGTGATGAAGAAGGCCTGCCACACACCGCCGCGATCGTGCAGGACAAACTTGGTCTGCCGACCAATGTGGCGGCGTTCGACATTTCCCTGGGCTGTTCCGGTTATGTCTACGGCATCTATGCGATTAAGGGTTTCATGGAAGCCGCCGGCCTGAAGAACGGCCTGCTGATCACCGCTGACCCGTATTCGAAAATCGTCGACCCGGAAGACCGCAACACCACCATGCTGTTCGGCGATGCCGCCACCGCAACGTGGATGGGCGAAGAGCCGACCTGGGCACTGGGCAAGGCCAAGTTCGGCACCGACGGCTCCGGTGCTCCGCACCTGAAAGTCACCGATGGCGTGTTCTTCATGAACGGCCGTCAGGTCTTCAACTTTGCGCTGCTCAAAGTCCCGGCACACTTGCACGAACTGCTCGACGATTCCGGTCTGAAGGCCGATGACATCGATGCCTTCTGCATTCACCAGGGCAGCGCGGCAATTGTCGATGCCGTGGCGCGACGTTTCGAAGGCGAGCCGGAGAAGTTCATCAAGGACATGGTCGAGACCGGCAATACCGTGTCGTCGAGCATTCCGTTGCTGCTGGAAAAACACGTCATCGATTCTGATTGGCAGCGTATTGCGCTGAGCGGTTTTGGTGTCGGTCTGTCGTGGGGCTCGGCGATCATCTATCGCCCTTGAGTCCGATCAAAAACGGCGGATACAAAAATAGCGTTCAAGGTTAACCTTGAGCGCTATTTTTTTGCCTGTAAGGGAGCGCGAGGCGACATGAGCGAGTTTTTCCAAGCCAACGCCCAAGTGATCCAGCAACGCTGGCCGGCGCTGTTTGCACGATTGGTAGTAGAAGACAGTTCGGCCATTCAAGCCGAACTGGTGCAAGGCCTGGGCTCTACGCTGAGTGTGGACGGGATTCAACTGACCAGTCGCCACGACCGGATCCACGAGGCCAGGGTGCAGGCGGCCAGCCTGCCGGAAAAGCCCCGGTTGCACGTCTACGGCACCGGCCTTGGAGACTTGCCGTCGGTGTTGCTTGAGCGCGCCGCACTTGAGCGGTTGTACGTGCATATCCTCAACGGCGCCTTGTTTGCGTTGGTGCTGCAGTTGCTCGACCAGCGGCAATGGCTGGAAGACCCCAGAGTGGAACTGATGTATGCCGGCGATCATGCGGATATCTACACGCCGTTTTTTGCGCTGCCCGCCGAAATGCTCCTGGCCGATGACTTCAGCGCGAAGATTCGTGATCGGCTGGTCAATGAGGTTCATCTGAGTTTCAACAATCGCGAGTTCGATCCGCAATCGCCGGTGATTCAGCAGCGCTTGCGCGACAGTCTGGACGTGCTGCTGGCCGATGATGACGTGGCGCAACTGTTTGGCACCTGCGTTGGCCGCGAAATCTATGTGATCGGCACCGGACCGAGCCTGGAAGGTCATTTTGAACGGCTGGCGTCGGTGCGCGGCCAGGCCGAGCGGCCGCTGTTCATTTGTGTCGACACGGCTTATCGGCCTTTGCGTCAACACGGGATCATCCCCGATCTGGTGGTGACGATCGATCAGCTCATCAGCTTTCGGCATCTGCCTTTCGAAGAGTCCGACGGCATTCCGCTGGTGTATCTGCCGATGAGCTCCCCTGCGGTATTGAAGGCCTGGAAGGGCAAGCGCTATGGCGCCTATACCGCCAGCCCGGTCTACGCCACGTTGCGTGAGCAGCACCCTCGGGCCGAATTGCATGCCGGCGGCAGCGTGATTCACCCTGCAGTGGACCTGGCGGTGAAAATGGGCGGCACGCGCATCACCCTGTTCGGCGCCGACTTTGCCTTCCCGATGAACAAGACACATGCCGGATGGGACGATGGCGACCTCGGCCCGGCCCTGGAGCAGGCGCGGCACTGGGTCCATGACGGCAATGGCGAACGGGTCAGGACGCAGCTGAATTTTCGTGGCTACCTGTGCGTGCTGGAGCGTTATATCGCGCGGCATCCAGAGGTCAGCTTCCTTAACAGCAGTCGGGCAGGGGCGATGATCGTGGGTACGCAGTTCAATCCGGAGTTTGTGCAATGAGTGTGCAGGTGACGTGCATCAGCGCATGTCGGCAATGCGCCGGCTTGTTTCGTCTGGGACGTGATGTCGAAGCGGCGCTGATCATGGTCGAGGTATTCGACGAGGCGCAGCGGTTGTTTTCGCTCGCCCGTGCGGATCTCCAGCAGTCGTGGACACAGGTCCTGACAGACATTCTGGCGTGTCAGGAACGCCAGGATTGGTTGGGGCTTGCCGATTTCGTCGAGTATGAACTGATTGAATTGCTGGAAAGCGCGCAGCGCTGAAGGGGGGGCGACGGCTCTGGCGCAGGGGTTGATGCTGCGGGCAGTTTTATGGCGTCATTTTTTCGTGGGCGGGGGCGTGCTAAGCCTTTGTTTTTTTGGGAGTGGCAGGGTGATGGCAAATTTTTTTCAAAAAGCCCTCAAGCAACCTGCAAACCCGACGATAACTATTACGAAGGTTCTCTAGGCCATACCCGGCGGTTGCCAGGGCCGGAAGCCGCAGTACCCAACCAACGAGGAATTCGTCATGGCTTTAACAGTAAACACCAACACCACGTCGTTGAACGTTCAGAAAAACCTGAACCGCGCTTCCGACGCTCTGTCGACTTCGATGCAGCGCCTGTCTTCCGGCCTGAAAATCAACAGCGCTAAAGACGACGCCGCTGGCCTGCAGATCGCTACCCGTATGACTTCCCAGATCCGTGGTGGCAACCAGGCGATCCAGAACGCCAACGACGGTATCTCCGTTGCTCAGACCGCTGAAGGCGCTCTGCAAGCTTCGACCGACATTCTGCAGCGTATGCGTGAACTGGCTGTTAAAGCCCGTACCGGTACCAACGGCAGCATCGACCAGAAAGCAACCAACGACGAATTCGCCCAGATGTCGGACGAACTGACCCGTATCTCTGCTTCCACCAACCTGAACGGCAAAAACCTGCTGGACGGTTCGGCTGGTACTGTGACCCTGCAAGTGGGCGCAAACACCGGTTCGGCTAACCACATCGACCTGGTACTGAGCTCCAAGTTCGACGCCGTCAGCCTGTCCGTAGGTAGCGGTACTGTAGTTCTGACCGGTGCAAGCGTATCGGGCGCTGCTGCCAACATCGACAACGCAATCACCGCGATCGACGCTGCAATTGCAACGATCAACAGCACTCGTTCGAGCCTGGGTGCTTCGCAAAACCGTCTGACCAGCACCATCTCCAACCTGCAGAACATCGTTGAGAACACCACCGCTGCACAGGGTCGTGTACAAGACACCGACTTCGCCGCAGAAACTGCTAACCTGACCAAGCAGCAAACTCTGCAGCAGGCTTCGACCTCCGTTCTGGCTCAAGCCAACCAACTGCCTTCCGCTGTACTGAAGCTGCTTCAGTAATTTCGGAACAAGTTTGGGCGGGGGAGTGCGCTTGTCGTGCTCTCTCGCCTTTTTACGTTAGGAGGTGATGAGCATGGACATGAGCGTCAAGCTTAACCAGTCTTATCCGGCTCCCAAGCCAGTCACGCCGGTCGCTGACAAACCGTCAGAGACGCCTAAAGTTGTCAAGGCTGAAGCGCCGGTCGCTGCCAAGAGTCAGGATTCGGACAACGCCAAGTTGAAGCTGGCGGTGCAGGAGATCGAGAAGTTTGTTCAATCGATCAAGCGCAATCTGGAGTTCTCGATCGACGAGCATTCCGGGAAGGTCATCGTCAAGGTGATCGCAAGCGAGACGGGTGAGGTCGTTCGACAGATTCCCTCCGCAGAAGCTCTCAAGCTGGCAGACAGCCTGGCCAACGCAAGCCACGTATTGTTCGACGCGAAAGTCTGATAGCTGGCATGAATAATGTTTGTCTGTTCTCAGGACGCGTGTAACGGTCAAAAGAATGGCAACAATCTGAAGGGAGATGCACATGGCAAGTCCAATTCTACCGGGTTCCGGACTGGGTTCCGGCCTGGACATCGGTGCGATCGTCACTGCGTTGGTCAACGCTGACAAGGCGCCGAAGCAGACGCAGATCGACACCGCGACCAAAGCCAACACGCTGAAGATTTCCGGCGTCGGCTCGCTGAAGAGCGCGTTGACCGCGTTCCAGACGGCGATGACCAATCTGGGCAGCAAGACCAATCCTGCATTTTCCGGCTTCACCGCGACTTCGAGCAATACCAATCTGAGCGCGACGTCCGACAGCACTGCAGTGGCGGGCAATTACAACGTTGTTGTCAGTCAATTGGCCACTGGCTCGAAAATCGCCAGCGCCTCTTTCGCCGGCGGTGCCGCCAGTGCCATTCCGAGTGGTACCCTGAAAATCAGTCAGAATGGCACTGATTACAATGTCGACATTCCGGCAAATGCCACGTTGCAAACCACCCGCGATGCCATCAACAAGGCTCAGGGCGCCAACGGGATTTCCGCCAACATCGTGACCGACAGCTCCGGCTCGTCGCGCCTGGTGATCAGTTCGAGCAAGACCGGCGAAGGCTCTGACCTCAAAGTCAGCGGTATTGCCGGTCTGGAAATCGATGGCACCCAGAAGATGGGCGCTAGCCCGGCTGCAGGCGCTTCAGGCGCTGTCAACGACGTTGCGGGAAACGCCAAGCTGACCATCGACGGTCTTGAAGTCACCAGCAAAAGCAACACGGTGACCGGTGCAATCAGTGGCTTGACCCTGAACCTGACGACGGTCAGCCCTGTCGTGGGTGGCGTTGGGACGCCGACTGTGGTCAGCGTGGACGCCAACACCAAAGGTCTGCAGACATCGATTCAGTCGTTCGTCGACGCTTACAACACGTTGAAGACCACCATCGATACGCTGTCCAAGGCGACGGCGGATGCCGATGGCAAGCTGACTGTGCAGGCGGCTTTCACTGGCGACGCGATGCCGCGCGCACTGATTGCCGATATTCGTGAGCAGTTGACGGCAACAGGCGCTGGCGGCCCGTTGTCGGTACTGTCGCAGTTGGGTGTGATGACCGACCGTGACACCGGTAACCTGAAGTTTGATACCGCTGCTTTCACCAAAACCATGGCGCAGCCAGGCATGACCGGCCAGGTTCAGCAGTTGTTCACCGGCACCGACGACACCAATGGCCTGCTGACGCGTATGAGCAAGGTGGTTGATCCGTATCTCAAGCCGCCAGCGGGTAGCATTAACGGCACCGGCTTGCTTGATCAGCGCATGGCCATTCTCACTAAAAACACCAGAAACCTGACCGACCAGCAAGCGGCACTCGACCTGCGTGTCGAGAACCTGACCAAGACGTTGACTGCCAAGTACAACGCCATGGACTTGCTGGTAGGCCAGATGAAGGCGACGGCGAGCAACATCACGTCGTTCTTCAGCTCGCTGAACGCTCAGCAGTCCGCGAAGTAACAGGCAGGCACGACAAAAACCCGGCTACGCTTTATCGGCGTGTGCCGGGTTTTTGTCTTTTGATCTAAAGTTCTCTGATTCGTTGGCGATACACTGGTTATACGAGTCAATGTGGCAATGAGGTAGAACATGAATCCGATGTTAGCCCTTCGGCAATACCAGAAAGTCGGCGCACACGCACAGACGTCCGAAGCGAGCCCGCACCGTCTGGTGCAAATGTTGATGGAAGGTGGTCTGGGGCGTATCGCCGAGGCCAAGGGCGCCATTGAGCGCAAGGATATTGCTGCCAAGTGCACGGCTATCAGCAAGGCTGTTGGCATCATTGGCGGCTTGTGTGAAGGTCTGGATCTGGAAAACAGCGCCGAGTCGGTGGCTGAGCTCAACCAGCTCTACATTTACATGATGAAGCGACTGGCCGAGGCCAACATCAAGAGTGATCCGAAGATCCTCGACGAAGTGGCCGGTCTGTTGCGAACCGTGAAGGAAGGTTGGGACGGCATCGCTCCACCTGGCCCGCAGTTTTAAGGAGATCGTCATGAGTCTTGTATTGCAGCGAATCGCCAATACCCGTGAAGCATTGGTCACTGCGTTGGCCGAGCGCAACTGGGAAGCCATTGGCGAGCTGGATCTGGCTTGCCGTTCCTGCATGGAAGACGTCATGGCCGAAGCTGCGCTGGATGAAGTCGCGTTGCGCGACAACCTTGAGGAGTTGCTGCATGTCTACAAGGAGCTTCTTGAGGTGGCCATGGGTGAGCGGCAGGCAATAGCCAACGAGATGTCGCAGATCACCCAAGCGCAGAAGGCGGCAAAGGTTTACCATCTGTTTGGTTAATTAACCCCCAGTTAATCCAGACATGTGCGCCATAAATTTGACTGTGCACGGTTTTTTGACTTAACTAGTGGCTGTTTTCAGATTTCAGGCGTCTACAGGCACATGGTGTCCTGCAAGCGTCTCGCTTGCCCCTAATTTCGGGCATTGAGTTGACTAGGGAAGTTGCTATTGCATGTGGCGTGAAACCAAAATTCTGCTGATCGATGACGATAGCGTCCGCCGCCGCGACCTGGCGGTGATTCTAAATTTTCTTGGCGAAGAAAATTTACCCTGCGGCAGCCATGACTGGCAGCAGGCAGTCGGCTCTTTGTCGTCTAGTCGTGAGGTCATTTGCGTACTGATCGGGACGGTTAATGCTCCTGGCGCGCTTTTGGGCTTGCTAAAGACACTCTCAACCTGGGATGAGTTCCTTCCGGTTTTGTTGATGGGCGATAATTCTTCCGTTGACCTGCCTGAAGACCAGCGTCGCCGAGTGCTTTCGACCCTCGAAATGCCGCCCAGCTACAGCAAATTGCTCGATTCGCTGCACCGTGCCCAGGTCTATCGCGAGATGTATGACCAGGCCCGCGAGCGCGGTCGTCATCGCGAACCCAATCTGTTCCGCAGTCTTGTCGGCACCAGCCGTGCGATCCAGCACGTGCGCCAGATGATGCAGCAAGTCGCCGATACCGACGCCAGCGTGCTGATCCTCGGTGAGTCCGGCACCGGCAAGGAAGTGGTCGCGCGCAACCTGCATTACCATTCCAAACGTCGCGATGCGCCATTTGTGCCGGTCAATTGCGGGGCGATCCCGGCAGAGCTGCTCGAAAGCGAATTGTTCGGCCACGAGAAGGGCGCCTTCACCGGCGCAATCACCAGCCGTGCCGGCCGTTTCGAACTGGCCAACGGCGGTACGCTGTTCCTCGACGAAATCGGCGACATGCCGCTGCCGATGCAGGTCAAGCTGCTGCGCGTCTTGCAGGAACGCACCTTCGAGCGCGTGGGCAGCAACAAGACTCAGAGCGTTGACGTACGCATCATCGCGGCGACGCACAAGAATCTCGAAAGCATGATCGAGATCGGCACCTTCCGCGAAGACCTCTACTATCGCCTGAACGTGTTCCCGATCGAGATGGCGCCGCTGCGTGAGCGTGTCGAAGACATTCCGTTGTTGATGAACGAGCTGATCTCGCGCATGGAGCACGAGAAGCGCGGTTCGATCCGCTTCAACTCGGCGGCGATCATGTCGCTGTGCCGTCACGGCTGGCCGGGCAACGTTCGCGAGCTGGCCAACCTGGTCGAGCGCATGGCGATCATGCACCCGTACGGCGTGATCGGCGTGGTCGAGTTGCCGAAGAAATTCCGCTACGTCGACGACGAAGACGAGCAAATGGTCGACAGCCTGCGCAGCGATCTTGAAGAGCGCGTGGCGATCAATGGCCACACGCCGGACTTCACCGCCAACGCCATGCTGCCGCCGGAAGGTCTCGACCTGAAAGACTACCTCGGTGGTCTGGAGCAGGGCTTGATCCAGCAGGCACTGGATGATGCCAACGGCATCGTGGCGCGTGCCGCTGAGCGCTTGCGTATCCGCCGTACCACCCTGGTTGAAAAGATGCGCAAATACGGCATGAGCCGGCGCGATGGAGACGAACAGGCGGATGATTGACGCCTGTTTTTCAACTGCTTCATTTATAAGCAGTTTTTTTTAGGCACGGGTATTGCTACAGCCCTCGCAACGTTCCGTTTAACTGACGGTCAGCCAAGCGAGAAAGCTAATGCCCCAAGCCCAGATGTCTTCTGCCTCCAGTCCCGAGGGGCAGCCGTCCTCCGTAGAACAGGCGAGCCGACAGGGTCTTGAGCAGGCCTTCGCGCTGTTCAGCCAAATGTCCAGTCAACTGACGGACTCCTACAGCATGCTTGAAGCGCGGGTCACCGAGCTCAAGGGCGAACTGGCTGTGGTCAGCGCCCAGCGCATGCAGGAGCTGGCGGAAAAAGAGCGTCTGGCCAACCGTCTGCAAAACCTCCTCGACCTGTTGCCTGGTGGCGTCATCGTCATTGACGGTCACGGCATGGTGCGCGAAGCCAATCCGGCCGCTATCGAGTTGCTCGGCCTGCCGCTTGAGGGCGAGTTGTGGCGCCAGGTGATTGCGCGCTGCTTTGCCCCGCGTGAAGACGACGGTCATGAAATTTCCTTGAAAAACGGCCGACGCCTGTCGATTGCTACCCGCTCGCTGGATGCCGAGCCTGGGCAATTGGTGTTGCTCAACGACCTGACTGAAACCCGCCATCTGCAAGATCAACTGGCGCGCCATGAGCGTTTGTCCTCGCTGGGGCGCATGGTCGCCTCGCTCGCGCATCAGATCCGCACGCCGTTGTCCGCCGCCTTGCTTTACGCCAGTCATTTGACTGAGCAGGAGCTGCCGGTCGCCACGCAGCAGCGTTTCGCCGGGCGGCTGAAAGAGCGTCTGCACGAATTGGAGCACCAGGTGCGCGACATGCTGGTGTTCGCTCGCGGTGAATTGCCGTTGACTGATCGTCTCACTCCGAATGCCTTGATGCAGGCCTTGCAGGCGGCGGCGCTGACCCATGTGCAGGATCTGCCAATCCGCTGGCAGTGCGACAGTCATGCCGGGGAGCTGTTGTGCAATCGCGATACGCTGGTCGGTGCACTTTTGAATTTGATCGAAAATGCGATTCAGGCCAGTGCCGCAGACGTGCGCCTGAAAGTGCATTGCTACACCCGCGACAACAGCTTGCGCCTGTGCATCAGCGACAGTGGCAGCGGCATCGAACCGGCCGTTCTGGCGCGGCTCGGCGAACCGTTTTTTACCACCAAAGTCACCGGCACCGGCCTCGGCCTGACCGTGGTCAAGGCGGTGGCACGGGCGCATCAGGGACAATTGCAGTTGCGTTCGCGGGTCGGCCGCGGCACGTGCGCGCAGGTGATTCTGCCGCTGTTTTCCGCTGCACAGGGAGCTGAGTAAACGCCATGGGCATCAAGGTTTTGCTGGTCGAGGATGACCGTTCGTTGCGCGAAGCGCTGGCCGATACGTTGCTGCTGGCCGGCCATGACTATCATGCGGTCGGTAGCGCTGAGGAGGCGTTGACGGCGGTCGCTCGCGAAGCATTCAGCCTGGTGGTCAGCGACGTCAATATGCCTGGCATGGACGGTCATCAATTGCTCTCATTGTTGCGCGCCCGTCAGCCGCAGTTGCCGGTGTTGCTGATGACTGCCCATGGCGCCGTTGAGCGCGCCGTCGATGCGATGCGTCAAGGTGCAGCGGACTATCTGGTCAAACCTTTCGAACCTAAAGCCTTGCTGGACCTGGTCGCGCGGCATGCGCTGGGCAATATTGGCGCGAGCGAAAGCGAAGGCCCGATAGCGGTCGAGCCGGCGAGCGCGCAACTGCTCGAGTTGGCCGCACGCGTGGCGCGCAGTGATTCCACGGTGCTGATTTCCGGCGAGTCCGGTACCGGTAAAGAGGTGCTGGCGCGCTACATTCATCAGCAATCCCATCGCGCCAGCCAGCCATTCATTGCGATCAACTGCGCGGCGATCCCGGACAACATGCTCGAAGCCACGTTGTTTGGCCACGAGAAGGGTTCGTTCACCGGCGCCATTGCCGCGCAGGCCGGCAAGTTCGAACAAGCCGATGGCGGCACGCTGTTGCTCGACGAAATCTCCGAAATGCCTCTGGGCTTGCAAGCCAAACTGCTGCGCGTGCTGCAGGAGCGTGAGGTTGAGCGCGTCGGTGCGCGTAAACCGATTGCCCTGGATATTCGCGTGGTCGCCACCACCAACCGCGATCTGGCGGGCGAAGTAGCGGCGGGGCGTTTCCGTGAAGACCTTTTTTACCGTTTGTCGGTTTTCCCCTTGGCCTGGCGTCCACTTCGCGAGCGCACTGCCGATATCCTGCCGCTGGCCGAAAGGTTGTTGGCCAAACACGTCAATAAAATGAAGCATGCGGCGGCGAAACTCTCGCCTGACGCGCAAGCGTGCCTGACCGCTTACCCGTGGCCGGGCAATGTGCGTGAGCTGGATAACGCCATTCAGCGTGCGCTGATCCTGCAGCAGGGCGGTTTGATTCAGCCGCAGGATTTCTGTCTGGCCGGTCCCGTGACGTACACCGCGATGCCTGTCGCCGCGCCGGTGTCAGCGGTGCTTCGCGAGGTGGAAATCGAAGCGGATTCGGCTGGCGCTCTGGGTGACGACCTGCGCCGCCGGGAGTTTCAGATGATCATCGACACCCTGCGTGCCGAACGTGGCCGCCGCAAGGAAGCCGCGGAAAAGCTCGGCATCAGCCCACGCACCCTGCGCTACAAACTGGCGCAAATGCGCGATGCCGGGATGGACGTCGAAGGTTATCTGTTTGCCACCTGACGTCTGGCGCAACGATTTGAAAACGCTTTTCTGAAAGGGGTGCCCATGAGCTGGCACCCTTGTTGCTAATACCTGTGTACCCGCCGAGTGAGTGTCAAAAAATTGCGGGCCGCCCAAGAGAGTAGACCATGAGCCAAGGTATTGAATTTAATCGGTTGATGATGGACATGAAGGCCATGAAATTGGACGCCATGTCTGCACCGAAATCGACGACCGCTGTCCCTGAACTGGCGGGCAGCAGCTTTTCCGACATGCTCGGTCAGGCGATCAACAAGGTCAGCGATACCCAGACCGCGTCGACTCAGTTGGCCAACGCATTCGAAGTGGGCAAGAGCGGCGTCGATCTGACGGACGTGATGGTCGCTTCGCAAAAAGCCAGCGTGTCGTTCCAGGCTCTGACCCAGGTGCGCAACAAGCTGGTTCAGGCTTATCAAGACATCATGCAGATGCCGGTTTAAGGACGAGATTGAGTCATGGCAGAAGCAGTCGCCGATAACGTTCCGGCCAAGGCCACCCCGATAGACGGCAAACCGCCGTTGTTCGGCCTGTCCTTCCTGGAAAACCTCTCCGAGATGACCATGCTGCGTCAGGTGGGCCTGTTGGTCGGCCTGGCTGCGAGCGTGGCGATTGGCTTTGCCGTGGTGCTGTGGTCGCAGCAGCCGGATTACCGTCCGTTGTACGGCAGCCTTGCCGGCATGGACGCCAAACAGGTCATGGACACCCTGGCCGCCGCCGACATTCCTTACAACGTCGAACCGAATTCCGGCGCCTTGCTGGTCAAGGCCGATGACCTGTCCCGTGCGCGGATGAAACTCGCTGCTGCTGGTGTCACTCCCAGCGACGGCAATATCGGTTTCGAAATCCTCGACAAGGAACAGGGTCTGGGCACCAGCCAGTTCATGGAAGCCACGCGTTATCGTCGCGGCCTCGAAGGTGAACTGGCGCGGACCATTTCCAGCCTGAACAACGTCAAGGGTGCCCGCGTGCATCTGGCGATTCCGAAGAGTTCGGTGTTCGTCCGTGACGAGCGCAAGCCAAGTGCTTCGGTTCTGGTTGAACTGTACAGCGGTCGTTCGCTGGAGCCGGGTCAGGTGATTGCGATCATCAACCTGGTGGCGACTTCCGTTCCCGAGCTGAGCAAATCGCAGATCACCGTCGTCGACCAGAAGGGCACTTTGCTTTCTGATCAGGCGGAAAACTCCGAAATGACCATGGCCGGCAAGCAGTTCGATTACAGCCGCCGCATGGAAAGCATGCTCACCCAGCGCGTGCACAACATTCTGCAGCCGGTACTGGGCAACGATCGCTACAAGGCAGAAGTCTCGGCCGATATCGATTTCAACGCCGTCGAGTCGACTGCCGAGCAGTTCAACCCGGATCAACCGGCGTTGCGCAGCGAGCAGTCGGTCAACGAACAACGCACCGCCAGCAATGGCCCGCAAGGTGTGCCGGGTGCCCTGAGCAACCAGCCGCCATCGCCTGCTTCAGCGCCGCAAACCACCGGTGGCACCGCAGCGCCGGCCGCCATGGTGCAGCCTGGTCAGCCACTGGTTGACGCCAACGGTCAGCAGATCATGGACCCGGCCACCGGCCAGCCGATGCTCGCGCCGTACCCGGCCGACAAGCGTCAGCAATCGACCAAGAACTTCGAACTCGACCGTTCCATCAGCCACACCAAACAGCAGCAGGGTCGCCTCAATCGCCTGTCGGTGTCGGTGGTGGTCGACGATCAGGTCAAGGTCAACGCGGCCAACGGCGAAACCAGCCGTGCGCCGTGGAGCGCCGACGAATTGGCGCGCTTCACCCGTCTGGTCCAGGACGCCGTCGGTTTCGACGCCAGCCGTGGCGACAGTGTCAGCGTGATCAACATGCCGTTCTCCGCCGAGCGCGGCGAAGTGATTGCCGATATTCCGTTCTACTCCCAGCCATGGTTCTGGGACATCGTCAAACAAGTGCTGGGTGTGTTGTTCATCCTGGTGCTGGTGTTTGGTGTGCTGCGTCCGGTGCTCAACAACATCACCGGCGGCGGCAAAGGCAAGGAGCTGGCCGGTCTGGGCAGCGACGTGGAACTCGGCGGGATGGGTGGCCTGGACGGCGAACTTTCCAACGACCGCGTAAGCCTCGGTGGTCCGCAGAGCATTCTGTTGCCGAGCCCGAGTGAGGGTTATGACGCGCAACTGAATGCAATCAAGAGCCTGGTGGCCGAGGATCCGGGTCGCGTGGCTCAGGTCGTGAAAGAGTGGATTAACGCAGATGAGTGATAACCGAGCCGCAACCTTAAAACTGACCAAGGTCGACAAAGCCGCGATTCTGCTGCTGTCCCTGGGTTCGACCGATGCCGCGCAAGTGCTGCGCCACATGGGCCCGAAAGAGGTTCAGCGGGTTGGCGTGGCCATGGCGCAGATGGGCAACGTCCATCGCGAACAGGTCGAGCAGGTCATGAGCGAGTTCGTCGACATCGTCGGCGACCAGACCAGCCTCGGCGTCGGTTCCGACGACTACGTGCGCAAAATGCTCACCCAGGCATTGGGCGAAGACAAGGCCAACGGCTTGATCGACCGCATCCTGCTCGGTGGCAACACCAGTGGCCTCGACAGCCTGAAATGGATGGAACCGCGCGCCGTTGCCGACGTGATCCGTTACGAACACCCACAGATTCAGGCGATCGTGGTCGCGTACCTCGACCCGGATCAGGCTGGTGAAGTGCTCGGCAACTTCGACCACAAGGTGCGTCTGGACATCATCCTGCGCGTCTCGTCGTTGAACACTGTGCAGCCAGCGGCACTGAAAGAGCTCAACCAGATTCTCGAGAAGCAGTTCTCCGGCAACTCGAATGCCTCGCGCACCACCCTGGGTGGCATCAAGCGTGCGGCCGACATCATGAACTTCCTCGACAGCTCGATCGAAGGCCAGCTCATGGACTCGATCCGCGAAGTCGACGAAGACCTGTCCGGTCAGATCGAAGACCTCATGTTCGTGTTCAACAACCTCGCCGATGTCGACGACCGTGGTATTCAGGCGTTGCTGCGCGAAGTGTCTTCCGACGTGCTGGTGCTGGCCCTCAAGGGGTCGGACGAAGGCGTCAAAGAAAAGATCTTCAAGAACATGTCCAAACGTGCTGCCGAACTGTTGCGCGACGACCTCGAGGCCAAAGGCCCGGTGCGCGTCAGCGACGTCGAAACCGCACAGAAAGAAATCCTCACCATTGCCCGTCGTATGGCCGAAGCCGGCGAAATCGTACTTGGTGGCAAGGGTGGCGAGGAAATGATCTAAGCCCATGGACAAGCACGACGACGATGTGACGGATCTGATCCGTGCCCGCGATGTCCGCGGATTCGAATCCTGGGCCATGCCCAGCTTCGATCCGCCGAAGCCGGAACCCGAGCCTGAGCCGGAACCCGAACCGCCGGAAATGGAAGAAGTGCCGCTGGAAGAAGTCCAGCCACTGACCCTGGAAGAACTCGAAAGTATCCGTCAGGAGGCTTACAACGAGGGCTTCGGCATCGGCGAAAAGGAAGGTTTTCACAGCGCCACGCTCAAGGTCCGTCAGGAAGCTGAAGTAGCGCTGGCGGCAAAACTTGCCAGCCTCGAGCAGTTGATGGCGAACCTGTTCGAACCCATCGCCGAGCAAGATACGCAGATCGAAAAATCGCTGGTCGACCTCGTGCAACACATCACCAAACAGGTGATCAAGCGCGAGCTGGCCATCGATTCCAGCCAGATCGAACACGTCATGCGCGATGCGCTCAAGCTGTTGCCGCTGGGTGTGGAAAACGTGCGTCTGTACGTCAATCCGCAGGACTTCGAGCAAGCCAAGGCTTTGCGCGAACGCCATGAGGAAAACTGGCGCATCGTCGAAGACGAATCGCTGCTGCCGGGCGGCTGCCGGGTTGAAACCGAACACAGCCGCATCGATGCGAGCATTGAAACCCGCGTTACTCAGGTCATGGCCAAACTGTTCGATCAGTTGCACGAGCAGGCCTTGCACCCGGCTGAAGCGGATCTGACCCTGGATATTCCGGAAGACGTAAAACCGGCGGCCACGCCTGAAGAGCCGCTCGCGGACGCACCCGATGCGCCTTGAACGCACCAGTTTCGCCAAGCGCCTGAGCACTTACGCTGAGGCCACCGAGATTGCCGGCGCGCCGATTCTTGAAGGTCGCCTGCTGCGCATGGTCGGCCTCACCCTCGAAGCCGAAGGCCTGCGCGCCGCCATGGGCACGCGTTGCCTGGTGATCAATGACGACAGCTATCACCCGTCTCAGGTGGAAGCGGAAGTCATGGGTTTCTCTGGCAGCAAGGTTTTCCTGATGCCGGTCGGCAGCGTTGCCGGCATCGCCCCCGGCGCCCGTGTGGTGCCTTTGGCCGATACTGGTCGCTTGCCGATGGGCATGAGCATGCTTGGCCGAGTGCTCGATGGTGCCGGTCGCGCGCTGGACGGCAAGGGCGGCATGAAAGCCGAAGACTGGGTGCCGATGGACGGCCCGACGATCAACCCGCTCAACCGTGACCCGATCAGCGTGCCGCTCGACGTCGGCATCCGCTGCATCAACGGTTTGTTGACGGTCGGTCGCGGCCAGCGTTTGGGTCTGTTCGCCGGTACCGGTGTCGGTAAATCCGTGTTGCTGGGCATGATGACTCGTTTCACCGAGGCCGACATTATCGTTGTTGGCCTGATCGGTGAGCGGGGTCGCGAAGTTAAAGAGTTCATCGAGCACAGCCTCGGTGAAGAAGGCCTCAAACGCTCCGTGGTGGTTGCCTCGCCGGCGGACGATGCGCCGTTGATGCGTCTGCGCGCCGCGATGTACTGCACGCGGATCGCCGAGTATTTCCGCGACAAGGGCAAGAACGTTCTGTTGCTGATGGATTCGCTGACCCGTTTCGCCCAGGCCCAGCGGGAAATCGCGTTGGCCATCGGCGAGCCGCCCGCGACCAAGGGTTATCCGCCGTCGGTGTTCGCCAAGCTGCCGAAGCTGGTAGAGCGCGCCGGTAATGCGGAGAAGGGCGGCGGTTCGATTACCGCGTTCTACACCGTGCTGTCCGAAGGCGATGACCAGCAAGACCCGATTGCCGACTCGGCGCGAGGCGTGCTCGACGGCCACATCGTATTGTCCCGGCGTCTTGCCGAAGAAGGTCACTATCCGGCCATCGACATCGAAGCCTCGATCAGCCGGGTGATGCCGGCGGTGGTCTCGGCGGAACACATGCAGCGCGCACAGTACTTCAAACAGTTGTGGTCGCGTTATCAGCAGAGCCGCGACCTGATCAGTGTCGGTGCCTATGTTGCTGGCGGCGACCGCGAGACCGATCTGGCGATCTCGCTGCAACCGCAACTGGTCCGCTACCAGCGTCAGGGCCTCAACGACAAAATCAACATGGGCGAAAGCCAGGCTTACCTGGAAACCCTGTTTGCCCCCGCGGCGGGCGGCTAACCGGTCATGGCCGCCGTCAGTCGAGCCGCGCGTCTGGCGCCGGTGGTGGACATGGCCGAACAGGCCGAGAAAACCGCCGTGCAACGGCTGGGCTACTTTCAGGGCCAGGTAAAGGTTGCAGAAAGCAAACTGGCCGACCTCAATGCCTTCCGTCTGGATTACTCGCAGCAATGGATCGTGCGCGGCAGCACCGGCGTGAGCGGGCAATGGCTGCTCGGTTTTCAGGGCTTTCTGGCGCAACTCGACACTGCGGTTGATCAGCAGCGCCAGAGCCTGGTCTGGCATCAGAACAAGCTCGACAAGGCGCGTGAGGAATGGCAGCAGGCGTTCGCCAAGGTCGAAGGTTTGCGCAAACTGGTGCAACGTTATCGCGAAGAGGCGCAACGCCTTGAGGACAAGCGCGAGCAGAAGTTGCTCGATGAATTGTCCCAGCGCTTGCCGCGGCAGAATCCGTTTTAAAACAAAATCAAAAGATCGCAGCCTTCGGCAGCTCCTACAGGGGGATCAGTGTAGGAGCTGCCGAAGGCTGCGATCTTTTGATCTAGCTTCTAACCTTGCTGCAACCCTGTGCAGGTGCTAAACCTTGTACAGGTTCGTCAATGACAAGGAAGCCAGTCAATGTCAGTCGTTACAGAAGTCTCTCCAGATGGTCAAAAACTGACGATCTCGGTCAGGGGGCGGTTTGATTTTGGTCGCCATCAGGAATTTCGCGAGTCCTATGAGCGACTCGATACGAAACCCGGATCCATTGTGGTTGATCTGAAAGAAGCTACCTATCTCGACAGTTCGGCGCTGGGCATGCTGCTCTTGCTGCGTGATCACGCGGGGGGTGACGACGCGGACGTGCGGGTGGTCAACAGCAACTCCGACGTGCGCAAGATCCTCGCCATTTCCAACTTCGACAAACTCTTCGACATCAGTTGACCGCCATGCAGGCGCAAGAGCCGCTGACCCTCCTGATCGCCGAAGACAGTGCCGCCGATCGCTTATTGCTGTCGACCATCGTCCGCCGCCAGGGTCACCAGGTCCTGACGGCGGCCAACGGTGCCGAAGCGGTTGACCTGTTTCGCCGTCAGCAACCCGATCTGGTCTTGATGGACGCGATGATGCCGGTCATGGACGGCTTTGAGGCCGCAAGGCAGATCAAGGCGTTGGCCGGCGAAACGCTTGTGCCGATCATCTTCCTGACGTCGCTGACCGAAAGCGAAGCGCTGGCCCGTTGTCTGGAGGCCGGTGGCGACGACTTTCTGGCGAAGCCTTACAACCAGGTGATCCTCGCCGCCAAAATCAAGGCGATGGATCGCTTGCGCCGTTTGCAGGCAACCGTGTTGCAACAGCGGGACCTGATCGCCAAACACCACGATTACCTGCTCAATGAACAGCGCGTGGCCAAAGCGGTGTTCGACAAGGTGGCGCACTCCGGTTGTCTCAGCGCGTCGAACATTCGCTACCTGCAATCGCCGTACGCGCTGTTCAACGGCGACTTGCTGCTGGCGGCTTACACGCCGGCGGGCGACATGCATGTGCTGCTCGGCGATTTCACCGGTCACGGCTTGCCGGCAGCAGTGGGCGCGATGCCGCTTGCCGAAGTCTTCTATGGCATGACCGCCAAGGGATATGGCCTGGCCGAAACCCTGCGTGAAATGAACGCCAAGCTCAAACGTATCCTGCCGGTGGACATGTTTTGCTGTGCGACGCTGTTGTGCCTGAGCTTTCAGCGACGTTCGGTAGAGGTATGGAATGGCGGCATGCCCGATGGGTATTTGCACCGGATCGCCACGGGCGAGCGCGAGCCACTGACCGCGCGTCATCTGCCGCTCGGTGTGCTGAGCCCGCAGGCGTTCGATGACCGCACTGAAGTGCATTCGATGACGGTCGGGGATCGGGTTTTTCTGCTGTCTGACGGCGTGATCGACACCAGTGATGCCAACGATCAGTTGTTCGGTGTCGAGCGTTTGCAGCAGGTGTTCGCCGCCAATCGCGAGCCGGACCGATTGTTCGAGGATATCGAGCAGGCGCTGCGGGATTTTCGCGGCGAGGCACGTGACGATGTCAGCATGGTCGAGGTCAGCCTGCTGGAATCGGCGCGTGTCAAGCCGTCGGTGCCGGTGTATTCCGACAGCGGCCAGTCGTGCCCGCTCGACTGGTCGGTGAGCTTCGAATTCCGTGGTGCCACGCTCAAGCGTTTCAATCCATTGCCGTACCTGTTGCAGTTGCTGCTTGAGGTACATGGGCTGCGGGCGCAGAGTGGCGCTTTGTACAGCGTGCTGGCCGAGTTGTATTCCAATGCGCTGGAGCATGGCGTGCTCGGTCTGGATTCCAGCCTCAAGCGCGATGCGGCGGGTTTCGCTCGGTACTATCAGCAGCGCAATGATCGGCTGGAGGCGCTGCAGGATGGTTTTGTTCGTGTGCATTTGCAGGTGCAGCCACAAGGCGAGGGCGGTTGTCTGGTGATTCGTGTCGAAGACAGCGGCAAGGGGTTTGATGTGGCGCGAGTCATGGAGCGGCCGCTGGACGGTGTCCGTTTGTCGGGGCGCGGCGTCAGTCTGGTCCGGCAATTGGGGCATAACGCCAGTTGGTCGGACGAAGGTCGTAGTGCCCGCGTGGAGTTTTCCTGGGAGGTTGAGGCATAATCCGCGCAATTCTTGATCAAGGAGTGAGCAAGTGGCTGACACACATGTAGATCGCGAAGTGCTCGACACCTTGCGCGACGTTATGGAAGACAGCTATCCGGATTTGCTCGACACCTTTCTGAGTGATTCGGAAAGTCGCTTGCATCAATTGCAAGAGACCGCCGATGCCAAGGAACTGTCAGAAGTCGCCCATAGCTTCAAGGGCAGTGCAAGCAATATGGGCGCGGTTCGACTGGCGACTCTTTGCCAGGAGTTGGAATCGAACGCTAAAGACAAGAGTCCGGCAGAAAACGTCAAACTGGTCGCCGATATCAGCGTCGAGTTCGCTGAAATTCGCACTGTTTACGAAGAAGAGCGACAGCACGCCACCACCCACTGATCCCGCCGTCCGGCGCTTTTCCAAAGCGCCGGACAAAACTGGCCCGGCACTTGCAGCTATCTCCGCAACTGTACCTACGATCCCAGTGCAGCGGAGACCGTTTCATGCCAGCGACCCCCAACATCCTTCTTCAGAATGCCGCTCAGGCCAAGGCGCAAGCCGCCTCGGCCAAAACGTCGGCTATGGCCGTAGATACTGGGGATAAAGCCTCAAGTTTCGCTAAGGTGTTCGCCGATCAGGGGTCGAGCAAACCTGTTGCCAGCACTGACAACTCGCCCAAGCCGTCGCGTGACAAGATGGCCGACAACAGCGGCAAAAAAGATATCGGCAAGGATCAGTCTGCCGCTGCGCAACCGGCTGTTGCCGATAGCGGCAACGACTTGCCTGCCGATAAAACGGCGGCAACCGATGACACCACCGCCAGCAGTGACGACAGCACGGACACTTCTCAAGCCCCAGTGGTTGATGCCGCACCGGTTGACCCGGCGCTTGATCCGGCATTGGTTGCCGCTGTGCAGCCCGTGGTCACGGCACCTGTGGTGCAGACCCCGGCTATTGTCGCCACCGCCCAGCCTGAAGCTGAAACACCTGCGCTCGCCGCATTGCCGGGTATGGTCAAAGATCCGGCACCGACCACCGACAGCGATTTCGATCCTGCGGCCGACCCCCTCGACTCGATGCCGGCCGTACGTATGGCGATGGAGCAGGGCGGGCACATTTCCGCTGCCAGCCAGGCGCAACCGAAAGCGTCGCCCGCTCAGGCTCAGGCCGACGGCGAATTGACTGCGGCGCAGAACTTCGCCGCCGGCATGGCCAGCATGCTCGACGTCCAAGCCGACAAGGACAGCACCAGCCAGGGCGGCGAAAAAGCCTTCAGTGGTTTGATCGACGATGGCCTCAAAGATCTCAAGACGGCGACCAGCGATACCCGCGTAGATGACTTCGCCAACCGTCTGGCGGCACTGACGCAAGCTGCTACGCCGAAGACCGCGAACGCGGTGCCGGTGAACCAGCCGATCGCCATGCATCAGAGTGGCTGGACCGAAGAAATCGTCAACCGCGTCATGTATCTGTCGAGCGCCAATCTGAAGGCGGCAGATATTCAATTGCAACCGGCCGAGCTAGGGCGCCTGGACATTCGCGTCAACATGGTCCCGGACCAGCAGACCCAAGTGACCTTCATGAGCGCGCATCCAAGTGTGCGTGAAGCGCTGGATGGGCAGATGCATCGCTTGCGCGACATGTTCAACCAGCAGGGCATGGGCCAGGTCGACGTCAATGTCTCCGACCAGAGCCGTGGCTGGCAGGGCCAGCAAGGTCAGGAACAGGCTCAGCAGGGCCAGAGTGGTCGCACCAGCGCGGCCGGCGGTCGCCTCGATTCGGTGGATGAAGAATTGGCGCCTGCCGCCATTGCTGAAGCCGCTACGCAAACCACCAGCGTGATTGGCAGCAGCGCGGTCGACTATTACGCCTGATCAAATCAAGAGCCCCTCACCCTAGCCCTCTCCCGGAGGGAGAGGGGACTGATCGGGGGATGCTTGCGAAGTACGCCGACCGGATACTTTTGCTGTGAATCCATAATCGACCCGGTCTTCAGATCGACGTTTCACGACAGGGGCCCCTCACCCTGGCCCTCTCTCGGAGGGAAAGGGAACTGATCGGAGGATGCTCGCGAAGTACGCCGACCTGATACTTTTGCTGTGAATCCATAATCGACCCGGTATCTCAGGTCGGTGTATGAGCCAAGACACCTCGGTCGGCTCCCTCTCCCTCGGGGAGAGGGCTGGGGTGAGGGTGCCTTTGACTTTCGCGTTGTCTCCACCACCACCGACACTTCTGGCATAACACTTGCTCTTGCCTTGCCGTGCGACTGTGAAAACCCGAATAGTGACGGATTATTGGCATGGCGAAGAGCGAAACAGCAGCAGTGAAAGACCCCGCAACCAAAGGCAAACTCAAGCTGATCATTGTGATCGTGCTGGCGTTGCTGTTGGCCATTGGCGCATCCGTGGGGGCGACCTGGTTCTTCATGCACAGTGCCCAGAGCAAACCTGCCGAGGCCGCCGATGCGGCGCCTGTTGGCAAGCAACCGGCGATTTTCGAGCCGATGGCGCCGGCCTTCGTTGCCAACTACAACCAGAACGGCCGTCAGCGCTACATGCAGGTGAGCATCACCATGCTGGCGCGTAATCAGGCCGATCTGGAAGCGCTCAAAGTGCACATGCCGGTGATTCGCAACAACCTGGTGATGCTCTTCTCCGGTCAGGATTTCGCCACCTTGGCGACCCCGGTCGGCCAGGAGATGTTGCGCCAGAAGGCCACAGCCAGCGTCCAGGAAGTGGCGCAGAAAGAGCTGGGCAAAGTGGTGATCGAACAGTTGCTTTTCACTAATTTCGTACTGCAGTAGGAACACGACATGGCCGTGCAGGATCTGCTGTCCCAGGATGAAATCGACGCGCTGTTGCATGGCGTCGACGATGGTCTGGTACAGACCGATAACGCTGCCGAACCCGGCAGTGTCAAAAGCTACGACCTGACCAGTCAGGATCGCATCGTCCGTGGACGCATGCCGACTCTGGAAATGATCAACGAGCGTTTTGCCCGTTACACCCGCATCAGCATGTTCAACATGCTGCGCCGCTCGGCGGACGTTGCCGTTGGTGGCGTACAGGTGATGAAGTTCGGCGAATACGTGCACTCGCTGTACGTGCCGACCAGCCTCAACCTGGTCAAGATCAAACCGTTGCGCGGCACCGCGCTGTTCATCCTCGACGCCAAACTGGTGTTCAAACTGGTGGACAACTTCTTCGGCGGCGACGGCCGTCACGCCAAGATCGAAGGGCGTGAATTCACCCCGACCGAACTGCGCGTGGTGCGCATGGTGCTGGAACAGGCCTTCGTCGATTTGAAAGAAGCCTGGCAGGCGATCATGGAAGTCAATTTCGAGTACATCAACTCGGAAGTGAACCCGGCCATGGCCAACATCGTCGGCCCGAGCGAAGCGATTGTGGTCTCCACCTTCCACATCGAACTCGATGGCGGCGGCGGCGACCTGCACGTGACCATGCCGTACTCGATGATCGAGCCGGTGCGCGAAATGCTCGACGCCGGTTTCCAGTCCGACCTCGACGATCAGGACGAGCGCTGGGTCAACGCCCTGCGTCAGGACGTGCTCGATGTCGACGTGCCGATTGGCGCCACCGTGGCGCGCCGCCAGTTGAAACTGCGCGACATCCTGCACATGCAGCCGGGCGATGTGATCCCGGTGGAAATGCCGGAAGAAATGATCATGCGCGCCAACGGCGTGCCGGCCTTCAAGGTCAAGATGGGCTCGCACAAAGGCAACCTCGCGTTGCAAGTGATCGAGCCGATCGAGCGCCGTTGAAACGGCGCTCCAACCCCCAAGCCTTTAACTGAATTTTTGCCCGCCGAGGACAAATGATGAACGACGATATGAACGCCCAGGACGACCAGGCACTGGCTGACGAATGGGCTGCTGCCCTGGAAGAAACCGGTGATGGTCAAGCTGACATCGACGCCTTGCTGGCTGCCGACGCAGCCAGCGGCTCGCGTCTGCCGATGGAAGAGTTCGGCAGCGTGCCGAAGAACAACGATCCGGTGACGCTGGACGGCCCGAACCTGGACGTGATCCTCGACATCCCGGTATCGATCTCGATGGAAGTGGGCAGCACCGACATCAACATCCGCAACCTGCTGCAACTCAACCAGGGTTCGGTGATCGAGCTTGATCGTCTGGCCGGTGAGCCGCTGGACGTGCTGGTCAACGGCACGCTGATCGCGCACGGTGAAGTGGTAGTGGTCAACGAAAAGTTCGGCATCCGCCTGACTGACGTGATCAGCCCAAGCGAACGCATCAAGAAGCTGCGCTGAGTGAAACGGTTTCTCTGGGCTTTGCTGGCATTGCCATTGAGCGTGCTGGCCGCCGAGCCAACGACAGCCACCACAGTGCCTGCCGCCACCGCGCCAATGGTCAGCAGCGGCGTGGCCGGGCAACTGACGCAATTGGTGTTCGGCCTGTTGCTGGTGCTGGGGTTGATCTTCTTCCTCGCCTGGCTGTTGCGCCGCGTGCAGCAGGCAGGGCCGGCGGGCAAGGGTCAGGTGATCGAGCTGATCGGTTCGCGCGCGCTCGGGCCGCGTGACCGTTTGCTGCTGGTGCAGGTCGGCAACGAGCAGATTCTGCTCGGCCTCAGCCCAGGCACCATCACCGCGCTGCACGTGCTCAAGGAGCCCGTTGAAGTGCCCGGCACCAGTGAAAAAGCGACCCCGGAATTTGCCCAGCACCTGCTGAAAATTCTCGGCAAGGATCAGAAGGATAAGAAGTAATGGGTGCGTTACGCATCGTCTTGACGCTGGCCCTGATGCTGGCCGCGCCGCTGGCGTTCGCCGCCGATCCGTTGTCGATCCCGGCGATCACGCTGGGCACCAACGCCGATGGCGCGCAGGAGTATTCGGTCAGTCTGCAGATCCTGCTGATCATGACCGCCCTGAGCTTCATTCCGGCGGCCGTGATTCTGATGACCAGTTTCACCCGGATCATCATTGTCTTCTCGATTCTGCGTCAGGCCCTCGGTCTGCAACAGACGCCGTCGAACCAGATCCTCACCGGCATGGCGCTGTTCCTGACCATGTTCATCATGGCCCCGGTGTTCGACCGGGTGAACAAGGACGCGCTGCAACCGTATCTGGCGGAAACCCTTACCGCCCAGCAAGCGGTAGAAAAAGCTCAGGTGCCGATCAAGGACTTCATGCTCGCGCAGACCCGCACCAGCGATCTGGAGCTGTTCATGCGTCTGTCCAAGCGCACCGACATCGCCACGCCGGATCAGGCACCGCTGACCATTCTGGTGCCGGCGTTTGTTACCTCCGAGCTTAAAACCGCGTTCCAGATCGGCTTCATGATCTTCATTCCGTTCCTGATCATCGACCTCGTCGTGGCCAGTGTGCTGATGGCGATGGGTATGATGATGCTCTCGCCGCTGATCATCTCGCTGCCGTTCAAGATCATGTTGTTCGTGCTGGTCGATGGCTGGGCGCTGATCATCGGCACCCTGGCCAGCAGTTTTGGAGGTGTCTCGCCATGACGCCGGAAGTTGCGGTCGATATCTTTCGTGAAGCCCTTTGGCTGACCACATTGATGGTCGCGATTCTGGTGGTGCCGAGCCTGTTGGTCGGCTTGCTGGTGGCGATGTTCCAGGCTGCAACGCAGATCAACGAACAGACGTTGAGCTTCCTGCCGCGTCTGCTGGTGATGCTGGTGACCTTGATTGTTGCCGGTCCGTGGATCGTGCAGACGTTCATGGAATACATCATCCAGTTGTACAAAAACATCCCGATGGTCATCGGCTAAGCCATGCAATCGCTGCTTCAGCTGACCGACACCCAGATCAGTTCCTGGGTGGCCTCGTTCATGTTGCCGCTGTTTCGCGTCGCGTCGATGCTGATGGTGATGCCGGTGTTCGGCACGACGCTGGTGTCGCGGCGGATACGCCTGTATTTCGCCGTGGCCATCACCGTGTGCATTGCCCCGAGCCTGCCGCCAATGCCAGTGGTCAGCCCGCTGGACCTGAGTGGCTTGATGTTGATTGCCGAGCAGATCCTCGTCGGTGCCGTGCTTGGGTTTTCTCTGCAGCTGTTTTTCCAGGCCTTTGCCGTGGCCGGGCAGATTGTCGCGATCCAGATGGGCATGGGTTTCGCCTCGATGGTCGACCCGGCCAACGGTGTGTCGGTGGCGGTGATCGGGCAGTTCTTCACCATGCTCGTGACGCTGCTGTTCCTGTCGATGAACGGCCACTTGGTGGTGTTCGAAGTCCTCACTGAAAGCTTTACCACGCTGCCGGTCGGCAGTGGGTTGATGACCGCGCATTACTGGGAGCTGGCCGGCAAACTCGGCTGGGTACTGGGGGCGGCGCTATTGTTGGTGTTGCCGGCGGTCACTGCGCTGCTGGTGGTCAACATCGCGTTTGGCGTGATGACCCGTGCCGCGCCGCAACTGAACATCTTCTCCATCGGTTTTCCGCTGACCCTGGTGCTCGGCCTGTTCATCGTCTGGGTCGGTCTGGCGGACATTCTCAATCAGTACCAGCCGCTGGCCACTGAAGCCTTGCAGCTGTTACGCGAACTGGCACGGGCGCGCTGAGTCATGGCAGAGAGCGAAAGCGGTCAGGACAAAACAGAAGACCCCACGGAGAAACGCAAAAAGGATTCCCGTGAGAAGGGCGAGATTGCCCGTTCCAAAGAGCTCAATACCCTCGCCGTGATGATGGCCGGTGCCGGCGCGCTGCTGGTGTTCGGCGGCATGCTGGCCGAAGACCTGATGGAGCTGATGCGCCTGAACTTCACGCTGTCGCGTGAGGTGATCATGGACCAGGGTTCCATGGGCGCATTTTTGTTGAAGTCGGGTCAGATGGCACTGGTGGCCATTCAGCCGTTCATGATCACGCTATTGCTGGCGGCCCTGATCGGGCCGATTTCCCTCGGTGGCTGGCTGTTCGCGGCCGGTTCCATGGCGCCCAAATTCAGCCGGATGAACCCGGCGGCGGGCCTGAAACGGATGTTTTCGTTCAAGTCCGTGGTTGAACTGCTCAAGGCGCTGGCCAAGTTTCTGATCACCTTGGGCGTGGCGTTGGTGGTGTTGTCGTCGGATGTCGATGACCTTCTGCGGATCGCCCATGAGCCGCTGGAGTCAGCGATCATTCACAGCGTCACGTTGGTCGGCTGGAGCACGTTGTGGCTGGCCTGCGGCCTGATCATCATCGCCGCTGTCGATGTGCCGGTGCAGCTCTGGGAAGCCCACAAGAAACTGCTGATGACCAAGCAGGAAGTGCGCGACGAGCACAAGGATCAGGAAGGTCGCCCGGAAGTCAAACAGCGCATCCGCCAGACCCAGCGCGAGATGTCGCAACGGCGGATGATGGCGGCGATTCCCGATGCCGACGTGGTCATCACCAACCCGACGCACTACGCCGTCGCGCTCAAGTACGATTCGGAGAAGGGCGGCGCGCCGATACTGCTGGCCAAGGGCAGTGACTTCCTCGCACTGAAGATTCGCGAAATCGCCGTGGCCAACAACGTCATGCTCCTCGAATCGCCGGGGCTGGCGCGCTCGATCTACTACTCCACCGAACTGGATCAGGAAATCCCCGGTGGCCTGTATCTGGCGGTCGCCCAGGTACTGGCCTACGTCTACCAGATCCGCCAGTACCGCGCCGGCAAGGGCAAACGCCCGGATCCGCTCAAGGACGACTTGCCGATTCCGCCGGATCTGCGGCGTGATTCTTGACGGTGCTGTGCAGCCATTGGTCTGAGATCTCCCTTTACTGTCAACTCTGACAGGTGCGCTTGCCGTGATTTTGCAGTTTGATGCAAGGTGGCGCCGCCTACTTGGCGCGGTCAGGCGAGCGAGTGCAAGGGAGCACGACAATGAAAGGTATTTTCAGCAGCTACGATGAAAAAACCGGTACTGGCACCATCACGCCGAAGCCCTCGGGGCGATGTATTTCCTTTGCTGAGGCCACAGGTTTTTTTCTGACCGCCAAAGAGTACCGATTCAGCATTCCATTGGCCGATGCCCGGCAGGCGAACGTCAAAGTCGGCAACGAGGTCGAGTTCGAATTGCCCAAGAGCAAGAATGGAAAAGTAAAAATCCTCCGGTATTGAGCACTCCATCACCCTCACTACTAACACGGCTGAAACGAAAAAACCGCCGCCCCGATTCAACGGAGCAGCGGTTTTTTATGCCTGAAGACATGTGTGGGCTGTGAGGCCGCCTTCGTCGGATCGCCGCCCGGAGCAAGCCTGCTCCCACAGGTTCGTCTGTGGATCAGGGGGTTGTGAACGGCGCAGATCCCTGTGGGAGCGGGCTTGCCCGCGAAGACGTCAGCAGCCACAACACCTCACTCAAGGCTTGTCACAGATCCCTGCTACTGCGGCACCTCCAGATTATCCATCACCCGACTCACCGCCAGCTCGCCGAGCATGATCAGTTGCGCGATCCCCAGCAGCGTCCTGCGCTGCGACGCGGGTATGAGGTGGGCGAAGTCATGGGCGATGGTTCTGGCTGAGGCGAGTGTTTCGCTGGCATCGGCCAGCAGTTCTTCGTTTTTGAAGTCGGCGGTCACGGCGTACATCCGCCGGGTTTTGCGTGGCGGTGGCGTGGAGCCGGGTGGGCAGAGGTAGTGATCGAGAGCGCGGTCGGCGGCTTCGTGGAGTTTTTTTGAATCGAGGGATTCGTAGGGGGAGGTGGGGTCGGTTTCGGGTGGGTTGGGTGTTGGTTTGAACATGGTGAAACTCCTGAGGTTATGGAGCCACTCTTTCCCTGTCGCTAAACAAGTTAAGGTGGCAGCTGTACGCAGGTTAGCGAACCGGTCACAGGCACCCCGGTAGACCCAAAGGTCTCCCGCATACAGCCGCCATAACGTAATTGCGGGCGAAAAGTCCCACAACGAAGCCACGAACGCTGATGCACTGAGATGGTCCGGGTCGCTAAACCCGATCGCTGATTCGTCAGCGACCGCACCACAATAGGACCCGACCCCAAAGCGCACAAGCCGGCGGATTCTGGCGTAGCTGTAGGCAATGGCGCAAGAATTTGTAGCCTGGAAGGCGTGTCTGGAGGTGTCTTTTAAACGCCTGAGTTTAAAAGGCGATTTGCGCTGACTTCACTGGCCCCTTCGCGAGCAAGCTCGCTCCCACATTTGGAATGCGTTTCCCTGTGGGAGCGAGCTTGCTCGCGAAAGGGCCATCCGGGTCAACAGAAAAACCCTCGATCAAGCCCCGATTTTCTACATCGCTGTTAAATAAATGAGTTCCCTTTTCGCTTGTCCCCTCTTAGCTCTTTCCATGGCTGTTAGTCTGGGATGATTATCATGCAAGTGCCCAAATCTGTGGCGGGATAGCAGCCGGACCATGTGGTCCCATCGACGAAAAGGTGACTTAGCCTTTGTTTTGTCACATTACCCTCGCATCCGGCGGAGCTCGTTGTTCCTGTCCATATATTATTAACAGGCTGGTATCCGGTGAAGTTCTTGGCATCCTCTTTAGTATGGTAGAACCCTGAAAACCCTGGGTATGTATTAGCCCATGCTAAGGCCTGCGCATTGGTCATCTGCATACGATTCCAAAGAAGCTTGCGTCTCTGGTTCTCGACCGTGACTTCGATCACCTTGGTTTGACCCGTTGAATCTCCAATTGTGATCCTGGTAGTGCCTGTGAGTAGTCCTCTTATGTCGCCGTTACCATTGACCGTTGCAATTTCCGGCTTGGATGATGTGTAGGTGATAGGGAGGGTTCCTGTGGCTCTCCTGGAAGTCTGAGATGCAGTAGGTATTATGCCGGTCGGTTTCCAAGGTAATCCTGTGCCTGCGATCGATATTGTTATCCAAAATAATCTGATCGGGGTGACGTCGACTAGAAGTTCGGGAACCACTTTCAGTGTCCGGGGCGGCGACGATTCCCCGCCAGAGCCATACAACGCCTTGGCGGTAAAGCTGTGTGCCACCACAGCCAGGCCACTGACGAGCAACGTCCAGACACCGGTTGTGGGATCTGCAGTTGCCGGACCTTTGGAGACAGTGCCGTCAAAGATTTCGACCTTCTGGCCTTTGGCCGCGCTGCCGCTCAGGGTGACGGCCGTTTCCACCGTGACCCCGGCTTGAGGGATTTCGACACCGCTGGGAGAGCCTTTGACCGATGTCAACGTCGGAGCAGTGGCGGCTTCGCCAATTCGTGTTCTCAACACTTTCGAAAACATCAATCGCTCACCACTTGCCGATTTGTATACGGTGTAATTGATCAGGGCATCGGCACCGCGATTGGTTGTGCGCCAGTCCGGAGGAAGTGTGAACGTCGAGGGGACGCCGGTCTGAACAGGTTGTGATTGACTTTGCCAGGTCGTGTTGGCTGTCGCGCGGATGCGGACCGTGTAGCCGGTCGTCATACCCGTATAATGCGCACCAATGGTTGTCTGGTCGCTCGACAGCGTCGGTGCCAGTAAATCGAATGCTTGAGGAAGGATGTGCAACAGCAAGTATCGAGAAGCAATCAAGGTACCACCCGGGGCAGTGCGGACCGTGTAAAAAACTTTCACGGTATGACCAATGCTATCGATTACCTCCATGCGTGGGGTGAGGATGTTGAGGGCGCCTGGTGTTACCACCGTGACCACCTCTGAGTGATAGGTGTACCGAGGGTTTTCCCAAGTCATGCGAACCGTATGACCACGCGCCATGCCGGTGTAATGTGGAATTTGAACGGTGACGTGTCGGGCGAAATAAACATTATTGAAATCGAATTGATCACCCGCGGAGCCATGCGCTTCAAGGACCTTCGGCGCCGCTGGATCGGTGACTGCTGAAACTGAGTTCATGAGGTGTCTCCTGCGTTTGAGTGATTGCCTGGAGGGGCCTCATTGAATGCAGGAAGTACACTGTTGCACCACTGTCAAATCTGACAGGTAGTCGAGTATTTCCGATGGGCGGTTGGCCTTTCTCATTGGGAAGAGTGACGCGAGATCGTTGGTTCGGGCTTGGCAAGAACCCGCCTGAGCAAGGTCTGTGGCCAGTTTCTGCATCTACTTTATCGCTCCCGCGCAGAGCGTGAGAACGATCATCGGGGGGAGGACGCTACTGCGGCAACTTCAGATTATCCAGCACCCGATTCACCGTCAGATCGCCGAGCATGATCAATTGTGCGGTGCCCAGCAGCGTCCTGCGCTGCGACGCGGGTATGAGGTGGGCGAAGTCATGGACGATGGTTCTTGCAGAAGCGAGTGTTTCGCTGGCATCGGCCAGCAGTTCTTCGTTTTTGATCATGGTGAAGCTCCTGGAGTCATTGGAGCTGCCAGCGTTCGCTGCGAGACGAATGAGGGTGGCAGCTATACGCGGGTCGCAGACCGGGACTCTAGAACCGGCAGACCCGAAGGTCTCCCACGTACAGCCGCCATAAGCAAAGCGGATGTTGTGCGTCCAAAGATCGACGGGCTGCGAGACCCGATCGCTGATTCGTCAGCGACCGATCCACAATAGAACCCGCCCCCCAAGGCGCACAAGCCGGCGGATTCTGGCTTGGCTGTAGGCAAAGGCGCAAGGATTTGTAGCCTTGAAGGCGTGTCTGAAGGTGTCTTTTAAACAGCTTCGTTTAAATCGAAAAATTTGCGCCGGATATAAGGGCCTCTTCGCGAGCAGGCTCGCTCCCACAAGAGACTGCATTCCAAATGTAAGAGTGAAATGCACACCAAATGTAGGAGTGAGCCTGCTCGCGATAGCGGAGTGTCAGTAGGCGAATTTGTTGGATGACACACCGCTATCGCGAGCAGGCTCACTCCTACAGGGAGCGTGTTTATCCCTTCCTGTTTCAATCCTTGGCAAAAGTTGGAAAGCTTCTTGCAGTACCCGCCGTGAGCCCGCTCTGGGCGTCAAAAGTTTGCTTTAAAGGAACGGGGAAAACCGGTGGATCGCTCTCAGTTATTCAACACTGCTCGCACAAACGTTGCCGACCTCAGTCGAGGCAATCTGGGCGTGCCGTTGTTGCTGCTGGTGATGCTGGCGATGATGATGTTGCCGGTGCCGCCGTTCCTGCTCGACGTGTTCTTCACCTTCAACATCGCGCTGTCGATTGTCGTCCTGCTGGTCTGCGTGTATGCGCTGCGGCCGCTGGATTTCGCCGTTTTCCCGACGATTCTGCTGGTGGCGACGTTATTGCGGCTGGCGCTGAACGTCGCGTCGACGCGCGTTGTAATGCTCCACGGTCAGGACGGCCACGCCGCTGCCGGTAAGGTGATTCAGGCCTTCGGTGAGGTGGTGATCGGCGGTAACTACGTGGTCGGTATCGTGGTCTTCGCGATTTTGATGATCATCAACTTCGTCGTGGTGACCAAGGGTGCCGGGCGGATTTCCGAGGTGAGCGCGCGTTTCACCCTCGATGCGATGCCCGGCAAACAAATGGCGATCGACGCCGACCTCAACGCCGGTCTGATCGACCAGAACCAAGCCAAGGCACGCCGTCAGGAAGTCGCCCAAGAGGCCGAGTTCTACGGTTCGATGGACGGTGCCAGCAAGTTCGTCCGTGGTGACGCCATCGCCGGCCTGCTGATTCTGTTCATCAACCTCATCGGCGGTATGGCCGTCGGTATCTTCCAGCACAACATGAGCTTCGCCGACGCCGGCAAGGTTTACGCGTTGCTGACCATCGGTGACGGTTTAGTGGCGCAATTGCCATCACTGTTGTTATCTACAGCCGCGGCGATCATGGTGACCCGTGCTTCCGGTTCGGAAGACATGGGCAAGCAGATCAATCGCCAGATGTTCGCCTCGCCGAAAGCGCTGGCGGTGGCCGCCGGTTTGATGGCGGTGATGGGCCTGGTGCCGGGCATGCCGCACTTCTCGTTCCTGAGCATGGCCGCGCTGGCTGCCGGTGGCGCCTACTTGTTCTGGAAGAAGCAGAACGTGGCCAAAGTGGTCGCGCTGGAAGAGGTCAAACGCCAGCAGGAACTGCTGCCGTCGCCGGCCCGCGCCATGGAAACCAAGGAACTGGGCTGGGACGACGTGACGCCAATCGACATGATCGGTCTGGAAGTCGGCTATCGCCTGATCCCGCTGGTGGATCGCAATCAGGGCGGGCAATTGCTGGCGCGGATCAAGGGCGTGCGCAAGAAGCTCTCGCAGGATCTGGGCTTCCTGATGCCAACCGTGCACATCCGCGACAACCTCGATCTGGCGCCAAGCGCCTATCGCCTGACCCTGATGGGCGTGATCCTCGCCGAAGCCGAGATCTACCCGGATCGCGAACTGGCGATCAACCCGGGCCAGGTGTACGGCATGCTCAACGGTATCAACGCCAAAGATCCGGCTTTCGGCCTGGAAGCGGTGTGGATCGAAATCAGCCAGCGTGCCCAGGCACAATCCCTCGGTTACACCGTGGTAGATGCCAGCACCGTGGTGGCAACGCACTTGAACCAGATTCTGTACAAGCACTCCAGCGAGCTGATCGGCCACGAGGAAGTGCAGCAACTCATGCAATTGCTGGCCAAAAGCTCGCCGAAACTGGCTGAAGAACTGGTGCCGGGCGTGGTGTCGCTGTCGCAACTGCTCAAAGTGCTACAGGCGCTGCTGGCCGAACACGTGCCGGTGCGCGATATCCGCAGCATTGCCGAAGCCATCGCCAACAACGCCGCGAAGAGTCAAGATACCGCCGCGCTGGTGGCCGCTGTGCGGGTCGGCGTATCCCGCGCCATCGTCCAAAGCATTGTAGGCACTGAGTCGGAGCTGCCTGTGATCACCTTGGAACCAAGGTTGGAACAAATATTGCTCAATAGTCTGCAGAAGGCAGGACAAGGCTCGGAAGAGGGCGTTCTGCTGGAGCCAAGCATGGCCGAGAAGCTGCAACGTTCGCTCATCGAAGCGGCGCAGCGTCAGGAAATGCAAGGTCAGCCGGTGATCCTTTTGGTCGCTGGCCCGATCCGCGCGATGCTCTCGCGCTTTGGCCGCCTCGCCGTCCCTGGACTGCATGTGCTGGCCTACCAGGAAATACCGGACAACAAGCAAGTGACCATCGTTGCGACAGTAGGGCCCAACGGCTGAGGTAGTGGTTTATGCAAGTTAAGCGTTTCTTTGCCGCCGATATGCGTCAGGCCATGAAGCTGGTTCGTGATGAGCTGGGCGCTGATGCCGCCATCATTGGCAACCGCCGCATTGCCGGCGGTGTCGAGCTGACGGCGGCACTGGATTACAAACTGTCGGCGCTGGCGCCACGGGTTCCGAACATGGAGCTCGAAGATGAGCTGCGCAAGACCCAGTCGCGCATCGTCACCGCTCAGGCCGAGTTGAGCCTGCGTGGCGAAGCCGACGGCAACAGCAATCGCCAGATCTTCGCCGGGCTGCCGTTGACGGCTGGCCTGCCGCTGACCGCTGCCGAACCGCTGAGCGAGCCGACCTACGCTGCACCAGCGCGTCCGGCCCCGGCGCCTGCGCAGTCCTCCGGCGGTGTCGATCCGCGTGCACTGGATTCGATGCGTTTCGAATTGAACAGCCTGCGCGAGTTGATGGAAGTTCAGCTCGGCACCCTGGCCTGGAATCAGCTGCAAGGCAGCCGCCCGGCGCAAGCCAACCTGTATCGTCGTCTGCAACGTATCGGTCTGTCCGGTCCGTTGTCGCGTGATCTGCTGGCGATGATCACTGATATCGAAGAACCGCGTCAGGCCTGGCGCATGCTCCTCGCGCATCTGGCACGGATGATTGCCGTACCGGAAGTCGAGCCACTGGAAGAGGGCGGTATCATTGCCATGGTCGGCCCTGCCGGCATGGGCAAGACCACTACTCTCGCCAAGCTTGCCGCGCGTTATGTGCTGAAATACGGCGCGCAGAATGTCGCGCTGGTGAGCATGGACAGTTTCCGCATCGGCGCTCAGGAACAACTGAAGACGCTGGGGCGCATTCTCAATGTGCCGGTGACCCACGTCGATCCGGGCCAATCGCTGGTGCAGGCGCTGGATCCACTGCTGCGCAAACGCGTGGTATTGATCGATACTGCCGGCCTGCAAGCCAGCGATCCGGCGCTGCGCATGCAGCTGGAAAGTCTGGCCGGACGTGGCATTCGTTCAAAAAATTATCTGGTCTTGGCAACCACCAGCCAGAAACAGGTTCTAACCGCCGCTTATCACAGTTACAAGCGTTGCGGGCTTGCCGGCTGCATCCTGACTAAACTGGATGAAACGGCCAGCCTTGGCGAAGTGTTGAGCCTGGCGATCAGTCATGAATTGCCGGTCGCGTACCTGACCGATGGCCCACGGATTCCGGATGATCTGCATCTGCCGCGCCGTCATCAACTGGTCAGCCGCGCCGTCAGCGTGCAAATGCAGGAAGAACCCAGCGAAGAAGCCATGGCTGACATGTTCGCTGATATCTATCACAGCCCGACCAAGCAGGTAGGCTGAGGTATTCATGAACAGTTTTTGTACCTACATCGATGGTCTGCCATGCATTGTTCCGGTTGTGAACGCGCAGCCAGTAATGTGGCCTCCGTCTATGCAAGACAAGGTAAAGAAATAACATGGGCAGCATGCATCCCGTACAGGTGATCGCGGTGACCGGCGGCAAAGGTGGCGTCGGCAAGACTAACGTGTCAGTGAACTTGTCTCTGGCGCTGGCAGAGCTTGGCCGTCGGGTCATGCTGCTGGACGCCGATCTGGGGCTGGCGAACGTCGACGTTTTGTTGGGTCTGACCCCTAAACGCACACTGGCCGACGTGATCGAAGGCCGTTGCGAATTGCGCGACGTGCTGTTGCAAGGCCCCGGCGGCATTCGTATCGTCCCGGCCGCGTCCGGCACACAGAGCATGGTCCACCTGAGCCCGGCGCAACATGCCGGCCTGATTCAGGCGTTCAGCGACATCGGCGACAATCTCGACGTGTTGGTGATCGACACCGCTGCGGGTATTGGTGACTCGGTAGTCAGTTTTGTACGCGCAGCCCAGGAAGTGTTGCTGGTGGTCTGCGACGAGCCAACCTCGATCACTGACGCCTACGCGCTGATCAAACTGCTCAACCGCGATTACGGCATGAACCGTTTCCGCGTTCTGGCCAACATGGCGCAGAGCCCGCAAGAAGGGCGCAACCTGTTCGCCAAGTTGACCAAGGTCACGGATCGCTTCCTTGACGTCGCTCTACAATACGTCGGCGCCGTGCCTTACGACGAAAGCGTGCGTAAAGCGGTGCAGAAGCAGCGCGCGGTGTACGAAGCCTTTCCGCGTTCCAAGTGCGCACTGGCGTTCAAGGCGATCGCGCAGAAGGTCGACACCTGGCCGCTGCCCGCCAACCCGCGTGGCCACCTTGAGTTTTTCGTCGAGCGCCTCGTGCAGCAAACGGCAGGGCCCGTGCTATGACCGCTAGCGGTATGAACTACTACAAGAAGTCGGCACGCGACGCTCAGTACGAGTTGATCGAGCGTTACGCGCCGCTGGTCAAACGCATTGCCTATCACTTGCTGGCGCGCTTGCCGGCCAGTGTGCAGGTCGAAGACCTGATTCAGGCCGGGATGATCGGCCTGCTCGAAGTCTCGACCAAATATGACGCCAGCAAAGGCGCCAGTTTCGAAACGTACGCGGGCATTCGAATCCGCGGCGCGATGCTCGACGAAGTGCGCAAAGGGGATTGGGCGCCACGCTCGGTTCACCGCAATACCCGTATGGTCAGTGACGCAATTCGCTCAATTGAAGCTAAAACCGGCCGTGACGCTAAAGATCACGAGGTTGCAGCCGAACTCCAATTGAGTCTCGACGATTACTACGGGATTTTGAATGACACCTTGGGCAGCCGCCTGTTCAGTTTCGACGACCTGTTGCAGGACGGCGAACACGAAGGGCTGCACGAGGATGGCGCGAGTGCTCATCTTGAGCCGTCACGCGATCTGGAAGATGAACGTTTCCAGGCCGCGTTGGCGGACGCGATTGCCAATTTGCCGGAGCGTGAGCGACTGGTGTTGGCGCTGTACTACGACGAAGAGCTGAACCTCAAGGAGATCGGTGAAGTCCTTGGCGTCAGTGAATCGCGGGTCAGCCAGTTACACAGCCAGTGCGCGGCCCGTTTGCGGGGGCGTTTGGGGGAGTGGCGAGCGCGCTGAAGGCAGTGTGGGGACACTGCGAACGAGGCTGGTGCGGTGATGAACGGCACCGGTCTTGCTCTGTTGTGCTCCAGACAGTCTTCGAGTGCTGCGCCGATTGATTGAAGTGGCGCGTCCAGGTGCTGGGCGCGTTTAAGACTGCTTGGAGGTCGAATTGAACAAAGACATGAAAATCCTCATCGTTGATGACTTCTCAACGATGCGGCGGATCATCAAGAACCTGCTGCGTGATCTTGGGTTCACCAACACCGTCGAGGCTGACGATGGCGTGACTGCCATTCCAGTGCTCAATAGCGGAAGCATCGACTTTCTGGTAACGGACTGGAACATGCCGGGCATGACCGGTATCGACCTGCTGCGCCACGTGCGTGCCGATGAAAAACTCAAGC
Organism: Pseudomonas crudilactis; assembly: GCF_013433315.1. Classification (GTDB taxonomy): domain Bacteria; phylum Pseudomonadota; class Gammaproteobacteria; order Pseudomonadales; family Pseudomonadaceae; genus Aquipseudomonas; species Aquipseudomonas crudilactis. The sequence continues at coordinate 125,644 of NZ_WXVV01000007.1, read as the reverse complement.
ACCTGCCCGTGCTGATGGTGACTGCAGAAGCCAAGCGCGAGCAGATCATTGAAGCCGCTCAGGCCGGTGTAAACGGCTACGTAGTCAAACCTTTCACGGCTCAGGCGTTGAAAGACAAAATCGAGAAGATTTTCGAACGCATCGGCTGATGAACGCGCGGGGGAGCTATGGAGCATAACGAATCTTCACAGGGCGATTTCGAGTCGACCCTGAAAAAACACGCGGTCGAACTGGTCGAGAGCCTTGAAAAAGGCAGGTTCGGCGACGCTGTGCAACTGATCCATGAGCTCAATCAGACCCGTGACCGTGGCCTGTACCAGGAAGTGGGCAAGCTCACACGTGAATTGCACAGTGCGATCGTCAACTTCCAGATCGACCCGAACATGCCGCAGGCCGAGGAAGTGTCGCAAATCACCGACGCCACCGAACGCCTGGGCTATGTGGTCAAGCTGACAGAAGCCGCGGCCAACCGCACCATGGATCTGGTGGAAAGCGCCACGCCGGTGGTCAACAGTCTGGCTGACGAAGCCCAGACGTTGAGCGCCGATTGGGGTCGCTTCATGCGTCGCGAGGTCGGGGCTGAAGAGTTCCGTGAACTGGCGCGCCGGGTTGACGGTTTTCTGTCACGCAGCAGCACGGACAACCGTGCGGTGTCGAGCAATCTCAACGACATCCTGCTGGCCCAGGATTACCAGGACCTGACCGGTCAGGTGATCAAGCGTGTGACCCAACTGGTCACCGAAGTCGAAAGCAATTTGCTCAAGCTCGTGCTCATGGCCAGTCAGGTGGACCGCTTTGCGGGCATCGAACATGACCGCGCCGCGATGCTTGCAGAAAAAGATCCACAAAAACATCTCTCGCAGGGTGAAGGTCCGCAGATTCATGCCGATAAACGAGAAGACGTTGTGTCCGGTCAGGACGATGTGGACGATTTGTTATCCAGCCTCGGGTTCTAGAGTTTTGGAATTTTAGGTTTTTTGGGTTTTTAGACCTGTAGGAGCACCCCATTAATGAGCTTCGGCGCCGATGAAGAGATCCTTCAGGATTTCCTGGTTGAGGCCGGCGAGATTCTTGAGCAACTGTCCGAACAACTGGTCGAGCTGGAAAGCCGCCCGGATGACGCAGATCTGCTCAACGCAATTTTTCGCGGTTTCCACACTGTAAAAGGGGGCGCCGGCTTCCTTCAGCTCAATGAGCTGGTGGAGTGCTGTCACATCGCCGAAAACGTGTTCGACATCCTGCGTAAGGGTGAGCGCCGCGTTGATGCAGAACTGATGGACGTTGTCCTCGAAGCACTGGACGCGGTGAACAGCATGTTCACTGAGGTTCGTGAGCGTGCGCCGATCACCGCTGCCACCCCGGAACTGCTGGCCGCCCTGGCGCGTCTGGCCGAACCGCAATCGGCGGACGCCGCCCCGGCATCGCCGGTGGCCGAGATGATCGAAGAACTGGTCGTTGAAGGCGACGCGTCGGGCGACATCACTGATAACGAATTCGAACAACTGCTGGACTCGCTGAACGCCGTCAAGGCTGAAGCTGAAGCCCCGGCCGCTGCTGCGCCTGCGCAAACGGCCGCTGAAGCCGCGAGCGATGAAATCACCGATGCCGAGTTCGAGTCGTTGCTCGATCAGTTGCACGGCAAAGGCCAGTTCGCGGTGGATGCGGTTGCACCAGCGGCGGCAGCCCCTGCGGCACCGGCCAAGGGCGACAGCTCTGACATCACCGACGACGAATTCGAAGCCCTGCTTGATCAACTGCATGGCAAGGGCAACTTTGCCGTGGATGCGCTGGAATCGGCGATTGCCTCGGCACCTGCGCCAGCCGCACCGGTTGCTGCGGCGGCCGGCAGCGATCTGATCAGCGATCACGAGTTCGAATCGCTGCTCGACGAACTGCACGGCAAAGGCAAGTTCTCCGAAGTCGGCACCGCTGCTGCTGGCAGTGCTTCGACTGTCGCCACGCCTGCTGCCAAGGCACCGGCCGCTGCTGCAGCGCCCAAGCCTGCCGCCAAGCCTGAGCCGAAAGCCGAAGCGCCGAAACCGGCCGCTGCTGCTCCGGCTCCGGCCCGTGCGCCGGCGACACCGCCACCGGAAAAACCGGCGAGCGAAGCCGAAACCACCGTGCGCGTCGACACGGCACGTCTCGACGAAATCATGAACATGGTCGGCGAGCTGGTGCTGGTGCGTAACCGTCTGGTGCGCCTGGGTCTGAACAGCGGCGATGAAGCCATGCAAAAGGCCGTGTCGAACCTCGACGTGGTCACCGCTGACTTGCAGACCGCCGTGATGAAGACGCGGATGCAGCCGATCAAGAAGGTCTTCGGGCGCTTCCCGCGTCTGGTTCGAGATCTGGCGCGTCAGTTGAAGAAAGAGATCAACCTGGAACTGGTGGGTGAAGAAACCGACCTCGACAAAAACCTTGTCGAGGCCCTGGCCGACCCGCTGGTCCACTTGGTGCGCAACGCTGTCGACCACGGCATCGAGTCGCCGGAAGAACGCGAAGCGTCGGGCAAGGCCCGTGGCGGCCGTGTTGTTTTGGCTGCCGAGCAAGAGGGTGACCATATCCTGCTGTCGATTTCCGACGACGGTAAAGGCATGGACCCGAACGTCCTGCGTGCCATCGCGGTAAAACGCGGTGTCATGGACAAGGACGCGGCCGATCGCCTCAGCGATACCGAGTGCTACAACCTGATTTTTGCCCCGGGTTTCTCGACCAAGACCGAGATCTCCGACGTGTCCGGCCGCGGTGTCGGCATGGACGTGGTGAAGACCAAGATTTCCCAGCTCAACGGTTCGATCAACATCTACTCGACCAAGGGCCAGGGCTCGAAGATCGTCATCAAGGTGCCGCTGACACTCGCGATCATGCCAACCCTGATGGTGATGCTCGGCAATCAGGCGTTTGCGTTCCCGCTGGTCAACGTCAACGAAATCTTCCACCTCGACTTGTCGACCACCAACGTCGTCGACGGTCAGGAAGTGGTGATCGTGCGGGACAAGGCGCTGCCATTGTTCTACCTCAAGCGCTGGCTGGTCAGCTCCGCCGCTCACGAAGAGCAGCGTGAAGGCCACGTGGTGATCCTTTCGGTGGGCACGCAGCGGATCGGCTTCGTCGTCGATCAACTGGTCGGTCAGGAAGAAGTGGTCATCAAGCCATTGGGCAAAATGCTGCAGGGCACTCCGGGCATGTCCGGCGCCACCATCACGGGTGACGGCCGCATCGCGCTGATTCTCGATGTTCCAAGCATGCTCAAGCGTTACGCCGCACGGCGTATTTGAATCCGGGGCGGCGGGGCGACAACGTCCCGCTGCACCTAATGGAGTGTTTATGGCAGTCAAAGTCCTGGTGGTGGACGATTCGGGTTTTTTCCGCCGCCGCGTCTCGGAAATTCTTTCAGCGGATCCGAGCATTCAAGTGGTCGGCACCGCTACCAACGGTAAAGAGGCGATCGATCAGGCCCTGGCACTCAAGCCGGACGTGATCACCATGGACTACGAGATGCCGATGATGGACGGCATCACGGCGGTACGGCACATCATGCAGCGCTGCCCGACCCCGGTGTTGATGTTCTCCTCGCTGACGCACGAAGGCGCCCGGGTTACTCTGGACGCGCTGGACGCTGGTGCGGTGGATTTCCTGCCGAAGAATTTCGAAGACATCTCGCGTAACCCGGAGAAGGTCAAGCAACTGCTGTGCGAGAAGGTCCATAGCATCTCGCGCAGTAACCGTCGTTTCAGTGCCTACAGTGCGCCGGCTCCAGCCGCAGCACCAACGCCTGCACCGGCTCCGGCGCCATCCAGCTTCAGCAGCCACAGCACCAGTGCACCGGCACGTCCGGCACCCGCGCCTGTGCATGCACCTGCTCCAAGCCGTACTCCGGCCGCCAGCGCTTCGTCGCCCGCGCCGAAACGCAAAGCCTACAAACTGGTGGCCATCGGTACCTCGACGGGCGGCCCGGTTGCCCTGCAACGCGTGCTGACTCAGTTGCCAGCGAATTTCCCGGCGCCGATCGTGCTGATCCAGCACATGCCGGCGGCATTCACCAAGGCCTTCGCCGAACGTCTCGACAAGCTCTGCCGCATCAGCGTCAAGGAAGCCGAGGATGGCGACATCCTGCGTCCGGGCCTGGCGTTGCTCGCGCCGGGTGGCAAGCAAATGATGATCGACGGCCGTGGCGCGGTGAAAATCCTCCCGGGCGACGAACGTCTGAACTACAAGCCGTGCGTGGACATCACTTTCGGTTCGGCGGCGAAATCCTACGGTGACAAAGTTCTGGCGGTGGTGTTGACCGGCATGGGCGCCGACGGCCGTGAAGGCGCGCGTCTGCTCAAGCAGGGCGGCAGCGCGGTGTGGGCGCAGGACGAAGCCAGTTGTGTGATTTACGGCATGCCGATGGCCATCGTCAAAGCCGACCTCGCCGACGCGGTGTACAGCCTCGACGACATCGGCAAACACATTGTCGAGGCGTGCATCTGATGGATGTTTTAAGCCTTATCGGGATCATCATGGCGTTCGTCGCCATCATCGGTGGTAACTACCTTGAGGGTGGTCACCTCGGTGCGCTGGCCAACGGCCCGGCGGCATTGATCGTACTGGGCGGCACCATCGGTGCCGCACTGCTGCAATCGCCGATGAGCGCGTTCAAACGCGCCATGCAGATCCTTGCCTGGATTCTGTTTCCGCCACGGGTCGATCTGGCCGGTGGCATCGATCGCGTCGTCAACTGGAGCCTCACCGCGCGCAAGGAAGGCCTGCTGGGCCTGGAAGGCGTGGCCGATGCCGAACCCGACAATTACTCGCGCAAAGGCCTGCAATTGTTGGTCGACGGCGCTGAGCCGGAAGCGATCCGCAGCATCCTTGAAGTGGACTTTTACACTCAGGAAGCCCGCGACATCGAAGCGGCAAAAGTCTTTGAAAGCATGGGCGGCTACGCGCCAACCATCGGCATCATCGGTGCGGTGATGGGCCTGATCCATGTGATGGGCAACCTCGCGGATCCGACGCAACTGGGCAGCGGCATTGCCGTGGCGTTTGTCGCGACCATTTACGGCGTGGCCAGTGCCAACCTGGTGTTGCTGCCGATCGCCGCCAAGCTGAAGTCAATCGCGTTGCGGCAGTCGCGTTATCGCGAAATGTTGTTGGAAGGGATCCTGTCGATCGCCGAAGGTGAAAACCCTCGCTCCATTGAGTTGAAGCTGCAAGGCTTCATGGATTAAGGGAATAACCTCATGGCTCGTCGCAGGCATCAGGAAGAACACGTCAATCACGAGCGCTGGCTCGTCTCCTACGCGGATTTCATCACGTTGCTGTTCGCGTTCTTCGTGGTGATGTACTCGATTTCGTCGATCAACGAAGGCAAGTACAAGGAAATTTCCGAAGCGCTGGTCGGCGTCTTCAAAGACTCCGACCGCGCGCTCAAACCGATCCAGATCGGCGACGAGCGGCCGAAAACCGTGACTCCGGCCAAGCCACTGGTCAAGGACGCCGAGCAGATCGATGCCGGTATCGCCGGCGCCAGCGATCCGCTGAAAAGCATCGCCGATGACATCAGCGCCGCGTTCGGCGACTTGATCAGCTCCAACCAGATGACCGTGCGTGGCAACGAGCTGTGGGTCGAGATCGAACTCAATTCCAGCCTGTTGTTCGGCAGTGGCGACGCTATGCCGAGCGACATCGCCTTCAACATCATCGACAAGGTGGCGGCAATCCTCAAACCGTTCGACAACCCGATCCACGTCGAAGGCTTCACCGACGATCAGCCAATCCGCACGGCGCAGTATCCGACAAACTGGGAACTGTCGTCGGCGCGTTCGGCGAGCATCGTGCGCATGCTGGCGATGCAGGGCGTGAACCCGGGTCGCCTGGCTTCGGTGGGTTACGGTGAGTTCCAACCGGTCGCCAATAACGCCACCGCCGAAGGCCGTGCGAAAAACCGTCGCGTTGTGTTGGTGGTGTCGCGCAATCTCGATGTGCGCCGCAGCCTCACGGGCACCGGAACCGCCAATGCGCAACCGGACGCTGCATTGAAGCGGGCTGGCACACAAACTGCACCGACCCCGGTCAAGACGCCGGGACGCGAGAGTGCCGTCAATTCTCCGTCACCCGCATTAACACGCTGAGCTATGTCTCGGTCGAGCATATCGGCCGGGAGGAACGAACTGAATGAGAGTCTGGGCAGTCGCCAATCAAAAGGGTGGTGTCGGTAAAACCACATCTTCCATCGCTTTAGCCGGGTTGCTGGCCGAGGCGGGCAAGCGCGTGGTTGTGGTCGATCTCGACCCGCACGGCTCGATGACCAGCTATTTCGGCTACGATCCCGACAGCCTGGAACACAGCAACTACGACCTGTTTCTGCACAAGGGCAGCGTGCCGCAAGGCCTGCCGGGGCAGTTGCTGTTGTCGACCAGCGATGAGCGCATTTCGCTGCTGCCGTCGAGCACCGCGCTGGCAACCCTTGAGCGTCAGTCGCCGGGACAGAGTGGCTTGGGTCTGGTAATCGCCAAGAGTCTGGCGCAGCTGTGGCAGGACTTCGATTACGCGGTGATCGACAGCCCGCCGTTGCTCGGTGTGCTGATGGTCAACGCCCTCGCGGCGAGCCAGCAATTGGTGATCCCGGTGCAGACTGAACACTTGGCCGTCAAAGGTCTGGAGCGCATGGTCAACACCCTGGCGATGATCAACCGCTCGCGCAAACAGGCGCTGCCGTTCAGCATCGTACCGACCCTGTTCGATCGCCGTACGCAGGCATCGATGCATACCTTGCGTGTGCTGCGTGACAAATTCCCGGAAGAGATCTGGCAGGGTTATATCCCGGTCGATACTCGTCTGCGCGACGCCAGCCGAGCCGGTGTCACGCCTTCGCAATTCGACGGCAAGAGCCGTGGCGTGCTGGCCTACCGCGCGCTGCTCAAGCACCTGTTGGCGCAACAACTTGTTCCGCAGGTGGCGTGAGCATGAATCGCCCGGTCAAACTCACATCGCGTCCGCAATTGGCGCTGCAGTCTTATCTGGATAATTTGCTGCAGGAAATTCCTGAGGAGCTGCCGCCGGTCATTGAGGCGCAGCCTGAAGTTGTCGAAAGCAGCGAAACGCTGGACGAGTTCCAGGCAGCGGTACTGGAAGAGCAGGCGCGTGACGCACAGAAAGCGGCCAAGCCTGCTGCTCAGGTTGTCGCGCCTGCCGTTGCACCGGTCGCCAAAGCACCCGTTACATTGATCGAAGAGGCCGAACCGGTTCGCGCGCCGGTCTCGACATTGGCACCGCTGCTGCAAACCCAATTGCTCAGAACCGCGCCGGAACCGGCGGTGGTCGAACCCGTTCCAGCCCCGGTTGCACCCGCACCCGTCGAACAGACGCTGGTTCCGCCGCTGGTCGAAGTGCACCTGCCGCCAAACAACACGCCGCCACCGGTGGAAACCGATGGTCGTCCGGCCTGGGCCTCGGAAGCGTTCGAATGCCTGCTGTTCGACGTCGCCGGCCTGACCCTCGCGGTGCCGCTGGTGTGCCTCGGCTCGATCTATTCGCTGGCCGGCCACGAGCTGACGCCGTTGTTCGGTCAGCCGGAATGGTTCCTCGGGATCCTGCCGAGCCAGGCCGGCAATCTGAAAGTGTTGGACACCGCGCGCTGGGTCATGCCGGATCGCTATCGCGATGACTTCCGTCAGGGCTTGCAGTACGTGATTTCGGTACAAGGTTACGAGTGGGGCCTGGCGGTGCATCAGGTCAGTCGCTCGTTGCGCCTGGACCCGAATGAAATCAAATGGAGAAGTCACCGGGGTCAGCGGCCATGGCTCGCCGGCACTGTGATTGAGCACATGTGTGCATTGCTTGACGTTTCCGCACTGGCCGAGTTGATCGCCAGCGGTGGGGCAAAGCACTTGGGCGGCCACAAGCCGCTACATAAACCGACATAGCAGCCGACATAACAATCAGGCGACGGCATTGTTGAATGCCGCCACACAGAACACACACCGCTCAGAGCGGTTTTTTCGAGGGGTCAGGGTATGAGTAGTCAGGCGACGAATGCAAAGGGTTCTGAAGATCCGATCCTGCAATGGGTGACCTTCAAACTGGACAACGAAACCTACGGCATCAACGTGATGCGCGTGCAGGAAGTGCTGCGCTACACCGAGATCGCTCCGGTGCCGGGCGCGCCGAGCTACGTGCTGGGCATCATCAACCTGCGCGGTAACGTGGTCACCGTGATCGACACCCGTCAGCGCTTCGGCCTGAGCACCGGTGAGATCAGCGACAACACCCGTATCGTCATCATCGAAGCCGACAAGCAAGTCGTCGGCATCATGGTCGACAGCGTGGCCGAAGTGGTTTACCTGCGTCAGTCGGAAATCGAGACGGCGCCGAACGTCGGCAACGAAGAGTCGGCCAAGTTCATCCAGGGCGTATGCAACAAGAACAACGAGTTGCTGATCCTGGTCGAGCTGGACAAGATGATGAGCGAAGAAGAATGGTCGGACCTGGAGAATATCTGATTGATTCTCGAGGTTGCGGTCATTGTCCTGTTCCTCTTCTGGGCAGGCACGTTGGCGATGTTTGTGTCGTACATCAAGGCGCAGCGCGTAATCGCTGCGCAACAGGCCGAGGGCGATGCGCTGCGTGATCAGCGCATCAAGGACCTGGCCAAGCGTGTCGACGATTACCAGAACGGCAACGTGCGCATGGGCGAAGCCCTGCACGAGCTGCGCGCGGTAGTCAGTCCGTTGCCGGACAAAATCGTTCAGCTGGAACAGCGCGACCCGTCGAGCCTGTCATTCGCCCAAGCGGCGAAACTGGTGGGGATGGGCGCAAGCGTCGATGAACTGACTCAGTCCTGCGGGTTGACCCAGGCTGAGGCCGAGTTGATGCGCAAGTTGCACAAGAACTAGAAGCAAGATCAAAAGATCGCAGCCTTCGGCAGCTCCTACATTGGAATGCGTTTTCCTGTAGGAGCTGCCGAAGGCTGCGATCTTTTGCATTAATACGAAAATACCGTTTGTCGGGACTGTCAGAACTGACAGTAGATAGCGCTTTGTTATATTCAACATACTCAAGATGAGCTTCAATTCATCGGAGTATGGGCATGAAATATTCATTGTTTTTGACGATGTTTTTTACCGTTACTGTCAATGCCATGTCTGGCCAGGCATTGATCGCCGACTTAAACGCAAAATATAATAGCAATGTCGCGCAGTGTTCGAACGGAACACCTGCGTATTTCTGTTCCGGCGTTCTCTTGCGGGGTGTGGATTACAGCACGGCCTTCAAGTTCTGGGATTATGGATCCCAGGCGACTAAACTCGGCTCTGTTGCCTTTACTTATATTCGTTCTGATATAGGTAGCACATCAGTAAACAGCCACAGAAATAGCGGCTTTATCCTCAAGGATCAGACCTCTGCATTGGCAGCAGGGAAAGCGCTGAACCTGCGATGTATTTTCCCTTTCCCAACCGAATCGCTCGATATTCGGGCGGATCACGGTTGTGGGTTTGCACCCAGAACTGCACAAAGCGACACCGATCTTGCCAATTGTGCAAAGTTATGGGGCTCTCCCGTTACTGCTGCAGCGTGGTTGAAAAACTTTCAAGAACACAGTTCGCTGCCGAAAAATCAGTGTTCGCTGAGCACGGTGGTTGCCGCACAATTCAAGGCCAGTCTTGAAGCGCACACACTTGTAGGAACGGCATGGACGAACAAACCCATGGAAGTACTGATTCAGACGTGGGATAAGAGCGAGCCAGAGTCACTGCCAATTGAAGCTGTGTTTTACAATGCATCGACGCCTGCCAAGTTGTTGGATGCTCAGAAGTTTCAGCGAGAATATTATCTGGAGACGTCGCTGTATGTGCCTATCGTAAAGCTAAATCTATCTGCGACGAATAAACAGGTTTTTAGCTTTAACCCGCTGGAGCAGGTCTACGGTGAGGCGGTGGCCGAAAGATTGAACATCAAATACGCGAACGTGACAAGCGACTGTAACGGCAAGGCGGCTTATTATTGCAGTGGTGTTTTTCTGAGAGTGACAGGCACTAAGCCAAGTTATCATGCCTGGGATCCGAGTGATAATTCCATAGCAACGGGTGGTGTGTCGTTTTCCTATGTTCGAAAGGATTTAGGTATTGAGATTCTGGTCTGGAATGAGACTCAAGGTTTTATTTTCAAGGATTCGCAGACTGCTGAGCGGTTAGGCACATATCCTATTCCGTTGCTTTGCTCTTATCCTTCGGATGGTAATACTTTCAACCGGACAACGAATGGTGGGTGTGGTCCGAACAAGGCATATATGACTAATAGCCGTTCCTGCCTGGAAGAAGGTGTAACCACATTAGAGAAATGGAAGTTGCATTACCGTTCAGTTGGAGGGTCAGGTTATTTTTCCAATAGAAATATGCATCAATGTAGTTTTGCCGCTGACCGGGATCAATTTGCCCTGAGTCTGCAAGCGCGAAATAATTTTGAAAGACCGAATGAAGAGCGACCTTACCATAACGAAGTCATGTTGAAGACTTGGCCCAGGGGGATTCCGAGACAGTTGCCAATAGCCGCATTTTTCTACCTTTATAAGCAGACCCTGGAAGTAGGGGTTGAAGGCGCAAAGTATGCCCAAAAGGATTATTTTGATATGAGCGGAGAGTTGGTTCCCGTCATACGTGTCACGCTGGTAGAGGGTGAGCCAACAGCTTTCAGTTTTCACAGGGATGAGCAGTCAGATGTTTGGAATTAGTTACTCTTGATAGAGTGAAAGATTCTCAGATAAGGAAGGTTTATATGAAATGTCTGACGTATTTTATAATGATTGCTGCGGTATGTATCGTTTTCCCTGCGAATGCCATGTCTGGCCTGGCCTTGATCACCGATTTAAATGAAAAATATAAGAGTAATGTCGCGCAGTGTTCGAACGGAACACCTGCGTATTTCTGTTCCGGCGTTCTCTTGCGGGGTGTGGATTACAGCACGGTTTTCAAGTTCTGGGATTATGGCTCCCAGGCGACTAAACTCGGCTCTGTTGCCTTTACTTATATTCGTTCTGATGTAGGTAGCACATCAGTAAACAGCCACAGGAATAGCGGCTTTATCCTCAAGGATCAGACTTCTGCATTGGCAGCAGGGAAGGCGCTGAACCTGCGATGTATTTTTCCCTTCCCAACCGAATCACTCGATATTCGGGCGGATCACGGCTGTGGGTTTGCACCCAAAACTGCACAAACCGACACCGATCTTGCCAATTGTGCAAAGTTATGGGGCTCTCCCGTTACGGCTGCAGCGTGGTTGAAAAATTTTCAGGAGCACAGTTCGCTGCCAAAAAATCAGTGTTCGCTGAGCACGGTGGTCGCCGCACAATTCAAGGCGAGTCTTGAAGCGCACACACTTGTAGGGGCGGCATGGACGATCAAACCCATGGAAGTGCTGATTCAGACGTGGGATCAGAGCAAGCCTGAAAAACTCCCCATAGACGCCGTTTACTACAATACTTGGTGGCCCTCAAAGTTGCAGGATGCGCAAAATTTTCAACGTGATTATTATCGTGCTACTTCGTTGTATGTGCCTATCGTTAAATTGAATCTTGGAGCATCAGACGGAAATGTGTTCAGTTTTTCTGCAGGTGATCAGATGTATGGTCAGATAGTCGCAGAGCAGTTGAATGCGCGGTACTCGAATGTTGCAAATGATTGTGGTGGCAAAGCGGCATTTCACTGCGCTGGCGTATTGGTCAGGACAACAGGCGCATCGGGAAAATACCATGCTTGGGATCCTAGCCCATCGTCCGAGACTTCCGGAAGTGTTTCGTTTTCATATTTGCGCGAGGATTTGGGTATTGCTCGTCTTTATAGAGGCGAAACGCAGGGTTTTGTCTTTAAGAGTCAGACAGATGTTGATAAGAGCAACGATTATCCAGTGGCTGTGTTGTGCTCATATCCGGTTGACGGTGCGATATATCCTAACCGGACTAATAAAGGTTGCGGTGCGCACAGCTATCATCCTGACTCCAGCAGATCTTGCCCGGAAGAGGGAGTTACAACCCTGGACAAGTGGGTGTCTCACTATCATCGAATGGGAGGAGACAGGCATTTGAGTCAGTGCAGTTTTAATCCAGATAAGGACCAGTTCTCTATCAGCCTGCAGGCACGTAACGCTTTCCAGGTTCCGTCCGAGCGGGTTCAGGCCAATGAAGTGGTTGTAGGCGTCTGGCCAAAAGGAAGACGAGATCTTCCAATTGAGGCATTTATTTACGTTGTTGGCCCTAGTCGTGCTGTCGGGTTGGAAGGCGCGAAATTTATGCAAAAAGATTATTACGAAACGGTGGGAAGAATAGTGCCGGTTATTCGCCTGACCTTGGGTGATGGAGCGGCCACTGTGTTCGACTATTTTATTCAGGATCAAGCCGTAGATACTTCTGGTCGTGTCCCGCCTACTCGCTGAAAAAAATCAGGATTGTATTGTGGCAGACAATGCTTTAGCTAAGTAAAGTAGTAAAGCTAACAAGTTTTTGTTAGTCGATATTGTCACCTTTGGTAATGCAGCGGTGAACAATGGTAGTGCGCAAAGGAGGGCGTGATTGCTGGTTTCGATACCACAATGACAAAGGCACAGCGTACAGTCGATCTGTACACTGAGCCTTTCTACACTGCCATCAATTTTAGAGTGTGATGCGCAGCAATCGGGAAAACATAAGGTTGTCATTAGAGCCTGAGCGGTGAACGCTGTAGTTGATCGGTACTGTTTTTCCTGCGTTCTCCGTTATCCAGGAGGCTGGAATATCAAAGGCCATTGAGGAAGTATCCTGGATTGGCTGGGTTTCAGTATCGCGTATTACCACTCCGTGCCATCTGACCCTGACGGTGTACCCGGGAGTCATGTTCAAGAACTTGACCGTGACGTTTTTTCGATCGGCAGAAAGTCTCGGTTCACTGAGGTCGAACATTTGTTGGTCGACATTTAATGTCAGCGATTTGGAGATAAGAAGCGGTTCGTTCGGTGTAGGGCGAACACTGTAATTGACGGTGGCGATTCCCCCAATGGCATCAATCACTTCAAGGCGCGGAATCTTGAAGATCAAAGGCCCTGGAGTTTCAACTGTCAGTATTTCGCTGTTATACACGTGGTTTCTGGTCACCCAGCGCGCGCGTACGGCGTGACCTTTCAACATGCCGATATAGTCTGTCTGGACTTCGACATACTTATCCCAGTAAATGTCGTTGATGTTTAAGCGGTTACCCTTGATTCCGTATGCTTTGAGCACTTTTGGCGGGACAAGGTTAAATACATTAACGGTCGCGTTCATGTTTTTTCATCCATTTAAAAAATGACTGGTTTTGGGTGTTTTCAGTGAGTGGCATTCACTGAATTACAGTTCCACTCTTAATACTTGAGAGAACTGGCTTTGCTCATCAACGCCACGTCGATTGACGCTGTAATTGATCAACACGGTTTTCCCTTGGTTTTCAGCTATCCAGTCTGGCAGGAGTGGAAAATCGGCTGTGACGCCTGTTTTCATGTCTTTCCATGCTGTCCGGCGAGTAACGACCCCGCCCAGACGCACTCGCGCCTGGTGACCATCAGCCATTGCCGGATATCGAACGGTGACTGTGGACTTGTCCTCGGTGAGTCGTGGGGGCGGCAGGACAAATGCCTGAGCATCGACAACCAGCCTTAATGGATCAGATCGATGCAGAGGACCGTTGGGGTAGGTACGAACGGTGAAGCTGACGGGAACGGTACTCCCAATGGAGTCCACGACCTCCATCCGTGGAACGGTGACATTCATTGCGCCGACAGCCGTTACCGGGATGATCGCACTATCATGGAGATATCGCGCCGATGCCCAACGGACGCGAATGGTTTGCCCGATCGCCATCCCCACATATTGCTGAACCTGGACGGTCACGAACCTGGCCTCATAGATATCGGACATTCTCAAGTGATCGCCCAGCTCACCGTAAGCCTCCAGAACCTTGGGAGGCTTGAGAATAATCGTGGTTTTGATGATCAAAAGCTTGGTGTCGGAGGTGGGGTTTCCTCCAGTACGCTTTACGCGCAGGGTAATGCTGACGGTGCTCTGGTCACTTTCATTAGCCCAACTGAGCGGAACCGGAAATGTCAGCGTTCCACTTCCCGAATAGGTTTTTTCCTCTGTTTCGCGTTCTTCCCGGCCCAACCAGTGGGTACGAACACGGTCGCCAGCGACCAGTCCGATTCCTGAAGCGACAACCTGGATATTCGTCGAGTAGGCAGGATCCAGCACGCCGCCTTGTTCGCCTGTCACGGTCGGTGCCGGTATGCGATTGACGTTCACGCTGACTTCCGTGGGGATTGCCCACTGCGCGTGAGGGTGCGGACGGTTTCCACAGCGGTCGATCACCTGGTAGGTGATCGAATGCTTGCCGTCCCCCGCGCGCTTGATCAGTTGTTCATCGAACAGGATCAGGATCGGATGGTTTTGCGGATCACTGATTTGCTCAGGCGTGACGGGATAGTAGGAAACCTGTTCTGTATCACCCCATCGCGCGATGATGCGGTCGAACACGGTGATGTTCTGATAGGGCTCGATACGCATGGCAATGCCTTGCTTTGCCATTTCACTGTCGATGCCATCCTTGATATCCGGGGTAAAGGTATAACGCAGTCCGGGATGACCGAGGGGTTCAGGATTGTCGAGTACCCCTCCTGGCAGTGTGCGCTTGATCAGAATGTTGAGCTTGAACGAATCGCTTTCGTTGCCGCTGTTGCGCCTGACGCGGTAGAACACGGGGAATGCAGGCCCATCGAGTATCTGGCTTGCCGGTACCCGAAAAAGCAGTGGGGCGTTCAATTCTTCTGGTTTATCGATCGTCTCTGTAAGAATGGCGGTGACATCGTCATCCCAAAAAAGCTTGCAGGTTTGGCCCATATCACTGTCTAGCCAGGGATCAACAATAACAACCAGGTCGGCATTCAGTGCTGCTGCGCCGATGCCACCGTGGTAGCCCTCGTCGCCGTCCATTGGGCTGATGAGCTCAGGAATGTGGGGTGCATACAGGGTTGAGGTATCATTACTCGCAGTAGGGTCTTCCGGATTCGAGGCCGAGGTCATCAGAGCGCTCCTGATCGGTATAGCGCCGAGATCGGATGATTGGCGCTGCATGATCATTTGGCAGCCACGGCAAAATCGTGCGCAACTGTCAGATCTGACAGTTGCGACGAACGGTGGCGTCTTTCTCGACTCTCGTTAAGTCACATCCTTCAGTGGCACCTGCATTGCAGTGTTTTTCCCTGCAGCAAACGCAGAAGGCTGCGATGTTTTTCTTTTAAGGCTTAATAATCATCCCCGCGTTCGGTGACGTCCTTCTCGACCATCGGCGCATTCGGATCCTGTCCCTCGGGAAATTTACCCTTCAGATTCCACGCAAACGCGATGATTTCGGCGATCGTGCGATACAGCTCCTCAGGAATGCTGTCGCCCAATTCCATCCGCGCCAACAGCCGCACCAATTCGGCATTTTCGTAAATCGGCACTTCGCAATCACGAGCAATGCGCAGGATTTCTTCGGCCAGTTCGTCATCACCTTTGGCGGTGAGGGTTGGCGCGTGGTTGCCGTCGTATTTGAGGGCAATGGCCTGGCGTGGGGCAGTGGAATCGTTCATGCGGTTTCGTCGACCCAGCGCTGTTCAAGACGGGTTTGATTGCCTTGCGGCGGGGTGCCGAGGTGGCAGTCGATGTCGCCGACGTTGAGCCCGCGATCGAGCAGGCGCTGGCGCAGGGCGAACAGGTTGTTGCCGATCAGGTCAGCGGTGTACGGCCGTTCGGCCCACAGTTGGCTGGACAGGCTGCCGGCGATCAGTTGCGCCTGAATCTGCATCGGCCCGAGTGGTTCCATGTCGAACGCCAGATCGACGCGCCACAGTTGTTGCTTGGGTTCGCGCTCGTCGCGGCGCTCGTTCGGCTGCGGTTCGCGCTCCGGCGCTTCTTCACGCTGGAACTTGACCTGCAACGGCACGATGTCCTGCAGGTTGCGCATGGGGATTTCCAGCTGCCAGGTGCTGAGCAGACGCCCATCGTCGGTAACGCCGGTCTGTTCCAGGCTCGATAGTTGATGGCTCTGCAGGCGCGAAACAGCGGCAGCGGCGAGGCGCAGCAACTGTTCCAGATCGCCTTCGCCGTCCAGGCTTTGCAGCAAGCGGTCGGGCAGCGGGAAGCTGCTTGGCAGCGGTTTGGCGCTGACCTGACCGAGCATGCCGAGCGCATTGCGGACAAAGCTCGGCAGCGCTTGCGCCAAGGTGTTGGCGGCGATGATCGCGTTGAAACTGGTACTGCTCGGCAGGCCCTGAGTCAGCTGCGCGATCAGCTTGAGCAGATCGGCTTTCATGTCCGGTGCCAGTGTCGGGTTCTGCCCGGTCAACAGTTTGGCTTCGAGGAACGCGCCGCTGTTGGCCAGGGCAAGGGCCACGCCTTTGGCGGTGCTCAGTTGTTGCACGTCCGGCAGGCTGGCGAGCAATTTGTCGACCACTGCGCGCAAATCCTGCGATGTCTGATCGGTATCGCTCGGCAGATTCTGCAAAGCATTCAGCAACCCTGTCAGGGAGGCCTGACGACTTTGCTGGCCGAGCAGTTGCTGACTGACGGCCAGTTGTTCCTGGCGGCTGCTCATCGGCAGGAACTTGAGGGTTTGAGCGTCTTCCACCAGCGCCGACAGCAAAGTGCCGATGCGCAGCGGCTGCGGGCTGTCGATGGTCAGTGTGCTGCCGCTCTGTGCGGTGTTGAGCAGGCTGACCAGCGAGCGGAACACCGCGGCTTGCCCCGGCGTCTGCGGCAGCGCCTGCGAGGTCAGCACTTTGCCTTGCAGCAGTGTGCCAACCGGCAATTGCGCGGTATCGATACGCGTCAGTGTGGCAACGCTGCTGGCGATGGCTTGTTGCACGGTAATCGCCAGGTTGCCCGCCGATGGCTGGGTGATCGCCAGGCTGGTGCCTTGGGGCAACGGCAGATTGCTGGTCGCCTGCACGGTGGTCTGGCGTCCGCCGTCGACGGTCACTTTGAGCAATAACTGAAAGGTCTGATCCGCCTGCTTGAGCGACAACACCTCGGCCTTGGCGCTTTGCCCGGCGCCGATCAGGCCTTCGACCGGGGTCAGCAGCTTGAGCAGCTCACCGACCTGCGGGCGAACGGTCGCCGGGGTCGTGGGCGGGAGCGGGAGGATGTTCATTTCGCCTGTCATACGCGGACACAACCTGAGGAAAATGCACTCTTGAGAGTAAGGCACGACATGTATAATGCCGCCCGTCTTGCGCTTCGAATAAAAAACATAGCAATTGTTTGACCCAGCTCTCTAGATCGAGCCGTCAATGCATCTATGCTGCATCTCTTTAACGGCCGCGCCAGAGCCGACTTGAACCGTATAAGGCCCGTGATCCCTTGACCAGTCCTGTCCTGCAAACCGTTGCCCTCGCGTGTGAACGTGATCTGCGGCTGCTCTTCGAAAATCTCGAATTGAGACTCGCCAGTGGCGATATGGTGCAGATCAGCGGACCCAACGGCAGCGGCAAGACCAGCCTTTTGCGCCTGCTTTCGGGACTGATGCAGCCGACCGCCGGGCAAGTCCTGCTCAATGGCCAGCCGCTGACCGAACAACGCAGCGAACTCGCACGCAACCTGCTGTGGATCGGTCACGCCGCCGGGATCAAGGATTTGCTGACCCCGGAAGAGAATCTGTCGTGGCTCTGCGCCCTGCATCATCCCGCCGAACGCGAGGCCATCTGGCAAGCGCTGGCAGCTGTAGGATTGCGCGGTTTCGAAGATGTTCCCTGCCACAGCCTGTCCGCCGGCCAACAACGTCGCGTGGCGCTGGCGCGCTTGTATCTCGACAGCCCGCCGTTGTGGATTCTCGATGAGCCGTTCACCGCACTAGACAAACAGGGCGTGGCGCAGCTCGAAGAACATCTGGCCGGGCACTGCGAACGCGGCGGTCTGGTGGTGTTGACCACGCACCACACGCTGAGCCGGATGCCGGCCGGTTATCGTGATATCGATCTGGGGAACTGGGCAGTATGAGTGTGTTTGGCCTGCTGGTTGCCCGTGAATCCCGATTGCTGTTTCGCCGCCCGGCGGAACTGGCCAATCCACTGATTTTCTTCGCCATCGTCATCGCTTTGTTCCCGCTGGCCGTCGGCCCAGAAACTCAAGTGTTGCAAAACCTGTCCCCCGGGTTAGTCTGGGTGGCGGCGCTGTTGTCGGTCCTGCTCTCGCTGGACGGGCTGTTCCGCAGTGATTTCGAAGACGGATCCCTGGAACAGTGGGTCCTTTCGTCGCACCCGCTGCCACTTCTGGTCTTGGCCAAGGTGCTGGCACACTGGCTCTTCTCCGGTCTGGCACTGGTTCTGCTCTCACCGCTGCTGGCGTTGATGCTCGGTTTGCCTGCCGCCTGTCTGCCGGTTTTGTTGCTTTCGTTGCTGTTGGGCACACCGGTACTGAGCTTGCTCGGCGCGGTGGGCGCGGCACTGACGGTCGGTTTGAAGCGTGGCGGCCTGTTGCTGGCGCTGCTGATTCTGCCGTTGTACATCCCGGTGTTGATCCTTGGCAGTGGCGCCTTGCAGGCCGCCTTGCAAGGCATGCCGGCGACCGGGTATCTGCTGTGGCTGGGTAGCCTGACCGCCCTGGCGATCACCCTGACACCTTTTGCAATAGCGGCTGGCCTGAAGATCAGCGTCGGCGAATAATGAGGTCTGGTTAAAATTTAACCAGCAAAGACCCTGAGACTGCTCACACCGATGAGCGGCACCCGTGATGGAAACAGTATGAACTGGACCTGGTTTCACAAGCTCGGCTCGCCCAAGTGGTTCTACGGCATCAGCAGCAAGTTCTTGCCGTGGCTGAGCATCGCAGCGTTGCTGCTGATCGGCGTCGGCGTCGTTTGGGGCCTGGCCTTCGCGCCGCCGGATTATCAGCAAGGCAACAGCTTTCGCATCATCTACATCCACGTGCCTGCCGCGATGCTCGCTCAGTCGATCTACGTGATGCTGGCGGTGTGTGGTGTGGTCGGGCTGGTGTGGAAGATGAAATTGGCCGATGTCGCCCTGCAATGCGCCGCACCGATCGGCGCGTGGATGACCGCCGTGGCGCTGGTCACCGGGGCGATCTGGGGCAAACCGACCTGGGGTTCGTGGTGGGTCTGGGACGCGCGCCTGACCTCGATGCTGATTCTGCTGTTCCTGTATTTCGGCGTGATCGCGCTGGGCAATGCCATCAGCAACCGCGACAGCGCCGCCAAGGCCTGCGCCGTGCTGGCCATCGTCGGCGTGATCAACATCCCGATCATCAAATACTCGGTGGAGTGGTGGAACACCCTGCACCAGGGCGCGACCTTCACCCTCACCGAAAAACCGGCGATGCCGGCGGAAATGTGGCTGCCACTGCTGCTGACGGTGCTGGGTTTCTACTGCTTCTTCGGCGCCGTGCTGTTGCTGCGCATGCGCCTTGAAGTGCTCAAGCGCGAAGCCCGCGCCAGTTGGGTGAAAGAAGAAGTGCAGCACAGTCTGGAGGCCGCTCGATGAGTTTTGCTTCATTCGGCGACTTCCTCGCCATGGGCCATCATGGCCTGTATGTCTGGTCGGCCTACGGCATCTGTCTGGCGGTGCTGATCCTCAACGTGGTGGCGCCGATTGCGGCCCGCAAGCGCTATCTGCAACAAGAGGCGCGTCGTCTGCGCCGGGAGAACGGCAAGTGAATCCGCTGCGCAAGAAACGTCTGATCATCATTCTGGCCATCCTGGTCGGGGTCGGCGCTGCCGTCGGCCTGGCCCTCAGCGCCCTGCAGCAGAACATCAATCTGTTCTACACGCCGACCCAGATCGCCAACGGCGAAGCGCCGCAAGACACGCGTATCCGCGCCGGCGGGATGGTCGAGAAGGGCTCGCTGCAACGTTCGCCGGACTCGCTGGACGTCAAATTTGTTGTCACCGATTTCAACAAGTCCGTGACCATCGCCTATCGCGGCATCCTCCCGGATCTGTTCCGCGAAGGGCAGGGCATCGTCGCCCTCGGCAAGATCAACGCCGACGGCGTGGTGGTGGCCGATGAAGTGCTGGCCAAGCACGACGAGAAGTACATGCCGCCGGAAGTGACCAAAGCCTTGAAAGACAGTGGTCAATCGGCACCAACGCCTGCGAAGGAGGGTTGATCGATGACCTCGGCAATTTTTATTCCTGAGCTCGGCCATCTGGCGATGATTCTGGCCCTGTGTTTTGCGCTGGTGCAGGCCGTGGTGCCATTGGTCGGTGCCTGGCGCGGCGACCGTTTCTGGATGAGCCTGGCCCAGCCAGCCGCGTGGGGGCAGTTTGCCTTTCTGCTGTTCGCGTTCGGCATTCTGACCTACGCGTTCATGACCGATGACTTCTCCGTCGCCTACGTGGCAAACAACTCCAATACCGCGTTGCCGTGGTATTACAAATTTAGCGCCGTGTGGGGCGCCCACGAAGGTTCGTTGCTGTTGTGGGCGTTGATCCTCGGCGGCTGGACCTTCGCGGTGTCGGTGTTCTCGCGGCAGTTGCCGCAAGTCATGCTCGCTCGTGTACTGGCGGTGATGGGCATGATCAGCACCGGTTTCCTGCTGTTTCTGATCCTCACGTCCAACCCGTTCAAACGCATCCTGCCGCAAATGCCCAGCAATGGCGCCGACTTGAATCCGTTGTTGCAAGACATCGGCCTGATCGTTCACCCGCCAATGTTGTACATGGGCTACGTCGGCTTTTCGGTGGCGTTCGCCTTCGCCATCGCCGCGTTGATGGGCGGTCGCCTTGATGCCGCGTGGGCACGTTGGTCGCGCCCGTGGACCATCGTCGCCTGGGCCTTCCTCGGCATCGGCATCACCCTCGGTTCGTGGTGGGCGTATTACGAACTCGGCTGGGGTGGCTGGTGGTTCTGGGATCCGGTGGAAAACGCCTCCTTCATGCCTTGGCTGGTCGGCACCGCGCTGATTCACTCGCTGGCGGTTACGGAAAAACGTGGCGTGTTCAAGAGCTGGACGGTGTTGTTGGCGATTGCCGCGTTCTCGCTGAGCCTGCTCGGGACGTTCCTTGTGCGTTCCGGCGTGCTGACCTCGGTACACGCGTTTGCTTCCGATCCGGAGCGCGGCGTGTTCATCCTGATCTTCCTGTTGTTCGTGGTCGGCGGCTCGCTGACGCTGTTCGCCCTGCGTGCTCCAGTGGTGAAGAGTCAGGTCGGTTTCAACCTGTGGTCGCGGGAAACCCTGCTGCTGGGCAACAACCTGGTGCTGGTCGTCGCCGCGTCGATGATCCTGCTCGGCACGCTGTACCCGCTGATTCTCGATGCCCTGAGCGGCGCCAAGATGTCGGTTGGCCCGCCGTACTTCAACGCGCTGTTCATCCCATTGATGGGATTGCTGATGGTGGTAATGGCGATCGGGGTGATCGTGCGCTGGAAAGACACGCCGGTGAAATGGCTGGCCGGCATGCTGACCCCGGTATTGCTCGGCAGCGTCGCGCTGGCCGTGGTGGCTGGTGTCGCTTACGGCGATTTCAACTGGGCAGTGATCGCGACCTTCCTGCTCGCCGCGTGGGTGTTGCTCGCCGGTGCGCGCGACATCGTCGACAAGACTCGCCACAAGGGCTTGATCAAAGGCCTGCCAACCCTGACCCGCAGCTATTGGGGCATGCAGATCGCCCACCTCGGCATCGCTGTGTGTGCGTTGGGCGTGGTGTTGTCGAGCCAGAACAGTGCCGAACGCGACCTGCGTCTGGCGCCGGGCGAGTCGATGGACCTGGCCGGTTATCACTTTATTTTCGAAGGCGCCAAGCACTTCGAAGGGCCGAACTTCACCTCGGACAAAGGCACCATTCGCGTGATCCGCGACGGCAAGGAAATCAGCGTACTGCACCCGGAAAAACGTCTGTACACCGTGCAAAGTTCGATGATGACCGAAGCCGGCATCGATGCCGGTTTCACCCGTGACCTTTACGTTGCCCTCGGTGAACCGCTGGAAAATGGCGCGTGGGCGGTGCGGGTGCACGTCAAACCGTTCGTGCGCTGGATCTGGTTCGGCGGGCTGCTCACCGGCTTCGGTGGTTTGCTGGCGGCGCTGGATCGACGTTATCGGGTCAAGGTGAAAGCCAAGGTGCGTGAAGCCCTGGGCATGACGGGAGCGGCTGCATGAGACGTTGGTTGATGCTGGTGCCACTGGCGATTTTCCTGCTGGTGGCGGTGTTTCTTTATCGCGGTCTGTACCTCGATCCGGCGGAGCTGCCGTCGGCGATGATCAACAAGCCGTTCCCGGAGTTTTCCCTGCCCAACGTGCAGGGCGACAAGAGCCTGACCAAGGCTGACATCCTCGGCAAACCGGCGCTGGTCAACGTCTGGGGCACCTGGTGCATTTCCTGCCGGGTCGAGCATCCGGTGCTGAACAAACTCGCCGAGCGCGGCGTGGTGATTTACGGCATCAACTACAAGGACACCAACGCCGATGCCTTGAAGTGGCTCGCCGAATTCCACAATCCGTATGTGCTGGATATCCGCGACGACGAAGGCTCGCTGGGCCTGAACCTCGGTGTCTACGGCGCGCCGGAAACCTTCTTCATCGACGCCAAGGGCATCATCCGCGACAAGTACGTCGGCGTGATCGATGAGCAGGTCTGGCGCGAAAAACTCGCCGCGAAATATCAGGCGCTGGTCGATGAGGCCAAGCCATGAAGCGTTTTTTAGCCGCTGCCGTGTTGGGCTTGAGTCTGACCGGTGTCGCCCATGCCGCCATCGATACTTACGAGTTCGCCAAAGAAGGTGATCGCGAGCGTTTCCGTGAACTGACCAAGGAACTGCGCTGCCCCAAGTGCCAGAACCAGGACATCGCCGACTCCAACGCACCGATTGCCGCTGACCTGCGCAAAGAGATTTTCCGCATGCTCGGCGAGGGCAAGGACAACCAGCAGATCATCGATTTCATGGTTGATCGCTACGGTGATTTCGTCCGCTACAAACCGGCGCTCAATGCCAAGACCGCACTGCTGTGGTTCGGCCCGGCCGGTCTGCTGCTCGGTGGTTTGGTGGTGATCGCGGTGATCGTCCGCCGTCGTCGCGGCCAGCGCGCCGAAACTCCGCAATCGCTTAGCGCCGATGAGCGTCAGCGCCTCGACCAACTGTTGGATAAAAACCAAGAATGATTGATTTCTGGCTTGCCGCAGGGCTGTTGCTTCTGGTCGCCCTGAGTTTTCTGCTGATCCCGGTGTTACGTGAACGTCGCGCCCAGCGTGAAGAGGATCGGACGGCCCTGAACGTCGCGTTGTATCAGGAGCGTGTCGCCGAGTTGCAATCGCAACAGGCTGAAGGCGTGCTCGACGCGGCGCAAATGGACAGCGGTCGTGCCGAGGCTGCACGTGAGTTGCTGGCCGATACCGAAGGTGTTGCCGCGCCGCGTATCTCAAAACTGGGTAAGCCGTTGCCGTTGCTGGCGGCGGTGTTGGTGCCGGTGTTGGGTCTGGGCCTGTATATGCACTTCGGTGCTGCCGACAAGGTCGAACTGACCCGAGAATTCGCCCAGGCGCCGCAGTCGATGGAAGAGATGACCCAGCGTCTGGAGCGTGCTGTTGCGGCGCAACCGGATTCTGCCGAAGGCCTGTATTTCCTCGGTCGTACCTACATGGCGCAAGAGCGCCCGGCGGACGCGGCGAAGATGTTTGAGCGCGCTGCCAATCTGGCCGGTCGTCAACCGGAACTGCTCGGTCAGTGGGCGCAGGCGCAGTACTTTGCGGATGGCAAGAAATGGTCGGCGAAGATACAGGCGCTGACCGACGAAGCGCTGAAGGCTGATCCGAAAGAAGTTACCAGCCTCGGTCTGCTCGGTATCGCCGCGTTCGAAGGCGAGCGTTATCAGGAAGCGATCGACTTCTGGACCCGCTTGCTGGCGCAATTGCCGCCGGAGGACAATTCCCGCGCCGCGCTGCAAGGCGGGATCAAACGCGCCGCCGAGCGTCTGGAGGCCAGTGGTGGCAAGGTTGCTCAGGCACCGGTAGCTGCGAAAGCCGCGCTGTTGAAAGTCAGCGTCGATCTGGCCAGCGAACTCAGAAGCAAAGTGCAACCGGGTGACAGCGTGTTCATTTTCGCCCGCGCCACCTCCGGTCCACCGGCACCGCTGGCGGCCAAACGCCTGACCGTGGCCGATCTGCCGGTGACCGTCGAACTGGGCGATGCTGACGCAATGATGCCGCAGTTGAAACTGTCGAACTTCCCTGAAGTCCAACTGGTTGCGCGCATCTCCCGTGCCGGCCAGCCGACTGCCGGCGAATGGGTCGGTCGCAGCGGCCCTCTGGCCAGCAGCACCACTGCGCTACAAAAACTGACCATCGACAGCCCGGACAAATAGCCGGACACAACAGGAAAGCACCGCCATGCACACCATCGCCCGAATCACAGTCCTCACACTGGCCCTGGGCTTGAGTGCATGTGCGGTGCAACGACCGGAACCGACCACCAACCTGCCGCCAATCCCGCCGTCGCAGCCAAGCCCGACCCCATCGACCTCGCCAACACCTGGCAAAAGCATCCCGGCGAAACCGGCAAAACCCGTCCCGCGCACCTCGGCCAGCTTCGCCCCGCCACCGGGCGGCAACAGCCACTGGGACCAAAAACTCGGCGTCTACGTCCTCGACGACCAGACCAACACCTTCTACCGCCAGCGCACCTACTACCGTTGGAACAACGGCTGGAGCCGCTCCGTCAGCCCGAACGGCCCGTGGGAAGACACCAACATCCACGGCGTGCCACCGGGGTTGGGCAAGCAGTTCGGGCAGTGAATGAAACGGCGATCTTTGGATCGCCGTTTTTTTGTCTGTCGTTTGTGCTGAATGCTTCAGAGAATGGCGCGATAACCTTCAAGCGCTTGGACCGACTGGGTCAATCCTTGTCGTTGCAGTAATCGCAAAAACGACTCGACATCCATCGCTGGCGTTTTCAGTTGTTTTCGCTGCTTTTGGGCGGCAGCGACAACTGCTGCCGAATCAAGATGGAACAGGTTTTCGACGAACTCATCGGGATGCTGTGCTTCGATACCAAAAGGGGCGAGCTGCGTATCGGGAAAGTCTTTCAAGTTGAACGTCACGATGACGCCTGCACCACAGCGAATGGCTGCCGCCAGTACATGACGGTCATCCTGATCGGGCAATGACAATCCGTTGACCAGTTCTTCGTAGTCGCAGACGCAAGCTTCGGGGATCGCGCGGTCCATCAATTCAGACGTACGATCCAGTTGTTCCATGGTCAGGTCAGTGCGGTTCTTCAATAGATTGCGTTTCCATTCGCTGTGAATCTCCTTGCTCCATCGCGCCCGGAACCGCCCCGAGAGGGCAAGCCACATCAAAAAGTCTCTTAGCGGCGTAGGGTACAAAACACATGCATCGGCTCTTTATTGGCGAGGCAGCCGTGAAGGAGGAATGCCTCACTCGTATCCTGTCCTCAGTGCCTGTGCCTGCTCTGCGAGAAGCATCATTGCCTGCTCGCTGGCGCTGTCACGCCGGGTCTTATAATCCATCAGATCGGCAAAGCGCACACGTCGGTGCTTGCCGGTTTTATGGTAGGAAATCTCGCCGCTTTCCAGCAGCTTAATCATGTGCGGGCGTGAGACATTGAGCAGATCAGCGGCTTCCTGGGTGGTCAGTTCGGCGTGTACTGGCACGACTTTAACGGCGTTGCCCTCTGCCAGCGCTGCAAGAATGTCAGCAAGCAGGCGCAGGGCCGACGTTGGCAACTCGACACGATGAGCTTCGTTCTGCTCATCGAAGATCTGTATGTGCTGGGTTTCGAATTGGGTAGCGAGGTAAGCGGCCAAGGCACGCTGGCCCTCGATGGCGGCTTTGATCTCGCGCTCTACGGGGAGGGTGACCGGCGGATGAATAACAATCGACATGATGGTTTTCCAGCTTTCTGAAAAGACAATGTCGGGACGTTATTCGAATTAAACGAAAATCGCAATAAACGAAACGTTACGCGTCAATGGTTGCTCACTAGAAGCCCGTGGACACACTCAACAATCGCCCTTGCCTTGGCACTCGCCATCCGCCCCGTCGGAAACACCGCCCACAAACCCTGATCCGGCAGCGTCCACCCCTACAGGGGAGTCGTGTTGTTGATTAAAACGAGGCTTTACCGACCGAGGCGCCGCCATCGACGAACAATGTCTGCCCGGTGATGAAGCCACCCTGTTCTGCAGGTAGAAACCGCCATTGCCATAGCAATCTCTTCTGGTCTTCTATTGTTCAGGGCTCTGGATCTGAGCCGCTGAGTGTGATTGGGTCCGGTTGCGATGCAATCAATCACACTCTGTAAAACAACCGGACGTCGCTCTGTGGATTTTCGTGCTTGAGTAAAGATAACTCTAGGGTTACTTTTAATGGGCCGGGGCAAGGAGGCGATTGGTGCAAAGCAGGTTATTGATCAAGGAGCTGGAGGAGGCGGGTTGGACGCTGGACCGGATTACCGGCAGTCATCACATTTTCAGGCACCGTTACAACCCTTACACGATTCCCGTTCCTCATCCGAAAAAGGATTTGCCGTTGGGGACAGTCAAAAGCATCAGGAGACGTGCCGGGTTGTACAACCTGCCAGCCAGTTTCGAAGGAGATCCATAATGCAATATCCAATCTGTATCGAGTGGGGAGACGAGAACACTGCCATCGGTATTCAGATCCCCGATATTCCCGGCGCCGTTACAGCAGGGGATAGCTTTGAAGATGCCTACAACGCGGCGGTTGAAGTCGCCCACATCATGCTGCAGGAGATTGCGGCGGACGGGGAGTCGATTCCTATGCCGACTTCGGCATCCGCTCATCGCAGTAATCCGGACTTTGCCGACATGGGTTGGGGCATGCTCGAGCTGGACATTTCGCCCTATCTCGGCAAGACCGAGAAGGTCAACGTAACGCTGCCCGGTTATGTGATTCAGCGCATCGATCGTTATGTGCGCGAACACAACGTCAAAAGCCGCTCCTCCTTTCTGGCGGATGCGGCGATGGAGAAACTGGTTCGTTATTAAGCTTCATCGCTCCCCCAGGCTCAATGAATAACCTGTGGGAGCGAGCCTGCTCGCGAAGCTTTTGCCTTACGCCGTCGCCAATGAACCACGCTGCGCAACACTCAAAAACCGCAACAACGCCAACAGCGGAAACACACTGCCGACAATCACGATCCACAACCAGCCGCCATGCTCATACACCGCACTGGCCACCGACGAGCCGAAGGCGCCGCCTATGAAGATGCTGGTCATGTACAGCGCATTCAGCCGGCCACGGCTTTTCGCGTCCAGCGAATACACCGCGCGCTGGCCGAGGACCATGTTCATCTGCACGCAGAAGTCGAGCACCACGCCGGTCACCGCCAGGCCGATCACGCTGTAGGCGGGGTGAATGAACGCCGGCAGGAAGCTCAGGCTGGCAAATATCATCGCCAGCAGCGAAGCGATGCGAGTATGGCCAGCGTCAGCCAGGCGTCCGCTGATCGGCGCGGCGATGGCACCGATGGCACCGACCAGGGCGAAGATCGCAATTTCGCTTTGCGACAGGCCATGGTTGCGCGCCAGTTCCAGCGGCACTGCGGTCCAGAACAGGCTGAACGTGGCGAACATGCAGCCTTGGTAAAACGCCCGTTGGCGCAGTACTGGTTGCTGGCGCAGCAACGTCCACAGCGAACCGATCAATTGGCCATACGTAGCGCTGTGATCCGGCTGGCGCTTGGGCACTGTCAACGCCAGCACCACGCTGATTGCCGCCATCAGTGCAGCGGCAATCATGAACATCGCCCGCCAGCCCAAATGATCGGCGACCACGCTCGACACCGGCCGCGCCAGCAGGATACCCAGCAACAAACCGCCCATGATCCCGCCGACCACCCGGCCACGGGATTCTTCCGGCGCCAGATGCGCCGCCAGTGGAATCAGGATCTGCACCGACACCGAACTGAAGCCCACCAGCAACGAGATCAGCAGGAACACGTTCGGCTGATCGGTAAACGCCGCCGCCAGCAGGCTGGCAATCGCCACCACGGTGGTGATGATCATCAACCGGCGGTTCTCCAGCAGATCACCCAGCGGCACGAGGAAAAACAGGCCCAGCGCATAACCAATCTGCGTCAGCGAGACGATGAAGCTGGCCATGGTGTCGGAGAGGCCGATGTCCGGCGCGATCAGGCCGATGATTGGCTGTGCGTAGTAGATGTTGGCAACGATGGCGCCGCAGCAGAAGGCGAACAGCAGCACCATGCCTCGGGTCATTGTGTGGGTTGTGGCGGTCATATCGTTTCTCGATCCAGCGAAAGGGATGCGGTGAGGCTAAGGATTAATCCGCAAGGGCAGAAGACGCCGGCGGTTGATATCAGTTATTCCGTTGCGCAATGACAGGATGCTAGCGGCGTGTCATTCATCGGCGGACCTTGCGTCCGACCGTAGGGGGTCGATGATACATTCACTTACATCCCGTTCGATAGCGTGCTTATGTTTGCATCGGGCTTGTTCAACATTGATGACCGGAGGATTGCAATGTTTCGTCAGCAGCTTCGCCACACCGCAACGATTGTCTTGATCACCCTGCTCGGCGCGACGAGCGTGCAGGCCGCCGATGCCCCGGGGATGCGCATCGGTGTGCGCGGAGAGATCACCGGGGTCAATACCGACAGCCTGAAAGTCCACGTCAACAGCGGCGAGAACGTGTTGATTCAGCTGACCGGCGACACCAAAGTTCGCGCGGTCACCCTGGCCAATATCGAAGACATCAAACCCGGCAGTTACATCGGTTCGGCGGCGATGCCGCAAGAGGATGGCACGCTCAAGGCGCTGGAGGTGCATGTGTTTCCGCCGGAGCTGGCGGGTAGCGGCGACGGGCATCGGCCGTTCGATCTGGCCAAGGGCAGCAGCATGACCAATGGCAGCGTCGGCGATCTGGTGGTGAGCAACGGGCGGGTGCTCACGGTGAACTACAAGGGCGGGCAGCAGAAGATTCTGGTGCCGGAGGATGTGCCGATTGTGAATTTGGTGCCGGGGGATCGGAGCTTGCTGAAGGTTGGGGTGAAGATCGTTACGTTCGTCACGCAGAGTGCGGATGGCACGCTGACGGCGCAATCGATTTCTGCGGGGAAGGATGGGGTGACGCCGCCGATGTAAAAGCAGACCCTCACCCTAGCCCTCTCCCGGAGGGAGAGGGGACTGATTGGGGGATGCTGAAGGAATACGCCGACATGAAACTGCGGTGCCGAATCCATAATCGATAAGGTCTTTCAGGTCGATGTAACTCGCCAGACACCTCGGTTGGCCCCCTCTCCCTCTGGGAGAGGGCTGGGGTGAGGGTAAAGCGGCCACAAAAAAAGGCGACCTCAGTGGATCGCCTTTTTCATGTCAGCTTAAACCTTACTGCCCACTGTAAATCTGATCGAAAACCCCACCATCATTGAAGTGAGTCTTCTGCACCGTACGCCAGTCACCAAAGGTCTTCTCCACCGAAAGGAAATCAACTTTCGGGAAACGATCAGTGTACTTCGCCAACACCGCCGGATCACGCGGACGCAGGTAGTTCGCCGCCGCAATCTCCTGGCCTTCCGGCGACCACAGGTACTTCAGGTACTCATCCGCCGCCGCACGCGAACCTTTCTTGTCGACCACTTTATCGACCACGGACACCGGCGGCTCTGCTTCAGCAGAAACGCTCGGGTAGATCACTTCAAACTGATCACGGCCAAACTCGCGAGCAATCATCTCCGCTTCGTTTTCGAAGGTCACCAGCACGTCGCCGATCTGGTTGGTCATGAACGTCGTAGTCGCCGCGCGGCCACCGGTATCCAGTACCGGCGCTTGCTTGAACAGTTTGCCGACGAAGTCTTTGGCCTTGTTCTCGTCGCCGCCGTTCTTCAGCACATAACCCCAGGCCGACAGGTAGGTGTAGCGGCCGTTACCCGAAGTTTTCGGGTTTGGCACGATCACTTGCACGCCGTCCTTGAGCAGATCCGGCCAGTCTTTCAGCGCTTTCGGGTTGCCTTTGCGGACGATGAACACAGTGGCCGAGGTGAACGGCGCGCTGTTGTTCGGCAGACGCGTGACCCAGTTTTCCGGTACCAGTTTGCCGTTATCGGCGAGGGCGTTGATGTCGGTGGCCATGTTCATGGTGATGACGTCAGCCGGCAGGCCATCGATGACCGAGCGCGCTTGCTTGCTCGAACCGCCGAAGGACATCTGCACCGTGATGTTTTCGTTGTGCTCGGCTTGCCAGTGTTTCTGGAACGCAGTGTTGTAGTCCTTGTAGAAATCGCGCATCACGTCGTAGGAAACGTTGAGCAGCGTCGGGGCTGCCTGGGCGAGGTTGGCCAAGGCCAGGCCGGCGGCGAGAAGTGAGGCGCCAAAGAGTTTTTTCACTGCGCATTCCTTGTTTTATCGGTGTAGAAGCAGGGGGTGATGTTCAATTGCCACTGACTATAACGGGGCGCGCATAGTCGTTTAAAGATTAAAAAGCTCTGTGCTTATTCCAGTTTCTTGAAGAGTGCATTGCCACATCGCGAGCAGAACGCGGCGCCGTGTTCATGGCTGTTTTTCTTGCACACCGGGCAGTCGTGTTGCAGCTGTTCGCCGCGCATGGCGTTGGCCAGTTCGGCGGTGAAAATCCCCGTCGGCACGGCGATGATCGAGTAACCGGTGATCATCACCAGCGACGAAATCACCTGACCCAGCGGGGTCTTCGGCACAATGTCGCCGAAGCCCACGGTGGTCAGCGTGACGATAGCCCAATAGATGCCTTTGGGAATGCTGGTGAAGCCATGCTCGGGGCCTTCGATCACATACATCAGCGTGCCGAACACCGTCACCAGCGTGCAGACGCTGACCAGAAACACGACGATTTTCTGCTTGCTGCCACGCAGCGCCGACATCAAGTAATTGGCTTGCTTGAGGTACGGACTGAGCTTGAGCACACGGAAGATCCGCAACATCCGAATGATCCGGATAATCAGCAGGTACTGCGCATCGCTGTAATACAGCGCGAGGATGCCGGGCACGATCGCCAGCAAGTCCACCAGCCCGTAAAAGCTGAAGGCGTAGCGCAACGGCTTGGGCGAACAGTACAGGCGCAGGATGTACTCGCCGAGAAAGATGATCGTGAAGCCCCACTCGATGTAGGCCAGCACGTCCGCATAGTTCTGGTGAATGCTGTCGATACTGTCGAGCATCACGATCACCAGACTGGCGAGGATGATCAACAGCAGGATGCCGTCGAAGCGACGCCCGGCGAGGGTGTCACTCTGGAAAATCATCACGTAAAGCCGTTCGCGCCAACTGTTGCTGCTGTCCATGGATAACGCCTGAATCGAAGATCAGCGCAGCCTAGGTTGATTCTCCCCATGAGCGCAAGGCGCACGCTCGACCGGGTTTTTGCCGAGCGTCTGAATCCCGGCGCGGATCAGCCAGCCGGCGAGGATAAACGGCGCGGTCAACGTCGCGAGGCCGACCGCCGCAAACAGCGGCGTGACCAGCAGCGCGAGGACGATACCGAGCAGCGGCAGCCACGGTTGTTGGCGTTGGGCGGAAAAGGCGAGGGCGGCGAGCACGGCGTTGTAGCTGCCGAGGCCTAACAGTGCAGCGCTGGTTTCGTGGTGCAGCAGACTGGAGCCGAGGCCGATCGCCGACGCCAGCAGCGCCCAGCAAAACGCCCGGCGATCAGCGATCAGCAAACCGATGGCGATCAATGCGCCGGCCAGTGGGTGACCGAGGAACATCACTTGGCCCAAACCGCGCAGTTCAGCGGCGAGCAGGTTCAGCGTGTTCATCTCGATGTGCGCCATCGGCGCCGACGGTTCGGCGAACAACAGCAGGATCCAGCTCAGCGCCACGAACGGCGAGGTGTAGGCCGGAATCGAGCGGCTGCGGTACACATGTTTGAGCCATTGTTGCGTGGCCATCGCGCTCAGTCCGCCGGCTGCGAGAATCAGCGGTGGCAGCAGCGGTGACCATGGGAAATACAGGCTCAGCAGCAGGCCAAGCAAAATGCCGTTGTAGCTGAACAACCCGGCCTGGCGATCAGCCTTGGCGTAGTTGCGCCGTTGCGCGGTGAGCAAACCGGCGACGGCACCGAGCAGCGCACCGGCGAACAGCACCGGTGCAGTGAGCAGGATCGCCAACAGGCACAGGAGGCCGCACAGCGGATGGCGCTGGAGGAATATCTGACTGAAACCGTTGAGCAAAGCCTCGGCCCAGTCGGGGCAGTGGGTGTTGAAATGATTGGCAGGCATGGCAGTTCTGAAAGTCAGTGAAACCGAGGCGCCTGCATCGCCAGCAGGCTGGCTCCCACACTGAATCTCTGTTCAGTCTTGATCTTGTGAACGACACAAAACCCATGTGGGAGCCAGCCTGCTGGCGATGAGGCCAGTTGTAGCGCTCAAGCATTTTGATTGAAGGAATTACCGCTATTCCCCCAGGTGCTTTTTGAGCTTGAAACGGTGTGGCTTAAATCAATGTTTCGATCCGCAGCGAGTTAGTCGATCCCGGCTGCCCGAACGGCACGCCGGCAGTGATCAGCAGCGTGTCACCACGCTCGGCCATGCCTTGTGCCTGGGCGATTTCCAGCGCGGTTGAGCAAACCTCATCGACCTGACGCAGACGATCGTTGACCACCGAATGAATGCCCCACGCCACGCTCAAACGCCGTGCGGTTTGCAGGTTCGGCGTGAGGTTGAGGATCGGCGCTTTCGGCCGTTCCCGCGCCGCACGCAAACTCGATGCACCCGACTCGCTGTAGTTGACCAGCACCGCCACCGGCAGCACGTTGCTGATACGCCGGATCGCACAGCTGATCGCATCGGAAACGGTCGCTTCAGCCTTCGGCCGGCTGACGTCGAGCTGGGTCTGATAATCCGGGCCGTTCTCAACCTGACGAATGATCTTGCTCATCATCTGCACAGCTTCCAGCGGGTATTCGCCGGACGCGGTTTCTGCCGACAACATCACCGCGTCAGCGCCTTCGGCCACGGCGTTGGCAACGTCCGTTACCTCGGCGCGGGTCGGGGCAGGGGAGAAGCGCATCGACTCAAGCATCTGTGTCGCTACTACCACCGGTTTGCCGAGTTCACGGCAGGTGGTGATGATGTTTTTCTGAATCTGCGGCACGCTTTCGGCGGGTACTTCAACGCCGAGGTCACCGCGAGCCACCATGATCGCGTCACTCAGTTCCGCGATTTCGCGCAGTTGTTCAACGGCGGAAGGCTTCTCGATTTTCGCCATCAAAAAGGCTTTGTCGCCGATCAGCGCGCGGGCTTCGAGGATGTCTTGCGGACGCTGCACAAACGACAGCGCCACCCAGTCCACGCCCAGCTCCAGCCCGAAGCTCAGGTCACGGCGGTCCTTGGCGGTCAGCGGGCTAAGGTCGAGCACCGCTTGCGGCACGTTGACGCCTTTGCGGTCCGACAGTTCGCCGCCATTAAGCACGGTGGTATCGATCGCGTCGGCGTACTTGGTCACTACGCGCAGACGCAGTTTGCCGTCGTCGAGCAGCAGATCCATGCCCGCTTCCAGCGCCGCGATGATTTCCGGATGCGGCAAATTCACTCGGCGCTCATCGCCCGGCGTCACGTCCAGATCCAGACGAAAGGCCTGACCGCGATGCAGCTGCACCTTGCCGTCAGCGAACTTGCCGACGCGCAGTTTCGGCCCCTGCAAGTCCATCAGAATGCCCAGCGGGTAGTTGAGCTGACGCTCGACTTCGCGGATCCACTGGTAGCGCTTGGCGTGGTCGGCGTGATCGCCGTGGCTGAAGTTCAGGCGGAAGATATTCACCCCGGCCTCGACCAGTTCACGGATGTCTTCGATGCCATCGACAGCAGGCCCGAGGGTAGCGAGGATTTTGACCTTTTTATCAGGCGTCATGATTTGCAGTTCTCAAGGATCAGAATGGCGCGGAAGTCGTTGACGTTGGTGCGGGTCGGCTCGGTGACGATCAGTGCATCGAGCGCCGCGAAATAGCCGTAACCGTTGTTGTTATCCAGCTCGTCGCTGGCGCTCAAACCGAGTGCGGCGGCGTGGGAGTAGCTGTCCGGGGTCATGATCGCGCCGGCGTTGTCTTCCGAGCCGTCGATGCCGTCGGTGTCACCCGCCAGGGCATAGACGCCCGGCTGGCCTTTGAGATTTTCGGTCAGGCTCAGAAGGAATTCGGCGTTGCGTCCGCCACGGCCGTTGCCGCGCACGGTCACGGTGGTTTCGCCGCCGGAGAGAATCACGCACGGCGCTGCCAATGGCTGGCCATGGTTGATGATCTGGCGGGCGATGCCGGCGTGGACTTTCGCCACTTCGCGCGACTCACCTTCGAGATCGCCAAGGATCAGCGTGCTGAAACCGGCCTGACGGCATTTCACCGCAGCGGCATCCAGCGATTGCTGCGGGCGGGCGATCAACTGGAAGTGACTGCGCGCCAGGCTCGGGTCGCCGGGTTTGACGGTTTCCGACTCAGGACTTTGCAGCCAGTTGCGCACGGATGCGGGAATCTCGATGCCGTAGCGCTTGATGATCGCCAGCGCTTCGGCGGAGGTGCTTGGGTCGGCCACGGTCGGGCCGGACGCGATGACCGTGGCGAGGTCGCCCGGTACATCGGAAATAGCGTAGGTGTAGACAGTCGCAGGCCAGCAGGCCTTGCCCAGTCGTCCGCCCTTGATCGCCGAGAGGTGCTTGCGCACGCAGTTCATCTCGCCGATGGTCGCGCCGGATTTGAGCAGGGCTTTGTTGATCGATTGCTTGTCGGCGAGGGTGATGCCTGCGGCCGGCAACGCCAGCAGGGCAGAGCCGCCACCGGAGAGCAGGAAGATCACGCGGTCTTCTTCAGTCAGGTTGCTGACCAGCTCGAGCACGCGTTTGGCCACGGCCAGACCGGCAGCGTCCGGGACGGGATGCGCGGCTTCGACCACTTCGATTTTTTCGCACGGGGCGCCGTGACCGTAACGGGTCACAACCAGGCCAGAGACTTCTCCCTGCCAGTTGCGCTCGACCACTTGCGCCATCGCGGCGGCGGCTTTGCCGGCACCGATGACGATCACCCGGCCGCTACGATCGGCAGGCAGATGGGCTTCGAGGACCTGGTTCGGATGGGCCGCGTCGATGGCTGTGGCAAACAGCTCGCGCAGCAGTTGTTGCGGATCGACCGACATGGCGGGCTCCCGGAATTCTTGTTATTCGAAAGGGCGGTAGAGATCCCTGTGGGAGCGAGATTGCTCGCGAAAGCGGTGGATCAGTCAATATCCATGTCGACTGACACGCCCTCTTCGCGAGCAAGCTCGCTCCCACAGGTTTAAGCGGTGGGGCAGTGGCTTTATTTGTTGTCGCGAATCGAGAAGTTGGCCATGTGCTCCAGACCTTTGATCAGCGCCGAGTGATCCCAGTTGCTGCCACCGATCGCTGCGCAGGTGCTGAACACTTGCTGGGCGTTGGCGGTGTTCGGCAGGTTGATGTTCAACTCCTTGGCGCCTTGCAGGGCCAGGTTCAGATCCTTCTGGTGCAGGCTGATGCGGAAGCCTGGATCGAAGGTGCCTTTGATCATGCGCTCGCCGTGCACTTCAAGGATCTTCGAGGAGGCGAAACCACCCATCAGTGCTTCACGCACCTTGGCTGGATCAGCACCGTTTTTCGAAGCGAACAGCAGGGCTTCAGCAACGGCTTGAATGTTCAGGGCGACGATGATCTGATTCGCGACTTTGGCGGTTTGACCGTCGCCATTGCCACCGACCAGGGTGATGTTCTTGCCCATGGCCTGGAACAGCGGCAGTGCGCGTTCGAAGGCATCGGCGTCGCCGCCGATCATGATGCTCAGGGTCGCGGCTTTGGCGCCGACTTCACCACCGGATACCGGTGCGTCGAGGTATTGCGCGCCTTTCTCGTTGATCTTCGCCGCGAACGCTTTGGTCGCTGTCGGCGAGATCGAGCTCATGTCAATAACGATTTTGCCTTTGCTCAGGCCAGCGGCAACGCCGTCAGCGCGGAACAGTACGTCGTCTACCTGTGGGGTATCCGGCACCATGACGATGATGAATTCAGCTTCCTGCGCGACTTCGCGCGGGTTGGCCAGGGCGACGGCGCCAGCGGCCACCAGGTCGGCCGGGGCGGCGTCGTGGTGCGCCGACAGGAACAGGCTGTGACCGGCTTTCTGCAGGTTCGAAGCCATTGGGTGGCCCATGATGCCGGTGCCGATAAATCCGATTTTAGCCATGAGAAAATCCTCTTGTTTTTATTGCTGCTTCAAGCAAAAAGGGAGCTACTTTTGTGTGGGAGCGAGCCTGCTCGCGAATGCGGTGGAACATTCAATATCCGTGTTGACTGAACCACCGCATTCGCGAGCAGGCTCGCTCCCACAGGGTTTTGCAGTGTTCTTAGATTGCGTTATGGGTTTTCAGCCAGCCGAGGCCTGCTTCGGTGGTGGTCAGCGGCTTGTATTCGCAACCCACCCAACCCTGATAACCGATGCGGTCGAGGTGTTCGAACAGGAAGCGGTAGTTGATTTCACCGGTGCCTGGTTCGTTGCGTCCCGGGTTGTCCGCGAGCTGCACATGGTTGATCTCGCCCATGTGCGATTGCAGGGTGCGGGCCAGATCGCCTTCCATGATTTGCATGTGATAGATGTCGTATTGCAGGAACAGATTGGCGCTGCCGACCTGTTCGCGAATCGACAGGGCTTGCGCCGTGTTGTTCAGGTAGAAGCCCGGGATGTCGCGGGTGTTGATCGCTTCCATCACCAGTTTGATGCCCGCTGCCTGCAGCTTGTCAGCCGCGTATTTGAGGTTGGCAACGAAGGTCTTTTCCACGGTGGCATCGTCTACGCCTTGCGGGCGGATACCGGCCAGGCAGTTGATCTGGGTGTTGCCCAGCACTTGCGCGTAGGCAATCGCCAGATCAACACCGGCGCGGAACTCCTCGACCCGATCCGGCAGGCACGCGATACCGCGCTCGCCCTTGGCCCAGTCACCGGCCGGCAGGTTGAACAGCACTTGGGTCAGACCGTTGGCATCGAGCCTGGCCTTGATTTCAGCGGAGCTGAAGTCGTACGGGAACAGGTACTCGACACCGCTGAAACCAGCCTTGGCGGCGGCGTCGAAACGGGCAAGGAAATCCTGTTCGGTGAAGAGCATGGACAGGTTGGCTGCGAAACGCGGCATGGTGGTCTCCTGAAAAACGGATGTGACACGGTTGGTCAGACTGAACGCGATCAGTCCCCTCTCCTGGGGGAGAGGGTTAGGGTGAGGGGGAATCCTGAGTCTGATCCCGATTGTGCGAGCACCGCAAAACCTTTCCCTCACCCCAGCCCTCTCCCAAGGGGAGAGGGGGCTAAAAGCAGTCAATCAAGCAGCGAAATCGCCGTTGGCGCATCGTTGCCGACCAGCGCCAGGTCTTCGAATTCGTTGACAGCGTTGATCTCGGTACCCATGGAGATGTTGGTCACACGCTCCAGAATGATCTCGACGATCACCGGCACCTTGAACTCTTCGATCATCTGTTCGGCCTTGCGCAGGGCAGGGGCGATTTCCGATGGCTCGAACACACGCAGCGCTTTACAGCCGAGGCCTTCAGCCACTGCGACGTGGTCAACACCGTAACCGTTGAGTTCCGGCGCGTTCAGGTTATCGAAGGACAGCTGCACGCAGTAGTCCATTTCGAACCCGCGCTGTGCCTGACGGATCAGACCCAGGTACGAGTTGTTCACCACGACGTGGATGTACGGCAGTTTGAACTGAGCGCCGACCGCCAGTTCTTCGATCATGAACTGGAAGTCATAGTCCCCCGACAGGGCCACGACTTTCCGGCTCGGATCGGCCTTCACCACGCCCAGCGCTGCCGGAATGGTCCAGCCCAACGGGCCGGCCTGGCCACAGTTGATCCAGTGACGCGGCTTGTAGACGTGCAGGAACTGCGCGCCGGCAATCTGCGACAGACCAATGGTGCTGACGTAGCAGGTGTCCTTGCCGAACACCTGGTTCATTTCTTCGTAAACGCGCTGCGGCTTGACCGGCACGTTGTCGAAGTGAGTCTTGCGGTGCAGGCTGGCTTTGCGCTGCTGGCAGTCTTGCAGCCAGGCACTGCGGTTTTTCAGCTTGCCGGCGGCTTGCCATTCACGCGCTACTTCGATGAACACGGTCAGTGCTGCAGCGGCGTCGGAAACGATGCCCAGATCCGGCGTGAACACACGACCGATCTGCGTGCCTTCGATGTCGACGTGAATGAACTTGCGACCTTCGGTGTAAACGTCAACCGAACCGGTGTGACGGTTGGCCCAACGGTTACCGATACCCAACACCACGTCGGATTTCAGCATGGTCGCGTTGCCGTAACGGTGCGAAGTCTGCAGGCCAACCATGCCCACCATCAGCGGGTGATCGTCCGGGATAGTGCCCCAGCCCATCAGGGTCGGGATCACCGGGATGCCGGTCAGCTCAGCGAATTCAACCAGCAGATCGCTGGCGTCGGCGTTGATGATGCCGCCGCCGGCCACCAGCAATGGACGCTCAGCCTGATCCAGCAAAGCCAAAGCCTTCTCGACCTGAACGCGGGTCGCAGTCGGTTTGGCCAGCGGCAGCGGCTGGTAGGCGTCGATGTCGAATTCGATCTCGGCCATCTGCACGTCGAACGGCAGGTCGATCAGCACGGGGCCAGGACGGCCGGAGCGCATTTCAAAGAACGCTTTCTGGAACGCGTAAGGCACCTGGCCCGGTTCCAGAACAGTGGTCGCCCACTTGGTGACTGGCTTGACGATGCTGGTGATGTCGACAGCCTGGAAGTCTTCCTTGTGCATACGGGCGCGGGGTGCCTGGCCGGTAATGCAGAGGATTGGAATCGAGTCGGCCGAGGCGCTGTAGAGCCCGGTGACCATGTCGGTACCGGCAGGGCCGGAAGTACCGATGCACACGCCGATGTTGCCGGCCTTGGTGCGGGTGTAGCCCTCGGCCATGTGCGAGGCGCCTTCAACGTGGCGAGCAAGGACGTGATCGATGCCACCGACCTTCTGCAAGGCGGAGTACAGCGGGTTGATGGCAGCGCCCGGGATGCCAAAAGCGGTATCAACCCCTTCACGGCGCATCACCAGAACGGCGGCTTCGATTGCTCTCATTTTGCTCATGGTTTTGTGCCTCTTTACGTTTTGTAATTGTATACAAGTGGCTTTGCGCAGAGTGTATTCACGGCGGACGGCGCAGGTCAATCCATTTTCTCAAGCGCCTGTTTCATTCGTCGGAAGCCTTTCTGACTGTGGCTTTTCGTCGCATGTGGCGCTTTTCGAGAATTATTGTATACAAAAAAATAACTCATTGTGTTCTATTTGTTGCATCGGCCTGCGGCAGAAAACCGCAGGCCCACGACTTTCCCTATAACAAAATGAGGACGGCACCATGAGCGCTTTAACCTTGAAAGTCGCAGTCAACCTGGTCAACGAAGCCATCAACGCAGGGCGCGGCATCAACGCCGCGCCGCTGACCATCGCGGTACTCGATACCGGCGGCCACCTGATCACCCTGCAACGCGAAGACGGCTCCAGCCTGCTACGCCCGAACATCGCCATCGGCAAAGCCTGGGGCGCCATCGCCCTGGGTAAAGGCTCGCGCCTGCTGGCACTGGATGCACAACAACGCCCGGCGTTTATTGCCGCACTCAACAGCATGGGTCAGGGCAGCGTCGTGCCGGCACCGGGTGGTGTGTTGATTCGGGATCAGGCGGGTAACGTGCTGGGCGCGATCGGGATTAGCGGGGATTTGTCGGATATTGATGAGCAGGTGGCGATCAGGGCGGTGGAGGCGTTGGAGTTGCGGGCGGATGCGGGGGTGGCTGCTTGATTTTGTAGCGTCTGATTAACCGCCTTCGCGAGCAGGCTCGCTCCCACATTGGATTTGTGCTCAGACACAAAATGTCTGAATACCCATGCTCCCTGTGGGAGCGAGCCTGCTCGCGAATACGATCTCAAAAACACATCTTGCTAAAAGTCTGACGCTTGGTCCGACAATCTCCGAACTAGCCTTTTCATGATCAGGACATGAAAAGGCAAAGGAATGCTGAATCTATCTGCTTCAAATCGTTTGCGCATCGGTCGTTACTCCGAACACAACCGCATCTACCTGCTGACAACCAATACGGCGGGAAGGCAGCCTGTTTTCAGCGACTTTGCACTGGGTCGATTGGTCGCCAGCCAATTTAGCGTCGCAGAGGAAATGGGCATTGCCAGTACGTTGGCCTGGGTTGTCATGCCAGATCATTTTCATTGGCTGATTGAATTGAAGCGCGGTTCGCTCGGCGAGTTGATGCAGCGTACAAAATCCCTCAGCACCAAAGCCGTGAATCTCTCGACGGGTCGACAGGCCAGTCTTTGGCAATCAGGCTTTCATGATCGTGCATTGCGCAGAGAAGAAGATTTGGTGAAGTTGGCTCGGTATATCGTGGCTAACCCGTTGCGGGCTGGTTTGGTTAAGAAGCTTGGCGACTATCCGCTGTGGGATGCGATTTGGGTTTGAGCGTTATTCTGTGTTGCCGCCATTCGCGAGCAGGCTCGCTCCCACAGGGGATTTGTGAACGCCACAGATCCAATGTAGGAGCGAGCCTGCTCGCGAAGCAGTCACCGCGGTCTATCAGTCCGGCTCACACCCTTTCAGCACCAAGCGGATAATCGTCTGCGCCGCCGCTTCATAATCCGCCTCGTCCAGCTTGTCCTTCCCCGTGACTGCAGAAATCTGCCAGTCGAAGTCGGCGTAGGTCTGGGTTGCGGCCCAGATGCTGAACATCAGGTGATTGGGGTCGATCGGGGCGATCTGGCCGCGGTCGATCCAGCTCTGAATACAGTCGATGTTGTGCTTGGCCTGGCCGTTGAGCTGCTCGACCAGGTCGGCGCTCAGGTGCGGGGCGCCGTGCATGATTTCGCTGGCGAATACTTTCGAGGCGAAGGGCAGGTCGCGGGAGATGCGGATCTTCGAGCGGATGTAGCCGCTCAGCACTTCGCTCGGTACGCCGTCCGGATTGAACGGGGTCGAAGCCTGCAAAATCGGCACGATGATGCTTTCCAATACCTCGCGGTAGAGGTTTTCCTTGGACTTGAAGTAGTAGTAGACGTTGGGCTTGGGCAATCCCGCCTTGGCGGCGATGTCGCTGGTTTTGGTCGCAGCGAAGCCCTTGTCGGCAAACTCCTCGCTGGCGGCACGCAGGATCAGTTCTTTGTTACGCTCGCGGATTGTGCTCATAAACCCGGTGGTTCCTTGCCTGTTCTGGCGGTTGCGCATGGTAGCACCGGCCTCGCGCAGCGCTCAAGAATGCCCCGTGTGGTCTGTGGTCGCGTTATGCTTCGCAACATTCACACATAAAAGGAAACAGGATTCATGGCAGGAAGCAGTTTGCTGGTGCTGGTCGACGATATTGCCACCGTGCTGGATGACGTGGCGTTGATGAGCAAAATGGCCGCCAAGAAGACCGCCGGCGTGCTCGGCGACGACCTGGCGCTCAATGCCCAGCAGGTCTCCGGCGTGCGTGCCGAGCGGGAAATTCCCGTGGTCTGGGCCGTGGCCAAGGGCTCGTTCGTCAACAAACTGATTCTGGTGCCCTCGGCGCTGGCGATCAGTGCGTTCGTGCCGTGGCTGGTGACACCGCTGCTAATGGTCGGCGGTGCTTACTTGTGTTTCGAAGGTTTCGAGAAGCTCGCGCACAAGTTTTTGCACAGCGAAGCAGAAGATGAAGCAGGGCACGCGCAGTTGACTGAGGCCGTTGCTGATCCAGCGACCGATCTGGTGGCCTATGAAAAGGACAAGATCAAAGGTGCGATTCGCACTGACTTCATCCTGTCTGCAGAAATCATTGCGATCACCTTGGGCACCGTGGCTGATGCTTCGTTGACGCAGCAAGTGATCGTGATGTCTGGTATCGCCATCGTCATGACGGTTGGCGTTTACGGCTTGGTGGCGGGCATCGTCAAGCTCGACGATCTCGGTTTGTGGCTGACCCAGAAGCCTGGGCAGTTCGCGAAGAAAATCGGCAGCGCCATTCTCAGCGCCGCACCGTACATGATGAAGACCTTGTCGGTGGTCGGTACGGCGGCGATGTTCCTGGTCGGCGGCGGCATCCTCACCCATGGCGTGCCAGTGCTGCATCACTGGATTGAGGGTGTTGGCGCGGCGGCTGGCAGTGCCGGGTTTGCGGTGCCGATGTTGCTCAATGGTGTCGCGGGGATCATCGCTGGCGCGGTGGTGTTGGCGGTGGTTTCTGTCGTCGGCAAAATCTGGAAAACCGTGAAGGGCTAACCAGCGACACAAAGCAAATGTGGGAGCGAGCTTGCTCGCGAAAGCGGAGTATCAGTCGACTTAAATATTGACTGGACTACCGCATTCGCGAGCAAGCTCGCTCCCACAGTGTTTTGTGGCAACCGTTTTTACTCGGCGATCTGCAGTTTGCGTGACTCGGTGTAGACGTAACGTACTTTCTCGTACTCAAACGGTGAGTTCAGTTGACCGTAGCGGAAACTGGTCTGGTAGCGTTTGTCGACCGCACGCAGAGCCCAGATCTCCGGGTGGTTGGAGCTGACTTCCGAGACGTTGAGGAAGTTGATCGCCGATTCGGTGGTGTAATCCACTGCCAGGCCTGCGGTATCGCGGATGTTCGACGGGCCGAAGATCGGCAGCACGAAATAGGCACCCC
The DNA here is from genome assembly GCF_013433315.1 of Pseudomonas crudilactis. Taxonomy (GTDB): domain Bacteria; phylum Pseudomonadota; class Gammaproteobacteria; order Pseudomonadales; family Pseudomonadaceae; genus Aquipseudomonas; species Aquipseudomonas crudilactis. Next base: position 83,022 of record NZ_WXVV01000007.1, on the reverse strand, counting down.
CCGGCACCCCATAGAAGCCCAGCGTCTGACCGAAGTCTTCGCTCTGACGCGGCAGGCCCATGGCGGTGGCCGGATCCCACAGGCCGGCAATGCCGATGGTGGTGTTGAGCAGCAGCCGCGCGGTGGTTTCCATCGAGCGCTGGCCCTTGAACTGCAACAGGCTGTTGACCAGGTTCGGCACGTCACCGAGGTTGTTGAAGAAGTTGCTCACCCCGGTGCGCACAAAGCTTGGGGTGATGTAGCGATAGCCGTCGACCACCGGCAGGAACACCCATTGGTCGAAGCGGTAGTTGAAGTGGTAGACCCGGCGGTTCCACGATTCCAGCGGGTCGTAGACGTTCAGCGCGTTGAGCGTCGAGCGCTCGAACTCGCGTTGATCCAGTCCCGGGTTGAACTTGAGTTTGGACAGCGGCTCTTTGAAGCCGTCGCTGTCGACCACCACGGGCGCGTTGGCTTTACTGTTGTCGGCCTGGGCCACGCCTGCGCAGAGTAGCGCTGCAATCAGCAGGAGATATTTAGCCACGGAAGAACTCCAGCATGGCGTCGCTGTTGACGCGGTAGTTAAGGTTGCCGCAATGGCCGCCCAGTGGATAAACAGTCAGGCGATCACCGAAGGTCTTGCGCAGGAAACCGAGGTCGCCCGGACCAAGGATCACGTCGTCGGCGTTGTGCATCACGGCGATTTTCGGGCTGTCATGCAGGTAATCCTTGAGCGCATACAGGCTCACCTGATCGATCAGTTGCAGCAGGCTGCCGCCATCGGTGCGCGCGCGCCACATCGGGATAACCTGCTCGGTCAGGTAGCAGTCGAAGTCGCATTGCAGCGCACGCTTGAGGAACGGCGTGAGGCTGGTGCCTTCGGTGATCGGAAATTTCGGCGGGGTGATCAGGCCGCGACGGTTGATCAGGTCCGAGGTAAAGGCAATGTCGGCTGCCGAGAAGCGGAACGAAGTGCCGATCAGCATCGCCATCTGCTCGTTGCTCAGGTGCTGCTTGGACTGCTGGAAGTCGTAGAGCAGCGCGTCGTTCAGGTCGATGTAACCTTTTTGCTGGAAGTAGCGGGTCAACTTGGCCAGCACCAGCTCATAGAACGTGGTGCTGTTGTTGATGCCTTTGACTTCGGTCTGGACCAGCTTGTCGAGGTTGGTGATCGAGGTATAGAGGTTGACCGGTGGGTTGAGCAGCAGGACTTTCTTGAAGTTGAAGCTGCGACGGGTTTCATCCAGGTGAGCGACGAACGCGGCGTCGAGGGCGCCGAGGCTATAGCCGGTGAGGTAGTACTCAGTGACTGGCACCTTCGGGTTTTGCGCACGTACTGCCTGCATTACCCGATACATGTCTTCAGCGTCTTCCTTGGTCACCCCTGGTGTGGCGAAGCGTGAAGCGGCGCTGATGAAGTCGAAGCTGGTCGGCGAGGACAATTGCACGACGTGGTAGCCAGCCTTGTAGTAGAGCTTTTTCAGGTATTCGTTGAGCGTGCTGTCGTAGCGCGCACCCGTACCGGCGATCAGGAATATCAGCGGCGCCGGTTTGTCCTGTTCGGCGATGCGGTAGGTCAGCTTTTTCACCGGCCAGAAATTGTCCGGCAGGATGAATTCGCGCTCCGGACGCAGAGTGACGCTGCGGTCTGACTGATTGATGTCATCGTCCAGCGGCAATTCCGGGCGCAAGTCCGGCGGGGTCGTGGCAATGGTCGCCTCGAACGGATTGGTCAGGGGATAGCCATAACTGGCGGCGTCGATATCCACCGCCAGTGCGGACGCACTCGAAATAAGGCCGCTGAACAGCGCGGCGAAGCGCAAGGAACGGAGCATGACTAGATCCCTTAGAGGAAGGTGCCGAATGAAGTTCGCAGGCTATGACCACCGGGTTTGCGCCAAAGTGCCATGCTGCGGCACCAAACAGGCAGAATTCGGAGTAATAGTAGCTGGACGATACACTTTGCACGGTCTGAATGAACAGTTAAGTGTTGTTAGCGCTTGCGTATGCATGACGGCAGATTAAGCTGGCCGCCGATTTCTCATGATTGGAGTGCTTCATGTCCCGCCGCTTGCCCTTGATTGTGCTGCTTGTTCTGTTGCCGTTGTGGCTGGCTGCCAGTTATGGCGCGCGTTATGGCTTTATGGAGGACGGGCAGTGGGTCGGTATCTGCGTGGATGAGGCCAGTCGCTGGGAATGCCAGGTGCGTTCCAACCTTGGGTTGATGATTCACTTCAAGGTAATGGGCTGGACGGCGCTCGGCGCGGCGCTGATCGGTTTTGTCGTGCCCGGGCGGGCAGGGTGGTGGCTGGCGGTGTTGGCGCTGGTGTTTGGGGCGCCGGCACTGGCGTTGTACAACACCACGTTGGCGGTGTTTGCGTTGGTGATTGCCGGCTTGCGGCTGGTCCGCGAGTCCCGTAGCGCCTGACAGTCAGTCTTCGCGAGCAAGCTCGCTCCCACATTTGGAATGCATTCTCCTGTGGGAGCGAGCAGGCTCGCGAAGAGGCCTGATGCCACTCTGAAGATCAGAAGCTGCGAACACGCAGGCAGCGCCACAAAGCAGCGACCATCAAGCCACTCACCAACGCCCACCCCCACGCCTGCTGATTCTGCAACCCTTCCTGATACAACTGCGGTGCAATCCCCGCACCGACAATAAACGTCAACAACGCAATCTCGCGACGCGGCACGCTCACCGGGCGGCACAGATAAACCAGCGCCGGCAGCACAAACGCCATGCTTGCAAAACTGCGATAACGCGGATCGAAGACCATCTCGAGCATCATCACCGCAGCGGCAAAACCTGCCGTCGCGACCAGCCAGCCAGCGCGACGTTCCAGCAGATTGAACGCCCGTTGACGCCAGCCAGTGCGAGCACTCAGCGTCAGCGCCGCATGCGCCAACACCAACAGGTTCAACGCGGTCAGCAAACCGACCCACAGCCACTCACTGGCAAACCGCGTGGTCACCCGCGCCAGATCACCCCAGGCGCCAATCGAACAAGCGGCGAGGGCGCCCAGTAGCGGCAACACCAGCGCCGAGCGTGTCGTACGAGCGCGACCGCCAAGGATCAGTGTGCCAAGGAAAATCAACCCGCCGACCGCCAGCCATTCCTTCCAGAACGGCACGTTGGTCACCGGCCCGGCCAGCACACCTTTGTCCTGACGATCGGCATCGAACAGGCCCCAATAACCGCCAACCGCACCTTCGCTGCCGCGCTTCCACGGCTGGTCAAACGCTTCGATCAGGTTGTAATGCCAGCCTTCCTTCTCGGCCATTGCGACAAAACCACGAATGAACTTGGCCTCGTTGACCCGGCTCGGCAGGGCGGTCTCACGCTGGCGGCCTTCGCTCGGCCAGCCGGTTTCGCCGATCATCACGTCTTTCGGCGCAAATTTATTGCCGAACACTTGGCGCACATCCGCGACGTGTTGCAGGGCGACGTCGATGTTCGACGGATCATCTTCCCAGTACGGCAGCAAATGGATGGTCAGGAAATCCACCGCTGGCGCGACTTCCGGATGCTTGAGCCAGAACTCCCAGACATCGGCGTACGTCACCGGTTGCTTGACCTGGCTTTTGACCTTATTGATCAGCTTCGCCAGTTGCGCGCCGGTGACTTCCTTGCGCAGCAAGGCTTCGTTGCCGACGATCACCGCGCTGACCACGTCCGGGTTGGCATTGGCCGATTTGATCAGCAGATCGACTTCTTTCTCGGTGTCCACCGGGTTGCTGTTGACCCAAGCGCCGATCATCAATTTCAGGCCATGTTTGCGCGCCAGATCCGGCAACGCCTCCAGACCCGTCATCGAATAGGTACGAATGCACTCAAAGCGAGTCGCCAGCAATGCGAGGTCGGCGTCTATGCGTTCCGGGCGCAGCTTGAACGGCACGTCGAACGGCGACTGATCTTTATCGAATGGGGTATAGGAAGCGCACTGCAATTTATGCGTCGGGGTCGCAGCGTCCGGCAGGATCACCGGTTGGCCGAGGCCGTACCAGAAGCCCCCGAGGGCAAACAGCCCAAGCAGGCAGGCGAAAAGATACGGCAGAAAGGGAAAGCGGGAAGTCGCGGACATGGTCAGGCCGAGTGGCTGCAAAGCGACGCATGTTACCTGCATTTATAGAGGGGTTGGTGGCTCGCATGATTTGCCCATGCAAAGTTCGGGCGGATTGTCTGGCGTCAAATATCCAGACGCCATTAATGGCCTTGTGATGTCGTTTCTCGTTGTCTTGAGGTCGCTGGCAGAGCAGGTCGCTATTGTCGTCAGGTCGATGATCGAAGTGTCAGTACTCCGCTGATGTTCTAACGAGTTTGCGGTCAGGCGTGATGGGGGCGCCGTGCACCATAACAATACGTTGACGCCGCCCGTCATCCGTCGGGCGCAGCATTTCGGGGAAGTAACGATGAAGATGCGACGACTTTTAGGCGCAAGTGCTGCTCTGGTGCTTGCGATGAGTTCCACGTTCGCCAGTGCAGAAAAACAGACCCTGAACATCGGTTACGTTGACGGCTGGTCCGACAGCGTCGCGACCACCCACGTGGCCGCCGAAGTGATCAAGCAGAAACTCGGCTACGACGTGAAACTGCAAGCCGTCGCCACCGGGATCATGTGGCAGGGCGTGGCCACCGGCAAACTCGACGCCATGCTCTCGGCCTGGCTGCCCGTGACCCACGGCGAATACTGGACGAAGAACAAGGATCTGGTCGTCGATTACGGCCCGAACTTCAAGGATGCGAAAATCGGCCTGATCGTGCCGGAGTATGTGAAAGCCAAGTCGATCGAAGACCTGAAAACCGATGACACCTTCAAAAACCGCATCGTCGGCATCGACGCCGGTTCAGGCGTGATGCTCAAGACCGACCAGGCGATCAAGGATTATGGCCTCGACAAGTACTCGCTCAAGGCCAGTTCCGGCGCAGGCATGATTGCCGAGCTGACCCGTGCCGAGAAGAAAAACGAATCCATCGCCGTCACCGGTTGGGTGCCGCACTGGATGTTCGCCAAGTGGAAACTGCGCTTCCTCGACGACCCGAAAGGCGTGTATGGCGCGGCTGAAACCGTAAACAGCATCGGCAGCAAAGAGCTGGCGACCAAAGCACCGGAAGTGGCCAAGTTCCTGAAGAACTTCCAGTGGGCGTCGAAAGACGAAATCGGCGAAGTCATGCTGGCGATTCAGGACGGTGCCAAGCCTGACGCAGCGGCGAAAGATTGGGTCGCCAAGCACCCGGATCGCGTGGCTGACTGGACCAAATAACCACCACACCGCTGTACCCCTGTAGGAGTGAGCCTGCTCGCGATAGCGTCCTGTCAGTTGATGAAAATGTCGACTGATACGAAGCCATCGCGAGCAGGCTCACTCCTACAGTTGTTTTGTGTGTACCGGAAATTGGCAAAAGTGTCATGGCGTTCTACTACTAAGGTCGTCTGTTACCGCTCCCGCAGCCGCATACATTAGCTATGTTCCAACAATAATCTGTGCTGCGAGGATAAAAACAATGAACGACAGCATTTACCTCTCGATTCAAAACAGTCCCCGATTCAAGGAGCTGGTTCAGAAAAGGGAACGATTCGCCTGGATTCTCTCGGCAATCATGCTCGGGCTTTACTCCGCATTCATTCTGCTGATCGCATACGGGCCGCATATTCTGGGCGCGAAGATCAGTCCTGAATCATCCATTACCTGGGGCATCCCGATCGGTGTCGGGCTGATTCTTTCGGCATTCATCCTCACCGGTATCTACGTGCGCCGCGCCAATGGCGAGTTTGACGACCTGAACAATGCGATTCTCAAGGAGGCTCAGCAATGATCCGGCGTCTACTGGCTTTATTGAGTGTTGCCGCTTTCGCGCCGAGTGTCTGGGCGGCTGACGCGTTGACGGGTGAAGTGGCCAAACAGCCACTGAACATTCCAGCGATCCTGATGTTCGTCGCCTTCGTTGGCGCGACGTTGTACATCACCTACTGGGCCTCGAAGAAAAACAACTCGGCGGCCGACTACTATGCGGCCGGCGGCAAGATCACCGGTTTCCAGAACGGTCTGGCGATTGCCGGTGACTACATGTCGGCAGCGTCCTTCCTGGGGATTTCCGCGCTGGTGTTCACCTCCGGCTACGATGGCCTGATCTACTCGATCGGCTTCCTGGTGGGCTGGCCGATCATCCTGTTCCTGATCGCCGAGCGTCTGCGTAACCTGGGTAAATACACCTTTGCCGACGTGGCGTCCTACCGCCTCGGGCAAACCCAGATCCGCACCCTATCGGCCTGCGGCTCGCTGGTGGTGGTGGCGTTCTACCTGATTGCGCAAATGGTCGGTGCCGGCAAGTTGATCCAGCTGTTGTTCGGTCTGGACTACCACGTCGCGGTGATTCTGGTCGGTGTGCTGATGTGCATGTACGTGCTGTTCGGCGGCATGCTGGCGACCACCTGGGTACAGATCATCAAGGCTGTGCTGTTGCTGTCCGGTGCCTCGTTCATGGCGTTGATGGTGATGAAGCACGTAGGCTTCGACTTCAACACGCTGTTCTCCGAGGCGATCAAGGTTCACGCCAAAGGCGAAGCGATCATGAGCCCGGGCGGTCTGGTCAAGGATCCGATTTCGGCCTTCTCGCTGGGTCTGGCGCTGATGTTCGGTACCGCTGGCCTGCCACACATTCTGATGCGCTTCTTCACCGTAAGTGACGCAAAAGAAGCACGTAAGAGCGTGCTCTACGCCACTGGCTTCATCGGCTACTTCTACATCCTGACCTTCATCATCGGCTTCGGCGCGATCCTGCTGGTCAGCACCAACCCGGCCTTCAAAGATGCTGCTGGCGCGCTGTTGGGCGGCAACAACATGGCGGCGGTGCACCTGGCCAACGCGGTCGGTGGCAGTATCTTCCTCGGCTTTATCTCGGCGGTGGCGTTCGCGACCATTCTGGCGGTTGTGGCAGGCCTGACGCTGGCCGGTGCCTCGGCGGTTTCTCACGACCTGTATGCCAGTGTGATCAAGAAGGGCAAGGCGAACGAGAAGGACGAGATTCGTGTCTCGAAGATCACCACCATTGCCTTGGCAGTGCTGGCGATTGGCTTGGGCATTCTGTTCGAAAGCCAGAACATTGCGTTCATGGTGGGCCTGGCGTTCTCGATCGCGGCGAGCTGTAACTTCCCGGTACTGCTGCTTTCGATGTACTGGAAGAAGCTGACCACTCGTGGTGCGATGATTGGCGGCTGGCTTGGGCTGGTCAGTGCGGTTGGCTTGATGATCCTTGGCCCGACCATCTGGGTGCAGATTCTGCATCACGAGAAGGCGATCTTCCCTTACGAGTATCCGGCGTTGTTCTCGATGATCATTGCTTTTGTCGGGATCTGGTTCTTCTCGATTACTGATAAGTCGGCGGCTGCGGATAAAGAGCGGGCGCTGTTCTTCCCGCAGTTTGTGCGTTCGCAGACCGGGTTGGGGGCGAGTGGGGCGGTTTCGCATTGATCGCTTGATGCTTGTTTGAGTGTTTTGCTGAATGCCCCGGTTGAGAGATCGGGGCATTTTTTGTGGGCGGTTATCGGGCGGGCTGTGTTTTTTGTGTGGATCGTGTACATATCCGTTGCTGCGGTAGCGGCGGCTTAGGGTTTCGCCCTGACGGCGACTCACTTTTTTTCAAACGCCAAAAAAAGTAAGCAAAAAACGCTTGCTCCTACGTGCGGCCCGCTCGCTGGGGCTCGTGGTTCCTTCGTTGCGGGATCGATCCGGGCGCAGCGCCTACGGTTTGCTTCGCTGCACCTCCTCTCGCTGTGTTTGGCTTCGCCAAACGGTCGCTGCGCTCCCACGCCCGGATCAATCCCTCCACTCAGCCTTCCGACGTCGCTGGTGGATCAAGATCAAGAGCAGGCGAGCTGCCACTCGGCCTATTGAGTGGTGAAGAGCGGGTGGTCGGCTTTGGATTTGTGGTGGATTTGCCCCTCACCCCAGCCCTCTCCCGAGGGAGAGGGAGCCGATTTGTGGGCTTTTCAAAACCTGAGTTCAACGCGGTATCGCACGTCGGCGTAGCTCCCCCAAACACCTCAATCAGTCCCCTCTCCCTCCGGGAGAGGGCTAGGGTGAGGGGCTCTTGATCTGGCTTGTGATCTTGCTTTGGCTTTGGTTTCTGATCTTTTGCCCCTTTCGGCAGGCCGAGCGTAGGTGTTCATCCGGGGGGAGGCGCGCAGCGCCGTGCGGCGAAGCCGCATACATCGAGAGGAGGTGCAGCGAAGCAAACCGTAGGCGATGCCCCCGGATGGACACCGTAGCGAGGGAACACTGAGCCTCAGCGAAGTGCCGTACGCCAGGGGCAAAGCCTTTTGCTTACTTTTCGGCGTTTGGAAAAGTGAGTCGCTGTAAGAGCGAAACCGCCAGCGGCAGGACCCGAAGAAACGGATATAAACCCAATACCCAAAACCAGTCGGCCCACAGGCCGCTGAGACCACACAAACAAAAACGGCCCCTATATAAATAGAGGCCGTTCCCGGTACAACATTAAGACGTTATCGCAAGACAGCTCTTATTTACGGTCTTCCAGCTTGGAAATATCACGCGACTCGTAACCAGTGTACAGCTGGCGCGGACGGCCAATCTTGTACGGGCTGGAGAGCATTTCTTTCCAGTGGGAGATCCAGCCAACAGTACGTGCCAGCGCAAAAATCACGGTGAACATACTGGTCGGAATACCGATCGCCTTGAGGATGATCCCCGAGTAGAAGTCGACGTTCGGGTACAGCGAGCGTTCGATGAAGTACGGGTCGGTCAGCGCGATCTCTTCCAGGCGCATGGCCAGTTCGAGTTGCGGATCGTTGTTGATGCCCAGTTCCTTCAGTACTTCGTCGCAGGTCTGCTTCATTACAGTCGCGCGAGGGTCGCGGTTCTTGTAAACGCGGTGACCGAAGCCCATCAGTTTGAACGGATCGTTCTTGTCCTTGGCCTTGGCGATGAACTTGTCGATGTTCGAAACATCGCCAATTTCGTCAAGCATGGTCAAAACGGCTTCGTTCGCGCCGCCGTGGGCAGGGCCCCACAGTGCGGCGATACCGGCGGCGATACAGGCGAACGGGTTGGCACCCGAAGAACCGGCCAGTCGCACGGTGGAGGTCGAAGCGTTCTGCTCGTGGTCGGCATGGAGGATGAAGATCCGGTCCATGGCCTTGGCGAGCACCGGGCTGATCGGTTTGATCTCGCACGGGGTGTTGAACATCATGTGCAGGAAGTTTTCCGCGTACGTCAGGTCGTTGCGCGGGTACATCATGGGTTGGCCCATGGAGTACTTGTAAACCATCGCTGCCAGGGTCGGCATCTTGGCAACCAGACGGATCGCGGAGATTTCGCGATGCTGCGGGTTATTGATGTCGAGGGAGTCGTGGTAGAAGGCCGAGAGGGCGCCGACTACACCGCACATGACGGCCATTGGATGGGCGTCGCGACGGAAACCGTTGAAGAAGGTTTTCAGCTGCTCGTGAACCATGGTGTGGTTTTTCACGGTGCTGACGAACTGGGCCTTCTGTTCTGCGGTCGGCAATTCGCCGTTGAGCAGCAGGTAGCAGGTTTCCAGGTAGTCCGACTTTTCAGCCAGCTGTTCGATCGGGTAGCCGCGGTGCAACAGAATGCCGTTGTCGCCGTCGATATAGGTGATCTTCGACTCGCACGAGGCGGTCGACATGAAACCCGGGTCGAAAGTGAAGCGGCCCGTGGCCGTCAGACCCCGAACATCAATAACATCGGGACCAACGGTGCCGGTTAAAATGGGCAGCTCGACGGGGGCTGCGCCCTCGATGATCAACTGCGCTTTTTTGTCAGCCATGTGGCCTCCTATTTATGCTTGAACCATCAGACAGACCCCCCACGCAGGGCCCGCACCACTATAGTGAGATAAATTCGAATGTCAATTTGCCTAAAGTCTTGCTCCAGAAGGCTTTAAGCGCACTTTTTCCTCGAAATTGCCTGCCATTTACGCCTTTTATGCAACTTGTGCAATCAGCTATTGGGGGTAGGTGATTGCGTTGTCATTAGTAGCCTAACTGTCTATACTCGGCCACCGACCGCCAAGGGCTTTTGGGCTTGCTTTCATTGGGGGTCGCATCCCTGGGTGGTGGTTACCTGACCAGTGCACTCCCCAACAACTTTGCCCTGATTGTTAGGGGCTCTTCAGTGTGAAAAAAAAGCCGTGAAAAGCCAACGACCTGTAAACCTAGACCTAAGGACCATCAAACTCCCAGTCACTGCTTACACGTCCATTCTTCACCGTATCTCCGGTGTCATCCTCTTCGTGTGCCTTGCCATCATGCTTTATGCATTGGACAAGTCGCTGAGCTCCGAGGAAGGCTTCGGTCAGGTGAAAGCGTGTCTGACCAGTCCGCTAGCCAAGCTAGTGATTTGGGGCATCCTGTCCGCTCTGCTGTATCACCTGGTAGCCGGTGTGCGCCATTTGATCATGGACATGGGCATCGGTGAGACGCTGGAAGGCGGCAAACTGGGCTCGAAAATCGTTATCGCCGTTTCCGTGGTGGTAATCGTTCTGGCAGGAGTTTGGATATGGTAACTAACGTCACGAACCTGTCGCGTTCGGGCCTCTATGACTGGATGGCGCAACGTGTGTCTGCGGTCGTTCTCGCGGCTTACTTCATCTTTCTGATCGGATACGTCGTGGCCCACCCTGGCCTCGAGTATGCCCAGTGGCATGAACTGTTCGCCCACAACGGGATGCGTATTTTCAGCCTCCTGGCCCTTGTTGCTCTCGGCGCTCACGCCTGGGTCGGCATGTGGACCATCGCGACTGACTACCTGACGCCAATGGCGTTCGGCAAGTCCGCAACGGCGATACGTTTCCTTTTCCAGGCAGTATGCGGCGTTGCGATGTTCGCTTACTTCGTCTGGGGTGTGCAGATTCTCTGGGGTATCTGAGTCATGGCTAACATTCCAACGATTTCTTTCGACGCCATCATTATTGGTGGTGGCGGTGCCGGCATGCGCGCTGCGCTGCAACTGGCACAGGGCGGTCACAAGACTGCCGTGATCACCAAGGTTTTCCCGACCCGTTCGCACACTGTATCGGCTCAGGGCGGCATCACGTGCGCAATCGCGTCCGCTGACCCGAACGATGACTGGCGCTGGCACATGTACGATACCGTCAAGGGTTCCGACTACATCGGTGACCAGGACGCTATCGAATACATGTGTCAGGAAGGCCCGGCTGCTGTTTATGAGCTGGACCACATGGGCATGCCGTTCTCGCGTACCGAACAGGGCCGTATCTACCAGCGTCCGTTCGGTGGTCAGTCCAAGGACTACGGCAAAGGCGGGCAGGCTGCCCGTACGTGCGCCGCTTCCGACCGTACCGGTCACGCGCTGCTGCACACCCTTTATCAGGGCAACCTGAAAGCCGGTACCACGTTCCTGAACGAGTACTACGCTGTCGACCTGGTGAAAAACCAGGAAGGCGACTTCGTCGGTGTGATCGCGATCTGCATTGAAACCGGCGAAACCACCTACATCCGCGCCAAGGCCACCGTATTGGCTACCGGCGGTGCAGGTCGTATCTACGCTTCCACCACCAACGCCCTGATCAACACCGGTGACGGCGTCGGCATGGCTCTGCGTGCTGGCGTGCCGGTACAAGACATCGAAATGTGGCAGTTCCACCCGACCGGCATCGCCGGCGCCGGTGTACTGGTTACAGAAGGTTGCCGTGGTGAAGGTGGTTACCTGATCAACAAGCACGGCGAGCGTTTCATGGAGCGTTATGCTCCGAACGCCAAAGACCTTGCCGGTCGTGACGTGGTTGCTCGCTCGATGGTTAAAGAAATCATCGCCGGCAACGGTTGCGGTCCGAATGGCGACCACGTACTGCTCAAACTCGACCACCTGGGCGAGGAAGTGCTGCACAGCCGTCTGCCAGGCATCTGCGAACTGTCGAAGACTTTCGCACACGTTGACCCGGTTGTTGCTCCGGTTCCGGTTGTTCCGACTTGCCACTATATGATGGGCGGCGTTGCCACCAACATTCATGGCCAGGCGATCACCCAGGACGCTGAAGGCGTCGACAAGATCATCCCTGGTCTGTTCGCTGTGGGCGAAGTGGCTTGCGTATCGGTTCACGGTGCCAACCGACTGGGCGGCAACTCGCTGCTCGACCTGGTGGTATTCGGCCGCGCTGCCGGCCTGCACCTGGAAAAAGCGCTGACCGACGGCATCGAATACGACGACGCTACCGAAGCCGACATCGAAGCTGCCTTGTCGCGTTTGAACGCGCTGAACAGCCGTACTGATGGCGAAGACGTGGCTACCCTGCGTCGCGAACTGCAAAACTGCATGCAGAACTACTTCGGTGTATTCCGTACCGGCGAATACATGCAGAAAGGTATCGCTCAGCTTGCTGACCTGCGTACCCGCATCGCCAACGTGAAAATCAACGATAAGTCGCAGGCGTTCAACACTGCTCGTATCGAAGCGCTGGAACTGCAAAACCTGCTGGAAGTGGCTGAAGCTACCGCCATCGCCGCTGAAGTCCGCAAAGAGTCGCGCGGTGCTCACGCCCGCGAAGACTTCGAAGACCGTGACGACGAAAACTGGCTGTGCCACACCCTGTACTTCCCGGGTGACAAGCGCGTCACCAAGCGTGCCGTGAACTTCTCGCCGAAGACTGTTCCGACTTTTGAACCTAAGATTCGGACTTATTAAGGGTGGCCGCCATGTTGCAAGTCAGCGTTTATCGTTACAACCCTGATCAGGACGCCGCGCCGTTCATGCAGGAATTCCAGATCGATACCGGTGGTAAAGATCTGATGGTGCTGGACGTACTGGCCCTGATCAAAGAGCAGGACGAAGGTTTCTCCTATCGTCGCTCTTGCCGTGAAGGCGTTTGTGGTTCCGACGGCATGAACATCAACGGCAAGAACGGTCTGGCGTGCATCACGCCGCTGTCTGCGGTTGTAAAAGGTAACAAGTTGGTTGTTCGTCCACTGCCAGGTTTGCCGGTTATCCGTGACCTGGTCGTCGATATGAGCATCTTCTACAAGCAATACGAGAAGGTGAAGCCTTACCTGCAGAACGACACGCCGGCTCCGGCCATCGAGCGTCTGCAGTCGCCGGAAGAGCGCGAAAAGCTCGATGGTCTGTACGAGTGCATCCTGTGCGCTTGCTGCTCGACCTCTTGCCCGTCCTTCTGGTGGAATCCGGACAAGTTCCTGGGTCCAGCTGCACTGCTGCAAGCTTATCGCTTCCTCGCAGACAGCCGTGACACCAAGACCAACGAGCGTCTGGCTTCGCTCGATGACCCGTTCAGCGTCTTCCGCTGCCGGGGCATCATGAACTGCGTCAACGTATGTCCGAAAGGCCTGAACCCGACTAAGGCCATCGGTCACATCCGTAACATGCTGCTTTCGAGCGGCGTGTGATTCAGCTGCTGTAACCGCTGCACCGTAGAGGCTGTGGCGCGGGCTTCAACCCGCGTCATGGCTATAACCAGAGCAGTAGCCATAAGCTGCGGCTCTTATTTTGAAGAAATGAGACAAGCAGGGGCATCCGGGCTGGTACCCGGACTATCAGTGTGATCCTAAGTGGCTTGTTTTAGTCGCTGCATTCGGACTTCTGCAAGTTTGCTCGGTGTCGACATCGATGGTGTTCCCCTAACCGAGGGTGACCAAGCATGCAAGAAAGCGTGATGCAGCGCATGTGGAACAGCGCCTACCTTTCAGGTGGAAACGCTGCCTATGTGGAAGAGCTTTATGAGCTCTACCTGCACGACCCTAACGCTGTGCCAGAAGAGTGGCGCACCTACTTTCAGAAGTTGCCTGCCGACGGCAACTCTGCCACTGATGTTTCGCACTCGACAATTCGCGATCATTTCGTGCTGCTGGCAAAGAACCAGCGCCGCGCTCAACCGGTTTCCGCCGGCAGCGTGAGCAGTGAGCACGAGAAGAAGCAAGTTGAAGTGCTGCGATTGATCCAGGCCTACCGTATGCGTGGCCACCAGGCAGCCCAGCTTGACCCGCTGGGGCTGTGGCAGCGTCCTGCACCTGCAGACCTGTCGATCAATCATTACGGCTTGACCAATGCCGATCTTGATACGACCTTCCGTGCCGGCGACCTGTTCATCGGCAAAGAGGAAGCGAGCCTACGCGAAATTCACGAAGCGTTGCAGCAGACATATTGCCGCACCATCGGCGCTGAATTTACGCACATCACCGATTCCGAGCAGCGCCAGTGGTTCCAGCAGCGTCTGGAAAGCGTGCGTGGTCGTCCGACGTACTCCGCCGACATCAAGAGCCACCTGCTTGAGCGCGTGACCGCCGGTGAAGGCCTGGAAAAATACCTGGGCACCAAATACCCGGGCACCAAGCGTTTCGGTCTGGAAGGCGGCGAAAGCCTGATTCCGATGCTCGACGAACTGATCCAGCGTTCCGGTTCCTACGGCACCAAGGAAGTCGTCATCGGCATGGCCCACCGTGGCCGTCTGAACGTGCTGGTCAACACCTTCGGCAAGAACCCGCGCGAGCTGTTCGACGAGTTCGAAGGCAAGAAGAAGGTCGAGCTGGGTTCCGGTGACGTTAAATACCACCAGGGCTTCTCGTCCAACGTGATGACCGCCGGCGGTGAAGTTCACCTGGCCATGGCGTTCAACCCGTCCCACCTGGAAATCGTTTCCCCGGTGGTCGAAGGTTCGGTTCGCGCCCGTCAGGATCGTCGTAACGACCCGACCGGTGAGAAGGTTCTGCCGATCTCCATCCACGGTGATGCTGCATTCGCAGGTCAGGGCGTGGTCATGGAAACCTTCCAGATGTCGCAGACCCGCGGTTTCAAGACCGGCGGTACCGTGCACATCGTGATCAACAACCAGGTCGGTTTCACCATCAGCAACCCGCTGGACTCGCGTTCTACCGAGTACGCCACCGACGTTGCCAAGATGATCCAGGCGCCGATCCTCCATGTGAATGGTGATGATCCGGAAGCCGTGTTGTTCGTGACCCAGTTGGCCATCGACTACCGCATGCAGTTCAAGCGTGACGTGGTGATCGACCTGGTCTGCTACCGTCGTCGCGGCCACAACGAGGCCGACGAGCCAAGCGGCACCCAGCCTCTGATGTATCAGCAGATCACCAAACAGCGCACCACTCGTGAGCTGTACGCTGATCGTCTGACCCAGGGCGGTGTGCTGGACGCTGAGCGTGTTCAGGCCAAGGTCGACGAATACCGCAACGCGCTGGACAACGGTCTGCACGTAGTGAAATCGCTGGTCAAAGAGCCGAACAAAGAGCTGTTCGTGGACTGGCGTCCGTATCTGGGCCACGCCTGGACTGCGCGTCACGACACTCGCTTTGATCTGAAGACCCTGCAAGAACTGTCCGCCAAGCTGCTGGAAATTCCGGAAGGCTTCGTGGTTCAGCGTCAGGTCGCGAAGATCTACGAAGACCGTCAGAAAATGCAAGCCGGCGGCCTGCCGATCAACTGGGGTTACGCCGAAACCATGGCGTACGCGACCCTGGCGTTCGAAGGTCACCCGATCCGGATGACTGGTCAGGACATCGGCCGCGGTACGTTCTCGCACCGTCACGCTGTGTTGCACAACCAGAAAGACGCAGGCACCTACATTCCGCTGCAGCACCTGTACGACGGTCAGCCGCGTTTTGATCTGTACGACTCGTTCCTGTCGGAAGAAGCGGTACTGGCGTTCGAATACGGTTACTCGACCACCACGCCGGATGCGCTGGTGATCTGGGAAGCCCAGTTCGGCGACTTCGCCAACGGTGCACAGGTTGTAATCGACCAGTTCATCACCAGCGGCGAGCACAAGTGGGGCCGTCTCTGCGGTCTGACCATGTTGCTGCCACACGGTTACGAAGGTCAGGGCCCTGAGCACAGTTCGGCACGTCTTGAGCGTTACCTGCAACTGTGCGCCGAGCACAACATTCAGGTCGCCGTCCCGACTACGCCAGCACAGATCTACCACTTGCTGCGTCGTCAGGTAATTCGTCCGCTGCGCAAGCCGCTGATCGTGCTGACGCCGAAGTCGTTGCTGCGCCACAAGCTGGCCATCTCGACCCTGGAAGATCTGGCCGAAGGTTCGTTCCAGACCGTGATCCCGGAAATCGATGCACTGGACCCGAAAAAGGTCGAGCGCGTTGTTCTGTGTAGCGGCAAGGTCTACTACGACCTGCTGGAAAAACGCCGTGCCGAAGGCCGTGAAGATATCGCTATCGTGCGTATCGAGCAGCTGTACCCATTCCCTGAGGACGACTTGAAAGAAGTCCTGGCTCCATACACCAACGTCAAAAATGCCGTTTGGTGTCAGGAAGAGCCGATGAACCAGGGCGCCTGGTACTGCAGCCAGCACCACTTGCGTCGCAGCATCGGGAACCTCGACAAGTCTCTCGTACTTGAGTACGCGGGCCGTGAGGCTTCTGCTGCACCTGCTTGTGGTTACGCATCGATGCACGCCGAGCAGCAGGAAAAACTCCTGCAAGACGCGTTTACCATTTAACGCCTTCGCGCACCTGAAACCGAATTTAAGGAACCACAGATAATGGCTATCGAGATCAAAGCCCCCACTTTCCCGGAATCGGTTGCCGATGGCACCGTTGCCACCTGGCACAAAAAACCGGGCGACGCTGTCAAGCGCGACGACCTGATCGTCGACATCGAAACCGACAAAGTCGTACTGGAAGTTCTGGCTACCGCTGATGGCGTGCTGGGCGCAATCGTCAAGAACGAAGGCGACACCGTTCTGTCCGACGAAGTGCTGGGCTCCATCGAAGCGGGCGGCGCTGCTGCCGCAGCTCCAGCCGCCGCTGTTGCTCCGGCCGCTGCTGCCGCTGCCCCGGCTGCTGCTGAAGGCGAAGACGATCCTGTTGCTGCTCCTGCTGCGCGCAAGCTGGCTGAAGAAAACGGCATCAACATCGCTTCCGTTGCCGGCACCGGCAAGGGCGGTCGTGTGACCAAGGAAGACGTAGTCGCTGCTGTTGCTGCCAAGAAAGCCGCTCCGGCTGCCGCGCCTGCCAAGGCTGCTGCTCCTTCGGCCGCCGCTCCTGTGTTCGCCGCTGGCGACCGCATCGAGAAGCGCGTACCGATGACCCGCGTTCGCGCCACCGTGGCCAAGCGTCTGGTTGAAGCTCAGTCGAACATGGCGATGCTGACCACTTTCAACGAAGTCGACATGACCGAAGTCATGGCTCTGCGTTCGAAGTACAAGGACCTGTTCGAGAAGTCCCACAACGGCGTACGCCTGGGCTTCATGTCGTTCTTTGTGAAAGCGGCTACCGAAGCGCTGAAACGCTTCCCAGCTGTTAACGCATCGATCGACGGCGCTGACATCGTTTACCACGGCTACGCGGACATCGGCGTTGCCGTTTCCAGCGACCGTGGCCTGGTGGTTCCGGTTCTGCGTAACGCCGAGCTGATGAGCCTGGCTGAAATCGAAGGCGGCATCGCAACATTCGGCAAAAAAGCCCGTGACGGCAAACTGTCGATGGACGAGATGACCGGTGGTACCTTCACCATCACCAACGGTGGTACCTTCGGTTCGATGATGTCGACCCCGATCGTCAACCCGCCGCAGGCAGCGATTCTGGGCATGCACAACATCATCCAGCGTCCTATGGCCATCAACGGTCAGGTCGTTATCCGTCCGATGATGTACCTGGCACTGTCCTACGATCACCGTCTGATCGATGGCAAAGAAGCTGTGACTTTCCTGGTGACCATCAAGAACCTGCTGGAAGATCCGGCTCGTCTGTTGCTGGATATCTGATAGAAGCAGTCGCGGGCTTCAGGTTTCAAGTTGCAGGAAAGGGCAGCTTGGCTTGGAGCGCGCGGCTTGAAGCTTTTCGCTAAAGAGGATTTTTTGAATGTCGCAGAAATTTGACGTAGTAGTGATCGGTGCTGGCCCTGGTGGCTACGTGGCTGCCATCAAGGCGGCGCAGCTGGGTCTGACCACTGCCTGCATCGAGAAGTACACCGACGCTGAAGGCAAGCAAGCCCTGGGCGGCACCTGCCTGAACGTGGGCTGCATTCCTTCCAAGGCACTGCTCGACAGCTCCTGGAAATACAAGGAAGCGAAAGAAAGCTTCAACGTTCACGGTATCTCGACTGGCGAAGTCAAAATGGACGTCGCTGCGATGGTTGGCCGCAAGGCTGGCATCGTCAAGAACCTGACCGGCGGCGTTGCTACCCTGTTCAAGGCCAACGGCGTTACTTCGATCCAGGGCCACGGCAAACTGCTGGCTGGCAAGAAAGTCGAAGTCACCAAGCCAGACGGCTCGGTTGAAGTCATCGAAGCTGAAAACGTGATTCTGGCGCCAGGCTCGCGTCCGATCGACATTCCACCGGCTCCGGTTGATCAGAAAGTCATCGTTGATTCGACTGGCGCACTGGAATTCCAGACCGTACCTAAGCGTCTGGGCGTGATCGGCGCTGGCGTGATCGGTCTGGAACTGGGTTCGGTATGGTCGCGTCTGGGTTCTGAAGTGGTTGTCCTGGAAGCGCTGGACACCTTCCTGATGGCAGCGGACACCGCTGTTTCCAAGGAAGCGCTGAAAACCCTGACCAAACAAGGTCTGGACATCAAACTGGGCGCTCGCGTAACCGGCTCGAAAGTCAACGGCGACGAAGTCGTTGTGAGCTACACCGACGCCAACGGCGAACAGACCATCACTTTCGACAAGCTGATCGTAGCCGTTGGTCGCCGTCCGGTGACCACTGATCTGCTGGCTTCCGACAGCGGCGTGACCCTCGACGAGCGCGGTTTCGTGCACGTTGACGATCACTGCGCGACCACCGTGCCGGGCGTTTTCGCCATCGGTGACGTGGTTCGCGGCATGATGCTGGCTCACAAAGCTTCGGAAGAAGGCATCATGGTTGTCGAGCGCATCAAGGGCCACAAAGCCCAGATGAACTATGACCTGATCCCTTCGGTTATTTATACTCACCCGGAAATCGCGTGGGTTGGCAAAACCGAGCAGGCCTTGAAAGCTGAAGGCGTTGAAGTTAACGTCGGCACCTTCCCGTTCGCCGCTTCCGGCCGTGCCATGGCCGCCAACGATACCGGTGGTTTCGTCAAGGTCATCGCTGATGCCAAGACTGACCGCGTATTGGGCGTGCACGTGATTGGCCCGAGCGCTGCAGAACTGGTTCAGCAGGGCGCGATCGGTATGGAATTCGGCACCAGCGCTGAAGATCTGGGCATGATGGTTTTCTCCCATCCGACCCTGTCTGAAGCCTTGCATGAAGCTGCTTTGGCAGTGAATGGCGGCGCCATCCACATTGCCAACCGCAAAAAGCGTTAACAGACAATAAGAAACCACGGCGGTAACGGCCCGTCGTGAGCCTTGCGAGCAAGTCTCACCGCGGAATGTCCGCTGGACGCAGTCTTGCGTAGCTCAGCTACGCAAGCAGCAGTCACAGGTGGCGCGGCACTCAAACGAGCGCAGCGCCGAATGCGCAGTACCTAACGAAGACGGTAAAAAGCATGAATCTTCACGAGTATCAGGGTAAGCAGCTGTTCGCTGAATACGGCCTGCCAGTTTCCACTGGTTACGCAGTAGACACCCCGGAAGCAGCAGCAGAAGCTTGCGACAAAATCGGCGGCAGCGAGTGGGTTGTCAAAGCCCAGGTCCACGCCGGTGGTCGCGGTAAAGCGGGCGGCGTCAAGCTGGTTCGCAGCAAAGAAGACGCCAAAGCCTTCGCACAGCAGTGGCTGGGCAAGCGTCTGGTGACTTACCAGACTGACGCCAATGGCCAGCCAGTCACCAAGATCCTGGTTGAATCGTGCACTGATATCGCTAAAGAGCTGTACCTGGGCGCTGTCGTTGACCGTTCGAGCCGTCGCATCGTGTTCATGGCTTCCACCGAAGGTGGCGTGGACATCGAGAAAATCGCTCACGACACTCCAGAAAAAATTCTCAAGGCCACTATCGATCCACTGGTTGGCGCTCAGCCATTCCAGGGTCGCGAGCTGGCATTCCAGCTGGGTCTGGAAGGCAAGCAGGTTGCTCAGTTCGCCAAGATCTTCGTAGGTCTGGCCAAGCTGTTCAAGGATCACGACCTGGCTCTGCTGGAAGTGAACCCGCTGGTGATCAAGGCTGACGGCGATCTGCACTGCCTGGACGCCAAGATCAACATCGACGCCAACGCCATGTACCGTCAGCCTAAGCTGAAGACTTTCCACGATCCGTCGCAAGACGATCCGCGCGAAGCGCACGCTGCCAAGTTCGAACTGAACTACGTAGCACTGGAAGGCAACATCGGCTGCATGGTCAACGGTGCTGGCCTGGCCATGGGTACCATGGACATCGTCAACCTGCATGGCGGCAAGCCAGCAAACTTCCTCGACGTAGGTGGTGGCGCTACCAAAGAACGCGTAACTGAAGCGTTCAAGATCATTCTGTCCGACACCAACGTCGCTGCAGTACTGGTCAACATCTTCGGCGGCATCGTTCGCTGCGACATGATTGCCGAAGGCATCATCGGCGCTGTGAAAGAAGTCGGCGTGAAAATCCCGGTTGTTGTTCGCCTTGAAGGCAACAACGCTGAGCTGGGCGCTAAAGTACTGGCAGAAAGCGGTTTGAACATCATCGCTGCTACCAGCCTGACCGACGCTGCTCAACAAGTTGTCAAAGCTGCGGAGGGCAAATAATGAGCGTCCTGATCAATAAAGACACCAAAGTTATCTGCCAGGGTATTACCGGTTCGCAAGGTAGTTTCCACACCCAGCAAGCCATCGAATACGGCACCAAGATGGTTGGTGGCGTAACGCCTGGCAAAGGCGGCACCGAGCACCTGGGTCTGCCAGTGTTCAACACCGTCAAAGATGCAGTAGAAGCCACTGGCGCTACCGCCTCCGTTATCTACGTTCCGGCTCCTTTCTGCAAAGATTCGATCCTGGAAGCGGCATTCGGCGGCATCAAGCTGATCGTTTGCATCACCGAAGGCATTCCTACCCTGGACATGCTGGACGCTAAAGTTAAGTGCGACGAGCTGGGCGTAGTCCTGATCGGCCCTAACTGCCCAGGCGTTATCACTCCGGGCGAGTGCAAGATCGGCATCATGCCAGGTCACATTCACTTGCCAGGCAAGGTCGGTATCGTTTCGCGTTCCGGCACCCTGACCTACGAAGCTGTGAAGCAGACTACTGACGCCGGTTTCGGTCAGTCGACTTGCGTCGGCATCGGTGGTGACCCGATCCCGGGTTCGAACTTCATCGACATCCTGAAGCTGTTCCAGGAAGACCCGAAGACCGAAGCGATCGTGATGATCGGTGAGATCGGCGGTTCGGCTGAAGAAGAAGCGGCTGCCTACATCAAGGCACACGTGACCAAGCCGGTTGTTTCCTACATCGCTGGTGTGACTGCTCCTCCGGGCAAGCGCATGGGCCATGCTGGCGCAATCATCTCTGGCGGCAAAGGCACTGCAGACGAGAAATTCGCTGCGCTGCAAGACGCAGGCGTTAAAACCGTGCGTTCGCTGGCAGACATCGGCAAGGCCCTGGCCGAGCTGACCGGTTGGGCTGTCAAGTAAGCCTCGCGCTTAGCTGACGCTTCACCAAACAAAGGCCACCTTCGGGTGGCCTTTGTCGTTTCTGGCATTCGCTGATTTATAGGCTTGCCCCCAATTACATGCAAAAACGCGACACGGAAACGTCGCGTATCGGATAGTTCGCCCTCTAACAGTGCGTTTGTAAGCCAAATTCGTTAGGCTAGCAGCCATTTTTGCGTCTGCCGCCCACAAGGCATGCAACGCGCTTTAAGGGTCAGTCCCATACGGATCGACAGCATTTCCCTAATTACACAGGGCAATCCCCCTCTAAATTCCGATTCAGTAGTGTGGTATTACCTTAATGAAAGTTTTGAAAGGTCAGGACATCCTGGCACTTGGCTTTATGACATTTGCCCTGTTCGTTGGGGCTGGAAACATCATTTTCCCGCCGATCGTTGGCTTGCAGGCCGGACCTCACGTCTGGATGGCCGCGCTGGGCTTCCTGATCACTGCGGTCGGTCTGCCGGTGATCACCGTCGTTGCACTGGCCAAGGTCGGTGGGGCAATGGATGCGCTGAGCAGCCCGATCGGCAAGATCGCTGGCGGCATTCTGGCGGCGGCGTGCTATCTGGCGGTCGGCCCGTTGTTCGCCACCCCGCGTACCGCGACCGTATCGTTTGAAGTGGGTCTGGCGCCGCTGACCGGCGAAAGCCCGCTGGCGCTGTTCCTCTACAGTTCGGTGTACTTCCTGCTGGTGTTCTTCATCTCGCTCTACCCAGGGCGTTTGCTGGACACTGTTGGCCGCTTCCTCGCGCCGTTGAAAATCATCGCGCTGGCAGTGCTGGGTATCGCTGCATTCGCCTTGCCTGCGGGTGACATCGGCCACGGCACGCCGGAATACGTGGCGGCACCGTTCTCTCAAGGGTTCATCAATGGTTACCTGACCATGGATACCCTGGGTGCACTGGTGTTCGGCATCGTCATCGTTAACGCGATCCGCTCCCGTGGCGTCGAGTCGCCGGCGCTGATCACCCGTTACGCGATCATCGCCGGCCTGATTGCCGGTGTCGGTCTGGCGCTGGTGTACGTCAGCCTGTTCCGCCTCGGTTCCGGCAGTCACGAAGTGGCAGCAGGCGCGACCAACGGCGCGGCGGTATTGCATGCGTATGTGCAACACACCTTCGGTTCGCTGGGCAGCGGTTTCCTCGCGGTGCTGATCTCGCTGGCGTGTCTGGTGACGGCGGTCGGTCTGACTTGTGCCTGTGCCGAATACTTCAGCCGTGTGTTGCCACTGTCCTACAAGACCCTGGTGATCATTCTGGCGGCGTTCTCGCTGCTGGTGTCCAACCTGGGCCTGACCAAGCTGATTGCTTTCTCGATCCCGGTGCTGACCGCGATCTATCCGCCGTGCATCGTGCTGGTGGCGCTCAGCTTCTGCAAAGACTTCTGGCATGAGCACGGCCGGATTCTCGGCCCGGTGATGCTGGTGTCGTTCGTGTTCGGCACCATCGACGCGCTGAAAGGCGCTGGTCTGGCCGGCTGGATGCCATCGCAACTGTCGCACCTGCCGCTGAGCGAGCAGGGCCTGGCATGGCTGGTGCCGTGCGTGATGACCTTGGTGGTCGCGGTGGTTTGCGATCGCCTGCTGGGCAAGCGCAGCGAAGCCGTTGCCTGACGTTGTCTGACCCGCCAAAAGCGGGTCTTCAACGTTTAAACAGAAATGCCCCGTATCAATCGATACGGGGCATTTTTTATGTGCGTCAGGCAGTGTCTTTTTCCCTAGGCTAACGTCGAAGGATTGCCGAAATCTCAATGTGGGAGCGAGCCTGCTCGCGAAAGCGGCGTATCGCGCAACATTGATGACGGCTGACACACCGCTATCGCGAGCAGGCTCACTCCTACAGGTACAGCATCCGCATCTCACAAGGAATTGCATGTCGTTCATCCAAGCCAACCTGATTCACTTGCTCGCCGCCATCTGGTTTGTCATCTGCTGGGGCGGTTATACCCGTTATGCCTCCTGGAAGGGGCGCGATACAGCGTGCCTGGCCAGCGTGCTGCACTTGTACCGTGAAGACTGGATGCGCCGCATGCTGCTGCGCGACAACCGCATTGCCGATGCCAGTGTGATCGGCAATCTGGAACGCAATGCCTCCTTCTTCGCTTCCAGCACGCTGATCATCCTCGCCGGTATTCTTACCGTGCTCGGTGCATCCGAGCGGGCGGTGTCGTTGCTGGCAGACATCCCGATGGTGCAGCAGGCGTCGCAGGGCATGTCGGAAATCAAGTTGCTGTGTCTGGCGATGGTGTTCGTCTATGCCTTCTTCACCTTCAGTTGGTGCATGCGTCAGTACAACTTCGCGGCCGTGTTGGTTGGCTCGGCGCCAATGATCGGTGAGCGACATGTTTCCGAACAGGAGCGCAAGGCGTTCGCTGCGCGGGCGGCGCGGGTGATTTCGATGGCGGCCAACCAGTTCAACTTCGGGCTGCGCTCTTACTACTTCGGCATGACCATGCTGGCGTGGTTCGTCAGCCCGTGGCTGTTCATGCTGATGAGCGCCGGTGTGGTATTGGTCTTGTACCGCCGCGAGTTTCATTCCGACGTTCTCGATGTCATGGTCTATACCCCTACAGAAGCCCCCCTTCCCGAAACAAACAAAGAGGTCGCTTGATGAGTATTCCGTTCTGGTGTGTGTTTATCACTGCGCTGTTGATTTATATCGCGCGTATGCCGGTGGGCAAGGCGATGAAAGAACAGGGCGGTTACAACAACCACTTGCCGCGCCAGCAACAAGCGCAACTGACCGGTTACGGCGCGCGAGCGCTGGCGGCGCATCAGAATACGATTGAAGCGTTCATGTTGTTTGCGGTCGGTGTGTTGATGGCGCACACCACTCAAACGGCAGGATGGCTGATCGATACATTGGCAATCGTTTTTGTTATCGCGCGGATCCTCTACTTGTGGCTCTATCTGGCCGACCAGCCCAAGCTGCGCAGCCTGGTTTGGGTAGTTGGCGTACTGTGCTCGCTGTTACTGATGATTAGTCCGACTTTTAGAACTGTCTTGCTCTAAGGAGAGCCTGGCGCTAAATGACAGGCAAAAGAAAACCCGCACTTGGCGGGTTTTCTTTTTTCTGCAGCAAAAAGCGAATTATTGCTTCTTGGCAGCTTCTTCTTGAGCAGCGGCGTTCGATTCAGCCTGAGCTTTGGCAGCTTCGGCGTTTTCTTTCGCAGCGTCGTTCACTTTATCCTGAGCTTTGTTCATGTCTTGCTGAGCTTGTTCAGCATGTTGGTTGGCATCTTGAGCTTTGTCCTCGGATTTTTTATCGCAGGCAGCGAGACCGAGGGAAGCGGTCAACATCAAGGCAATAGCAAAAGTCTTACGCATGGGGTGTTTCTCCTTATGGAAAATAACTACTGGCCTTAAGAACTCGGCGCTACAGGTTAAGTTCCTCATTTCTTTCAGATATATAAGTTTGTTTTTACACGGAACTTTTGCTGTTTTGCTTGCTACTGGCAAAAGGCTCTAACGAGAGTAATTATCAAATGGCCGAGAACAGCGTTTTTGAGCGTGCAACGCGATTTTTATCGGCGTTGCGTCACTGTCAGGTACTGGGTTTGCAGGTGCATAGCGCCTCAAGTGAAGGGCTCACCGTAATCTTGCCGTACAGCCCGCAAATAGTCGGTAACCCGGAAACCGGCGTGATCCATGGCGGCGCGATTACGGCGTTGATGGACACCGCCTGTGGCATGTCGACGTTGTGCGTGCTGCCGGAGTTCGAGGTCTGCCCGACCCTCGACCTGCGCATCGATTACATGCACGCCGCCGAGCCGAACAAAGCGGTGTACGGATTCGCCCAGTGCTACCGCGTAACCACCGATGTGATCTTTGCCCGTGGCTTCGCTTACCAAGATGACCCCGAGCAGCCCATCGCCCATGTGGTCGGTACGTTCATGCGCATGGGCAAGGGCCTCAAAGGCACCAAAGGCTTTGGCGGCGTAATCAAAGGAGAAGGGCAATGAGTGACGACCTGAAGCAGCAGTTGCAGCAGGCTCACGCTCAGGGCGACTACGCGCCGCTGTTGCAGTTGATTCCCTACGCCGGGCTGATCGGCATTGAATGCTCGCGAGTCGGTGATGACCTGCTGTTCAAGCTGCCGGCGAACAAGGACAACATTGGTAACCCTTTATTGCCGGCGATCCATGGCGGGGTGATCGCCGGATTCATGGAACTGGGCGCCGCCCTGCATCTGTTGATTTTCACCGGTGCGCCCGGTGTGCCGAAGATTATCGATTTTTCCCTCGATTACCTGCGCGCCGGGCAATTCCGCGATACCTGGGCCAAGTGTCAGGTCTGCCGCCAGGGCCGCCGCGTCGCCAACGTCGCGATCACTGCCTGGCAAAGTACCGAAGGCGAACCGATTGCCACCGCTCGTGCGCACTTCAAAATCGATGAGCCCTTGAAATCCTGAACAGCGCCCCAAACTCACAAGACAACCCGCCGCCGACCATTTCGGGTCGCGGCCACTGCCATCTGATTGGAGTTTGATGACCATGAGTGTGGAAACTCAAAAGGAAACCCTGGGCTTCCAGACCGAGGTAAAGCAGCTGCTGCACCTCATGATCCATTCGCTGTATTCCAACAAGGAAATCTTCCTTCGCGAATTGATCTCGAACGCCTCTGACGCTGTCGACAAGCTGCGCTTCGAAGCCCTGGCCAAGCCAGAGTTGCTCGAGGGTGGCGCTGATCTGAAAATCCGTGTGAGCTTCGACAAGGACGCCAAAACCGTCACCCTCGAAGACAACGGTATCGGCATGAACCGTGACGATGTGATCACCCACCTGGGGACCATCGCCAAATCCGGCACCGCGGATTTCATGAAGAATCTTTCGGGCGATCAGAAAAAGGATTCACACCTGATCGGCCAGTTCGGTGTCGGCTTCTACTCTGCCTTCATCGTTGCCGACCAGGTTGATGTGTACTCCCGCCGCGCCGGCACTCCGGCCAGCGAAGGCGTGCACTGGTCGTCGAAAGGCGAGGGCGAGTTCGAAGTCGCCACCATCGAAAAACCGGAACGCGGCACCCGCATCGTTCTGCACCTGAAAGCCGCGGAAGACGAGTTTGCTGATGGCTGGCGTCTGCGCAACATCATCAAGAAGTACTCCGACCACATCGCGCTGCCGATCGAGTTGCCGAAAGAAGCGGCTGCTGCCGAAGGCGAAGAGGCTCCTGCCGTTGAATGGGAAACCGTCAACCGCGCCAGCGCCCTGTGGACTCGCCCTCGCACTGAAGTGAAGGACGAGGAATACCAGGAGTTCTACAAACACATCGCTCACGACTTTGAAAACCCGCTGGCCTGGAGCCACAACAAAGTCGAAGGCAAGCTCGAATACAGCTCGCTGCTATACGTGCCGGCCCGCGCACCGTTCGACCTGTACCAGCGTGAAGCGCCGAAGGGCCTGAAGCTTTACGTGCAGCGTGTGTTCGTGATGGATCAGGCCGAGTCGTTCCTGCCGCTGTACCTGCGCTTCATCAAAGGCGTGGTCGACTCCAACGACCTGTCGCTGAACGTGTCGCGCGAGATCCTGCAGAAAGACCCGATCATCGATTCGATGAAGACCGCGCTGACCAAACGCGTGCTCGACATGCTGGAAAAACTGGCGAAAAACGAGCCTGAGCAATACAAAGGCTTCTGGAAGAATTTCGGTCAGGTCATGAAAGAAGGCCCGGCTGAAGACTTCGCCAACAAAGAAAAAATTGCCGGTCTGCTGCGTTTCGCATCGACCAATGGCGACGACGGCGAGCAGATCGTCGGTCTGGCCGACTACCTGGCGCGCGCCAAGGAAGGTCAGGACAAGATCTACTACCTCACCGGCGAAACCTACGCGCAGGTCAAGAACAGCCCGCACCTGGAAGTCTTCCGCAAGAAAGGCATCGAAGTGCTGCTGCTGACCGACCGTATCGACGAGTGGCTGATGAGCTACCTCAGCGAGTTCGACGGCAAGACCTTTGTCGACGTGGCACGTGGTGACCTCGATCTGGGCAACCTGGACTCGGAAGAGGACAAGAAAGCCGCGGAAGAAGTCGCCAAGTCCAAAGAAGGTCTGGTTGAGCGTCTGAAAACCGCGCTGGGCGATTCCGTGGCTGAAGTTCGCGTATCGCATCGTCTGACCGATTCGCCGGCGATTCTGGCCATCGGCGAGCAGGACTTGGGTCTGCAAATGCGCCAGATCCTCGAAGCCAGCGGGCAGAAGGTTCCGGATTCCAAGCCGATCTTCGAATTCAACCCGAGCCACCCGCTGATCGAGAAACTCGATGGCGAGCAGAGCGAAGAGCGTTTTGGCGATCTGTCGCACATTCTCTTCGATCAGGCAGCCCTGGCTGCTGGCGACAGCTTGAAAGATCCGGCCGCGTATGTGCGCCGTCTGAACAAGCTGCTGGTTGAACTGTCGGTTTAACCAAGTCGTAGAAAAACCCGCTTCGGCGGGTTTTTTCATTCTGGTGTTTAACCAATCTGGAGTCAGAAATGAGCCAAGTCACTGTACGTTCCGTGGTCTATCAGATTGACGGCCAGCCTTATGAGGGTCGTCTGGCGTTCGACGCCGAGCACAAGGGGGCGCTGCCGGGTTTGTTGATGGCGCCGAACTGGATGGGTGTCAGCGCTGGCGCTGAAGAGATCGCCAAGTCGGTCGCGGCCGAGGGCTACGTGGTGTTGATCGCTGACGTCTACGGTCAAGCTGTACGTCCGCAGAATGCTGACCAGGCTGGCGCGGCAATGATGCCGTTGAAGGATGACCGTGCGTTGCTGCGCAAGCGTATGCAGGCGGCGTTCGATCAACTGCAGAAGCAAGGCGAAGCGGCGGTTGATACGTCGAAACTGGCGGTGTTCGGTTTCTGCTTTGGTGGTTGCTGTGCGCTGGATCTGGCTCGCACGGGGGCGCCGGTGAAGGCGGCGGTGTCGTTCCACGGTACGCTGGATTCGCCGAACCCGGCGGATGCGCAGAACATCAAGGGCTCGGTGTTGGTGTTGCATGGTGCTTCCGACCCGTTGGTGCCGAAGGAGCAGTTGCCGGCGTTTGAAGACGAGATGAACGCGGCGAACGTGGATTGGCAGTTGTTGAGCTACGGCGGTGCGGTGCACTCGTTTACTGATCCGCATGCCAATGTGCCGGGCAAGATGATGTACGACGCGAAGACGGCGAAGCGCGCGTTCAAGTCGATGCATGATTTGCTGGATGAAGTGTTCAAGGGCTGAAAAGCGAAGAGCCCCTCACCCTAACCCTCTCCCAGAGGGAGAGGGGACTGATTGGGGGATGCTCAGGGATTACGCCGACCTGAAAGTGCCCGGGGTGAATCCATAATCACCAAGACTTTTCAGGTCGATGTATGACGCCAGACACCTCGGTCGGCTCCCTCTCCCTCCGGGAGAGGGCTGGGGTGAGGGTAAAGGCTTAACGAGGTAATTCAATCCGCTCAACTTCCCCCGGCACAGTCGGCCAGTCCCCGGCCGCCCATTTGCGCCGTGCCTCATCAATCGCCGCCGGATCGCTTGCAACAAAATTCCAGTTGATCCGCCGAGGCCCGTCCAACGGCGCGCCGCCGAACACCACCGCGTGCACATCACTTTCGGCAAACAGGCTCATTTCTTCCCCGGCCGGTAACAACACCAACGCATGCGGCTCAATCGCCTCGCCATTCAGCTGCGCATCCCCACTCAGCACATAAACCGCCCGCTCTTCATGCTCGGTCGGAATCAGCAAAGTGGTCGCCGTTTGCATCTTCACTTCCGCATACAACGTAGGAGAAAGCACCGGGACCGGCGATTCCAGGCAAAAGCCTGACCCGGCAATCATGCGAATCTGCACGCCGAGGTTATCGCTGACCGGCAAGGTCGCCGCCGGGTGATGGCTGTAATGCCCAGGACCTTGCTCGTGCTCCTTGGGCGAGGCCAGCCAGATTTGCAAACCGTGCATGGTGAAGCTTTGCTCCCACAGCGGCTCTGGCGTGCGCTCAACGTGCGCAATCGCGCTGCCGGCAGTCATCCAGCTGACGTCGCCAGCGCCGACCACCTGATCGGAGCCAAGGCTGTCCTTGTGCTGGAGCTGCCCTTCAAACAAATACGTGAGGGTCGACAGACCGATGTGCGGGTGCTGTCGGAGATTCATGCCCTTGCCCGTCGGATAAACCGTCTCGAGCATGTGATCAAAAAACACGAAAGGCCCGACGCTGCGGCATTTGGCTGACGGCAAGGGGCGCAGAATCGGCTGGCCTTCGACGTCTTCGGCGCGCGGGCGGATGATCAGAGGTTGCGTGTCCATGGTGCATTCCAAGCTGAGCGGGTGATGCCAGAAGCATAACCCGCCGCTGGCATGAGGAGGATTACTGGCTGTCGAAGCCCTGCGGTGCATGGGTTTCGATGGTCACGTCAGTGGTGGTCATCAGCTTGTGAATCGGGCAACGGTCAGCGACGCGCAGCAATTCCTCGCGCTGGGCATCGGTCAGGACGCCTTTGAGAGTAAGGGTGACGTGCAAGACGTATTTACCCTTTTGCTCTTCGCTGTTGTCACGTTTGACGTCGACACCAACGCCGGTCAGCGGGATGTCTTTCTTTTTCGCGTACATCTTCAAAGTCAGTGCTTTGCAGGCACCAAGGGCGGCGTCGAAGTAGTCGTGTGGCTCAGGTGCGGAGCCTTCGCCGCCGGCGGTTTTCGGCACGTCGGCAAACAGTTCGTGATCATCAATCTGTACGGTGTGGCGGAAACCTTCAGCGGAGACGGTATTGACGGTAACGGTCATGGGAACCTCACTGGCAGTAGGAAAAGTCGTTCGATCAAAAAAGACCTTGCAGTTATAGAGCATTCCCACCGGTACGCGTTCCACTTTCCTGCGGGATGAACCCTTGTCGTCAGGGCGGGGTCTAGGCTATGCCTACTTCCTGGAGATTACTTGTGTCCCTGTATCGTTTGAGTCTTGTCTGCCTTCTGCTGCTTGCCGGCAATGTCAGCGCCCGCGAATACACCTACAGCGATGCACACCTGCATTACGTGGATTTTTTCCAGGAAAGCGCGGGCATGGCGAAATTGCTGACGGCCATGAAGGACGGTTCCGTCGAGCATGTGATGATTTCCGGGATTCCGGTGGCGAAGAAATGGCATGAGGACGAACCCAAGCGTCCGCGCTATTACGCGGGCGATGACGCCGATGCCTATTGGTACAGTGCGACCGACGTGATCGTTGCCGATGCTGTGCAGAAGCTGTCACCCGAGCAGCGCCCGTACTTTCATCCGTTCCTCTCGGGCTTCAACCCGAACGACAAGAATTCAGCCGCGCACATCCAGCGCATGCTCGATCTGTATCCGGGGCTGTGGCAGGGCATTGGCGAGGTGTTCACTCGTCATGATGACCTCACGGCGCTGACGTCCGGCGATACGCCGCGCGCCAACAACGAAGCCATGACCAAGATCTATCATCTGGCCGCCGAGAACGATCTGCCGGTGATGCTGCATTCCAACATCACCTCCAAGCGTGAGAAAAATCCGCTGTACCTGAAGGAAATCGAAGAGCCGCTGCGTAATCACCCACACACGCGATTCATTTGGGCTCACGCCGGCACCAGCGCTGAAATCCATCGACATCAGACGCAACTGAGTTTCTTGCTGCCCACGCTGACGCGCATGCTTGAGGCGTATCCCAACCTGTTTATCGACCTGTCCTGGAGCATGCTCACGCCGTATCTGCTGGATGAGCAGGGCAAACCGCGTCCTGAGTGGCTGGCGCTGGTGGAAAAATACCCTGAACGCTTCATGCTCGGCTCCGACGTAGTAGGGCGTTTCAATAAGCTCGGTCAGGAAATGCACAGCTTCAAGCCTTTCCTTGATGCGCTGCCGGAGAATATTGCGCAGAAGGTCGCAAGAGATAACTTCCTGGCTATCTTGCCGCGAACGGTGTTCAAGTCCGGCAAAACCGCGCTGAATCGTTAATGCCTTCGGTTCGAAGTATTAAGGCCTTTTGATATCACATTTTGGTCTTACGCATTTTTTCGCCGGGCCGATACCTTCTAAAGCAACCAGCTGCAGGGTTGATGCAGCGCTTTTGGAAGGAACCAGAGCAATGAGTATCCGTAGTCTCAATATCGCCCCGCGCGCCGGCCTCGGTTTTGGCGTGTTGGCGTTGATGGTGTTTGCCCTTGGCGCGTTCGCCTTGCTGCAAATGTCGAACATGCGCGCCCAGTCTGACGAGGTCGATAACAATTGGCTGCCGAGTGTCATGGCGGTCGGTGAGATGAGTCAGGACATGCTGCGCCTGCGTGCGCTGACCATGCGCCTGTTGCTCAATCGCGATCCGCAGGCGCTCGAACAGAATGTTGCCAAACTCAATGAATTGCGCGATGTACTCAGTGAAGCCCAGCAGCGTTATGACGTGCTGATTGTGTTGCCTGAAGAGCGCAAGCTGTTCGACCGTTTCAAGGTCGCCGAGCACCAGTATCTGGAGTTTCAGGCGCAGGTCATGCAGCTCTCTGCACAGAATCGGGTCGAGGAGGCCGCGACCATTCTCAACGGGCAGATGAGTCCTTTGGCCGATGAAATCGCAGTGCTTTTACGCGAACTGGTTGAGCTGAATAAACACAATGCCAATCTCGCCACTGAAGCCGCGCGGTTGGTGTTTATCAATTCGCGAGTGTGGGTTGGGGTGATGATCGGCGTTACTGCGCTGATCACCATCGGTCTGGCCCTGCTACTGACGCGCAGCATCGTGCTGCCGCTGGCGCAATCGCTGGGTGTCGCCGAGGTGGTGGCCGGTGGTGATCTGACCGGCGATATCAGCATCAGCGGCAAGGACGAGCCGGCGCGACTGCTGCAGGCGCTCAAGAGCATGCAACACAACCTGCGCGACACGATTCGGCAAATCTCCGAGTCCTCCAGCCAGTTGGCCTCGGCGTCGGAGGAGCTGAGTTGCGTCACGGAAGACGCTACGCGCGGGTTGCATCAGCAGAGCCTGGAGATCGAACAGGCGGCCACGGCGGTCAATCAGATGACGGCTGCGGTGGAGGAGGTGGCGAGCAATGCGGTGGCTACCTCCGAGGCTTCTCGTGAATCCGATCGCATAGCCCAGCATGGCCGCGAGCAGGTGCATCAAACGGTGTTGTCTATCGAATCGCTTGCCGATGATGTGACGGCCAATGCGAGTCAGGTGGAAGATCTGGCGCAGAAGGTCTACAGCATCAGCAAAGTGCTGGATGTGATTCGTTCGATTGCCGAGCAGACCAATCTGCTTGCTTTGAATGCTGCGATTGAGGCCGCGCGCGCCGGTGATGCCGGGCGCGGGTTTGCAGTGGTGGCAGATGAGGTGCGGGCATTGGCGCATCGCACGCAGCAGTCGACCCAGGAAATCGAGCAGATGATCGGCGGGATTCAGCAGGGTACCGATTCGGCGGTCAGTTCGATGCAGCAGAGTAATGTGCGGGCGCGTTCGACGCTGGAGTTGGCCAAGGCGGCCGGGACTGCACTGGAAGAGATCGCCTCGGCATTCACGCTGATCAACGAGCGCAACCTGGTGATCGCCAGTGCCTCGGAGGAGCAGGCAGCGGTGGCTCGGGAGGTGGATCGCAATCTGATGAATATTCGTGATCTGGCGATGCAGACCTCGGCGGGAGCCAATCAGACCAGTGCGGCGAGTCAGGAGTTGTCGCGGTTGGCGGTGGATTTGAACAGCATGGTGGCCAAATTCTCGGTTTGAGTTTTGCCTTCAAAAGCCCCTCACCCTAGCCCTCTCCCGGAGGGAGAGGGGACTGACCGTGGGAGATTGGCGAGTTACACCGACCTGATGTTGCTTTGGTGAATCCATAATCGACTCGATTTTTAGGTCGATGTATGGCGCCAGACATCTCGGTCGGCTCCTTCTCCCATTGGGAAAGGGGACTGACCGTGGGAGATTGGCGAGTTACACCGACCTGATCTTGCTTTGGAGAATCCATAATTGACTCGATCTTACAGGTCGATGCATCGCGCCAGACATCTCGGTCGGCTCCCTCTCCTTCGGGAGAGGGCTGGGGTGAGGGGTGAAGGTGACACATAAAATCGGGCTAAAGCGCAGACAAAAAAAGCCCCGCATTTCGCGGGGCTCTTTGTTCTTGCGGCGGATCAGCTGCCTTTAACGGTTTTACCGTTGACCGTGCCGTCCTGGAGCATGATGTTGTACTCCTTGCCGTCAGTTTCGACTTGTTGCAGGCGAACCAGCAAGTAATCCCAGTCCTTGGCGAACCACAGCACGGTGGTGCGCTTGCTTTGCGTCGGGTCGCGCACGCGCTCGACCTTGATCGCATCGATCTTGCCAGCCTTGGTCTCGACTTTTTCCGAACCCAGTACGCGGAAGTCATAGGTATCGACTTCACCATCATCGACCACTTGATAGCTCATGGTCTTCTTGCCGGCAGCGACGTCATGTTGCAGTGCCAACTGATAGGTGGACTTGTCGACCATGCCACGGTTCAGCGGGATTTTCACCGCGTCGCCACGGTCGGTGCCGGTGACCATTTTGCTGTTCCAGTCGAAATCCAGATCAGCCTTTTTCGCTTTGCCCAGGCCACCACGTTCAAAGTGGTAGGACTGCGGCAGCAGGATGTCCTTGTCCAGGGTCAGGGTGCTTTCTTCCGTCAGGCTGGCGATCATCATCGAGGCCTTGAAGCTGAGCTTCCAGACGCCGTTGGCTTCCTTGACCAGACTGCGCTCGGCGGTGCCACTCATGGGCAGTTGCTTCCAGTCGGCGGTGTAGCTGGCGGAGAACGGTTGAAGTTCGGCTGCCTGCGCGAAGGGCAGGGCGAGCAGAGCGCAAGCGAAGAGCAGGGCGCGACGCATAATATCTCCTAGTGTCGAATCAAGTGGCCGCTGGCCGCGAGTAACTGGCCATCCAGTAAAGCACCGTGTTCACCGAGTGCCAGCCTGCCTTCGGCAAACCAGCGTACTGCCATCGGGTAGATCAGGTGTTCCTGAACGTGGACTCGCTGCGCAAGACTCTGCGGCGTGTCGTGCAACTCTACCGGTAATACTGCTTGTACGACCAGTGGTCCGCCATCGAGTTCCTCGGTGACGAAGTGCACGGAGCAGCCATGCTCAGTGTCGCCGGCCTCCAGCGCGCGCTGATGAGTGTGTAACCCTTTGTATTTGGGTAGCAGCGACGGGTGGATGTTGAGCAGGCGACCCTGGTAGTGGCGAACGAAGTCAGCGCTGAGAATGCGCATGAAGCCGGCCAGTACCACGAGTTTCGGATTGAATTCGTCGATCAGTTCGATCAGAGCAGCATCGAAGGCCTCGCGACCTTCGAATGCCTTGTGATCCAGCGAGCGGGTGGCGATACCCGCATCACTGGCGCGTTGCAGGCCGTAGGCGTCGGCGCGATTGGAAATCACTGCAGCGATGCGGACCGGGTTGTCGCCGGCCCGCGTGCTGTCGATCAGAGCCTGCAAGTTACTGCCGGTGCCGGACAACAGCACCACGACATCACAGGTTGCGGACATTAATGAGCCTTAAGGTTCTGCAGATCAACCTGAGCTGCGCCTTCGGCAGCAGCAGCGATCTGACCGATCACCCAAGGCTGTTCGCCGGCGTCACGCAGGGTGTTCAGCGCCACTTCAACGTGCTCCTGAGCCACGCAGATGACCATGCCGACGCCGCAGTTCAGCACGCGGTGCATCTCGGTCTCGTCAACGTTGCCTTTCTCTTGCAGCCAATCGAATACGGCCGGGCGAGTCCAGCTAGCCACGTCAACCACCGCCTGAGCGCCTTTTGGCAGAACGCGCGGGATGTTGTCGAGCAGGCCGCCACCGGTGATGTGGGCCATGGCTTTGACGGCGCCGGTGTCTTTGATCAGCTTGAGCAGCGGCTTCACGTAGATGCGGGTCGGGGCCATCAGCAGGTCGGTCAGCGGTTTGCCGTCGAGCTGGATGTTTTCGATGTCGGCACCGGAGACTTCGATGATCTTGCGGATCAGCGAGTAGCCGTTGGAGTGCGGGCCGGACGATGGCAGCGCGATCAGCGCGTCACCGGTGGCGACTTTCGAGCCGTCGATGATCTCCGACTTTTCCACGACGCCGACGCAGAAACCGGCCAGGTCGTAGTCTTCGCCTTCGTACATGCCAGGCATTTCAGCGGTTTCGCCGCCAACCAGCGAGCAACCCGACAGTTCGCAGCCAGCGCCGATGCCGGTCACGACTTGGGTCGCGGTCTCGACGTTCAGTTTGCCGGTGGCGTAGTAGTCGAGGAAGAACAGTGGCTCTGCGCCGCACACCACGAGGTCGTTCACGCACATGGCAACCAGGTCGATGCCGATGCTGTCGTGCTTGTTCAGGTTCAGCGCCAGACGCAGCTTGGTGCCGACGCCGTCGGTGCCGGAAACCAGCACTGGCTGCTTGTAGCCGGCCGGGATTTCGCAGAGGGCGCCGAAACCGCCCAGGCCGCCCATGACTTCCGGGCGCGCAGTGCGCTTGGCGACGCTCTTGATGCGTTCGACCAATGCTTCACCGGCGTCGATGTCTACACCGGCGTCCTTGTAGCTCAGGGAGGGTTGCTTGCTCATGATCCAGGCCTTTAGGGGAGGGGATTCAGGGGTAACGACCGAGTTCAGCGGGAACTTCGAAATCGACGGGGCGATGGCCTCACGCGAGTTTCGAGGTGCCCGGCTGTTGCCGGTCTGCGAAGGCGCGCGATTTTATCAGGCTTGAGGGGCAGCGGCCATCCTCGCACCGACGGGCAGGGCCATATCCACGGAAATTTTTTGCAATTGAGGCGAATGAACGCCTGTATAAGGTGGGGCGATTAACCGTCTATCGTTATCACTGTGCAAAAACTTACCGCTGTCGTGTGAATGTTTGGTGCTGGCAGATTGTCACAGCCTTGCTCAACCGATTCACGCGGCCTGTTCCAGCCGCTCCTGTCGACGGGAATTTTCCATGCGTTTTTGTAAATTGTTGTTTGTGGGTTGTTTGTCTCTGATCAGCCTGGCGAGTCACGCCGAAAACCTCAAAGGCCTTTATCAAGTGCGTGAGCCGGTCAACGGCCAGGCACCGGAGGAGCGTGATCGCGCCACCCAAGCAGCGTTGGATACCTTGGTGCTGCGTTTGACCGGCGATCCGAAGGCTCCGCAGAATCCGGGGCTGGCGGCGATTCGCAAGGATCCGCAGCAGATCATCAGTCAGTTCGGTTTTGATGCTGGCCCCCCGGAGGTGCTGAAGGTCGATTTCGATCCGGCGACCACCGAGCAGGCGCTGCGACGCGCCGGATTGTCGGTGTGGGGCGCCAGTCGCCCGTCGATCCTGAGTTGGTGGCTGAACGACTCGGCTGAGGGTTCGAGTCTGGTTGGCGACGGTCAGGCCGCTGCTGCGCCGTTGCGTACAGCTGCGCAGCATCGCGGCTTGCCATTGCGTTTGCCGTTGGCAGACCTGAGTGAGCAACTGGTAGCCACGGCGCCAGCGCTGGAAGGCACCGATCCGGCACCGTTGCGCGGTGCCTCCGAACGCTACAACGCTGACGCCTTGCTGGCGGTGCATGCCCGCGAAGAAGGCGGGCAGTGGCAGGCCAAGTGGCACTTGTGGCTGGGCGATCAGAAAGAGGCGGGCAGTGTGCAGGGCGCCGATCAGGCCGCTGTCGCGGACGCGGTGATGCTGGCGGTGGCTGAGCGCCTGGCGCCACGTTTTGTGGCCAAGCCCGGCGCTTCGGGGCAGCAGACTCTGGAAGTGCAAGGTATGAATCTGGAGCATTACGCGGCGCTGTTGCGGTTACTCGAACCGTTTGGCGTGCGTCTGCAAAGTGTTGACGGCGATCGCATCGTCTATCGGGTCAATGGCAGTGCCGATCAGATGCGTGCGCAGTTGTCGCTGGCGAAGTTGCAGGAACTGCCGGCCGAGGCGCCGGCGCAGGTTTCAGCGCCACAGCCTGCGGTTGCAGGTGCAGCCCCGGTCGCGGCTCCGGCCCCGACACCGGCAGCACCATCGTTGCGGTTTCGCTGGTAAGTCTTTCCTTATATAGAAGCAACAGGAGTGGTACATGGCCGATACGCGGCGTTGGTTCTGGCTCGGTGGGGTAGTCCTGCTTTGCGCATTTGTCTGGTTGCTGCACCCGATCCTCACGCCGTTTCTGGTGGCGCTGCTGCTGGCTTATCTGTTCGATCCGCTGGTGGATCGCCTGGAGCGGCTCGGTTTGTCGCGTACTTGGGGCGTGATCGCGGTGTTTGCTCTGTTCACCTTGATCGTCACCGCGCTGCTGCTGGTGCTGGTGCCGATGCTCGCTAAGCAGTTGCTGCGTCTGTACGAGTTGGCGCCGCAAATGCTCGACTGGTTGCAACACACGGCGTTGCCGTGGGCACAGGCCAAGCTGGGGCTTTCGGACGGTT
Source organism: Pseudomonas crudilactis (assembly GCF_013433315.1). Taxonomy (GTDB): domain Bacteria; phylum Pseudomonadota; class Gammaproteobacteria; order Pseudomonadales; family Pseudomonadaceae; genus Aquipseudomonas; species Aquipseudomonas crudilactis. Next base: position 45,191 of record NZ_WXVV01000007.1, on the reverse strand, counting down.
TCTGGAAGTTCGACAAGGTCAAAGCGGCGATCAGCGAACACATGGGCCAGACCACCGACATTGTCAGTGTGGTGCTGAGTCAGGCGACCGCTTCGAGTCTGGCGCTGATCGGCTGGCTGGCCAATCTGGTGCTGATCCCGGTAGTAAGTTTCTACCTGCTGCGCGACTGGGACGTGATGATGGCCAAGATCCGCAGCCTGCTGCCGCGTGATCGCGAAGAACGTGTGGTCGCGCTGGCCGGCGAATGTCATGAGGTGTTGGGCGCATTCGTTCGCGGTCAGTTGCTGGTGATGCTGGCGCTGGGCGTGATCTACGCGGCAGGCCTGATGATTGTCGGGCTGGAGCTGGGGCTGTTGATCGGTCTGATCGCGGGTCTGGCGGCGATCGTGCCGTACATGGGCTTCGTGATCGGTATTGGCGCGGCACTGATTGCCGGGTTGTTCCAGTTCGGTGGCGATCTGTACCCGATGGTCGGGATCGTCGCGGTGTTCATGGTCGGTCAGGCGCTGGAAGGCATGGTGCTGACGCCGTTGCTAGTCGGCGACCGCATCGGTCTGCATCCGGTGGCGGTGATCTTCGCGATTCTGGCTGGCGGTGAGCTGTTCGGTTTCACCGGTGTGCTGCTGGCATTGCCGGTGGCGGCGGTGATCATGGTGCTGGTGCGCCATGTGCACGACTTGTACAAGGATTCCGACATCTATAGTGGCGTTGACGATCCGCAGTTGTAATGGTGCGGGCCAACCCGGCGAATCGCCGGTTGGCCCGTGTCCTGCAGGCGCTGGCGCCAAAGAATCTGTCATAAAACCAGCGTATTAACGCAAACCTTTGATTTTGCTTGGACTCTGTCGCATTGTGCGCTCAGCTTCACGGGTATAAACTTCGCAAACTTTACACAGAGGCCACTAACGGTTCCTTGAGAACTGTTCAGTCAGCATGAAACCGATTCAGCTGCCCCTAGGTGTGCGTCTGCGTGACGACGCCACCTTCATCAACTACTACCCAGGCGCCAATGCCGCTGCACTCGGCTATGTCGAGCGTCTATGCGAAGCCGACGCCGGCTGGACAGAAAGCCTGATCTACCTGTGGGGCAAACACGGCGTAGGGCGTACGCATCTGTTGCAGGCGGCGTGTCTGCGATTCGAGCAGATGGGGGAGCCGGCGGTGTACTTGCCGTTGGCCGAATTGATGGATCGCGGCGTTGAAATCCTCGATAACCTTGAACAGTACGAACTGGTTTGCCTGGATGACTTGCAGGTGATCGCCGGCAAGGCTGACTGGGAAGAGGCGATGTTTCATCTGTTCAACCGTCTGCGTGACAGTGGTCGGCGCTTGCTGATCGCCGCCTCGACCTCTCCGCGTGAACTGCCGGTCAAACTGGCTGACTTGAAATCGCGCCTGACCCTGGCGCTGATTTTCCAGATGCGTCCGCTCTCCGATGAAGACAAATTGCGCGCGCTGCAATTGCGCGCATCGCGTCGCGGTCTGCACCTGACCGATGAAGTCGGGCATTTTATTTTGACTCGCGGCACCCGCAGCATGAGTGCGTTGTTTGACTTGCTTGAACAGCTCGATCAGGCCTCGTTGCAGGCTCAACGCAAGCTGACCATCCCCTTCCTGAAAGAAACGCTAGGCTGGTAACGGCGCGGCTTTCAGCGTGTCTCGGCATATTTCAGGCGCCACAAAATCCGCTTTCCTGCACGGTGTGCAGGCCGCGTATCGGTTCAAATGGGCTTAAGCGCTTAGATGTAAACGAGAAACCGAGAAGTCACAAAAAGATCGATTGAATTTGCAAATGAGGTTGATAGCGGGCATAGTCTCGGCTTCTTTACAACTATCAGCCACGGTCGTGCCCATGCTAAAGCGCTTCGCACCCCTCGTGCCTCTCGCACTCGTCACCCTGTTGTACGGTTGCGCTGCTCATTCTCCAGTTCAAGAGCAGCCTCAACAGGTTAAAAATTCTGCCACGGCCCAGTCTTCCGTTATTTACCAGGAAGAACTGGACACCGAAAAAGAACTCAACGAATTCAATGGCAAGAAGCCTTATCAGCTTCCTGTTCTGGCCGACAGCATCCTTGAGCGCGGCATGTCCCTGATCGGTACCCGTTACCGTTTTGGCGGTACCTCTGAAGCCGGCTTCGATTGCAGCGGTTTCATCGGCTACCTGTTCCGCGAAGAAGCCGGCATGAACCTGCCACGCTCGACCCGCGAAATGATCAACGTTGATGCTCCGCTGGTCTCGCGCAGCAACCTTGAGCCGGGCGATCTGCTGTTTTTCGCCACCAATGGTCGTCGCGGTCGTGTCAGCCACGCCGGGATCTACCTGGGTGACAACCAGTTCATCCACTCCAGCAGTCGTCGCAGCGGCGGTGTTCGCATCGACAGCCTGGGTGACAGCTACTGGAGCAAGACTTTCATCGAAGCGAAACGCGCATTGGCCAACGCTCCGACGGTCGTTACCGCTCGCAAGTAATCCCCGTTGTCGCTGCGTTCGCGGCGACAATCAGGCTCCCGGCAACGGAGTAGACCTAGACTTTACAAGGTGAAGTTAAAGTCTTACTTGAAGTTTGCCGCGTAGCCGCTAGAATCCTGTATCTATATTGATGGCAAACCGCCTGCGTGCTCACGCAGGCGGTTTTGTTTTCTGTCCATCGGCAGAAAAAGCCGCAGCCAGATCAGGATGTTCTGCTTATGACGATGTCGGCCCGCCTCACATTGATGCTCTGCATAGCGCTGCTCAGCGCCTGCGCCAGTCGCACGCCGCCACCTGCGCCGGTGGTTCGCGCCCCGGTCGTATTCGGCCCCTCCCAAGCTTTTTCACCGGCTGCTGAAGACGTGCTGTTTCGCGCGCTTGGCCTGGTCGGCACGCCTTATCGCTGGGGCGGTAACACGCCGGATTCGGGGTTTGATTGCAGTGGCCTGATCGGTTTTGTCTACCGCGATGCGGCGGGTATTTCGTTGCCACGTTCCACGCGCGAAATGATCGTCATGCAGGCGCCGAACGTCGGCAAGGAAGGCTTGCAGACTGGCGACCTGATCTTCTTCGCCACCAATGGCGGTTCGCAGGTCAGTCACGCGGGGATTTACGTCGGCGAAGGGCGCTTTGTGCACGCGCCAGCCACGGGCGGCACGGTGAAGCTGGACAGCCTGTCGAAGGCGTATTGGCAGAAGGCTTATCTGAGTGCCAAGCGGGTGCTGCAGCCGGAGCATCTGGCGCATAACCCGTAATTCAAGTTGCCCAAAATCTAATGTCTAGGAGTGAGCCTGCTCGCGATGACGGTGTCACATTCAACATCAATGTTGAATGATCGACCGCTATCGCGAGCAGGCTCACTCCTACAGTTGTTTGTGCATGGCGAAAACTATTTGCTGGCCGACACTCGCCACACCTTGTTGCCAACATCATCCGCTACCAGCAAGCCACCTTGCTGGTCGATCACCACGCCCACCGGCCGACCCAAAGCATTCTCGTCCTTGTCGAGGAACCCGGTCAGGACATCCACCGGTTTGCCGCTTGGCTTGCCACCGGTAAACGGCACGAAAATCACCTTGTAGCCACTGTGCGGCTTGCGGTTCCACGAGCCGTGCTGACCGATGAATGCGCCTTCCTTGAACTGCGCTGGCAATTTGTTGCCGTCGGCAAAACTCAGGCCCAACGAGGCAGTGTGCGGCCCGATCGCGTAATCCGGGGCGATGGCTTTGGCCACCAGATCGGGGTTTTGCGGCGTAACGCGGACATCGACATGCTGACCGTAGTAACTGAACGGCCAGCCATAGAAACCACCGTCCTTCACTGAAGTGATGTAGTCCGGCACCAGATCACTGCCGATCTCGTCACGCTCGTTGACGGCTGTCCACAGCGCCCCACTGGTGGGTTCCCAGGCCAGGCCATTGGGGTTGCGGATGCCCGAGGCGAAGATGCGGTGATTGCCGGTCGCCCGATCGACTTCCCAGATCGCTGCGCGGCCTTCTTCTTTATCCAGACCATTTTCGCCGACGTTGCTGTTCGATCCGACAGTGACGTACAGCTTGCTGCCGTCCTTGCTGGCAATGACGTTTTTGGTCCAGTGGTGATTCAGCGTGCCGCCCGGCAGATCGACTACCTTGATTGGCTGCGATTTGATCTCGGTCGCGCCCGGTTCGTAGTTAAAGCGCAGCAGGCGATCGGTATCGGCGACGTACAGATCATTGCCGACCAGGGTCATGCCGAACGGCGAGTTGAGGTTCTGCAGAAACACCGTGCGTGTTTCCGCGACGCCATCATGATCGGCGTCACGCAGCAGGGTGATGCGGTTCGGGCTCGGCACGCCGGCGCCGGCCTTACCCATGACTTTCTTCATGACCCAGCCACGAATGCCGCTGCTGTCATCAGGCTTCGGCGGGGCGTTGGTTTCCGCCACCAGCACATCGCCATTGGGTAGCACATAGAGCCAGCGCGGATGATCGAGGCCTTCAGCGAAGGCTGCCACCTGAGTACCGGCCGCTGCGGTCGGTTTGCCGCCCGCGGGCCAGCCGATCGCCGGGGCGATGTTCACCGTCGGAATCAGGGTCTTGTTTGGTTCAGGCAATTTCGGTGACGGGCCGGTGCCGTCGGAGACTTGCAGGCTGGAGGTTTCACCGCAGGCGGCGAGTCCTCCGGCGAAGGCGATGACAAAAACGAGCTGGGGCTTGCGCATTGCTGATCTTCCCTATGAATGCATTCCTAATCATAGAGGAGGGCGCAAGCCCGATGGTTCAACTGCTCAGCCGCGGGCTTCCTTGAACAGCACGGCAATGCCCGGGTGATAGTTGCCGGCTTCGCTGCGCAATTTGCGGTAGGCGTAGGGGAAATACCAGGCGACCGCGCAGGTGTGTTCCTTTTGCAGGTCGTCGACCATGTCTTGCAGCTCTTCGGGGCTGGCGCTGTGCTGGGCTTTTTGCGGCGCGACAAACAGGCAGCCGAGCTTGAGGTCGCTGGCATAACTGATGCGCTTGGCGTCGTTGGTGATGTCCAGCAGAGCTTGAGTCAGATTCAGGTTGGTGACCTTTGGCCAGCGCTGAGTGGCCTGGATAAAGGCGCGGTCTTCGGCACCGGCGAGAAAAAGGTCGGCGCGAGCGTTGCGCTCGCCTTCTTCATTCTGTTTGCGCGTGGCAGTGTCATTCAAAGTGACCAGCTCGGCCATCCAGGCCGCCGCCGAGAGCAATCCGAGATTGGCTTTCTCGTCATGCCAGTACGGGGTGTCGCTGTCGCCGCGCACGGCGTTGTAGCGGTCGATACAGTCAAACCAGCGTTCAAGCACCGGGCGCAGAAATTCCAGGCGCGGGTTGCTGATGATCATGCCTTGCATCGTCATCATCCTTTATTGTTGTGGTGGGCTTTTCGGAAAAAGCATGGCTCTTTGATATCATTTGTATCAGTGTGGCACAAGATTGGCGTCAGATAATTGATCGGCGGCAGTTATTCGCCCGATGGCCGCCTCTTTAATTGACGCTCCACCCCCAACCCTCTAACCTTCGCCGCTTGTTTCAGGTGCTCTGTGACCCCCGTCGACAGAGTGAAACAGGGAAGCCGGTGAGGGTTGTCTTCGCACGAAGAACCACCACGATCCCGGCGCTGCCCCCGCAACGGTAAATGAGTGAAAACTGCGCCTTGAGCCACTGCCTCGACAGAAGCGGGAAGGCGCGCAGTCAGGCGAAACGCCGCTCATGAGCCCGGAGACCGGCCTGATCCATCCAGCGGCATCACGGTGGGCGATGCCAGGCTTTTTGCCGTCTATTCTTGTGCCTGCCCGCCGTTATCCAGCCCCAACGGAGAGCTCCCCCATGACTGATTCCCCCGAGCGCGACGAACGCCACCTGGCGCGTATGCAGCGCAAAAAAGCCGTGATCGATGAACGCATCGCCAACTCGCCCGATGAGTGCGGCCTGGTGCTGGTGCTGACCGGCAACGGCAAAGGTAAAAGCAGCTCGGCCTTCGGCATGCTCGCCCGCGCCATGGGCCACGGCATGCAGTGCGGTGTGGTGCAGTTCATCAAGGGCCGTAACAGCACCGGTGAGGAGTTGTTCTTCCGCCGCTTCCCAGAGCAGGTGCGTTTCCACGTGATGGGCGAAGGTTTCACCTGGGAAACCCAGGATCGTCAGCGCGACATCGCCGCTGCCGAAGCCGCGTGGGCGGTTTCCCGTGAGCTGCTGCGCGATCCGTCGATCGGTCTGGTGGTGCTCGACGAACTCAACATCGCCCTCAAGCACGGCTACCTCGATCTCGATCAGGTGCTCAGCGATCTACAGGCGCGTCCGCCGATGCAGCATGTGATCGTCACCGGTCGTGCGGCCAAGCCGGAAATGATCGAGATGGGCGACACGGTCACCGAAATGGGCATGCTCAAACACGCCTTCCAGGCCGGGATCAAAGCGCAGAAAGGCGTCGAACTTTGAATCAACCACGTCACTGCCCGGCGGTACTTATCGCCGCGCCGGCCTCCGGTCAGGGCAAGACCACCGTCACCGCCGCGCTCGCCCGTTTGCATCGCAATCAGGGGCGCAAGGTGCGCGTGTTCAAATGCGGTCCGGACTTTCTCGACCCGATGATTCTCGAGCGCGCCAGCGGTGCGCCGGTGTATCAACTGGACATGTGGATGGTCGGCGAGCAGGAAAGTCGTCGCCTGTTGTGGGAAGCCGCTGCCGAGGCGGATCTGATTCTGATCGAAGGCGTGATGGGCCTGTTCGACGGCACACCGTCCAGCGCCGATCTGGCGCGGCACTTCGGTGTGCCGGTGCTCGGTGTGATCGACGGCACGGCGATGGCGCAGACCTTTGGTGCGCTGGCGCTGGGCCTGGCGAAGTATCAACCGGATTTGCCATTTGCCGGCGTGTTGGCCAATCGTGTCGGCACCTTGCGCCATGCGCAATTGCTCGAAGGCAGTCTCACGGAAGGTCTGCGTTGGTACGGCGCGTTGTCCCGCGAGACTGGCATCGAACTGCCGAGCCGCCATCTCGGTCTGGTGCAGGCCAGCGAACTGAATGACCTGGATGTGCGTCTCGACGCCGCTGCCGACGCACTGGCCAGCAGTTGCGAGGTAGCGCTGCCACCGGCCGTGGAGTTCGCCGCGCCTGACGTCATCGCTGTCGAGCCGCTGCTGAAGGGTGTGCGCATTGCCGTTGCGCGTGATGAGGCGTTTGCCTTCACCTATGGCGCGAGTCTCGATCTGTTGCGCGCGATGGGCGCCGAGCTGAGTTTCTTCTCGCCGATTCGCGATACGCAATTACCTGAAGCGGACAGCTTGTATCTGCCCGGTGGTTATCCGGAACTGCATCACGTTGCGTTGTCGCAAAACACCGCGATGGTTGAGGCGATCCGTGCGCATCATGCGGCGGGGAAACCGTTGCTCGCTGAATGTGGCGGGATGCTTTATTTGCTCGACTCGCTGACCGATGTTGAAGGTACGCGTGCTGAACTGGTCGGGTTGCTCAAGGGCGACGCGGTGATGCAAAAGCGTCTGGCGGCACTGGCGCTGCAAGCTGTGGATCTGCCGGAAGGCTCGTTGCGCGGGCACACTTATCATCATTCGCTGACCACCACCGAGCTGACGCCGATTGCCCGTGGCTTGAGCCCGAATGGCGGGCGCGGTGCCGAGGCGGTTTATCGGGATGGGCGGATGACGGCTTCTTATGTGCACTTCTATTTCCCGTCGAATCCGACTGCGATTGCCGCATTGTTTGTGCCAGACCGTGAGGCCGCCTTCGCGAGCAAGCTCGCTCCCACAGGGGATCGTGTTTCTTGAGCAAGCCCCCCGTCCAATGTGGGAGCGAGCTTGCTCGCGAAGAGGCCATGACCGACAACGCATTCTCCGAAGCCGAGCGCGAAGCGGTTTACAGAGCCATCGCCGAACGCCGCGACATGCGCCACTTCACCGGTGGCAGCGTCGAGCCGGAGCTGTTGCGCCGACTCTTGGAAGCCGCCCACCAGGCGCCAAGCGTCGGCCTGATGCAGCCTTGGCGCTTCATTCGCATCAGCGACCGAACTTTACGCGGCCAGATCCAGAATCTCGTCGAAGAAGAGCGCGTCCGCACCGCTGAAGCGCTCGGCGAGCGCAGCGACGAGTTTATGAAGCTCAAGGTCGAAGGCATCCACGATTGCGCCGAAGTGCTGGTCGCGGCGCTGATGGACGATCGCGAAAAACACATCTTCGGTCGCCGCACGCTGCCGGAAATGGACATGGCCTCGCTGTCCTGCGCGATCCAGAATCTGTGGCTGGCCTCTCGCGCCGAAGGCTTGGGCATGGGCTGGGTCTCGCTGTTCGAACCGCAGGCGCTGGCCGATCTGCTGAAACTGCCTGAAGGCGCCAAGCCGCTGGCGGTTTTGTGTCTGGGCCCGGTCAAGGAATTCTATCCGGCGCCGATGCTGGTACTCGAAGGGTGGGCGCAGGCGCGTCCGCTCAATGAGTTGCTGTATGAAAATTATTGGGGAGTGAGTCAATGAGTGTGGCGTTGTTGAGTGTCGCCGCAGTGGCGCTGGATGCGCTGCTCGGTGAACCGAAACGCTGGCATCCGCTGGTGGCGTTCGGCAATTTTGCCGGGCGCATCGAGCAACGTTTCAACGCCGCTGGCCGGGGCTGGCGCAGCCATGGCGTCACCGCGTGGGTGATCGCGGTGCTGCCGCTGACCTTGCTCGCCACGGCGTTTGCCTGGGCGCCGTACGTGGGTTGGGTCGTTGAGATTCTCGCGTTGTATTGCGCCCTCGGCATGCGCAGCCTCGGTGAGCATGTCGCGCCGGTGGCTGCTGCTTTACGTGCGGATGATCTGGATGAGGCGCGCAAGCGAGTCGGCTATCTGGTCAGTCGTCAGACCGATGAACTCGACAGCACTGCCGTCGCTCGCGCTGCCACTGAGTCAGTGCTGGAAAACGGCAGTGACGCGGTGTTTGCCGCGCTGTTCTGGTTTGTCGTGGCGGGTGCGCCGGGCGTTGTGCTCTATCGCTTGAGCAACACGCTCGATGCGATGTGGGGCTACCGCAACGAACGCTTCGAGCGTTTCGGTTGGGCCGCAGCGAAAATCGACGACGTGCTCAACTACATTCCTGCGCGTCTGGTGGCGTTGACCTACGCACTGCTCGGCAAAACCCGACTCGCATTGAAATGCTGGCGCACACAGGCGCCGAAATGGGACAGCCCCAACGCCGGTCCGGTGATGGCGGCGGGCGCTGGTGCGCTGGGCGTGGAATTGGGCGGCCCGGCGATTTATCACGGTGAACTTCACGACCGTCCTCAGCTTGGCGAGGGCGCAGCGGCTGACGCAGATTCCATCGACCGTGGCTGGCAATTGGTCCAGCGCGGCGTATGGTTATGGCTGCTGATTCTCTGCGTGGGGGCTGAATTCTATGCTTGAGCACGGTGGCCGGCTGCGCAAGGCTGCACACGATTACGGCATTGCCGAGGCGGACTGGCTCGACCTGTCCAGCGGCCTCGCGCCATGGCCATTTCCGATCCCGGAAATCCCGCTACGCGCCTGGGCGCGCTTGCCGGAAACCGATGACGGTCTGGAGCAAGCCGCGTGTGATTACTACGGCGCCGCGCAGGTGTTGCCGGTGGCCGGTTCGCAGATGGCTATCCAGTTGCTGCCGCGTTTGCGCCGCGCCGGCAAGGTTGGTGTGTTGTCGCCGTGTTATGCCGAACATGCCGAAGCGTGGCGGCGCAGTGGTTATATCGTGCGCGAGGTGCTGGAGCAGGAAGTCGAGTTCTTTCTCGACAGTCTCGACGTGCTGGTGGTAGTCAATCCGAACAATCCGACCGGCCTGAGCCTGACCCAGGCACGGTTGCTCGACTGGCATGCGCGGCTCGCCCGGCGCGGTGGCTGGCTGGTGGTCGATGAAGCGTTCATGGACAACACGCCGCAACTGAGTCTGGCCCCGCATGCGCATCAGGTCGGGCTGATCGTGTTGCGTTCGTTCGGCAAGTTTTTCGGTCTGGCCGGGGTGCGTCTGGGCTTTGTCCTGGCCGAGCGCAAGTTGCTCAAACTGCTCGCCGAACAGGTCGGGCCATGGGCCGTGAGCGGGCCAACCCGAGTGCTTGGCCAAGTGTGTCTGCAAGACACTGAAGGGCACACACGGCAACGGATTCGCAGTGATGAAGCCAGCGAACGACTGGCAGCGCTGCTTGAACGCTATGGCTTCAAGCCGCAGGGCGGTTGCGCGCTGTTCCAGTGGTTGATCACCGAGCATGCCGAAGCGTTGCACGAGTTCATGGCCCGCCGCGGCATCTTGCTGCGCATCTTCACCCACAACAGCAGCCTGCGTTTTGGCTTGCCCGCCAATGCGGCTGAAGAGGCGCGTCTCGAACACGCTTTAATCGCGTTTACCAAGGACAAACCATGACCACGCTGATGGTGCAGGGCACCACTTCCGACGCCGGCAAAAGCACACTGGTGACGGCGCTGTGCCGCTGGGCGACCCGGCAGGGCGTGGCAGTCGTCCCGTTCAAGCCGCAGAACATGGCGCTGAACAGTGCAGTAACGGCGGATGGTGGTGAGATCGGCCGTGCACAAGCGGTGCAGGCGCAAGCGGCGTTTCTTGAGCCGCACACCGATATGAACCCGGTGCTGCTCAAGCCGAACAGCGACACCGGCGCGCAAGTGATCATTCATGGTCGCGCGGTGACGTCGATGAATGCCGTGGCGTACCACGACTACAAAGCCATCGCGATGAAAGCTGTTTTGGCTTCTCACGAGCGACTCAGCGCCGCCTATCCGCTGGTGATGGTCGAAGGCGCGGGCTCGCCGGCCGAGATCAATCTGCGCGCGGGCGACATCGCCAACATGGGCTTTGCCGAAGCGGTGGATTGCCCGGTGTTGCTGATTGCCGACATCAATCGTGGCGGGGTTTTCGCGCATCTGGTCGGCACCCTGGAGTTGCTGTCGCCGAGCGAACAGGCGCGGGTCAAAGGATTCATCATCAACCGTTTTCGCGGTGACATCGCCTTGCTGCAACCGGGCCTCGACTGGCTGGAACAACGCACCGGAAAACCGGTGGTGGGCGTGTTGCCGTACGTGATGGATCTGCATCTGGAGGCCGAGGACGGCATCGATCAGCGCCAGACCGACAAGGCCGAACAAGTCTTGAAAGTGGTAGTGCCGGTATTGCCGCGCATCAGCAACCACACCGACTTCGATCCGCTGCGCTTGCATCCTCAGGTCGATCTGCAATTTGTCGGGCCGGGGCAGGCGATTCCTGCTGCTGACCTGATCATTCTGCCGGGCTCGAAAAGCGTGTGCAGCGATCTGGCGTATTTGCGTGCCAATGGTTGGGATTCGGCGATCAACCGGCATCTGCGTTATGGCGGCAAAGTGTTGGGGATTTGTGGCGGTCTGCAGATGCTCGGTGAGCAGGTGCATGACCCGCTCGGTCTTGAAGGTGCGCCGGGCACGAGTGCCGGTTTGGGCTTGCTGGCGTTCGAAACCATGCTTGAGGCCGACAAGCAGTTGCGCAATGTGCGTGGGCGGTTGGCGCTTGAGAATGCTGAAGTCAGTGGTTATGAAATTCATGCTGGCGTGACCAGCGGCCCGGCGCTGGAGAATGCGGCGGTGTACCTGGATGACGGTCGTTGCGACGGTGCACAGAGTGCTGACGGACAAGTGTTCGGCACCTATCTGCATGGCCTGTTCGAAGGGCCGGCGGCGAGTGCCGCGTTGCTGCGCTGGGCCGGATTGAGCGATGTGCAGGAGGTGGATTATCACGGCTTGCGCGAGCGCGATATCGAGCGGCTGGCGGATCTGGTGGAAAAGCATCTGGATACCGAGCTGTTGCGTCAGCTCTGCGGGATTTGAGGTGAATTTAATGGCCTCATCGCGAGCAAGCTCGCTCCCACAATGGCCCGGTTGGTCATGAATTCTGTTTGCACCCCATAACCCTGTGGGAGCGAGCTTGCTCGCGAAGAGGCCAATTGCCTCAACACATAACTCTGTGGATAAACCCATGCTCCAACTGATCCTCGGCGGCGCCCGCTCCGGCAAAAGTCGTCTGGCCGAAAAGCTCGCCAGCGATAGCGGCCTGGCCGTGACCTACATTGCCACCAGCCAACCGCTGGATGGCGAGATGAGCGACCGCGTCGCCCATCACCGTGCTCGCCGTCCTGCCGAATGGGCACTCATTGAAGAACCCTTGGAACTGGCCCGCGTCCTGCGCGAATCCGCCAGCGCCGAGCATTGCCTGCTGGTCGATTGCCTGACGTTGTGGCTGACCAACCTGTTGATGCTCGACGACGCCGAACGCCTCGCTGCCGAGCGCGAAGCCTTGCTCGACTGCCTGGCGTCCTTGCCGGGTGAAATCATTTTTGTCAGCAACGAGACCGGAATGGGTGTCGTGCCGCTGGGCGAATTGACTCGCCGCTACGTCGATGAAGCCGGTTGGCTGCATCAAGCTCTGGCCGAGCGCTGTCAGCGTGTTGTCCTGACCGTCGCCGGCCTGCCCCTGACTCTGAAAGGACCTGCGTTATGACTCAAACCTGGTGGCTGAACCCGTGCAAACCGGTCGATCTCAACGTCGTTGAACAAGCGGCGGCGCGGCAGCAGCAACTGACCAAACCCGCCGGTTCGCTGGGGCGTCTGGAATCGGTCGCGGTGCAACTGGCCGGCCTGCAAGGCCAGGTCAAACCGACGCTCTCGCAAGTGTGGATCGCGATTTTTGCCGGTGATCACGGCGTGGTCGCTGAAGGCGTTTCGGCGTTCCCGCAGGAAGTCACCGGGCAGATGTTGCTTAACTTCGTCAGCGGCGGCGCGGCGATCAGCGTGCTGGCGCGGCAGCTTGATGCGCAGCTGGAAGTGGTCGATCTGGGCACGGTGAATCCCGCGCTGAACCTGCCGGGTGTGCGCCACTTGAACATCGCCGCAGGCACGGCGAACTTCGTGCTCGGCGCGGCGATGACTCAGGCCCAGGGCGAACTGGCGTTGCTGGGCGGTCGCGACAGTCTGCTGCGGGCGAAAGCGGCGGGCGCGCAGCTGTTCATCGGTGGCGAAATGGGCATTGGCAACACCACGGCGGCGAGCGCATTGGCCTGTGCCTTGCTCGATTGCCCGGTGGCGCATCTGACCGGCCCCGGCACCGGGCTGAATGCCGAAGGTGTCAGTCATAAGGCGCAAGTGATCGAGCGAGCGCTGGCGTTGCATGCCGCGCAGCGTGGCGATGCGTTGCAGACGCTGTTCAATCTCGGCGGTTTTGAAATCGCCGCGCTGGTCGGTGCGTATCTGGCGGCGGCTCAAGAAGGCGTTGCGGTGCTGGTCGACGGCTTTATCTGCACGGTCGCGGCGCTGGTTGCGGTGCGTTTGAATCCGGCTTGCCGCGAGTGGTTGTTGTTCGGTCATCGCGGTGCCGAGCCGGGCCATCGCCATGTGCTGGAAACCCTGAATGCCGAGCCGTTGCTGGAACTCGGTTTACGTCTGGGCGAGGGCAGTGGCGCGGCACTGGCGGTGCCTCTGTTGCGCTTGGCTTGCGATCTGCACGGGCAGATGGCGACATTCGCCGAAGCGGCGGTGGCGGATCGTCCGGCATGACCTTGCATCTGGATCTGCTGCGCCACGGTGAGACGGAACTGGGCGGTGGTCTGCGTGGCAGCCTCGACGATGCACTGACCGAAAAGGGCTGGACGCAAATGCGTGCGGCGGTGGTCGAGGGCGGGCCGTGGGATCGGATCGTCAGTTCGCCGTTGCAACGTTGTGCGCGGTTTGCCGCCGAACTGGGTGAGCAGCTAAGTTTGTCCGTGCATCTGGACAAGGATCTGCAGGAGCTGCATTTCGGCGCGTGGGAAGGTCAGAGCGCGGCGGCGTTGATGGAGACTGATGCCGAAGCACTGGGGCTATTCTGGGCCGATCCGTATTCGTTTACGCCGCCGCAGGGTGAACCGGTCAGCGAGTTTTCTTCTCGAGTACTGGCGGCCGTTGCGCGCTTGCACAATACCTACGCTGGTGATCGGGTGTTGCTGATCAGCCACGGCGGCGTGATGCGCCTGTTGCTGGCGCAAGCGCGCGGGCTGCCGCGCGAACAACTGCTTAATGTTGAAGTCGCTCACGGCGCGGTGTTTGCGCTGACGGTCGAGGCGGATGGTTCGCTCAAGGAAGGTTACTGACATGTTGCCGCTGTGGATCGCCCTGCAATTTCTCAGCAGTCTGCCGATTCGTTTGCCGGGGATGCCCGAGCCGGAACAGCTGGGGCGGTCACTGCTGTTTTATCCGTTGGTGGGCCTGCTGTTCGGAGTGATCCTGTGGGCATTGAATCTCGCCTTGAGCGGCGCGCCGTTATTGCTGCATGCGGCACTGTTGCTGACAGTGTGGGTGTTGCTCAGCGGTGCCTTGCACCTTGATGGTCTGGCCGACAGCGCCGATGCCTGGCTCGGCGGTTTTGGTGATCGCGAGCGGACGCTGACGATCATGAAGGACCCGCGCAGCGGGCCGATTGCGGTAGTGACGCTGGTGTTGGTGTTGTTGCTCAAATTTGCTGCGTTGTTGGCGTTGATCGAGCAGCAGCAAGGTCTTGCATTGGTGATCGTACCGTTGCTCGGGCGAGCGGCGTTGCTTGGGTTGTTTCTGGCTACACCATATGTGCGTGCGGGCGGGTTGGGGCAGGCGTTGGCCGATCATTTGCCGCGCAAGGCCGGTTGGTGGGTGCTGGGCTTGAGTGCTCTGGGCTGCGTGTTGATCGCCGGGTTTGGCGCTGTCGTTGCGCTGATGATTTCGGTCGGTGTGTTTGTCTGGTTGCGGCAGGTGATGATGCGGCGGTTGGGCGGGGCGACGGGCGATACGGCGGGTGCGTTACTGGAATTGCTGGAGATGATGGTGTTGGTTGGATTGGTTTTGGTCTGATGGATTTCTACTGGTCATGCCGGCCTCATCGCGAGCAGGCTCACTCCTACAATTTGAAATGCATTTTCCTGTAGGAGTGAGCCTGCTCGCGATAGCGGTTTGTCAGGCACCACAAATGTTATGGGTAAACTCATCTGTAACTTGATTTAACACAGTCGCGGGTATATACACGCATCATGCTTCCTTCTCAGTGTTTGTGCACCAACCTGCGTCGCGCCGCTCGTGGCGTCAGCAGGCATTACGACGGCGCTCTCGATGGCTTCGGGATCAACGTTGCGCAGTATTCTTTGCTGTGCAATCTGCAGCGTCTGGATCAACCGAGCATCTCGGCACTGGCCGAAGCCATGGGGCTGGATCGCAGCACCCTCGGGCGCAATTTGCGCGTGCTGGAAGGCGAGGGACTGGTGGCGTTGGCAGAGGGCGAGGACATGCGTAACCGCATCGTCAAGCTCACCGAGACCGGCGTGCAACGCCTGGCAGCGGCACTGCCGGCCTGGGAAGCGGCGCAGCAGCGGTTGATTGACCGACTGGGTGCCGAGAAGCGTGAAACCTTGCTCAGATTGCTGGATGAACTGGCCTGAGGCCGGTTTTTTCCAAACTCAAGCGGGTATATACCCGCAAGCGGAGAACAACAATGACATCGATGTGGCGTACGTGCGGTTGGGTGTTGGTCGGAAGTGCGCTGATTTTGGCATTGTCATTGGGCGTGCGGCACGGTTTCGGCTTGTTCCTGTCACCGATGAGTGCGCAATTCGGCTGGGGGCGAGAAGTGTTTGCCTTCGCCATTGCCTTGCAGAACCTGATCTGGGGTCTGGCACAACCGTTTACTGGCGCACTGGCTGACCGTTTCGGCGCGGCAAAAGTGGTACTTGTCGGTGGCGTTCTCTATGCGGCGGGTCTGGTGTGCATGGGCCTGTCCGACTCGGCAGTGACGCTGTCACTGAGTGCCGGTCTGCTGATCGGTATTGGCCTTTCCGGTACTTCGTTCTCGGTGATCCTCGGTGTCGTAGGACGTGCCGTGCCGCCAGAGAAACGCAGCATGGGCATGGGTATTGCCAGTGCCGCCGGTTCGTTCGGTCAGTTCGCCATGTTGCCGGGCACGCTGGGTCTGATCGGCTGGCTTGGCTGGTCGGCCGCGTTGCTGGTGCTGGGCCTGCTGGTGGCGCTGATCGTGCCGTTGGTGAGCATGCTCAAGGATAAGCCGCTACCGGTGCTTGGCCATGAGCAAACGCTGTCCGAAGCCTTGCGCGAAGCCTGCTCGCATTCGGGTTTCTGGTTGCTGGCATTTGGCTTTTTCGTCTGCGGTTTTCAGGTGGTGTTCATCGGCGTGCACCTGCCTGCGTATCTGGTCGATCAGCATCTGCCAGCCAGCGTTGGCACCACGGTGCTGGCGTTGATCGGCCTGTTCAATATCTTCGGCACCTACACCGCTGGCTGGCTCGGCGGGCGCATGTCCAAACCGCGATTGCTGACGGCGTTGTACCTGTTGCGGGCGGTGGTGATTGCGCTGTTTCTGTGGCTGCCGGTGACGACCACGTCGGCCTACCTGTTCGGTATGGCCATGGGGTTCCTGTGGCTGTCGACGGTGCCGTTGACCAACGGTACGGTGGCGACCTTGTTTGGCGTACGAAACCTGTCCATGCTCGGCGGCATCGTGTTCCTCTTCCATCAGTTGGGATCGTTCCTTGGCGGCTGGCTGGGCGGAGTGGTGTATGACCGAACCGGGAGTTATGACTTGATCTGGCAAGTGGCGATTCTTCTGAGCCTGCTGGCGGCCGCGCTGAACTGGCCGGTGCGCGAGCGGCCGGTCGCACGCCTGCAAGCCGCTGCGAGCGCCGTATGAGTCGACTCTGGCCGCGTATCGTCATCAGCGCACTCGGCGCCGCATTGCTGGCGCTGGTGTGGTGGGGCTGGCATCAGGGCGGTCTGGCGCTGATGCAGCTGGGCATGAGCATTTGCTAGAACGTGGCGTGGCGAGTAACGTCGAAGTCTGACGACTGCTCAAGGATGCTCGACATGCTGATGCGCTGGTGTGCTGTTCCCGCGTTGCTGATGGCGTTGACTGGTTTGGCTCACGCGGCTGACTGTCCCGAATTGCTGCAGGGCTCGCTGCCCAAGTTGCGAGCCAAGGAATCCATCGATCTTTGCAAGCAGTACGCCGACAAACCGTTGGTGGTGGTCAACACCGCCAGCTTCTGCGGTTTCGCGCCGCAGTTCGAAGGCCTCGAAGCGCTGCATAAACGCTACGAAGGGCAGGGGCTGGAAATGCTTGGCGTCCCTTCCAACGACTTCAAGCAGGAGTCCAAGGACAGCGCCGAGACCGCCAAGGTCTGCTACGCCAACTACGGCGTGACGTTCAACATGACCGAGCCGCAGAAGGTGCGTGGTGACGACGCTACGCATATGTTCCAGGTGCTGGCGGCACAAAGTAGCGCGCCGAAGTGGAATTTCTACAAGTATGTGGTCGATCGCCAGGGTAAGGTCATCGCCAATTTCTCCAGCCTGACCAAGCCTGATGATCCGGAATTTATTGCTGCGATCGAGAAGGCTATCGCCTCGAAACCACTGAAGCCCTGATGCGCTGAGCTTTTTGTGGGAGAGGGCTTGCTCGCTCCCACATTGGAAGTGTGTCGTGGCGGGAAGCAAACTCAAGGCAATAAAAAGCCCCGTCTCTGCAAAGAGAACGGGGCTTTTTTGTGGGCGAGGGGTCAGCCTCGCCGTACAGCATCAGAAGCGATAGGTCGCGCCGACACCGAAACCATTTGCCGAGTTTTCATACTTGGCATCGTAGCTCTGGCCACGATTGTTTTCGTTGCGGATCTTCACCGACTCTTCTTTCAGGTACGAGTAAGCGACGTCGATGGTCAGGTCTTCGGTCGGGCTCCAGCCGGCACCGATACTGAAAATGGTCCGGTCGCCGGTAGGAATGCGTGGCGAACGGTCGACGTTGTTGGTTGGCGACTGGTCGAAGGTCAGACCGGTACGCAGCACCCATTCCTTGTTCAACTGGTACGAAGTACCCAAGGCATAAGCCCAGGAGTCGTGCCAGTTCTGGTCTTCGGTGATCTCGCCGAACTGACCGGCCAGCAGCGGCTGTACGCCGGAGTTCTTGACGGTGATTTTTTCCAGCTGGCTCCAGCGGGTCCACGTGGTACCGGCATACACGTTCCAGCGATCGTTGATTGCCTGGGTAACCGAGAGGTCGACCGATTCAGGCGTGGTGATCTTCAGCGAAGCGTCGTACTTCTGGTTGGCGCCCAGGCCGACTGCGGCGAGCGCGCCGTAGTTGACCTTGGTGTCGCCTTCGAGCTTGTAGTCGACTTTCGAGTGGTACGTCAGACCAACGCGAGTGGTGTCGGTGGCTTGTACCAGCAGGCCGACGTTGTAGCCCAGTGCAGTGTCGTCACCCTTGATCTTGACCTTGCCGTCCGGCAGGGCCTGGGTGATCGACAGGTTGGATTCCAGCGTGCCGTCAATGCGGTTGATGGTCGGACCGAAACCGATCGACACCTTGTCGTTGAAGGCGTAGCTGACGGTTGGCTGGAAGGTGATCACTTGTACTTCGGACTTGCTGCCGAAGTAACGGCCGGCAAAGCCTTTTTCGTAATCGGTAATCAGGCCGAACGGCACGTAGACGCCGAGACCGAATGCCCAATGATCATCGATTGGTTTGACGTAGAAGCCCATAGGTACGGAGGTGAAGGGCACCATGTCGCCTTTGTTGCTGCCGCCGTTAGGGCTGGAGCTGGCATCGCTGATATCGGTTTTTGCATCGAGGAATGCCACACCGCCGGTGACTTGTTCGCGCTTGATGCGCGACATGCCGGCAGGGTTGCCATAAACAGTGCTTGCGTCGTCGGCAGAAGAAGATCGCCCAGCGTAACCAGTGCCCATCCCGCTGATACTGTGTTCGTTGATGGCAAAGCCAGCTGCGAAGATCTGGGTGGATGCCATGGTAACGGCGAGGCTAAGGGTGGTTTTGAGCATGACTTTTTTCATTATTAGAACTCCTGGTGATCACCGGGGCGAAAATTACCAACATTTTCGTCTCAGCGCTATAGTCCGTATGCCTTGAGTTAGAGCGGTTTTGTAGGACAATCCGACCAAAATCGCGACCTGTTGTACGATCTTCTGAAACCAGTCGGTCAGCAGGCGACCTGATTCACCGTTGAAACACAGGTGTGCCAGGCGTAAGTGAAGTCGCGCAGGCGACCTTGGGGTTGAAAGGTCTGGCGCCAGATACGCGCCATTCCCAGCAAATCGTTGGAATCGGGGAGGATGGGGTTTTGCTCTTCGACCAGCAGCCAGGCGATGGCGGTGGCGTAACGCAGATTTACCGTCAATTCCAGATGTGGGCCGGTCAGGAATGCATGCTGACTGGCGAGTCCGCGAACCAGGCTGGCGCGTTCCGGATCGAGTGCCAGGTAATCATCCCACAGGGCTTGATGGCGGTGCTCGGCGATGCGGTAAAGCCCGTGGCCGCGGCGGTCATGCAGGGCGGAACCAAGGGCTGACTGGCTGGCGGCGATGCCCAGCAGCAGAGATTCGGCAGTCGCGCTGTGACGTCCCAGGTAGATCAGCGTAGGACGGATCACGTAGCGGCACAGTTCGCTGGCAGCGATACCCATAAAACCCTCGGATCTTGTTATGAATGGCGAGTCCTGAAGGGGGCTTGGCAGCAGTGGATCGGTTCAGGCTCGCCGCAAGCGGGTCACGCCGCTTGAGTTGAAGTGTAGTGTCATATTCGCGACGTAAAGGCCTGTTTTTAAAATATTTCCGGCTTCGAGTTATAACCGTTATATCGGATAGTGCTTAGGCGCCAAGGGTGAAAATTGAAACATCGGGCAATAAAAAGCCCCGCATTTTGTGCGGGGCTTTTGCTTTTGCAGCCTTTTCGGCTTTCAGGCAACCAGTGCCTGACGGGTACGGTCGATCACGGCCTGCAGCGGTTCGGCGCTGGAGTATTGATCGGGGTACAGACGCTCGCTGTGGCGGGCGATACCGTGTTCGTTGACCAGTGTGAAACTGAAGCAGCCTTTGCGAGCGGCCATGATCAGGCAGTTCATCGGTGCAAAAGCGTTGGTTAGGGTGCGAATGGCATCCTGAGTGTGGATTTGAGTAGACATAGTTATTAGGTGTTCCTACAAATGACACGGATAAGAACCGTGCAACGTTAAAACGTTCCAGTAACGTCGACCACCATTGGTCGAACGAAGAACCCGACTGGAACAAAGCAGCCAGTTTGAAGCGCAATTAAGTTGGCGCGCTTGGGCTGGCAGGTAGGTACTTAGGAGGGCAGGCAACACATCAAGGGCAGAGGTTCTGGGCCCAGGGTGAAGATCCTGATCAATTTGCAGGTTGGTTCGGTCAGAGTAAATGATCTTCGCAACACCCTTCGCATCATTCGAAGGCAGTGTCGTCGCAAGATTTACCTGGAAACCATCGAGGGGTCGTTCCCGCTTTTCGGTAGGGCTTCTTGAAAGAAGGCTGACCGTGGAGATGTGTTCGACCGGAATTGACTTTCAGCTTGGTACTAACGCCGCGGATACTAACGGATCGAAATGCTTAAAGCAAACCCTGACTCGAAAAAGACTCAATTCGACCGCTGCTTCAGCCCCGCTAATCTGCAGAATCAGCCCAAATGGCGCAGATTGCTACCGTCGGTCGGTGGAGTGCCAGTCACAAAACTGTGTGTTTACGCCGCTTAACCCCAGAGTCATGGTGAAAGCGACTGGAAAAAGTGCATCGATATAACCCGGTAACAGGTACTTGTGCACATTAGTTGCGCGACCTGTAACGGCACTGTCACATCAATCCTGACCCCGATGGCTGCCTGTAACGAAAGTTTAAGTCAATGAAAAACATCGCTTTTTTTTGTTGGTGAAAAAATCGTCAGTTTGACTGCGGGCCCCATTCCATAAGGCTTTGCGACGGTTGGAGGGCGGTTGTCCACTGAGTTATCCACAGCTTCTGTGGATTGTCCCGAGCGCTTGCTCTAGGACGGGCGTGCCGGGTTATTTTTCGACTTTACCTGTAAGAAAAAGAGAGTAGAGTGGCGCGCCTTCCGATTCGTCCCACAGTGCTTTATGAAGTTTCGCTCAGTATCAGACTCTGTTACCCCAGAACCTCCCCGTGTTACTCCGCCCAAGCGCTTTACCGTTCGCGTTGCCGAATGGCTGCTCGACAGCCCGCGCCTGAGCGCCAGCCACAATGCCAAACACCTCGCTGGCCGCCTGCTCAAACAACCGGCGCGTGATGGCGTGGTGGCTGCGCAAAGCCGCCTCGGTCAATTGATGTGCCGCGAGTGCGGTAACGCCCGTGACCGGCGTATCGGTCAGGATCTGCTCCGCCAGGCCGCCCGTGCCGGTGATCGTCGCGCGCAGCGGGAACTTGGTCTGCTCGAAGACTGAGCTGTCCAAGACCTGACACCTTGGTTAACCTTCAGGCTTTATCGAATCGGCAGGAGTCGCTATGGCTATGGACTTGACCAGCGTGTTGCTCGGTCTCGCAGGGGCAGGGCTGCCATTGTTGGCACTCGCCTGGCAACTGCAGCGCCGGGCGAGCAATGGCCAGGCCGAGGTCGCCTTGCTCGAAGAGCGGCTGGCCATGGCACAGCTGGCCCAGGACGGACTCAACGCGCAGCTCGACGCCAGCCGCGATGAAGTCGCCGATCTCGGCCAGGCCAATGCCGCCAAGCAGGCTGATCTAGCGGCTCTGCGCCGGGAAGTCGAACTGCTGCAGATCGAGCGTGACGACGCCCGCGATGCTTCTCACGCCTGGAACCTCGAACGCGCCAATAAGGAAGCTGAGCTGCGCCGCCTCGACGCACAGGCCGCTTCGCTGAACGCTGAACTGCGCGAGCAACAGGAAAGCCACCAGCAACGCCTCAACGACCTGCAAGGCTCGCGCGATGAACTGCGTGCGCAGTTTGCCGAACTCGCCGGGAAGATCTTCGATGAGCGCGAGCAGCGCTTTGCCGAGACCAGCCAGCAACGGCTCGGCCAGTTGCTCGATCCGCTCAAGGAACGCATTCAATCCTTCGAAAAACGCGTGGAAGAAAGTTATCAGGCCGAGGCCCGCGAGCGTTTCTCGCTGGCCAAGGAACTGGAGCGCTTGCAGGCGCTCAATCTGCGTCTGAGCGACGAAGCCACCAATCTGACCCGTGCCCTCAAAGGCCAGAAAACCCAAGGCAACTGGGGTGAGCTGATTCTCGAACGTGTGCTTGAACACGCCGGTCTGGAGAAGGGCCGCGAGTACCAGACGCAGGTCAACCTCAAAGGTCCGGACGGCGAGCGCTTCCAGCCTGACGTAATCATTTACTTGCCGGGCGACAAGCAAGTGGTGGTGGATTCCAAGGTGAGTCTCACCGCGTATCAGCAATACGTGGCTGCCGACGATGACACCCTTGGGCAGATCGCGATCAAGCAGCATGTACTGTCGTTGCGCAATCACGTCAAAGGCCTGGCCGGCAAGGACTACAAGCGTCTGGAAGGCCTGCACAGCCTCGATTTCGTTTTGCTGTTCGTGCCGATCGAGGCCGCATTTTCGGCGGCGTTGCAGGCTGAGCCATCACTGTTTCAGGACGCCTTCGACCGCAACATCGTCATCGTCAGCCCGACCACCTTGCTGGCGACTTTGCGCGTAATCGATAGCCTCTGGAAGCAGGAGCGCCAGAGCCAGAACGCCCGGGAAATCGCCGAGCGCGCCGGTTGGCTCTACGACAAGTTCGTGCTGTTTATTCAGGATCTGGACGAGGTTGGCAATCGTCTGCAACAGCTGGATAAAGCCTACAGTTCAGCGCGCAACAAGCTGACCGAGGGGCGTGGCAACCTGGTCAGTCGCAGTGAGCAGCTCAAGTTGCTGGGTGCGCGGGCAAGCAAGAGTTTGCCGGCGGATTTGCTGGAGCGGGCGATGACCGATGTCGATGGTCTCGTCGAACTCCCTGAATAACCCCAAAAAAGCTTCGTCGGATCGCCAGCCTGCTTACGAAGAGGCCGCTGTAGTACACACATCTTTAGAGCGGCAAATACCGACTCAACAACGCCCGCAACGCCGCCGGCTTCACCGGTTTGGCCAAGTAATCCAGCCCCGCCGCATGCACCTGCGCGACCATCTCCGGTCGCCCGTCAGCACTGATCACCACCCCTGGCACCGGCTCACCCAGATGCGTGCGCAACCACGCCATCAACTCGGTGCCGGTATCCCCGTGATCGAGGTGATAGTCGACCAGCGCCACTTGCGGTCGCACGCCGTCGTTCAACAACGCCGCGCATTCCTCACGATTACGCGCCGTCCATACCTGACAGCCCCAGCGGCTCAATAAGCTGTTCATGCCGATTAGAATGCTGTCTTCGTTGTCGATGCACAGCACCTGCGCGCCGCTCAGCAACTTGCCGTTCAATTCCACGGCGGCGCTGGCCGGCACGGCTTGTGAGCGAGCCAGCGGCACGCTGACGCTGAACACGCTGCCGCGGCCTGGCCACGAACGTACACGCAAAGTGTGGCCGAGCACTCGGCACAAGCCATCGGCAATTGCCAAACCCAGCCCGAGGCCTTTTTCGGCGCGGGTCTGATGGCTGTCGAGGCGCTTGAACTCCTCGAAAATCACCTGTTGTTTGTCTTCCGGAATCCCTGGTCCGCGATCCCACACTTCCAGACACAATTCGCCGCCACGTCGACGCACGCCCAGTAACACCGGGCCTTTGGCGTAGCGGAACGCATTGGTGAGGAAGTTCTGCAAAATCCTGCGCAGCAATTTGATGTCGCTGTCGATACGCAAATGACTGCCGCGCACGCGGAAGCTCAGGCCTTGTTCCTGCGCCAGCGCCTTGAACTCGGCACCGAGAATGTCGAACAGTTCATTGACCGCAAACGGCTTGCGATCCGGGTTGATCTTGCCGTTTTCCAGGCGGGAAATATCCAGCAGATCACTGATCAGATCCTCGGCCGAGCGCAAGGAACTGTCGAGATGTTGCACCAGTGTCTGCGCCTCGCTGCTCAAGCCGTCATCCTGATGGGAGAGGGCGGCGGAGAACAGGCGGGCGGCGTTCAGCGGTTGCATCAAGTCATGGCTGACCGCCGCGAGGAAGCGGGTTTTCGACTGGTTGGCCGCCTCGGCGGTGCCCTTGGCTTCGGTCAGCGCGACGTTGAGTTGCGACAGTTCCTGGGTGCGTTCGCTGACTCGCTGCTCCAGCCCTTCGTTGGCTTCGGTCAGCGCCTGCTCGGCTTCGCGGAACGCGGTGATATCGGTGAAACTCATGACGAAACCGCCCCCCGGCATCGGGTTGCCGATCAGCTCGATCACCCGGCCGTTGGGGAACAAACGTTCAGAGGTATGCGCGCGGCCCTGACGCATCCAGTGCAAGCGGCGGGCAACGTGGACTTCCGCTTCGCCGGGGCCACACAGGCCGCGCTCGGCGTTGTAGCGAATGATGTCGGCAATCGGCCGGCCGACGCTGATCAGACCGTCCGGGTAATTGAACAACTCCAGATAACGCCGGTTCCAGGCCACCAGTTTCAGCGACTGGTCGACCACGCTGATGCCTTGGGTAATGTTCTCGATCGCACCTTGCAGCAAGGCGCGGTTGAACTGCAGCACCTCGGAGGCTTCGTCGGCGATGCGGACGACGTCCTCCAGTTGCATTTCCCGACCTTCGATGGCGGCTTTTACCACCGCGCGCGTCGAAGAAGCGCCGAGGACACCGGCCAGCAAGCGCTCGGTATGGGCGATCCACTCGCCGTCGGCATTCTGGTTGGGGTTGAAGCCTTTGCCCTGGCGATAGGCGAAGCGAATGAAGCTCTGGCGCGCACGTTCCTCGCCGACAAAACGCGCGGCCAATTGCAGCAAATCGTCAATCTGCACCGCCAGCATCGAGCGTGCACTCGGCCGTGCGCTGATCTCTTGACCGATGAAACGCCCGGCCTGCCAGTGCTCCGACACGCGCGTGCGGGATAACACCGAGACCCAGGCAAACAAGGTGAAGTTACCGGCCAGCGACAGCACCACACCTTGGGTCAGCGGGGTAATTGGCAGGTTCAACGGATTGCTGTGCAGCCACGCCAATCCGGGAAAACTGCTCAGCGACCAGCCGAGGCTGTGCGCGGCAATCGGCAGGATCAACGTGTAGAACCACAGGAATGTACCCGCGGCCAAACCGGCGAAAACCCCGCGGCGGTTGGCCTGCTTCCAGTACAGCGCGCCAAGCATCGCTGGCGCCAGTTGGGTCACCGCAGCGAAGGCGATCTGGCCGATGGTCGCCAGACTCGCGGTCGAACCGAGCAAGCGATAGCTGACGTACGCCAGCAACAGGATCACCACGATGCTCACGCGCCGCACCGAGAGCATCCACTGGCGGAATACTTCAAACGGGCGCTCGGCATTATTGCGGCGCAGCAACCAAGGCAACAGCATGTCGTTGGAGACCATGGTCGACAGCGCCACACTGGCGACAATCACCATGCCGGTTGCCGCTGATGCGCCACCGATAAACGCCAGCATTGCCAGCGCCGGATGCGCCTGCGCCAGGGGCAGGCTGATCACGAAGGAGTCGGGGAGTACGTCGCTGGGCAGCAGCATCTGACCGGCCAAGGCGATCGGCACTACAAACAGCGCGGCCAAGGCGAGATAGGCGGGAAACACCCATTTGGCCAGACGCAGATCCTGCGGATCGATGTTCTCCACCACCGTGACGTGGAACTGCCGGGGCAGGCAGATGATCGCCATCATCGCCACACCGGTCTGCACCACCATCGACGGCCAGTTGATGGTTTCTTTCCAGTATTCCTCGAGACGCGGGGCGAGCATGGCCTGGTTGAACAGGTCATCGAAACCGTCATACAGGCCATAGGTGACGAAGGCGCCGACGGCGAGAAAAGCGAACAGTTTGACCAGCGATTCGAAAGCAATCGCCAGCACCATGCCCCGGTGGTGTTCGGTGGCATCGAGGTTGCGCGTGCCGAAGACGATGGTGAACAGCGCCAGCACCAGCGACACGATCAGCGCGGTGTCCTGGGCACGGGTGCCCATGGCATCGGCACCGGCGCCGATCAACAGATTCACGCCGAGAACGATGCCTTTGAGTTGCAGGGCAATGTAGGGCAGGACGCCGACCAGACAGATCAGCGCTACGACCACCGCCAGCGATTGCGATTTGCCGTAGCGCGCGGCGATAAAGTCAGCGATGGAGGTGATGTTCTCCTGTTTGCTGATCATCACCATTTTCTGCAGGACCCACGGCGCGCCCACCAACAGCAGGATCGGCCCGAGGTAAATCGGCAGGAATGACCACAGCTGTTCGGCTGCTTGGCCAACCGCGCCGAAGAACGTCCAGCTGGTGCAATAAACTGCCAGCGACAGGCTGTACACCCAGGCACGCACGCGCGGCGGCAACGGCGCGCTGCGTCGGTCGCCGTAAAAGGCGATGGCGAACATGATGGCCATATAGGCCAGGGCGACGGCGGCGATCAGCCCGGTGGACAGCGACATGCAACACTCCCGACAAAAGACTCCCCGGCACTCCTGCCCGGGCGGACAGTCTCGCATGCGCGGGGCGGTTAGTCAGTGTCGACCAAGGTCGTGGCGCGGCGGGGTGTCGCAGGTGGGGAAGCGGGTGGTTTTGGCGGTGACAGGTCGGGCCTTATCGCGAGCAGGCGTCAGTCCAGACGTAGCGCAATATCGATCAGCCGATGCAGCTCATCCACCTCCAGCGCCGCCGCCGAAAACAGAATCCGGAACACCACCGGCGCCACCACCAGATTGATCAGGCGATCGACACACGGCGCCACTTCATCCGGATGCCGCTCAATGATCGTCTGCAACTGCGCGCCAATGATCGTCACGCAATACCCCGGCGTAGCGCTCGCCTGCACGTCGCGCATCATATTGCGCCCAGGCTCCGAACTCATCTCATCGAGATATTGCTCGGCCCACGCGCGGATATCGCTGCGCAAGCTGCCGGTTTGCGCCGGTTCGCTGTCCGGGCGCATGCGGGCGAGGGCGACGTCGGCGAGCAGCGCCGCCAGATCACCCCAGCGCCGGTAAATCGTCGACGGTGTAACGCCCGCGCGCGCGGCGATTTGCGGGACGGTCACGCTCGAACGCTCCTGCTCCTGCAGGAGCGCGCGGACTGCCGAATGAATTGCATCTTGCACCCGGGCACTGCGGCCGCCGGGGCGTAAACCTTCTTTAATAGCCATGCCGCAGACCTTAACACAAAGAATTTGCTTTAAGCGCGAGGCAGTAGCACACTCCGCAAAAGCAAAAAATTAGCTTTTGCGGAGTGTGCCCATGATCAGCCTTGCTTCCAATCGATCCAGCCTGTGGTTTCTGGCGATCACCTTACTCAGTTTTCTCGCTGCTTCCACGGCGCCGACGCCGCTGTATCACTTGTATCAGGATCAACTGCATTTCTCGGCAGCTGTTCTGACCCTGATTTTCGGCGTCTACGCCCTCAGCCTGTTGGCGGCGCTATTAACTGTCGGCTCGCTGTCCGATCACCTGGGACGCAAACCGGTGATCTTCACCGCCGTGTTGCTCAACGCGTTGGCGATGCTGCTGTTTATCTATGCCGACAGCGTGGCGTGGCTGATCAGCGCGCGTGTTCTGCAAGGATTTGCCACCGGCATGGCCACCGCTGTTTTAAGCGCGACCCTGCTCGACACGGATCGCCAGCAGGGGCCGTTGATCAACAGTGTGGCGCCGTTGCTCGGCATGGCCTTGGGCGGCATGGGCTGCGGTTTGTTGGCCGAATTTGCGCCGGCGCCGTTGCAACTGACCTATTGGCTGCTGCTCACGCTGTTCGTCTTGCAGGGCGTCTATGTCTGGCGCTTGCCGGAAAGCGTCACCCCGCAAGCCGGGGCGTGGGCATCGCTGCGGCCGACGTTGCACGTGCCGATTCAAGCGCGGGCCACCTTGTGGCGCGTGTTGCCGCTGAATACGGCAACGTGGGCGCTCGGCGGTTTCTACGCCTCGTTGGCACCGTCATTGGTGCGCACCGCCACCGGTTCGACCTCCAATTTGATCGGCGGCGCAACCGTGGCAGCCTTGACGGTGACCGGGGCACTGATGATTTTCATGATGCGCAATCGTCCCGCCGCGCGAGCATTGCAGTTGGGCGCGAGCCTGCTGCCGATCGGTCTGGTGTTGATTCTGCTGGGCGTGCACAGCGCCAGTCTGTCGCTGTTTTTCCTCGGCACGCTGGTGGCTGGTTGCGGCTTTGGCTCGGGATTTCTCGGTGCTGTGCGCAGCCTGGTGCCGCTGGCTTTGCCCCATGAGCGCGCCGGGTTGATGGCGGCGTATTACGTGGTCAGTTATCTGGCGTTCTGCCTGCCGGCATTGCTCGCCGGGCACTTGTCGCGCAACTACGGTTTGCTGGCGACCACCGATGGTTACGGGGCAATTCTGATCGTGTTGGCTTTAGGCGCGCTGTTGCTGAGCCTGCGTCCAGCGCCATCCAAAGTGTGCCGTGCTCCATAAACGGCGCGCTTTCGGTTAGCCTTGCCCAGCCTTCTTCTCACGGATCGACTCATGAAGATTATTCGCAGCAAGACCTTCACCGCCGAGCGCGCCTGGGGCGCGCTGGACATCGCCAACATGAACGGCATCACCACGCGCCTGCACTGGACGGATCAGCCGTACAAATGGCATATCAACGACGGCGAGGAAGTGTTTGTGGTGCTCGATGGCCAGGTGATCATGCATTACCGTGAGCAGGGCGAGGAAAAACAGGTGCAGCTTGATGTCGGCGACATCTTCTATGCGAGCGTCGGCACCGAGCATGTCGCCCATCCGCAAGGCGCAGCACGGATTCTGGTGATCGAAAGCGAAGGCAGCGTCTGACTGCATATTGGTAAAACAGATAACAGTTAGAGAAATTACCCGTTATATAGATATTCGATTCGGTTCTACCATGGGTTCAACCTCACCAGAGGAGAGGACTCCATGATGACTTGCCCCAACACTGCCAAACCCGGCATCAAGCCGTTCAGCCAGCTTCAGCATCCACGCGAAGTGATTCGCCAGTTCACCCCAAACTGGTTCGCCGCGACCATGGGCACCGGAGTGTTGGCGTTGGCGCTGGCGCAACTGCCGGTGGCCATTCCAGGCCTGCACGCTTTCGCTGAAGGTTTGTGGTTGTTCAACATTCTGTTATTCAGCCTGTTTACCGTCGCCTACGCCGCGCGCTGGATCCTGTTCTTTGATGAAGCGCGGCGGATTTTCGGCCACTCCACGGTATCGATGTTCTTCGGCACGATTCCGATGGGTCTGGCGACGATCATCAACGGCGTTCTGCTGTTCGGCCTGCCGCGCTGGGGCGACGGCGTGATCCATCTCGCCGAAGTGCTGTGGTGGATCGATGTGGCCATGTCGCTGGCTTGCGGCGTGTTGATTCCCTACATGATGTTTACCCGCCAGGAACACAGCATCGACCAGATGACCGCCGTTTGGCTGTTGCCGGTAGTGGCGGCAGAAGTGGCAGCGGCCAGCGGTGGTTTGCTCGCTCCGCACCTGACCGACGCCCATTCGCAACTGGTGGTACTGACAACGAGCTACGTGCTCTGGGCCTTTTCCCTACCGGTAGCGTTCAGCATTCTGACGATTCTGCTGCTGCGCATGGCTCTGCATAAACTGCCCCACGAAAACATGGCCGCTTCGAGCTGGCTGGCCCTCGGCCCGATCGGCACCGGTGCGCTGGGCATGTTGCTGCTGGGCGGTGATGCGCCAGCGATCTTCGCGGCAAACGGTCTGCCGGGCATCGGCGAAATCGCTTCGGGTCTTGGACTTATTGCAGGGATTACGCTGTGGGGCTTTGGTCTGTGGTGGATGCTGATGGCGCTGCTGATCACCGTGCGTTACTTGCGTGACGGCATTCCGTTCAACCTCGGCTGGTGGGGATTCACCTTCCCGTTGGGTGTGTATTCGCTGGCAACCTTGAAACTGGCTAGCACCCTGAACCTGACGTTTTTCAGCGTCTTCGGTACCGCGCTGGTGCTGTTGCTGGCGGTAATGTGGCTGATTGTCGGCAAACGCACCGTGCAAGGCGCCTGGCGAGGCGAGCTGTTTGTCTCGCCGTGCATCGCAGGTTTGAAGAAATAACCTGAAAAGTTTAGGTAAGGTGTGGCCTGGATCGCGGTTCGAGAATCCAATAAGCAGTACCCAGGCCTCTCTACCTTAAACATCAGGGAAACACGGAAGATGAGTCACCCCTCACAGTTCAACCTGCTGCGCACGCGGCGCTTCTTGCCGTTTTTCATCACGCAGTCGCTCGGCGCGTTCAACGACAACGTGTTCAAGCAGTCGCTGATCCTCGCCATTCTCTATCGCTTGACCATTGAGGGTGACCGCTCGATCTGGGTCAACCTGTGTGCGTTGCTGTTTATTCTGCCGTTCTTTCTGTTCTCGGCATTGGCCGGGCAGTTCGGGGAGAAGTTCGCCAAGGACGCGCTGATCCGTCTGATCAAGCTCGCGGAAATTGCGATCATGGCCGTAGGATCGGTCGGTTTCCTCTTTGATCACTTGTCGCTGATGCTGGTGGCACTGTTCGCCATGGGCACGCACTCGGCGCTGTTCGGACCGGTGAAATATTCGATCCTGCCGCAGGCGCTGCGTGAGGATGAACTGGTGGGTGGTAACGGCCTGGTGGAGATGGGCACGTTTCTGGCGATTCTCGCCGGGACGATTGGTGCCGGGGTCATCATGTCATCGACCCATTACGCGCCGCTGGTCTCGACTGCCATTGTCGGCATTGCCGTGCTGGGTTATCTGGCCAGCCGCAGCATCCCTCGCGCGGCTGCGTCATCCCCGGAAATGCGCCTGAACTGGAACATCTTCAGCCAATCCTGGGCCACCTTGAAACTTGGCCTGGGCCAGACCCCGGCGGTGTCGCGCTCGATCGTCGGCAACTCGTGGTTCTGGTTTGTCGGGGCGATTTACCTGACGCAGATTCCGGCCTACGCAAAAGAGTGGATGCACGGCGATGAAACTGTTGTAACGCTTATTCTCACTGTGTTCTCGGTTGGCATCGCGCTGGGTTCGATGCTTTGCGAGAAGCTGTCCGGGCGCAAGGTCGAGATCGGTCTGGTGCCGTTTGGCTCGTTCGGTCTGACCGTGTTCGGTCTGCTGTTGTGGTGGCATTCCGGCGGAATTCCTGACAGCGTCACCGGCCACAGCTGGATTGCAGTGCTCGGTTTCGTGCACACATGGGCAGTGTTGATTGACATCCTCGGCCTCGGCATATTCGGTGGCTTCTACATTGTGCCGCTGTATGCCTTGATCCAGTCACGTACCGCTGAAAACGAGCGCGCGCGGGTGATTGCCGCCAACAACATTCTCAACGCGTTGTTTATGGTGGTATCAGCCATCGTCTCGATCGTGCTGCTGAGCGTGGCCAAGCTGTCGATCCCGCAGTTGTTCCTCGTGGTGTCGCTGCTGAATATCGGCGTCAACGCCTACATCTTCAAGATCGTCCCCGAGTTCAGCATGCGTTTCATGATCTGGCTACTCAGCCATTCCATGTACCGCGTCGAGCACCGTAACCTTGAGGCGATTCCCGATGAAGGCGCGGCATTGCTGGTGTGCAACCACGTGTCGTTCGTCGATGCCTTGCTGATTGGCGGTGCGGTGCGTCGGCCGATTCGCTTTGTCATGTACTACAAGATCTACAACTTGCCGGTACTGAACTTTATCTTCCGCACGGCGGGGACAATTCCGATTGCCGGGCGTAACGAAGACATCCAGATCTACGAAAAGGCCTTCACGCGGATTGCTCAATATCTGAAGGATGGTGAGCTGGTGTGCATCTTCCCGGAAGGCAAGCTGACGTCGGATGGCGAGATGAACGAGTTCCGGGGCGGGCTGACGCGGATTCTGGAGGAGACGCCAGTGCCGGTGATTCCGCTGGCGTTGCAAGGGCTGTGGGGGAGTTTCTTCAGTCGCGATCCGAACAAGGGCTTTTTTCATCGGTTGTGGTCGCGGGTGACGTTGGTGGCGGGTGCGCCGGTGGGCGTTGATGCGGCTGAGCCGGCGAAGTTGCAGGGGTTGGTCGGGGAGTTGCGCGGGGCAGTTAGATAGTCGGTGACTGTGTGGGCCTCATCGCGAGCAGGCTCACTCCTACATTTGAAACGCGTTCCCCTGTAGGAGTGAGCCTGCTCGCGATAGCGGTCGAGGCCTAGGCGCTGACCTTAAGCCCGATCAACCCGGTAATGATCAACGCCACGCTGGCCAGCCGAATCAACGCCATCGACTCGCCAAACAGGATGATCCCGGCAATCACCGTGCCCACGGCACCAACACCGGTCCAGATCGCATAGGCCGTACCCAGCGGCAATTCTTTCATCGCCAGGCCAAGCAGGCCAAGGCTGATGGCCATGGCCGCAACGGTCAGTACGGTGGGGAGCGGGCGGCTGAAACCGTCGGTGTATTTCAGGCCGACGGCCCAGCCGACTTCGAACAGGCCGGCGAAAAACAGAATGATCCAGGACATGAGAGACCTCCATCGATTGACGGGGTCGTCCCCAGATTAATGACTCGATCGAGCCGCAGGGTCGTCCCCGCGTTGCGCGATAGTTTGACGAGCATTAACCCGGGGATCAAGTTTGCGCCTCAGTCGGCCGCTTGTTGCGCCAGCGAATCGCGATCTTCCTTCTCACTCATGCGCCGGAAGTACGTCGACAGCAGTGCCCCGGAAATATTGTGCCAAACGCTGAACAGCGCGCTCGGCACTGCCGCCAATGGCGAAAAATGCGCACTGGCCAACGCCGCGCCCAATCCCGAATTCTGCATGCCCACTTCCAGCGCCAGCGATTTGCGCTGGGCCAGCGGCAACTTGAACAGGCGCCCGGTGAAGTAGCCCAGCAAATAACCGAAGCTGTTGTGCAGCATGACCACAGCCATGATCAGCAGGCCGGATTCGGCGATTTTTGCCTGGCTGGCGGCCACCACGGCGGTGACGATGATCACGATGCTGACCACCGACACCAGCGGCAATACATCCACTGCGTGGCGTACTCGGTCACCAAGCAAACGCTGGGCAACTACGCCGAGAATGATCGGCAGCAGCACCACTTGCAGGATCGACCAGAACAACTCCATGAACGATACCGGCAACCATGCCGAGGCCAGCAGCCAGATCAACGCCGGGGTCAGCAGTGGGGCGAGGAGGGTGGTGACGGCAGCGATCGCGACCGACAACGCCAGATCGCCGCGAGCCAGCCAGGTCATCACGTTGGACGACGTGCCGCTTGGGCAGCAGCCGACCAGGATCACCCCGACGGCGATTTCCGGCGGCAGATGAAACACCTGGCAAAGCAACCACGCCACGCCGGGCATGATCACGAAATGGGCAACCACGCCCAGCGCCACACGCCATGGATGGCGGGCAACGGCAGCGAAGTCGTCGAGTTTGAGGGTCAGGCCCATACCGAACATCACCAGCCCGAGTAGCGGCACGATCGCGCTTTTCAGGCCGAGGAACCACTCCGGTTGCAGGAACGCAATCACCGCGAAAATCAGAACCCAGTAAGCGAAGGTATTGCCGACAAAGCGGCTGAGTGCAGCCAGTGCGCGCATGGCTTGATCCTTATTATTAAATGAACACCACAAAACAAATGTAGGAGTGAGCCTGCTCGCGATAGCGATCTTTCAATCAACACATAAGTTGAATGTCAGTCCCTCATCGCGAGCAGGCTCACTCCTACAGTTTGGACATCACACGGCTTTAGATGCCTTGAGGAGTCTCTTCGCCACCCAACGCTTCAACCAGTGCCGGCAGGAAATCACCGAAGGTCAGCATCATCAGCGTGAAGCTGGCATCCAGTTGCCCCAACGCTTCATCACCGCCGTCCTGTTCCGCCTGATCCTGCAACAGATCTTCGAACTTCAGACGTTTGACGGTCATCTTGTCATCGAGCATGAACGACAGCTTGTCCTGCCAGGCCAGCGACAGTTGAGTCACGACTTTGCCGGTGCTCAGGTGCAGCTGGATTTCTTCGCTGGTCAGGTCCTGACGCTTGCAACGGACGATACCGCCGTCTTCGTGGGTGTCGCGCAGTTCGCACTCATCCAGTACATAGAAGTCGTCGGCGGCTTTTTGCGTGGTGACCCATTCGGTCATGGTCGCGGTAGGCGACATTTTTACGGTCAGCGGGCGGACGGGCAGGGTGCCGATCACTTCACGCAGGGTCGACAGGAGGTCTTCGGCACGTTTCGGGCTGGCCGAGTTGACCAGGATCAGGCCCTGTTTCGGCGCGATGGCGGCGAAGGTCGACGAGCGACGGATAAACGCGCGCGGCAGAAACGCCTGGATGATTTCATCCTTGATCTGATCGCGTTCCTTCTTATAGACCTTGCGCATCTGCTCGGCTTCGATCTCTTCGACCTTTTCCTTGACCGCGTCACGCACAACGCTGCCCGGCAGGATGCGTTCTTCTTTACGCGCGGAAATCAGCAGGAAGTCACCGCTGACGTGCACCAGTGGAGCATCTTCGCCTTTGCCGAACGGCGCGACGAAACCGTAGGTGGTCAACTCCTGGCTTGCACATGGACGCGCCAGTTTGGTGGCCAGTGCAGTTTCCAGCGCCTCGGCATCGACAGGCAGGTCTTGGGTCAGGCGATAGATAAGCAGGTTTTTGAACCACATGGGGTGAGTCTCTCCTTTATACAAAGGGGGGCATTATTGTCTTCGCCGTCCCATAGGCCAACCCTTCTCTAAGCCTTTGGAAGGCCTGAGAAAATTATTTAAAAAAGTGCTTGCCAGAGGTTGGGTCGCTCCGTAGAATGCGCGCCACACCGAAGCGAAGGGTGATTAGCTCAGCTGGGAGAGCGTCTGCCTTACAAGCAGAATGTCGGCGGTTCGATCCCGTCATCACCCACCATTCGTTTCAAGTGTTTAGCGCAGCGGTAGTTCAGTCGGTTAGAATACCGGCCTGTCACGCCGGGGGTCGCGGGTTCGAGTCCCGTCCGCTGCGCCATATTCGGTAACCTGGACCACTGAACGCCAGGTCACCACGGAAAAACCCGCCAAAGCGGGTTTTTTTCTGCCTCAAGGTTTGTACAGTTGTACCCACGGGATGTGTCGTTTTACGGGTTTTCGGATTTATTTGAAAAAAACTTCAATTAAATCAACACTTTACGAAAACTTGTGGCATAATGCGTCCCGTAACGAAGCGAAGGGTGATTAGCTCAGCTGGGAGAGCGTCTGCCTTACAAGCAGAATGTCGGCGGTTCGATCCCGTCATCACCCACCATTCGTTTCAAGCGTTTCGCGCAGCGGTAGTTCAGTCGGTTAGAATACCGGCCTGTCACGCCGGGGGTCGCGGGTTCGAGTCCCGTCCGCTGCGCCATATTCGGTAATCTGGAACACTGAACGCCAGATCACCACAGAAAGCCCGCCTTGTGCGGGCTTTTTGCTGTCTGGGATTTGGGTATTTTTCGCGACCCATAACTATGTAGTGCCTGCCGGTTCCGTCGCTTTCGGACAATGAGCAATGTTCTTCATGACGCTTCTACGTCATAGAGCCAGCCAATTGCCCGACGAGAGCCAATCCAATGCCAAATCCTGCTGAAATTTCTGCCGCCGATGACGGCCAAGCGCTGTCGTTCCTGTCATCCAGTCCAGCCTTTCTTTCCAGCGATGACGCCGCTGCATGCCTGCACGGCCTGTTGAAGGCCCCGCGAAACGGCGAATTCAACGGGTTCATTCTGAAAACCGTCGATGCACGATTCATTTGCGCAGAGCGCATAGATGCGCCGGTGGCCGACGACAAGAATCATCAGGGCGATGCAACCACCAGGCAACCTGGCATACCCGCTGTAGTCGTCAGCGCGGCGGGGGAGCTGATTGTCCCGAGCGGCCTCACCCTTGAGGCGAGTTTTCACGCCCGTCCGGTGAAAGCGCAAGGTACCGATGAGGCCACAACCGAATGGATTCAGCGTAATCGTTTCTTCGCAATTTCAGATTTGTCGGAAGTGATGAATACGCACCGAAAATTCGCGAAATGTTATCTATCCGCGCGTAATGGGGGGCTTCTGTCATACACGTCGAAAGACTCGCCGTTTGAGCAGGAGCTTTCGCCGCGCCTTACCAGGAAAAGTAGCGGCCAGCCTCGACGTTTCGAGGAGTTGTATGAAGATGGTTCGATTCCAAGCAGCCTGTGGATCTTGCTGACGTTGGCCGCCGGAACAACAACGGTCGTCGTAACCGGTGATCTCTGGCGGCACCGCGGCCACCTCAACGCCAGTTGGAGGACGGATATCCTGCAAGTACAGCCGGCACACTCAGCAATGCCGATCTTTGGTCCGATCTTTCAGGATGCCAAGGATGTTGCGCTTTATCTGCATACCAAATCACCTGAGTCGACAGCAGCGCAGCCCAATGTCGGCTTCATTCTCAAACATAACGTCAGTGATTTTTTTATTCTGACCGAACCGGTTTCCAGCCCTTACGCCAGCTTCGACCGGGCACAACTGTTTCCCAAGGATCAGCACGGCAATCCGTTGATCCCCCGCGAATTTCGTGTGCATGGCATTTACCATTCGATTCAGCCATTACCAACGGCACGTCTGGCTCCGAGCGAAGTGGAGCTTCAGCAGAATTTCTTCTCTGCAGCGGACCTCAAGGTCAGTCTGGACCGTGTAATCATGGCACCTCATCAGCGTGTTTTTGCCGTCACCCGCGATGGGGCGGTGCTACGTTTTGCCAAGCCGCTCATGCCGAAGGTCCGCGCGCTGCTTGTCGAACTGGCTCAAGGCCTTGAGCAGAAGTTAATCACTGGCGAGATCACGCCAACGATGTCTGTCGACAAAGTTGCCGACGCCGGGATCCTCAGTGTTCTGTTCCCGAGCAAGACCTGGCCCACTGTCGGAAGGATTACGGCATCGACCAGCGTTGTTGCCAGCAGGCGCCATACGGATCATTCGCTGTTGCGTTGATGGCGATAGTCGCTAATTGCTTCGTACACCGCTTTGCGCAACCGGTTGATGCCGCCGATCGGGCGATGCGCCTCAACGCCAAACCAAGGATTGAACGACAGGTTGTCGCATTGCAGATTCAGCGCCGGATTATCGAAATCCTGCGGCGGCAGCGTGATTAGCGCTACGGTTTCGAAAGGCGCATCCTGCTCGCGCCATTCGATGCTGGTGTCTTCGATCGGCATGTATTTATTGGCATCCTGGCGCTGGATTTGCAGCATAAAACAGGCCGGTACCCGATCTGCCGACAATTGCTGATTCAACGCGCTGCGCAGGAAGTTTGGCAGGTCGTGGTTCTGTTTGGGCAATGTGTAAGCGGGGCAATTGTCTGGGTCTGGTGCTACGCGAAACTTTGCATTCGCGTCGCCGAACTTGTAGGGCGAAACCGAAAAGTATGTAGTCGCCGTCGGGCTGTCCGGCGGCGGCGACAATGTTGCCAAGGCAATAAACAAGTGACGGATCTGCCAGCTGCGCGGGTCCCACCCGGGGAAAAACGCCATGACCTTCTTGCCGTCAGCCTGCGCTGCCACATTCTGACGATACTCGGCGACATCGCTGACAAAGAAATTCGGATGGCTGAACATCACGAAATCCTGTTCATGCACTGCCTGGCGGTTGTCGAGCAACTGTTTTCCCGAAACGTCCAGCAGTTTGATCGCCATGCCCCTGGCGTCGCGGATGCTGTCGAACTGTGGGTAGGCATTGCCGTTGGACAGGCGAATCATTGCCTGCCAGGTTTTGCCTGGCTCACTGAATACGCCCTGTCGCAGCGACTGCGCCAGTTCCGGTAGAACCTGCACCTGAGCCTTGACGCAGCCATGGGCCTTGGCATGTGCGTCGCGCAGATAGCGTGTGCTTTCGCGATGTTGATCGACGACGCGCACGGCAGTCTGAATCACGTCCTGAGTCATCGCGGCTTCGCCGGGCGGAATCTGCTCCTGCGCCGAAACCGGGCCGCGGTGCTGCCAGGCAAACCATGCCGTGGCAGTGGCCCAGCCGAGGAGGCCGATGATGACCATTATCAGCAGGACTTTGCCAAGCAGACGTCCAAGCCACAACCAGACTCTGGCCAACAGCGGCAGTTCTTTCTTGAAGGCCGAGATCATGGCAGTTGCGCCTCCAGTGGGCCGCCGAGGACTTTCAGGTATTCAAGCAGCGCCCAGCGTTCTTCGGGCTGCAGCAGCCGGCCAATCACGCCGTTGCCGCGTTCGCCAGCGCGGAATTCATGGCCGCTGTTGTGGTTGCCAGTGATGCGCGTGTCGAACAGGAAACCATTGGTAAAGGCTTCGGTGCGATAACCCAGATGTCGCGGATCGTATTCGAATGTGCCTTTGAAAAAGGTCGTGGCGCGCTCATCTTGCGGCGACAGCAACTGATAAAGGCTCGGCACCGAGCCGTTGTGCAGAAATGGCGCAGTAGCCCAGACACCGGCTAGCGGCCGGGCCTTGTAGGCGACTTTTTCGCGCACGCCGATTGGCAGGCCGAAGCCGTCCAGCCGGGGCTTTTCCTGTGGTGTGACGTTGGCGTCGCGGTAGGCGCGGTCTTCGACGAAGGCAGTGACGTAAGCCAGGCCCCTGGCCACCGACAGTTGGCTCAGATCCAGGGGTTGCTTGGGCGTCGGGTGCAGTTTGACGTCCAGGGTTTCGAGTTCCTTCAGATCCCATTGCAGGGCAGTCAGGTCGAAACGGTGGGTGGCGATATTGTTGGCGGCGGTCGGGTCGGTGCCGATGACGTCGACCGGCAGCATGTGCAAATGCTGCACCCAGCGCTGACCTTCCTGAGTCTGGCGCGGGACGTGACAACCGGCGCAATTCTCGGCAAACAGCATGCGCCCCTTCACTGCCTGTGGTTTGTCGATGGCGCCAAGCAGCTCCTCAGGCCAGGTGGGTGGCTTGAGCTTTTGCAGGGTTTCTTCGATCTTGTGCAGATCACGCACACGCACACTGGAGGCATAGCGTGCTTCGCCTTGCAGCGGCTGGCCGTTGCCATCGAAAAAATTCAGGGTGGCGCCGACGCCTAACGCTTCACCGATGTTGCGCGCCATCGGCTGCTGCGCCGAGCCGTTCCACTGCACCCAATCGAATGTCCACATGTCCCACAGCTGCGGGTAATCCACCGGGGCATTGGCCACGCGATAGTTGGCGGGGGAAATCGCATCGCCAAACGTCGCATTGGCAATGCGTCCAAAGGCATCGGCGCGGCCAGGACCTTCTTCGGTCGGATAGAGGCCGCGATGGGTATCGTTCCAGGCGACCTTGATGAATGTATTCAGAGAGGTTTTGAAGTCTT
Source organism: Pseudomonas crudilactis (assembly GCF_013433315.1). Lineage (GTDB taxonomy): Bacteria > Pseudomonadota > Gammaproteobacteria > Pseudomonadales > Pseudomonadaceae > Aquipseudomonas > Aquipseudomonas crudilactis. The sequence goes on along the minus strand of NZ_WXVV01000007.1, from coordinate 6,118 downwards.
TGCGCAATTGCTCGTGGCGCGTGTCGTATTCGTCGCCCAGCACGGTTCTGGCAAAACGTTCGAATTTCCATGGGTTGTAGTAAGTCGCGGTCAGACTTGCCACCAACGCCTGTCCGAAACTGCCGCCGCGCAAAGTAGGAACGCTGGAAGGCAGCACATGTTGCGCGGTACCACCGTCGATCCGCACGGCTTGGCCGTTAAAGCGCAATTCGCCGGTGTGGCAAGCGGCGCAAGTGATGTCCAGATATTGCTCGGAGTTTCCGGGATTCTGGTGCCGGGCAAAACCGACGGGGAGGTTACCCGGATTGTTCGCCGTGGCTTTCTGCTGCGGATCAATCAGAAAACCGAAACGCGCGAGGTAATCGGGTGAGGCGAAACGTCGCTCCGAGAAGGGCAGCTCCAACGCCTGGAACCACTCATAGCGCAGGCCTTTGACCTGCGTGCCCTGAGGCGTGAAATAGTAGGTTTGCCGGTCTTCGTCATTCCACTGATCGAGGTAATGCACCTGCTCGGCGGGGGAGTAGAAGGGCAATTTCGGGTTGGCGACGTAATACAGCACCACTGCGAGCACGAGTCCCAGCAGCACGACGATCAGGGTCAGCACACGGAATAAAAGGCGCAAGATAAACATCCTTGTCGAATTGTTCCGCTGTTATGCCTGAGCCTGCACTATGCGGCAAGTGGCCATTACGCCAGATGATGCAAGAAGAAACGACGCTGATTGTCGGGGCGAGATGACAGAAGCTTCATCGTCGCTTCGCGCCAATGCGTTTTAATCCCTGAACTTATCGGAAGTTTCCTGCTCTCATGCCGGTAGCCATTGGTCGTGGCGGCCTGATAAGCTCGCGGCTTTACTCGATTGCCCTTTCGGCGCATGAACAAGGAAATAGCATGAAACAGCATCGGTTGGCGGCGGCGGTTGCCCTGGTTAGCCTGGTCCTCGCGGGTTGTGATTCGCAGACCAGCGTAGAGCTGAAAACCCCGGCGCAAAAAGCTTCCTACGGTATCGGCCTGAACATGGGCAAGAGCCTGGCTCAGGAAGGCATGGATGATCTGGACTCCAAAGCGGTAGCCCAGGGCATCGAAGATGCCGTTGGCAAGAAAGAACAGAAGCTGAAAGACGAAGAACTGGTCGAAGCCTTCGCCGCGCTGCAAAAGCGTGCTGAAGAGCGTATGGCCAAGATGAGCGAAGAGTCGGCAGCCGCTGGCAAGAAATTCCTCGAAGAAAACGGCAAGAAGGCTGGTGTAACAACCACCGCTTCCGGCCTGCAGTACGAAGTGGTCAAGAAAGCTGATGGCCCACAGCCTAAGCCGACTGACGTAGTGACCGTTCACTACACCGGCAAGCTGACCAACGGCACCGTCTTCGACAGCTCCGTCGAGCGCGGCAGCCCGATCGATCTGCCGGTGAGCGGCGTGATTCCGGGTTGGGTTGAAGGTCTGCAACTGATGCACGTTGGCGAGAAGTACAAACTGTACATCCCTAGCGATCTGGCTTACGGCGCTCAGTCGCCAAGCCCGGCAATCCCGGCCAACTCGGTTCTGGTCTTCGACCTGGAACTGCTGGCCATCAAGGATCCAGCCAAAGAAGCCGCTGCTGCCAAGTAATTGGTAAAGGCTTCAACAACAACGCCTCGCTTATGCGGGGCGTTGTTGCATCTGGACCCTGGCAAGGGTAAACAGAGCGAACCGATGGCAGTCGGGAGAGTCATAGCCAATGAGACTGCCATCGCTAGCCGCCCTGAGCAGCCAAGTCAATGAAATATTGGGGTTTTTTATGTGAGTAAAAAACGCCCGATCTGAGCGCAGCCCTTATGAAACGGGGCTTCCAGCGCTGAAATGCAGCTCTGTTCACAAGGTTATCCACAATTTGTGTGGATAACATTTCAACGGGAGGAATAGATGAAAGCTCCGTGGAATTTCGCTCGATTCCTGCCCCTGGCCGGTCGCCTGCTGGCACGAGGCCGCTTGCCGACCTTATTGTTTGCGGTTGCCAGCAAAGGCGCCGCGCAAGGCAATCGTCTCGGTAAACTCAAGGACGACTTACGTTTACTCCAGGCGTTGTGCCTGGCCTATTGGCGCGGCGAGTATCGGGCCATCAGTGGCAAAGCATTGATTTCGGTCGTGGCGGGGTTGATGTACTTCCTCAGTCCGGTCGATGCGATTCCGGATTTCATTCCCGTGTTCGGCATGCTCGACGACATTGCCGTCCTCGCCTGGCTGATGAAAACCCTCGACGATGAACTCAATGCTTTTCGTCTTTGGCGCAACCGTCAGCAGCCGGAAAAACTGGCAGTCGTCGAACGCCTGCCGGATACCCCCGAACAACTGCAACTTCAGGGGCCGAAAAAAACCTGATTCTCAACACCCTCGTACAGATAGATACCCCCCGCGACCTTGGCCGCTGTTAGGATTACACTTCTAGGGAAAAGTGCCGACTCGCTAAGTGTTGTTGTCCTACGGGGTAGTCATGGATATTCAGATAATTGCACGCGATGGCGAACCCGAATACGCGGTTCTGCCGTGGGCTCAGTATCAGGCTCTACTAAAAGCAGCAGGTATCAACGAAACACCGTCGCGTCCGGCAGTCACGCCGCTCGCGGCCACACCAGACCAGATTCTTCCAGGTCTGGATCAACTACGCAGTTTGCGCGAAGGGAAGGGCATCGCCATTGAGGCGCTGGCCCGCACGGTAGGCATCAGCCCGTCTTATCTGGCCATGATCGAAAGTGGTGAGCGTCAGCCCGACGCCGCGATTCGCCGCAGTTTGGCCTGGGAACTGACGGTGCCAGGGTGGAGGGATGAATCGTGAGCGTACGCATCAGTCGTCAACATTGGGACGGATTGCTCGGAGAGCTGGATCAGGCGCGCCGTCAGCGCCATCTGCTGACTTATCGCGCCTTGCTCGAGCGGTTGCAATTGCCGACACCGGCCATGCAAACCTTGACCGCCGCGCTTGAGCATCTGGCCGCGCTGGATGCCAAGGCCGAGCAACCGTTGCGCAGCTCACTGGTGATCAGCCAAGGTGCCAGTCGCCTGCCACGCACCGGTTTCTTTGAGTGCGTTGAACGTCTGGGGCGTTTTTCCGGGCCGTCCGATGGCGTTGCCGCCGCCTCTTGGCACGCCTCGGAAGTGGTCCGCGTTTTTGAATACGAGTACCCGGAATCGGCGGAGGCCTGAGTGTTTTTACGGCTCAAGGCGCGGGCGAGCTATTGGCTGGCTCGCAGGCTGTTTCACTGGTCGTGGTTCGTACGGCAACCGCGTGGCTGGCGCTGGCTTGAAGGTCAGTTTGCGCGCATGGCCAACCTTGGCGATGTCGGTGCGCAAAGCTTCTATGGGCACATCCTGACCTTTCGTGGTGTCGGCCTGGGCGCGCGTGAAGAAGGTGTGCGCCTGTTGCGGTTGGCGGCACTTGCGGGTGATGGCAAAGCGGCTTATCAGGTCGGTGTGATCAGCCTGGCGGGAACACCGAGCAAGTCGCCGGATCCTCTCGAAGCCGCACACTGGTGGGGCATGGCTGCCAAAGCCGGGCACCCCTTGGCTGAGCTCAAATTGAAAGGGCTGAGTACTCGCTATTCAACACTGTAAATCCATTTATCTCCGCTCAAATCAACGCGGCGTGAGGTTTTCCTCTCGCCGCGTTTGCGTTTCTGCGCACCTGTTTATTTCTTGTCGATTCTTTACAGATAAGTCCTACAGTCATCGCCTACTCGCCTGACTTCTTTCCTGATTGATCCCCCGCACAGTTCCCGCGCCTAATTTTTGCGCGAGGGAACGCTCATGTTTGACCCGGTTATTCAGTCCACTTCGCACACCCGCGTGCGCTGATGGAAGCCGTCACCCGCATCGAGCAAGGACTCGACAGCTTTCCCGCCACCCTCAGTATTTACCGCGAGCAGCTCAAGCATTGGGCCAGTCGAGCGGCGGAAAAAGTCAGTCACGCGACGGATTTTCCGTCGCTGATGGGCATGGAGCGGATCATCCGCTTCGGTGCCGACAGCACTGCCGTCAGCAGCACTGACAACGAATTTTTCTCAGGTGTCGTCCAGTGCCCGAAGGGCAGGGTGATGGAGATCGAGAGCAAATTCGAGTCGGTGTACGACATCCCGCTCGGCAACATCGTGGTCGATGTGATCGCCATGGATGGTGGCGAAACCACCCCCGTGACCCTCGACGCGCAAGGCAAGGGCTCGTTCACGGGAACAGCGGGAAAGTTCTACCGGGTGCAGGTGCACAGCGAGGTCACTGAGGGTCAGGTCGAGAACCTGTTCAACGCCTATGACGGCCTGACCGCTGAGCTGGATGGCTGGTTGCGCAGCGAGTGGCAGGTTTTCAAACCGCAGTGGTCGCAGTCGGTGGCGACGGCGGCGGGCAACGGCATGCTCGCCGGGAGTTGGGCGGCGATCGAGGGGGTGTGGGACAGCATTGGTTTGCTCTCGGACATTCTCAAGGATCCCGGGGCGTTCGCCGAGCGATTGGGCGAGGGCGCCACGCAGTTGATGGCGCTGGCAGCGACAGCCCCTGACGTCATGGAAAAGCTTCAATTGCTGGTCAGTGACGAAGCTGCACTGTGTTTATTGCTGCGCACTGCCAGCCTTTGGCTGGAGATGCTGCCGCCCAGTGAAATCGCCGGCAAAACCGCAGAAGCAGCATCGATGATCATGGTGCAGGTGCTCATCGATGTGCTGATCAGCGTCGTCTTGACGTTCGTCAGTGGTGGTGCAGGCATCGCTTATCTGACGCTGCGTCTGGCGGATCGCGCCGTGCAATTGCTGTCGGCGGTGAAGCGTTTGGTGCAGGCGATGTTCGGCATCGTTGAGGGCTTCATCAAATACGTCGATCAATACAAAGCCGTTGCTGCCCGAGGCATCGCGGCAGGTGTGAAAAAGGGCCGGATGCAGTTGCGCTGGGATGCGCAGCGCAACACCTTGCTGAAGAAAGACGAGCATCACGACGACTCACCGGATCAGGCGAAAAACCCCAACGGCGACAGCGCCGATTGCGTGCCCTTCACCTGCACCAATGGCTGCCCGGTATCGATGGTCACCGGTGAGGAACTGCTGACCCTGAGCGATGCCGTGCTCGATGGCGTGTTGCCGTTTGAGTTCACGCGGTTGTATCGCTCGAGCGCCGCTGAGATCGATGTCGGGTTGGGGTTTGGCTGGAGTCATTCGCTGGGGCATCGGCTGGTCTTTGAAGGCGACTTTGTGGTCTGGGTCGACCACGAGAACCGCCGCACCCGCTTTCCGTTGCCGAGTATTGAGCGTCCAGCGATTCACAACAGTCTGTCGCGGGCGGCGATTTTTCTTGGCGATGAACCGGAGGAGCTGATCCTCGCGCTGGCCGGGGATACGGCGCGGTTTTATCACTTTCGTGCAGGACGGCTGACGGCGATCAGCGATGCCTATGGCAATCGTCTGACGGTGCAGCGCGATCGGTCTGACCGGGTGCAGCGACTGGACAACGGTGCCGGGCGTTCGCTGCTGTTGCGCTATGACCGGGCGCAGTTGCTGGGTGTGGATTACCAGGTTTTTCAGAACGCGGAGTGGGTAACTGAACAAGCGCTGGTCAGTTACCGCTACGACGCTTATCAGCACCTGATCGAGGCCAGCAACGCCGTCGGTGACAGCGAGCGTTACGACTACGACGACGCCCACGTGATTCTGCAGCGGCAACTGGCTGGCGGGGCGAGTTTCTTCTGGGAGTGGGAGCGCTCGGGGAAAGCCGCTCGATGTGTCAGGCACTGGGCGTCGTTCTCGCAGATGGACACGCGCTACGTCTGGAATGACGACGGCAGTGTCGCGGTGCATTACGTCGACGGCACCGAAGAGACGTACGTCCACGACGAACGTGCGCGACTGGTGCGTAAAGTCTCGGCGGACGGTGGTGAGCAACTCAAGGCCTATGACTCTTCGGGACGGTTGATCGCCGAGCAGGATGCTTTGGGTGCCATCACCGAATACCGCTACGACGAGGTCGGACGGCTGGTGGCGCTGATTCCGCCGGATGACGCACCCACGTCCTACGAGTATCGCAACGGTTTCCTGCATAAACGCTCTCGCGGCGATGCGGTGTGGATCTACCGGCGCAATGCCGAGGGCGATGTCACCGAAGCGGT